>NZ_FOFB01000004.1 GCF_900110645.1 Neolewinella agarilytica
CTTCGCTTCGGTGTCAAGCACCAGCTAAACAAGCTCCTCCTCTGGCCGTCAAACTAGCTTAACTTCGTGGTACGCAAGGATACAAGCTAATCAAATATCGAGAGCACGAAGTACTGCGAAGCAAATCGCCAATCGCCAATCAAAAACGTAGCAAACGAAGTTTGATGCGTTTGCCCTGGAGCTGCTCCACGGGTCAACCTCCAACCCCTCCTGAGTTGTTACCTTTGCCGGAAGAGCAAAGAAGGGCAGAACATTGCCCCTGAGCTTCCCTTTGCACCTGCGCGCTGTCGGCCCCTCTGCCTGAAAATACGGAGGCCGGTTTAAGTTTATCCCGAAACGGCGTAGTGGGGTGCCAACACCTTTTCAACGTAAATCAGATACAGCCAGCGATATGAGTTTTTTCAAGAAGTTTTTCAATAAAGAGAAAAAAGAAGACCTCGATAAGGGGATGGAAAAAACGAAAACCGGTTTTTTCAATAAATTGAACCGGGCAGTTGCCGGCAAAGACAAGGTAGACGAGGAGGTGCTCGATGAACTGGAGAGCGTACTGATATCCAGTGATGTTGGTCTTGACACCACCATTAAAATCATTGATAGAATTGAGGCCCGGGTCGCTGAGCAGAAGTACGTCAATACGAGTGAGTTGCACGAAATCCTGCGTGACGAAATCGTGCAGCTATTGGCTGAACAGAATGATCAGGACTTTGAAGACTACCAGCTGCCGCCGGTTGAAGGAGATGGCCCCGCCGTTATCCTCGTCGTGGGCGTCAACGGAGTGGGTAAGACGACCACTATCGGTAAAATCGCCAACCAGTACAAGAGACAAGGCCACAAAGTAGTACTTGGTGCAGCCGATACATTCCGTGCTGCAGCCGTTGATCAGCTTAAAATCTGGAGCGAACGGGTAGGTTGTGAGTTTTACTCGAAAGGGATGTATACCGATCCCGCCGCAGTAGCCTACGAAACGACGAAATTTGCCATTGACAACGACTGTGACGTAGCGATAATTGACACCGCAGGCCGTTTGCACACGAAATTTAACCTGATGAAGGAACTTTCTAAAATAAAAAGATCCATCACGAAGGCTTTGCCCTCCGCTCCTCATCAGGTCCTGCTGGTGCTGGACGCCACGACTGGGCAGAATGCTATTGAGCAAGCCAAGGCTTTTACCGAAGCAACTGACGTAAGTGCACTGGCACTCACTAAGTTAGATGGAACGGCGAAGGGTGGTGTGGCCATTGGAATTACCGATTCTTTCCAGGTTCCAATCCGATATATCGGCGTTGGAGAAGGCATTGAACACCTGCAAATCTTTAATAAAAGAGCCTTTGTGGATAGCCTGTTTGGGGACGAAATGAAAATTTCTTAGAAAAAATTTCGATTTCTCGTGCACATTTTGTAGTTAAAAGAGTTTAAGCCACCGAATCACGCAAACGAAAGGTGCCGAACACCTCCTTCAGGGAAAGTAAGGCATCAATTCGTAGCAGCGATTTCAGCTTCCAATGTCGACCGTAGTTGCGGTTGTTCTCGGGGAAGTTTGCCGTTTTATTCTCTCTAATTCAGCCAGCCGATTCAGTGAACGGAATGGGCTTGCTGTGACCATTTTAATTACACTTTTATGTACAAAGTAACACAGTTACTGGGGCTAGCGGTATGCCTGCTCGCCTTCGGAACAACCTCACTCTCAGCACAAAGTACAACCTACGAAGTAAATTTTGCCAGTATTAGATTTGTCAATCTTAACCTGGGCGATGACTGCAGCCGGGAAGTCATTTATAACAATATACTGAGCGGAGAACCTGATATTGACGGCGACGGAATGGTACCGCCTGAATCTGCTTTTACGATCTCTATTGACGATGATGACCCTTCAAATGGTAATATCCTGGATGGCTGTGGTTCTTTTCGCTACGAAATAATTCCCGCTGACGGCAGCGGTGTTCTTGGCTTCACTTTTGGCAGCGGTACGATCAACGCTTTTGACGTTACTCCCCCCACTCAATTTATGAATGCCGAAGCCTACGGCCCGTTTTACACTACTGAATTGGACGAGCTGACCATTAATACGCTCACGGCCAATATCTCCCGCTCTTTTATGGTAGACGGGCAGACAACGATGCCCATCATGGGAACCCTCTCTTCTGACCTCATGCTACGCCTGATCGCTGGCGGAGAAATCCCCCGCTTTTCGGATGGTTGTTCAGACGTTGACGTTACCGTATCTGATGTGATCAACCGCGACGGTGATTGCGGAGACATCGTAATTACCCGCTCCTTCACGGCTACGGACGCGAGCGCTGATTGTGTTGGAGACGGCCGCCTGAACGGGCAAACGGTTGTGTCCTACGATATTTTACTGGAGCGCCCCTCCGGAGAAGATGTACTGGCTCCTGCTTCCGTAGCCAACTTCGAATGTAATGACCCAACTATCATTGCGGGTGTCTTTCCTAAGCCTTCCGTTGAAGATTTTCCTTTCCTGAATGGCCCTGACGGTCCCATTTACCTCAACGAATCTTTTGGCAACCTGGGCTCTACCTATTCCGACAGCGAAGCCATCGTTACCTGTAACAGTACCTATAAGTTCATCCGCACTTTCACCATCATTGACTGGTGTGATACTGAAAACGTGCGCACTTTCACTCAGGTCGTGAAGGTAGGAGATACCGCTCCGCCAACCGTTATGATTCCCGCACAGGACCTGGATTTCGACGGAGTTGCAGATGACGGGCCATTGGTCTTTACAACCAACGCTCCTAACTGTGGCGCTTTCGTCCCAACCAACATGGGTGGACTGCAAATCACGGATGGCTGTAGTTCCATTTCCACAGTACAGGCCTTTGTACTGCTTGATCGGCAGGAAGACGATCTCCTCGGCCCCATCGATGTTAATGCTCCTAACCCCGTTAATCGTTTGACGCCTTTCCTGCCCGCCGGACCTCACACCCTGCGTTACATTGCCATTGACGACTGTGGCAACGAAGCCATTCAGGATGTCGACATCCTGATCGAAGATCGTTCCGGCCCCGTCATCATCGCTGAAGACGCCCTGAATATTTCCCTGAGCAACAGTGGTTTTGCCGAAGTAACGGCCCTGGACGTCGACCGTGGCTCTTACGACGATTGTTCCGACCTCATTCTGGAGATCGCATTTGCCAACCCTAACTCTTTGCTTCCAATCGGTGACTTTGGCACTTCCATTACCCTTACCTGTATCGACGTAGGCGTCGTCCCCGTCATCCTGCGCGGTACGGATGCCAATGGTAACCAGAACCAGCGAATGTCAATACTGAACGTAGTGGATAACTCCGCCCCACTCTGTATCGCTCCCGGAGCCATGAATATCACCTGCGACCAGGCAGACGATATGCTGCCCGAAGATCTCAATGCTTTTTATGATGCTGACCCCGTTGGAACCATCAGTATGCTCGACGAAATGTTCGGTGCACCCACCAGCCTCGATAACTGTGGAAATGAAGTGACCACCCAAACGGTGAACGCCAACATTAATGACTGTGGCACGGGCATTATCACCCGTAGCTTCAGTGTGACGGACGCCCGCGGATTTGTATCCGCTCCCGGCTGTCAACAGATTGTAACGGTCGGTGGTATGCGCGACTATACCCTTGAATTCCCCGGAGATGCGGAAACTACCTGTGGTAATATCCCCACTTTCGACGACCTGATGTACACCCCCTTTGGTTGTGACAATGTGGTGAGTAACACCCGTCTTGACACTTTCTTCGCCAGCGGCGAAGCCTGCTATAAACTCCGGCGCACCATCGAAGTCATCAACTGGTGTGAGTACGACGGTATCGGCGCCTATTACAACGTACCCCGCGATGCGGATCAGGACGGTAACTTCGAAGAATCCACCTTCCTGCACATCATCCCGAACGGGAACACGAACCCGCTGGATGATTCTGCTATCCTTGATCGGGACGGCAACCGCAATAACAACAACGATATCCGCAACCTGGATGGAGACGACAACTTCAGCGGCTCAACGCCGGTGGATGGAGACAATGACGGAGACACCGGTTACGCCAACTCCCGTAGCCGTGGTGCATTCCGCTACATCCAGTTTATCAAAGTATACGATGAAACAGCACCAACAATTACTAACGTCATTGCCGACGTTACGCCCGGTGCTGGCTGTGAAGGTGGAGACTTCGTGATGAGCTACACACTACAGGACGACTGTTCCCCCGAAGACCTGACGAGCATTGCTGAGATTGATTTTGACTACGTATCGGTCAACGGATTCACCACGAGCCGCATGGTAACGGCAGCGGAAATCAACGAAAGCTCTCCCGGTCGCTTTACGATCAACCTGACGGATGTTCGCCCGGGGGAACACGCTATCCGGGTCCGCGGACTGGATGGCTGTGGTAATACCGACGGCCGCATCGTACCCTTTACGGTCACGACTGGCGGAGATTTGTCTCCGATCTGTGTTGGCCGCCTGACCTTCGAACTTTTCAACGACGGTGACGGCGGTGGTATCGCCATCGTGGAAGCTGACGACTTTATTGTCGATGTAACCGGTAACTGTGGCAGCGAGGAGATTCGCTACTCTATCTACCGCGAAGAAGAGGAGGCCAGTTTGCCAGGTTTCGTACCGCAGCCGGGACGTCAAAGCTTCACGGTTACCTGTGATGACGAAGGTGATGTGATGGTCCGGGTCTACATCTTTGACGCCAACGGCAACGCTGCTCCCTGTAATGCTGTGGCATCGATTGAAGCCTTCGGCGAGAACGTTTGTGATGATGGCGGGTTAGGCTCCCTGGCGGGCTTCATTACATCGCCGGACAACGAGCTGCTCAGCGGTATCGAAGTCTACATCAGTGATCCGAACTCGATGGATGATATGATGTATACGGATAACAATGGTAGCTTCCTCTTCAACGGACTGGAGGTAGGCCACCAGTACATGATCCGTCCCAACATGCCCGATGAGGTAAACCTGACCCGCGTGAAAACCAGCGATATCTTTAAGATTACTAACCATATCCTTGGAGTTCAGGAAATAAACAACCCTTTCCGCCTGGTGGCCGCTGACGTAAACGCTGATGGCCGGGTAGACATCGGTGACATGGTTGCCATCCGCCGCGTAATTCTCGGCATGGATGATACTTTCCAGAACAGCCCGACCTGGAGATTTATTCGCCGGAACTTCAGCCTTGATGGCCTGGAAGAAGGCTGGAACCCCTCCATCTTCCCTTCTACCTTCACCGTTAGCCAGCTGGGTGGCCACAACCGGGAGGCAGATTTTGTCGCCATCGAAATTGGTGACGTTTTCACCGAGCCCACCCCCCGTTCCACGCTTGCACTATCCACGGCTGATCAGCAGCTGACGACCGGCGAAAGTACCGAGATCTTCTTCTCCGCTGAAGAACTGGCGGGCTTCCAGGGCACCATCGAAGCCACCGAAGGACTGACGATCGAAAGCTGGAATTCAGCCGTGCTGGGCGCAGGAAATATCAATGATGCCTTTATCGGTCAGGGCCTGCTTGCCCTTAGCTACAACGGTAGCGAGCCCCTGGCTGGCCAGGAAGTACTATCACTTACCGTCCGCGCTAACCGCGATCTCATGATTAGTGATTACCTTAGCATCACGGATCGCCTAAGCTACCCGGAAGCTATTCTGGTTGACGGTAGTACGGCTGCTTTGAGTTTACAATTCAGCGAGAATGCCGGGGGTGGAACTTTACTCCACCAAAACTTCCCCAACCCAGTAGCCGCTCAGACAACTATTGTGTTTGACCTCCCCGAGTCTGGTCCGGTAACCCTTACCGTGCACGATATCCAGGGACGACTGCTAACGGAGCGTGCCGTGGCTGGCCTGGCCGGTCGCAATACCATCACGCTGTCTCTTTCCGACGACCTTAAAAACACGACCGGTATTCTTACCTACACCCTCGAGGTGGGAGAGGAACGCCTGAGCAAACGTATGACGGTAGTGGCTCGATAGCCACCACCAATGGCATAAACATGCCGCCAAGAATTAGAGAGTAGCGCGACCCTGCCTTTCCTTCGGGATTGGTGGGGTTATGCTCTTTTAAAGGAGATTCTCGATTGCTTCGCAGTACTTTGTGCTCTTGAATCTTGATTGGCGATTTTTGATTTGTGAGAGAGCCTGATGCTTTTTAGCGCGGACGCAGGTGCAAGGTTTTTTCTGCTCGGCGCTCCGCGCCGGTAGGATAGCAGAAGGGACGATAATCAGCCGGTGGAAAGCTCGTCAGGTAAAGCGTTGCTGGTCGTCCGACCAATTCTTTCAGCCTGACGAAGTCGGATGAAAGTTGGTCTGACGACTAAGGTGCATCCTTGTTTCTGGCACACCGCCAAATTTTGACTGTATACTTGTGTGATCGGGATGACGTTTCACCAGTCAACACAATTTCCAATGCCCACCTCCGTCAAGCAGATAAAATTTGAGAACAAGACCAACCAGAAGTCATACTTTGAGCTTATCCGGATAGAGGAATTGTTGAGTAGAAGCCTGGATCACGATATCTGCCAGAACCACATCGTCAATTTCTACATCATATTTTTTGTGCTGGAAGGAAAGGGGAAGCATACTATTGACCTGGTGGATTACAACTATGCTAAAGGCGATGTATTACTGATTCGAAAGGATCAAATTCATAAGTTTTCCAGAAGTACAAAGGTTAAGGGCTATCTCTTAGCCTTTACGGAAGAGTTTATTCAAAGCCACTTGAGTAATCTGGAGGCCTTAAAAACACTAAAGATATTTAATGAGTTTTTGGGTAACCCTAAAGTTGAACTACGGGAGGTAAAATCCGAATTGTCAAGCTTTACGGAGCTGGTAAGTCAATTAGACCGGGAGACTATGTTTCAGGACGAATATTCTGAAGGGATTGCCCGGAGTTTGCTCCACGTTATCATTACCAAACTATTCCGGATCAAGGCCCGGGAGGGTAAGCTTTCCCAAAAAACGAAGTACCTGGAAGAATTCATCGCTTTCCAGTCGATGGTAGAACAGGACTGTTTCAAAAGCAAGAAGGTGGCTGACTATGCTTCAAGAATGGCCGTTTCGACCAAGACCCTCAACAAGATCGTGCAATCGATCGTCAATAAGTCGGCGAAGTTATTCATTGACGAAATAACCATTACGCAGATCAAGAGACTACTATTCGTTACCAATCTATCCATAAAGGAGATTGCTTTTGAAGCGGGATTTGAAGATCCGGCCAATTTTTCAAACTACTTCAAGAAGTTCGTTGGAGAGTCGCCCGAACTGTTTCGGCAGGCACATCAGTAAGATATTCCCATTTTGACAGGCCTTAGGAGGTTTTTTACAGGATGAAGCCTTTCATCCGGCTATAGTTTTGCTTCATCATCAAAAGATCTGAATATGAAGTACTTAACCTCGTTTTTTCTCGTACTGCTTGCCTTGTTTTTTAGCAATTGCACCGCCAGTACGGGCATCAATCAACCATCTGATAACGAAAAAACTATGCCAACAACAACGATAATGGAAGTGACTACTTTCAAGACCGGCGCGGACGTCAAAATGGATGCCTTTAGTCAGGCAGATAAGACAGTAGAAGATGCTTTCACCAGCAAGCAAGCTGGTTTCATTAAACGCCAGAGCGGCGTAAATGAAAAGGGGGAAGTGGTCGTGAACGTGTACTGGGAAAGCCTGGCTGAAGCAGAGGCGTCCATGAATAAGTTTATGACTGATCCTTCGGTGGCTTCCTATGCTGCCATGATCGACGGTCCAAGCATGAAAATGACAAGATTCACCGCCGGCGAAGCATTTGATGCTCCGGAAAGTGGGTTCGTAGAAACGATGACGTTCGACCTGAAACCCGGTACTGACCTCTCCGCTTTCAATACCCTTAACCAACAAGTCAAAACTGATTATACGGGTAAGCAGGCAGGCTTCTTACAGCGGTTGACGGGGGTAAACGAAGAAGGTAAGCAGGTCGTGGCTGTTTACTGGGCCAGCAAGGCAGACTCAGATGCGGCCATGAGTGGCTTCATGGCTCACCCAACAGCTAAGGCTTTCATGAGTAATATGGAGGAATCGTCCATATCCATGGGTCGTTACCTCTTTATGAATAAGGAATTATCCAAAAAAGATAAAGTTGTTGCTTTGCTGAACAGCTTCAATACAGGAGACCAGGCGCCCATTGCTTATATCAATCCTGAAAAATACGTTCAACACAACCTGGACGTCGGAGATGGGCTGGCTGGGTTTGGAGCCGTTATGCAGCACGCTCCCCCTCAGGGCTTCAAGGCTGATGTAGTCCGGGCATTTGAAGATGGCGAATATGTATTTACCCACACGGTCTATGATTTCTTTGGCCCTAAAGTTGGCTTTGACATCTTCCGTTTTGAAGATGGCCTGATCGTTGAGCACTGGGACAATCTGTTGCCCATTCAGCCCGCTAACCCGAGTGGAAGATCGCAGACGGATGGTCCCACCAGCATCGTGGACTCAGATAAGACCGAAGCCAATAAAAAAGTGATTGAAGGGTTCATTACGGACGTCATCATCAATCATGAGAACGATAAAATGACAACTTACATCAACCCCGCTAAATACCTGCAACACAATCCTTCCGTCGCTGATGGTCTGGATGGTTTTGGTGCGGCCATGAAGTATTTCGCTGAAAACGGGATGGTGATGGAATACGACAAGCTACACATGGTGCTGGGGGAAGGAAACTTTGTCCTTTCCGTTAGTGAGGGAAAGTTCGGCAAAGGAGAACACACTGCTTTTTATGATTTATTTCGCCTGGAAAATGGCCGGATCGTTGAGCATTGGGATGTGATTGCGCCTATCCCCGCTAAGTCTGAATGGAAAAATAAAAATGGCAAGTTTTAAGCCTGATCCATTAACTGGTCCTGTTTCCTAATTGGAAACATCGATAATAAAATTTATTTACCTTATCAGGAAGACCTCAGCCTTGGTCTGGGGGTCTTCCTGTTTAATCATAAATCAGGATGACTAACTTACCGCAAGTGCAAATTGCATCAACCTTAGAGCAACTATTAAAAGACGCTAAATACGATCTTTTGAAAATAATGAAAGTGGCAGCGAAGAGTATCGTCAGACCGATGCAGCCATCGGACTTTAAGGAGGCTTATCTTTCCATCTCCAGTAAACAGGGAGAAGATTTAAAGCAGCTTATTCAGGAAAAGAATCTGAAAAATATAGTTGAGTTTGGTACTTCATTTGGTATTTCCACGCTTTACTTAGCTTCCGGAGCAATTGAAACGGGAGGTCACATCATCACCACCGAGTTAATTGAATCCAAAGCCCGGAAAGCCATTGAAAATTTCGAAAAGGCAGGGGTTGCTGACCGTATCGAGGTGAGGGTAGGAGATGCTGTGGAGACCCTGCAGGGCTACTCGGATCCCATTGATTTACTACTTTTAGATGGCTGGAAAGATCTGTACCTGGCCGTGTTTCAACTTCTGGAACCAAATTTTCATTCAAATACAATTGTTTACGTTGACAACGCTGATATGAAGGAGTCTGAGGTATTTTTAAATACCCTGGCAAATGACCCGCAATATCAGTTTCAACCCCGACATCACGGGAAGGTGATTTTGATTACCAGCCAAGACTGGCCGCAACCTTAATGGAATTAAAAATAGTGATAATCTGACATCTTAAAATTTAGAGAAAATGAAGAACAAAGAAGTTATTCGGGAGGGAGAGGGCGAAAATTACAATTACTCACAGGACCACTGTTTTATTAAGCTGTCTTCCCACAGGACCAATGGAGAGTTGTCTTTTGTGGAAGACACACTAAAGCCTGGCTTTTATTTGGGTCGGCACCATCATAAAATCATGACGGAAGTCTTCTATATTCTCGAAGGAGAAGTGAAGTTGATTTTTGATGATGAGACCATCGTGGCGAAACCCGGTGATACGGTTACGGTGCCCCCGAATGTCTGGCATGCGGCCAGTTGTGAAAAAGGTGGGAAGATGCTTTCCATTTTCAAGGACGGTCAGTTTGACCTGTATCTGGAACGCTTGTCCGGAATGACCGACAGCGATTTTGCAGACGAGGCATTAATGCGCGCCGTTTCGGCCAAGTTTGATATTTACGGAGAATAGGAAAAGAAGGAGGCGCCTGGCTTCACCTTGCTTCTTACCGGAGAATCCTCTGCACCTGCGGCCGCGCCTGATGAGAACTGAGGCGCGGCCGCAGGTGCAGTGGGAAGAACCAGGGAGCAATGGAGGAGGGTAGGGGATGGTTCCCTTCCCTGCACCTGCGTACTGCGCCCAATCCACCGTCAGGATGAAGCGGGCATCCGAAACTTATGGCTCTGGAAGAGACCTTATATATAGGTCTTCCCGAAACAAGCCGTTGGTAGCGCTAATTGGCTGATTTGTAGCTGAAAATGCCTATTTCCTGGTTCTCGATTGGTCCTGGTGACATTATCTGAAAGGAAAATCTTCGTAAAGACATTTTGTGCTAGGAATTATCCGGATAAGTGCTTACCTTTGCGCTCGCTTTTCAAGGAGGTAGGCCTCTGGTAAACAAAAAAAAGCGCTACTAAAGTTAATAAACGTATGCCTACAATTAACCAACTTGTGCGTAAAGGGCGCAAGCAAATCAAGGAGACGAGTAACTCACGTGCACTGGACGCCTGTCCACAAAAGCGCGGTGTTTGTACACGTGTATACACCACTACTCCCAAGAAGCCGAACTCGGCGCTGCGTAAAGTAGCTAAGGTTCGTCTTACGAACGGAATTGAGGTAATCGCTTATATCCCGGGAGAGGGTCACAACCTGCAGGAACACAGTATCGTACTGATTCGCGGAGGTCGTGTAAAGGATCTTCCTGGTGTACGTTACACCATCGTTCGTGGTGCACTCGATACGGCCGGCGTTGCTGACCGTCGTCAGGCTCGCTCTAAGTACGGCGCCAAGCGTCCTAAGAAATAATTCAATTAGTAAGATGAGTACCCTTTAGTAGGGGCTTATTGGTGTTCGCTCTGCGGCCACCATCTGAAGCAAAAAGCTATGCGTAAAAGAAAACCAAAAGTCCGGGTCATTGCACCCGACCCCCGTTACGGTGATCCAATGGTGACCCAGTTCGTTAACATGCTGATGTTCTCCGGTAAGAAGAGCACGTCTTTCCGTATCTTCTATGATGCGATGGATATCATCAAGGAGCGTGTTGCCAGCGAAGAAATTGACGAGTATGAAGTGTGGAAACGCGCTTTGAACAACGCCATGCCACAAGTTGAGGTACGCTCTAAGCGTATTGGTGGTGCTACTTTCCAGATTCCTACGGAAATCCGCGCTAAGCGTAAGATGTCCATCGGAATGAAGTGGGTTATCAAATTCGCCCGTCAGCGTTCCGGTAAGGGCATGGCGGAGAAGCTGTCCTCTGAGTTGCTGGCCGCCAGCCGCAATGAAGGCCTTGCCGTTAAGCGGAAGGAAGACACCCACAAGATGGCGGAATCTAACCGTGCATTTGCCCATTACGGGAGATAGTCCTGATAGTATGGTAGTAACGGCAGCATAGTTCTGTTGCTACTACCATACGATCATTACTGTCAAACTATCATTTCTATTATACTTCAATACTAAATCCTCCTGCCATGGCAACGGATCTTAAATTCACCAGAAACATCGGTATTGCCGCGCACATTGACGCCGGTAAGACGACGACAACTGAGCGTATCCTTTACTACACCGGTATCAGCCACAAGATCGGCGAAGTACACGACGGTGCCGCTACCATGGACTGGATGGAGCAGGAGCAGGAACGTGGTATCACCATTACTTCTGCCGCTACCCACACGAACTGGAAGTGGAAGAATAAAGACTACGTTTTCAACATCATTGACACCCCCGGTCACGTGGACTTTACCGTAGAGGTAAACCGTTCCCTCCGTGTACTCGATGGTCTGGTATTCCTTTTCTGTGCCGTATCTGGTGTAGAGCCTCAGTCGGAGACCAACTGGCGTCTGGCTGACAACTATAAGGTACCCCGTATCGGATTTGTAAACAAGATGGACCGTTCCGGTGCAGACTTCCTCGCTGTTGTAAAAGACGTGGAGGAGAAGCTGGGCTCTAAGTCTATTCCACTGCAGATTCCAATCGGTGCCGAAGAGACTTTCAAAGGCGTGGTTGACCTTATCACGATGCAGGCCATCGTGTGGAACGAGCACGATCAGGGTATGACCTTTGAGGTTATCGACATGCCTGCCGACCTGGAAGACACCGTTAACGAATGGCGCGAGAAACTTCTCGAAGCCGTCGCTGAATACGATGAGTCTCTGTTGGAGAAGTACTTCGAAGATCCAGACTCTATCACCGTTGAGGAAGTACGCAAAGCCGTACGCGACGCCGTAACGGACGCCGCCTTCGTTCCTATGATGTGTGGTTCTGCCTTTAAGAACAAAGGTGTACAGGCAGTACTTGATGCTGTTTGTGCTTACCTCCCCAGCCCGCTGGACATTCCACCGGTTAAGGGTACCGATCCTGACGATGAGGAAAAGATCCTCGAACGTGCACCTTCTGTAGACGAGCCGTTTGCAGCCCTTGCCTTCAAGATTGCCACGGACCCATTCGTTGGCCGTCTGGCCTTCATGCGCGTTTACTCTGGTGTACTGGAAGCAGGTTCTTACGTAAAGAACACTCGCTCCGGCAACAAAGAGCGTATCTCTCGTCTCTACCAGATGCACGCTAACGAACAGCAGGCAATTGACAAGGTAGAAGCCGGTGACATTGCTGCAGCCGTTGGTTTCAAGGACATCCGTACGGGTGATACCCTTTGTGATGAAAAGCACCCAATCGTGCTGGAGTCTATGGTATTCCCTGATCCTGTAATCGCGGTAGCCGTTGAGCCTAAGACGCAAAAAGACCTCGACAAACTGGGTATGGCTCTGGCCAAGCTCTCTGAAGAGGATCCGACCTTTACGGTTCGCTACGACGAAGACACCAACCAGACCATTATTGCTGGTATGGGTGAGCTTCACCTGGAGATCATCGTTGACCGCCTCAAGCGTGAGTTTAAGGTTGAAGCCAACGTTGGTGCGCCGATGGTAAGCTACAAGGAAGCATTGTTCACAACCGTTGAGCACCGTGAGCGTCTCAAGAAGCAGTCCGGTGGTTCTGGTCTCTTCGCAGACATGAGCTTCACCCTCGGCCCAGCCGATGAGGAGTTCCTCGAAAGCGAAGACTTCAAGAACGGTAAGGAAAACCTGCAGTTCGAGTGGGCCATCGTTGGTGGTGCTATCGACAAGAACTACCAGAAGCCAGTGAAAGACGGCTTCAAGTCAATGATGAAGAACGGTATTCTTGCCGGCTACAACATTGACAGCATGAAGGTGAAAGTATTCGACGGTGGTATGCACTCCGTTGACTCGAAGCCACTGGCCTTTGAACTTTGTGCAAAGGAAGGTTTCAAAGCTGCCGCTAAGCAGTGTAACCCGAAGTTGCTCGAGCCAATCATGGAAGTAGTTATCGTAACTCCTGAAGAGTACACGGGTAACGTGATCGGTGACCTTAACCGTCGTCGTGGTCTGCCGAAAGGACAGGAAACCATGAACGGTGGCGCTATTCGCATTACCGCTGATGTACCCCTGGCAGAAATGTTCGGCTACGTAACTGACCTTCGTACCATCACCTCTGGCCGTGCGAACTCCAGCATGACCTTTGATCGCTTTGCCGAAGCCCCTAAGGGAATCGCTGAAGCAGTAATCAAGGAAGCCAAAGGCGAAGCATAATTGATCAATCGTTCTCCCACTCTTCCGGCTGCCCGCCGGAGAGTGGGAGTTCTTAACTCTAAACGACTCCCGGAAAGCCGGTACAGTCCATTTTTATTTGAAAATTCTAATCTGGCATGAATCAGAAAATTCGCATCAAACTGCGTTCTTACGATCATAACCTCGTAGACAAGTCTACCGAGAAGATCGTCAAGACCGTCAAGAACAGTGGGGCCATCGTAACCGGCCCGATTCCGCTGCCCACCGAAAAGGATATCTATACTGTCCTGCGCTCGCCGCACGTCAATAAGAAATCCCGGGAGCAGTTCCAATTGCGCACTCACAAGCGCCTGATCGAGATCTACACCCCCAACCAAAAAACGGTGGACGCGCTTTCAAAGCTCGAACTCCCCTCTGGTGTAGACATTCAGGTGAAGCTGACCTAATCAGTTTTATCTACCTCCGTCACGCTACCATTTGACACTTCAAATAGGTAGACTTTTTAATAACTGTTCCCATCTCACGGCCAGGCCGTGAAATCGGAATGTTTTGTTGCCCGCTACCGGAAAATCCCGGAATGGCGACGAATAAATCCAAGACCAATGAACGGAATTATTGGTAAGAAGATCGGAATGACTTCCATCTTCGACGAAGCAGGCCGCAACGTCGCCTGTACCGTTATCGAGGCCGGTCCCTGTGTAGTAACTCAGGTGAAGACCGACGATACGGACAATTATAATGCTATCCAGCTTGCCTATGGTGAGCGTCGTGAGAAAACGATGAGCCGCCAATTGAACGGCCACTTCAAAGCTGCCGGCACCACGCCGAAGGCCGAAGTCGTTGAGTTTCGCGATATGGTAGCTGACAAAGCTCTCGGTGATACCATCACCGTGGATGAAGTCTTCGCTGAAGGTGACATCTGTGTAGCCGTTGGAACTTCCAAGGGTAAGGGCTTTCAGGGTGTAGTTAAGCGTCACAACTTTAAGGGTGTGAACGATGCTACTCACGGTCAGCACAACCGCCAGCGTGCACCGGGTTCTATCGGTGCTGCCTCTTACCCCGCCAAAGTATTCAAAGGAATGCGTATGGGTGGTCGTGATGGCGGCGGACGGGTAAGCATCAAGAACCTGAAGGTTCTCAAGATGTTCCCAGAGCGTAACCTTATTCTGGTCAAAGGAGCCGTTCCCGGCCCCAAAGGCGGAACCGTAATCCTCCACAAATAAGCCCGTATTCGCCATCACAATACTTCTCCGCCGGAGTATTGACGCCTGCGAATAGCAAAATAAAATAAAATGAAACTTCAAGTTCATAGCGCACAAGGTTCTGGTACGGGTCGCGAAGTGGAACTGCCCGAAAACATTTTCGGTGTAGAGCCCAACGAGCACGCTGTTTACCTGGCCGTTAAGGCTTACCTGGCCGCTCAGCGTCAGGGTACGCACAAAGCCAAAGAACGCGGCGAAATTGCCGGTTCTACCAAGAAACTGCATAAGCAAAAAGGTACTGGTGGTAGCCGTAAGGGTGACATCAAGAACCCTCTCTTCCGTAGTGGTGGCCGGGTCTTCGGTCCTCGCCCCCGCACCTACGGTCTTAAGCTCAACAAGAAAGTTCGTCAGCTCGCCCGCGCTTCTGCTTTCTCCGCCAAGGCTACTGCTGGTAGCATCAAGGTGGTGGAAGACCTGAAGTTCGACGCTCCTAAGACGAAAGACTACGTTTCTTTCCTCAACGCCCTTGGTGCTAACGAAGGTAAAGTACTCCTCATCACTGCTGAGCACGACCAGTTCGTCTACCGCTCCGGCCGTAACCTGCCGAACAACGCTATTGTATCTGCCGGTGAGGTAAACACCTACGACGTAATGAAGGCCGGTACGGTCATCGTTGCCGAAGGTGCCATCGCAAAGCTTAAAGAGCAATTTGCTTAACAGTCAGCCGCCCCCAGGGGCATAAACTCTAATCATCATGGCTAAGACCATTCTCATCAAGCCCGTTGTGTCCGAGAAAGCTGAACTGCTCTCTGAGGTACGCGCCCAGTACACTTTCGTAGTGGAAAAGACGGCTAACAAAATTGAAATCCGTAATGCCGTCGAGGCACAGTACGGTGTATCCGTTGACCGCGTTAATACCGCGATCATGCCGGGTAAAACCAAAAATAGATCGACCAAGTCCGGACTTATCCGTGGCCGGGTACCTGCCTTCAAGAAGGCAATCGTTACTCTGGCGGACGGTGAGACCATCGACCTGTATAACGAACTATAGTCCTGGCAGTCTGGTAGTCCTGTAGACGGTCACGCAAGTGTAGCGGTCTGCAAAATTACCAGATTGCAAGACTATCATATTAATCAACGATGGGTGGGGAGCCACCGTTTACGGTCGATCGTAAACAAGTGCTTTTGCTCCGAGATTCATCGTACTAATTTGTGCAATAATGCCAATTAAGAAGTTTAAGCCGGTATCTCCCGGTTCCCGCTTTCACGTAGGGAACAAGTTCGAGGAGCTGACTGGTGACAAGCCAACCAAGAGCCTGCTGGCCCCCCTCAAAAAGAGTGGTGGTCGTAACGGTACTGGTAAAATGACCGTTCGCCAGAAAGGTGGGGGTCACAAGCGTCGTTACCGTATCATCGACTTCCGTCGTAATATGGATAACCTGACGGCAGAAGTGAAGACGATCGAGTATGATCCGAACCGCACTGCTTACATCGCACTCGTCAACTACTCTGACGGTACGAAAGCCTACATTCTGGCTCCACAGGGTCTGAAAGTAGGAGATGTATTGTCTTCTGGTGCAAATGCTGCGCCTACTGTAGGTAATACGCTCTTCCTGGGAGACGTACCACTGGGTTCTTCCATTCACGCCATTGAGCTGCAGCCCGGTAAGGGAGCCGCTCTTGCCCGCTCTGCCGGTACGAACGGTACGCTGATGGGTAAGGAAGGTCGTTTTGTATCCGTTAAGCTTCCCTCTGGTGAAGTTCGCCGGATCCTGAAAACCTGCCGTGCTACCATCGGTGCCACGTCCAACCCTGACCACGCCCTCCAGGTTGCTGGTAAGGCCGGTCGTAACCGCTGGCTCGGTAAGCGCCCACGCGTTCGTGGTGTAGCGATGAACCCGGTCGATCACCCCATGGGTGGTGGCGAAGGTCGCGCATCCGGAGGTCACCCGCGCTCACGTACGGGTATTATGGCCAAGGGACAGAAGACCCGCAACGTCAACAAGGCTAGCAACAAATTGATCATCACGCGTCGTAAGACGAAGAATAAGAAATAACCCATGGCACGTTCGCTAAAGAAAGGCCCCTACGTTTTCCACCGTCTCTACGACAAAATTGTAAAGGCACAAGAAGGTGGTGGCCGTAAGGGTATGATCAAAACCTGGTCACGCTCTTCCATGATCATTCCTGATATGGTAGGTCTGACCATCGCCGTTCACAATGGTAAAACCCACGTCCCCGTCTACGTTACGGAGAACATGGTAGGTCACAAACTCGGTGAGTTTGCTCCTACGCGTTCCTTCCGCGGCCACGGTGGCAAGAAGGGTAAGTAAGGTTACAAGTTGCAGGTTGCAGGTTCCGTTAGGGCTTGCAACCTGCAACCTGAAACCTGCAACCTGAAAAATCATTTGGCGCAGCCGCAGGTGCAGTGCATGAGTTGAAAAGCAAAGAAGGCTTGTCCGCATTGCTATTTAACCGTACCTTTGCACCCGCGTTCGCGCCCCCTTTAATTGAGTGAAGGTAGAGTACGTCCTCGCCGGAGTAAAGGGAAAAGGTCAAAGGAGGAAGGGGAGACCCTTATTCCTTTCCCTCTTCAACCCTTATTCGCGCCCGATTTACTAACCCGTTCCCTCGAAATAATCCAATAATGGTAGCAGTATCAAGTTTAAATAGCATTCCGATGTCGGTCCGCAAGATGCGGCTCGTCGTCGATCTGATCCGCGGTAAGCAGGTCGGAGAAGCGCTAAGCATCCTGGAATTCAGTAAGCAGGAAGCAGCGATCTGGCTGAAGAAGAATCTTCTCTCCGCCATCGCCAACTGGGAGTTCAAAACCGGTGGCACCGAAAGTGCTGACGAGTATGATCTCATCGTTTCTGAAGTATTCGCCGATGCAGGTGCTCAGATCAAGCGTTTCCGCCCCGCTCCTCACGGCCGTGCTCACCGTATCCGTAAGCACAGCTGTCACATCACCATCAAAGTATCTAACACCAAGCAACTCCCATCGGAGGCTGGTGTAGAAGCTGAAACCGAAACCGCAGAATAACATGGGACAGAAGACTAATCCAATTGGTAACCGTCTGGGTTACATTCGCGGCTGGGACAGTAACTGGTACGCTGACAAAGATTACGCCGCTAACGTCATCGAAGACGAGAAGCTGCGCGCTTACCTCGGTAAGCGTATTGAAAAGGGCGGTATCGCCCGCGTGATCATTGAGCGTACCCTCAAGCGGGTTACCCTCACGATTCATACCAGCCGTCCCGGTATCATTATCGGTAAAGGTGGTAAGGAGATCGATCAGCTGCGCGAAGAACTTCGCCGTCTGACCAAGAAAGATATCCAAATCAACATCATTGAGATCCGCAAGCCTGAGCTGGACGCCAACATCGTTGCCGAAAGCGTTGCTAAGCAGATCGAAGCCCGTATCAACTACCGCCGGGCGATCAAGACGAGCATCCAGGCCACCATGCGTGCCAGCGCTGAGGGCATCAAGATCCGCATCTCTGGTCGTTTGAACGGTTCTGATATGAGCCGTACGGAAGAGTTCAAGGAAGGGCGTACGCCACTCCACACTTTCCGTGCTGATATTGACTACGCACATAAGGAAGCACACACGGTCTACGGCCGTATTGGTATCAAAGTATGGCTCTGTAAGGGTGAAGTACTTGGTAAACGCGACCTGAACCCGAACGCTGGTCTGTCGACCAAAGGCAATGACCGCGGTGGACGTGGTGGCCGTGGCGGACGCGGTGGCCGTGGTGGCAATGACCGCCGTGGCGGTGGTGGCCGTCGGTAAAACCTGATTACAGGTTGCAGGTTACAGGATGCACTCCTTTTGTGCCGATGGTAAGTTGCTCTTTGAATCAGAATACTAGAATACAACTCTTTAGCGTAAGCTAAACTACTCAGCGGCAAGCCCGTAATTTGCAACCTGCAAACCTGCAACTTTCAACCTGCAATCTGCAACCTGCAACTTGTTCCTTGCCCACGACTCGACCGCCTCTGGCGAGAGAATAACCGAACAGAAATCATCAAACCCTGGTTTGCGCTGATTTCTACCCCTGGAAGCAGGGCCGTGCGCAACGAGAACTCGTTGACGCGGCCTTGCTTTCTACTTTTGACAACTAAATGGAAAGTTTGCCATGGCAAACTTCCCTATGTCGGAAGAAAATCTTACCTTTGCCCCGCTCTAACGAGGACCTCGGGGAAATTCGGGGCGTAAACGACCGGTTTTTGGGCGTTTATCCACTAAACTTTAAGCAATGTTACAGCCGAAAAGAACTAAATACCGGAAGCAGCAGAAGGGTCGTAATCGCGGCCTTGCGCAGCGTGGTAATAAGGTTGACTTCGGTTCCTTTGGCCTTAAAAGCCTTGGAACGGGACGTATCACCAACCGCCAGATCGAAGCAGCACGTATCGCTATGACTCGTCATATGAAACGTGAAGGTAAAGTCTGGATTCGCATTTTCCCTGATAAGCCTATCACCAGCAAGCCGTTGGAAGTACGTATGGGTAAGGGTAAGGGTGCCCTTGATCACTGGGTCGCTAATGTTCAGCCCGGACGAATTATGTTCGAGCTCGATGGTGTTACCCGGGAAGTAGCTGAAGAAGCTCTTCGCCTGGCAGCCCAGAAGTTACCCGTACTGACCAAGGTGGTTACCCGCCTGGATTACGTAGGCTAACAAGTATATAAACGCTTTTAATAGATGAGTCCGCCGGCTTGCTGCGCGGCATAACAATAAAATCTGATGGCGAGTAATAAATCAGTCGAGTTGGGTAACGCCTCTGACGCAGATCTGCAGGATCAGCTGAATGAGACGACCGTCAGCCTCGAAAAAATGAAATTCGATCATACCGTAAATGGTATCGAAAACCCGCTGCGACTGCGGGAGGTACGTCGAGACATCGCACGTATCAAAACCGAAATTCGTCGCCGTGAGCTGGCTGCTCTCTCTCCGGAGGCTGCCGCAAAGCGGGACCGTATCCTAATCCGTCGTCGTAAAAAGTAAGCGAACATGACCAACGAGGAAAATAAAGAGCAGGAAGGCGGCGTCGTCGAGAACGTGACCGCTGCTGCAGAAACCGTAGCTGAGGCTGCTGGTGAAGTTGTAGGTGCTGCCGTTGAGGCCACCGAAGCTGTTGTTGAAACAGTAACGAACTACTTCGCACCAGAACCGGAAGCTGAGGATACTGGCCGTAATGATCGCAAGACGCGTATCGGTATTGTTGCCAGCAATAAGATGGACAAGACAATCTCCGTTGAGATTCAGCGTCGTCTTCAGCACCCCATTTACGGTAAGTACGTAAAAAAATCAAAGAAGCTCATCGCCCATGATGAGAACAACGAATGCCAGATTGGTGATCTAGTTCGCATCATGGAAACTCGTCCACTGAGCCGCCGCAAGCGCTGGCGTCTGGTAGACGTGATCGAGAAAGCCAAGTAATCTTAATCGTTTAAATAGCTAGACATGATCCAGCAGGAATCACGGTTGCGCGTAGCCGACAACAGCGGTGCTAAAGAAGTACTCTGTATTCGCGTACTGGGCGGCTCGAAGCGCCGCTACGCCAGCATTGGCGACCAGATCGTCGTAACGGTTAAGGAAGCTTCCCCAGGCGGTAACGTCAAAAAAGGCTCTGTATCTCGCGCTGTTGTAGTGCGGACTCGTAAGGAAATCCGTCGTAAGGACGGTTCTTACATCCGTTTTGACGACAACGCCGTAGTTCTCCTCAACGCTAACGAGGAGCCCCGCGGTACGCGCATCTTCGGCCCCGTGGCCCGCGAACTTCGCGACCGCGACTACATGAAGATCGTTTCACTGGCCCCGGAAGTACTCTAGGGCACCAATAATAACTCCAATGGCTAACAAAACCTACAAGGATAAGCAGAAGCGCTTCGCGCCGAAGCTGAAAATCAAGAAGGGAGACATGGTCGTGGTCATCGCCGGTGCCGACAAAGACCGCTCCACGCCCCGTGAAGTCCTTCAGATCCTTCCCTCTGAAAACCGCGCTATCGTAGATGGCGTGAATATTCGCAAGAAGCACCAGAAACCAACGGAAACCGAAGCCGGTGGCATCGTTGAGAAAGCCGCTTCTATTCACATTAGCAACCTGATGCTGGTGGATTCTGATAACCAGCCGACCCGCGTTGGTCGTAAGGCCGGTGACAACGGAAAACTCCAGCGTTTCAGTAAGCGTAACGGAAATATCATCAACTAATGAGCTACACGCCAAGACTTAAGAAAAAGTACGACGAGGAAGTTCGCGACCAACTGAACGAACAGTTTGGCTACGCCAGCACCATGCAGGTACCTCGTTTGCTGAAGATCTGTATCAACCAGGGAGTGGGTAAAGCTACCCAGGACCGTAAGTTGGTAGAGAACGCTGCTAAAGAAATGACCCTCGTGGCTGGCCAGCAGGCTGTCATCACGAAGTCTAAGAAATCTGTCTCTAACTTCCGTCTTCGTGACGATATGGGGATCGGTGCTAAAGTTACCCTTCGCCGTGAGCGGATGTATGACTTCCTGGACCGTCTGATTTCTGCCGCTCTGCCACGTGTACGTGACTTCCGCGGTATCAACGACAAGAGCTTCGATGGCCGTGGTAACTACACCATGGGTATCACGGAGCAGATCATCTTTCCGGAGATCAGCCTCGATGATGTGGCTAACATCACCGGCTACGATGTCACTTTCGTAACCAGTGCTAAGACTGACGCAGAAGCGTTGGCATTGCTGAAGGCCCTCGGTCTTCCATTCAAGAACCAAAATAACACGAACGCGTAATGGCTCGTAAATCACTCATTGCCCGCGAACGCAAGCGGGAGCGCATGGTCGCTAAGTATGCTGAAAAGCGTGCACAGCTGAAGGCCGAAGGAAACTGGGACGAGCTGGATAAGCTTCCCCGTAACTCTAACCCAATCCGTCTCCACAACCGTTGTGGAATTACCGGTCGCCCAAAAGGCTACATGCGTAAGTTCGGTCTTTGCCGGGTAAAGTTCCGGGAAATGGCCCTTGATGGAAAGATTCCAGGAGTCCGTAAGGCAAGCTGGTAAAGAATTCAGGTTGCAGGTTTCATGTGGCAGGTTTCACTACCTCAATGTCTCTCTGCTTCCCAATAACCTGCAATTTGCAACCCGCAACTTGCAAACTGCAACTTGCAACTTGCAACTTGCAACCTTTTATAACAGCTCCGGTAGTTCCCGAAGGGAAAACCACGGAGCGCAATTAATAGCAAAATGGCCGTAACGGACCCAATCGCTGATTATCTGACCCGTATCCGCAATGCGCAGATCGCAGGTCACCGTGTCGTAATCATTCCAGCTTCCAAGACTAAGAAGCGGATGACAGAAATTCTGTACGATCAGGGATACATCCTGAAGTACAAGTTTGACGATGAAGCCGGTAAGGGCAAGCAGGGAGAAATCTCTATCGCTCTTAAGTATGAAAAGGACAGTAAGCGTCCCGTAATTCGTAAGCTCATTCGTGTTTCTAAGCCAGGGCTACGCCAGTACGTTGGAGCTGATGCACTTCCCCGCGTAATTAATGGCCTGGGTATTGCTATCGTTTCTACCTCTCACGGGTTGATGACGGACAAGCAGGCACGCAAAGACAATGTTGGAGGCGAAGTACTTTGCTACGTCTACTAATCAAATTATAACTAACAAAGAATCACGCCTGCAGAAAAGGTTAGACTATCTGGTCGTTTTTCGTAAGGCAATTAAATCAACAGGATATGTCCAGAATTGGCAAGAATCCCATCAGCGTTCCCTCCGGTGTCACTATTGACATCAGCAAGGGGAATCTGGTTACCGTGAAGGGCCCTAAGGGGGAGCTTTCGCAGCAGGTAAACCCCGATCTGGGTGTTAACCTTGAAGATGGAACCCTTACGGTTACCCGTCCTTCTAACAGCAAGCGTCACCGGTCTTTCCATGGCCTGTACCGCAGCCTGATCGCGAACATGATTGTAGGCGTAACCGACGGTTACGAGCTGCAGCTTGAAATCGTAGGTGTAGGTTACCGTGCGGAAAACAAGGGCAACCTGTTGATCCTTACGCTTGGTTTCTCTCACCCTATTTACTTCATGGTTCCCCAGGAAGTGCAGGTAGAAGCCATCAGTGCGAAAGGTAAAGCACCGATCGTTAAACTGACGAGCAACGATAAGCAGCTCATCGGTCAGATCGCCGCTAAGATTCGCGCTTTCCGTAAGCCTGAGCCTTACAAAGGAAAAGGTATCAAATTTGTTGGTGAAGAACTTCGTCGTAAAGCTGGTAAGACAGCTGCTAAGGGCTAGGATCTCTAATTCCCTGACGGGGTAAAAAAAAAGTAGCAATGCAACTCACAAAACTCAAGCGGAGGAAGCGGATTCACAGCCGTGTTCGTAAGAAGATCTCTGGCACGCCGGAGCAGCCACGACTGAACGTCTTCCGTTCTAATAAATATATCTACGCTCAATTGATCGATGACGTCAACGGCGTAACCCTTGCACAGGCCAGTAGCTTTGAAGCTGCCGTTGCTAATGAAGGCAATAAAGCGGAACAGGCGGTTGCGGTAGGCAAGCTCATCGCTGAGCGTGCTACTGCCAAGGGCATCGAAAACGTTCTCTTCGACCGGGGAGGATATTTGTTTCACGGACGTGTTAAGTCCCTCGCTGATGGCGCCCGGGAAGGCGGCCTCAAATTCTAAATAGCACAATAATGGCTGATAACAGAAATTCAGGCGGCGGTCGCAACCGACGCGATAACAATCGCCGAGGTGGTAAAAATGACCAAGGCAACAGTTCTGAACCGGAACTACGCGAAAAGATGGTTGCCCTTAACCGGGTCTCCAAAGTAACTAAAGGTGGACGGACGTTCACTTTCGCTGCCATCGTTGTTGTAGGTGACGGTAAAGGCAAAGTAGGACATGGCATGGGTAAGGCCCGTGACATTTCTGAAGCTATCCAGAAGGCAACGGACACGGCTCGTAAAAGCATGATTAAAGTTCCACTGCACAAGGGTACTATCCCACACGAGCAGCTCGGTAAGTATGGTGCAGGCAAAGTATTGCTCAAGCCCGCTTCTGAGGGTACCGGTGTAATTGCTGGTGGTGCTATGCGTGCTGTACTGGACATCGCAGGTGTTCACAACGTACTGGCCAAGTCACAGGGTTCTTCTAACCCACACAACGTGATCAAAGCCACCATCGATGCACTGAAAAAACTCCGTAGCCCGATGGACATCGCTAAGCAACGGGGTATTTCCATGGAAAAACTGTTTGAAGGGTAAAAGGCACTTCGCTCAGTTTAACTACTGACGTAGCCGATTTCTTCTAATCAGTGTAACAACAAATCAACATGGCTAAGATAAAAATTACCCAGATCAAAAGTGTGATCGACCGCCCGAAGAAACAGAAGGCAACGATCCTGGCCCTTGGTCTTAAGCGAATGCACCAAACCGTTGAACGGGAAAATACCCCCGTTATCATGGGTATGGTGAAGGCAGTAAGCCACCTTGTAAAAGTCGAGGAAGCATAATCCTGTCCGTTAATTATCAATCCCTTTTGGCATCGCGCCTGACAGGGTGACATTAATATGACAGAAAGGCTTGCCTGGTACGTAATTTGCATGGCGCTCCCTGAGCACCTCTTTGCATCCTGCGTCCGCGCCCTGAAAATGCTTCGTCTTTAAAAATAAATTCCATCATGGAACTTAATAATCTCAAACCAGCCGCCGGCGCTACTAAGTCCGGCAAGCGAATCGCTCGCGGACAAGGCTCCGGCCGTGGTGGTACTTCCACCCGTGGACACAAAGGTGCCAAATCCCGTAGTGGTTACAAGCGTAAGCGCGGTTTTGAAGGTGGTCAGATGCCCCTTCAGATGCGTCTTCCTAAGCGAGGTTTCAACAGCCCGAACCGGGTTGCCTACGTTGCTTTCAACCTTGATCGCCTTCAGGCCATCAGTGAGAAGCACGGCCTGACGGAAATCTCTCCGGAAGCACTCTATACTGCCGGCATCATCAAGAAGAACGACCTGGTAAAGGTCCTCGCTACTGGTGAATTGACCGCTAAGCTCACGCTGACCGCTCACGCTGCCTCTGCTTCTGCTAAGGAAGCTATTGAAAAAGCTGGTGGTACTCTTACCATCGCCTAAACTCACTATCCCATGATGAGGTTTTTTGAAACTTTAAAGAACATCTGGACGATCGACGAACTGCGTAAGCGGATTCTGTTCACGCTGCTTCTGATCGCCATTTACCGTTTGGGCTCGTACATCGTACTTCCCGGAGCGGATGTGGTTGCCCTTAAGGCATCCATGGAATCTTCCGGTAGCGCCAATGACCTCCTGGGACTGATCAACCTCTTTACCGGAGGGGCATTCAACAATGCTTCGATTATGGCCCTGGGTATCATGCCCTACATTACGGCCAGTATCATTGTACAGCTGTTGGGCTTTGCCGTTCCTTACTTCCAGAAGCTGCAGAGCAAAGAAGGGGAGTCCGGTCGTAAGCAACTCAGCCAGATCACCCGCGCGCTCACGGTCGCTATTACCCTGGTTCAGGGTGCTGGTTACCTGACTTACATCAAGAGTAACGGCGGTATGTCCTCTATGGTCGATCCTTCCGTTTTCTGGTTGTCTGGTATTGTGATCCTTTCTACGGGTACCATCTTCGCGATGTGGCTTGGTGAGCGGATCACGGACCGTGGTATTGGTAACGGTGTATCTCTCCTGATTACGGTAGGTATTATTGTCGGACTTCCCGCTGCACTCGGTTTCGAACTGCAGTCTAAGTTTGAAAGCGGTGCCCTGCTGGTATTCGTTATTGAAATGCTGGCCTTCTTCTTCGTTACCCTGGTAACGGTGATGGTCGTAACTGGTGTACGGAAAATTCCCCTGCAGTTCGCTAAGCGTTCCGTAGGCCGTGGAGCTTCCGCCGCACCAACAACAACTAACCGCGATTACATTCCACTGAAGGTTAACGCTTCTGGTGTAATGCCGATCATCTTCGCTCAGGCGCTGATGCTGCTGCCCGTAAGCCTTGCCGGCTTCGGTGGCCAGGAAGCACAGACGAGCTGGTTCGTTCAGCAGTTTAACGACTTTACTTCCCCGCTCTACAACATCGTTTACTTCGTAATGGTAGTGGTTTTCACTTATGTCTACACGGCATTGGTAGTGAACCCCGGCCAGTACACGGAGTACCTGCGCCGTCAGAATGCGTTTATCCCCGGTATCCGTGGTGGCGTTGAAACGGAAGAGTACATTGATGCGATCACCAGCCGGATAACCCTTCCGGGTTCTATCATCCTCGGTTTGATTGCCATTCTGCCCGCTATCGCTGCGCGCTTCGGTATCAACCAGGCTTTTGCCATCTTCTTTGGTGGTACTTCCCTGATCATTATGGTTGGTGTTGTATTGGACACCCTGCAGCAGATTGAAAGCTACCTGCTCATGCGTAAGTATGATGGTCTGGTAAAAGACGGTAAGATTGAAGGTCGCAGCGGCGGAAGCCGGATGCAAAGCCTTGGTGCTGACTTCTAATCAGTCTCTACTGACGGGTTTTACTTAAACCCAGATAAACGCCCTTTCCGATGTTTCGGGGAGGGCGTTTGTTATTCTGGGGCTGCTCGCAGCTAAGAGGTTTTCCCGCAGATGAGGAAGGAGGGAGGGGGAAGAGAAGGGCTCTGTTGCGCAGTTTTTTACCACAGATTACTACATATTTTCACAGATTTAGGCACGGATTCAGGTCGCTACGTGATGGTGCTGTTACCGGGAAGAGAAGCGGAAATAGCGAAGACCAAACTTATGAATCCTAAAAATTCTACAAAAATCCTATTAATCCTAATCTATTAGCCTTGGGCCGCTGCGCAGCTATTTAACTACAGATTACCACTGATTGATGCACAGATTACAATCGCTTCGCGACACGGCTGTTTTCGGAAGGAACGGAGGAGATGGATAAGTGTGAAGGGGTATTCTAATTCTATTAATTCTAATCACTATTTTGGAAGACGTAATTTCCTGACCTAATCCACTTATAACCCTTTCCTCATGCCCACCCGAAACCGAGGCCCACATCCCAACGACGCACGCCTCTTCGGCGAAAAGTACCACCCGGCGCTCCGCGCCGCCACGGATGATTTGTGCTGGCTGCTGGGAAGGGGGTACGGAGCGGACTCTGCTCTCCAGCTGGTGGGGAATCGTTACCGCTTGAATAAACGGCAACGAATGGCGGTTGGTCGGTCGTCAGCGTCAGCGGAAGCGGTGGCCAGGAGGAAGGGACGGCAGGTGTTGCTGTCGGAGCTCGCAGGCCGGAGGGTAGCCATCGACGGCTTTAACCTGCTCATCCTGCTGGAGAGTGCTTTCGGTGGCGGACTTGTTTTGCAGGGGCGGGATGGGACTTACCGGGATCTGGCGGGTGTCCACGGAACGTACAAGAACGTGCAGCATACTGTGCCTGCCCTAAAGTTGGTCGGCGAAGCGCTGCGCGAAGCCAGCGAAGTTGTCTGGTATTTCGACGCACCGGTGTCTAACTCCGGCCGGCTTAAAACGATGCTGCGGGAATTATCAGAAGCGGAGGGCTATGGCTGGGAGATATTGTTGGTCAACAATCCGGACAAAGAACTTATCGCCTTACCTGATGAGGTGGTCGTGGTTTCTTCCGACAGCTGGATTCTTGATGATGGGGGAAGCTGGTGTAACCTGGGACGGGAGTTGCTGGGGGAAGGGAAGGGGCTGGAGCTGTAGTTCCCGGTAGTTGTTTTCCGAAGGAGTGGAAGGAGAGGAGGAGTTGGAGGAGAGCATTGCCCCGGCGTTAAGTCTCGACGTATTGATGAAAAGTAACTTTGTAAGCACAAGAAAACAGGACTACAGAGGAATATTCCCATGCTTCCGCTTCGGTCCCTCCACGACCTTATCCTCTAGGATGGCGAAGCCACGGATGAGCTTACGACGCGTCTCCTTCGGCAGGATGACTTCATCGATGAAGCCGCGCTGCGCGGCCCGGTAGGGGTTGGCGAATTTGTCGGCGTATTCGGCTTCTTTCTCGGCGAGTTTGGCGGCGGGGTCGTCGGCGGATTTAATCTCGCGGCGGAAGATGATCTCACTGGCGCCTTTGGCGCCCATGACGGCGATCTCAGCGCCGGGCCAGGCGTAGTTAAGGTCAGCGCCGATGTGCTTGGAGTTCATCACGTCGTAGGCGCCACCGTAGGCCTTGCGAGTGATGACGGTGATGCGGGGCACGGTGGCTTCGCTCAATGCGTAGAGTAGCTTAGCGCCGTTGGTGATGATGCCGCTCCATTCCTGATCTGTGCCGGGCAGGAAGCCGGGAACATCGACGAGGACGAGCAGGGGAACGTTGAAGCAATCACAGGTACGGGTAAAGCGGGCGGCTTTTTTGCTGGATTCTACGTCCAGCACCCCGGCCAGACTCATCGGCTGATTAGCGACGATACCGATGCTCTTGCCCGCCAGGCTGGCGAAGCCGACGACGATGTTGTCGGCGTAGTTTTCGTGGATCTCGAAGAAGGTCTCGTCGTCGATGATACCCCGGATGACATCCCGCATGTCGTAGGGCTGGTTCGGACTTTCGGGCACGATGCCTTCGAGTTGCTCCCGGACCTCTTCGCCCAGCTCATAGGGCAGGGCAGGGGCTTTTTCGCGGTTATTCTGTGGCAGGTAGCTCAGCAGGGTTTTGATTTTGTTGAGGCAGATGACATCGTTAGCTGCCGTGAGGTGGGTGACGCCAGACTTCGTGGAGTGAGCGCTGGCGCCACCGAGTTCTTCGCTGGAGACTTCCTCGTTGGTCACGGTTTTGACTACGTTCGGGCCGGTGACAAACATATAGCTGCTGCCTTCGACCATGACGGTAAAATCGGTCATCGCCGGGCTGTAGACCGCGCCACCGGCGCAGGGCCCCATGATGGCCGAGAGCTGGGGGATGACGCCGCTGGCCTGCACGTTGCGGTAGAAAATGTCGGCGTAGCCGCCGAGCGAACGAACGCCCTCCTGAATGCGGGCCCCGCCGCTGTCGTTGAGGCCAATGAAGGGAGCACCGGTCTTGACGGCCATGTCCATCACCTTGCAGATCTTTTCGGCGTGGGTCTCCGAGAGGGCTCCGCCGAAGACGGTGAAGTCCTGGGCAAAGACGTACACCAGACGGCCACCGATGGTGCCGTAGCCGGTCACTACGCCATCTCCGTAGAAGAGTTGGTCCTGCATGCCGAAGTCGGTGGTTCGGTGGGTAACCAGCGCGCCAATTTCTTCAAAGCTACCGGGGTCAAGCAGTAGGTGGAGGCGCTCACGGGCCGTTAACTTGCCTTTAGCGTGTTGTTTATCAATGCGTTCCTGACCGCCGCCGAGGCGGGCGAGGGACAGCTTTTCTGCGAGATCTTTTTGGTTTTGCATGGTGGTCTTGGCTAGGAGGGTGAAGGTAGTAAAATTGTTGATCGGAATGGGGCTTTAAGGGTAGAGGAAAGTGTCCCTTGTCCATTGCTTTTCAGGAGACTTTCCTCTGCACCCGCGTTTGCGCCCGGAAAATAATCAGGCGCAAACGCAGGTGCGAGGAAGGGGTAAAAAGCAGTGCGGTAAGCCCCCTTACGACACTTCTTCTCAATTAAACGACCAGACACTCAACCTAAGGTGCCCACTTTACGTATCGCCAACAGCAATATCACTACTATGAAAGTTTTAACTACACTTCTTCCGTTTCTTCTCTTAATCCTGACGGCTTGCGGAGACACACCACCCGCTGCGGAGACCACGCCTGAAGCAGAAGCCCCTCCTGCGGCCAGCGAATACCCCGCCGCAATCAGCAAGGTCTTCGCCGCCCACGGCGGAATCGACGCCTGGAAAGAGTTCCGGTCTCTGTCTTACACCATGGGGAGCGGAGATAAAAAGGAAAGCCAGATGCTGGATTTGCACAACCGGCGTGAACTGATTAAGCAAAGCGGAACGACCATCGGCTACGACGGCGAAAAGAGTTGGGTCGTTGCCGAAGGCGAGTATAAAGGGGACCCCATCTTTTACCGTAATCTCATGTTCTACTTCTACGCGATGCCCTGGGTACTGGCGGATCCCGGAATCATTTATGAAGACACGGAGGCCCTGGTTTTTGATGGAGAAACCTTCCCCGGCATCAAGATCAGTTACAACGATGGTATCGGTATCAGCCCCAAAGACAATTACTTCCTGCATTATGAGGAGGCCACCGGTAAAATGCGCTGGCTGGGCTATACCGTTACAGGCCGTACGGGTAAAGCCTCGGATAAGGTGAAGTGGATTGAGTATCCAACCTGGAGTGATCACGGTGGCGTAGAATTACCTGATTCGCTGGTGTGGTATACGCTGGAGGACAATCTGCCGGTCGCTCCGCGTAGTACACGGGTATTTAGTGATGTGCAGATGGGGAAAGAGGCGCCTTCGGATGAGATGTTTTTGATGCCGGAGGGGGCGACGGTGTATGAAGCTGATATGCGATAAGCGATACTTGATAGGCGATATTTGATTGGGCTGCCGCTGTTGGAGGGCTGCTTTGCAGCTGGAGGTTTTCTCACGCAGAGGGACGCAGTGTAGCAGAGGACGCAGAAGGCTGCTTCGCAGCTCTTGGGGTTAACCACAGAGGTGCGCAGAGGTTGACACAGAGGTGCACGGAGAGGCTGCTTTGCAGCTGGAGGTTTTCTCACGCAGAGGGACGCAGAGGGCGCAGAAGGCTGCTTCGCAGCTTTAGGTCAACCACAGATCATCACAGATTTACACCGATTTTGTGCACAGATTATCTTCGCTGCGCGACCGATGTGTTGGGCCTGTCCCGGGAATCCTGTTGCAAGATTTTAAAGATCCAACTCTCCGGTAGGATTCTAAAATTTTCCCATTCTATAATTCTAATCTCTTTTTGGGAGGAGGGCTCAGTCTCTGAAAAAATTACCGCATAATCACCACCCGGCTACTACGTGGTGAAATGCCCGGGCTGTTGGCAATGAGGTAGTATATGCCTGGAGGAAGGTGGGGAGGTAAGTCCAGGGTTGCTTCAGCTGGTTGTCGGTTTGTTTGGAATACTACCCGCCCATTGCCATCCACCAGGCTGAGCTGACTGTTGGCGGCTAAACCGTAAAGCTGGAATTGACGTCCTCCACGGTTCACAACGCGCAGGCTGGTGGTGCCGCTGATCTCCGCCGTGACGACGGAGCTGAAGGTGGTGCTGCCGTCCTGATCGACGATGCGAAGACGATACATATTCGTGCCTTCGAGCGGATCGTCGTCAGTGAACTGGTAATCTGAGGGGTTACCTGCTGCAGGGACGCTGCCAATTTCGCTAAAGGCTGCACTTTCCACTTGCCGTTCAATGACAAAGCGGTCCGTGCCGTTTTCGGAGGCGGTGGCCCAGCTCAGGACGACCTTGTCCTGATCCGTCATCGCAGTGAAAGAGGACAGGCTGACGGGCATGGCGGCGTCCGAGAAGACGCGGCTTTCTCCTGCCGGAGTGTTGAAGGCCTGCAGCTCGGCCCAGATGAAGGCGGAAATGGCGACGTAGTTGTTACGGATGTCTTCGTGGACAATGTTGGGCACTACGAAAGTAGCCGGTGGTTCCTCCTGATAAAGCGCAGCGTAAGTAACCATTGCGGCCAGAAAATAAAGGGTGGCCCGGCCGTGCGGGTCGAGGTCTTCGTAGAGTTCGGTGTACGGTACCTGATTGGCCAGGTTGGTGCCGAAAAGTTTGGCCAGGGTAGGCCCGACGGGGATCATGCGGATATTGAGATCCGGCCGGGAAGCGAGAAGTTGATCGTGATAGTCGATCCACCAATCGTGAAAACCTGCTTGGGTGTAAGTGTTATAAATAGCGAAGTCTGCCGCACTAATGGGATAAGTGGGGGCGGTCATCGGCGGCGGAAATGCCAGGTTGGTCTCCGGCCAGTTTTCGTAAATGAACAACCGCGTGCCGGGTTCTTGTTGTTCTACCCAGTCGACTATGTCATGGGTTGCGCTGATGGGGCTTACTACTTCTGCTCCTTCACCGTAGAAGTAATCGTCTGTCGGGCTTAATTCGTTCTGGATGAAGTTGCCGGCGGTGATCATCACCGAAGTCATATCGGCTTCGGCGAAAGTCTCGTTGTCGATGTCCCAAACGCCGGGAACTATGTCATAGCCCCATTGCGGTTGTACCAGTCCGTTAATGATATTATTGCGGTGGGAGTGTAGAAAACCGTACTGCCCGCCAGCGGCGATGGTGTGGCCGGCTTCCTGAGCGAAGAGTTGGAGCCAGTGAGGGACGGTCGTTTCGTCACTCGGGGTAGCGATTGCAGGCGGACGATGATCAATCAGGCTGTGGCCAAATACGAAGAGACGCTCGTTTTGGCTTTGGGCGAAGAGTAGATGACTGACCAAAATAAGGGGTAGCAGTAAGAGGTGTTTCATGGCAGCACGATTCAATTGAAAGTTGCTGTACAAATATAGGAAATTGCCTCAGTGTCTGTTATTGTGGCCAATTGTCGTGGAACGACTGCACGACTTATTGTGGGGAACAGCAGCTGCGGTAATGCGTTTGAAGGGACATTAACTAACCTGATAAACGATTAACCATGTCATTGACAGATCAATTATTAACTACAAACCAAGCTAACCGGACAAAGATCGATAATGCTCGCTTGTCCATTATGGATAATGCCGTGCAGCAACTCACGGACTCTGGAATTGAGGCGAATACACCTGTAAAGGGAGACACGTTGCCTGCTTTTTCACTCCCGGGGGTTGACGGAAAAACGGTGAGTCTTCAAGAAGTTCTTAACGGCAGAGATTTTGCCGTTGTGTCTTTTTACCGCGGTGGCTGGTGTCCGTATTGCAACCTTGAGCTTCGGGCTTTGCAGCAGACCTTGCCCGAATTGAAAGAACTTAATGCTGCCCTGGTTGCGATCACTCCGGAAACACCTGACAACAGCCTTACGACTTCAGAGAAAAACGAGCTGGCATTCCCGGTACTTAGCGACCTTGGAAACGTCTATGCCAGAGAGTTGGGCCTGGTTTTCTCCTTACCGGCAGATTTGCGGGAGGTATACGACGGCTTCGGTATTGATCTGAAGAAGAATAACGGAGATGACCTTTATGAGCTCCCTTTACCGGCGACTTTCGTCATTGACGCGGACGCAAATATTCTGCTCGCGTTTGCGCCGGCGGATTATACGAAGCGGCTTGACCCCGCGGACATCCTTCAGGTGTTACGGGAGCATTCTGTTCCTGCATAGGTTGCAGATCAATCTCCGTTGAGAAAACTGATCGCCATAAACTCATTCCGGGTTTATGGCGATTTTTATTTGCCATTCCGTTGGAGTAAGTTCTATTCCGGTGGTAGCATAATCTCTAAAATGGCTACTGCTGCTTTAGCGATCACGGTTCCCGGGCCGAAGATGGCGGCTACGCCAGCCTCATAGAGGAAAGGATAGTCCTGTTCGGGAATGACACCTCCGGTGACGACCATGATGTCTTCTGCGCCGAATTCTTTCAGGGCAGCGATAGCTTTTGGGACGAGTGTTTTGTGCCCCGCAGCAAGGGAGGAGATACCCAGAATGTGAACGTCATTTTCCACGGCGGAGCGGGCAGCTTCTTCCGGGGTCTGGAAAAGCGGGCCAACGTCTACGTCGAAGCCAATGTCAGCAAAGCTGGAGGCAATAACCTTCGCGCCACGGTCGTGCCCATCCTGGCCGAGTTTGGCGACCATGATGCGGGGCTGGCGGCCGTATACTTCGGCGAAGCGGGCGGTGAGGTCACGGGCCGTCTGGAAGTCGTCGTTGCGTTTCATTTCGTTGGCGTAGGTTCCACTGATGAGTCGGTTGGTGGCCCGGTAGCGGCCGAAGGCACTCTCCAAAGCTTCAGAAATTTCCCCGAGGGTGGCCCGGGCGCGGGCAGCGTGGACGGCGGCCTGAAGGAGGTTTTTGCCGGGGGAGAGGTTTTTCGCACACTGCCGTAAAGCTTCCAATGCACCTGCGGCCGCGCCCTCATCCCGCTCCGCCTTCACTTGTTGAATGCGCGCAATCTGGGACTCCCGGACGGCTTTGTTATCAACTTCCAGCACTTCAATTTTCTCCTCTTCTTCCAGATTGGGAAACAGGTTGACGCCGATGATTTTGTCCGTGCCGCCATCAATACGGGCCTGTTTTCTGGCCGCAGCTTCCTCAATCTTCAGCTTCGGGAAACCCTGCTCAATGGCTTTGGCCATGCCTCCCATTTCTTCGATTTCCTCAATCAGGGTCCAGGCACGGTCGGCCAGGTCAGCAGTGAGTTTTTCGACGTAATAGCTGCCCGCCCAGGGGTCGACTACCCGGGTAATGCCGGTGTCTTGCTGTAAATATTTCTGGGTATCGCGTGCAATCTTCGCCGAAAAATCGGTGGGTAGGGCGATAGCCTCGTCCAGAGAATTGGTGTGCAGCGACTGCGTTCCACCAAAAACAGCCGCGATTGCTTCCACCGTTGTGCGGGCGATATTGTTGAAGGGGTCCTGAGCGGTGAGCGACCAGCCGGAGGTCTGGCAATGCGTCCGCAAAGCCATTGATTTGGGGTTCTGGGGCTCGAATTTTTTTACAATCCGGGCCCACAGCAGGCGCGCCGCCCGCAGTTTGGCGATCTCCATGAAGTGGTTCATCCCGATGCCCCAAAAGAAGCTCAGGCGGGGGGCAAAGTCATCAATTTTAAGCCCGGCTGCGATTCCGGTTCGGATGTATTCCAGGCCATCGGCCAGGGTGTAGGCCAGCTCGATGTCCGCACTCGCCCCAGCCTCATGCATGTGGTAACCGCTGATGCTGATGCTGTTGAATTTGGGCATGTGTTGAGAAGTATACTCGAAAATATCCCCAATAATACGCATCGACGCAGCTGGCGGATAGATGTAGGTATTCCGCACCATGAATTCTTTCAGGATGTCGTTTTGGATGGTGCCGGAGAGCAGCTTTTGGTCAACGCCCTGCTCCTCTGCCGCCACGATGAAGAAGGCCATGATGGGCAGCACCGCGCCGTTCATGGTCATGGAGACGGACATCTTATCCAGCGGAATCTGATCGAAGAGCATCTTCATATCCTCCACGGTGTCAATGGCTACGCCGGCCATGCCGACATCCCCCGGTACCCGGGGATGATCAGAGTCGTAGCCCCGGTGGGTAGCCAGGTCGAAAGCGACGGAAAGTCCCTTTTGCCCCTGGGCCAGGTTCCTCCGGTAAAAAGCATTGGATTCCTCCGCCGTGCTAAAGCCGGCGTATTGGCGGATCGTCCAGGGCCGTACGGCATACATACTCGAATAGGGACCGCGCAGATAGGGCGGGATGCCCGCTACGTAGCCGAGGTGATCAACGTCGGCCAGGTCGTCTGCCGTGTAAACGGGACGGATGGGGATGCCTTCGGGGGTGTCGATTCTCGATTCTTGATTCTCGATTTTCGATTCTCGATTTGCCTCGCTCACGCGCCGAAAAGGAATTTTGCCGAAATCAATCTCTTTCATGCTAATCAATTAAAAAATCTGTGCCCTAATCTGTGTGAATCCGTGATAATCTGTGGTTAAATTAAAGCTGCGCAGCAGCCTCTCCGTGCACCTCTGTGTCAACCTCTGCGCACCTCGGTGGTTAACCCCCAAGAGCTGCGCAGCAGCCTCCCTTTTAAACCGGCACACTCAAGGTCTTCAACGCCTCGGTAAACAGTCGCGCGCCCACCGCTGCCGCAATGGCTTCTTCCCGATGCTGATCCGCCAGAATAGCTTCCGGAGAATAGTGCTCCTTCACAAAGCCCGTATCAAAATGGCCGCTAATGAAGGCTTCATGATTAACCACAAAGCGACCAAAAGACAAGGTCGTTTCAATGCCCTTAATGTGGTAATCATCAATGGCCTGCCGCATGCGTTGCAGCGCCTCATCCCGGGTAGCACCGTAGGTGATGAGTTTGGCGATCATGGGATCATAATAGATGGGGACGTCCATCCCTTCTTCGAAGCCATCATCAACGCGGATGCCGTCGCCCGTGGGAATTTTGTAAGTCTCCAGATTACCAATACTCGGCAGGAAATTATTGAGCGGATCCTCGGCGTATACCCGCAGCTCAATGGCGTGGCCCTTGATCGTCAGGTCTTCCTGCCGGATGCTCAGGACTTCGTTTCTGGCCACACGAATCTGTTGTTCCACCAGGTCGACGCCTGTAATCAGTTCCGAGACAGGGTGCTCCACCTGCAGGCGGGTGTTCATTTCGAGGAAATAGAAATTCCCTTGTCCGTCGAGTAGAAATTCAACGGTGCCAGCGCCAGAGTAATCGCAGGCTTTAGCGACTTTCACGGCAGCTTCTCCCATGCGGTCCCGCAAATCCTGCGGGAAGGTGCCCCCACTTAGGGGGACGGCAGGGGCTTCCTCAACGACCTTCTGGTGTCTTCGCTGCACACTACATTCCCGCTCGAAGAGGTGAATGACGTTGCCGTGGTTGTCCGCCAGTACCTGAATTTCGATGTGGCGCGGCTGGGTGACGTACTTCTCAATGAAGACGGACCCATCGCCGAAGGCGGAGGTTGCTTCGCTGATGGCGCGTTCCATGCCTTCGCGCAGACCTTCGCGGTTTTCGACGATCCGCATGCCCTTACCGCCGCCGCCGGCGGCGGCTTTGATCAAAATCGGATAGCCGACTTCATCGCCGATCTTAGCGGCTAGCTCTACGTCGGTGATCGCTTCTTCGATACCCGGTACCATCGGAATGTCGTAGTCCGCTACCGCTTCTTTAGCCGCCAGTTTGTTCCCCATCACCTCGATGGCGTGCGGCTTTGGGCCGATGAAGGTGATGCCGACAGCTTCTACTTTTTGGGCAAATTCAGCGTTCTCGCTCAGGAAGCCGTAGCCGGGGTGGATGCCATCGGCGCCCGTGTCTTTGGCGGCCTGGATGACTTTGTCCATCACGAGGTAAGACTGGTTGGAAGGGGCGGGGCCGAGCAGTACGGCCTCGTCCGCAAAGCGTACGTGGGGTGCGCCCCGGTCTACTTCCGAAAATACGGCTACCGTCTTAATGCCCATCCGCTTAGCGGTACGCATTACTCTCAGGGCGATTTCGCCGCGGTTGGCGATGAGGATCTTTTTCATTTGGATACTAATTGCTGAAACTCGGCCCAGATCTTGCGGGCGAAAGTGTCGGTCAGGGCTTCGATGTAGTAGCTGCCGGCGGCGGGGTCGGCAACGCGGTGGAGGTAGGCTTCTTCGCGAAGAACGTTCTGGACGTTGCGGGCGACGCGGCGTTCAAAGCTACTGTCATCTTCTCCGATGCTGGGTTCAATGATCAGGATGTCGGCTCCGCCGATAATGGCGGCCATGGCCTGGCTGGTGTTCTTTATCTTTTGGTAGTCTGCGTTTTCGTCGGTGGCTTTGATCATCACGCCGATTTCGCAATCCGTTGGCAGACCGTGCTCGTGGTTAATCTGCTGCAGGCAGAGCCGGACGGCGCGGAGGAAGGCGATGGAGTTGAAATAGTCGTCAGTGATGGTGAGCCAGATGCGGGGATTGGGCCGAGGGGTTTCCGCCTGCACCTTCAGGTATTCCCGGACGTCCTCTCTGGAGTAGGCTCTATTTCCTTCTGCGTTCAAATCGAAGAAGGCATAGTCGATGATGTCAACCAGAATTCCCGTAAGAAGATCTTCTTGCTCTTTTGGTTCAATACTCCCAGGGTAATCAAACCGAAGGAAATTTGCTCCGCCCATCAGGGCTTCCAGTGCAAGGGAGTTGCTCTCTTTGATGGAAGAAAAGGGAATTCGGACGCCGATTTTCCAGTCGCGGGAAGAAGCAACTTCATTCCCGTTCGACGGGCGATCTTCATGGTGCCAAAAGGGCGTAAACGTTTCCCCTTCCACATCCCAGTTGAGGCTATCCAATGGTTTGCCCTTCAGGTCTTTTTCGACCTTGGCGAGCCATTCCGTTTTGGTGATGTTGGAAAATTCTTGCATGATGTTTTGATAGCGCGCCTGGAAGGCGCTTTGGCCGGTCGTTTACGGAGCAAGCGTGCGGCGGTTACTCAATCTCGATGAGGAGTTGCCGTTTTTCGACAGCTTCACCCTTCGTTACTTTGATGGATTTGACCGTCCCGTCTCCTTCGGATTTGAGGACATTTTCCATCTTCATCGCTTCGAGGATGAGTAGGGGTTTGCCGGCTTCGACGGTATCGCCTTCGGCGATCATGACGTCAAGTACAAGGCCGGGCATGGGGGCGATGGCGTCCTTGCTTTTGGTATTCTCGACGGTGGAGAAGCCAAGTTTTTGAACGAGGAGATCGACTTCGTCGCTGAGGGCAAGATCGTGCTCGCGGCCGTTGATCGTCAGGGCGACGGTTTTTGCGGCCAGATCGATGTCCCGAAGGGTGATGGCAAAGTTCTTGCCTTCGTGAAGCAGGTTCCACTGCCGGTGGCCGGTGGGCACGAGATCCAGTGCAGCGAGTTGATCGCTGGTCAGAGGGTAGTCGCGGCCGTTGGTGGTAATTTGGTAGTTGATCATGGTGGTGGTGGGCGAGGTTGGCAAAGTAAGGAAAATTTGGGGAGATGTTGGGCGATAAACGCAGGTGCGGAGAAGGTTAAGGGAGCAGTGTGCTGCTTGCGCGGGCTTTAGTCCGCAGAAGCAGGCTTATTTTTGCGGCCTAAACAAGCAATGACTTTTGAGCAAACGTAAAACATCGACGACCCTCGTCATCGGCGGCGGCGCCGCCGGTTTCTTCTCCGCTATCCGCCGGGCGGCGGTGCACCCGGAGGAGGACATCACCATTCTGGAGCGGGGGAAGAGCGTGCTGGAGAAAGTCCGGATCAGCGGCGGCGGCCGCTGCAACGTCACGCATGGCTGCTGGGAGCCACGCGAGCTGTCAAAGTTTTACCCCCGGGGGGAACGGGAATTGCTCGGGCCCTTTAACCAATTTGCCTGCGGAGACACCATGGGCTGGTTCGGTGACCGGGGTGTGGAGCTGAAGATTGAAGAGGACGGACGGGTATTCCCGGTTACGGATTCTTCCCAGACGATCATTGACTGTCTTTGGAACACAGCGAAGAGGAGTGGCGTGAAGGTGATGACGAAGTGTCGGGTGTCGGAAATCCTGGCTCCTTCAACGTCCCTTGCACCTGCGGCATCGCCCCAATGGACCGTCAAAGCTGGTGAGCATACCTTCCGCGCCGATCGCCTCATTGTTACTTCCGGCAGCAACCCCGCTGTCTGGAAAATACTGGAAGGGCTGGGCCATACCGTAGTGCCTCCCGTTCCGTCGCTGTTTGCATTTGATACCAAAGACACCCGCCTTCGGGGCCTTTCCGGAGTGAGTCTTCCCTGGGCGCAGTTGGCCATTAATGATGATAAACTGAAGGCGGAAGGTCCGCTGCTCATTACCCACCGGGGCCTCAGCGGACCGGCGGTTCTGCGCCTTTCCGCCTGGGGTGCCCGCCGGCTGGCACCGCGTAAGTACAACTTTACGCTAACCGTGAACTGGCTCGCTATGCGCCCCGTCGACGTGGAAAAACAGCTCGACGAGCTTAAGATGTCTGACGCAAAGCGCCAGATCACTACCCGGGCCAGCTTCGATTTGCCCATCCGACTCTGGAAATCACTGGTCTCCGCCGCCGGCATCCCTGACGATCAGCAATGGTCTCAACTCAGCAAAAAACAACGGGCTGCCCTTACGGAGCAGCTCACCAGCGCACGCTTCCACATTACGGGCAAGTCTACCAATAAAGATGAGTTTACTACCGCTGGTGGTGTTGACTTGCGCGAGGTTGACTTCAAATCTTTCCGGAGTAAAATACACCCGACGCTTTTCCTGGCCGGCGAAGTACTGGACATTGACGCCATCACCGGTGGCTTCAATTTTCAGGCTGCCTGGACGGGGGGCTGGCTGATTGGGGAAGGGGAGTGAGTAAGTTTGATAGTAATGGTAGTATGATAGTAGGTTATTTCCCCCGAATCACCTTGCCCATTTCTGTTACCAGTGCCTCGGGCCGGAAATTAGTGATGCCTCCGTTGGTCAATACACAGATGATGAGCGGATCCTGCGCGTCCCGATACAGGCGTACGTGCGTGCGGGAGCCCCGGGCAGAACCACTGTGTTCTGCAACCGGAACACCATCCATTTCTCCCAGCCGCCAGGAGATGCCGTAGGGTGATTCTGAATCGGGCGCGAGTCGTTTCCAAAGGCGATTCTCCCGGGTGTCCGCATCGACAATGCGACCGACGTTGATCAGGTGCGTAAAGCGGGCAATGTCAATGGCGTTGGCTTCAATACCTCCGCCGAATACCTTCCAGCTGTTCTCTTCGTAGTTGATCTCGTTTCCGGCATTACCGTAGATGGAGACGCGATGGGGGTTCGGGCGTAGTTCTTTTTCCCGATACATGACCCTCACGCTGGGGAGTTGGTAGGCGTCCGCAATTTCTTCTTCTACCAGCCGGGCAACAGGTCGTCGGGTTACCTTTTCCAAAACGGCCCCGAGGTAGGTGAAGGCGTGGGTGGAGTAGTTGTAGTTATGCCCAATGGTGCATCCTGAAAGCGTAGGGTCATTGTTGAGTTGCTTTGCGGCAGCGGCAGCCGTAGCGAAATGACCATCGGGTGTGGAGCTGCCGCCGTAGTGAGGTACGCAGCCCAGGTGAGCGGTTAATTGGGCAACCGTATGGGTATGGCCATTGGCGGGTAGATCGATGTAATCCCGGGTAGGCTTAGAAAGGTCGAGATTAACGATAGTCTCGTCTCTGAGCTGGCCTTCGGCTTCGAGCTTTGCCGCCAGGGTGCCACCGAAGAGTTTACTGATGGAGGCTAGCAGATATACAGATTCTCCGGTAGCGGGTTTTGCGGTCGCTACGTCCGCCATACCAAACCCACCACTATACACAAGCTTGCCTTTTCGCATGATGGCTACGGAGAGCGCGGGGATGCCGTTATTGGTGCGGTACTCTGCGGCAAGGGCCTCAATTTGTTCCTTTTGGGGGAACAAGGCGGTAGCGACCGGTACCTGATCAGCAGGCGCCTGGCTGAGCGCTGCCGGCCGGTTGCAGCCCGGCACAAAAATCAGAAGGAAAGCAAGTAGTAGGAGGTGGCGCATGGTAGTGTATTGTACCGCCGACTTCAGTCGGCGGATCTAATGCATCCGCCGGCTGAAGTCGGCGGTACAAACGGGACTAAATACCCAAAAGGCTACGGGCATTATCCGAAAGATAGTCTCTGGCGACGTCATAGGGCAACACAATTTCTATTTCTCCGTCTGCGTAGGACCCAATTTCATAAGGTGGATAGTTGAACACGAGACCTTCGGCGGTGAAGCCTACATTTTCCGTGGGGTAGATGTCTTCGGATTTGAATTCAGACCATTGACTGAGCACCTCGGTCAGTTGATCTTTAGCGTCGGGGCGGAAAAGATCGGTGAAGTGAATTTCTTTGCCCTCTTTCAGGTCGAAGCTCTGCAGAACGGTATAGTAGTTGCCATGGGCGCCGCCCGTAAAATAGTAGTGATTGGTGGCCAGGGTGAGAATTCGGTCGTTTTGGTGGGTAACGGCGGTAGTGAAGCGGTGGTCTTGCTCGTAGGCGGAGGGCATGTCTTTTACCAAATCTGGCTCTACTTCCTGCTGGCCATAAGCTTTGATGCGCGACTTTACAAAGGCCTGGATCGTCCGCCGTAGGTCCGTCACCCGCATAGGAGCGTCCTCACCCACGATGGCACGGCCCAGGGCAGTATTGATGATGGCATTGAGTTGGTCATTTTCAAAATTGGCTTCAAAACTGGAAACTTCATAAAAGGCCATGGGAGACTCTTCCTGGCCGGGCATCAAAGCAAGCGAATCAGCCATGAAAATGGCCGTGAGAAATTCATGCTGGGGAGGGGCTTGTTCATTCTCAGCGCGCATCTTTTCTTCCGGAAGGAGCGTAGGAATGGCCTTACTGTCTGTACTTTCGGATGATTGGCAGGCGAAGCAGCAGACAACAAGAAGCGTCAAATATTTCATGGGCGGGCTTTTGCCGAAGATCGACAAAATTTTGCACCTGCGCTTTGTCGCCCTAAACTTCCCCTCTGCCCGTCGACACCCGACTCACCAGGAGAATACTCCCCAGCCCACACAACATGGCTAGCGTGCGAAACGGGAAATCCACTGGGTAGGGGAGAAAAGCGGGTAGGCCTAGCGTAGCTTCTCCGCCACCAAACCGAAGGAAAGCGGCTACCAGAAATCCGGTAATGGCACCATATTTATTCGCTTTAGGATCGAATAGTGCACAAACCAGCGCAGGGAAAAGGAGGCAGTACACGAAATCGGAACACAGCACCCAAAGATCATAGACGCTTTCTACCTGCAGGGCGATGAGGGTAGCCGCCACACCCGTAATCCAGATGCAACGTTGGATGAGTTTTGCCAGCTTACTGTCGGGCAAACCCGGGTCTACCAGTGGTCGATAGACGTTCCAGATGCCCATGCTGGAGGCGGAGAGCACGCTGCTGTCCACGCTTGACATTACGGCCGCCGCTACGGCGCCCAACCCGATGAGGGAAACCCAGGGATTAGTCAGATAGCGTACCACCCAGGGTAGGGTAGCGCTGGCGTCTGGCGGAGCACCCGCTTCGATCATCGTCCAGTCTGCCGTTGCCGAAACCATGCCGATAATCACTGGTGCGATGGCGGCCATGAGGCAAATTCCTCCGGCAATGATACTGAGCCAGATGGCTGTCTTTTCGTCTCTTGCCGCCAGCACGCGCTGAAAGTACACCTGCCAGGGGATGCCGCCAAAAATCAACAGGAGGGCATAGTCCCACCACAGCCAATAGTCATTACCCAATGCTTCGCGGCTGGGGAGAAAACTGGCGGCAGCGCCGAATTTTTCGCCATAAGCGGTGTAGGTAGCAGACCAACCTCCGCCGTAGTCCAGCGCAAAAGGTACGATGATGGCCAGCCCGATGAGTAGGATAATCATCTGTAATACATCGGTCAGCGCAACGGCCCAAAGCCCGCCGAGAGCCGTGTAGGCTACGGCGATGGCGGCTGAGAGGATGATGGCTGTTTGCAGGTCAATGCCGAGTACCGTAGCGAAGGTGGCACCAAGAGCGGTGAGGATGGTGGCGGTCCAGAATAGCTCTCCGGTCAATGCGGGAAGAAAAAGTACAGCGGTTACTTTTTTACCGTACTTTTCTTCCAGCGGGTCGAGCATCGTGCGGTAACGCCGCCGGCGCATTGTCCGGGCAAAAAACAAACCGCCAATGACGAGCGATAGCGCATAACCCCAGGGAGCTTGTACCCAAACGAGTCCACTCTCCGCAGCGGCCTGAGCCGTTCCATTGATGAAGCCGCCTCCCACCCAGGTAGCGCTCATCGTGAAAATGGCGACCCAGATGGGAAGGTTTCTACCGGCCAACATCAGCCCGTCAGCGTCGTTTTCTTCTCCTTTTTTCTTTCTGGCGGCCCGGGCGCCAACGTAATATATCGCTGCATAAAAGACAGATACGGAGGCAAAAGCCGGCCAGTCGACGTCCTGTTCCGTAAAGAAAAAGAGGTAGCTGGCCGCCAGACCGAGCATCGTCAATAAAAGGAGGAGTGGACGCATGAGGTAGAGGGTTGAACGGCCGCTAGCACTTTTACGTGCTATTTTTAGGCCGAAAGCACAACCTACAACTACTGATCGGAATTATCCGAACTGACTAACACACCCACATGAAAATTTTTGCCTGGCTTGTCCATATTTTTACCGCTTCCGGCCTGCTGGCGGGGTTCATGGGGTTACTCTCCGCTATTGAGGGAGACTACCGAACGGCCATGTTCTGGATGTTAGCCACGCTGATTATCGACGGAATTGATGGCACTTTTGCCCGGATGGCCAAGGTGACGGAGGTACTTCCGCAGGTGAGTGGTAAGACGATTGACTACGTCATTGACTTTTTTACCTATGCCATCTTACCAGCTTATCTTTTTTACGTAGCCATTGATATGGATTACTGGCCTAGGCTTTTCTGCTGTTTCGCGATGCTGCTTTCAGCGGCTATTTATTACGGCCTGGAAGGAATGGTGAGTGAAGATGGAAAGCATTTCATCGGCTTTCCTGTCATGTGGAATATGGTGATGTATGTACTGATTTTCGTAACACCAGATTTGCCGGACTGGGCGCTCATAAGCACTATTGTACTGCTAGCTATCCTGCACTTTATTCCGGTACACTTCGCTTATCCCAGCCGGGGCGGACGCTGGTGGGGCGCGACGCTGACGGCAACGGTTCTGTTCATTGTGTCAGCAGCGATGAATGTCTGGTACTTCCCGGAGCCAAAACCTCTCTGGCGCTGTATTTGCCTGGGCACAACCGTTTATTATGGAATACTCGCGGTAGTAGATACACAGGAAGCCTGGCAACAATAGGGCGCGGCCGCAGGTGCGGTGAGACGGGCTTTTGAAAGCATTGTTCTGTTGGAAACAAAAAAGGGAGAGCACCAAATTGATGCTCTCCCCAGAATGCGAAGAAATAAATGAATCAGCTTATCTTCATCGTTTGATGAAGCGATGCGTCCAGGTTGTTCCGGCATTCTCTCCGCGGATCAGGTACGCCCCCGGCTTCAGGTCACTAACATTGAGCCTTAAGGCTTCGAGACTTCCCGTTTGCAGGGCCTTCGTCTGGAAGGTTTGCAGCGGTCTGCCATCAATGGTGAAAATTTGAAGGTTAGTGACCGTCGCTCCCTCTAACTGTCCGCTAATCTCAAGGAAAAGCTCGTCATCAGTAGGGTTAGGGTACGAGAATACTTCAAAAGTGGGGCGTGAAGAGACAGCTTCTCGTAAGTCGAGGCTACGATACCGGAAACTTTGGCATACCTCACCATTATCCGCTGTGCGGGTAACAATCATCTGGATTCGGTAGTCGAAGTTACCCGGGAAAGTATAAAGCTGGTTTTCTTGCGTGCCAACAACCTGCCATCCGGTAGACGGGTTAACCCGGCGTACTCTCCATCGGAATACGTCACACTCCCTAAAGTCAGCTTTGGGTAACAACTCGTAGTCGAAAGCGGAAGGCCCAACGAGGTTTACACTGAAGCCTTGGGCTACTAGGGCTTCAAAATCGTCATCATCGCAACTACAAGGCTGACTGATCTCACAGTCCGGCATCGTAATACAAACCTCGAAATGACAGCAGTTGAGGTGGTCATCTTCATCATTTAGCTCGTGTAGTGTGACGGTAAAGCATATCTCTTCACCAGGTGAAGCAGGAGCTCCAATGTTGATGTTGATGGACTCACTGTCTCCGGTATTGAGTACGGAACCAAATACAATGGTCGTATTGTAGGCTGCCAGTGCGGGATCGTCAAAGGAGATATAGGCCTGAGACATGGGGTGGTCGGAGGTATTGGTGATCAGACCACTCCAGACGTATTGATCTCCTTCACAGACTATGGTGTCTTCCGTAAGGTAGCCACAGGGAGGATCACATTCGGCCATTACGGTGTCGCGGCAGATCACCTCTCCGTCCTTCATCCACTTTATTTCAATAGTATGGTCTCTTACCGTATTGTCGTCAATACAGATTCGGGGTAGCTGGAAGAAACCGTCAGGAAGTAATCCGCCGCCAGCGGGAACGAAGGTAGCCGTAGTCCCCCCTGTATTTACGGAGCCAACAATCGGGTCGCCAAGATTGCCGAATACAGAGAGCGTACCATCTCCATCAATGATGCAGAGGTCAATGGCGTCAAAATCAGCGAAAGTAGCGTTGTCAACCAGGAAGATGTCAAAGCAGCAACCTTCATCGTCGGCCGTAGCAATGTCAACTGCAAGATCTTCACAGGGGTCACAGAATGGAATGTCCAGGCAGCGGGGCTCCTGATCAGAACAGCAAAGCGCTGAGGGGTCAATAGCGGGGTCTCCGGAATGACCAACCAGCTTGTAACAGAATTCTTCTCCCGGAACCAGTTCAGAAAGATTGATACTCAGGCTACGACATTCCCCCGGAATCATGGCCGGGGACAGCGGAATTCCAATGGGCAGGTCTACACCCGCTTCGGCGGAAGCATCCTGTAGCTGGATGTAACCAATGTTAAAGGTCAGGTCACTGGGTACACAGACGGTGAAGTCAAGAATCAAACCTCCGTCCGGGCTACAGTACAGCGTATCCGTGGTTACATAAATGCAGTCGGGCTCAGCCGGGCATTCTGTTATAATCTCCTCTTCACAAATAACCTGCAGGTCAGCATCCAGATACTGAATGAGGATCGTCTGAGGATTGTTAGTGGCGTTCGAAGGACAGAAAGCTAATGCACTTTGAACGTTCATATCCGTAGGCAATGGAGTCGATAGCCCTCCGTCGGATGCCAGCTGAATCGTTGATGCATCAGGCATACCCACGTAACCAAAGAATGGATTCTCTGAGCCAGGGATAGCCGTTAGATTCGCATCTGTACTGGTAATCTCAATGGCGTATACACCGTTAGGTAGCCCGGTATAAGAGAGCTCATAGCAACAGTCTCTCGTAGGGTTGTCCTGGGTGTATTCCTTGACGATTGTGACGAGGTCATCACAATCCGTGGAATCACAGTCAATAACTTCTAGGTAAAGGCTGTCGCTTACGCTGAAACAACCGGTTACATTGTCCGTGACCACTACACTGTAGGAAGCCGACATATTGACGATCAAATCCATATCGGTTCCCACCAGGCTGCCGTTCTTATACCAGGCATAGGTATAGTCTCCGGCAGGCCCGTGCAGGGTGTCCGGAGCACAGGTTTCGTAACAACCCGTGGGCACTATGCAAATGTCCGGAAGCGGGTAAATGGTTACGGCATCACTTCCCGTACAACCCGTGATGGTGTTCGTAGCCAAAACAGTGTATACACCCGCCTGGTAAGTGAAGATGGAAAGCCCGGTTTCCCCCGTGTTCCAGGTGTAGACTACATCCGTTTGAGGGTTAGTTACCTGAATCAGGCTGCCGTCTCCCTCACAAAGTCCACCAGTAACGGTAAGTACGGGCGTTGGGCTTATTACTTGCTCCACCTGTATTGTCGTTTCCGAAGTACAGAGATAAGCGTTAGTTACCTTCAGGATAATGTCGTGTACAGGGGCGGATGGATGATAATCAACCTGGAAAGTCATCCCTGATCCAGTCATTCCGGTGCTGGCATCTAACCAGGAGTAGGTGTGGCCACCGCCCGCGAGTGCTTTCAGCGTAGTACTGCCATTGTCACAGATGAAGGGGTTTCCGCTCCAGGAAATGTCCGGAAGAGGAACTACCTGTACTTCTACGGCATCAATTACTCGTTCACAGCCGTCACTGGTAGTGATGGTTACATCGTAGGTGCCAGCGGTGCTTACTGTGATAACGTTCGTTGTTGCACCAGTAGACCACTCGTAGGTAGCTCCTGCCTGGGGCAAGACGGACAAATCCGTATCATCTCCATCACAGATGATCAAACCATTAGAGGCCGCAATGACATCGTCGTTGGGGGAGGGGTTGACGGTGATCGTCTTAGTGATGGTTTGTGTACATCCGGCGCTGTTTTCAGTCGTTAAAGTAACCGTGTAATTAGCGGGCGCGGACGCGGGGAGCCAGGTATGTTGCGGGCCATTGCCGCTGAAGGTCGCGCCGTCGCCGAAGTCCCAGAACCAGCTGATGACGTTTGTGCCCGTACCCGTAAAGGTGGCCGGCTCTCCGTAACACACCATGGTTGGGTTGAAGGTGAAATCACTATCCGGCAGGTTGCTTACGGTAACCGTTTGCACGCTAACCGACTGGCAAGTACCGTCGGATACCGTCAGCGTTACGGTATAACTGCCGTTTGCAGCATAGGTATGCATCGGGTTTGGTCCTGAGCCAGCTGGGCTGCCGTCGCCAAAGTCCCAGGTATAGGTAACCGGGCCGGACGTGAGAGAGAAGTCTACCTGTCCCTCATCCGCGAAGTTTACTTTACCACAGTCTTCGGTGTAATCGAAGTCGGCCAGCAGTGGGTTGCAGATTTTAATCCGAAGCTCCCGGCCACACTTAATGGTGTCAATTGTAGTAACCTGTTGTGGGTTACCATTGGCATCAATAACAGTAGTTGTTTCCGTTTTGTAGCTGTAAACGAATATCTCACTGTCTACGTCATAACAGCCGACACCCGGTAAGCGGATCGTAAGTGAATCCCGGTCAGGGTCGTTATCACCGCCACTGCCTAGTATTTGAGTCTGGTAGGGTAAGTCCCATCCATGACAAACAACACTGTCGCCGGAGTAAACAGCTACCAGGTCATAAATGTCACAATCAGGCATGCGTTGTGTTGCGGTATACTCATGAATCTGAGAAATCGGATCACTCACATAGGGGTCTCCACAGCAGCGCTCGTGAATAATGAAAATAGGATCGGAGGTCTCCGTACAGCCTGCAGGGTCGGTGGCGACCGCTACGTAGGTGTATCCTGAAATGGTAGCATTAAAGGTGTGGCTGAAGGTCGTATTTCCCGTAGCTGCAGGCCCCTGAGATATGCCGTTGCAGAACCACTCGATCGTATTGGCGGGGTCAGTGCTTGCGGTCAGTACGGATGGTGGAGGCACGGGGGTGTCATCAACACAGTGTTGACGACGGTCAAAAGTGTTGATGCTGATGGGAGGCCCATCTACTTCGTTGACCCGGTAAGAAGCAACACCGGGGCAGCCATTCAGGTCAACGGTGTTCACCACATAGATGCCTTCCGTTGTTACGGTTATCGATGGGGTTGCCGCTCCGGTATTCCAGCTTTGGCTGCTGAATAAAGCGCCGTTAATGGACAGTGTCACGGAACCACCCGGACAAAGCGTGCCTGTTTGTGTAATCACCGGAACGGTGGGGGCCGTCAGGGTAATATTCTGGGTCAGGGTTCTGGTTTGCCCGCAGAGGGTCATCACCAGCGTAATGGTGGCTGAGCCAGGGTCGTTATTCCATTGAATAGTAGGGGTGGCAGTATCTCCGTCACTAACAACACTTCCCAACGTGGCCGGGCTAATACTCCACTCATAAGTCGTAGCCGGGTCTTGTGCTTCTGTGATTCCGTAGACAGCCAGGCTGTTCGTACAGGAAGGAATATTGTTGATCTGCGGGTTGGCAGTAAACTCCTTACTACTCAGGGTTACACTGGCTACTTCTGACTGACAGAAAGGAGCTACGTTCATCTGTCCGTAGGCCGTTACGGTTCCGCCAGTGGTAGAGGTGAACGCTGCCGTAATGGTAGGGCCACCGTTGCCGATCAGAACGTTGCCCGGTGAGACCGTCCAGAAATAGCTGTACCCCGGTGTCGGGCTGGCTATCGTAAAGACAACAGGTTCGTTTACACAGTAATCAGATGGCCCACTGATAGCAGGCGTTACCGCCTCGGATACAATGACAACGATGCTTTGTTTACTAACACAGTAATCTGCCGGACCAGGAGTGTCCGCCTCCGCTGTAATGACGTAAGCCCCGGGGCCAGGTAATAAAGACCAGTCAACGATATAGCTGGAACTGCCCGTCTGGTCAAAAGCCGGGAATCCGTCAATGTACCAGTTGAAAGTGGCACCGGCAAAGTCTCCGAAGGCCGAATAAGTAACCATGTTGTTGACGCAGATTTGCGTCGGTCCGGTTATATCAAAATCTCCTAAAACAGTAACGGTCAATTCTGCTCTGCCGTAGCAGTCGTCCCCCTCATGATTCGGAAGACCCGCCAGGAAGCTGCTACCATATTCCCCTACGAGGGTGTAGGTGCCGGGTACCGTAGGCCAGGTGACATTCACGATATGCCCGGTTGCCGGGCCGTTAAAGAAGCCACCATCCGGTAGTGCCCATTCATACTCCGTGGTCATCCATTTGGGAAGCTCGTAGCTGGCTGATGCGCCCTTACATACTTCCGTGGGGCCGCTAATGGTGCCAACCGAGGAAATGATCGGGACGGTCACTTCTGTAGGATAAGGACAGTAGGGAATATCACAACCCGTAACGGCCAGGGACAGAGTGCCGGCAGGACCAGCCCCCCACTGTACCATGATGGTGTCCGTTCCTTGCCCACTGGTAATGGTGCCGTTAGGAGAAATGCCCCAAACGAGTGAGCCACAATTGGTCGCATCGGTCCAGTACTTACTGACGTCGCCTTCACAAAGGGTGGAAATCCAGAAGATTCCCGGGCCGGGAAGTGGGTCAATGGTTATGTCGTAGGAAACAGAGTCCGTACAGCAGCAAGCCTGGCTACCGTCCGGGTTAGTGCCTTCAGAGGTCGCATAAAGGGTCACGGTATAGGTGCCTGGGTTGTCGTAGCTATGGGTAGGGTTAGTAACGTTCTGTACGGTGTTGCCGTCTCCGAAGTCCCAGTCAAAAGTAGCGGGAGCACCGGTGGAGGTATTGTTAAAACTCACGTCCTGCCCGAGGCAGGCGTCCGTAACGGCCGTAAAATCTGCAATGGGGGAGGGCGTAAGCTCTACGCACCAGGTGCGCGTCTGAATAATGTTCCCCGCACCGTCAAGGATGTCAACGGAAAGAGATGCGGGGGAAATGTCTTCCCACGCAACCTGCAATTGCCCCGGCAGGCCGGGGTTGTAGTTGACCGTGCCGGCGGCCGCCGGGCTAACGGACCATACGTAGGTCAGACCCATAGACTGATCAAACAGATAGGTCGCCGTACTGAACTCACAGGCACTGATACAGGTCGGTGGGTTCTGACCAGGCTCGCCGGTGGAGTTGTCTCCGGAGAATTCCTCAAGGTCAATCAGGCCACAGTCTGGCTTTGGACATTTTATGGTAAGGTCCACTAATTGAAAGCCCAGTAGTTCACCCCGGCCTCCGTCTTCGTTTCGAAAGTAGACCCCCACCTCAAAAGGCTCCTGCGGCCCACAACATCGCTCTTCACTACCGTCGGGATTAAGGATGAAGACGCCTTGTTCCGTCACTCGGTAACAAGGCGTTTCTATCCGGTCAGTAATGTAGCTGATCCCTGCGGGAACATCGTCTTTTACGAGGTCTATAACCAGGTCTGAACCTAAGTCGGCACAAATGGTATCAACGGGGAAATCAAATTGCTGTGCCTGCAGGCCCCAAAGGCCGCCGCAAAGCAGAAAAACCACGAGTAATAAACGGTAAGTGTGTTTCATGATCGGGATGATTTAGTGGTGAAGTTCTACGGGAAGATCGTGTCTGAACGTGAATCTTACCCTTCAGGCAAAAAAAATGCTGTTTCTTACCGGTAAAAGCCACTGGCAAAGCGGCAACGACTTGTTCTTGGCCATCCTGATATACTGGGCGCGGGACCGCAGGTGCAAAGGGATGTTTAAAAAAAAGCACAGTTGGCTGACATTCGGTCATTGCTCCTCAAAAACGTCTCTTTGCACCTGCGGCAGCGCCCGGTTCTTACTGTGCAGTGGCCAGCTGAATTCCGCTCTTTAACTATCCTCGCGAAATTCTTACCTTCCCGATATGATCGATCGACTTTACATTGCCGCTACTTCCCAGCACGTTGGAAAAACGACCTCTACTTTAGGCTTAATGGCCGCGATTCGGGCCCGGGGGCATAAGGTTAGTTACTGTAAACCGGTAGGGCAGGAGTTCGTGGAACTGGGAGATTTGCGGGTAGATAAGGATGCCCTGCTCTTCGCCAGAGGTATGGATTTTGAACTGAAAGCTGACCTTCACAGCCCCATAATTATCGGCAGGGGAGTTACTTCAAAATATCTGGATGACCCGACTAAATTTGACCTGGCCGGTCCCATAACTAAAGCCAGTCGCCGGCTTCAGGCCGAGAACGATATCGTAATTTATGAAGGTACCGGCCACCCAGGTGTTGGTTCCGTTTGCGACATGAGCAATGCGCAGGTGGCACAGTTGCTGGATTCTCCCGTTATTATGATCGTTGAAGGAGGTATCGGTAGTACCATCGATAAATTGAACATGAACCTGGCTTTGTTTCGCGAAAAGCGGGTGCCTGTTCGGGGGGTTATCGTTAATAAAACCCGGCCTGACAAGCTAGAGAAGGTGCGCAAATACCTGGATATCTACCTCAAAAAATTAGGGATTCCTCTTCTGGGCGTAGTCCCTTATGAGAAGACGTTGTCTAACCCGATTATGGCAACCGTCCGTCGGGCTTTGGAAGGGAAAACCTTGTTACACCGTAGTCAACTCAATAATCGGGTGGAAAATATTGCCAGTGGCAGCTTGCTGGCACAGGCAGAAATTGATCACCTCAAAAATCTGCTCATTCTGGTAAGTCGTCGCCGGTTGGAAGAAGCGCTGGCTGCTCTGCAGGTCATTCTGGAAGAGCGTAAGCTTCCGGGATCCACGATCTCAGGCATTATCGTGACCGGTGAAGACCATAAGGTGGCTGACCTGCCTCACCTCGATTTTCTGATCGAACACAAGATTCCGGTCATTTCCTGTGCGCTGGATACTTATGGTGCCGCAGTGAGGATTAATCAGATGGAGGTGAAAATCAACCTCAAAACACCCTGGAAAATCAGGCGTGCCGTAGAGCTGATCGAAGAACACGTAGATATGGACCTGTTGCTTTAAGCTCGGGCCGTCCCTTTGCCCTGTGGTCATTTAATTTTTGAAGAGGTCTCTTACCGTCAACAGATAATTGGGGCATATAAAAAGCGGTCAGCTGTCAGCAGTGAAGGCTATTTGCCTGACTACCGACCGCTGACCGCTCGTGCAAAACTTAGTCATCCCTGATGTAAGGTCAGAGACGATTCTCAGTTGCCATTTAAGAGAGGAGAGGGCTTAGGAATCTGCGCTGCGACCTTCGGGGAAAGGGATAACGAGCTCCTGGCCTGGGAAAATTTTGTTGGGGTCTTCCAGGGTGTCGGAGTTAGCGGCGAAGATGGCTTTGTAAGCCATCACGTCACCCAGGTAATCCTTGGCGATGAGCGAGAGGCTCTCTCCCTTGTCTACCGTATGGCGGGCGTAGATGGAGGTGTTACGAACTTTGATGTCTGCTTCAATGTCGAAAGGGTTTTCTCCGCCGATGCGCTTGATTTCATCCCACATCTGGTCTTTCTCGTGCAGGTATTCTACGGTTCCTCCAACGCGAAGCCGGCCGTCAGATTCTTCTACGTAACCGTCCTGGGCGTTGAATTTTTCACCGAGGGTGAGTACGCTGCGATATTTGTCCTGTAAGCTCATTGATGAGTTTTTTGATTGAGTAGTAAAAGGGTGTAGGTTACACCCATGAGGTCTAACAAGCCGTAAGGTAAATATGTTGGACGGCAAAACGGGAGTTTTGACATATTAAATAGAACGTCAACTACCGTAAGTCGATCGTTTCTTCTACTTCCCAGTTGGGCCTTAATGCTTCAATATCGAAGCGTTGGATGACCTCGGGCTGTCGGCCGAGCAAGAAGTCCCCCGGATCATACCGCCCGTTTCGGTTGGTATCGGAAATGATTTCCACCCGGTAAGTTGCGGGTTTCAGCGCTGGGTAGACGACGTCGAAAACAGCGGTGCCCGTGATACTGCGCTGGGTCCCGGCAACGGCGTCTTCCTTATCAAGGAGCTGTAGGAGGTAAGCAGCGCTGGAGTCCAGGCCCGTTACTTTGAGCGTCAGGCGTCCATACTTTTCCAGGGAGTTTCTGGTATACATATGGCGGAGGGTGTCAGCGTTCGGTACCTGGCCTGTATTCCGTATCGCTCCGGGCAAAAAGGTGATCGCAAAGCGTTCATTGGCCAGCCCGGAATGGTTAATGATCAGCTTGCCGGGGTAAACAGAATCCAGCGAATAGCTTATTGGTAAGCGATCAGGAAAGGTGTCTTTTAGCAGGGAAATCCGGCTGGTGTCTACCGTCAGGATGGGTTGGTTAAAGGTAAAGGTAAGCCCCTCGGCGGGGTTCATGTTTCCGGTAGGGCCTCTCTCCAGTTCGGGGGCTGGCGGCGGTGGGCTGGCGTTGGCGGTAAAGATAATGGTGTCTTCCATAATGGTGTTGCGGCCAGCGAGAATAGTATCTGTCTGCGGGTTGGTATAGAAAAGTTTGATGCTGTCATTATGGTCGCGGCGTAGGTAATCTCCGGCATACTCCAAGTCAATGCCGTCGGCTGCCTGGTTCATCGTCAGCTTGATCAGGCCGTAGGCGGAAGTGTCCGTATTGTTGATCCGGACGGGCTTCTGTAAAGTCGATAGCCGGATGGTGCCCACCTGGGTTGTTCCGTCAGCGACCGTGATGATGGTGTCAATGAAGCCAACGGCTTGTGGCTGTGAGTAGCCCTCCAGGTCATAGTAATAATTGGTGGCCGAAGGGTTCCGTAGCAGGGCTACGGCCCGATACCGCCCCGGGCGAATGTTGAAGACCGTGAACTTCCCTTCTTCGTCCGTCTGCGCAAAGTAGGTAGGGTTCTCCGTGGTTGTGGCGGTATCCGCCAGATTACTGAAAAGAGTGAAGGTGGCGCTCTCGATGGGCTCTCCGCTATAGTCTTCCACCAGGGTGCCGCTCACCATAGCAGAGTCAAGAATGGGGCCGGTAGCGAAGACGAAACGCAGGTTTTCCGTCGGGTTGCCTTCATTGAGGTCCTTGATGGCAGCGCCAACGTTAACAACGTAGGTGACGCTGTCGCGTAGCGTCAGCCCGGTAAGCGGGATGATGAGACTGCGGCGGCGAAGCTTTGGCACATTGTCTTCGCCCAGCTCCAGAGGTGGAGAAATAAGGATTTGCTGCTTGGGGTCCAGTTCGACCCATTCATCGAAGGTGAGGACGATTTCCTCCGGGCGGAAGTTGGTCTGGAAGTTCGCCGTTGTTTCCTCCGGGACGAGCACCGGCCCCAGCGTATCCCGCGGCCCACCCGTAGGGGAGGTGGGCGTGGCACAGTGCTGCAGGCTCAGCCACTGAGCCATAAAGAGCAGGAAAAAAAGCAGCAGGGAAGAAAGAGAAAGTTTCATTCGATGATTTTAGCAGCGGAGGGCAGAATAGTGATACGACAAGCGGAGCTGCCGTGGTACTCTGCGGAAGGGCAAAGGTTATGAATTTATGCGGAATGAACCCTCATGAGCGCCAGCGTCACAGTAGCCCAAACTGGAATTAATTTTGCTAAGCCATTATTCAATCGTAATATTGCAATGAATAAGTAAGCCTCCATATGGGTCTGACAAAAACTGAGCTCTTCTCGGACGAACAGAACGAGATTTCTCTCTTCGCCAAAGCCTTTGGCCATCCCGCCAGAGTGGCTATTCTTCAGTACCTCTTCAAGGCAGAGCAATGTATCTGCGGAGAATTGGTGGACGAAATCGGCCTTGCTCAACCAACGATATCACAGCATCTGAAAGAGTTGAAGAAACTGGGGCTGATCAAAGGAAACGTTGAGGGAACCAGCGTCTGCTATTGTATTGACAGCGATAAGTGGGCGGAAATGAAGGAAACAATGCTACAGTTCCTTGATCAGGATGCCCGGCATAAGGGCGCTTGTTGCTGATTTTTTTACCGTTATTAATCGTTTTATTGCAATAAACCAATATAGTGGGGCCAGGTGCTCTGGCTGATTTTCGCCTAACCGGGCTTTGGCTTTCTGAATTAGCCCCATAATTATAAAAAATGAAGATTATACTGTTCAGCGACGTTCATGCCAACCTGCCGGCACTTGAGGCATTTTTTACCGATGTAGATAACAGATCATACGACGCTATCTACTGTCTGGGAGACCTGGTGGGCTATAACATCTGGCCCAATGAGGTAATTGAAGAGATTCGTCGGCGCAAGATTCCCACCATCGCGGGTAACTATGATTTTGGCATCGGCCAAAGTAGCAATGACTGCGGATGTGCCTACAAAACGGATGAAGAGCGGGCCAACGGGGCAGTCTCTATTGCTCTGACCAATGAACTGATTAAGGAAGATAACCGGGCGTACCTGAGAACGCTCCCGGCCCACTTGCGACTTGAGTTTAAACTCAACGGAGAGCAACTGAACCTGCTGTTGGTTCACGGCAGTCCGCGAAAAATAAATGAATACCTATTTGAAGATCGGGCGGAGAAAAGCATGCTGCGAATCATGAAGCAGGCAGAAGCTGATATTCTTTGCTTCGGGCATACGCACAAACCTTATCACCGGATACTGAACGAGGGAGACGATTCTAACCCGCAGTACCGACACGCCATCAACCTGGGCTCCGTCGGAAAGCCAAAAGACAAGGATACGCGTGGAACCTACGTGATACTGGACATTAATCAGGATGCCTCTGTGTCACACAAGGACAGCATCTCGGTCGAATTTGTGAAGTTCACCTATGATATTGAAAGGGCCGCTAAAGCAGTGGAAAGCAGTACGCTGCCCAATGCCTATGCGGAGAACCTTCGGAGAGGCTACTGAAAACCATAGCAAAAAGGCCCTGTGGCCCACTTACTAAATAGAATCGTTCGGTAATATGAGTAATAAAAAACTAAGCTTTCTCGATAGCTACCTGACGCTGTGGATCTTTGTCGCCATGGCCATTGGGGTAGGGCTGGGATATTTTTTTCCGGGTATTCCTACTTTCATTAATTCCTTCAGCAGCGGTAGTACCAATGTGCCGATTGCAATTGGCCTGATTCTGATGATGTATCCTCCACTGGCTAAAGTGAACTATGCCCTGCTACCCAAAGTCTTCAGAAACACCAGGGTTTTGTCCGTTTCCCTATTGCTCAACTGGGTGGTTGGGCCGGTACTGATGTTTTTGCTGGCCATCACTTTCTTACGAGACTATCCTGAATATATGGTGGGGCTGATCCTTATCGGTCTGGCCCGTTGCATTGCCATGGTGCTGGTTTGGAATGACCTGGCTGACGGCAGCAGCGAGTACGGCGCCGGACTGGTTGCCCTGAACAGCATTTTTCAGGTGTTCGCTTACAGCTTTTACGCCTGGATTTTTATCACGGTACTGCCTCCTTACTTTGGTTTTGAGGGGGCGATTGTGGACATTTCCATTGCCACCATCGCCGAAAGTGTAGCCATCTATCTTGGCATTCCCTTCCTGGCGGGTATTCTGAGCCGGATCCTGCTGGTTAAGCTCAAAGGAGAGCAGTGGTATACTGAGCAGTTCATTCCCGCTATTTCTCCGATGACGCTGATCGCCCTCTTGTTCACCATCGTAGTTATGTTTTCGCTGAAGGGGGAGTTGATCGTAAAAATCCCGCTGGATGTGCTCATCATTGCCGTGCCACTACTGATCTACTTCACCCTGATGTTCATTATTGGCTTCTTTGTTACCCGGGCTGCCGGGGCAACTTATGACAAGACGGCTGCGGTAGCCTTCACCGCCGCGGGCAATAATTTTGAGCTGGCCATTGCGGTAGCCATCGCGGTCTTCGGGCTGAATTCCGGGCAGGCATTTGCCGGCGTTATCGGCCCCCTGGTGGAAGTGCCGGCACTGATCTTGTTAGTACGGGTTTCCTTCTGGCTGCGGGAGCGATATTACGGTAAGGCAAGCGCTTAGAACCGGAAAAGGATTTTGTGCCAAAGGGCTTGCCTTGCACCTGCGTACGCGGCTAAACCTGCAGAAGTCTCCGCGCCCAACACTTCCCTTTGAGCTGGTGACCGTCTTTTCTGTAGGGAAAACTTTTTCATCGCTTTAAACCGTTGTCCTCCTTGCGTACCTTCGCGGCTTATGAGTCAAATAGTCAGAGAGTCAAGCAGTCAGGCAGTAGCTACCGCGTTTGACTTTCTGACTGCTTGACTTTCTGACTGCTTGACTAATAGACTATGAAATCTCTCCTCACCTCCGCTCTCCCTTACGCCAATGGTCCGCTCCACCTGGGGCACCTGGCTGGCGCGTACTTACCCGCTGATATATACGCCCGTTACCTGCGGCTGATGGGCCGGGAAGTGCTGTGGGTTTGCGGGTCGGATGAGCACGGTGCGGCGATTACCCTTCGTGCCAAGAAAGAGGGCATCGACCCCCGGGATATTATCGATAAATACCATGCCCTGAATAAAGGCAGCTTCGAGGCCCTGGGGATCAGCTTCGATTATTACCACCGGACGAGCGCGCCACTGCATCACGAAACGAGTCAGGAGTTTTTCACGAAACTACTGAAGCGGGGCGATCAGTTTGAGATCAAAACCACCGAGCAGTACTACGATCCGGAGGCGAATCAGTTTCTGGCCGATCGCTACATCAAGGGAACCTGCCCGAATTGCGGTTCCGAAAATGCTTTTGGCGATCAGTGCGAAAACTGTGGCAAAGACCTTTCCCCCACGGAACTCATCAACCCGGTGTCCACCATCAGTGGCGCTAAGCCTGAACTGCGGGAGACCAAGCACTGGTTCTTCCGGCTGGATGAGCACGAAACCTGGCTGAAGGAATGGATACAGACAGGAAAGGTCGATGGCGTGCAACTGCACGACCCTAAAGACTGGAAAAAACACGTGGTGGGGCAATGTATGAGCTGGCTGGATGGAGGCCTGATGCCCCGGTCCATTACCCGCGATCTTGACTGGGGTATCCAGGTGCCTGACGCGCCAGGTAAGGTGTTATACGTTTGGTTCGATGCCCCGATCGGCTACATCTCCAGCACTAAGCAGTGGGCCATAGAAAACGGTGGTAACTGGGAAGACTGGTGGAAAGGCGACGACAGTGAACTGGTACACTTTATTGGTAAAGACAACATCGTTTTTCACTGCATCGTCTTCCCGGCCATGCTGAAGGCCCACGGCGAGTATAATCTGCCGGTTAATGTACCGGCCAACCAGTTCCTTAATTTTGAAGGAGACAAATTCTCCAAGTCGAGAGGGTGGGGCATTGAACTGCAGGAATACGTGGAAGAGTTTAAAGACTTCCCGAACAGCGAAGACGCCATCCGCTGGGCGCTGATCCGAAACCTGCCCGAACAGCAGGATGCAGACTTTACCTGGGACGGGTTTACTGAATACCACGATAAAGACCTGGCGGATAAGCTGGGCAACTTCATTAACCGCGTGACGGTGCTGACGCACAAGTATTTCGGTGGCCGGGTGCCGGAGGGGGCGCATACGCAGGTGCAAAGTGAGGTGACGGAAGCCGTGTACAAGATCGGACAGGACATCGAAGCCTTCCGCTTTAAGGATGCGGCTACCTCTTTCGTGGAGCTGGCTTCTTTCGGTAATACTTACCTGCAGGATGCCGCGCCCTGGAGCCTCTTCAAGGCTAACCCCGATGACCCCGCCATCGCCGAAACGATGTACCACTGCGCCCAGATCGCTGCCGCACTGGCGCTGACCTGTACGCCCTTTATTCCCTTCTCGGCTGACCGCCTGCGGGCGGTCCTTAACCAGATCCCGGCAACGAACGGAGACTGGCAGCTGGCGATGGATACCCTGGCCGCAGGCCGCCCACTCTTGCCCTCAGGGCACGAACTGGGCGAAGCCGGCGTCCTCTTCCCCAAGATCATCGACCGTAAAGACGACAGTCGCAACGCTATCATCCAGAAGCAACGGGATAAGATGGCTGCAGTGCTGGCCGCTAAAACCGAAACCGATGCAGCTCCTGAGCAGGAAGCCCGAGAAGCATTCAAGCCGGAAATGACCTTCGACGATTTCCTGAAGATGGACCTTCGCACCGCTACTATCCTTACCGCTGAAAAGGTAAAGAAGTCCAGCAAGCTGCTCCACCTGACCATTGATCTGGGCAGCGAGCAACGCTCGGTCGTCTCTGGTATCGCGAAGCACTTTACACCGGAGGAAGTGGTGGGCCGGCAGGTCGTATGCGTCACTAACCTCGCGCCCCGCAAAATGGCGGGAGTCTTAAGTGAAGCCATGATCCTGATGGCAGAAGACGGAGAGGGCAAATTGGTATTCGTGAGCCCGCCGACAGGGTTTGGGAACGGATGGACGGTTCGATAGGGTCGACCGGCTGACCACCCAAAGCAAGCATATTTGGTGCAGGACGTGGAAGCCTTCCGGGGTGACTGTTCCGGATAGGTAGGTGATTCCTTTTCAAAAGTCGGGGATTGGCTAAACAATCAGAAGAGACTTTCCGCTAGAGGAGTATGCCCTATCAACTTCGTCCGGTTCGGGAAGTAAGCCTGCTGCTGGCTGGCCTTAGTCTGATCGCTATTGCTGTATATGTGGATGGCAAAGACACCCGGCCGATTCGGGTGGGGAATCTCCGCAACCCCCATGCGGGGTCCCGCAACCCACTCGATGCGCTGGCCTTTAGGACGCCCGACCCGGCCGCAGCGGCACTGGCGGATATTGGCCTCTACGGTGGCCCAACCTTGCCCCTTCTACTTTCCCTGCACCCGCGTACGCGCCGCCAGTACCCCACAATTCTGCTGATCTGGCTGGAAACGATACTGCTCAATTTTGCGATTACGAGCCTGCTCAAAAACACCGTTAGTAGACCCCGCCCTTACGTGCTTAACCCTGATTTTGACGCCCGGCACGAGCTAAGCCGCAATGACCGGGCTGCGTTTCTGTCCGGCCATACTTCCCATGCGGCGGCGGGATCCCTGCTCTTCGCAGAACTGGTGACGAGCTATGCGGAAAAAGAACTGGTGTCAATTACTACTTACTCACTGAGTGGATTTCTGTCTGGCTTGACGGCCTACCTGCGCGTAAAGGCAGCCAAGCATTGGCCGACAGATGCACTGGCCGGATTAATATTGGGCGCAGTGGTAGGTTGGTTGGTGCCCCGCCTGCACCGAACCCCCTGATTTTTTTAGATCAGCCGCAACTAATCATTGCTGACAGACCATTTATCTCCCGCAGCCAATGGGCTGCAGATCTTCACGATAGTGAGAGTACGGGTTACTTCTCCTGGTTGATTGTCCCTCATGGGGGCATAGGTTCGATTCCTGAAGCGCTTCGGCGCATCCCGTCTCGTTTTCTTCGTGATTTTGCTCCTGTCGTCTAAACGGTTCAGGATCTCCGGCTTTCTACCGGAGGATACGGGTTCGAATCCCGTCGGGAGTACTTTGTGGTAGTGAGTGTTGGCGTTACTTCGAAATTTAATCCGGAAGTAGAAGGTTCGATTCCTTCCTGTGGCCTTGCGCTGTGGTAGCTCAATGGTGAGAGCGCCGGACTCCAAAAGCACGCCGCTCGTTTTTCTCCACAATACTATGGCCCTCATCCGATGTTATCGGGTGGGGGCTTTGTACTGTTTGGCGCGCCCGCAGGTGCAGGGTTTATCTCAGGGCAATGAATGGCCATGCCCAACCAAGTGGATGCGAGAGGGAGAAAATCGCTTGTTTCCAGATCCTTTTTTGTCCTAATCCCCACGGAGACCTGCCGGAGCAAGTCAAAATGCAATAAACAGAAGACAAAATGTCACTTGTTTTGGAAAAAGCAAGACAAAATGTCGTGCATTATTGTGTGGAACACCCTTTGCCTATTCCCCACCGTGCAGCATTGCACCCCAAACCATAAAAACCAATAAACGATGAAACTCATCAATTATAACCGCCCTTTCCCAACCAACTTCGCTCGTTTCTTTGATGATCACCGGACGATGGCTACTGACGCGTACCGCCCTGCAGTGAATATCACGGAGACTGATGAAGTCTTCGAACTGGAACTGTTAGCTCCAGGTCGTGAGAAAGATAATTTTAATATTGCCTTCAACGAAGGTGTACTAGAAATCACTTACACCACGCCAACTACTGACGAGGATAGTAAGCCACGTTTCCGCCTGAAGGAATTCCGCCTGGCGGATTTCACCCGCCGCTTTAAGCTCGACGCCAAAATGATTAAAGATGAGGCCATTGACGCCTCTTATATCAATGGTGTTTTGCGTCTGACCCTGCCTAAGCGGGAAGAGGCTTTACCCAAGCCACCCCGTCAGATTGCGGTTGGCTAAGAGCCATGACTTATATTGAATTGAATAGACAAATTTTCCGGCCCGAAGCACCCCTTCGGGCCTTTTTTAGGTCAAATCTCATCCGCCAGCGTACACCGGTTACTGATCTTCAATAACGAGCACGATGGTGTCAACTTCCAGCTCGACTTTCAGGAACTCCATCAGGCGTTCGCGGGTGGATCTTAGCTGGGAGGTGGTGGGGCGTCGTCCGGGCCAGCTTCGTTTGAGCGCGATGAGTGGAATGGCGGACACAGATGAAGAGTCCAGCGTTGGAAGCCGAGCCATATGGACAGCGTCTACCTCGGTGAAAGAGAGCCGGAGCTTTTTGGTCAGGTTTTTAGCAATAGCCGTGTCGGAGCGGGAGGCTATCATCTGATTGGTGAGTTGCTGTTGCTGCAAAACGAGCTGGCCAAGCCGTTGCTCAAGGTTGTTGATGCGGCCATCATGATTACTCATCGTTGATAGCTTGCCCTGAATGCCGGCCATTTCGGAAGCCGTGAAGCTGGTGTCCGTAACAATGCGGGCACCGGTCAATTCGTATGGCTTCTCCTGCAGAATGCGGGTGTAATACTGGATGCTGTCCCGGTCAAGCAGCCGGTCTTTAACCGGGTAAATCAATAGTGGCTGCTCATCGTTTTCCCGGTTCAGAAGGTAGGTCGAGCTGCTGCTGGGGAAATACTTTTCCGTAAACTGGCGGGCGGCTTTTTCCTGGCTCTGGTCCTCCAGTACGTCGGTCAGCACGTAGATGCCGGGTAAGATCATCAGTATACTGATGGCACCGATGATGAGTTGACTCTTTCGGGATTCCTGTTTGTTCACATATTTCCGATAGGGGAAGCGTAGCAGGCGGATGATCACGTAAGCCGTTACGGCGATGAAGAAGGAGTTAAGGAAGAAGAGGTAGAATGCTCTCCAGAAGACGGAAAAGCCCAGGTCTGGATCACTGAAGGCCAGGGTGATGCCGTAGCCAGCGACACATAGTGGTGGCATCAAGGCTGTGGCGATGGCTACGCCAGGTATGGCGTTTGTCTTATCCGCCCGGGTAACGGAGATGATCCCCGCCAGACCACCGAATACGGCGACCAGCGCGTCAAGGATGGTGGGTTCAGTACGGGCCTGCATTTCGTCCGTGAAAATATCGATGGGCGTAACGGCAAAGTAGAGCACGCTGGTCACCAGAGCAATGATGATGGCGATACCGAAGTTTTTGAGTGCTTGCCAGAGCAGGTCCCGGTCGTTAGTTCCTACCCCCAGCCCGACGCCCAAAATGGGGTTCATGAGCGGAGAGATCAACATGGCCCCGATAATGACGGCTCCGGAGTTGAGGTTGAGCCCAAGGCTGGCAATCATGATGGAACAGACCAACATCCAGGCGTTGGAACCCCTCATTAACTTACCGCTGATGATGGACTGCACGGCACCTTCCCGGTCGCTGCCTTCCCGCAGGTTCATGAAGTCTTTAAACCATTCCCGGATACTGTCTCCCGGGGTGACCTCAGTGCTCTCTGGTTTTGGAGTAGTTTCTTCTGCTAACATAAGTGGGCAAGATAGGTAAGGATTCTATTTTCCCCTTAACCTTTACTCCTTAATCCTTTTCTCCCTTACCCCTTAAGCACCCCGTCCACCATTTCCAGGCGGCGGTCACTCATACGGGCGAGCTCTTCGTTGTGGGTGACGATGATGAAAGACTGGCCAAAATCGTCCCGCAGTTTAAACAACAGGCTGTGCAACTCTTCGGAGCTGGCTGAGTCAAGGTTGCCGCTCGGCTCATCCGCAAAAACGATGGCCGGGTCATTGATCAGGGCCCGGGCAACAGCGATACGTTGTTGCTCTCCGCCACTCATCTGGTTGGGCTTATGCTCCGCCCGGTCTTCAAGGCCGAGGTAACGGAGCAGGCCAAGGGCCTTTTTTTCCGTAGCCTCAACGGGGGCTTTATTGATGTAGGCCGGAATACAAACATTCTCCAGAGCCGTAAACTCAGGAAGCAAATGGTGAAACTGGAAAACGAAGCCTACTTCTTTATTACGAAAAGCGGCCAGCTGCCGCTCTCCCAGACCAAATACATCCTGCCCGCCGATGGCGAGGGTCCCTCCGTCGGGCCGGTCGAGGGTGCCGAGAATGTGCAAGAGTGTACTTTTTCCCGCTCCTGATTTGCCAACGATGCTTACCACCTCTCCCTTTCCAATCTGCAGGTCTACACCTTTAAGAACCTGAAGGGTGCCGTAGCTTTTAGTAATGTTGTTTGCCTGGAGCATGAAAATTAAGTTAGGGTAGGGAAGTATTGAAGCCGCCAAGATAGCTGACGGCTAACTAATGCTCTCCCGGGGCAGCTTATTGCCGGTTAATTAAAAATCACCGTCCGGTTGCCAAAGGGTAATACCCGGTGCTGGAGCTGGAGATAGATGGCGCGGCTAAGGACCCGCTTCTCAACGTCTTTACCAATACGTTTTAGATCATTGATGCCGTGGCGATGGCTCACCCGTTCCACGTCCTGAGCAATGATGGGCCCCTCATCCAGGTCCGCCGTCACGTAATGGCTGGTCGCACCGATCAGCTTGACGCCGCGCTCAAAGGCGCTATGATAAGGCCGCGCACCTTTGAAGGCCGGAAGGAAGGAGTGGTGAATGTTGATAATGCGTGTCGCATAGTGGTCGCAGAAGTCGTCGGACAAAATCTGCATATAGCGGGCCAGAACGATAAAATCGGTCTGCAGTTCATCCAGTAAGACTTTTGTCTTTTGCTCTTGCTCCGGCTTGGTCTCCCTGGTGATCGGGATGTGGTGGAAAGGAATGTCAAACCGTTCGGCGATGTAAGCGAGCTTGGTGTGATTACTAACAATGGCCGTGATCTCACAGTCATATTCCCCCGTGCCGTAGCGCTGAAGAATATCGTAGAGGCAATGGCTTGCCTTGCTGACGAACAGAGCCATGCGCGGCTTCTGGTCCGTAAATTTCAGCTGCCACTCCATATTATAGGTACTGCCAATCAGGGTGGAAAAGTAGTCGCCGATCTTTTCTTTCGGAATCACGAAGTCCGTAAGATCCCACTCAATTCTCATAAAGAAATGGTTTAGATCCCGGTCTACGTGTTGGTCGAGGTTGGTGATATTTCCCCGGTTCTTATGGACAAACTCGGTCACTTGAGCAACGAGGCCCGGCTGATCGGGGCAATGAATAAGCAGGATGGCACTATTAGACAAGACTAAATAATTTGGGGCGAAGATAAGGTCATCTTTCGGAGCACCAGCCTAAAAAGAACAAGCCCCCGCCAGGATTAGTGACGGGGGCTTACAATTTCATTTCAGAAGAATACGCTTAGGCGGTCTCATAGGAGTTGGCCAGTTTGCGCATATCATTCAGTGAGCTGGTGATAGCGTCAAGTTGCTCCCGGAGCACGGCGCGGGCGGCTGCGGGAATCTTTTCATCGATGATCACGTCCTGATAGGTATTCAGGGCGCTTTCTTCACCGCGGATACACTCATTCAGAACGGCGACTTCGTCGTTGCCGGTAAAATTCGTTTTAAAGTCTATCCAACCACGGTGGACGGCGGCCGTTGGGCTGCCTCCTTCATTGACTTCGCCTCCGAGCTGCTTGATAAATGGCTTAATGGCATGGCCAAAGTCATAACGCTGCTGGCTGAGGGAGCGGAATTTTGTGGCCAGTGCTGCATTATCTACCGTATCGGCAGCTTGCTTAAAGCCGTTTTCACCGTCGTACAGGGTGGTAATAATGGTGTTCAGGGCGGAAATTTGATTACTAAAGCTACTCATAATTTAAATTGGTTTTTAGGGGCGTTTTACAGCCCTTTACATGTTGATAGTTAAAAGTCAGGGAGTTAGATGTGCGTTTGCTAATAATACGTGAAGGGCGGAGCCCATGTTCGGTGGTGGGAACTATTTTCTTGAGGAATAAGCTTGTGTCGGTACGGATACCTCAGCTGCTTTGGCGGCGCGCGCAGGTGCAAAGCGTGTGGATGGGGGCAAAGAGGGGACGCAGTTGCACGGGAGCTCCTTGCTCCTTGACGCTGCTTTGCACCTGCGTTTGCGCCCGAAAATTTTGCGTGGCTTAGTGCGCTTTTGACACAAAGCTTGAAATTCCAATGAATAAGCCGGCCAAAATCCTTTGTCACTTCCTTTAAAGGCCTTACTTTTGCGGCTCAATTAAGCAACCCCCCTCTACCACTAAGTACCCCTTCATGGCAAACATCGGTAAAGTAAAGCAGGTTATTGGTCCAGTAGTCGACGTAAGTTTCGCCGGCGAGAATACGGATCTCCCCGCTATCCTCAACGCCCTTGAGATCACCCGCCCAAATGGCGAGATCCTCGTTCTCGAAGTGCAGCAGCACCTCGGAGAAGATTCCGTTCGGACGATTGCCATGGAGGCCACCGACGGTCTTACCCGTGGCACAGTTGTAACGGATACAGGCCGCGCCATCGCGATGCCCGTTGGAGAAGCGATCAAAGGTCGTCTTTTCAACGTAGTTGGTGACCCGATTGACGGTATGCCTGCTGTACCTAAAGGAGCAGATGCCCGCCCCATTCACAACCAACCCCCTTCTTTCGAAGACCTGTCTACGGAAAAAGAACCTCTTTTCACCGGTATTAAGGTTATCGATCTGATCGAGCCTTACACTAAAGGTGGTAAGATTGGTCTTTTCGGTGGTGCTGGTGTAGGTAAGACGGTACTCATCCAGGAATTGATCAACAACATTGCTGTAGGTTACGAAGGTATCTCCGTATTTGCCGGTGTTGGTGAGCGTACCCGCGAGGGTAATGACCTCCTCCGTGAGATGTTGGAATCCAACATTATTAAGTACGGTGAGAAGTTCATGCACGACATGGAAGAAGGCGGCTGGGATCTTTCACTGGTTGACATGAAAGAACTCGAAGAATCGAAGGCTACCTTCGTATTCGGACAGATGAACGAGCCTCCCGGAGCCCGTGCACGGGTTGCACTCTCTGGTCTGACCATCGCAGAGTACTACCGCGACGGCGATCTGAGCGATCCTACCGGAGGCCGTGATATCCTTTTCTTCGTTGATAACATCTTCCGTTTCACTCAGGCCGGTTCTGAGGTATCTGCCCTTCTGGGTCGTATGCCTTCGGCGGTAGGTTACCAGCCAACGCTGGCTACTGAGATGGGTGTGATGCAGGAACGGATTACCTCCACCAAGCGTGGGTCCATTACTTCCGTACAGGCTGTTTACGTACCTGCGGATGACCTTACCGACCCCGCCCCCGCAACAACTTTTGCTCACCTGGACGCAACGACGGTACTGAACCGTAAGATTGCTTCCAAGGGTATCTACCCGGCCGTTGATCCGCTGGACTCTACGTCACGGATTCTCGACCCTGCCATCATTGGTGATGAGCACTACAACACTGCCCAGCGCGTGATTAACATCCTGGCCCGCTACAACGAGCTTCAGGACATCATCGCCATTCTTGGTCTGGACGAACTCAGCGAAGAAGACAAGCTGGTCGTTTCCCGCGCCCGCCGTGTGGAGCGTTTCCTTTCTCAGCCATTCCACGTGGCCGAGCAGTTCACTGGCCTGAAGGGCGTTTTCGTTGACATCAAGGATACGATCAAAGGCTTCAACATGATCATGGACGGAGAAGTGGATCAGTACTCTGAAAACGCTTTCAACCTGGTTGGTACCATTGAGGATGCCATCGCTAAGGGAGAAGCAGAAATGGCGAAAGCCTAGTAATGTTGTAGTCGTGTAGTTTTGTAGTAATGTAGTGCTGCCGCATTTTATAGTTATGGCAGATGTTATGATTACTACAGTCGCTACACTTCCAACGCCCGTCACACCTCCAATGACGGCACTACAAAACTACATTACTACAATACCACAATACTAATTATGAACATTTCTGTTCTAACTCCCGATCGCACCATTTTCACCGGCTCCATCAGTCAGGTGTCACTTCCCGGAGTGGAAGGCTCTTTCCAGCTGCTGGAAGGTCACGCTCCATTGGTATCTGCCCTTTCCGGGGGTAAGGTGACGCTTTCCACCGCGGGCGGTGAATATAAGTTCTACGACGAAGAAGCCAACACAATGGCTACGGGCAATGACGGTAATCGTACGATGACTTTTACCATTGAGCGCGGATTCGTTGAAGTTTTGAATAACGAAGTAAACCTGCTCGTGCAGGGCGCAAGAAACATGCGCTAATGTAAATGTTTAACGCTATAGAATACTCACGGAAACATTTTACTCCCCGGTTAGCTAAAGCTAATCGGGGATTTTTTTTGCGCAAAGAGCCGGGATGATTCCCTTCTGCAAAGCATCAGAACTCATAACTCCCAATTATACCTACGCGATAAAGGTTCAGCACAAACGTGTCATATACCCGCCGCGTAGCGGAGGCGCGGAGGGTGATGCGCCCCGGACCAATGATAACGCCCGCCCCGAAGGATAAAGAAAAGGCGTTGGTGTTGGCAAAATCGTAGGCCAGTCCGGTAGAGGTAATCATACCATTTTCAATTCGCTGGTTGAAGCGGCTTTCCCGGTAATCCAGAATCCGGTGGTAATGAGCGGCAGTTTCCAAAACGACGGGAAAACGACTACGGACCAGAATCGCTTCCGGGCCGAGTTGGAAGTGGATCGATCGTTCGTTGAAGAAGTACTCTTGTGAGCTTCTGATATTGGGGCTGCTGTCTTCGGTGAGTGGTACGCTTTTCGTTACCTCAAAGCTTTCATACCAGACGCCTAAGCGGACAGCGACGTCTCCGGACAGGCCACTAAAGCGATACGTCAGGTGGGCGCCAGCTGCGGGATCAGTAGAGGACAAACCGCTGAAGAAAATGGCGCCGGGTGCAATCTCTCCGTAATCGGGTGTACTGCGCACTACGCCAGCGTCTATGCCAAAGGACCAGCCTCCTTCGGTTCGGGGAAGCTCATAGGTAGCTCGTTCATTACTGCAGGCATAGTAGCGTTCAAAAAGCTTGATCAATGGTTCTTGCCGATATTTTACGCGGGATATTTCCAGTTCCAGCTTGGGGCAGTCGCGCAGGAGGTCAATTAGCTGATCCCGGAAAACATCCGGCTCGGTGTAGTAGGTTTTGCTGTATTCCTGATCCAGGAGGTAGCGGCCAAATTCGAGGTAAGTAATTTCTCCACCCCGTTTTTGGGCGAAAAAGTGAGTATTGCTTTGCTCGTCAACGTAGGAATAGAGAGAAACCGGCCCTTCCAAAAGCAGCATTATCGCTTTGGGGGATTGCTCAACGGATTTACGCTCGGGTTTCACGAGCTCCCTGGTGGCACGGGGGCTGGAGTTAACGGTGAGATCCTGCACGACGTACTGCCGGTTAGCTACGGTGAAGCTTTTCAGATCCGGGATGAAGAGCCGCTGAACTTCCTGGCTTCCGGCGGGTCTGAAGCGTAGCTGACGAATGCGAAAGCCCCAGCGGCGGTCATCGATTTTGCCCACCAGTTGCTCTCCGTCGGAGGTGGTAATTACGGCGGATTGCCAGTTGGATTGTGCCGCAAGACCAACCGTTAACAGTAGGAAAATGAGCGTGAAATAGTAACGGGGTAGCATGGTGAAAGATTAGCGGTGTAAGGCTAATCTAATGATAATCAGTGGAAGAGGAGTTGTAATGTGTCAAAATGCCTCCGTGAAGACAGACCCCGGGCGCGGGGCCGCAGGTGCAGGCAAAGGGTAAAAGCAGGGTGGGGTGTTGCCTCTTAACTCTCTTTTGCACCTGCGCTGCGGCGCCCTGAATATTCCTACCAGCCCCCCGTGCCGCCACCGCCGCCTACGGAACCACCACCACCGGAGAAGGAGCTGCCTCCGCCACCGCCGGCACTCGCTGCGTGATGGGCTGTGCCCGAGTACGCTGTCCCCATGCTCGTCCCGAAACCTGCAAATAGCCAGGGCATGTTCCGATTGGTCTCCCGTTGGGAAGAGTCGGCCCAATCGGCACTCAGGTCAGCGGCCCAGTTGTTCTCCCTGCCCAGGGCAATAGCGTAAGGGAGTAAGGCCTCAAAGTGTTCCTGATTCATCTCCGGAGCATTATACAGCTGCTTTCGCTTTTTCTCCGAAAGCCTGAGGTAATCATTGAGCCCCTTAATTTTAGCCCGAAGGGTAACCTTCTCCAGCGTAGGCAGGCGAATCAGCCAGGCAAAAAGGCCCGTACCGATGGTAAGCAGAAACATGGTTATGACGAATACGAGGACCCCCAACTTAGGGCTGTATGGCAGGAACAGGCCGCCCAAGACCGCCGTAGCGATGAATATGCCAAGTAAGGGTAGAATCTTCTTACCGTTGCTTTTCTCCTTCAGAAAGGCTCCGTGCTGGTCACTCAGACTTTCGTTATGGCTGGTCGTGGCAGCATTAAGCTCCTCGTTGTATTCACCGTTTAATTCAATATCTCCCCCAATGTCCAGCAACTGATCATAGAGTACCTGTTGCTCAGGAGGCAGGCTGCCCGGCCGGGGGACAAGGTCGGTAGGTCGGAGAATGAAAATCTCTTTACTGCTGAAAAATCCACTTCTTTCTTCTTCCACAATATCCAGATAGCCAGCAATGGCCAGTGCCGTGATGGAAGCCGTCAGCTGCGCCTGACCCGGGTAGCCGGAGTGCAAATAGGCCACACTGGCGGGCGAAAGCCCCTCCGGCGGAGCAAACTGCAGGCCGGGATCCTCCGCCACCGGATCAACGCCATATTTTTTCCAGGTAGTGTACCCGTAATACAGCGAGAGGAAAAGCCCGAAAATACTGGCCCAGAGGCTTCCCTTTTGCTGTAAGGGGCTTGGCGGGGGCGGGGGGACGGGACGCATGATGGTGCCTTTGGGGGCACCGGTGGAAACTAACATCCCCTCGCCGACAGCTAGTGATCGATCAGACTTAAATTCAACGGAGGACAGGCCCCGGCTAACCGTACAGTCAGATTCTCTGGAGCCGTCTCCGCCGGTGTAGCAGCTACTGTTGATGAGTTCCGTCCCGGAGGGGAAGTTAATCGTCATGGATGCTTCTTCCACGGGGAGCCGACCGTCAGTACCAATTAGCGGCCAGCGTATTTCATCAATGCCTTCGAGGAAATAGACCTGATGGTCACTGCGGTACCTCACGGTATAGGTATAGGTCCCCGGATCGAGAATGACATCTTTCTTGCCGACATAAATGACCCGGTATCCATTCTCTGATTTAGTATGGTAGCTTTCATCTGAACCATCGCGAGTAACAGAAAGGACCTCGTAATCGAAGCGGTTGGTCGCTGCATCCTCACCAATCGGTCTGCGATGCAAGGCACGGGTGATGCCGCGTTTGATCTCCTTGCCATCGGCGTAAACGGTGATGGTTTCGTCTACGAGTACGGACCCGTCAGTCTGCACGGTTAGTTCAGCAGAGAAACTTTTAATGGCCTCCTGTTGGGCATTGAGCTGAAAAAAAAGCAGACCTATGAGTAAGGAAAAATAATAGCGCATATTGACGGCTTGGTGGATAGCGAAGGTAGGGGCTAATGGCTATGGGGAAAACCCGTTCGACGGAAGTGGACTTTCCAACGACCAATTTTAGTTTAAACAAAAAGAACATTTTGTTTGCAAAAACAAACAATGTGTTTTACTTTTGTTTTGTCACCACATTTGGTGGCAGGTTGCAAGAAAAGTAAAACGGTTATGTCATCTTCAAATAACAGCCCTGCGCGTCGGCGGGGTAATGATAGAATTCTGACCATCGACTGGTCACTTCTTTGGCGTCGTGCCCGTAACCGGGCCGGTCAATTATTTACTTCCTTACGCCATCGGATGGGCCGCACGGAGTACATTCCCCCGGTCTGGATGCAACGATTCCGGCTTACCTGGTTCAGGGTGGGGCTGATGTGTCTTGCCGCTTTTGTCTTCACGCAAAAGCAGGTAGACTTTACCGTTAGCGTTGGCAAGGAAGGCTTTGCTGCCGGCCAGCCAATGGGCAGGCACATGGCTGCCAGGCAGGAGGGGAGTAGTCCTCGGGCTACCAATACCATGAGCCTGATGCCAGGGCTGGGCGGCTCAACATCTTCTCCTTCGGAAAGCTGGAGTGTTAATAAACTGGACGAGCGCGCGGTTCGTGGCTACATCAGCCGCTTTGAGCGGGTTGCTCAGGGCGAAGAGAAGAAATTCAGTATTCCTGCACCCGCTAAGATGGCCCTGGGGATATTACTGAGTAACGCCGGGCAGAGCCCGGCTGCGAAGAAAGACAATAACCATTTCGGGCTTTCCGCTGGTGCCCGCTATTTCGATAATGCCTGGATGAACTGGCGTGCGCATAGCGAATATGTCCAACAAAACTTTCCTGAACTGGCCAATGAAAGTGTCAACTATCAACAATGGCTGGCAGCTTTGGCAAAAACAAACTATAGCACCGACCGAGAACTGGTCAGTAAGCTGACCGATATCATTGAGCGCTACCAGTTAGACAGACTCTGATTCCCAATCCCATTGAACTTTCCCTAAGATTTCTCTAAGTGGTTTTTTTGATCCACCTTTTCCCCTTCGGGAAAGGGTGGATTTTTCTTTCGGGAGGGTAACACACAGATGAGCAGGGAATGGCACTACGAATGCACCTGTGAAAACCGGTAGAGTATATTAACGTGAGGTCTGTCCAGTCAACATCAGGCATTGGCGAATTAAGCAGGTTTTACTATGATTCTTGGCGTTAGTCTGTTGGTCTTTTGGTCTGTTACGACAAACTAAATGACTAACAGACTAACAGACTGCACCCAAAGTGTTACTTAAAGAACTGGAGAACAAAGGGTTGTAACAAGACAAATGCCAAACTTCACGTTATATTAGACCGCTTGAGGAAGGAAGTGGAAATCGTCACGGCGGCAGCCTAAAAGGTTTAACGGCCTATACTTAGAAGCAGCGAAGAGGTAGCCATATGGCTGCCCCTTCGAGGTCTTTGATGAAACACTATGCAATCAGTGTGTTTCAAGGTTGTTTTGTACTACATCTAAGTTTATCCTTATGTATTTATATTTTAGCCTAAGTCCAAAAATGGGGCACTAGAATTCGTGGTTTATACCTAGCGAAAATTGTACCATCTTTTTACGATAAAAAAAGTAATAGTTGGTGTCTTCAGTTGTTACATCATCAACTATGCTCCTGATCACTGGATGTAGATAGGATGCACGTAAAAATATAAATCTGAAGGTAAAATATGCTGATGGTTGTACGAAAAAAGCATTCTTAAACGGTACTGAAAGTATAGTGTTACTGACCTTTTCGATTCTAATTGCTTCGGGGCCAAGGTTTGTAAATGGTTCGCTATTATCAGGAGAATGTATCAACGTCCCTAGAGTTAGAGCGAAGCTACACCCTAGTTGTCTTTTACCAATTGATAAGTTGCTTTTGTAAGTAGTGTTTATGCCAAAGTCATATAACCTACCTCCAATACCAATTACCTTTTGTGCTGGTCCGAAAACGCTGGTCGAGTTGAAATCAGTAAGTTCATACGACAAAGAGTAACGTGAATGTAATGTCCCTACAATTCCGAGAGAGAGGTTATTCCAATTAAGGTCACGACTTACCCCTAATCTTAGGAAGTCACTAGTTGAGTTGCTAACATTATTTGACTCAATCGAAAAACTTTCAAGATTAGTCAATGCAAAGTTATCACTGATGATTTGCTCTAGTCCATATTCAAGGCTAATATTGAATTGAGCTGATAAATAACATGGAGCGAGCATAAGGAATATAGAGACCAATATTTTTTTAAAGTAGAAAAAAACCATGGTAACTATATATTGTAGAAGGTGCTTAAACTAAGACGTGTATCTTATCTAATAATTAGTTGTCCTGTAAGTTAACAGTAAACTTTACTGTACCTGTGTTGTACTCAGTTCCATCCCCATTAGCAGGGTCACAGTACTCTACTAATGAGCTACCCAGATTTGTGTCTTCAGAACTGAACGTATTCTCTACTGTTACTGTAGTTGATATAGTAGTATCTGGATTGGAAGGGTCTGGCAAAGTTACGGGTATTGGTGTTGTTACCATCTGTTCATTTCCATCCGCATCATCTTCAATCCACTGGTAGAGCATTGTTGGTTGATACAGATCAGGCTGCCATGTAATAATTTCTAAATCTACAGTGGCAGTTTCTAAATCAAAAGAGCCAAATAACACATTACTTCTCATATCGTTTCTATGAAATGTCATCGCTTTTTCGATTTGGATTGGTGTCCCATCAGTCGTGATCACATTTATCGTAGCGATAATTTCTATGTCAGTCCTGCGAAAAATGCCACGCTCTCCGAAAAAGGCTAAATCAAACGCATTTCTATCACTCAACATAAATGTTGCCAAATGATCTTTAAGTTCATTTGCGTCTCTATCGCTATCTTCGCAAGGGAAATCATCCCGAAAATCGACTACAACACCAGCGTTGTAGAAGTTCACACAAGTAACAGCTTTCGCATGTTCTTGATTCGTAAGGTAAATGAAATCAGAATGTTCATGATGTAAAACTAGATCATTAAGACAACCACTGTCTTGTAAATCACTATAAAAATCACTTGACTTCTCAATCACTTTAATTCTTTCCGACGGACCAACATAAATTGTACCGGTAGATGGTTTTGATTCTGAATCCATTAAAGATGATGATCCGTCTGCTTTTATAATGTTATACGTAGAGTTACTGTTGGGCTTACCACTAACTGAATATGCAATTGGAATTCTTGGAGTTATGTTAGCAACATCTTGTTTTGTCCATTCGTCAATAAGCTTAAGCTCAAACGACGGATAGTGCTCTATAAATGCATCAAAATCTACAACGCCAGATTTAGCGTATGGAGATTTGAACAGATCAGAAACATGACCTACTCCAGGATAGGTTGGAGTAGAAAGATCTAAATCAGCTAATTCTGCAAGTAGAATGTAGTGATCATTAAATTGACCTGTATGAAGCGAATTGAGGATAGATTTTCTTATGCTATTGTCTTTCGTAAGATTAGAAATCATTTCTACGAATTTTTCGACATCTGGTACTTTTGATCTAAGTTCAACCTGATCTAAAGTGACCTGATTAAGGCTAGAATCAGGAGTACAGCCAAAAAATAGAAATAAAACTAGAAAACTAGAAAACTAGTTACTGAAGCTCCGAAGAGTGACTTGAAAGAACGCATGGGTGATGGGTTGTAGGTAATGAATTAGATACGTAAGTTACGATATAAAACCAATAGTACCAAAATATATTGTATGACTTGGAATATTATTTTTATAGACTGGTGGTGTCATTATTATCATCCATAATCTGATGCCGTGTGAAAAGCTATATTTTCTCTCCCTCGAATTGACACTAGTGGTCTGTCAAACCTAAATATGGTAGTAGCCTGCGGCATCTTTTCGCGCCTGACAGCGTTACTCAAATCCTCATTTAGCTTGGGCTAAATTCCGGTTTGAGCGCTTTGCCAGGCCCAAAAATCTACCAGCACTCTACTACCAATTTAAGTGTTGACAGACCACAAGGACCAAAAGGAAATCTCTTTCTTTTAGACGGCTGGTCTCATTAAGTGTATTGCAGACTTTTTTAGGAGTTTTTCTTCAAAAACGATTCCGCTTTCTCCACCATGGCAACGCAGCCACCAAAGAAGGGCATCCGCTGGTGGATGTCGGTGGGTTTGATGTCCATAATCCGCTGAGCCCCGTTAGTGGCCCGTCCGCCGGCCTGTTCCAGAAGAAAGGCAAAGGGGTTACATTCATAAAGCAGCCGGAGCTTTCCTTCGGGCTTACCCGTACTCTGCGGGTAGATGTAGATGCCTCCCAGAAGTAAGGTTCGGTGAATATCGGCGACCATACTTCCGACGTAACGACCGGTGTAGGGGCGATCATCCTCTTCTGCCTGGCAATACTTGATGTATTTTTTAACCCCTTCAGGGAAATGTACATAGCCTCCCTGGTTGACGCTGTAAATGTTTCCCATGTCTGGAATGGTAATATTTGGATGGGAGAGGTAATAGGTGCCAATGGCAGGGTTGAGCGTAAAACCATGTACTCCGTTTCCGGTAGTGTAGACCATCATCGTGGAAGTTCCGTAAGCGATGTAGCCTGCGGCAACCTGCAGGTTGCCTGGCTGCAGAAAATCTTCGACGGTTACCGGAGTTCCCACCGGAGAGATTCTCCGGTAGATACCAAAAATGGTGCCTACCGTAATATTCACGTCGATATTTGAGCTGCCATCCAATGGGTCCATCACGACGACGTACTTGTTGCGGTTACGATTATTCGCGCCCGAGATGGTAATCATTTCCTCGTTTTCTTCGGAGACGATGCCGCAAACGATGTCACGATTGGTCAATGTATTGATGAAGGCCTCGTTAGCGAAAACATCGAGTTTTTTCTGTTCTTCGCCCTGGACGTTGGTTGAGCCTATTGTTCCGGTAATATCAACGAGTCCGGCTTTACGAATTTCGTGGCTTACTACCTTTCCGGCTAGACGGATGGCATTAATTAGTTGGCCAAGTTCCGCATTGTCGTATTCGAATTCTTCGGGTCTGCCGATCAGGAATTCGCCTAAGGTGGTATGGCGTTTGCTCATGGTATAGTGGTGTGATAAATGTTAAAAGTAGTTCCCCGGAATGAGGTAGTTTGTGACGTAGTCTTCGATGCCGTCCTCCAGAGACGTGAAGGGCGCATCGTAACCGACGCTGCGGAGCTTGCGCATGTCAGCTTCGGTAAAGTATTGATATTTATCCCGAATATCAGCCGGAGTGTCGATGAAACTGATGTTGGGTTCCTGGCCCATGGCCCTAAAGGTGTTGGCCGCCAGGTCCTGGAATGTCCGCCCCTTGCCCGTTCCCAGGTTGTACAGGCCGTTAGGGCTGGGCCGTTGGTGCATTAGCCAGTGATTGACCCGGCAAAGATCCTTCACGTAGATGAAGTCTCGGGTCTGCTGGCCATCGGCATAATCTTCCCGATGACTGCGGAACAGCTTCATGCCGCCCGTTGCTTTGACCTGCCGAAAGGTATGCCAGATTACGCTGGCCATCCGGCCTTTATGATATTCATTAGGGCCGTAGACATTAAAAAATTTAAGCCCGTACCAATTGGGTGGAGAGCTTTTCTGTGCCAGGGCCCAAACGTCAAAATCGTTCTTACTCCGGCCGTATTCATTGAGGGGCTCCAGGACGGAGGCCAACTCATCCCGGTCTTCATAACCGTGCTCGCCCAGTCCGTAGGTCGCTCCACTGCTGGCGTAGATCAATGGAATGGATAAATCCGTACATCGCTTCCAGACCTCTTTAGAAAAATGACGATTTAAACGGTCGAAAATTTCTTTGTCGGTCTCGGTCGTATCCGTTCGAGCACCCAAATGGTAAACGCCACGAAGGGGCCATTTTTCCTCATCCCAACGATCAAAGAGAATGTCTCTTTCCACTTTCCGGAGGTATTTTTTGCCCTCCAGATTGGGTGTCTTATTTTGGTAATGGAGAAAGTCGTCCGCCAAAATCAGGTCCGTAATTCCCTGTTGGTTAAGATAAGCGACGAGCGCACTCCCGATAAAGCCAGCCGCGCCGGTAACTAAATACATACAGGTTCTTTTGTTGAGTCGCCAAGAGTACGACTATCGCATTGGATAAGTTCAAAGGTAAGATTTGTTTTGAGGGCACTTCTGAAGCAGTTGGGGTTTATACCCTTGTAAGAGCAATGCCGCTTCATAAATGGACAAAAACGAGCAGCTATTCCCGCTTTCTAAATGGGGTCAACGGACGGGAGCCGGCCGCAACTCAATGCGCCGGCTCCCGAAAGAATAGGTCTGGTGATTTAAGGAGTGTCTCAGCAGGTTTTCGGCCTGATGGTACAAACGGGCTTCCCTTTTTCCCAGGCTTTGGGAGAATTAGGGCAGATGCTCACAGAAGTACCGTAATAGCGGTAGCTATTCTTATCGGTATTAATGCCGTCAGCCGGAAGCCGTCCTTTTTGAAAGAGCAGAATAATATCCGAGCCTCCGAATTCGAAATGGCCGAATTCTGTGCCTTTTTCTACGTGCTGACCTAAAATGGGTTGGTTCAGGAGGACGGAAGAAACCTGGCACATCCCTACCGGAATCGCTGCCACCAGCCCAACGTCTCCTGCGGGCGAGTTGCTGGTGTCGATAATGAGGTAGCCCCGAGCCTGGCTAAATTCATATCCGACTGGAGGCTTTCCTTTGATGGACTTATCCGGTGCGGAGAACTGACCGGGCGTATCCTCAAGGTTGACGTCCAGAAAAGTCTTGCCGTGTACCTTTGTCAGTTCCGCCACGAGGCCGCTGACCGGCGTATGAAAGCGGTGGTAGGAATAGGGGCCGAGGAAGTAATGGACGAAGGTGCCGCCGGCAAAAGCATCTGCGTAAGCACTTCCTTCCAGCAGATCTTTGATGTTCCCAAACCGGTGGGTTTGCTTCAGCACTACCTCAGATACCGAGGAATCTTCCGCAATCGGGTATTGATCCTTGTAGGTGCAGTCAGCAGGCAGAGCAACGGTCTTATTGGAAGCCGGATCGGCAATGGGCCGCAGGCCTGGATTGAGGCTGCGGGCGAAGAATTCGTTGAAAGTGTCCCAGCTTTGCTTCTCATTATTTGGCCTTCCGTCAATGATGGAATCACAGACACGAAACTCAGGGGAGTATTTCCAGTAGGACTCCATCATCTCCTCGGTGAAAGAGTCGGGCGTATTGAGGAAGTCCCCCCAGGCATCGGCGTAAGCAATGAGGAAGTCGGAGAAGTACTCATCATTCTGGATCAGAACATTGTCAGGGCCAACGGGCTGGTCGATCAGAAAGTAAAAGTGGCAAAGGCGGTCATAAACTTCCTGGCTGCCGTTACCGCCGTTCCAGGCGGGCAGGGGGCTTTGCTGCGGAATCCAGCGGAGGAAGGTTTTGAGGAACTCGTAGTAGCCAAGGATGTCCGTAGGCCAGTCGAGTGCCTCAAAAAGGTCATCGTTCAGGGTGCCATCGGCGGCATTCCGGGCCTTGTTCAAAGAGCTTTCCAGCAGTTGAACGAAGTCAGGATTGCCGTCGGCATAAGCCCGTAAATCCTGTATGGCTTCCTCCGTCGAGGGAGCAGTTGTTGTTGTACGCATAATGAATGGGTTTGTTTGCTGGCAACTTCAGGTCAATGGGAACAGGAAAGCAATTAAAGCTTGCGTGATCAAGTAGATATACCTGCGAAAACGAGTGTTTGTGGGAAGGCGGCCAATGAGCAGGCGCAGCCGCAGGTGCAAAGTCTGGCTTTTGGGAAGCAAGGGGAGTAGGTATGCTGCTGTCCACGGCTCCTCCTGACTTTTCCCTGCACCCGCGGTAGCGCCCTGAACGTTATTTTTACGCGAGACGTTCTCCTTTTACTAACGCAACAACCTATGATCCATCTTGGCATTATTGAAGACGAACCCATTATGCTCGCCAGTGTCGAGGAATGCTTTGAAGCTTCCCGCGACGTAAGCGTCGAATTGGCCACCACTAGTGTCGAAGATTTCCTGGCCGGCATTCCTAAAGACAGTCCGTTGAACACCCTGCTGCTAGACATTATGCTGCCCGGTATGAATGGCATCGTTGGCATTCCCCGGCTTCTGGAGCAATTTCCGGACCTGGACATTATCATGCTGACCAACTCAGACGACTCGGACAATATTTTCCGGGCGCTGCAGGCCGGTGCTTTCGGGTATATCAGTAAGAAGCGAATGAACCCTAATATCATTCGCGACGCCGTTTATACCGTGCACCGTGGCGGTTCGTACATGAGCCCGAGTATTGCCCGCCAGGTAGTGGCTTTTCACAATCAGCAACGACGAAAAAGTACGGGAGACCCCGCTTCCCAGCTTACCGCCCGGCAGCTGGACATCGTTCAGGGCCTTGTCGATAATCTGAGTTACCGGGAGATTGGGGAGCGCCTGGATATCAGTATTGAAACCGTTCGGGACCACATCAAGAACATTTACCGCAAACTGCGGGTCAACTCTAAGATGGAGGTGGTACATAAGAAGCTCAAGGGGGAGATTTAGTAACGCACTACCTTTGTATACGTGATACGAGCCTGGAATCTTGCCTTGCAGTTTTTGTTGTTGTGGTCTTTTACGGCCATAGCCCAGCCCCTCCGTATTGAGTATTTTACGGTCAATGACGGGCTGACGGCCAGAGAGATCAATGATCTCTACATCGGTAAAGATGGCTTTTTGTGGGTGTCTACGATGGACGGGCTTAACCGCTTCGACGGGCAGAGCTTTCGCCAGTTTGGCGGTTTGTCCGGAGAGGAGGCAAGTCTTAGCCGGGGTAGCATTGCCTCCGTTACGGTGGATAATGAGGAGAAATTCATCGTAACCTTCCGCGATTTTTTCGGCTACTTTGATCGCTTTGACCCCCGCGACTTCTCGGTGGAACAAATAAGGTTAGCGCCCAGTACGGGCGTTCTGGGGCACCCCCGTTCCATCACAACGGATCAATTTGGCAGAACCTTCATCGTGACGATTGGAACGGAAGGAACCTATATCTATGAATTTACCCCTGGTAAGGAGAATGACCGTACGGGCTTCACCTCCATTTACCACGAGCCTAATGATGCATGGACGACGGTTGCTCCGCGGGTGGAGCTTATGGTCTTAACCAACGGCCAGTTTCTACTTTATGATGAAGAGCATGGCTTCCGGCATTTAAGTGCCCGGGGGGAACTGATCAGCCGGCCCTTTGCAGAAACCAGCGGGCAACGACGATTCTACACCTTTAGCGAAGCGAAAAACGGGCAGGTTTACCTGAGCTTCCGGGACGGATATCCACTCTTTCGCTGGCGGCCGGAAACTGAGCCGGTGCCGGTAAGCGGCCTCGACGATGGGCTGCGTTACCCCCGGATTTTCCAGGATGAGCGTGGCCAGTTGATGCTACTGGCCACGGAGGATATCCTCGGCGAGCAGCTTCCTGATGAATATTATCTGGTGGACAGCACCGGGCGCTTGTCCCTATTTGAAGAAGCACTGCCAACCCAGCGGGCCGTCACCGCCATGGCAGCCATTGATTTTCAGGAGACCGTCTATCTGGGCCTTCGGGAGGGGCTGGGGGTAGTGGAACGCTACGTCAATCCCGTAAAAACCTATTTGGAAGTACCCGCGGGTAATGATCTCTTCCGGAATACCATGCGGGGGATGTGCGAGGATGATAATGGCAGGGTTTACATCATGGAGGAGGACGGAGTCATCTACACTATGGATGCTAACGCTGACCAGCTCGATACGCTACTCCTCAGAAATGCGGAGGATACTACGCAACTTATTGATTTTAGAAAAGGCGGAGACCTGTTGTTCGATCGGGAGAGAAACGGCATCTGGGGCTACGCTTTACAGCTGGGTTTAGCTAAGGGAGGGCTTCTGTTTTTCTACGATACCCATGCACAAAAGACCTACGTCCGGAAAACAAAATACCCCATCACGGCCATGAATTTTGGCCCGGATGGCCAGCTTTATTTTGGGGTGTCTGACCCGCGAAGGACGGGACTGTTACTGAAACTCGATGAAGACGGGCGATCCTTTACGGAAGTAATGGGTGGCGAAGGGGCTCCGCTTTTGGGGTTGAAAATTAATTACCTGTTGCCGGTAAAGAACGATAAACTCCTGATCGGTACGCAAAACCGGGGGGTGGTGGCCTATTCTCCTGAACAGGACAGTGTTTACTATCTTGATAATCCTACCCCCGATGGCAACATCCGGGAAGCCAGCGGAATGCCGGTGTATGCCATCCACGAAGCAGCAGATGGTCATTATTGGGTAGGAACGGATGGGGGACTGGTAGAGTACGACGACTCCGGAAATAAGCTGCGGCATTTCGGTCGTCAGGATGGCTTGAGTAGTAACATTGTTTACGGTATCCTGCCGGACACCAGCGGTGGATTCTGGCTGTCTACGCAAAATGGTCTGGTGCGCATGCCCGAAGACCCCGCCCCGGGCTCCATCCGGCGGTATTACCGGGAAGACGGCCTGAGTAACGATGAGTTTTCACCGACCTCTTTCCTGAGGGACGCCAGCGGGCGGTACTTCTTTGGTGGTACGAATGGGCTGACGGTCTTCCGCGAAGAGGATCTTTCTGCTAATGCTGCCGGTGCTGATGTGATGCTGACGGAGGTCAAAATCTCTGGCAGAGAGAGCGAGCGGGTGCTGTCTCGAAACCTCGATGAATTGCGGCAGGTGACGATCTTCCCTTCGGAGAAGAGTGTGGCGGTCTCCTTTGCCTTGCCGGCCGGCCAGCGGCCGAGTAGTAGTCAGTTCCGTTACCGCCTGGAAGGCTTCAACGATGATTGGGTATCCCTTACGAACGAACGAACGATCCGGTTTAACAACCTGGGGGCTGGTAGCTACAAGCTGCGCGTGCAGGGAGCCGGAGCTAACGGGAACTATGGCAACCAGGAACTCACCCTCTCCCTTAACGTACGGCAATATGTAGTGGAGCAGCTATGGTTTCAGGTGGCGCTGGTGGCGACTTTTGCTTTCTTGCTCCTCATCATTTTGCAGGCCAGACTACGCGAAAAGCTGCGCAACGAACAGCTGAGAACCCAACTAAGTAGTGATATTCATGATGAGGTCTCGGGCCTGCTGGCGGGTATTACCCTGCAGGCGGAACTACTGAAAAACAAAACCGACGACGAAAAGCTGAAGTCCCGTCTGCACACGGTGGGAGAGGCGGGCCGAAGTGCGATGTCTAAGATGAGTGATGTGATCTGGAGCATTGATTCCCGTCGGGATACCATCGGTAACCTTCTGCAGCGAATGCAGGAACACGCTGATGAAGTATTGCTGCCGCTGGACATTCGATACGATTTCAGAGTTTCGGGCTTTGATGAAAAGAGAGAGATTGCCGGGACGACCCGCCAGGATCTGTATTTTATCTACAAAGAGGCCATCAACAACATCGCCCGCCACAGTAATGCCACTAAAGTTGAGATAGAATTGGAGCAATTTGTGCAGCAGTTTGAACTCTTCATTCGCGACAATGGCACGCCGGCCGGGAACGAAAAGCCCGGCACCTCAACTTCCCCTGGCACCAGCGTCCGCGCCTCCAAAACCGGTCAGGGAAAGGATAATATGCACATGCGGGCCAAACGAATGAAAGCTGACCTGAGTATTGATGACCGGGCAGGCTATACACTGACGCTTCGGATGCGGCGGCTGGGGTAGGAGGGTGGTTAGTGTTGCAGACCGTAGGTGACGGAGCAGAAGGCGCGGGCGCAGGTGCAGAAAAAAGATTGGATGAGCAATAAAATTAGCTCGTATAATCATTCCGGTTAATCCCCAGCTTATTCATTTTGCTCATTAGCGTACGACCGTTGACGTCGAGTTTTTCGGCGGCTCCGCCGGGGCCGGTCACTTTGCCCTTTGTACGTTTAAGTGCTTCGATGATGTACTGGCGTTGCATTTCTTCGAAGGTGAGCAGCTTGTCCCCACTGAGGTTAAGGCTGCCGCCCTCGCTCCGCTCCGGGCGGCGCAGCACACGAAGGCTCCCCGCCAGGTTGAGCGTCGTCGTGCTGGAAGTAATCACGGCCCGTTCCACCAGGTTGATGAGTTCTCGTACGTTACCGGGAAAATCATAGTCCTGCAACTGCGCCAGATCCCGCTGATTAATATCACTGATGAGGCGCCCCATCTTATCGGCGTAGAGCCGGGCGAAGTGCTTCACCAGCACCGGGATGTCTTCCCGGCGTTCCCGCAAAGGGAGGTTGTGAATGGGAAAAACGTTGAGGCGATAGTAGAGGTCTTCCCGGAAGGTCCCCTCGGTAATCATCTGCTCCAGTTTTCGATTGGTCGCCGCTATTACCCGGACGTCCACCCGGATGATATCCGCAGAGCCGATCCGCTGAATTTCTCCTTCCTGCAATGCCCGGAGTAACTTGGCCTGCATGTCGAGCGGGAGTTCTCCGATCTCGTCCAGGAAAATAGTGCTTCCGTTGGCAAGCTCGAATTTGCCTTTCTTCTGAGCAAAAGCTCCCGTAAAGGCACCTCGTTCGTGGCCGAAGAGCTCGCTTTCAATCAGGTTTTCCGGTAATGCCGCGCAGTTGACGCTGATCATTTGCCGGGAACTGCGGTTGCTGAAATTATGGATGGAATGAGCCAGAAGCTCTTTACCCGTTCCCGTTTCACCCGTGACCAGAACGGTAGCGTCCGTGTCTGCCACCTGAGCAATTTGCCCCAGGACCTTTTGGTATTTTTTGGAGACGGTAATGATGGGACCCGCCGCATGTACCGTTTCGATCTGCTCCTTTAATACCTCATTCTCACTTTCCAGCTGCTGTCGTAGCTCATCTACCCGACGTTTTGCCTGTCGGAGGCGCTGCTTATTGTTGTATTCGGCCGTTACGTCCCGGCAAATGATACTCAGAAATAAACGGGTATCCGCTGCCACCTGAGCAAAACGAATCTGAAGAATCCGCTCCGCTCCACCGGGGTCCGAAAAGTGGTATTCTGTATCGGGCCGGACCCTGCCGTCCAGTTGCTCCTGTCGAATTTCCGACAGGGGGGGGATAACCAGGTCGGGCATCAGCTCTAAAATAGGAACCTGGCTGATGTCGCGGCTGGTCTTTCGGCCCAGTTTTCGGCGGGCGGCGGCGTTCATCAGAACGATCTTGTTTTCTGCGTCGAGCCAGATGACCCATTCCCGCAATGCATTGAGTGTCGTAATGTGAAGTTGTAAATGCTCATTGTCCTGTTGTTCCCGGCTGATATCGTGTGCCAGGATGATCAGGGAGGCATTGTCGTCACCGCTATTATGCAGATGACAGGCGAGCCGGGCCGGGTAGGGGGCACCGCTTTTTCTCAGGATATTGATGGTAAGCTCTTGATATTGTTTAGCCCTTACTTCCCGAAGAAGTTGGTCTAGCGTGCCGGGGCTTTCTTCAGCGAATAGATCCGTTAGTGTTTGACCAATGAGCTCCTGGCGACTAAAGCCACTGCGCTCACCGGCCCGGGCGTTGACAAAACTTATCTGTCCTTTCTGCAGGTCATACCAATATATGGCCTGCGGGCTATTGTCGAGGGTAAACCGATAGGTAGATTCGCTGCCCATCGGGGTGGATGGGGAAGATTGTTGTACTTCAGGAGAGAGGGTGCCGTAAATCTTATAAACTTCCAGCTCGTTTTCTACTGATTGTCCACGGAGAGAAAACGTCTCCTGCTTACCACCAGCGGTGGTCATGGAGAGGTCGGTTTCGAAAAGTTGCCCGGAGTGGAGCACTCGTTGAAGTAACTCCTTTAGCCGTCCGGCATCTCCTTCCGGTAAAGCGTCTCCGATTTTTTCCTGAAATTCCTGAATGGGGTAAAACTCTCTTTCGGGAGACCAGCCCAGCCACTTTCGCGCCGGAGCGCCGAGGAATACCTGGCCATTGGCGAGGTTATACTCCCAGCTGGCAATTTGCCCGTGTTGTTGTAAGGCTTCCAGCAAGTCGGCATCTCGCTTCCCGGCCTCCGTGCTGTTGAAGATAATCAGGCAAAGGTCTTCGCCCGCCGGGAATTGGTCAAGCGTGCACTTACCCCGAACGCTGAAAAGGCTTCCGCTGGCGTTAACGAACTCCGTATCCAGCCGGTCATTATCTACTTCTTTTAACCGGCTCCGGAACTTTCTCCACGCCATCAGGCTAAAGTGTGGGTTGATCTCGAAGTAGGAAAGATGGCCAAGCTCCCGACGGGGGTAGCCCAGTAGGCGTGCAGCAGCTTCGTTGCCATGAGTAACCCTGCCTGCTTTATCAATCCAGAGCACCCCCTCACTGATCAGGTCAAAGGAGACCTGATGGAGTTGAAGTTGCGGGTTTGAACGGGTGTTGGCCATGATGTGGGGAAGGGGACTTCGCGAAGATATGTCTATTGAGGAGAACGGAGGTGCAGTCGGTGCTTACTCTTTTCTTCCTGTTCTGCCGGCCTGTCTGCGGGAAAGTATCTCTCCTACCTGTGTATACAGGCTATCTACCCAGGCAGGCTCCTGGCGGACAATCCACAACAAACTATCGAATTCCGCACGGGAGATATCATTTTCCGCCAGTGTGCGATCATAATAAACCTCCCGCATGGAGTCCCGGACCAGAACGGGAATTTCGGCGGTAATGGCTTCGGCTAACTGAAGGTCAGCGACCACTGGAGCAAGCTCACGGATGTTTACCGGAGGTTCTCCGGCTCCGGGTTCCGCACAGGATGCCAGGATAATCAGGAAAAGGAGGAGAGTTGTCAATTTATTCATGGAATGGTAGGACAGGGCGGGCGATTAAAAAGTGGCTTGCAGGAGAGGAGCCGAAGCCTACTTTATCTGTTTGGGGTAGAGGTAGGCGCTCCGCCTTGCTGCGGAGAGTTGGAAATCTCCCCAGCTGTCAACGTCCATTGTTGCAACCGTTATTCCGCAGGTAGGAACGTTGCCGATGTAGCTGTCGTGTTGAAGTTGGTTAGCCACCTCCGTGAAGCCCGGATTGTGCCCAAAGACGAGTACGGTGCTCCAACTATTGGGCAGTAAGCGAACCTGCTGCTCAATCATGTTTGGCCAGGCATGGTATAATTCCTTGCGGACGATAAAGACTTCTTTGCTCAGGCCAAAGGCTTCCCGGAAGGCCTTAGCGGTTTGTTTTGCGCGTTTTGCGCTGGATGTAATGATCCCGTCAGCTTTGTTGTCCAGCTCCAGCAGGCGCAGAGCCATGCGCGGAGCGTCCCGTTTACCACGGGCATTGAGTGGACGATCATGGTCAGACAGTGTGGCGTCGTCCCAGCTGGATTTGGCGTGGCGGATGAAGTAAACGGTTTTCAACGATTTGGTTTTACAATGGTTTATTATAGAGTTAACGAAAGCCCACGTTTTATCACCTAAGTTTGCGCTTTCCTTATCTTAAAGTACTACCTGTCATGAACCCTTCTAAAATACTGCTGGTTGACGACGAGCCCGATATTCTCGAGATTCTCGAATATAACCTTCGTAAAGAGGGGTACGATGTCACTACGGCCAATAATGGCGAGGACGGGCTCCGGAAGGCTAAAGAGTTTGGCCCTGACCTCATCATCCTGGATATTATGATGCCGGTTATGGATGGAGTCGAAGTCTGTCGCCAGCTACGGTCAAATACCGATTTTGATGAAACGGTGATCACTTTTCTCACCGCCCGGGAAGAAGATTACAGCCAGATCGCTGCGTTGGACACAGGTGGGGATGACTACATCACCAAGCCCATTCGCCCGCGGGTTTTACTCAGCCGGGTTAAAGCCCTGCTGCGTCGTAAGGTCAGAAAGGAGAAAGAAGAGTCCGTTCACCTTATCTCCATTGGTGATTTGGTAATCGACCTGGAGCAGATCGTCGTTCTTCGGGGAGAAGAAAGGATTGAACTGGCCAAAAAAGAATTTGACCTGCTCACGCTGCTGGCCTCTAAACCGGGGAAGGTCTTTAGCCGGGATGAAATTTTCAACCGCGTCTGGGGTACCGACGTTATTGTAGGTAACCGTACCATCGACGTACACATCCGAAAACTCCGGGAAAAATTGGGTGATCATTACATCAAAACCATTAAGGGCATTGGTTATAAATTCGTTTTTTAGTGCTTAAGAATAGTACCCCAAGGCAGATTGCGGTTCGGGCAGCTGGTGTAATCAGCTTCGCTATGGTCGTGGCAATTTTCGTGCTGTGGTTGCTTTTTCCTCTTGCCTTCGAGTGGTGGGTAGCTCCCATCATCGTTCTCATTTCTTTCGGGGTCAGCTACGCTGTTGTACTGGCCTATCTTGATTTTTACATCTACCGGAAAATTAAGCTGATCTACAAAACGATCCACAACCAAAAGGTCAATTCAGATATCAAAAGAGATGGAGTCGACATTGATCAGCCCATTATCGAAGAGGTTGAGCAGGAAGTAGAAGAGTGGGCCGAGCAGCAGCAGCGTCAACTGCGGGATTACGAACGATTTGCCGAGTACCGGAGACGGTACGTAGGGGACATCAGCCATGAGTTGAAAACGCCGATTTTCAATATTCAGGGCTATCTGCATACGATTTTGGACGACGACAGTGTACTGGAGGATAAGAAGTTTACGCTCAAATTTTTGCGAAAGGCAGCCAAGAACGTAGAACGACTGCAAACAATCGTAGAAGACCTGGGGGCCATCAGCCGTTTGGAAAGTGGGGAGCTTATTCTTGACCTGGAGACATTCGACATCAAAGAACTCGCCACCGAGGTCATTGAAGAACTTGACCTAAAAAGCCGTGAAGCGGGCGTTACCCTAAGCTTTAAACCTGGTGCGGATACCGGGTTTCTGGTAAGGGCAGATCGCGAAAGTATTCGCCAGGTGTTGATTAACCTGGTAACCAACTCCGTGAAATACGGAAACTCCGGAGGAGAAACCCGGATTGGTTTTTACGATATGGACTCGTTCATCTTATGCGAAGTTGCCGATAATGGAATCGGGATTCCGGAAAAGCACCTCCCTCACGTTTTTGATCGCTTCTACCGGGTGGACAAAAGCCGGAGCCGGGAAAAAGGGGGCTCGGGCCTTGGCCTTTCGATCGTTAAGCACATCATGGAGGCGCACCAGCAAACCATTAACGTCCGCTCTTCTCCGGGCCTGGGCAGTACTTTCGGCATTACGCTGGGCAAGGCCTAGGTAAGTCGGCGCTCATCAAAGAACCATCATTAAGGGAAGTGTTTTGAAGGCCGGATGCAGGGCCGTGCGCCGGAGCGCAGGTGCAATAGAATGTTAATGGAGCAAAAAATGGCTCGTTAGCTTTCAAATAGCGCGGAAAACCCTATCTTTGCACTCCATTTTAAAATAGCTCCATTTAATGCTAATCATCAACGTCCGAGAAGGAGAAAACATTGACCGCGCACTCAAGCGGTACAAACGTAAGTCTATCAACACCCGCGTCATCCGTGAACTGCGTAACCGCCGGGAATTCACCAAGCCGAGCGTAAAGCGCCGGAAGGAGAAGCTGAAAGCGGCTTACCGTTTGGATAAGTACGGCGAACGCTAGTACGAATCATTAAAAAATCATAGCGGGCTTCAGGAGGAGTTCGCGCACCGCAGAAGCGGCTACGGGGATGGTTTATCCACTCGTAGCCGCTTTTGTATTTTGGGTAAGGGAAGCAAACAGGCTGCTTCGCAGCAGGGTGTTAACCATGGAAGTTCACGGAGGAAGAGACACTGCCGCTTGGCTTGTACCGTCGACTTCAGTCGACGCATTTTATGCAGAGCAGCCTCCGGGCTCCTCCTCTCTGCGTTCTCTATGCGAATAGTATCGAAGCGTTCAGTCAGCTCGTTCCCGTACCACCTCCGGCATCCCCTCCACACTAAGGCGAAAAATATCCGGCCGTGCATAATGCCCCGTCACGTCGAAGTCGAGTTGTGCCCGGGTGATGTCTTCCAGGTCCAGCTCCGCCACCAGGGCGCCTGCCTTACCGAAGAGTGGGCCGGCCAAAATTTCTCCCAGCGGAGAGATGATCACACTGCCACCCGGGCACATCTCCTCCGGCTCGTCCTCCACCAGCGGGCGGTATTTATCCGGTAGCATTGACTTTTTAAAATACTGGTTACAACCCAATACAAAGCAGCGTCCTTCCAACGAGATGTGCCGAAGCGTCGAGGTCCAGACTTCCCGGCTATCTGCCGTAGGCGCCAGGTAAATCTGTACCCCGGACTGGTACATGGCCATCCGGGCCATTGGCATGTAATTCTCCCAGCAGATGAGCCCGCCCAGGCGACCGATTTTTGTCTCGCAGCTCACGAGGGACTCTCCGCCGGCCTCCGCCCAGATCAATCGTTCCGTACCCGTAGGCTTGATTTTCCGATGAACGGCCAGCAGGCCGTCGGTAGGTGACAGGTAGAGCATGGAGCAATACAGACTGCCGCCGCGACGCTCCGTTGCGCCCATCACGATATACAGTCCGTTGTCGTGCGCTATGGCCTCCAGGCGGTCTTTGTCCGCTGTATCCAGGTCTATACTATTAGCGTGGTAGGTAGCGTACAGTTGCCGGCCCGCATCACTTCGGCTACCGATGACGGCCCCAAAGTCAAAACCTCTCGGATAGCCCGGAAGGAAAGACTCCGGGAATAATAAGAGCTTACAGCCCTCCGCAGCGTATTGTCTCGCCAGCTTCTCTGCCTTGCGTAAGCAGGCTTCCTTATCGAAAAAGACAGCACTTTGCTGGAGTACGGCGACCTTGACTTTCATGGGAGGAGAAGAAGAGTTTAGCCTGTGAGGTGCTCAGCGAATCTCAAAAAAACAACTGTTTTGACCAGGATAAAGCTATGGTTTTTCAGGATTAATTGTTTGTCGCCTACCGTCTACTTTACCAGTTCCCCCTCCGGTTCCTCTTCCCGATATTTAGAAAACATTTTCTCCAGCACCCGCATCTTGATCGGGCGGGGGAACAGCTTACCGAGGAAGGCCATCAGTTTAACCAGGAATCCGGGCCGGATGACCGATTTGCCCTTCAGCATCCCGCGGATGGCTTCCGGAGCCAGGTCTTCGGGCATGGTAACCGCAATTTTAGCGAGTGTGCCCATGGCTTTTACCCGTTTCAGGCCATCCTCATTAGTGATGGTTGGGCCGGGGCAAAGCACCGACACGGAGATGTCGTAGTACTTGAACTCCTCCCGCAAGGCCAGGGAATAATTGTAGACAAAGGCTTTCGTGCCAGTATAGACAGATTTGTAGGGTAGGGGAAGGGTTGCCTCCACGCTGCTCATGTTCAATACGCCTCCTTTCGTTCTTTTCAGGGCGGGGAGCAGGGCATAGGTGAGATCTACCATTACCTGATTGTTGATTTGCATCATGGTGCGGTATTCCGGCCATGGCGTGTGTTCGAACAGTCCGCCACGACCAAATCCCGCGTTATTGATCAGGTACTTAGGGCGAATGTTGCTGCGTTCGAGCCAGTCCACTACCCTGGCCACGGCCCTTTCCTCAACAAGGTTCATCCCCAGGGTGGCGAATACGGCACCCGGCAGGGCCCCGAGTTCTGTCTCCAGGTGCTTAAGGTCTGCGTTGGGAAGGGCAACAATGGCGACTGCTAGATTATTTTGCAGGCACTCCAGGGCAAGCGCTCGGCCAATACCGTGGCTGCCGCCAGTTACCAGTACCCATTCAGTTTGGGCACGGTCTGCTATTTTAGTCATTTGCTGGCTTGTTAAGAAGGCAAAGGTAGTGAGTACCCGATAATCTAAGCGTTCCCTGAGGTTTATCTTTTCTTTTGCTTGCTGTCCGGATGATGATCAACATGCTTGCCATCAAGGCATAAATGCAGCAGGATGCCGGGTCTTAATACCGTTGATCTACTGCCCCGAAGGATTGAAAACTGCTGGTGGAAAGCCTTCCAATCTGCGTAGGATTAAACGGATTTTCATCCTTCCCCTTTAGCAACAAAACTTTTAACTATTTTTGAGTGGTAATCTGTACTGTTTTTTTACCCCCTGTTTTTTGCCTTCGAAGCCTTTAATTGGGCAGGTCAGCAGGAGTTTTGTTCTGTGCTCTTCGTGCCCGCCAGGGCCGGAGCCCTTTTCTGCCGGATGCGTCCATGGAGCAGAACGAAGCTCTTCTCTTGCTCCTTTAGCGCCTACTCTGCACCTGCGGACCCGCGCCCCTGAATTATCCCCAAGAACCACCTGTTATGAAACCCATCATCCTTTTGCGAACCTTCGCTTTGCTCTTTTTCATTGTCCCGGCAGCATCAACCAGTCTCTGCGGGCAGGAGGACGTCACGTTCACATATCTGGATCAGGACGACTTCTTTTTCTGCCTCGAGGACACCACGCAGACAATCCAGATCACGCCCGATCCGGCCCGTACACTCACTGAGCTTACCATCATTTGGATACTGGGAGAGACGGAGCCTTTCGTTGTGTCGGATGTTTCTCAACTTACCCATACTTTTACTTATCCGGCCCGGGACATACTGGAAATGTGTAACTATGATGACCGTTTTGGCTGTACCGGCCTCTGCTTCACGACTCAGGTGCTGGCGACCTATGCCGATTCTGAAAACCCCGAAAACGTATCCCGTACGGTAACCTACCGGAAGCCACCAGAGCTTAGTATTACGGGAGGTGGGACCTATTGCCTTGGACAGACGGCCCGACTGACGGGGGGGATCTGCCCCAACAACGACCCCACGGCGGAAGATCTGATCTGGACATTACCCGACGGAACGGAGATACGTAATGAAGGGACAATCGAATTTCCCATCACCGTTCCCGGAACTTTCACCTTTCAGCTGGCAAACGCCAACGAATGCGGCAGCGGCAGCACTTCCACTACGATTACAGTCATCGAAGCCCCGGAAGTGGCGGCCGTTGCGGATTCTAACGTAACAGTTGTGGACTCTGTCAACTATCAGCTTTGCTTTGAGGAGTCTGCGGTGGTACGGATTAACAGCTCCGCTTCCGTTGGGCTAACGGGCCGCACCTGGTCCGTTAACCGAAGTGGTGCTACGATCTTTGACCGAAATGATGTCATTACCCGGGTAGAATTTGATCGTCCCGGCGACTATGTCTTTACCCTTCGCGGCAGCAACGAAAACTGCGACCTTACCGATGAGGCCAGCTTTACCATCCGGGTAATCCCTGCGGATGTTCTTGAAGAATTGCGCCCCCAGGCCGACGAGTGTATCAGCCTCTCCTACACCCCGGACCCCTTCAATCCTGCGGCGATTTACGAGGTTGACAATGTAGTGGTTGATAACGCTGATTTTCCAATTGATCTTGGAATAGGCCTTCACACGGTTTTTATTCAGCTACCAACGAGTGATTGTCCTGCTCCGCCCCAGCGGGATACTTTTTCTATTGTGGCAGAAGCTACGGCAACGATCTCCACGCCGGATACAACCCTCTGTGATCAGGCGATGCCCCTCACTTTCAGTGCTACCCCGGCAGAGGGAGGCATCTGGACCATTGACGGGATGCCCTTTGACGGCACTATTGATCCCTCCAGTCTGGATGGGGGGACTTACACCATTGCATACGGGAATGATCCTTGCTTAGTCAGTGACCAAAGTACTCTGACCATTTTAGAAACGAGCATCAGCGTTCCCGGGCTCAGGGAGCTTTGTATCGATCAGGCACCCGTTGATTTTTCCGGAGAGGTAACGCCCGCCGGAGGGGTGTTCTCAGGGACAGCCATTACGGCAGCCGGTGTGTTTGACCCGGATTTGTCTGGTTTGGGGACCTTTACAATAACCTATTCTTTCCGAAACCCCGCGGATACCACCTGCCAGAACAGTGAAACCTTCTCGGTCGAAGTGTCCGAGTTAACGGCCAGCTTTACGACCGGTGACTGTGACGGTAACGAGGTCTGTTTCAACCTGCCCGCCGGAGTGAATTATGATCGTGTTAGCTGGGACTTTGGTGGCCTGGGAACAAGTGATCGTCAGTCTCCTTGTTTTCGTTTCCCGGGTCAGGGGACTTACTCCGTTAGCCTGACCGCTTTTCGCGGCCCCTGCGAGGAGACGAGTGTGCGGGAAATAACCATTGCTGAGGCTCCGGATCCGGCGTTCAGACTGGATGCTGACCCAACGGGCTGTTCCGAGCTACTCGTCACGATTATGAACAACTCAAACGGTGGCGGAGACCTGAACTATGACTGGCAGCTAAACGGAGAAACATTTTCCACGGAGGTTAATCCCGGGGTTCTTACACTTGCCTCGGTCCTCCAGGATTCCGTCTTTTCAATTGGCCTTACCCTCAGTAATGCCTGTGAAGAAAACAGCACCCCGATTCAAACGATCACGACACGCCCGCAACCCGCAGCGCGTTTCGGAACTAACCGATCGATCTACTGCTCGGGCGATACCGTGCTGATTTCCAACAACAGCATTGGTCAGGCAGACACATACCGCTGGACGTTGGATGGTGTAATGATTGGTAATGATTCCGTTCCCCCTTTTCTGATGCCCGAATCTGATGAAGGGACGCAAATAGAGCTATGTCTTTTCACCACCAATGTTTGTGGAAACGATACCCTCTGTCAGGACATTCGAATTGTTCCATCCGACGTTAATGCGCTCTTTAATGTCAGCCCCAGTACCGTCTGCGCCGGAGACACGGTCAGATTCAGGAATCTGGCCACAAACGGAGTAGATGTGCTGTATGATTTTGGCAACGGACAAAGAAGTACCGCCACTGACCCAACAACGGTGTATGAAACTCCTGGTGTTTACCGGATCAGTCAGCGGGCTTTTGGCTGTGGATCTGATGAGTTTATTCAGGAAATTACGGTGCTTGAAGTTCCCGAGGCTAATTTCAATGCGGAAGTTGGTTGCCCCGGAATTCCCGTTCGGTTCAGCAATAACAGCGATCCGGACTTACGGTCAAGCTGGGACTTTGGTGATGGTAGCCCTGGCGTAGAGGCGTTTAGCCCCGACCATACTTTTCCTGCTCCCGGCAGTTATACGGTTTGTCTTACGGTCTCCCCGATATTACCGGAGGCCTGTGAGGCGCTCTTCTGCCAGGTAGTGCGAATTGCCGAGCGGCCGGTGGCCGGCTTTATGGCTACCGATAGTGTTTGCCTCGGAGAAGTAGTCACCGTCAGCACCCTGGCGACAGGAGACGGGCTAAGTTGTCGCTACGTTTTTGATGATGGAAATTTGTCCGATGATTGTAGCGCCGAAAACCGCTACCTTGAAGCAGGCAGTTATTCCGTTACCCAGATTGTACGCGATAGCCGTGGTTGTGAGGATTCCCTGACCCTGCCGGTATTCGTCCGCCCTCTACCAGAGCCAGACTTCTCCCCTCTGGTAATGAATGCCTGTGCTCCTGATACGCTCCGCTTTCAGAATAATACCCCGGCTGCCAGCAGTTATTTGTGGGACTTCGGTGATGGCAGCAGCTCAATGGCTACCAGCCCGATGCACACCTTTACTGATCCGGGTACTTATCAAACGGTGCTTACGGCTACCGGACCTGACGGACTTTGTACGGCATCAGTAGAACAGGAGATTGTCATCAACGAAATGCCCCGGGCAATCATCCAAACCGCCGCAACGGAACTTTGCCTTGGGGAAGGGATTAACCTGGCTAATATCTCCACGGGGACAGTCTCGGATGTACGCTGGGATTTGGGGGACGGAACGACCTCTTTCGAGAATAACCCGCAGGGGCATCAATTCCTTGCGGCCGGTGAATACACCGTCAGCCTTTTCATCAATAACAATGATCTATGTACGGACTCCACGAGTGTTCCCGTCACCGTCCATCCGCCGGTCGTGCTTGCTACCGCTGAGCGCAGGAATATCTTATGCCACGGAGATAATACGGGCTTACTTCGTGTGGACGTCTCTTCAGGGCTTACTCCCTACAGTTTCAGCTGGAGCAATCAGGCGAATGCAGCAACAAATACTGACTTGGTTGCCGGTGCTTATCGGGTCACGGTGACAGATGCTAACCAGTGCGAGGCAGTCCTCGTCGATAGTATTCTGCAGCCACCTCCGATTGTTGCCAGTCCGGAGATATCCACGGTTACTTGTGCTGGTGGCAACGACGGGGCGATCACCCTGGCGGCAGCCGGGGGCGTGGGGCCATACCGGATTGATTGGCCGGGGGGGACAGCTTCAGGTACGATCTTTAATCTCGCTGCCGGAGAGTACCCCGTGACCATTACGGACAATAATGATTGCACCGTAGAGCGGACCATTACCCTGCCCGAGAATCCGCCAATAGTGATTCTGGACAGCATCGTCAATGTCAGTTGTTTTGGAGAGCAGGACGGTGTCTTCGCGCTACGCGATCTCTCCGGGGGAGTAGGCGCTTACCAACTTTCCCTGACGGGCACGGATTATCAACAGAGTGGAACGACCATCACCCGCTTCGATGGCCTGGGGCCGGACGTATATACTTTCAAGCTCACCGATGCCCTTGGTTGCTTTGAGCAGTATGAAGTTATGATCACAGAGCCCGATGAGGTTCTGTTCAACATCTTTGCGGATACGGTTTTCCTGAGTTTAGGAGAATCTGTTCTGCTGGACAACCGATTCAACGCCAACGATCCGACTTTTTTGTGGACTCCGGGTTCGGGGCTGAGTTGTACGGACTGTGAGCGGCCAAGGGCGCAACCAACTGATCCGCTTACGACCTACGCTGCTTTACTGACGGATAGAAACGGCTGCACCGCAAGAGATAGTGTGACTGCCGTTGTCAGCATCGATCGGGAAGTCTACATCCCCAACACCTTTACGCCTAACCAGGATGGGCGTAACGATCTTTTTCGGATCAGAAGTGAGTTCCCCTTAGGTATCGATACCATTGAAAGTTTTCAGATTTTCGACCGCTGGGGGCAGGTTGTATTCGAGCAACGGGAATTCCCGCCGAATGACCCCGCTTATGGATGGGATGGCCGTAAAAACGGAGAAATGGTTCAGTTAGGTATTTACGTCTATCAGGTCGTGGTCCGGTATTTCGATCAGGAAAAAATAGTTTTGAGTGGTAAGGTAGAATTACTCCGGTGATCTCATTGTCCACGTTTCAGTAGCCCGTCATTATCCTCCATCCTGCCATTATTTTGATATGAAAAACACCAGAATAAGCATTTTTCTAGCCTTGTTTGCGAGCCTGTTGTCCCTGACGCTGGCCGCTCAGGATTATCATTTTTCTGACCCTACGCGGACGATCACGCTGTTTAACCCCGCCTTCACGGGGCTTATACCGGAGGGGAGTAAATACCGGTTTCAAACGTCTGCCCGCAGCCAATGGTCCAGTGTTTTGGATAGCGATCACTACCGGACTTTTGCCACTGCCTTTGAGTTCAAAATCTGTGGTGATAATGCAGGGGATTATTTTGCCCTGGGGGCAAACGCAGCGGTTGACTTTCAGGGAGACCCGGCGCTACAGCGTACGGACCTGTTCCTGACGGCAGCCTTCGTTCGGCGGATTGGAGGATCGCAGAACAAGCCCGTCCTGCTCGGAGGCGGTGCTGAGGTCGGGCGGGTGCAGTACAGCCAGGGCGGGCTGGCGGGCCGAACCTTTGATGATCAGTTTGACAACCCCTCACTCCCCGGTGAGCTGCTGGACCAGTATGCCGTCGATGCCTACGATCTGGGCGTTGGTGTCTTCCTCACGGCATCCGGCAATGAAAGAGGGCTTCATGATCTCAGCGCAGGGTTAGCCATCAAGCACCTGACCCAGCCTTCGCTCGGATTTTATGGTAATGATGGCAGTGGTCAGACTTCGTCCGACTCCACTGCCCGACTCAACCGGAGGCTTAACCTCAACCTTGGCTTCTCTGTCTTCAAGAAAAGAAAGGGCAATTTAAGTTTGTTTGCGGCCTACTCAAACCAGCGCCCCCACAATCAGTTCCTGTTCCGGGCCATGTACAACCTGCTGGGGCAAAGGGAGACCGTTAATCTGGGGGCAGGGAAAAGCAGCGTAAAGAGCCGACTCCTTTCCGGCGGGCTGGCCCTGCGCGTCAATGATGGAGCAGGCGGTTTTGGGGGAGATGCACTGATCGGTATTCTCCAACTACACCAAAAGGGCTATATTCTATCTGCTTCCTATGATATGAATATTTCCGGTCTGGCCCAGTCTACCGGCACGAACGGAGCCATTGAGCTGGGGGCTTCCTTTTTCTTTGGGAAAGCGAACTGTATTAATTGCCCGCAGTTTTAGTCCGCAAGATTAATTTCACAATCCGCTCCGCATCCCGGCCAACGCCCCCCACTAAGCTGGAGTTGGGCCGTAGCAGATTGGGAAGGCCCAGAAAGAATAAATCGTTGTAAACCGTTGATTGGCCGGATTGCTGCAAAGGGGTTCCTTGTTCATCCAAAGCATCCGCTGGCAGGAAAGGGTAGGTGTTTCGGAAACCGGTGCACCAGACGACGATTCCTTTTTTGCGTCCGGGCCAGGCTAATGGGGCGGGCATCGTCTTTTGGCAGTCGAACTGGAGATGACCATCATCATGGAGTGTAACCTTCGTTTTAATGCGGCGAACGCCATCGGGCAGGGGAGGTTCCGCCACGGTAAGGTCTCCCTTACCGGCATTCCCCATCCAGCTGCCGGGCGGGCGGTCGTTGCGCAGGGTCATCATCCCTGATTTATAGAGCCACCAGTAAATGTCTTTACCCAGGAAGTTACGGGGTAGATTAGGCAGCACAGGCCCGGTTAAAGTAACGTCGGCCCCCGTACCGTAAAAAAGGTGACTCAGTTGTTGGCCACTGGCCCCTGCTCCAATGATCAGTACACTGGTGTCCGCATCTGCATGATCGGCAACGGACTGAATTTCTGAGGAGTGCCATTGCCGGATAACTGAAGGGAAAGAGTTGGCCAGCGTTTCCGGAATGAAGGGGGTACGATAGGCTCCCGTGGCGAGGATGAGCTGGCGGGTAATCAGTGTATCCTGTTCAGTTTCAATCTTCCAGAGACCGTCTGTTTTTTTGGCGCTGACGCAGGTGCAGGCATTTTTTACGGGGAGCGCAAAGTGAGTGGCATAAGCCTCCAGGTAATCCGCCATTTCCCGGCGATCCGGCAGGGAGAGTGGATCGCCGGCAGGGGGCATGCCCGGCAGGGCATTGTATTGGTTGGGGCTGAAGAGCCTGAGCCCTTTCCAGCGTTGCCGCCAGTTGTCCCCGATACGCTCGTGGCCATCGAGCAGGAGAAAATGCTTTCCGGCTTGTTGCAGGTAATAACCGGCTGCAAGGCCGGCCTGGCCGGCACCGATGACGATGCAGTCGTAGGTAGAGTTGGTGTTCACGCCAGCGAAGGTAAGCCTGGTAACACTGCTTTTACAAGCTCCCCTTGCACCAGCGTCCGCGCCCGACAAACCCTTTCTAAAGCGAAAATTCGCCGTTTATTCGCCGGAATCATGGACGGACATCCATAAAAGCATACCTTAGCCCGCCGAAAAGCAGATCAACGCAAGAATATGCCTTACAGTACGATTACCGGAATCGGCCATTACGTGCCGAAAAATGTAGTGACTAACCAGGACCTCACCACCGTGATGGAGACCAGCGATGAGTGGATTCGCGAGAGGACTGGCATCGAAGAACGCCGCTACATTACCGCAGGAGAGGAGACCACCACTACGCTGGCGCTCGAAGCCAGCCGAAAAGCCATTGCCGATGCCGGCATTGAGGCTAATGATATTGACTTTATCGTCTTTGCTACCCTTAGCCCCGATTACTACTTCCCCGGAGCTGGTGTACTGCTGCAGCGTGAACTGGGTATTGCAAAAACAGAAATTGCTGCCCTCGACATTCGCGCCCAGTGTTCTGGCTTCGTGTATGGCCTGACGACGGCTGACCAGTACATTAAGTCGGGCATGTACAAAAAAATCCTCGTCGTTGGTGCCGAAGTACACTCCGTGGGGCTGGACTTCTCCACCCGTGGCCGCAACGTATCCGTCATCTTCGGTGACGGGGCCGGTGCCGTCATCCTGGAAGCAACCGAGGACAAAGACAAGGCCATCCTGGCCACCAGCATGCACTCCGACGGAACCTACGCCGAAAAGCTGAGTTACATGTACCCAGGTTCTCACGGTGGCTACTTCCTGGAAAAATATGCTATTGAAGGCTTTGACGTTGACTACTCGGTGAAGACCAATGACTTGGGTTACGGTCATTATTTCTTCAATCAGGATATGATCGATAATCACCGTATTTTTCCTCACATGGAAGGTCAGGCGGTATTTAAAATGGCGGTGCGGAAGTTCCCCGAAGTCATTATGGAATCATTGGCTAAAGCAGGTTTGGGCGTCGAAGACCTCGATATGCTTATTCCTCACCAGGCCAACCTGCGCATTAACCAGTTCGTGGCTAAAACCATGCGTTTGGGCCCGGATCAGGTGTACAACAACATCATGCGCTACGGTAACACCACGGCTGCTTCCATCCCGATCGCACTCTCTGAGGCGCGCGATGAAGGAAAGGTGAAAAAAGGAGACACTGTTGTCCTCGCCGCCTTTGGCGCCGGATTCACCTGGGGGTCGGTGGTGCTGAAGTGGGGGCGGGACTAAGGCTCCCTGTTTTTTAAAATTAATTAGAGAATTACGCTGAACTGCCTGCTCCATCCGGAAGGATGGAGCAGGCAGTTCAGTTTTTGGTAGTAGCGCTCCGGTTTTTAATTGCCGCTTTGAAGCCGATTCCCGGAATGTTAAACCTGACCTAAGTCTTCTTGGATAAGGAATTGGCGGTAAGTAGGCGGATAGCCGTTTAACCGGCGTCAACTTTACCATTCAGCACATCATGGCCTGAAAAAAAGCTTGTCAAGTGATTAATTTGTTTATTGAGCCTATGTTGCTCCCACAAAGTGCCAGATACCGTTGCTGCCAGAAGGTGATGGTCCCTTTCAACGACCTGACGTGGCGCCCACAATTGATTCATACATGAAGTACGCTCTAATCTTATGTTCTTTTTTTTGGTGTAGCTGGTCTTTTGCACAGCCTCCCGAGTTGGCAGTAGTAGGACTGGACAGCTCGCTTAGGTGGGTTAATGAGCACATAGGAGATGAAGGAGATGAAGCGCTTCTTTTCGCGCATACCGTTTTACGCCGGGCCCGGGCAGAGAATAAACCGGAAGTAGCCGGTAATGTCAGCCGGGATATTGCTTACTGGCATTATGCTCACGTTGAATCGGAGAATGCAGATACCATTCTGTACTACGACCATCTGGCTTATGAACTGTTCAGGCAGGCGGGAAATCCACTGGAAACAGCCCGTTCCGCAGGACATGTCGCTACTTCTTATTCCGAACAACGGCGATACAGCGAAGCTGAGACCCTTCTCTTTGAGGCTGCCGGAATACTGGACTCGCTGGAAAATCCCACAGAACTCGCAAACCTTTATGCCGAGCTCTGCTTTGTATACCGAAACGCCAAGGATTATGAATCGGCCATCAATTACGGTGAACGATCCCTGGCCATTTATTCATCGCTGCCTGGAGAAGATTCGCTGCAGGCGATAGTGCCGCTTTTTTACCTGGCGGGTGTTTATATCAAGGCTGATGAACCGGAAAAGGCCCTGGCCCAGGCGGAACGCTCGATGAAGATGGTCCAGATTGGTGGGGGAGATGAACTGGTGGGTGAAAGCCTGCGCGCCTACGGCTTCCGGGGGATGGCGCTGGCAAAACTGGGCCGCCTGGACGAAGCCATGGCCAATTACCAATATGCCTGGGAACTGGCCAAAAAGAACGTCCCGGAAGTCGCAATGGCCGATGGTTATAAGGAGGGCATCGGGACGGTCCTCTACCTTCAGGGGAAATACCGGGAAGCCATCCCGTATTTGAAAGATTATCTGGAGCATACCACGGGGCGTGGTGGTAGCGATCCCTCTCTGCCGCCGGCCTATAACAATCTTTCGGATGCCTACGCCAGGACCGGTCAGCTCGCTCAGGCGCTGACCTACAAAGATGCTGCCTATCTCCTTGAAACGGAAGAACTAACCAAGGAACTGGAGGCTACCCGCACGGAATTGCGGGTGCGCTACGCCACGGCAGAAAAAGATGAACTGATCGGAGAGCAGAAGGATACGATTAACCGGCAGGGGCGGATACAGCAGCTTACTTACGTCATCGTTGGCCTTTTGCTACTTGGTGCCCTGGGGCTCATTCTTGGTCTTCGCAACAATCGTCACAAAAACCAATTACTGGAAGAGCGAAATCAACAGAATGAATTGTTACTCAAGGAAATTCACCACCGGGTAAAGAATAATCTGGAGGTAATTTCCAGTCTGCTCGAGTTACAGTCTGATGGCCTCGAAGATGAAGGGGCTAAAGATGCCATGCTCACCAGCCAGAGCCGCGTCAGTAGCATGGGCATTCTGCACCAAACACTATATCAGGGCAGTAGCCTGAAAAGTATTGAGATGCGCACTTATTTTGAACAACTTGCGCAAAACCTGTTGGCCACTTACGAGACCGGAGATCGGATTCAAATAAAGGTTGCTGCACCAGAAATCGACATGGACGTGGACACCGCCATCCCGCTCGGTCTGATCGTAAATGAGCTACTTACCAATTCCATCAAGTACGCTTATCCGCCCGAAGGCGCAGATGCTGCGGCAGGCTTAGCGGGGTCCGCAGGTGCCATAAATGTTGTAATGAGCAGGGTAGGGAACAACTTTAAGCTCCGTGTCAGTGATGAAGGCGTCGGTATGCAATCTTCCGTAAAGGGCACCGGCTTTGGTAGCCGCCTGGTCAATCTGCTAACCCGACAGCTCAACGGAACGTTCCGACAGGAAACTTCGGATGGCTTTCTGACTGAGATTGACTTTCCTTATCCCGCCTAGCATATAGCACCCCATCCTTTCACACCCCATACATCAAGTTGTCAAATGAAAATCGCCTTCCTCGACAAAGCCGCTCATCCCTACCTGAAATCCGCCCTCACACTGGCGGGGCATGAGGTAGATGAACTGGACCATCTTACACGACCGGACGTGCTCAAATCCCTGCCGCTGTACGATGGACTGATGATTCGCTCACGGCTCAACATTGACCAAGAGTTATTGGAAGCAGTTGGGCCGGATTTCAAGTTCGTCGCCCGCTGGGGAGTGGGAACGGACCACATCGACCTCGACTTCGCCAAAGAGAAGGGCATCACCGTTTTTAACAGCCCGGAGGGCAGTAAGCACACCGTTGCCGAGCACACGGTGGGGATGATGCTCATGCTGCTTAACCACCTCGGCCGCGCCGACCGGCAGATCCGCGACGGCGGATGGATCCGCCGGGGAAACGTAGGAACAGAGCTGGGTAGCCTCACCGTCGGCCTCATCGGCTACGGAAACATGGGCCAAATGACGGCCCGCCGCCTGAGCGGCTTCGGCTGCCGGGTGATCACCCACGACAAATTCCGCAAGAACTACGGCGATGAATACGCCGAGGCCGTTTCTTTGGAAGAGTTGCAACGGGAGGCCGACGTCGTCTCCCTCCACATCTTCCTCGAAGGCAACCACTACTACGTCAACAACGACTGGATTGATGCCTTCGCCAAGCCTTTCTATCTGATTAATACGGCGCGCGGCCTGGCCGTTAACACGGAACATCTGGTGGCAGGGATGGAGTCAGGTAAGGTGCTTGGCGCAGCCCTGGACGTACATGAATACGAGGAAATGAGCTTCGTTCATCTCGATCCGACCCAACTGCCCGCTCCTTTTCAGTACCTCCGCGACAGCGAAAACACGGTCCTTACCCCTCACATCGCCGGCTGGAGCGCGGAGGCGGAGGAAGGCCACGCCAAAACGCTGTTTGGGAAGATTATGGGGGCGTTCGGGAGCGTGACGTAAGGATGGTGGATTAAGCGCATGGGAATTATTGTCCGGTAAAAACCGGTGCTGCGTTCCAAAGCTCTGCGAGCTATATCAAGAGGCTAATCCGGCTGTCCTGTAAATTCTATCGAAATCCTACTCAATCCTAATCTACTTTTGCCCCCTCTTTTAATCGCATGACCCCTGGCCACACTACCGGCTGCCATACCATCACTCTTGGAACTCTTCATCCTAACCATCGACTACTCAGGCACCTTCGTATTCGCCATCTCCGGCGCACTGGCGGGGATGAAACGAAGTTTTGACGTCTTTGGGGTTTTTATTCTTGGGCTGGTTACGGCCATTGGGGGTGGTACCCTTCGGGACCTTCTGATTGGCAGCACCCCCGTAGGATGGATGCAGAATACGGTGTACCTGTACATCGTCGTGGCAGCGGTGGCTTTTGCCTACCTGTTCCGACCCCACTTCAGAAAGCTGCGGCGAAGTATGTTCCTGTTTGATACCATCGGGATTGCGCTGTACACCATTCTGGGTTTACAAAAGGCGCTGAGCTTTGGTTTGTCGCCGGTGATCTGCGTATTGCTGGGGGTGGTGTCTGCCACCTTCGGTGGCGTGATTCGGGACGTGCTCTCGGGCGAAGTGCCGCTTATCTTCCGCAAGGAGATTTATGCGTCCGCCTGTCTGGCGGGCGGGGTACTGTTTCTGGTGACGGATCAGCTGATTGGCGAGCGGGCCGCCATGGGGGTGGCAATTGTCGTCGTCTTCGTCATCCGTACACTGGCGGTGCGCAACCACTGGACGCTGGCCTTTGGGACAGCTGACCAATCATAAGCCAGGCTACTTGATCCGGGCCAGCAGCGCTTTGCTCTCCGTTACTCCGTAGTCGCTGTTAATCTTCTCCGCCAGTTCCAGGGCGAAGCTGGCAGCCTTTGCCGCGTCCTGGAATCGGCCGAGTTTCTCCAGCGCCTGCGCGCGGAATAGATGCTCCCAGTAGCTGGGCTTATCGTCCAGCTCGATGGCCTTGTCGAACCAGGCAACGGACTGTTCGTAGTCCTTGCTGTCGCGCAGCGCATACAGTGCGGCATTGCTGTAATCATTTGAGTTGGGGCCGCTCAGGGTCTTGGAAATTTTTTGGCTCATGAGCTCTTTCGTCGTGAGCCGGAAGGGGATAAGCACGCGGCTGGTTTCCCATTCCAGCGCCAGGGTAAAGTGGTCGTTCGAGATTTCTTCAAAGGAATAGCGCAGGGTTTCCAGCGGGCGGGACAGGGTTTCTGGCTTTACTTTGACGGAGGCGAGAATTTTGTCCTCCTCCCAATTGGGCGGAACGCCGTATTGGTCGGTTTCGTCGTAGAGATAGACCGTCCATACTTCCGGATTGGGGCGGCTGAACAGGGTGTAGGAACCCGCTTTTACGCGGGTGTCTCCCAGGTAAAAGTCTTCACTCATCACCAGTCTGGGATTTCGGTTTGCGCCTCCGCGCCAAACGACATCCCAGGGTTCAAGTCCGCCAAATATCTTCCGCCCACGCATGCTCGGCCGCCCGTAAGACAGCTCAATTTTGGTGGTGGCAATGGTGATCTCCGTAGTAGTAAAGGGGCTGAGCGGCAGAAAGGGAATCTGGGCGCTGACGCAGGTGCAGAGGAAGCTCATAATGAGAGCAGTGAAGAGTAGACGCATGAGAGGGGCTTGTATTTGGGTAATCTTACGGATGGCCGCATTTTAGAGAGTAGTAGGCAGTTCAGGGCCAGGTCGTCCGACGAATTCTTTTTACGGACAAAGCCCGTAAAGCAATCGCAAGCTCGGAGAGCGCGGACGCTTGCAGGTCCCGCAGTATTGCGGGACCTGCAAGCCTCCCTGCGGAGTGGAATACTCAAGCTTTAAAACTACCGTTTCAGCGTAATCACCACCACACCGTCATGGTTAGGGTAGCCCATCTCAGCAGCTTTGTCAGCGCCTTTAAGCACGTCGATGTTTTCGACGTCCTCCATCGCGATTTTCTTCACCTTGCGGTAGCTCATCCGCTTACCGTTGACGAGGTAGACGGCGTTGAGCTGTTCATCCTCGAAGTCGAGGCGGGTAATGGTGGCGGGAGCTGGCTTGGGAGCCGCCATGGGTAAACCGTCCTTGGTGGTAATGTATACAGCACCCTCGTAGTTGGCAATGCCAGCCTGGGCTAACTGGTCTTCGTTTTTCACGACATTGATGGACTCAATATCATTGGGGTTTAGGTCATTGACGGGGCCGGGAGATACCTGAATACCATTAACGAAGTAGGCGATATTCTGATCAGTCAGGCTACTTGTCTTTGGGGAAGCAGGAGCCGTCAGTTTTGCGGCGGGCTTATTGGGCGTTTCCGGTTTGCTAATAACGTAGACAGCCGCATCAACGTCTGCATCACCATTAACTTTTAGTTCATCCGGGAACTCAGTGACCTTTATCTCCTGTACGGTTTTGGAGTCAATCTGGGGCATGCCGTGGACAATGCCAGGGACGCGCTCTCCGTTGATGAAAACAACAAAGGTGCGCAGCGGCTGCCCCTTTCCGGCATAACCATTCACCTTACGGTCTTCCTCCATTCTGGCGTAGTTCGGGCCACCGGTGGCAGGTACATTCCAGCTGTCGGGGTCGTCTGCTTTGATGGGGGAGGGGGCCGCTTCTTCGGCTGGGACACCATTGAGTTGGCCAAAGCCAATGGCGGTTTCAACGGTTTCCATAAAGTCCTTAGCTTCTACCGTCCCTTCCAGGTTTACCTCTCCGGGTTTAAGGAACTCGATCCGAACGTCGCTGCCGCTTGGGTTGATGGGGGTGTTAGTGGCCTTGTCCGCATTAGCTTTGGTTACGATGTAGACCACGCCGTTTTTACCAGCATCTCCGTGCTTAGCCATGGCGGCTTCGCCCTTCAGTACGTTGACACTTTTGATGTCGTCCGGGTCAAGGGTTTCCATGACGCCGGGCATCACCTGCTTGCCATCGAGGAAGATCAGGGGTTCGGGCTTATTGGAAGAGGGGCCTATCTTGATTTTATCGGCAGAGATTGTTGTATGGTCATCAAGAATGACTGCTCCGTCGTCCTTAATGGTGACTTTCGAGGCGGTGAATGGCGGCGGAGTATCGATGAGCATAGGAGCGAGATCCAGGCTGGCCTCCACCGGCGGGGCCGGTGTGGTGTCGGCCGTTCCTTGCTCTTCTAAGCAATCCACGGCACCTGCGTCCGCGCCCGTAAAACCGAAATGGAGACTCGTGAGCAGGGCTAAAAGGAGGACGGAGAAAGTTACTTGTCCGTCTTTATTACGCTTTTCACCCAGGAAAAGGCGCTGGATACGGTTGGAAAAGGGGGTTTTGGTGGCACTCATGGCGAGGGGGATTTGAGGGTTGTGGGAGGTACGGGCAACGGCTACTAAAGCGGTCGCATAGGTCCGGCGGTCATCGCAACGGCCAGCCACCCAGTCGTCACAGCGGTGCTCCCGCTCCTGATCGATGATGCGGCAAAGTGCGTAAACGGCCGGATGGTAAAAAAAGAAGGTTTTGATTATCTGCTGAGGGTAGTTCAGCCAGTGATCGTAGTGCCGCAGGTGCGCAATTTCGTGCAGCAGGATGGTGCGGGCCATATCTGGCGTTAGCTCGTTAACGAGTGCGACCGGAAACACGATGACGGGAGACCAGAAGCCCAGCGTCATTACTTCACCGGCGTGTTGGCTCAGAAAACAGCGAACCCGGCGGGTAGCGGGGTGGCGGGAGAGCTCATCGCCCAGCTGCTCCGCCCAGCCTGCGGGCAAGTCACTCAGCCCACGGCTGCTCAGCTGGTGAACGGTGTACTGCCCGGCAACCAGGCGAATCAACGCCGGCAAGAAGCCAAGTACGTAGAGTACCGACAACCAGGGCGCGAAGGCAGGAAGCTGCCCCGAAAACCAGTCAATCCAGCCAACTTCGGGTGTAGCTGCCGGCAGACTGATAATCGGTAAGGAGGTGCCCGTTACGAGCAGGTTCTCACAGACGGGCCTGGGGTCATACACCAGCGCGTAGGTAGCGACAAAGGAGCCACCCAGTAGTAATAAGGCACCGTAAGCCAGTTTGTAGCGAGCCGTCGGGCCTGACAAAAACGGAAGCAATGCCCGTACGGTGGTAAAGAGCAGGGCTCCAATCCAGAGACTATGCACAAGGGCCAGTCCAAAAGCCGTAGCGAAGGCCAGCAGGGTGGGGGAGTTCATCAATTCCATGGCCTACTTTTTTTGGCGATTGATCCAATCCTGCAGCTCGTCGAGTTCTTCAGGGGTGGGTTTATCCGTACCGAGAGCACGTAAAGCCAGATTAATGGTGCTGCCACCAAAGGCCGTGTCCGCCAGGCGGTTAAACAGGCGCTTCTCTACCTGCTCGCGCCGAACGGCAGCCACATAGGTATGCGTGCGTTGGTCCGTATTTCGATTAACGAAGCCAGATTTAGCCATCCGCTGTAGCTGGGTCAGCACGGTGTTGTAGCTGACTTGCCGGCGGGAAGCCAGCCGGTCATGAATGTCCTGAACGGTAGAAGGTTGCTGCTGCCAGAGGAGATCCAGTATTTCCAACTGGGCTTCGGAGGGCATGGGGTGATCTGCCATGTGGTAATGATTTGAAGCAAAGATAAACTACAATTGTAATACTACGCAAGTAGTAGTACTACATTTGTCATATTTATTTTTTGATCTACTGGTTCTATCGTAGATAAATCCTCCTGACCGGTACATGAATTAGCCGGTGGTTTTTTCCACCATCTTCCGTAGCTTTACGACCGTGACCCAAGCTGCTATCCTTTCGGCCGATTTTGATGTAATGTTTTCGCGCTTGTCGGTGCCCATTATGTTAGTGGATGACAAGAGTTCTCTGCTCAACATTAATTCCAGTGGTGCTGACTTGTTCCGGATGCAACCAGAGGAGCTTCGTGGTCAGTTCTGGGCCGGGTTGGACGCACAGCTTACGCTTATACAATGGAGGCAACGGCTACAGCAGCTAAGGTCTCAACCCTTTCTGCATTACGAGACGGACATTCTGACCGAAAACGAGTTTCTCCGTCCGGTTCACGTGGAGCTTTGCCGGATTGGAGAGAATCAAGTGCTGATTCGCCTGACGGATAAACTGCCGGACAGGCTCCGGGAGGGGCAAATTGAATTACTGAGTGAATCTACTCAAACGGGCTTTTGGTTCTACAACAGGGTAGACCGCCACTGGTATGTTTCGCCCGTTGCTGGGAAGTTGCTTGGTTTATCCGAAGGGTTTGTCAATGAGGAGATCATTGAAAGCTTCCAGCGCAACCTGAATCCTACGGACTGGAAGAAAGTTCAGGAGGTGGCCACCAAGACTTTGGAGAAGAACGAGACTTTTGATCACCTGTTGCGGATTGAGGGGGAGGAGGGCTCAGCAATGGTGAAAATCAGCGGTCGCTCCGTGAGGAATGCATTGCACGTTACGCTGGTCTACGGAATCGTTGAACTGGATAATAAGTATAAGGAACAGCCCGGTGAGCAGCAGCATATTTCCGGAGAGTTAGCCATGTTCAGCATTGATCAGGCCCGCGATATGATTTTCTGGACGGGCCCCGACGGATCTGTGTCCTACGTCAACCAGACGGTTTGTAACAAACTAAAGTACAGCCAGGAAGAGATGAAGGACATCCAGGTCTTTGACTTTGTTAGAGACTTTGGACCCGATGATATTGAGGCGCTGTACACCAACCTACGGGAGATTAAGTCTCTGGAATCAGAGTTTACCCTGATTTCCCGGGAAGGGAAGGAGATTGAAATTTCGGCAGTTGTCAATTATCTGCGGTTTGGAGACAAAGAGTATGCCTGTAGTTTTTGCCGGGATATCTCCAAGCGAAAGGCCAAAGACCAGCGCCGGAAACTTTCAGAATTTACCATCGACCGCTCAGTGGAAATGGTGGTCTGGTCCAATCCGGACGGCAGCGTACATTTCGTCAATAACACTTTTCTGGAGGTGACCGGCTATACCGCCAAAGAAGCAAAGGAGCTCAACCTCGAAGACGTCTTTACGCACATTACGGCAGAGAACATGCCCGAGATGTGGAAGACCCTTCGGGGAAGTGGCAGCCTTACAAAAGAGGTGGTCATGCGCCGTAAAGATGGCTCCTTGCTACCCGTCGGTGCGACCTTGAATCATCTGGTTTTTGAGGACAGAGAATTCAGCTGTTCTCTTTTTCGGGACTTGAGCATGAAAAAGCGACGGGACACCACCATTGAGTTGTCCCACATGGCGCTGGATTCTGCCGGCGACTGTATTTTATGGTTGGATGCGGAGTACCGGGTCAACTACCTCAATCAGACCTTACTCAACCTGTTGAACAACCCGAAGGAGGAGATGATAGGCCAGGAACTGTACCGTATTTTTCCATCGCTTAGCCCAAGTGACATTGTTCCGAATTCGGTACTGGATATTGCCTTTGACGCCGGTGCCGCCGGCACCCGCCACCTGAACCTGAACTGTACGGGCCTGGAGCATGACGGAGAACAGTACTACATGCTGGTTGGTCGGGACATAACGCGGATGAGCGAACGACAGGAGCAACTGGAGGAAGCGTATACCGAAATTCGGGGTCTTCAGGACCGCCTTCAGGAAGAAAATATCTCTTTGCGCGAAGAGGTCAATACGAAGTACAACATTAATAAGATCATTACCGTAAGCCCGAAATACCAGAAGGTACTGCGGCAAATAGGCAGGGTGGCTGATACCGACGCAACGGTCCTCATCACCGGAGAAACGGGAACGGGAAAAGAATTGCTGGCCCGTGCCGTCCATCAACTCAGTGACCGGGTGGATTACCCCATGATTAAGGTCAACTGTGCCGCGCTGCCGGAAAACCTGATTGAAAGCGAGTTGTTCGGCCACGAAAAGGGAGCCTTTACGGGGGCGCTGGCCCGTAAAAAAGGCCGCTTCGAAGTAGCGGATACCGGGACCTTGTTCCTCGATGAAGTAGGGGAGTGCCCGCTCGATTTACAGACCAAGCTCCTGCGCGTCCTGCAGGAAGGAGAGTTTGAACGGGTTGGAGGATCAGAAACCATTAAGGTTGACGTCCGGCTCGTGGCGGCTACTAACCGGGACCTGGAGGAAATGGTTGCTGACGGGCGGTTCCGGGCGGATTTGTACTACCGCCTGAACGTATTCCCCATTAGTAACCTGCCGCTTCGGGAACGGACGGAAGACATTCCGGTTTTAGTGGAGCATTTCGTGCAAAAGTTTAGCCTGAAACAGGGCAAAACGATTTCTAAAATCAGCAAAGGAGACATGGAGAAGCTCCGTAATTATCCCTTTCCGGGCAACGTGCGGGAGCTGGAAAACATGATTGAGCGTGCGGTGATTCTCACCGATTCGGAGACGCTCAATATCCGGATTGACCCCATCCGGCCGCAGGCAGCCGGAGGCAGCCAGCGATTACTAACCTTTGAAGAGATGCAGCGCAAGCACATTATTGATGCGCTCAAATTTACCGGAGGCCGGGTAACGGGGCCGGAAGGCGCCGGCGTATTGCTGGATATGAATGACCGCACTTTAGTCTCTAAAATGAGGAAGCTGGGCATTAAAAAACGGGAATACCTGGTGTAGTTTTTGGCTAATCTTCAGGGGGTAGGCTATTCTTTCTTTATTGAGCGTTTTTTGGGCGGGGACCGCAGGTGCAGTGGAAGGTTCAGAGAGCGGTGAAAGCTCGGCCGTATTGCTGCAAACCACCAAAATGAGTGGGGGATGCATCTATCGGGCAGAGCGTCCCCGGCCGGAGCGTCCTCATTACTTCACCAATACATTTTCGTATGTTACTCTATACTTTCAGTGGCACCGCCGTGCTGCTGGGGCTGGCGGGGCTATGTCTTGCCGTTGGCGGATCGATCCTGCTGCTGCGCGGCGTGCTCCGCCACCGCCCCCTCGACTCCTCCGGCAAACGCCTCAAAAATGCGGCCTTCAGCTTCACCGGCCCCGTTCATCGATTGTCTCTCTGTGTGGCCATTGCCGCCAGCTTCATCGCCATTAACTGGACGCAGTTCGAGCCCGAACAAATGGTCTATGGCGACGTCGAGGTCATCGAAGACCTCATTGATATTGATATCCCGCCAACGGGGACACCGCCCCCGCCACCGCCTCCTCCGCCGCCGCCCGTAATTGAGTCTGTCCCGGACGACGTGGAGGTAGAGCCTGAGCCCTTCATCGATCAATCCATTGACGATAGCGAGGCCGTCCTTCCCCCTGCTCCTCCAGCGATCGTTGCACCTGCGGCAGCGCCTCCTCCGCCACCGCCCCCTCCGCCGCCACCGGCTGACGAATACACCGAATTCGTCACCTTCGCTGAGCAAATGCCACTCTTCGGAGAAGATTGTTTTGACCTGCCATCGGCCGACCGTAAGTCATGTTCTGATCGTCAGCTACTGGGCTTCGTCCAGTCCCGGGTTCAATACCCCTCAATGGCGCGGGAAAACGGAGTGGAAGGCACCGTCGTCATCCAGTTCACCGTAGAGAAAGACGGTACCATCAGCGACGTCGTGCCCGCCCGCAAAGTTGGAGCAGGTTGCACCGAAGCGGCGCTGAAAGCCGTCAATGCCATCACAAAGGAAGGACGCCTCTTCCAGCCGGGAATGCAGGCCGGGCGGAAAGTCCGGGTGCGCTTTAACCTGCCGGTTAAGTTTCAGTTGCAGAAGTAAAAACAGGCGTCATCCCGAGCACGAAGTACAGCACAGCTAATTTTGACCCGTTCCGAGCGTTCGGACCGACATTTTTGGTCCGGACGCTCGTAGCGAACATGCTAGTCTCTGGTTTTAGAGGTGCCTATGCTTCACTGCAGGTCTTGCAACTGCCCGATAGAATAATATTGCTGTTGTCTACCCGGTAACCGTCGGGTAAACGATAATCCACTTCTCCGGGAACGCACTCCACCTGATCACAAACGACGCAGCGGAAGTGCAGGTGGCCGTGGGCGGTGTGGTCGTGGCTGCAATCGGCTTTACAGCTGGCAAAATATTGCCGTCCGTCGTCGGCTACGATGCGATGGGCCAGGCCATCTTCAACAAAACGGTTGAGGATGCGGTAGATGGTCACCCGGTCCATTCCCTCTTCCAGTTTGGCCGTAATACCGTCGTGACTTAAGGCATTAGGTTCTTTTTGTAAGAGGTCTAAAATAGCAGTTTGGGATTTTGTCTTCCGTCTGGCCATGGTATCGATTTGCGTATTTATAAAAAGCACCTAAACCGAAATAGTTTAGGTGCTCAGGTTGTACGCTGGACAGATTATGGAATCCTAAACAAGTTCACATTCCAATCGGTAAACTACGGGATGGATTCATTTAGAGGAAATTACTGACACTTAATGCCATTATCATTCTGGCAATTCCGGTAATTCACCAAATGGCCAATCACCAGGGCAATCGATCCGCTGTACATCAGCCAATGACCGTAAGGAAGGTGGAAGGCCTCGAATAGTATACCCACGGCAAATACGCCCCAGCTTGTCCACAGTGCCCATTTGAGGCCGCGATGATTGGTGTGGCGGGCGGAATAATAGACGGCTACGAAACTCAGCAGGAGGAAGATATAGTCGAAAGCAGACCATAAGGGACTGCCGTGGACGTGGCCATGCTCATCGGCAGCATGTTGCAGCATCGGCTTAGCGGCAAATAGTAATGGGGTTATGGCGCAATGAACGGCGCAAAGGCCGCTGGCAGCGGCTCCCAGGAAATCGGAATAGGTCAAATGAGGGTTAGCCTCCGTGAGGGGGATATTGTCCATGTTTTATGGCTTTTTCTTTTGCCCGCTTTGAATCAGTATAAGCATTGATTGTACTTAGTTGAGTGCATACGAGTACGCTTCGGCAGATTCAGCGGGGTCCGCAGGTGCAAAGTGAAGGACCAAAAGAGCAAAGGAAAGAGGCGCACCCGCTGAAAAGGGTGGCCTCCTTCATTTATCAATGTACTAAAAAAACTAAAATTTATAATTCGGTTTGAGGCATTCTATTTGACATAGAAAGTAGCGTAAGGCTGGTGCAAATATACGTGTATTTTTTATTATTGCAACATTGTTGCATGTCGTGGATAAAAAATACCACGGATAAGTAGCCTGTTCTGTCTCTGCCCGCTGAGTCAGGTTCAGTACTCGGTCAGGATAAGACTGAAGAACCAGCAGATCGCCGCTCATCAAAGCTGCTTTTGACCTGCTCTAACACCTATTCGGACTTCCCAAAAACCCTTTTCAACGTATCTTACCCATCCTAATCAATAAACCCATTCACGTGCTACGTACCACCACATTATTACTGTTGTTTGTACTGTCCTTCTCCCTTGTGGCCCAGGAGAAAGACAAAAAGGAAGACAAAGACGCTCGCTACGAAGCGGCCTGGAACAGCTTGTCGTTCCGCTCCATCGGGCCGGCCTTCACCTCGGGCCGTATTGCTGATTTTGCCGTCAATCCGGATAATCCCAGCGAGTTCTACGTCGCAACCGCCGCCGGCGGCGTCTGGAAAACGACCAACAAAGGCCTCAATTTCAAGCCTGTTTTTGACCGCCAGGGCTCTTATTCCATTGGCGTGGTGGAGATGGACCCGAACAACCACAACGTCGTCTGGGTCGGTACCGGAGAGAACAACAACCAGCGAAGCGTAGCCTACGGCGACGGCGTCTATAAATCCGTTGACGGCGGAAAGAGCTGGAAGCACATGGGGCTGAAAAACTCCGAGCACATCGGTATGATTGCCGTTGACCCACGGGACAGTGACGTGGTCTACGTTGCCGCCACCGGCCCGGTCTGGAGCGCCGGCGGCGACCGCGGCCTCTACAAAACCACCGACGGCGGAGAAAACTGGGAGAAGATCCTCGACATCAGCATCCATACGGGCATCCACGAGGTACACCTTGACCCGCGCGATCCGGATTTGATCTACGCCGTGGCTCACCAGCGTCGTCGGCACGTATTCACTTACATCAGTGGCGGACCGGAGTCGGCCGTCTATAAATCCACTGACGGTGGTGCCAACTTCCGTAAGGTCATGAAAGGTATGCCGGGAGGAGACATCGGCCGCATCGGACTGGATATTTCACCGGTAGACCCTGACGTCGTCTACGCCGTCGTTGAAGCTCAGACCGGTAAGGGCGGTTTTTACCGCTCCACTGACCGGGGAGAAAGCTGGGAGAAAAGGAGTAAGTACAGCTCCAGTGGTAACTACTACCAGGAGGTAATTGCCGATCCGGCAGACGTGGACCGCGTCTACGTGATGAACACCTTCGCGGCCGTCAGTACTGACGGTGGCGCGACCTTCGGTAACGTGGGGGAGAAGAACAAACACATTGATAACCACGCACTCTGGATCAACCCCCGTAACCCGAACTACCTGCTGAACGGTAATGACGGTGGGGTCTATGAATCCTGGGATCGGGGTAAGACCTGGCGCTTTTTCCCCAACTTGCCGGTGACACAGTTTTATAAAGTTGCCGTGGATAACGACTATCCTTTCTACAATGTCTACGGCGGTACGCAGGACAACTTCAGCTTCGGCGGGCCAAGCCGGACCACCGAAACGACCGGTATCTCCAATCGGAACTGGTTCGTCACCACCCTGGGCGATGGCTTCGAGCCCCACGTGGACCCCACGAACCCGAACATCGTTTACAGCCAGTCGCAGTACGGTAACCTGAATCGCTTCGACAAGGCTACGGGCGAAACGACCAACATCGTTCCCCAGCCACCGAAGGGGGACTATTCCTACAACTGGAACTGGGACTCTCCGCTGTTGGTGAGCAGCCATGATCCCAAGCGGGTCTACTATGCTTCCGACCGGGTCCACCGATCCAACGACCAGGGGCAAAGCTGGGAAGAGGCCAGCGGTGACCTCACCCGGGGTATCGACCGGAACAAGCTCAAGGTGATGGGCAAAGTCTGGCCCATGGACGCCGTAGCCAAGAACGTATCCACCACGCCATACGGCAACATTGTAGCCCTCGCCGAATCCCCCCTAAACGAAAACCTCCTCTACGCCGGAACGGACGACGGGCTGGTTCACGTATCCACCGACGGCGGCCAGAACTGGACGCGCTACGCCGAATTCCCCGGTGTGCCCGATACGACCTACGTCAACGAAATTATCGCTTCGGCCCACGACGAAAACGTTGTGTACGTCGCCTTTAACAACCATAAGCGGGGCGACTTCAAGCCTTACCTGCTCAAGAGTACTAACCAGGGCAAGAAATGGAAATCCATCGCCGCCAACCTGCCCGAACGTGGTAGTCTCTACGCAATCGCCGAAGACCCCAGGGTGGCTGATCTACTGTTCGTTGGCACGGAATTCAGCTGCTTTGCTACCGTCGACGGCGGTAAATACTGGCGCAAACTCAGTAGTGGCCTGCCAACCGTAGCGGTGCGGGATATCAACATTCAGGAACGGGAAAACGATCTGGTGCTGGCCACCTTTGGTCGTGGCTTTTACATTATGGATGACTACTCCGCCCTGCGGGAACTGAGCCCGGAAGTGCTGGAAGAAGAGGCCCACCTGTTCAGCGTCCGTGATGCGTTTCAGTACCTGCCTTACAGCCCGATTGCGGCCAGTAAGACAATCTCCTGGTTAGGCCCCAAGGGGTTTCAGGGGGAAACCTACTATCTGGGAGACAACCCTGAATTTGGCGCGGCATTCACTTATTTCCTGAAAGAAGGCTATAAGTCGCTCGAAGACATCCGGGAAGAAGAGGAAGGCGATCGCCGTAAGGATGGCGAAGACGTTTTCTATCCTACTTACGAAGAGCTCTCCGCCGAGGAAGAACAGAAAGCGGCCTTCCTGATTTTCACCGTGCGCGATGCGAACGGGGAGGTAGTGGATGAGGTCCGCTCCAGCCCGCGCAAAGGTATTAACCGTGTTTACTGGGACCTCAAGTACCCGGACATCGACAATGTCAATACCCGTAAAGGCGACCCGACGAGTAATCTGTCTTCCGGCATCATGGTGTTGCCCGGAGACTATACCGTGGAGCTGGCGAAGAGCGTCGATGGTACGATCACTAAATTAGCCGATCCGGTATCCTTCAAGGTCAAAGACCTAAATAACCGAACACTGCCGGCCACCGATCCGGCCGCCATGCTGGCTTACCACCGTGAGCTCAGTGAACTTTCGAAAAGCGCCAACGCCATGCGGGGCACTTTCAGCGAGTTGAGCGAGCGGCTGGAGTATTATCAGGCGGCTCTGCGGCTGGTGGACAAGCCTGACCTGAGCAAACAGGTCGATGCGCTGGCCGATAAGCTTAAGTCGCTCCGGCATCAGCTTTATGGCGACCCGATTAAGCGGAAGCTGGAGATCGACCAGGCTCCCGCACTTACCAGACGCATTAACACGGCCATCTACACGGGCATGTCTTCGCTCTCCGACCCAACGAAGACTTCGTCGATGGTAAAAGCGATTGCCGAAGAGCAGCTGGGGCCGGTGATGGCCACCCTGCGGGGCATCATGGAAAACGAAGTGCCCGCCATCGATAAGATGCTGGACGGCGCACGGGCACCGTGGACGCCGGGCCGGGTGATTGGGCCGGGGGGAAAGTAGGCCCTTGCTCTTTAATTCAACACATTGCACCTGCGGCCGCGCCTTCTTCTCTTGATTTGGGCGCGGACGCAGGATGCAGAGTGAAGGTGAAAAGCAGTGGATGACAGATCACCTTACCCCTTGACAAGCACCATGTAATGTTGCCAGGGAAGGTTTTCGATGTTCTCCCGCAAGCGAAGCCTGACGGGCTTCATCTCCAGTACCGCCTGCTTTTCTGACATTTTGTGCAGCAGTTTGATCGGCACCGCCGGATCTTCCATGCGGTATTCCTGTAAAATGAAGCGGCCGTCCGGTTTAAGGGCTTCGACGATTTTCTGCATCATCTCCCTTCGATGAGACAGTTAGTGATATACATCGACCATAATGTCCAGATCGAGGGCATTTTCTGGTAACGCTTTACCGATCCACCTCCCGGTAGCCTTCCTGCCTGAACCTCGGCGTACAAACACAAAGGAAAATCAGGTCCTCCGTTCCAGTATTTGCAATGCGTTGCGGGACGCCCTCGGGGATGGACACCGCCTGGCCGGGACTTACGTCTATCACTTCACCGTCAACTTCCGCTCTTCCCTTACCCGAGAGTATATAGTAGATTTCCCGGGCCTCCACCGTATGCCAGCGGGTGGTTACACCGGGAGCCACCCGCGCGGTGGCGAGGGAGACGTCGGGATGATCCTCTTGGTTGATTACCTCGGAGATATGGCATCCTTCGGTAGTGTAAAATTCTGGTTGAGGCTGAAAATGGACGGTAAGTTCTGGCATGGTATTCTGGTAATTTGTTTGGTCTGTAAGATACAATGTTCCGCCACGGTTGTACCTTTTGCCCCATGACCTACGAACTCACCGCTGGCTCTCTTTCTAAGCTCAAAATTGTCGACAAACCGCTACCGCCGCCCGCTCCGGGCGAGGTGTCGGTTGCCGTACGGGCCATCGGCCTCAACTTTGCGGATGTATTTGCCATCTGGGGCTTGTACAGTGCTACCCCGAAAGGCGTTTTTACCCCGGGGCTGGAATACGCTGGCCACATTACGGCGGTAGGGGAGGGGGTTACGGGTGTTTCGGTCGGTGATGCCGTGATGGGCGTCACCCGCTTCGGTGCCTACACCAGCGCGTTGAACATTGATCAACGCTACGTCTTACCCTTGCCGAAGGATTGGACGATGGCCGAAGGAGCCGCCTATCTCGTGCAGGCCCTGACCGCTTACTACGGTTTGGTAAACTTGGGGCAACTACGGGCCGGGCAGACGGTCCTCATTCATTCTGCAGCCGGTGGCGTCGGGACTTTTGCCGGTCGCATCGCCCGGCAACTGGGCGCGTACACCATCGGTACCATTGGCCATGCGGACAAAATTCCCTACCTGGAACGAGAGGGATACGACGGCTGGATAGTGCGTAACAAACGCACCTTCCGCTCAGATTTACTTCGCGCCCTCGGAGAGCGGGAGCTCCACCTGATCATGGAATGTATCGGGGGGGAGATTTTCTCCGTCGGCTTCGAGACGCTGGCCCCAATGGGCCGAAGCATCGTTTACGGGGCGGCTCGTTACGGCTCCGTTGGCAACCGCCCAAACTATCCCCGGCTGCTGTGGCAATACCTTCGCCGACCGAAGATCGACCCGCAGAACCTGCCGGAAATTAATAAGTCGGTTATGGGTTTTAACCTGATCTGGCTCTATGAACGGGCGGAATTGATGCACGAAATTCTTGGCGAGCTGGCCACTCTCGATGTCGGTAAACCCGTTGTCGGGCATCGCTTCGCTTTTGAGGATTTACCGGCGGCGGTTCGGACTTTTCAGGGTGGACGTACGGTGGGGAAGGTGGTGGTGGAGGTTAAAGGCAGGTGATGCAATCGGAGTAAAAAGCATCAAAACTATTCCGCCAGCCGTAACAAACAGGAGCCCGTTGCCATAAAGGAGCAATCATCAACTCCTTCTGCTCCATGCGCCTGCTGATTCAACTCCTGCTATTTTTCGTCACCCTCAGCACCATCAACGCTCAGATAACCTTCGGCGTAAAGGGTGGTGGTAGCATCGCTACGGTTAACGATACGCCCACGCTGGCCAACATTACGCAAACCGGTAACGTCAGTGCCCTGACGGGAGGCGTGTTCTTCGAGTTCGGAGAGGGCTTTGCTGCTTTACGCCCGGAAGTACTGCTCCAGCAGCGGGGTTATGATTACACCCTGGCGGACATCGACTCCTCCTTCCTGGAACAATTCAACTACCTCGATATTCCGTTGACCCTCCGGCTCCGGCTTGGCAAGCCAAAGTTTCGGTTATACCTGGAAGGCGGGGCCAGCCTCGGCATCGTGCTCGAGGGCGTCCGGCGTGCCAGCGCCGACGGCAACACCGTAGAAACCGACCTGCTGTCCAGCGGACTCTCGGGCCAAACGACAGGCGAAAGCCGTGGCTACGACCTGATGGGTGTCGTAGGTGGTGGCCTCGAACTCAAGCTCGGCCCCGGTCGCCTGAGCATCGGCGGTCGCTACAACGTAGACCTCAATGATCTGTACGATTTTAAAGACCAAAGCGCTCCGCCCAACTGGCAAGAGGTCAAGTGGCGCAGCTTTGACTTTACGGTGGGGTATGGGATTACGTTGAATTTTTTATAAAACCAGGACGATTTCAGGTTTTTTCAGAACGCTAAGAGGTCCGATAGAGAGTTTTTTAACGGTACTGGAGTGGAAGTTCCCTGATACATGAATAAAGACTCGAGCCTTTGTGCTGTAGCGCCGACTGAAGTCGGCGCTACAACTTCCCCCAACGCAAAAAGCCACCCCCGAAGGAGTGGCTCTAAGTCCCGCTATGCAGCGGGAGGACTCGAACCCGTCCCGCAGTATTGCGGGATGACAGGGCGGCATTCTAACTGACTTTGGTGCCGGTGCCGTTTTCTATTAGCCATTCAAGGTATGACCTCCGTTTTTTCTTTTTGATCTCTATTTCTCGTTTCCGCGCGTCCCTTTCATTTTTGAAAGTTTCGAAATAGGATAGCTGCCATGGCCCTTTTCCTCGAGTCCATCTTGCACCGGTAGGCGAGTTGTGCTCTTGAACTCGTTGCTCAAGATCAGAGGTGTAGCCAACATAATAGCGATCTGCTACCGAACTGTAAAGTAGATAAATGTAATACATAAGCATAAACGCAAAAAGCCACCCCCGAAGGAGTGGCTCTAAGCGGTCTGGACGGGACTCGAACCCGCGACCTCCGCCGTGACAGGGCGGCATTCTAACCAACTGAACTACCAGACCAGTAGTCTTAAACCTTTGAAAAGTCGCTGCATTTCAGTGACCGTGTTTCCAAATGCTGTGCAAATATAGAGGGTTCTGTAGCACCCTTGCAAGCCTTTGGGCTAAGAAAGAGTTTCTTTTTTTTGCTCGCCTGGCTTACTGTGCTGAAAATCAGTAAAAAAGGACGAGGAGAAATTTTTAAAAAAAATGGAGAGAAGAGTAGAAAGTATCCTTTCTAAGAGCCAATTGGCAGTAGAGACTTAAGCAAAATATTCTCTGGCTTTTCCCGGTCAGGGAATAGCTTGCTGGCGGTCTGATATTGTGCCAATCTCGAATTCATTAGTGGAAGGTCATACTTTTCGGTGTCGGGGTACTTGTACGCTCCGCGTGCAAGCGTTCGTTGCACATGGAATGTGCAACTACCCCTGCGATTCCTCCTTTTGTCCCGGACCTTTCTCCTCAATCGGGAACTACCAGAGTGGGCTACTAATTCCGGTAATCCAGCGGCGGCTTCCGATTTCCGAGCAGAGCCTCGTATTTAAAGCCGGGTCCGCGCCGGCGCTCCAGTTCTGCTTTTGCTTTAGCGAGCAATTCCGGGTTTTGGAAAAACTCTATACCGGAGAGCGTCATCGTCTTCGCGGCGACCATCATGCCCTTGACGCCGATGCTCATGCCGCCGGCCGCCACGGCCTGCCAGGAGTGGGGGGAAGTACCCGGCACCCAGGTTGCGGTACGCAGGGCGGTGGTGGGCACGGCCCAGCTTACGTCGCCGACATCGGTAGAGGCGGAATAGGGTTTCTCCGGCGCACGGAAGGGTTGAATCTCGTTCGCAGAGGCCAGTTTTTTCTGCCGGGCTTCCGGCAGGGTAGAGGAGACCTTCTCGGCGAAGGCCAGCTCTTCGGCATTGTAGGTGACGCCGCCGACCTGCTCCAGTTTGTCGTGGACGACCCGGGTGAGCGTCTCGTTCGGCAAGAGGTTAAAAGAACCGTGGATGACTTCGAAATCCATCGTCGTACCCGTGCCCAGTGCTGCTCCTTCTGCCGCCTGCACTACCCGGTTAAAGATGCTCTTGACTTCCTTCATTTCCGGATGACGGACGTAATAAAACACCTCCGCAAAGGCGGGCACGACGTTTGGCGCTTCGCCGCCGCTGGTGATGACGTAGTGAATCCGGGTGGTCTCCGGTACATGCTCGCGCATCAGGTTGACCATATGGTTCATCGCCTCCACGCCGTCGAGGGCGGAGCGGCCAAACTGCGGCGCAGCCGCAGCGTGGGAGGACACTCCGTGAAAGCGAAACTTTGCTGACTTATTGGATAGGGTAGAGCCGGCGTCGGCGGAGTTGCCATCACTCGGGTGCCAGTTCAATACCGCGTCTACGTCGTCAAACAAGCCTGCGCGGACCATGTAGACTTTCCCGGCACCACCTTCCTCTGCCGGCGTGCCGTAAACCCGAACGGTGCCGGAATTGCCCGTGGAGATCAACCACTCCTTCAGTGCAATCGCCGCCGCCGTGGAGGCCGTGCCGAAGAGGTGGTGACCGCAGGCGTGACCGGCTATCTGGCCATCGATTTCTTTCTTCTCCGGTACGGCCTCCTGAGCAACTCCGGGCAAGGCATCAAACTCAGCCAACAAACCGATAACGGGCTTCCCGCTTCCGAAGCTGGCTACAAATGCGGTAGGGATGTCGGCTACGCCTGCTTCTATGGTGAAGCCTGCTTGCTTCAGCTCCTGCTGCAACAGCATCGAGGATTTTTCTTCCTGATAGCCTACTTCGGCCAGGTCCCAGATCTGTTTAGCAAGGTCGCCGTAGTGGGCAGTTTTGGCGTCAAGGCTTTTCAGGGCGGTGGGGGACTGAGCGGAAACGGTAGCGAAGGCTAGCAGACAAATGAAGGTGGTGAGTAGTCTCATGGATTGATAATTAATCTGGGGACTAAGGTAGTAAGCGGACCTCGAAGCGTCGCGGTAGCGACCTTCGAGCGTCCGCTGGTTGCCCCCCCCGGACGCTCGAAGGTCCTTGCAGGACGCTTCGAGGTCTGGTCCTTGCAGGACGCTTCGAGGTCCGGTCCTTGCAGGACGCTTCGAGACCAAGTCCTTTCTGGACGCTTCAGCTGGTAAAAGGCTCCCAAACGTTTACCTTAGCCTCTATGCCTGCCAAAAAATCCATTCCTCTACACTACCAAATCGTCCTCGGCATTATCCTCGGTGCTGCCCTCGGCTTAGTCGCCGGAAAAATTGACGGTGGACCGGCCTTTATTGTCGACTGGGTGAAACCCATCGGGACGATCTTCATCCGGCTGCTGAAGCTGCTGGCCGTACCGCTCGTATTTGTCTCTCTGACCAAAGGCATCAGTGACCTGAAAGACTTTTCGACGCTCTCCCGCATGAGCTTCCGGACGATCGGTTTGTATATGCTCACGACTGTCTTTGCCGTTTTACTGGGCTTGTTTCTGGTCAATTTCTTTCAACCAGGGTCTTTTGTAAGCGAGGAAACGGTAACGGCATTGGGGGCATCAATCACGGAAACCACCAACGCAAAGGTGGGCGCTGGCGCGGCGGGAGCCGCGGCCGGGCCGTTGGATTTCTTTGTCAACATGGTCCCAGATAACCTCTTCGCCGCGCTCAGCGCCAACGGGCGGATGCTGCAGGTCATCTTTTTTACCATTCTTTTCAGCGTCTGTGTGTTGCTCGTTCCGGAGAAAAGCCGGACGCCGATTAAGGAATTGGTGGACGCCCTCAACGTCGTGATGCTCAAGATGGTGGACCTCATCATCCTGCTGTCACCCTACGCCGTGGTCGCCCTGATGGCCGCCTTATTTGCGGAAACCACCGACGTTGGCATCATCAAAGCACTATTGAGTTACGCTCTGGTAATGCTCTTCGGAATGGCGATCATGCTGACGATTTATCCCTCGCTGGCACGCGTATTTGGTGGTGTTCCGTTGATGACATTCGTACGGGGCATCCTACCCGCCCAGCTGGTGGCATTTTCCACCAGTTCGAGCATGGCTACCCTGCCCGTGACGATGGATTGCCTGGAAGAAAACCTTGGGGTAAAAAATGAGGTCGTCAGCTTCGTTTGCCCGGTTGGGGCTACGATCAATATGGATGCGACGAGCCTGATGCAGGCCATCGCGACAGTATTCGTATGCCAGGTGCTGGGCCATGATCTGGCGTGGAACGACCAGCTGGTTATCGTGCTTACGGCAACGCTGGCGAGCATTGGTGCGGCGGGTACGCCGAGTGCGGGCATTGTGATGTTGGTGATCGTGTTGGAGTCGGTTGGCTTTCCTTCGGAGAAACTGCCGCTGGCGCTAACGATGATATTGGCGGTGGACCGGCCGCTGGATATGGTCCGGACGGTGGTCAACATCACCGGAGACTGCTGTGTGGCGGTGTTGGTGGGGCGGAGATTGTAGCGTCGGCTTCCAGCCGACGGTCGCCGACTGAAGTCGGCGGTACAAGCCAAGCCTGCACCTGCGTCCGCGCCCAAAAACCAAACTGTCACCTGCGGACAATTATCCCCGGTAGTCTCAACTCCGCTGCCCCGCTGCTGGTTACGCTTATTATGAACCGCCCGTTTTTCACCGTCCTAATTCTATTCTTCATGACACCCCTCTCTGCCCAAAACCTCACCGCCCCCGAAGGCGCTTTCTGCGACCCCGAAACCGGTCTCTGTACTCCCGCGCCGCTGGCGCAGTCTGACGAGAAAGTCCCTTTCCGCGATGACGTTGAGATCATCTACATCGGTGATCCCATGTGCTCCTGGTGCTGGGGTATCTCTCCGGCGCTGAACCGCCTGGAACGTGCGGCGACCACCAACGGTATTCCATACCGGACGGTGCTCGGCGGCCTGCGCCCGGATAATTCTCAGGTGTGGGATGAGGCATTCCGGAATTTTCTTCGCCACCACTGGAAGGAGGTCAACGAACGGAGCGGTCAGCCCTTCGGCTATGATCTGTTCGATCAGGAAGCTTTTAGCTACAATACGGAGCCCAGCAGCCGCGCCGTTGTCACCGCCCGAACCATGAACCCGGAAGTAGAAAGCCGCTTTTTCGAGCTCACCCAGTACCACTTCTACGTGCTCAATAAGGATCCTAAACTGGCTACTTTCTACGAGCCGATTTGTAAAGAACTGGGTCTTGATTTTGTCCGTTTCAGCGAACTGTTCGCCAGCGAAGAAATGGTTACTGCGACCATGAAAGACTTCCAGCTTAACCGGCAATGGGGCGTGCGTGGCTACCCGACGGTTATCTTCCGCAAGGGCGATCAACTCTACGCCATTGCGCGGGGATTCTCGGAATTTGAACGGATGTGGGGCGCAGTGGAGGAATTGGTCAAATAGTCAGGGAGCCAAGTAGTCAAATAGTCAAGCAGTCAAATAGTCAAGCAGTGCTTAGTCAAGTTTTTTATTAACACTAAAGAGGCCTCTTTCCCTCGCGGCAGCTACTATTTGACTCCCTGACTGCTTGACTCCCTGACTAAATCTCTGTCATAGTTCCTACCTTGGTTCGCCATAACCAACCTGTGCCATGATGCGTCCGTTTTACTCGCTTTCTCTATTATTGCTATCCTTTATTTTCTTTAGCTGTAATACCTTGGTCATCGCTCAGGGGGCATCTTCCGCTGTGGTAAGTACTGAGTACGAGGACTTGCTTTCCCTTTTTAAGGAGTGGCGTACATTCGAGGAGCCACCACTACGTGATGGAGCGCCGGACTATACGGCCGAAACCTTCGCCCAGCGCCGCCCATCTTTCCGGAAACTGCAGGCGCGCTTACTGGCCTTTGATACCAGCGGATGGAGCATCCCGCAACGGGTAGACTGGCACCTCATCAGGGCAGAAATGAATGGCTACGATTTCAACGAGCGCATCCTGCAGCCCTGGGCCCGCGACCCGGCCTTCTACAAGTCGCTCTGGATGTCGCGTAGTGATGTACCTGCCCACGAAGGCCCCACTCACCACGGAGTTACGGAGTTATGGACCTATTCCTTCCCACTGAGCCCGGCAGAGAAGGAACGCCTGCTCGGAGACCTTGGAAAGATACCAGCCTTAAACGCTCAGGCAAAAATTAACCTGACGGGCAACGCCCGGGAACTGTGGGTGGCCGGTATCCGGGATATTGAGGCCCAGGGCAAGAACCTTCAGTCTGTCCTTGCTCGAAAAGGGGTAGCTGAAGACGCGGACCTCGTCCGGGCGATAACGCAGGCGGTGCAGTCGACGGAGGAGTTGGTCGCCTGGCTACAATCGGAGGCCGCATCTAAAACGGGACCTTCGGGCATTGGTAAGGAGAATTATACCTGGTACCTGCAAAACGTCCACCTGGTCCCTCTGAGCTGGGAGGATGAGGTGATGATCCTGAAACGGGAACTGGCGCGGGCGTGGTCCTCCCTTAAGCTGGAAGAGCACCGCAACCGCTCTCTTCCTCCACTCGTAGCTGCTGATACACCGGAAGCTTATGCACAAATGGCGGATGAATCGGCCAAAAGCCTGATGAGTTTTCTGGAAGATCAGGACATCGTGACCGTGAAAGACTATTTCGACCCGGCATTGCGGGAGCACCTCGGTGGCTTCGTTCCTGCCGACACCCGGAACTTCTTCTGGATCACGGCGCATTATGACCAGCGTCCGCTCTACTCTCATTTTTACCACTGGTTTGAGCTGGCCCGGATGGATACCGAGCCGCATGCGAGCCCGGTCCGGAGAACGCCCTTACTGTATAATATCTTCGACTCCCGCAACGAAGGCGTGGCCACGGCCGTCGAGGAAATGTTTATGCAGGCAGGGCTTTACGACGATAACCCACGGGTCCGTGAGATCGTATACATCATGATCGCCCAGCGTGCTGCCCGGGGGCTGGGCTCTCTGTACGCCCACGCCAACGAGATGAGCATGGAAGAAGCCGGCGGCATTCACTCCACCTTTACCCCGCGCGGGTGGATGAAGACCGAAAAGGAATTACTCCTTTTTGAGCAGCACTTATACCTCCGGCAACCGGGTTACGGGACCAGCTACATCACCGGTAAATACCTGGTGGAAAACGCGATGGCTGACTTAGCCGTCCTGCGGGAAGCTCAGGGAAAACCCTTTTCGCTTAAAGACTTCTTTGATCAGCTCAACACCATGGGCAACATTCCCATCTCACTCGGCCACTGGGAAATGACGGGTGTAGATAGAGATTTGCGCAAGATTAGTAAGAATCAGTAGGTGCCATTGGTTCAGGAAAGCGATTCTATCTTAAGTAATGCATCCCTCGCGGCAGCTAATTTCTCACTGCTTGACTCCTTGACTACTTGGCTGAAAAAGGCATCCGCCGTACCCGTTCTCCGGTAAGCCGGTACACAGCATTGGCGATGGCGGCACCGATTGGGCCCATTGGTGGTTCGCCTACGCCTCCGGGGACATCGTCATTTTCCAGCAAAATAACATCGATCTCCTTTGGGGCATCTTTCATTAATGCTATTTGGTAGGCGCCGTATAGTACCGGATACAGAGCTCCGTCTTCCACCTCCATTTTTTCGTAGAGGACGGCGCTGAGGCCCATAATGATACTACCCTCACATTGAGCGCGAACCTGATCCGGATTCACAACCAGGCCAGGGTCCATCACACAGGTAACCTTATGGACTTTAATCTTTCCGTCCGTGATGGATACTTCTGCGACATGTGCACAGGGGGTGTTAACGTCGGTGCTGCAGGCGAAGCCCATTGCCCGCCCGTCGGCAGGAGTATTGCGGTAGCTGGCAGCTTCTGCCGCTCGTTGAATCACCTTCGCCAAACGGACGTCAGCCTTGGTCTCCGTTAAATGATCCAGCCGGAAAGAAATCGGGTCTTTGCCTGCTTTTTCAGCCAGCTCATCCATAAAGCTTTCGATCGCAAAGGTGTTGGCTAACAGACCTAAACTTCGCCACCAGCTGGTAGCAAAGGGAAGCTTCACCCGCCAACTGACTGCCCGGTAATTCGGGATGCCGTGGTACTGGATCATTCCACCCCGCCAGGCCCCCAGGTCGGCACCAATGAGCTTTTGTAAAATACCCGGTAAGAGTGGGGAGCCGAACATAACGTCTCCGCTGCTGATATCATGCGATATTGCTTCGATCCTGCCGTCAGTGGTCAGCCGGGCTTTCAGAACATTGTGGGTGGGAGGGCGGAAAGTATCATTCTGGAACTCTTCCTTCCGGTTGAAGAAAGACTTGACGGGTTTGCCGACGGCTCTGGACATAAGGGCTGCCTGCATGGCGTTGGGCGTGTGCAGGCGGCGGCCAAAGCCGCCGCCGAGGAAGGTAGGCTGAATAATCACCTGCTCATTCTTGAAGCCCAATCGGTTCGCCACCTCCTTGCGGGTGATGGCTACTACTTGAGTGGACATAATGATGGTGGCTTTGTCTTCTTCCACATACGCCACGGCTCCGTTAGGCTCCATTTGAGCGTGTGCACCGATGGGGCTAAAGTATTCGGAGACGATCAGGCCTTCCTCCCCTTCGGCCAGAAGCTTCTTAGCGTTTCCTTCTTTTTGAATTTCGGTAGAATTACCCTTGCCCACCAGAATTGCTTCTTCAATATTAAAAGTGTCCCACTTCTTAGCGGCTTCCCAGACAACTTTGATCTTCTGCTTCGCAGCCTCGGCTTCCACGTAGGAGTTGGCGACTACGCCAACGAAATCATCTTCTTGCACAATCTTTACTACACCGGGCATCCCTTCCGCTTCACTTACGTCGACACTGACCATTTTCGTGTCAATGCCCGACGGGCGAACGACCGAGCCGTACAGCATATCCGGCAGGCTGGCGTCCATTCCGAAAATGGGGGCTCCGAGAACTTTATCCCGAAGGTCCACCCTGGGGGTGGGCTTACCGACGTATTTATACTCTTTCACGTCTTTCAACGGAGGTGTGTCGGGGACTTCCCACTCGCTGACTGCCTGAACGATTTCGCCGAAGGTGATGGATTTTCCTCCACCGGAAACGACTCCGTTTAGTGCAGAAAGGCTACTGGCTTCGAGGCCTAATTGCGCTGCGGCTGCGTTTATCAGCATCACGCGCATGGTGGCGGCCAGTTCCCGAAGCGGCATCCAGAGGCTGTTGATACTGGTGCTGCCACCAGTAGAGAACTGATCAATATTGCCCGTGCTGGTAGCTGCGTGAACCACCTGAATCTGCTCAATACCAACCTCTAACTCATCCGCCGCAATCTGTGCCAGGCCCGTGAAGGTGCCCTGGCCCATTTCCACTTTAGGGCAGTGGAAAAGGATGGAGTTGTCAGGTTTGACCTCAAACCATATCTGCGGTTCATCAGTACTACCCAAATAGGGGGATTCGGCCGTGTTTATGGTCTCTGCGATTTTCCGCCGGATGGGAAGGCAGTAAGTGGTGCCTACTAACAAGCCGACACCGATACCCGCCCGGACAAGGAACTTGCGCCGGGAAAAGCCCTGCTTTTCTTTTTTTGCTTCAGACATGATGGGGCGATTTAGGTAGTTTGACTTTTGATTTCGGCGGCACGGTGAATGGCTTTGCGCATCCGGTAGTAGGTGGCGCAACGGCAGACATTGACGATGTTGTTATCGATGTCTTCATCGGTTGGATTAGGGATAGTTTCCAACATCGCCGCAGTAGCCATGATGAACCCGGGTTGGCAGTAGCCGCACTGCGGTACGATTTCTTCCATCCAGGCCTGCTGGACGGGGTGGAGCTCATCTCCGGAACTGAGACCTTCAATGGTGGTAATCTCTTTGCCGGCAGCAAATTTGAGGGCGTAGGAACAGGACCGGACGGCTTTGCCGTTAACGTGAAGCGTGCAGGCTCCGCAGGCGGCTTTGCCGCAGCCGAACTTGGTACCCTTCAGGTTTAACTCATCCCGGATGGCCCAGAGTAGGGGGCTGTTTTCGTCAGCTTGAACGGTGACGGATTTCCCGTTGAGGGTGAAAGTAGTTGGCATGATCTGGAGGCTGGCTTTTGTTTGGTTAAATTGGCGGTCGGAGTATTCGGTAGATATACGCTGAAACGCCCCGGGTACATCTACAGTTATACCCGAAAATTAAGATTCACTCCTCCGGAATCTCTGCCCCGGCTGCCGCCCAGGCTTTAACCGCGGAGATGAATGCTTCTTTACTTACCGGAGGGAGCTCACGGGGAATACCTTCGTTGTCAACTCCCGGCTCAAAGGCCCAGAGGACGAGCTCGTCCTCGGTCATATGCTTTACGGTCTCTTCGAGTGTCTTCCCGCCGTTATTTTCCGGATTCAGCATGGAGCGGGCAATCTCCGTCCGGCTAAGCCCTTCCCAGGCCATACTTATTGGCGCCAGGTGCCAGTGAGGGGCACCGGGCACTCCGGCAAAGTCATTGTTTTCCGACTGGTGGCAGGTGGAACACTGCAGGGCGCCAATGCCATGGCCGTCCGCTCCGCGTTGAACGTTGAAGTTGTGGAGGTGACTGTCAGCTCCCTGCCGTGGCCGGTCTCCGGCCGGGTGGCAGTTCATGCATCGCTTATGGGTGACAACTTTCATCATGATCGAAAAGGGAGTCTCCGCCAGCTCCTCGTTCTGCGGGCTGCGGACTTCGGATTTCTGGTCATCTGCAAGGGAAACTCCTACTCCCGTAAGGGTTAAAAGCAGTAAGACGGTAAAGGCAAATCGTTTTCCCATAATGATCAGTGGTAAGAACTAAATGTAGCTAACATATGCGAAAAGCATAGTGTGAAACGGCAGGTACTCCTCCTCAGCTAATTGATCAAACCCGCTCATCAAGAAAGATATCCCTACTTTAGGAAGCCTAAAATGATGCTGAATGTTCATAAACAAGAATTTTACGGTCGGTCAGGTCTGGCGATTTTCCGGCCATCACCTATTCTGGATCGTTCCCTGGATGATTATCGTTGCGGTGCTGTATGATGCAGTTGGCCTCCACTGGTTGTCTATTCCCTGGCTTCCGCTTTCGGTCATTGGCACTGCCGTTGCCTTTTACGTTGGGTTTAAAAATAACAGTGCTTATGATCGGATGTGGGAGGCCCGCAAAATATGGGGTGCCATCATTAACAGCAGCCGGTCGTGGGGAGCGAGTACCAGAGGATTTATTGCGAATCCCCCGGCGGAATCCGGTCCTGTTCCGGAGGAACTCAATGCTATTATTAAGATTCTCCTCTACCGCCATATTGGTTGGCTTTACGCCTTGCGCAGCCAGCTTTTGATCCCCACTCCATGGGAGCACCTGAGCCAGGGAGGGTTGGTCGGTCAAAACGCCATGCGGTATCAGGAGCTTATTGGTGTTGGCTTATCCAACGATGGGGCTACACAGCGGGAACTAAAACGGTTCTTACCCGCTGATGAATATGAGCGATTAATAAACTACAAGAATACGGCGACTCAGATCATTGATCAACAAGCTCAACACCTGAAAGAACTTTACGAAAAGGGGTTTATTGACACCTTCAGGCACGTGGAATTGCAAAAACTGCTCAATACTTTCTACGATCATCAGGGGAAGTGTGAGCGGATCAAAAAATTCCCCCTGCCCCGGCAGTACGCTAATATGAGCTTCATCTTTATTGCCATTTTCGTCTTTTTGTTGCCCTTCGGTATGGTAGGAGAGTTCGCTAAAATCGGTGAGTTCGGTGTTTGGCTTTCTATCCCTTTTTCGGTCATCGTTGCCTGGGTGTATGTGGTGATGGAACTGGTAGGCGATTATTCTGAGAACCCCTTCGAGGGCCTGGGCAATGATATCCCGATGCTCTCTCTCTGCCGGGTAATTGAAATAGACTTGCGTGAAATGTTGGGGGAAACGGAGCTGCCACCACCAATAGAAGCAGTTAATGGCATATTGATGTAGCATCAGGGCGCGGCCGCAGGTGCAGGGGAGGTTGTAGAGTTCAAGTTGCAAGTTGCAGGTAACAGGTTGCAGGTTACAGGTTGCAAGGGGGCAATCCCCAACTTGCAACTTGCAACTTGCAACCTGTAACCCCTAACCCCCGCAAATTTGTCGTCAAAGGACAATTACCCTGCTTCTCTACCGCCCCTGCACCTGCGGCCGCGCCTCTTTACGCTTCGTTAACATACGCTCTTACGATTGTAGTATTTTTGCGGTCCTTACATAACTAAAATCACCCACGTGAAAACCAATCTCCTTCTTTTACTCTGTTTTGTCCTGCTGGGAACCTTGAACCTGGATGCCCAGGAAGTCAAGTTCGGCGGCATGGACAAAAGCCCCATGGACGCTGCGCACTACCCACGCCGCGCTGCTTTCAAAAACTACCTTGAAGCGGACGACCCCGACCGTACCCAAAAGATCAAGGTCCTCTACAGTCGCCCGATGAAGAAAGATCGCAACATCTTCGGCGAACTTATTCCCTTCGGCGAAGACTACCGCCTCGGCGCCAACGAAGCCACTGAGGTAACCTTCTACCAAACGGTAGAGATCGGTACCACCATCGTTCCCGCCGGCACCTATACCATTTTCGGCGAGCCGGGTAAGGCTTTCTGGACGATCAAGCTCTCCGAAGAGCGTTTCATCGGCGGTTCTCAAAACCGGGATGTTTCTAAAGACATCGTCTCCATCAAAGCCGCAGTTATTCCCGTAGACAATGTCCGGGAATCCTTCACCGTCGGCTTCCAGAAAGAAACGGAAGACCGCGTTTGGATGCTCTTCGAATGGGACCAAACCCGCGTTGGTTTCCCCATCAACCTCGCTCCGCCAACCTTTGCCGGTTCTGATGCCAGCCCGATGGACCTCGTGCAGTTTCCCGACATGTCCCGTCTGCGTAACTTCGTAGAAGAAAAAGATCTCGCCGCCAACGAACCACAGGTTCGCGTAGTCTACAGCCGCCCTCAAATGAAAGGGCGTAAGATCTTCGGCGAAATGCTCAAGTACGGTGAAATGTGGCGCGTTGGTGCTAACGAAACTACCGAAGTAACTTTCTTCAAAGACGTTATGGTGGGCGGAAAAGAGCTCAAAGCCGGTCGCTATGGTCTCTTCGCCGAAGTGAATGAAGGTAATTGGGAGTTCGTTCTGCACAAATCCGTCCAAAGCTGGGGCAACGCTAACTTCGACGAAAAAGACGTCGTCGTCAAAGTAAAGGCACCCACCGAAAAGACGCCGGAAACCCTCGAAGCGCTGTCCATGACTTTCGTCGATAAGGGCAACGGCCAGCTCCACCTCGTCGTGGGTTGGGAGAACACGATGGCTCGCTTGCCGATCTTAGTCAAATAGTCAGGCTGCCAAATAATCAAATAGTGCTGCCGCACGAGAATGCTTATGGCGTTCGTGCGGCAGCCTTGTTTTATGCTTTAGGGTTGAAGGATGACTAACTATCTTTTCTTACAGCTGCTCGTCAGCTACTATTTGACTACCTGACTGTCTGACTGTTTGACTATTTTTGACCACTCTCAATAAGTAAGGCCTTCAACTCATCCTCAATGTTACTTTTTGTCCGCGGTATCACGCTTCTGAATACAATGCTTAGCGTAGGTGTTTTTTTGGGGATATCGTTGACTGTTTTCTTGCTCGCCAAACAATCCCAAAAGAGTTACGCTAACATTTTTTTGGCGCTTGTGGTATTGTGTTATACTATCTTCATCCTTCCGGGCTATTTGTACGGCGCCCGTATTCTTCAGTATGTACCCCATATATCCAATACGGGAGCACTCATTTACCCGCTGCTGGGGCCATTAATTTATTTATATGCAAAGGCCAGTACCCAGCGTTCTTTTCGCTTGCAGCTGCGCGACTTTTTGCACGTAACTCCTTTTTTGTTTTTTCTGATCATTGATTGGGATTTCCTGGTTATCTCAGGCCCGGAAAAATATGCTCACTACGAAAACCTGATTATACGAGGTGTTTATCCAATGCCGGTATGGGAACGACTGGCGAAAGTATTAGTATCCTCCGTCTACTTTCTGTTGTCCATCAGGTTTATATTCCGCTACCAGAAGCATCTTTCGGCTACTTCTACTTCGATCGACCGTACTTACTCTCAGTGGCTGCTGCTTTTTAGCTCGGTTCTACTGGTGCCATTGGTTATTATTGCCCTAGTGGCCTTCACTCAATATGAGGTTGTTTCTGTCACCATTTTTGCCTTTTGCTTCGTTTTTTTCATCATCGTTGTTTACGCTGCGGCTTTACTTAAGCCGAGACTTTTTCATCGCTTCCCGAATCAAATGGAATCGGAAAGCGCGCAGGAAATTGCCCAGAAAAAGTACGAGAGTTCTAATTTACGAGAAAGCCAGAAGGAGCAAATGGTCAATAAACTGTTGACCTACGTAACCACCGAAAAGCCCTATCTGGAGCCAGAGCTAACCCTTGGTCAGCTGGCAGAGCAGGTTGATATTCCTTCCCATTATTTGTCGCAGATCATCAACGAAAAAATCCAGCAGTCCTTTGGTGATTTTATCAACAGCTACCGGGTGGAAAAGGCAAAAGCTATGCTCACGGACGATAACTACAGCCACTTCACCATCATTGCCACGGCCTACGAAGCCGGATTTAATTCTAAAACAGCTTTTTATGAAGCGTTTAAGAAGTTTACGGGGTCTACACCAAGTAAGTATCGTAAAAGCTTGATTAGTAGTTAGATAGATCAATTTTATTGACTGTCCAGATATCCTGATTTATAAATCCGGACAGTGGAAATTCCGCATTTATAAGGCCGGAAGTACGCTTTTACCTATCCGAACGCATCGGGGTGGGGGCTACTCTACATTTGTAACCATATCGAGGTCACCAACACTGAGGATATCACATATACCTGTATCCAATCACCCATTCAAAAGAATTAAATCATGAATACCTTAAAGCAAACGTCTTCCACTTTTTTCCTTGCCATCGCCCTTACCTTCTCCTTCCTGTTATCCATAGACACTCAGGCACAATCGACGCTTTCAACCGCCTCCATTGCTCCAGCCATCTTGCCATTGCAGGCCGCATCTGCAGAGGCAACTCCACTGCTGCATATTCCGGAAGACCGGGATAGTTACGAGGCCAACTACCCTGGCGGAGCAATTGAGGTGGAAAGCTTCCTGAAGGCCAACGTTAAGTACCCTGAGCTGGCGCAGGAGAATAACTTCGAAGGCACCACCATCGTCCGTTTTAAGGTGCAGCCTGACGGCAGCCTAAACGATTATATCGTAGAGCAATCCACCCACGCTATCTGTGATCGGGTAGTCATCGATGCCTTAAAGCAGATGGGGCAGTGGACTCCCGCTAAAATCGAAGGTAAAACCGTTGCCTCCTGGCGTGCAGTAGCCGTAGACTTCAAACTGGGACTCTAAGCCCCGAACCAAAAACGTGAATCAGTTGGCCGGATCGGGCACCCTTTTCTTTATTCCATTTAGCACACTCTATGAACAATAGCTTTGAGACTAACGCCCGTGAAGGCCAGCTGATTTTTCGCGCCTCTTCCCACTTGGGGAGGGGCGTTTTGGGCTCAAAAATCTAATAACCACTACCCAACTACCTACTCCCTTCCCTCCAGCTACGCAGCAGCGTGCCTTTCCCCTTGCGGTAGCTTCTACCACACTACCGACTACCGACTACCATACTCCCTTCCCTACAGCTGCGCAGCAGCGTGCCCTTTCCCTTGCGGTAGCTTCTACCACACTACCGACTACCGACTACCATACTCCCTTTCCTCCAGCTGCGCAGCAGCGTGCCCTTTCCCTTGCGGCAGCTACTACCACACTACCGACTACCGACTACCATACTACCTTCCCTCCAGCTGCGCAGCAGCGTGCCCTTTCCCTTGCGGTAGCTTCTACCACACTACCGACTACCATACTACCTTCTCTCCAGCTGCGCAGCAGCGTGCCCTTTCCCTTGCGGTAGCTACTACCACACTACCGACTACCGACTACCATACTCCCTACCCTCCAGCTGCGCAGCAGCGTGCCCTTTCCCTTGCGGTAGCTACTACCCGACTACCGACTACCAGACTACTTCTCCAACGTCAGCCCCACCGCCGTCCGCGGCTTAAAGCCTTCCCAGCCTTTCTCGGCGGCTACTTCCGGCAGGTTCAGGTATTTGCTGTATTCAGTCTTGCCCATCAGCTTGAGCCCCAGGAAGGCAGTGATGAAGTGTTGATTGACGTTGTTCATCCGGCGGGTATCCCAAACGGAATCCGCGTAGCGCAGAAATTCATCGATGTGCAGGCCGGGGGCGAGTGCTTCGGGTGGGGCGGGGTTAGGCGCAACGTTGTGGCGGGCCCCTTCGTAAGTGAGCAGGTAGCGCTCCGTGTTGACGGCTCCCTCGTAAATGGCCTTGATACCATTTTCGTAGCCGGAGATGTCATCCTGGCTACCGGCAATGAAGAAGGTCGGCTTTTTAAGGTTGGCCAGTCCTTCATCATTCCATACCTGAAAGGTCTTTCCCCAGGGCGCCAGCGCAACGACGGCTTTGATCCGGTCGTCCGTTCCGCCCTTATAGGCGGGGTCGCCCATGATGTGGCGGCTGATGGCGGTGTTGCCGCCGTTCTGAGCGGCGAAGAAGGCGGCGAACTGGGGGTTGTAGCCCGCTCCGCCAACGTTAAGTACGCCGTAGCCCCCCATGGAATAGCCAACGATGGCGGTATTGGAAGCGTCCGCCAGACCGGACAGAAAGCTGTCGGAACCCGCTTTACTCCGGGCGTCGATTTGATCAAGGGTGAAGACGATGTCAATGGGCCGGAAGTAGAGCGTTGCGGGGAAGGGACCGGCATCCGTAAAGGTGGACTCCTTATGCTCAATGGCGGCCACTACGTAACCTTTGGAGGCCAGGTTCTCCGTCAGGTAAGTCATCAGGTAGCGCGAGCCGGTATAGCCGTGGGAGATGATGACGAGCGGGTAGGGAGATGTCCCTTTTTTGGGTTTTGCATCCCGGGTGGCACGGCCCAAAAAGGTGAAAGGTATGATGGGGCGGGTGGTGTCTGGGCTCTGGCCCATTACCTCAGGGTATTCGATGGTGGCATTAAGGTCAGCATCGGCGGGGTACCAGATTTCCACTTTCAGATCACGATCGTAAGAAGTGAATGTTCCTTCTTTCGCACCAGCGGCTACGTTGGGCTGATCGGGATTGGTGATGGTAATGGTACGAACACCAACGGCGTGCTCTCCGCGTGCTGACAAGGCAGGAGCGTCAGGCAGCGGGTCACCATAAATGAATTGAGCGGAGAGGGTGGTGGATAGTCCGATCAAAAGGAAGAGGGTAATTTTTTTAAGCATGATTCGACTTTTATACACCAGCTAAGGGCAGCCTTTGGGGCGCCGGAGCGCAGGTGCTAGTTTGGTTTAGGAGGAGCAAGGAACAAAAAAAGACGGCTCCTCCGCAATGGAGAAGCCGTCTTCGGTACTTTTTGTTGCGGCTTTAGGCCACAGCAGGCAGTTTATTTTTTGAACATACCGCCGAGCTTACCGAGCAGTCCGCCACCGGCGTCCTTACCTGCATCGGTTGCGTCGCCGAGCATATCGGCAGCTTTGCCGAGTAGTCCTTCACCAGCGCCTTTACCAGCGTCAGCAGCACCACCGAGCATGCCGGCGGCTTTGCCAAGCAGGTCACCGGCAGCTCCGCCACCAGCCAGACCACTGAGGAGGCTGCCGGCATCAAGGCCAAGAGCACTCATAACGGAATCCTGATCGATGCCGTCCGTGTCACCAGCCGCTTGCGTAGCGCCACCGATTTTTTCCATAATCATGGGCAGTGCAACGCCGGAGAGCGTGCTGGCCATACCTTCGCCAACGCCGAGGGTAGAAGTGATTTTGCTGATGAAGTTGCCAGCAATGCCTTTATATACCATGTTCTCCACGAGACCACCGCCGCCACCGCCAACAGCGCTGGTGAGCATACCCAGAATACCGTCTACGTTACCACCGCTGATGGCACCCGTGATGCCTTCGGTGATGGATTCCTGAGCCAGCGGAAGCGCCTGCTCCGCCTGACCCATGTCGAGGCCGGTCTTTTCGGTGATGGTGGAAAGGAGTTGGCCCTTGGCCATGTCCATGATAGAATCTAACATAAGAGTTGCTTTTTTGAAAGTTTAAATTGGGTGGCTAACGGACCATAATGAGAGTTTAGAAGTCTTAATGGTAGGACTGGCTAAAACTCCACTCGGACGTTGCATCCATTCTTCTGACGTTAGAACAGTAAAATTGTCACGAATTATTCTCTAACTATTCGCTGCTTTTTTATTCGGTCCCTTTTGGGGCAGGAGCGGCGGCAGCTTTAGCCGCCCGAAGGTCATAGATGCCAACGATGAGATCTCCGGCCGGCCGGACTTCCACCACCGGAAAGGCAAAGTGTTCCTTCCGGTCCCGAACGTCGTAGCGGGTGTTGGGCCAGATGAAGTTCGTCGCCAGGTAATCCGCCTTATGCCAGGCGGTGGCAATGGTCAGTTTGGCCTTCGCTTCCGGAGGAAGGGATTTGTAGTTGTCTTTACAGGGCCAAACCTCACACTTGATGGCACGGGTTTCTCCTTCAGGAATCTGGTCAGCCAACTGAAGGAAAGCATCCCGGAAGCCAACACCCCAGTAATCCATGTCAAAGCGGACGTTAAGTGGCTCACCCTGAATGGCGGCATTGAAGTAAACGTACTGATGCGGGTGGTAACGCGCCATCTGTACGGCGGTTAAGACCAGCCCTGCTCCTAAAATCCAGCTTTGCACCTGCGGCCGCGCCCAATTCCGCTGACCGTAATCATACCCCACCATCAACAGAAAGACGAAGGAAGGGAAAACAAAATGCAGATGCCTCCAACCATTGTAGAGCGTTGAACCCAGCAGAATGACCACTAATATCGGTCCCACGGCCAGCCCCAGCTGTGAGAAGTCGAGCAATTCCTCTTTGCTGCTCCACCAGCGGAAGTCGCGGAGGCTGGACAGCATATGCTTCCCCGTCGCAAAGACCCCCGAAAAAATGAAGAGCAGAAAAATGATGGGTGTCGTGATGATAATCCAGGCGGGGATGTAATACCAGGGCACATCCAGCGCGCTGATGCGGTTTCCGAATAACCATACGGTACTGTCCCAGTCAAAAGCAGACATTTCGCTGAAGGCGCCGATCAAACGGCTAAAAGTATCCTCCCATAAATAAGGGAAGAAGGGCACCATAAAGGCAACGGAAAGGGGCAGGTAAACCGCGATCCATTTCAGGTTTGCACGGATTTCCGAACGATCCCGCAACATCTCCCAACCCAGAATCAGACAAGTCGTCAGTGGCACGATTAAGGCCGGAAGCCGGGTGTTGAGCGCCAGCCCCGTGGCAAAGGCGTGAAAGATCAGGTTGCGCCAGCTGCGTTCTTTCAGGAACCGTAGCATGGTGAAAGTGCTGATGACGTAAAACACCAGCAGAATATGATCTTTAGGGTTATAAAAGCCATTGGCGAATATGCGTGGACTGAGTACCAGGGCCAGCGTACCGATCAGGGGGTACCAGGCCTTATCCGGAAATCGTAGCCGCAGCGTTCGGTAAAAATAGAGGCAGGCCAGCCAGAAAAGACCAAAGGCGAGGTAGTGCCTTAGCTTGTAATAATGGTAAGGGTCGTCTTCATAGCCGAGTTTTTGCTCCAGTAAGTTGGCCGTGATCTGGTAAATCATGCCGTAGTTAGACCACTGGTAGTCTTCCAGATCCCACTCGGGCTCCAGCTTCTCATAGTCATCAATGCCGAGCTTTTCCGCCGCGTAATCAATCGACACACGGCCGTGTCTGCGCTGGATGGACTCATCCCAACTGATGCCGTAATCGTCAAGAACCCCTAACCCTAAGGCCATAAGCGCCAGGAAAAAAACGATGGGGTAGAGGGGGGAGAATTGAAGCTTGATAAGTGGAGTAAAGTTGAAAGGAAGAAAGGAGTAAGGGGTTGGCGTTCCTAACGAACCACGAAGGTATTCATCACGGAGCGTAGCGGAGAAATGAAGTCCATTGGGTGATCGGGTTGTTAAGGCAACAAGCCCAACGCCTCTACCAGCATTTCCCGGCTATCCCCCGCTGCAATATCGCCATTCTCCGTGAAGGATACGTCGTTTTGGTAAAGCGCTGCCTCGGCCACTACTCTTGTGTTCAGGGCTTCCAATGACCAGAGAAGGGATTGCCGCGCCCGCTCGCCTCTTGGTGAAGATGGTGTGAAGGTGAACACCAGCGCAGGTTTCTGGTCCAGCTCGCCAGAGGAAGCCAACCAGTCCAGCGCGTTTTTCAAAACGCCGGGCAGGTTGTGGAGGTAGGCGGGGGTGCTGAAGATGACGGCCTCGGCCGCCGCCAGTTCCTTCCGCCAGCGAAGGACGGTTGGCGGCCAGGGAGCTTTATCTCTGCCCGGCTGGAAGACGGGAAGGTCGGCCAGGTAGTCCGCTGCGCAAATAGTCCGCCCGGACATCTGGCCGATGGCACGCAGAAAGCGGGAGTTAGCGCTTTCGGCAGACGGGGAGCCGGAGATGAGTAGAAGCATTAGTCGTCGTCATCGTCCGCCAGCTCGTCAGGGTCAATGTCGGCAGCTTCAATATCGTCGTCGTCATCGTCGTACTTGTCCGCATATTCATCCCGGACGTCGTCCAGCAAGTTACCATCATCATCGTAGTCGTCGTCTTCATCGATGATTTGTATGGCTTCGGTCTTGGTCATCCGGATGAGGTAATATTTTTCCTCGGTCTCGAAGGGCAGGGCACTGGTTAGCCGCCCGTCAACATCGGTAAATCGAATGAGGTTGCCAGAGAAACCTTCGGGGTAGCTGAGTTTGATCTGCTCCAGAACTGCTTCATCGAGCTTCTCGTAGTTCTTAATAACGCGTGGCTTGGACATGGGAAAGGGAGAGGGTGCCTGCTGGCACGGTTGGTGGAAAAAATTATAGGGGGTAATGGTGAGTATGTCATCCAATACTACCGTACAATATTAGGGTAGTTTTGGGGAAATGGGAAGTTTTTTTTTCATCCGTTTCCACTTACGGTTATTCTCTTCCTCAGAACCCGTTTAAACTTTTTGCTGCGCAGTACTTCGTGCTCTGAACTGGCCGCTCTGAAGTCCTGATTTTTCCTGGCAAGGCGCGGAAATTGGAGAATAAGAAAAGCTACAGGACAATTTTTGGTTCTTAAATGAAAAAGCGATCAGCAGATAACACCTGCTGCCATATGGCGCAGATATTGTCCGCTGATCGCTGTTGAACCACTGGGTCGTGGTATTAAATAGCTTTTATAAGTAGGGTGTTATGTTTGTAAGGCTGGAGGCGCAACGCTTTTTAGCGGGCCAGCTCCCAGAGCTTTGTAGCACAGGCCTGGATTTCGCTTCGTGGCTACCTGCGGCGGTTAACCCAGATTAAGACCATCAAAAATGAGCGCGGCCTAAGCCCTTAAATACGGGACACACTACTTTTAAACACTTACTTATCCTTGTGCTGCCTTAGCGTGATCGGCCAGGAATTTAGCCAGTCCGTTGTCCGTCAGCGGGTGATTAAACAAGCTGTCGAAAGCTTTGAGGCCACAGGTAACTACATCTGCACCTGCTTTAGCTGCCTGGATGATGTGCTTACCTGAACGGATGGAGGCGGCGAGAATTTCAGTGTCGAAATCCTGAATCGCGTAGATCTCAGCAATGTCCTCAATGAGGGTCATGCCTTCCCAGCCAATATCATCAATGCGACCAATGAAGGGGCTAACGTAGGTAGCACCGGCTTTGGCGGCCAGGATGGCCTGTCCGGCACTGAATACGAGCGTACAGTTGGTCTTGATTCCCTGCGAACGGGCCCAGGCGAGTGCTTTTACACCATCACGGATCATTGGGATCTTAACGACGATATTGTCTGCAATCTTGACCAACTCACTGGCTTCCCGCTTCATTCCCTCAAAGTCGGTGCTGATTACTTCGGCGCTTACGTCACCATCCGTGATGTCACAGATTTTCTTGTAGTGGGCTAGTACAGCTTTATCTCCGCTGATTTTTTCCTTAGCCATCAGGCTAGGGTTCGTGGTTACGCCGTCAAGAATGCCAAGAGCTTCCGCTTCGGCGATGTCGTTTAGGTTGGCGGTATCGATGAAAAACTTCATGCTGGGTGGTTTTTTGTGATTGGAGGAAGTCGGTACTGACTTTCCTTACTTTGCAAACATACTAATTTACGGCTTGTTCGATGAAGACAATTCTTCTGCTAATTCCACTCCCGCACCAACTACTTAGACCCTTTTCAGTCGCACCGGATAGGTCCGTCCACTATACCACTGTGGCACGAAGAGGTTTCCATCCTCATCGGGGCACACGTCGTGTGGGTTAAGGAAGGTCTGGTTATCGTACACTACATCCTTAAAATTGCTTTGGTCCGTCGGGGCGGAGCCCCCGGGAAGAGAGACAACGTTAAAGTCTTTGTCCAACACGGCTACCATGCCATCATAATTCCACCAGCTTTTGGTAACGATGACCGCAAAATAGGTATAGAACCCGGAAATGACGGGACGGCAGATTTCCAGACCGGGCAGTTTTCGGGTAGACAAATGCTTGCCGTTCATTGACCAGCGTTGGAATTCTGCTGCGGAGCGGTTAGTGATCAACAACTCCGGCGTTCCCCGCCGGTCATCCACCACAATACCGTGGCAACAACCAAAGTGATCTTTACCGCCGAAGACATTCTTTAGCTGACCCTTGACGTCAAAATGGAAAATTTTATTGGTGCCATATCCGTCTGCTACATAAATGTCTCCATTAGACGCAACGGTCGTTTCCGTTGGCTTAAAGACCGAACCTTTCGGAATTTGATCAGCCGGAACACTGAGTTCCCGGATGAGCCTGCCGTCCAGATCAATGTTGACAACGCGACCGTCGGCGCTGTCCGTCAGCCAAAAGGTCTGGTCTTCTCCCTGGCCAGCTTTCGTGAATCCGTGCGGCTCGGTCAGGCCAAGCTTGAACGAGTCCAGCATTTTGCCGTCTTTGCTGTACACAATGACGTCGAATTTGTCACTTACCGTTGAGCAAACCAGCCGGCCTCTACTGTCCATAACCATCTCGTGACAATGCTGTACGGGCTGAGTGCGAGGGTCTAAATTGCCCCAGTTTTTGTCCACTTTATAACGAAAGTCTCCGTGCCCAACTATGTTTCTATCGTCAATGAGCTGTGTCTTTTTTGCACAGGCTGACAGAGCCGTTAGCGGGACTGAAGCAGTGGCCAGGCCCGCAAGACCGGCTTTTTTTAAAAATTGACGACGGTTGTCCGGCATGGTTATTTAGTATTTGTTTCGTTATCTCCTTTGGTAAAGGTGAAGCCAGTATCGATGGAAACGTCAGGGTGAGCCTCAGAAAATGCCCTGACGGCATCCGGGCTGACTTTTGTTTGCCACAGATAAAGGCGCTTGAGTGCCGGATAGCTGGCCAGGTGCTCGAAAATACGATCATCTACCTCCGTACCGTACAAATTGAGCGATTCCAGATGCCGAAGTCCCTTAAGGCGCTCTACCGTCTTAGGGCTTACAGCGGTGCCGTTGAGGCGAAGGCGGTTCAGGTTGGGGAAGCGGGCCAGTGGCTCCAGCTGAGCGTCGTCAAAGGGTAAGCGGTCCAGACTGAGATAGCTGATCTGTTCGGGGGCTATCTCCGCTAATTTCATCAGGGCTGAAGGTTCGAGTTGCTTGCCGGGCGTTGGCTTTGCCTCGAGGGCAGGGCCAGCAGGGTTAAGCGGGCTAACGGACCAGTGAAGTTCTCGCAGTTTGTCCAGGTTTTGGGCGCTCACCGCAGGTGCATGGAGGGTCTCTACGAAGAGCCGTGGACGCAAGTCGAGGCCGTAATCACGCAGTAATAGCTCTTTAATTTCTTCCGGTGTGTCTCTTGGGTCCAGTACAGCAAGTGTATCTGCTCCCTGCTCAATCCAGTATCGTAGTAGTGCTATCGTTGCATAATCAAAGCCATCTCCCTGCGGAGGCATGCTCTTCACGTTCTCTTTGGGCAGGGTTATTCGTTTCATCCAGCTACTGGCCATCGGACTTCCCGCTTTCACCGCCGGGCCACCGTCTCCGCCCCGAAAAATGAAGTGGGGCTCGTCCATCCGAAGATCACCGTTTTGCTTGCCAGCGTTGTGGCAGCGAACACAGGATTTATTGAGCGCTGGCTGAAGGAAACTGGCGTAAAGGTTTATGCTGTCAGTGTTAACCCGAGTCCAGTCTTTTACGGCAGAACTGTCCGGCGCATGACCGGCAATTTTTTGAATGGCCACCGGAGCATGCTCAAACAGGTAGGTCTCCCCGTGCGTAAGGTTCCCGCCCTGATGGCCGGCTAAGCCCAGAAGCCCTGCCACCAAAACGCCAAAATATTTGGCGGTCTTCCCTCCTTTCCGGGTCAGGAAAACACCACTCACCGCTAAGATGGCTACGCTGATACCCAGCCAACGGTGCCACCAGAGCGTGTCTCCGCCACCACTCTCATTAGCTAACAACCAGCCGCATCCGGCAGCCGCTACGGCTGCTGCTGCGCCTGCCACCCAGCTGATCCGGATGGCGGGCCGCAACTTATCTCCCGGCCAGAATTCCATTAAAACCGCTAACAGCAGAAAGCCAATGGGTAAGTGAACCAGAATGGGGTGGAAGCGACCAACAAAAAGGCCGAAATCAGATAGTAGAATGGTTGGCATGTCTAGGATATGGAAGGCAAAATAGTAAAAAAGAAGAAGAGTATCTGTCTTTTGATCTGAATGAAAGTAGCCAATCAAAACCGTCTTCGAGCAAAGAAACCGGCAAGGATATACTGATTTGACCAATAGTGGTATAAACTAGGTTATTCCCGTAGCCCGACCAATCAATAAGCCGCAAAACTGACCCCGTAGTGCCTGAAAGTGAGTTGTTGTTGCTGATGCTTTGGCCTGGATTAATTTTAAACAAATAGTAATTAGTTTGTCCTTTTTAACCATATTTGCGGCAACAGCAGTTGATACAAACTTTTATGACCCAGGAACTGGCAAAGTCTGCCCTGAAGAAATATTTTGGCTACGACGACTTCCGTCCGTTGCAGCTCAAGATCATCGAGGGAGTGTTTCGCGGGGAAGACGGCATCGTTCTGATGCCTACCGGTGGCGGCAAATCGATGTGCTTCCAGATTCCTGCCGTAACGATGACCGGAACGGTAGTGGTTGTCAGCCCCCTCATCTCTCTGATGAAAGATCAGGTAGACGGACTCCGGGCCGTTGGTATCCGGGCGGCCTACCTCAACTCCAGTCAGACAGGTACCGAAAGTCTTGCCGTGGAAACGGCCTATGAAAGCGGAGAGCTGCACCTGCTCTACGTTTCTCCCGAAAAACTGCTTTCTCAAGGCTTTTTTACCTTCCTGAAACGCCGGAAGATCTGCCTCTTCGCCATCGACGAAGCTCACTGTATCTCTGCCTGGGGCCATGACTTCCGTCCGGAATATACCCGCCTGAAGGGCCTGAAGACGGCCTTCCCCGAAACGCCCGTGCTGGCGCTTACGGCTACTGCTGACCGCCTCACGCGCAAGGATATGGCCGAACAATTAGGCATCCCTTCTGCTGAGCAGCACATCTCTTCCTTCAACCGGCCAAACCTCAGCCTCGCCGTCCGTCCCGGCCTGAAGCGCCGCGAGCAGATCATCAACTTCCTCCGTGAGCGCCCCAATGAAGCAGGCATCGTTTACTGCCTGAGCCGCAAACAGACCGAAAAAATGGCCGATAACCTGCGGGCAGCTGGTTACAATGCCGAAGCCTATCACGCTGGGCTGCCAGCAGCTCGCCGGGCGGAAGTGCAGTCAGATTTTATCAACGACAAGACCCTCATCGTCTGCGCTACCATCGCCTTTGGCATGGGTATCGATAAAAGCAACGTCCGCTGGGTCATCCACTACACTTTGCCTAAAAACCTGGAAAACTACTACCAGGAAATTGGTCGGGCCGGTCGCGATGGCGCCAAAGCCGATACGCTGCTCTTCTACTCCTACAATGATTACCTGACGCTGAAGGACATGATCAGTGGTAACCCCAACTCCGAGTTGCAGGTCGCCAAGCTCGACCGCATGAAGGAATACGCCGAAAGCATGGCCTGCCGCCGGCGGATTTTACTTAACTACTTCAGCGAAGACCACGCCGAAGACTGCGGGAACTGCGATGTATGTGCTAACCCTCCTGAACGATTTGACGGAACCATCCTGGCGCAAAAGGCGCTCAGCGCCGTTGCCCGCCTGAAGGAAAGTGTTGGTGCCGGTATGGCCATTGATGTGCTGCGCGGCTCCGCCCGCGCCGACCTCCGCAGTCGTGGCTACGATCAGGTGAAAACCTACGGCGCCGGACGAGACATCTCCGCCTTCGACTGGAACCAATACTTCAACCAACTCATCAGCCTGGGCTATCTCTACGTCGCTCACGAAGACTATAATAAGGTGAAGCTGACCCCCGCCGCCCGCCGGGTCCTCTTCGAGAAAGAAACCGTGGAGTTGGTGAAGATGACCACCATTAAAAAACGCCGCGAAGCGGCGGGCGCGAAGACCCGAAAGTTTGCCGAAACCAAACGGGAGAATATGAGCCTCTTCGATAAACTACGACAGGTCCGCAAAGATCTTGCCCGGGAGTTCGGCATCCCACCTTACCTCGTTTTCAATGATGCCACCCTCCACGAAATGGTGGATCAACGCCCGGTCACCGACGCTGAAATGGGCCGCATCAGCGGAGTAGGGGAGCGGAAGCTCCACCGCTTTGGGGATCGGTTTATAGCGGTGATTAAAGCAGAAGGTGCATGACCGGATAGGAGAGGAAAAACGTTGAGCAGGTTGGGCATTATCAAATATTGTCAGAGGCTGCACTCCCCAATTAGTGGACTTATTTCAGTGTTTTTCAGCTCTGATTATTTACTCCATTAGGTGATGTCAAAGAGTGAGACCGATACTTCTACCATGTTTTGGTTAAGTTTGCAACCCTGTTAACTTAAAGATATGAAATTGTTTAGATCCCTGATTTTCGTTACCTGCTTGTGTTTTGGGGCAATTGTTTGCGCTCAATCCTCTACTGGAGAGGTTCGATATGTTTCAAGTCCGGAAAAAGGAATTATCGTTCTTGAAGCTAATGGATACGGTAAAAAAAAGGCTGTCGCCTTTGAGGACGCTACCGTCAAATCTTTCAAAGTATTACTGAAGTCCGGAATTCCGGGATCAAGTCAATATTTGCCACTACTTGGTGCAAACGCTCATCAGGTTTACGCGGGAAAAACGGATTTTTTCGAGCAGTTTTTTGCTGACAAAACCTACCTCGAATTTTTAGTGGATCAACGTAGAGGAAATTTTAGCCGCCGGGCGAGAAAAACCGACCCTAACGTAAAGGTAAGGCTGGCCATCAACGTTCCCTCACTGCGGCGGTACCTGGAAGGTGCAGGAGCACTAAGAAAATTTGGCCTTTAAAATATTGATTATGAGATTGTTTTCTATCTTCCTGATAATGCTGTGGGGAGTAAGCCTTGCAGCACAGGAAAATACTCAAACGGTTCAGCCGACCATTATGGTAATACCGTTTGCTAAAGAAGATGAGCAGTTACGCACTGCTTTAGAAAAGAATGAAGCACTACGCATTGCTGTGTCTAAAGTAAAAGAGGGCTTTGACGACCGGGGGTATAGCACTATTGACTTTCGGTCAAAACTCAATCAATTGGGCAACGATCAGGTTATGGAATCTGACAACGTCACTTCTCTTAAGCAAATGGTGATCGAGCTTTCAGGTGCCGACATTTTCGTGGAAGTGGAAGTACAGAAAAACCGGAGCAGCTCCGGTAACTCTGTCGCAGTGGTCTTATCCGCTTATGACGCGTATTCCAGCGAATCACTGGCTAACAAAGTTGGTACATCTCCCAAGTTCTATTCGGAAGACTATGCAAAACTAACTACCCGAGCTCTCGGGGATAACGTCGAGGAACTGCTGAATACGATCCAACTCAAGTTTGACGATATTGTCGCTAATGGCCGTACGATAACGATGAATATCGGCTTCTCTCAAGCCTCCGAATACGATATGGATTCCGAGGTTGGGGTTGACGAAGACTTGCTTTCCGACGTCATCGAAGACTGGCTTTATGATAATTCTTTCGGCAACTACTATCACCTTCAGGGTATTACCGCTACCAAAATGATTGTAGATGCTTTTAAAGTCCCGCTCCGGGACGACAAAGGCCGCAATTTTCGGGTGTCACGGCTAGCCAGCCAGTTTCGTAAGGATTTCAGCGAATTAGGACTGGAGATAACCCGGGATGTTCAGGGTAATCGCATTTTTCTCACCATTAATTAAGACTCATGCGTTTTTTTTTACTATTGGGTTGCTTTATGCTGGGAGGCATTAGCCTGTTGGCACAATCTACCTCGGTAGTCGTGCTTAGCGCTACTAAGGATGCAACCGGCCTGGTCAACGATCTAAGGTTACGTAGCGAGTTGCAAGCGCAGATAGACCAGGTGCTTGCGGCAAATACGTATGGCTCTCTCGGTTGTCGGTTACAATTGTTTCCCGCGTCCAGCCAACGGATTAGCGGCATGGCTAAAGTGTCCATTACTAAGTATGAATTTTCATTGTCCTTTACAGATTATGTGCTCGACTTACCGGTTGGGGAATTAATTACGGGTACAGTGAGTGGCAATGGGGGAAATGATCAGGAAGCGACCACCAATGCACTGAAAAAAATCTGCAAGACCTATCTCTCCCGGGAAAAACTTCAGAGCGTAATCCGTAAGCATCAAGCGCTATTACCTGCGTGTGATGACTTAGTGTCTCGTCTAAAGAAACTCAATGATACAGGGCATCAAACGGAGGTACTGGCGGTGTATACCCAGCTTTCTGACGGTGATAAATGCTCCGTTGAAATGGAGAGCCTGGTGAGCAGCATATATACCCAGCAGCAGGCGGCTGATTGTCGCCAGATGATCATCCGCGCGAAAGCGGAGGTGGTGGCTGGGAACATGCGGCGCGCTGCACAACTGCTGGCAAGGGTAGATCCTACTTTAGAATGTGCTGATCAGGCCGAGGCTCTTTTGGACGAACTCATGACGAAGGAGGGCCCCCGCAGTAGCTTGGAATGGTATAATACTGCCCATCGAAGTCGTAACATTTCCCCGGCCGTACGCCGCAGGATCATTTCCAATTTAGTGCTTGAATATGCTTACAACAATTATTAGACTGGGGGGCGCACTATTGTGCCTGTTCTTCACTCAAACGCTCCATGCCCAACGTGTAAATGTTTCGGTGGAGCCCATTGAACATTTTGATCCTTATTTCGAAGATTTAGCCGAAGAGATTGAAGACTTTGTCTCTCGTCAGCTAACGAAAAACAAAGCGCTTCGCCTCGTGGAGCGGGCGAATTTTGCGGGTATTATAGATGAACAGGAGCGGCAAAAAAACGAAGGCTTTATTGATGGTGAGGTCGTTGAACAAGGCAAGATGGCAGGCGCAAGCCTGTTGGTACGTTTTAAGTATAATGAGTTAGACGCTGATCTTCGGTTACAGGTTGTTGATATCACTAATGGTGAAATTCTGTGTACGAGTAATTACCCGACGAAAACCAACTCCGATAACGATCTGCCTTTAGTAGTATGGGGAGAGCTTACCGCTAACCTGGAAAGCTGCTTTAAACAATACAAGGCACCTGCGTCCGCGCCGCTTCAAGTGATTGAGTTGCTACCATCAGATGGAAGAAAGGCTCACTTGCTGGTGTATTCAAAAGACACCCGTAGCGTTAAGCCAGGAACCCGGCTTTCCATTTATACCATTACGAAAAAACGGGTTGGGGATCAGGAGGTCGACTACCCAACGGTAATTGGAGAACTGGTGGTAAAAGAAATCGAGAATAAAAATTTTCTCAATGGCGAAGTGTTGAAAGGCAGCGATGCCATTCGATTGCAGTTAAAGGAAGAAAGTGAAATATATGCAAAGCTCTTTGAATAGATTTGGGGTGATTATATTCCTGGTAACGGGAGTTGCCTTTTCCTGCTTAGCTCAAAACCTGAATCTTGAGTTGGACATTCGGGGGCGACCATTTCAGGCTAATGTTGCCGTGATGCCATCAACGGGGGCTGAATCGGTGCCGTGGGAATTCGAAGAACAATTTAATGCTTTTATCAGTAACACAGTACGCGAAACACCTGGAGTAGGTAAAGTATTTACTCCAATGGAGATTGCCCGGTACAAATTTGGAGCAAGATCAACTCCGTGGATGCGCCGCTACCTTGAAAGCCGGCATTATATGATACGGAGTTACGTTGAAGGTGGCGTAATTGTCAAAAATTCACGTGGTAATGAAGTCCTGCGCTTCCTGAGTTTTCAAGTCTCCATTATAAATATTGCTACTTCGCAGGTGGAAAAAGTTATACGAATCCAGTGTGATTCTAAACGCTTTTTTGAGCATTCTAAAAAGCTTAAAGCGAGCAAATACCCGGGAATGGACCTCTACAAGTTTTCGATGGTGGAACACGGAAGGGAACTCCTGAAAAAGCAACTTGCGCGGTTTTTTTATAATATCGAACCGGTAGAAGAGTGGAGCCTGGAAGGAAAAGATAAAGGCTTCATTACGAAGTGGCGGGGAGCGGCAAACAAGGATTTGCAAAAACTTGTCGATGTAGTTGCCTTGCGCGGTACTATCAATACTCCAATTGGTCCGGTTTACGATTTCATCAATCTTGGAAGCGCGAGGTATTTCCCAGAGAAGGCAGCTTTGGGCAAACCCTACTATCGATTTATTTCCGGGCGTGCCCGAGCTGAAAAAGCCTTGGGTTTGGGGATGAAAATTTATATTTTTCCCGACCACACCTTATTGTGATTGCTATCTCACCATTTTTCCTCCAACGGATGAAATTCCCCCTCTGTATGTCAATTATGAGACCAGCCAATCTGCTGTTTATTGCTTTTCTGACATTATTCAACAGTTGTTTAGCTGCTCAGACTCTCGCACCAGTTAACGTCGTACTTGTACCGGATACCCGCGAGACCTACGGAGAGCGGGTCATTTTTGCTTCCATCCTTGCTACTATCAGTAATAGTAGTGCGCTTTATCATCAGGTAGAACGGGAAGAATATGATGCGATTCAGAAGGAAAGACAAGAAGCCTCCAGGCTAAAGGATGACCCATACATAGCTACGGTACTGAAAGGAGCTGCCGTAGCGGTGGAGTTTACCTTGATCGAGTACACAGAAATATGGGACTCTATTGCCGTTCCCGAAGTCGTATACAGCAGACCGTGGGATTATTCCCTGACCATTCAGACCGCCTTCGAACTAAAGGTGGTTGACATTGCTTCCTCAGAAATACTGGATAGTAAGCGCTTTATCGTAAAGGGAACCCCCTCCAAGATAAAAAAGCCATTTGTCGAGATGCAGAAACACTTCATGCGGATAAACTGCCTGGGGTATGTGCGGAGAGGCGTGAATAATGCAACAAAGCGATTTTTATTAAAAACGATTTCTCCCGCGATTCCTATGCTCCGGTTTTATAACAGTAAGGGAGCTAATCATGTCTGGATTGCCGGGGGCAAAGGAGCTGCTTACCCTGGGGGAACCAAATTGCGCCTTATCCGTGAATCGAACATTATGGTTAACGGAGAAGCTGTATTACGGCAGGAAACCGTAGGTGAAGCGGTGGTAAAGAAAAACAATTCTCAATATTCGTATTGCTTGGTGACAAAACTGAAAGCTGGTATAGATGAATCAGTACTCGCACCTTATGTAATCCCTTCTCCTCAAAATGAGGTTCCACTCGTTTGGCTTGAAAAGCCTGCCGTTCCTAAATAACGTTTATGCGTATTCTATTTTTATTTGTGCTCACGGCTATTTGCGTGCCTACCTCCGGTCAGGATGCTAGAACAACATCACTAATGGCGGATTACCTGGCACCAGACCTGAGAGCAGCACAATCTGTTGCTCACGATTCGATTGTACATTACCGACGCCTGGAAGAGGAAAGCATGGCAGCAGGACAGCAATTACTTGGTGGGGACGGGTTTTCCCGGTTTGCCTTAGGGTATAGTGTACCGGCAGTCTATGAGGCACAGTATGGTAGTGAGATGACGGCAAAGCTCGTGAGGCTTATGAAAAAATGGGAGTTATCCCGAAAGCGACATATGCGCTGGGAGAATCTATACGCTCGGATCAGGGAACTGTCGATTAAAATCGGGCAAAAAGAAATCTATTCGACCTACGGAAGCAAAACATTGAGCCTTCTCGAAAATGAAAAAAAACGGTCAGAATTAATTCACCGGGAACTTATACGAGGGGCTCTTTTCTTTCATATGTGGCAGGAAGGGGTTAGTGAGTACAGCCTGTCGCGCAGTGGTGGTGGCAGAATTTATAAATCCATAAACAAAGTTGAAGAAGCTATCCGGGATTTTAGTTTTCGGGGCCCAATGCCTGTTTATCAGGAATCCGTAACGGCGGGAGGGGCAATTCCGGCAAAGAACTTACTCTTCTCTTATCCCCAGAACCAACAAGCAAACTTTTATCCCGACGAAAATATCCGGGTCATGGGCGCTGTGGTGCTGCGCAACTACTATAACTCCGGACTTAGTGAGGCCTCCCGTACCGGTATGCTCTGGGCTCGATGGAAGAGCGCAGCGGGCAAGGTTCTGTATACCCGCGCCGTGTTCAGTGGCAAACAAATCAATTATCGTATTCCCCGCGACTTTCTCAACGCCCGTGAAGTTTACCAATTGGCCATCGTGAAGTCAAAGAACGATATTTATGATGAAGTACTGGATTTCTATGCGAAAAAAGAGATCAGCCAGTTAATTAACCAGGGGATATATCATCGGGAGAAAAAGGAGGTGGTTCCCGAAGAGACTTATTTCAAGGCTTACTTCAGAGTAAGTAGTTATGGTAGGTTTTTAGGCAAAACGATGCGGCAGAAGTTTACACCACTTGAAGGCCCGGGGATGGCCTACCGGTTCCGGGCAGAAGAACCTTTTGGCCCTGAGGAAGTAGCGGGCCTCCACGGAATGCCCACTCAGGCATATTTTTCTTATTACGGATGCCCAGAGCCAGAAAGTATTCTGGATAAAATTTATGGAGCAGCAGCCCGTACTTTTTATGCTCACCCGACTCAGGAATACGTAGACTACCTGAAGCGAAATAAAGAACAGTTAAATCTCGACAGCCTTATCGCCATCGAGTTTTTACCCTATAAGGAGCGGGTAAGTAAATATCGCCGGCTCACTTATACCGACGTAGATGGTAAAAGGCTCCGCGTAACCTCTAAAAAACTACCTCTGCCCGCAAAACCAAATCACAGGAGCCACATTTACGCCTCGGCGGAGGTCCAACCCATTACGGAGACCATCTTTAAAAACCCGACGCTGTACAAAATGACTGCCGGAGAATTGATTCTCAGAGATACTTTTCCGGAAGCCGTTCAGCGAATCGCACTGGATATTGCTCCGGTCTTTGAAGAACGCGCCGAAGAATACGCTGATCTGTTACGCGAGCTTAATGCTCTCTCGCCGCAAGTACCGGCAGGAACGGATTTCTCAACTCTTGTAAAGGAAATAAACGCTTCATACGTTACAGATCCTTACAACGAAAACATGGTGGGGCTGAAAACGTGCTTCCCTGAAAAAATCAACATTGGTTATAGTTTGCCCATGCGTGCCATGGCGACAACTTCAGGAACTATGGAACTTGAAAAGAAGAAGGAATAAAAAGAGAAAGGTCAAATAATGGTATAGTTCTTAGCTTGGGCGATTGAGGTCGCTTCTGGCCGCTCGCTGCTTCCGGATAAGGGTTGGTTGAAGTAAAGTAAGCCCAAACACTTCTGCGGCGAAGTCAATTCTTTTCCTGAAAAATTTCTCTTCCCATGCCCCCCTCCCGAATCATCCATCTCCCACCCAAAAAACTCCTAGGTCATTCCCGCCGGATGTCCTTGTCTGCCAACGAAACGATAGCTATGTTTCGGGGTTTTATGTCGAAGGTGAAAACAATCGAAAACCGAACCAACGAAAGCGTAATCGATCTCAGGATTTATGATGCCGGAACGGACCTGGCAACTTTCAGCCCCATGACTCCCTTCACGAAATGGGTCGCCGTTGAGGTAAACGAGTTCCCGGCTGACGGAAGAGACCTTGCCCGCTACAACTTTTCTGGCGGACTTTACGCCATGTTTCTCCATCGGGGTCCCGCATCCGCCTTCGGGAAGGTAATCGGTCAAATCTTCGGTCAGTGGCTTCCAGGCTCGGGCTATTTGCTCGATGATCGGCCTCACTTTGAAGTCTTACCCAAAGGCTACCGGATGGATGATCCTGACGCTGAAGAAGAAATCTGGATTCCCATAAAGCCAACCGAAAGGCCAGCGGAGTAGTTTCATTCATTCCCACCATTCCCTCATTCTCCCATTCCCTCATTCTCCCATTCCTTCATTCTCCCATTCCTTCATTCATTATGTATCTATTCGTCTACGGCACTTTGATGAGCAATATTCCCTCTTCTATGAGCAAGTTTTTGCGGCGAAGGGGCACCTTAATTGGAAAAGGAACGGTAGTCGGAACATTGTATGATCTGGGACAATACCCTGGCTTTGTCGCTGGTGGCGAAGGCAAAGTGAAAGGAGAATTGTATCGCCTGGAAGAAGCCCGGGCTGAACAAACGATGGAAATGCTGGACGCCTACGAATCCGTCACTGGTGCTCCGGAGGATGAATACCGCAAAATTGAGCTGAAGGTCACCGTCGGAGACGGAGGGACCTTTACGGCTGTTACCTACGAGTTCACGAAGTCAGTAGTGGATAAAAAGACTATTCCGCTAGGGAACTACTCCGCTTTTTACCCGACAAACACCGAGCACCAGCGCTTCGTGAATGGCGGCTGAGTGCATTTGCTAACAACAAGCGTACCTTTCCGCCTCCAAAATGCAGTAGCCCAAAGAACTAAAATACCAAAGAACCAAAATACCCCCCTTGCGCATCCTCCATACAGCAGACTGGCACCTTGGCCACCGCCTCTACGAGCGGGACCGCACCGAAGAACACCGGGCGGCGCTGGCGTGGTTACTCCAGACCATTGAGGAGGAAAGAGTAGACTTGCTGGTCATTGCCGGTGATATTTTTGACGTCACTAATCCGGCAAATCAGGCGAGGGAGCTATACTACGATTTTCTGGGTAAGCTGATCAAAACGCGCTGCGAAGCGGCGGTCATTATTGGAGGGAACCACGACTCTGCGACGATGCTGGATGCGCCCCGGGGACTGCTGCAATCGCTTCAGTTGCATGTGGTGGGGGCGGCGCGGGCGCAGGTGCAAAGCGAAGTTCTCCGAATAGCCATGCCCGGCAAAGACAGCCCCTCCGTGCTGGTGGCTGCGGTTCCTTACCTGCGGGAACGGGACTTGCGCAAGGGACAGTTCGGTGAAAAATCCGAAGACCGCCTGACGGCCATGCGCGCCGGCATTCGCCAGCACTACGAGGAAGTAGCTGCCGCCGCCGAGGCTATGCGCCAGGCCGGCGAACCCATCATAGCCACCGGCCACCTCTTCGCCAGCGGAGCAACGGACGCCGAGGATAAGAAGTCCCACATCTATCAGGCAGACGAGCATAACATCGACGCCGGTCACTTCCCGGACTGCTTCGACTACGTGGCCCTGGGCCACGTGCACCGGGCGCAGAGCGTGGGAGAGAAAGATCACGTTCGTTATTCCGGTAGCCTCATCCCCCTCACTTTCGTGGAAGGGCAGCGGCCCCGCTCGGTCCGAATCGTAGACCTGGGTAAGGCCGGAGAGAAAGTCAGCAGCCATAAGCTCGAGGTTCCCTACGCCCGCAACCTTCACCGGGTAAACGGCCCGCTGGAAAGCATCCTGCTGGAGCTGCAAACCCTGGCCACCCGCTACCTCGCCGAAAAGCCAGCGCTGCAACCCTGGGTCGAGGTGAAAATCCAAACCGATACGCGTATCCCGAATCTTCGCCGGACCCTGCTGGACGCCGTCCGCGCCGTGAGCGATGCTGAAGGGGACCGACTCCCACTAGAGATCGTCCGGATCTCTACGGAAAGGCAAAGCCCCGTCCCGCAGGATTGCGGGACGCCCCAAGACACCCGCCAGCTCAACGAGCTTGACCCCGAAGACGTCTTCACCCGCCTCCTCGCCACCGAAGGCGGCGATGCTGAAACCACCACCGCCCTGCTATCCGATTTCCGCACCCTGCGTAACTGGATGAACGATGAAATGACTGCCGAATGAGGATACTGCGCATCGGCATCACCAACCTCAATTCGCTGCGGGGAACGCAGACGATCGACTTCACCACGGACCCACTGGCGAGTAACCAACTCTATGCCATCGTGGGGCCCACCGGCGCTGGTAAGACGACCATCCTGGATGCCATCACCCTGGCGCTCTACGGCCAAACCGAGCGGAACAAAGATGAAAAAGACCGCAAAGACGGTAGCGGTAGCATCATGAGTTATGGCGAAGGTGAATGCCGTGCGGAGCTGGAATACGAAACCTCCGCTGGCCGCTTCCGCAACGTCTGGCACCGGCAGCGCGCCCACAAGAAACCCGAAAAAGACCTGACCGCCAGCCGCCGGGAAATCAATAAATGGAACCCTAAAACGGAAGAGTGGGACCTGCTGGCCACCAAGAAAAAAGAGGTTGATGAGCAGACGGTGAAAACTGTGGGCCTTGATTACGAACGCTTCGTCCGGAGCGTAATGCTTACGCAGGGTGACTTTGCCCGATTCCTGAAAAGTAAGCCGGGGGACAAGGCCGCCATCCTGGAAAAAATCACCGGAACGGAGATTTACAAGGACCTCAGCATCGCTGCCTTTGCCCGCGCCAAACTGGCCCGCGAAGCCCACGACCGGGCGACCCAGGAACTGGAATCCTCTCCGCCCCTGAATACGGAAGACCGGCAGCGGCTCAATGAACAGGCGATCCGGCAAAAAGCCGAGCTGGACAATTTGAAAAAAACAGTCGCTAAAGTAGTTGGTCAGCTGGCTTTGTACGAGCAGTTGGGAACGCTGCAAGCAAAAGAGACAACGGCCAAAACTGAGGTCGAGCGACTGGAAAAAGCCTGGTCCTCGGCCTCCGTGGATCGTGACCGGCTGGCTAAAAGCGATGCCCTGCAAGCCCTGCGCTCCGATCTGGAAGCCGAACTGCGTTTGGCTCAATCGTTGGCTAAACTAACGGAAGATCTGAGCGCCATTGCACTGGAGCATACCACACTGGACGGCGGGCTTAAGGTAGCAACGGAGGCCATTGCCTCCGCCCAGGAAAAACTCAATGACTACTATGAGAAGCTGCCCGCCCGGGAAAAAAAGTTTGCCAAAGTAGCCGAACTGGAGCGAGAAATTACCTCTCTGCAGAAGGACATGGAACTGGACCAGAAACGGCAAAAAAGCCTGGAGCAAAGTCTTGGCGAGCAGCGGGCCAAGGGAGCCGAACTGGAGCAATCCATCGTTGCCATCCGCAGGGAGTTGGCCGGGCTGGAACCAGAAAAAATCCGGGAGCGCCTGGAAGCTTTAGAGGGCTCCATTCCTCTTGCAGGTAAGGAGCGGGAGGCTTTGGAACTACGCCTGAATCGCCGCCGGACGGCGGATCGCCTGGCGGCAGAGGAGGCGCTGGCCATTAAGGCCAACGCTTCGTTAAAGGCGTCCATGTCGGCTTTGACCACTGCCGAGAAGGCCGTGGCGGAGGCGGAGCTTGCCCTCAAAGATCGCCAGCTGGTTGTTAATAACCTGCGCCTGAGTGCTTCCCTCAGCGAACACAAACACAACCTGAAGCCGGGCGAAGAATGTCCGGTTTGTGGTGCCATTGAACACCCGGGCCTTAAAAACTTTGAGCCGGTCACCGACTCCGCCCTTGAGCGGACGCAGGCCGACGAAAAACGTGCGCAGGCAGAATTGGCATCCCGCCGGGAGGCGCTGGACAAGGCTCGCCGGTCGGAGACGGACCTACGCCGGCAGGTGGATGGCCACCAGGCATTGATCAGTGAACTGAGCACCCAGCTTGGCACGGTAGAGACGGAAGCCGCATCGGTAGCCTCCTTAGCGGAGCAGCTCAAAACCCTGAACGAGCGAATACAGGCCGAGAGCGAAGAGCAAAGTAAGCTGCGGAGTCTGCAGGTAAAACTGCCTAAACTGCTTACACTGGAAACGGAATCAGCCTCAGTAAAAGCCAGGGTAGGGGAGCTGGAGACAGAGCTTAAGGCGGTAACCGGTACCCTGGAAGCAGCCCGAAAAGCGGCTGCCGGAAAACGGGAGAAAATCAGGGCGGAAGTAGGCGACCGCACCGCCGAAGAATGCCGGGAACTTACCCGGAAGAAAAAGGAGGAGTTGATGGCTGCACTGGCTTCCGCAGAAAAGCAGGCCAGTGAGCGGAAAACGGAATTGGCGGCTCTGGTATCCCGTCAGGCGGTCATCCGGGAACAGAGCGATAAGCAAACGGCCGAGCTGAAAGTGGTGCGCGAGCGGCTTGCAGCCGGACTCGCCGAAAAGGGCCTGTCCTCCGATCAGGCCCGTCAAACCCTGCTTCCCGAAAACGAAACCCTGCACCTGCGTGCGCGCCTGAACGAATTGACGACCGAACGGGCGACGGCCAAAAGTGCCTATGCTCTTCTCATTGCTGAACTGGCCGAGGCTGCCAAGCTAACCCATGATCTCCCTGACCGGGAGACACTGGATAAAGAAAAAGCGCAGCAGGAATTCGCCGTTAGTGAAGCCGACCGAATGATCGGTGCCATTGAGCTGCAAATCAAGCAGGATGATGCTCGTATTGCGGCGGTAGCCGAACAGCAGGCTCGTCTGGAGGGCATTCGTAAAGAGGCCGATCGGTGGGCGCGCCTGAACGACCTCATCGGCTCCGCCGACGGGAAAAAGTTTCGCAGCTACGCCCAGGCCATTACCCTGCAGCAACTCATTGAAGTAGGCAACGACCACCTGAGGCGCATCAACCCGCGCTATCGCATGGCTTACGAGCCGCCGGAAGCCGGCGGCCCCGAAAAGCTCGAAATGGTCATCATCGATCAGTACCAAAACGATAACCGGCGGACGATCTACACCCTCTCCGGCGGAGAATCTTTCCTTATCAGTCTGGCCCTCGCTCTGGGACTGTCTGATTTGGCCGGCGGCAGCTCCATGATGCAATCCCTGTTCATTGATGAAGGCTTCGGTACTCTCGACGGCAAAACCCTCGATCAGGCCATGACCACCCTGGAACAACTCCAGGCTCAGGGCAAAACCATCGGGCTCATCTCCCACGTTCCCCAACTCCGCGAACGCATCCACTGCCAGATTCGTCTGGAGCCGGTGGGCGACGGCTTTAGCCGCTTAGAGGTGGTGGATGGTTGAGCCGTCAGCTATGGGATAATCTTTTCTACCGGGGATTAGAATGATAGGGTGTAAGAATTATAGAATTACCTCCCTTTTCTGTGTACCTCTGTGAAAACCTCCGTGTCCCTCGGTGGTTAAAAACGGCCACACGAGCCTACTTTGATCTGAACTCCCCGTCGCGCAGTGACCAAAATCTGTGCAAATCCGTGCTAATCTGTGGTTAAAACTACGAAGCAGCCCCCTCCTTTGTGTACCTCTGTGAAAACCTCCGTGCCCCTCTGTGGTTAAAAACGGCCACACGAGCCTACTTTGATCTAATCTCCCCGTCGCGCAGCGATTAAAATCTGTGCTTCAAACCTGTGTAAATCCGTGCTAATCTGTGGTTAAAACTACGAAGCACCTCCCTCCTCTGTGTACCTCTGTGAAAACCTCCGTGTCCCTCGGTGGTTAAAAACGGCCACACGAGCCTACTTTGATCTAATCTCCCCGTCGCGCAGCGACCAAAATCTGTGCTTCAAATCTGTGTAAATCCGTGCTAATCTGTGGTCAAACCTGCGAAGCAGCCCTCTCCTCTGTGTACCTCTGTGAAAACCTCCGTGCCCCTCTGTGGTTAAAAATGGCCACACGAGCCTACTTTGATCTAAACACTCCGTCGCGCAGCGACCAAAATCTGTGCTTCAAATCTGTGTAAATCCGTGCTAATCTGTGGTCAAACCTGCGAAGCAGCCCTCTCCTCTGTGTACCTCTGTGAAAACCTCCGTGTCCCTCGGTGGTTAAAAACGGCCACACGAGCCTACTTTGATCTAATCTCCCCGTCGCGCAGCGATTAAAATCTGTGCTTCAAACCTGTGTAAATCCGTGCTAATCTGTGGTTAAAACTACGAAGCAGCCCCCTCCTCTGTGTACCTCTGTGAAAACCTCCGTGTACCTCCGTGGTTAGAAAACAGCCACACGAGACTCCCCCAATCAATTGGTTATCAGCCCCTCCGGAAATCCCGAACTTCAACGTTTGCATTTCCAATCCATAAACCCTAGCTTACCAGTACTCCCGGAGATTTCTTATCCATTGGTCGATGGTTTCCGGACTGCCGACGATGATATTTATCAACGGGCGAACGAATAGCCCCTCCACGGGGTTTTCATTTAAAATAAACCTGGAGCGCCATCAGTTATCTGAGCTCTGATTTCTTAACCAAAACCTGACATTATATGCAGATTACCATTCACAAGTCCGGAGAACTCCTGGACAGTACTAAGCAGGTCATCAATGATAAAGTAACCAAGCTGGAGACCTTCTACGACCGGATCGAGCGTGCCGACGTCTACATCAAAGACGACGACGGCACGGCCGCCAACGGTCATAAAGTGGAAGTTCGCCTGGCCATCCCGGGTAACGATCTCTTCGCCGAGTATACTGACCCCAGTATCAAGCGCGCCATTGCTGACGTTACGGAAGCACTGCGCCGCCAAATCAAAAAACATAAGGAAAAGGAACAAGCCCGGAATTCTGCCGGACCTTCCGTTATGCCCGTCCAGGATGAATTGGATGAGGATATTGCTGTCTCTGAGGAGCAGCTCTAAGAGATTCTCGATTAGCTTCGCTGAGCCCTTTGGGGTTCTCGATTTACGGCCTCTATTGCTAAGCAGTAGGGGCCGTATTCTTTGGAGGTAAATCAAAAATCATGAATCGGGAATCGGGAATAGAGAATCGTCTGCATATCTTTGGCCCAAACTTTTCCCCATGTCTCAGGCACTCCGCGAAACCAACCTCAAATTTGATCCTCCCGCTGAATTTTATCGCGGTAAAGTGCGGGACGTTTACCGCCGGGGAGACCAACTGTTGATGGTGGCCAGCGACCGGATTTCCAGCTTTGATCACGTGTTGCCCAAGGCCATCCCGCATAAGGGGCAAATACTGAACCAGACAGCGATTCATTTCCTGGAAGCCACGCGGGATATCTGCCCGAACTGGCTGGAGCTGTCGCCCGATCCTAACGTAGCCATTGGCAAAGCCTGTGAGGCGATTCCGATCGAGATGGTCATCCGGGGCTACGCCGTGGGGCATGCCTGGCGGACCTACAAAAAAGCAAAGGACGAGGCGCGGACGCCGGTGCTGTGTGGGGTTGAAATGCCGGGTGGGATGCGCGAAGCGGATGCCTTTCCAGAACCCATCATTACCCCGGCGACGAAAGCTGAGGAAGGCCACGATGAAGACATCAGCCGGGAGGATATCCTGGCCCGCGGCATCGTCTCCGAAGCCATCTACACCAAGCTCGAAGACTATACCCGTCGCCTCTTCAGCCGGGGCACCGCCATGGCCGCCGAGCGCGGCCTCATCCTGGTGGACACGAAGTATGAGTTCGGTCTCCTTGATGGAGAGATCTACCTCATCGACGAGATCCACACCCCCGACTCCAGCCGCTACTTCTACGCCGAGGGCTACGCCGAGCGGCAGGCGAAGGGTGAGCGCCAGAGACAACTCTCCAAGGAGTTCGTCCGCGAATGGCTCATGGACAATGGCTTCCAGGGCCTCGACGGACAGACCATGCCCGATATGCCGGACTCTTTCGTCGAGCTCGTCACTAAGCGCTACACCGAACTCTACGAAACCATCACCGGTAAAACCTTCGTTCCCGCGGAGACTTCGGATATTGAGGGGCGTATCGGGACGAACCTTGCCGCGACGGATTGGCGGGTAGCTTTGTAGCGCCGACTTCAGTCGGCGTAAGCCAGAACCTCCGCCGACTAAAGTCGGCGGTACAAAAAATAACGAATGAAAATCTTCTGCATCGGCCGCAACTACGCCGCCCACGCCGCCGAACTCGGCAACAAAGCTCCCGGAAAACCGATGGTTTTCATGAAGCCGCCCACGGCTATTCTACCGAACAATAAGCCGTTCTACTACCCGGATTACTCCGAGAACATTCACTTCGAGACGGAGCTGGTGATCAAGATCGCCAAGAACGGCCGCCACGTGCAGCCGCAGTTTGCGATGGACTATGTCGGTGCCATCGGGCTGGGCCTCGACCTTACCGCCCGGGATCTGCAAAACGAGCTCAAGGCTAAGGGCCACCCCTGGGAAATCGCCAAGGGCTTCGACAACTCAGCGCCGCTGGGCAAGGAATTCTTCGCCCCGGAGCAGTTCGCCGACCTCAACGACATTGAATTCCGGATGGAGAAAAACGGCGAAGAAGTTCAGCACGGCCACAGCCGGAACATGATCTTTGACCTGACGGCGCTGATCTGCTACGTAAGCCAGTACTTCCGCCTGCAGAAGGGGGACCTGCTCTTTACCGGTACGCCCGAAGGGGTTGGACCAATTGCTAAAGGGGATGAGCTGGTCGGTTTCCTCAGCCTCAAGGACGGAGAGCGGGAGATGTTCCGGACGCGGGTGAAGTAGTCAAGGAATCAGAGAGTCAAGCAGTCAAACAGTGCTCCCTGATTGTTGGACTATTTGACTGCTTGACTCTCTGACCCTCCCCTTGCACCTGCGTCCGCGCCCCAAAAGCCGACGGCCCGATCCTTTTCAGGAGCAGACCGCCGGACACCTTTCCGATTCGTACTATAATTTAATAGGAGCATTCCATCGTAGCGTATTCTGTGTCGAGAAAGGAACCCCAGATTTTGTAGCAGGCCTGGATGGAGTTGGAGTTAAAGGTCTTGTCGAAATTCAGTGGGTCGGTTACCAGAATGCCATCTACCTTCAAGCGCACGTTTCTAGCCTGCTTTGGTAACTGGTGCTCAAAGCTGAAGAAAGCACTGATTTTCTTTTCAAACTTCTTTGCTTGTCCGTTAAGCGTATAGGTCAGCGTGACATTGGCTACATACAATGCTTCGCTATAAACGGTGACGTAATTGGGCTCGGTGATCTCGAAGCCGTCCAGTCGGTCAGCATAAACAACGTAAGCTTCGAAGACTGCATTCTTGACGTGGTCGTAGCCGATCCATCCGTAGCCATCATCACCCCAGTTGGTGCCCCAGGAGTTTTGCAGTTTGAAGGCACGCTTACTGTCGTCGTAGCCCATAATGACCATGGCGTGGGCGGCGTGCGTGCCATTGACTCCTCCTACTCCTGTATCCCAAACGTATCCGCGACGTCCCTGCTTGAAAGCAGTTGTCAGGTTGGCTCCCACCAGAATGGGATAGCCGTCGTTGAGCAATGATTTGAGATTGCGCTCCGTAAGCTGGTCGTTTTCAATGAGCGCATACTGGTCGATCTTGTTCATGGCTGCCAGTGGGTTCTCAGGTTCTTTGTAGTTGTCGACCGTTCCACAACCATTCCGGTCAGAATAGGGGGCTGCGGCCAGGGGGGCGATGCCAGCGTATTTCAGATGGTCCAGTGCGCCACGGCGTTCAGGGGTGCCGACGAAATAACTACCGTTGCTACAATCCTTATTGTTGAGGTTAACCCGGTTGAAGAGGTACTCCGGGCTGCCGATTTGCATGGTGTTGAGGTTTTTAGTGCCGAGGTAGTAGTAGTCAAGACCACTTCTCTTTCTCATCTCATAGCTCATAATGCCATAGCCCAGGGCCCAGGCTACGCAACTGCCTTCACTCCCCTGGTTGCCGATGGGAGGCATATCGAGGTTGAAAACCCCTGTCTTAGGCGCGGTGTTGCTACCCCCAACGGCTACTTTTTTCACGTAGGCTTTAATGGCCGGTGGGGTAGGTGTAGCGCCGTAGGAAAGGTTCGAAATATCATGGGCAGGGCCCAGTTTGGGCTGGGGCTGGGGTTTGGGGTCTGGGTTCGGACCTGGCTGCGGAGCAACGGCTCCCTTATATCCTTTCAATACCCACTGTGCGCCCCACTGTCCGGGCTCCATCGGACCACATTCCAGGCCTGCATTGTGGATGTGCAGGTAGGTGCCTCTCCAGCGGTTTTTAATGCGGACAAAGTTGCCGCCGGCAGGTTCAATCGTCCACTGCGCAGACCACCAGCCGGGCTTAATGGCGCCAGCTTCCGTTGGCCCTACGTCTACATTTTGCAGCAGATAGGTACCCCGCCAGCGGTTTTTGAAGCGGACGTACCCGCCACCGGCGTCTTCGACGATCCAGTCTTTAGACCACCAGCCGGCTTCCGTCAGCCCAAAAGCAGGGCTGGGCTCCTGAAGGTGAACCTGAGGGTTAGCCCCGAAATTTTTCTGCCAGCGACTCTCAATTTGTACGAAGTTCTGTGCGGCCAGGAAGCCGGAAGCAAGCAGTAGGAATAGAAAAAGTGTAGCTCTCATAATTACTTGATTTTTACTTGTTTTGAAGTTAAAGGGATGCTATTCGTTCCTTTTGTCTGACACAAAGATTGGAGCGAAAAGAGAGCTACATCAGGCTTTGGTCATGAACGGGAGCCTTATGGGTATGAGCGGGCGGAATTTGCGCTTTGGCAGTTGGGCCCGGAACGCTTGTAGGTCGTTTCAATGTTCCTGCAGGAAGTCTGAGCTGACCTTCACGCGTCCCTGAAAGGACCTTGAAACGTCAGCGATCCCCGCCCTCAATTATTTGCAAACCGTACCTTTACGCTAAGAACCCGTTTAAACTTTTCGTTCGCGACCTTATCCGGGCCCTGATTTCCCCTGGCTTCGGAGCGGCCAGCTCAGAGTACGAAGTACTGCGCAGCAAAAAGTTTATACGGGTTCTAACCTGCTTTACCATATGACCATACTTATCGTTGAAGATGAGCCCCTTTACGCCACTCATTTAGAAATGCTGGCAGAGGACCTGGGACATGAAGTCCTGGGATGCGCAGTGGATGCTGACAGTGCGCTGGAAATGGTAAAAGACAGTTTTCCCGATTTACTCCTGATGGATATCAATATCCCCGGAGCCTATGATGGCGTAGAGACTGCTGAGCGTATACAGCAATTAGGGCCCTGTTCTGTCATTTTTATTACCGCAGAGAAAGACGACCGGACTTTTCAACGGGCCAGTAGAACTGGCCCCGTTAACTTCCTGCTCAAGCCTTTTGATGACTTGCAGGTTAGCCGGGCCATTCAACTGGCCTCCGGCTCCCCGACGACAGCCGCGAACGCGTCTGTTCCGAAAAAAACAACGGAAGAGGAAGAGAACCTTTACGTGAAAACGGGAAAAAACCTCCGCAAAATCCCCCTGTCGGAAATCACTTCCGTCAATGCTGACGGACGATACTGTGAAATTCACACAACCACTAACCGATACCTGATCCGGATGCCGCTCCAGGAACTGGAAGGGCGCCTGCCCGCTGACCGCTTTATGCGCACCCACCGAAGTCATCTGGTGAATGAACAGTTTGTTGAGTCTGTAGACTTGCAGGACAGCGAGATAGTGCTCATTGGCGGCCGGCGGGTGCCCCTGGCTAAACGAGAGCGGGAAGAATTCCTGCGCAGAATCGGAAAGCTGTAATCGGCTGATTTAGCCACGAGGCAACAAAACAGAAACCCGTGCCCCTTCGCCGGCTTTGCTGTCCAGTTCAATACGGCCCCCGTGTAGCTCAGCCAGATCCCGGCAAAGGATTAGCCCCAGCCCGGTTCCCGATTTTCTTCTTCCACTACCACTTCTGCCGCGGTGAAGACTAAACAGCTGCTGCTGATCTTCTTCAGAAACTCCTTTGCCCTGGTCACTCACCGTAATGATGTCCATTTTCCCTTCCTGGCGATGGCTTAGGGTGACAACACTTTGTTGCCCGGCCGGCGTAAACTTGACTGCATTGCCGAGCAGGTTTCGAAGTATGGTTTGCAGGGCATTATGATCGGCGTTGACGTAGGTGCCTTCGGGAACCTCATTGCGAAGATCAATGTCTTTTTCCCTGGCGGCCGGAGCGTATAAAGCCAGGTTGTTCTCCATTATTTTGGTTAAAGAAAGGCGTTCCTTTTTCAGGGTGATGGCGCCAGATTGGCTCAGGGCCCATTGCAGCAAATTGTCTAATAGCCCGTTTAACCGATCGGCCGTTCCGCTAATGTTGCCAACCACCCGCTTCACTGCATCGGTTTTGCCCCGGTCGAAGAGCCTGTTGACCTGATTTCCCGCAGTACTCAGTGCTACAATAGGGTTGCGCAGGTCATGGGCAATGATGCCGAAAAAGCGGTCTTTAGTGGCATTCAGCTCGTTGAGCTCATCATTTTGAGCCGCCAGCTTCTGGCGGGCTTTCCGGAGCCTGAGGAAGAAGAACAAACCCATAAGTAATAACAGGCCCAGAAGCCCGGCGGCGGTTTGAAACAAACGCCGGCTTGCGGTGGCTTGCTGCCGTTCAGCATCTAACCGAAGAATTTCGTTCTCTTTCTCTTTAGTCTCAAACTGATTGTAGTAAAGCAGCAAGGCGTTGTTTCGGTTAGCTCCCTGGATGCTATCCTTCAGCGTCATTAACGCTCGGGTATATTGCTCAGCGGCGCGGTAGTTACCTTGCTTTTTATATAAATCGGACAAGAACTCAGTATACATCAACTGCTCCGCCGGATCGTTCTTTTCGATGGCTTCCTGATAGAGTGCTTCCCCGGTGGCCTGCGCTTCGTTTAAGCGGTTGTTGGTAAGTTGGTACAGAAAAGTAGACTGACGGTAAAGAAAGCCGTTAGCTTCCCGGAGCTCAGGGTTTTCTTCTAACAAGCTCGTGTATTGCTGGTAATAGAGATTGAGAGAATCCTGATTCTTCATCCGGTAAAAGGCTTCTACCAGGCCATTGTAGGCATAGGTCAGGCTTATTCCTTGCGCACTCGGAGGAAGGTCGTAGGTGAGTACCTTCAGGTAGCGATCTCTTGCGGCAGGGTAGTTATTCGTCAGAAGCAGATTACGTCCGATATTGGTTTGTGTCCCTGCAATACCAATAACGGATTTTGAAGTGGCCGTCGTTTTATCAAGGTATTCCACAGCCTGATCATACAAACCTATCTGGCTGTAGACAATGCCCAGTTCCGTATACATCTCGTTCAAGACGTTCGGCGGGGTGGTTCTTGCCCGAATCAGATCGATCCCCTTAGTCAGCACCAGGGCTGCAGGCACAAACTGTCCACTCGCATTATAGGATTTGCCCAGAAAGTTATAGAGCTCCGCAGCCATCGAATCCCGAAAAGCCGGCGGACGGAGGCCTGAGACCAACTCTAAGGCAAGCGTATCGTAATGAATACCCTGATCGTAGATCTGGTTAAAGAAAGCAGACTTGGCTGCTTCATGATAGAGGTAAATCTTGTTGCGTAAACTTTCTACATCTTCTACGCGGGTAACGTAATGCAGCGAAAGAGAATCTGCAAGCGCAAATTGAGCGACGAAATTGGCTGATGTGATTAAATCAAGAGCATAAATTACTTCATCCTGAAAGGAGTTTAACTTCTTAGCCAAAGCAAGTTGTTCTTTGACCAACATAACCGGATCATCAAAATCCCTGAAGTTATTCGGAGCGACAACGTCGTCAAGAAAGTCCCTGCGATCCCCGTCCTCCTCAATAGTTTCAGCAATTGCTAAAACCGAGTCTACGTTTATCTGTCCGTAAGCGAGGGAGGACAGACCCGCAAAAATGAAGGAAAAGCAGAAGAGTCGAGCAATTGAAACAGTCATAGCAGGTACAATATCAGCAAAAGGTAGTGGAAAAAGTACAAGTAAGGCAACCTTGCGCTCCATTGGTATGTTTTACTCTACGAAGGTCCGCAATACCCACCGCGGAGCCCTAACGGGGGCGTACCGGAATCGACAGGGAAGTAAGCTTTGTAGTAAGCACGCCGGAGCATGATTGGTTACTCCGTAAAAAATAACGATTATACTTCTAGTTGGCACTCCCAGCTACGCTATGGCAGCCTAATCTCTGATTAGAACCATAGTATATAGGCCGCATGGTTGAGGTACCATACACATCACGCCGCCTTCACCCTCTTGGTACTAGTCGCCCATCCTGATCTGAGTGGGAGGCGAAATTAAAGGATCTACGGTTTGGGATTAGAGGGCAACCAATCTTCCCCCGGACCCGACAATCTAACTGGTTCGCTAAGCGTGTAGAAAGCTGCCTTGCGCTTTCGCTGGACGGGAGTTCAAATCTCCCCGCCTCCACTTCACATCCGCCGCGGCTCCTCTCGAGGGGCTGCGGCGGTCCTGTTTGTGGTCTGGTCATCGGTGAACGATCTCGGGCTCCCTACGTTCAACGAAAAAAACAAGTATGAAAAACCTCCTCTTTTTTACGGCGCTTTTCCTATTCGTCGGCTGTGGTCCAAAGAATAATACGAAAAACGATGTCTACGATATTCCCGCGCCTCCTGAAGAGAATAAGGTGATGGAAGTGACCATTCATCCGGTCTTTCACGGATCCCTTGCCCTGACGCACGAAGATAAAACGGTGTTGATTGACCCCTACAACGGAGCAGAACGATACACCAGATTTGGCGCTCCGGACCTACTGATGATTACCCACACGCACGGTGACCATATGGACATGGAAACCCTGAAAGGACTTGACCTGAGCAAAGCGACCCTGCTGGCTCCACAAGCCGTTGCCGATGCGCTGGCCGATCTGACCTTTGCCGGCGTACAAGTGCTCAGGAACGGAGAAACCGCCAGCGAGCATGGTATCAAGGTGGAGGCAGTACCTGCCTACAACCTGCCTTCGGCACCGAAAATGTTCCACCCCAAAGGTGATTTTAATGGCTATGTGCTCACCATCGGCAACGAGACCTACTACTTTTCCGGTGACACCCAGGACGTGCCGGAAATTCGTGCGCTGAAAGGCATCGACTACGCCTTCGTTTGCATGAACCAACCCTATACCATGACCGTGGAGGCTGCAGCGGATATGGTTGCGGAGATGCAGCCTACCGTCGTTTACCCTTACCACTACCGTAATGGAGATGGTACTTTTAGTGATCTGGACCAATTCGAATTACTGGTGAAAGAGTCCGCTCCAGAGGTGGAAGTACGGAAAATGGATTGGTACAAAGAGGCGAAATAGGGGGCGCTCCCCGCAGGTGCAGAGGGCGTTTTAATAAAGCAAAGTACCTTCACGCCATGGCACATCCTGGTACGGTTAAGGTTTCTTTTGGCGGTAGGGATTTTCTCCTGAATCCGCTCGCCACCGGCGGCTCCGCCGCCGAACCCAAACTCAAACCCCTCGACGAGCTCCTCCTCAACTGGGCCTACGGAGAAGAAGGCCCCCGACAGCTACCCACCGCTACGCTCCTGCACGATGAGTTTGGTGTTCTTACCACTTGTCTGAAAGCCCAAAACCACTGCTTCGTCTCCGATAACATCCTGCATCACGATCGAATGCACGAGTGCTTTCGGCTCAATCATGGAGCAGCGGCCACTCTGCCCGAACGGGAAGCCCCCACTGACCCTGGCACGGCTCACCTCATTAACCTGATGCGACTGCCCAAATCGCTTGACCTCTTCGAAGTGTACTTGCAGCGGGTGGCGACTTCCGCTACCCCTGAGACCCGCCTGGCCGTAGGCTTCATGACCCGCCACTTCAGCCCAAGACTTCTGGAAATTGCCGAAAAATATGCCGCTACGGTAAGCCAAAGCCGTGCCTTCAAAAAAGCGCGCCTGCTTGTGCTGGAAGACTTTCTCCCACAACAAACGTCAAAACTGCCACTACGGGAAATGTCGTATCGGGAGAAGATCTACCGCCAATACTATGGCGTCTTTTCCGCCAGCCACATCGACTACGCTACGCAGTTTCTGCTGGAGGAATGGAAGACAAACCCCTTTCTGCAAAAGATAACTGCTCCGGCTAATCTCCTGGACGTTGGCTGCGGCAACGGCGTCATTGGCGACCAGTTGAAAAGGCAACATTACCCCGGTACCCGGCTGGCAGGAACGGACGTCTCCTCCCTGGCTATCGCCTCGGCCGGGATCAACCTCGATGCAGAAGCGGATCTTCAGTGGCGTGCCGACCTTCACCACTGGCCACCCGCGTATTTTGATCTGATCGTCACTAATCCACCCTTTCACGACGGGCATCGGAATACCATCGACACCAGCCTGGAACTATTTGCCCAGGCGAAAGAAAAGCTCAAGCCACAAGGGAATTTCGTGGTGGTGGCCAACCGCCACCTGAACTATGCTACCCATCTTCGGAAACTGTTCGGGGAGGTGCTCTCGGTGGCGGAAAACAAGAAATTTGTGATTTACCGCTGCCGATAGGGGGAGTCTGTTCGCTGCTGGTCGAAACGCTATGCGTTGAGCGCGAGCGGGGCTGAAGGCTCCCGGAGCGTGTATGCGTGGCAGCCATCTGTTAAGGTGTTACACGGCCAAAGTCGCTTCGCTCCCTTGCCCGGCCCGACGCATAGCGTCTCGACCAACCCCTGCTTCTAAAGACTTTCCCCTGCACCTGCGGCTGCGCCCACTATCCTTTCGTTCGTCACGTCGTTCAGCAATTTATGCAGGTAGCGCTTCAGTAGCTTTGGCGTCCGGAAGATCAGGTCATGCTGTCCTTTATCGACCATATGGTGGACGAGTTCTTCCGCATTAATGAGCTGGTCGCAAGCGAAGTAGGCGTTGGGTGGGTAGATGAGCCAGTCGTCCGTGCCGTGTAAAATGACGGTACTGGCGTCGATATTGTCCCATTCGTCTACCATCTCTTCCAGTTGTTCTTCATGACTGAGTTTTTCATTGTTAGCCGTTGACAAAGAAGAGGGAATCAACTTACTCAAAGGCCAGTAACTCGTCGGGTGGGTAATCCAGTAAGTGTATTCTTCGCGGGGAGCCATACTGGCGGACTGCAGCAATAATCCATCGACTATTTCCGGGTAGTCCATTGCAATGCGTGCACTCACGGTTCCGCCATAGCTGCTGCCATGGACCACAACGGGCTGCTCGTCAGACATCCGTCGGGCGGCAATAACGGCCGCCACGTTTTCTGCTTGCTCCCGAACGGAGATCATCGGGATGCCCAGCCCACTACCGCCATAACCCGGCCGGTCGATGGCCAGTAAGTTAGCACGGGACCGCAGGCTACTGTCACGCATCATCGTCACCCAGAAGGAACTGCTGGAAGGCGAGCCATGGATGAAAACCAGTAAGGGTTTGCTGGAATCCTGACCAAGCTGTAAAAACCGAAGTTTACGACTACTGCCCCGTAAATAGCCAAGTTCGACCTGGCCGTATGCGCCGCTGGAAAAGGCGGCAGTCAGCTGTTGATCACTCCATTGGTTATCACTAAAGGGTTTTACGCGGTACACCACGTAAGCGATGAACAGCAGTAGCGGGATTAGCAGCAGAAAAAGGTAGTTTCGTTTTTTGGAGAACATATTGTTAATGTAACCCCGATGGAAGGCGAATCGTTCAGGGGACCTTGAAGCGTCCGGCAGGACCTTCAAGCGTCCCGGCAAGAGCCTTCCAGGCCGCCCGAAGGCCCTGTCGGACGCTTCGAGGACCTTGTCCCGAAGGAGAGCAACCAAAATTCCTCGTAGCTTTAGCCGCCAGGTTCCTTGACGCCCCAAAGACCAACGAACCAAAAGATCATCATGCCAGACCTCCTCATTGTCCTTACCTATTTCGCCGTCATCATGTTTGTGGCTCTTAGTGGGCGAAACCGGGAAGAAGAGACCAGTGCAGAGAGTTACTTTCTCAGTAACCGAAACCTCCGCTGGCCGTCGGTGGCGATGTCGACGATTGCGACAAACATTCAGGGCTACCAGTTTTTGGGGATGATGGGCTCGGCCTACCTGTACGGACTGGCACAGGCGAACCTGGAAATCAACGCCGTGCAGGGTATCCTGCTTGCGGCCTTCCTCTTCGTGCCGATGTACCTGAGCGAGAAGATCATTACCATTACGCAGTTCATCGAGCGGAAAGTAGGACCTAAAGTAGCCCTGGCTTACAGTCTGGCCAACCTGGCCTTATTTGCCACCATCACCCTGGGCGGCGCGTTGTTTTGGGGGGCGTATGCCGCTGAGTTGGTGTTCGGGGAGTACTTTGCTTTTATCAGTGAAAATCGCCTTGTCAGATTGAGTGTGCTAATCATCGCACTGGGTGTTTTTTCCGCGATCTATACTTACCTGGGGGGCTTGGCAGCAGTGGTGAAAACGGACATTATACAGTTTGTCATCCTGCTCACTGGTGGCATAGTAGTGACTTTAGTCGCCGTTCATCACTTGGGGGGCTGGGGCCAGCTCTACGAAAAGACACCTCAGCTGATGCATCTCCACCTGCCGGCGGATCACCCCAAGTTACCCTGGACGCTGCTGTTCGGCCTCTTCTTCCTCAACATCAATTATTGGTGTGCCAACCAGGCCGTCGTGCAAAGAAGCCTTGCCGCCAGGAGTCTGCGCGAGGCGCAGATCGGCCTCATGGTTGGTGGTGTCACCAAATATCTCATGGCGGTCATCATCATTGTTCCGGGCATCGCGCTGTTCGGCATCCTCGGAGAGCAGGGACTCGGAGACCCGGATGCAGCCTTCCCTTACCTCGTGGATACTTACATTCCTACCGGACTGAAGGGTATCATTCTTTGTGCTCTCTTCGCAAGCCTGATGTCTACCGTAGATTCCACCTTCAACAGCCTGGCTACGCTCTGGAGCGTAGATGTCTATAAACGCTACCTCAAACCGGAGGCGACGGAAACTCAAATGGTTACTGCAGGTCGACAAACCATCCTTGTCACTTTGCTTACGGGCATTGCCATGGGACTCACCCTGATGTACCTCAAGTTCAATAACCCTGAGGCTGCCTTCACCCACACCCTGAATGAACTCCGCTACTATGTAAACTGTGGCATCGTAGTGGTTATCTTATCTGCTGCTCTTTTGATCGCTCCAGCACCACGGATCACGCTCTGGGCCTTCCTGGCTTCTGCTCCGCTCAATCTGGCGATTCAATATTTCTTCCCCGACATGAATTATTTCGTTCGGGCAGGGGTGGTCATTGTCAGTTTGTTCCTGGTGTTTCAGCTAGTCGCCGGGCGTGGCAAACTCCGCCCCTGGCGGGAGCTCTTCGTCGCGGATTCCCGGGATACGGCCTGGGTGGGGGCGGGGCTGGCCTTGTCGTTGGTAGCCCTGCATTTTGTGTTTCACTGATTTCCCCGGATTACGTCGTTGACTGCGTCAACGTCTTCATCCGGGGCTAAGGAGGTTCGACTCCTACGGAGTCTTGAATTGCTAGAGACCATGTAGTAGTGACTATCCTTAGCGTAGAGTGATATTATTTCTTCTCCCCGGATTACGTCGTTGACTGCGTCAACGTCTTCATCCGGGGCTAAGGAGGTTCGACTCCTACGGAGTCTTGAATTGCTAGAGACCATGTAGTAGTGACTATCCTTAGCGTAGAGTGACATTATTTCTTCTCCCCGGATTACGTCGTTGACTGCGTCAACGTCTTCATCCGGGGCTAAGGAGGTTCGACTCCTACGGAGTCTTGAATTGCTAGAGACCATGTAGTGGTGACTATCCTTAGCGTAGAGTGACATTATTTCTTCTCCCCGGATTACGTCGTTGACTGCGTCAACGTCTTCATCCGGGGCTAAGTATGTTTGACTCCTGCGGAGTCTTGAATTCTAGAGACCATGTAGTGGTGACTATCCTTAGCGTAGAGTGATATTATTTCTTCTCCCCGGATTACGTCGTTGACTGCGTCAACGTCTTCATCCGGGGCTAAGGAGGTTCGACTCCTACGGAGTCTGCTCTGAAATAGTGTGTTCTGCTAAAGACCACGCAGTGGTCGAACGTCCTTAGCGTGGGGTTAAAGTTCGCGAAGCGAGCTTTAAGCCCACGCAAGGATGTGTACCTAAAGGTAGCGGCGCGGAGCGCCACCTACCAGGACCTTCTTAGCACCTGCGTACGCGCCCAAGACTAATCCGTCGTCCCCGATCCAATGGTATCTCCGAAAAAGATTGCGTTCAGGAACAGTCGGTTAGTACCGTACCAGAAAGCCCGGAAGTTCATGTTGTCGGCAAAGCTGATGGTGCGTCCGCCCCGGGAGCCAGATACAATTACCCCGGCAGATTCTGCTGCCGCCTGCTCGAACCCTCGTGGACTGTAGCCGCTCAACAGCGGCTTACTTGAGTAGCGTAAGGGCGTTGCGTAAACGTTATTGGCGGGTTCAAAGAGCAGGGTGCCCCGGCGGAATACCGGGATTTCGCTCCGCTTCAGGCCGAACATCAGCGGGTGCGTCAGGTCGCCCTCCATCTGATAAATGGCCCCGCCAAGGACCCGACCACTACGGTCTCGGTAAGCCTTAGCGTAGGGGCGTTGTTTTACGCCTTTGTCGGGGTTGTCCATCCGACGGGTTTTGACGCTGGCCAGTCCGTTAGCCGCCGCCCAGGTGCCCGCTCGCTTGGAGGTAATCAGTACATTACCCGGCCCCATCCATTCCTGCAGGGCTTTCGTTCCTCTTTCTCCCAGGTCACCGTAGTACCCATCAGACATAATGATCGTGTTGTAGCGGCTCAGGTCTGCGCGGCCGACGCGGTCCAACGGAAGCTTAGTCACGGGAATTCCGAAGCGCTGATCGAGCAGGTGCCAGGTCTCTCCGGCATCGAGGCTGCTGACGCCGCCTTCCACCAGCAGGGCGATTTCGGGCTTACGCAGCGTCTGGTAGGCGGAGCGGCTACCAAACATGAGCCCATCGAGGGGCGTACCGGTCTCCGTTGGAATGAAGTCGAGCAGCAGCTCTTCTTCCAGTTCTGTAATCAGGGCATAAAGCTCGTCGTCGCTCATTTCCTGCATGTTGCCGACGGGGATCATCAACGTTCCGGCTGAGAGTTGCTCACCTCCGGGTGCCGTAAATGGCTGGTCGGACACCTTCACCCGTACACCGGCGTCCTGCAGGCGGTACAATGCCTTGGCGGCGTAGTAGTCATCCCAGGGCAGGAGGTAGGCGTAGCTTGCCCGGCCGGCCTTTGGGCTGGGAAAAGCATTACCCGCGGGCTGCCAGCTGCCACCTTTCGGAAGACCGGTGGTCGACTTGGTATACTTCAGGTTGAAGGCCATGGGCAAAGAGAAGGTGGAAACGTCGTAGAAGAGGCTGTCTTCAAATTCCAGGATGGGCTCAAAGGCGGCTTTGCTGAAGGGGGTTTCGTAAATGAAGACCTGAGTAGCAACGCCATTTACCTCGTTTTCCTTCATGGGGACGCCGTGCCGCTGCATCATTTCCATGAACTCACGACCACGACCAAAGTCGCCCTCAAAATCAACGACGTAGCCATTGCTGCCGGCATAGGCCTTGTGCCAGTGAGCCCGCTGGTAACGAAGCAATTCATCCCGCAACTCGCCAAAGGCTTTGAAGGTGGAAAGGGCCGTCGCTACCTGATTTCTGATCGTGAAGGGGAAAGTCAGCAGGCCATTATCCGTGTCCTGCAGGTGCCCGCGCGAGCTGGCTTGTTCAAAGAGAATACCCACGCAGCCGTTAATGTCCGGGTAGGTGGAGCCTTTGCCATAGTAGAAGTCGTCATAACCCTCGCCGGAGTAGTAAAGGGAGCCAATTTCGTCCAGGGCTTCGGCGTGGAATTTGCCGATCTTGGCGGTCAGTTCCTGGTTAACTTTTGGCGTCATGGGGTGGATGCGCGTTGGGGCACCGGGCATGAAGAAGAAAGTAGCGTCTTTGCCCATTTCGTGATGATCGGTCAGCACGTTCGGTTTCCATTTGTGGAAGCTGGCGATACGGGCACGGCTTTCGGGGTGTTGCACGGGCAGCCAGTCTCGGTTCAGGTCAAACCAGTAGTGGTTGGACCGGCCACGGGGATAAGCCTCATTGTATTCACGGTCCTGGCCATCAGAGGTCCTGGCCTTGTTCTTGTGAGTGTTGGCCCAGCTGGCGAAGCGGTTGAAGCCGTCGGGGTTGTAGCAGGGGTCAAAGACGATGATGTTGTCGTCCAGCGTAGCTTCCAGTGCTGACCAGGGCGCTGCTGCGTAGTAGTAAGCCACCATGGGGGCGGCATTACCGCCACTGGGCTCATTGCCGTGGATGCTGAAACCCTGGTAAAGGACCGCTGGCACCTCGTTGAGCATATTTTCCTTCACGTCGCTGTTGCGTACGTTCCAGTATTCGTGCAGCCGCTGTAGTTCGGCCATATTCTTATGGTTGTCCGGGCTGGTGATGATCAGGTTCAGCAGCGGACGATCTTCGTAGGTGCGACCAATCTGTTCCAGCGTGATCCGGTCACTGGCGCCGGCCAGGTAGCGCATGTAGGCCTGCTGAAGATCGTGACTGATGTGCCAGTCACCGATCTGCCAGCCGAGGAATTGCTCGGGCGTCATAATGTCCTCGTTGTAGTCGAGGTCAGGCAGATAGTAGGTTACGCTGCGGTCTTGTTCTGAATTGGCTGTCTGGGCCAGCAGTTGGGCGCTGACGCAGGTGCATAAAAGTGTAAAAAGAGCAATGATGGAATATGGGCGCACGGGTAGCTTTTTGGTTAGGGGTGGTAAGATAGTTGATCTCATTGAAACGATGATCTAACGGGAAGATGTAGTGTGAGTCGAAAGTTCCCTAAATAGTTTAGGAATAGCCTCCCGACTTCGCCCTACACACCCATTCGACTACGCTCAGGGACCGATCCTCAAAGTTATATCGTCCCTGAGCGGACATCGAGCGACCGCAGGGAGTCGAAGGGCAATTTCTTATCCATAGACAGAAGAAATCCAAACGATAACAGGGCCGGGAGACTCTTTAATGTCCGCCCAAATCCACCATCTTAATCCCGGCCTCCACGCGCGTCTCCAGGTAATTTTCTGCTGGTGGAACCGGGCAGGAGTAGCCCAGGGTGTAAGCACAGTAGGGGTGGTAGGTTTTGTTAAAGTCGATCACGATTTTATCGCCTTCGGGGATCTCGATGTCCAGGTAGCGTCCGCCGCCGTAGGTCTCGTCGCCCGAGGTTTGATCCCGCATGGGCAGGAAGAGAGAATTCCGATATTCCAGCGGGAGGTTGGCGGCCGTACTGCGGTAGAGCGTCAGGGAATGTGTGGCGCCGTTGAGCTCAAAAGTAGCCAGGCCGAAGGCTGCGTAGTCCACCAGTCGGGTGGTACTGGTTTTGAATTCGATAATTTCGGGCTGGGAGTAGCGCTTGAAGTCAGCCGTTACCCGGTAAGCATCATTTATCGGGTAGAAGGGTAGGCCTCCTTTTTCTTTCAGCGTTGCCAGGTCTTCGGCGGAGAGAATGGTCCTGGCCGGGTCCAGGTATTTCGCGTTGAGATCCGCCTGGTAAGCCGCAGCACTCTGAGCTGTTTTTTTAGTAGCGGATTTAGTAACAGCACAGGAAACGAAAAACAGGCTGATGGCCAGGAATAAGAGAGGACGCATGGAACAGGATGTTTGTAGGGGTGAAGATAAAGCCTCACCGCTGATTGTCTCTCCAGGATGAGGGTAAGGTAGCTGGCTGAGTTATCCACTGCTCTGTTAACTTTTCTCTGGACCTGCGTACGCGCCCCAAAATCTTATGGCAAACGTAATGCACTCCCTCACTCATTCTCTCATTCACTCCCTCACTCATTCCCTCCCTCCACCATCCGCCGAAAAAAGCCAAATAAGGCTTCCTGATAAGGTTCCTTGCCGACGGCCCAGAGATCTGCATGATCACCTCCTTCCACGATATAAAAGTCTTTATCCTCTGAGGCCAGTGACTCAAACAAGGCGTGAGCGTTGCTGATGTTTATGTTGCGGTCCGCATTGCCATGAATCAATTGGATGGGTTGCGTAATCTCCTTCGCGGCATCAATCGGGCGAACGGTGAAGGGCTCGAAGTCTGCGATTTCGCCGGCCCGCCGGACGACGTAGTTCGTCAGCCACCACGGCAGCGGGATGCCACCAATGCGTTGGCCGTAGGCGTTGGAGACGGAGGCCAGATCCGTAAACGTACTTTCGATCAGGCCAAATTCTAGCCGGTCATCATGGGCCAAACTCTGCAGGGCTACCGCCCCGCCCATCGAGTTGCCGTAAATGCCCGTGGGAAGCCCAGGATTTCTGGCTTCCAGCCAGTCGATGGCCTTACTCACGTCGTGTTTTTCAAAGTAGCCATAGGTGAGGAATTTTCCACCCGATTTTCCGTGCGCCCGCTGGTCCCAGAGCATCACGTTGTAGCCCATTTTGACGAGCACCGCCACGGAACCAAGATAGACTTCTTTGCAGCTCCCGACACCATGAAGCATTATCAGGTTAGCCCTGGGTACTTCTGTGGTCGCCGGAACGTATAAGGCGTCCAGCTCAATACTGTCCGTTACCTGAAACTGAAAATGCTCGTAGGGAAGGCCAAAAGCTGCCGGTGTCTGATCACTCGTCTTGTGTCCTGGCTGCAGAATGGCGTAGGGCAGCACGTGGGTGGCGATCAGGTAGGTTGCAATAGCAATAACCACAAGAATGACCAAGGCGGAGATCAGCAGGGTCTTTAGCATGGGGTAAAGGTAGTGAGTAGTTTTAAGGTTGAGCCAGGACGCTCGAAGGTCGCTGCCGCGACGCTTCGAGGTCCAATAAGCGGGCAAAGCAGATCTCGAAGCGTCCTGGAAGGACCTTCGAGCGTCTGCGCTTATTTAATATGAAACGCCAACGAGTTCAACAACCGGTTAGCCTGATCACCGGGGCAACGAACCCTCACTTCCGTAAAGGTGTAGATGTCTCCAGGGGAGGCTTGCAGAATGAGTGCACTTCCAGAGGTCCCAAAGCGGGCACCATGGTTTATGTTCGATTGCCGCTCCCCATTTTTTCCGATTCGGGTAATCATGTAGCCCGCCACCATGCATTTAGCGTCAAAGTCAAAGTCGTTGAGGAATGCGGAAAGCCCCCTTTGCGCTTTAAATTCTCCTGAGCCCATCCTCCCCCCGGCCGAATTACCCAGTTTTACCACGGGGTCAGGAATCCGTTTAGCCCGGAAGCTACGTGCCGCCACCAGCTCATCCTTTATAAAAGCTTCCATTCTCACCTCCCCAATCGCGTAGGGCTTAAGGATGTATTTACCACGGCTTCCCCGGATGTCCGCCCCGGTAGCCGTGGCCCGTAAATCAGCCTCATTGGCGTGCCGCAGGTCGATACTGATCGGATTGTCAACGCCGAGGTAGAGAACATTCATTTTATCGGCCAGAATAATGGCCTCCGGCGGGCAGGGGCGGATTTGTGCCGGCAGTTCCGGTGGCTCGGGCAGCTCACGTGTGTCCCTGAATGTATTGTCACAGGCCAACAGGCTAAAGGCAAGCGTAAGAAGTAGAAAAAACCTCATGGGGCTAACTGTTTATTTTATGGTAAATACCATCGGGTTCAATAACCTTACCCTCACATCCCCCTTACACCGGGCGCGGATGCCATCAAAGAGGAGTAAGTCGTTGGCCTCCAGACTCTTGATTTTTTCGACCAGTCTGTTTTTTGGGGTGCTACTGTTAAACCCTGATATCTCTCGCAGGCCAATCCGGGAAATTCTCTCCATGGAAAAACTCAGGATTTCGCAGTGGTCTTTTTCCAGGCCAGGGACCGGTTGTAGGCTTACCCAAAGGGGGAGCGTTATGTTTTCCCGCTTCAAGATACCCTGGTTTCCCCATTCGCCCAGCACGGCAATCGGAGCGGGAACCGGATGAACCATCACGGGGTAGTTAATGGTGTTGATGCTGTCGTAGTCCAGCTGAATGTACCCCAGGCCTACTATCTGGCTGCTTACTTCATATATCCCCGGAGAAGATTGAACGACGGAAATACCATCGCCTCCGGAAACTTGAAGCCCCAATGGTTTTTTGATGCCACTGGAAACGGAAAATTCTTTAGTTACGCCAACGTAAATGCTAAAGCCCTTATGAGGTTTTAAGCTCACCCATTCTTCATCTACCGTCGCTTTAATCATCACCGGCACCTCCAGCGTTGGTGGCTCCGGTAGCTCACGTATTTCAGCCATGGGCATTTCGCAGCCCAGCAAGAGAAGCACTGACAAAAGGGTAAGAAGTCTCAAGGGTGTCGGGTTTTCCTCAAAATAAGGTAGGGCGTAAGAAGGATCGTATCCGGTAGACAAAACAAGGCCAGAACCCGACAAAAAAAAGCGGGACCCGCCAAATAAGACGGGTCCCGAAAATTGAGTAGGTTGAATCTACTCATTTGGACGGTAATCGCCGAAAAAAGTAACGGCAACGAATAATTTTAGGGGAAGATTTATTTTTCGGCAGGGCTTTTCTTGAGCAGGATGCGGATGGGAGAGCCATCGCTGCCAGCCAGTTTGAGGGGCAGGCAGATCATTTCGTAGTCTCCTTCATCGATCCGTCGCAGGTCAACGCCTTCGATAATCCAGACACCGGCGCTCATCAGGGCCCGGTGAGTCTGAGGATTACCCTGGTGGAAGGGGCCGACGGATAGATAGTCTACACCGATGAGGGCGAGTTTCCGGCGGCCGATCCACTTGGCGGCATCGGGGCCGATGCCTCGGTATTCGGTGTCGAAGGGGTCTTGCAGCCAGAAAGCCTTATCGCTGTTTGGGGTGCGGAGGATGAGTCGTTCGCCGGCCTCGAGTGGCCGGGTGCGGGCTTCGTAAGCGTCGAGGTGCTCGGGTTTTACTTGGGCGGGGCAGTCGATGGCCGCAATCCGAACCGGGCCAAGCCCGACGTGAATGGGGGCACGACTGATGTCGATGCCTTCGGCCATAAAGTGGTTCGGGGCATCCATGTGGGTGCCGGAGTGGGCGCTGAAATGCAGCATCGTGACCTTGGCCTGGTCACCGCAATGAATGCAGCTGAGGGTGTCAAAAGCTGTTTCGGGCTGGCCGGGCCAGCCGGTCATGCCGGGGAAAATGGGGTAGGTGACGTCGGTCCAGTCTTCGTACCAATTGCTCATGGAGTAGGGGATTTTGTGGCGCGCACGCAGGTGCAAAGAAAAGTTTTTTGAACAGCAATGTGCTGGCGTACCTGAGGACAAAGGTTCTCCCGAAACAATTGTTCACCACCACACCATAGAAAGACTCCGTAGGAGTCAAACCTCCTTAGCCCCGGATGAAGCCGTTGACGGAGTCAGCGGCGTAATCCGGGGAGCCCGAGCGCAAAGCGCGAGCCCCTCCCCCCATTGCCCCCCCATTTCGTACCTTTGCCTCAGAGCTTTTCAGATTACTACCTACCGATGTATCCCAAGAACAAACTTTATCTAACGCTACTTTCGTGGCTGGCTGTTGCTGTCTTGTGCGGCCAGCCCCAGGGGCTTAGCCTGCCGGCTCCGGACCTTGACCTACTTGCCCGTCAGGACGAGAATTTCAACAATCCACGTTTCTCTGCTCCAATACCCCTGGACATTGCACCCGTCCCGACAGGTGTCGGGACGCCCGGAAATTTCACCAACACGGAAGGCAATATCTACCAGTGGTCACAGACTTTTACGGTGCCTAAAGCCCACGGCCTGGGTCTTTTTATTGATGAGCTTGACCTTCCCGAAGGCGGCAGCCTCAGCCTGAGCAACCGCCTGGAGGCCAAGACGTTCACCCAGTCGGATGCCAGCAGCAAAAATCGCCTCTTTACCGGTTTTTTGTCTGGCAACGAAGTCACCCTGACTTACCGGGGGCCACTACCTGAAAGCACCCCTTTCCATGTTTGGCGTATCGATCACGTCTACCGCCCTGATCTCTGGGCCGATGACAGCACCAAGGAATTCGGTGAGTCCAATGCCTGCCAGGTCAATGCAAACTGCTCTGCCGGCGATGGCTGGGAAAACGAAAAGTCCGGCGCAGCCCGCATCAACGTCATCGTCGCCGAAGGTGTAGGTACGTGCTCCGGGAATCTGATCAATAATACAGCCCAGGACGGACGGCCCTACCTGCTAACCGGCTTCCATTGTATGGACGGCTTCACACCTCTTTATGACTTATGGAGTGCAGACTTTGAATATATCTCCACCGACTGTGATAACCCAGCAACGGAACCTGAACCCGTCAGCTATCTCGGGATGGAATTCCGGGCGGGACTGCAAGCCACTGACTTCATGCTGCTCGAAATTGTAGACGTGGATTTTGCTACTGAAGACCACTACTTTGCGGGCTGGGACCGCGCCGAGGGCCGCGTTGATGGAACCATTCGTCATTTTCATCACCCCCGGGGAGACATTCAGAAAATCGGGGTCTCCGGCCCCGGCGGCATGGATATTCTCACCACCCGAATTAACTGGAACAGCGGGGTGGTCACCCCGCCAAGTCATCACTTTCGGATGGACTACGAGATCGGAAGCTTTCAGGTGGGTTCCTCCGGAAGTGCTTTCTTTGACGATAATCGTCGGATCAGAGGCCACCTCAACGGCGGCAATGCTTCCTGTACATCCGGTACCGAAGCTTTTGTTGGTCGCTTTAACCTCAGCTGGGACACCGGCCTGGGCGATACCGCCCAGCTGGCACCCTGGCTCGATCCCTTAGGGACCAACCCAATGACTATGGACGGTGCAAGCCTGGTGAGCAAACGATTCGTTAGCGGCCAGGTGGTTAATGGCCTTAACGGACAACCGGTCAGCGGCGCAAGGATCACCTACGCCTGGCCGGGTGGCTCCGAAACGTATACAACGGGTGCTGACGGGCGCTACCGGGGGGAACGGCCTGCAACTGAACCTGCCTTTGCTATTTCCGGCGTTTTTCGCGAAGATGGTCCGCTGGACGAAGCAGTCGATGTCGGTGATCTGATCACCATCCGGCGCGCTATCCTCGGCCTTGGCGACCTGAGCATTGAAGGAAGTGTTGCCGCTGATGCCAATAACTCTGGTACCATTCGGGTCTCGGACATTACCCTGATCACCCGCGTCATTCTGGGAGTCTCCGATTGGAACGACCGCCCCAACTGGCTGGTCATACCGGTAGGCTTCCCGCTCGATCCCATTCCGCGAGACATTGGCTCCGCCGTAGGGATCGCGCTTGAAAACGCCGGCGTATATGATCTGCCGGTTGATTTTTATGTCCTCAAAACGGGGGATGCTAACGGAAGTGGGGGAGGGTAGTCTTGTAGACTCGTGGTCTTGTAGGCTACCGCATTTTAAAGGCGGCAATGTGCGACATTGTGGGAAAGGCCCTACAACACGCGGTAGCCTACCAGACTACCGAACTACCAGACTATATCTTCATCTCTTCTCTGCCTGCATCCAGAATTTTACGGACTTCAGCCGGGTCTGCTCCCTGAGCATAAACACGGAGTACGGGCTCGGTACCGGAAGGGCGGACCATCAGCCAGCGATCTTCGCCGTCGAGGTAGAACTTACTTCCGTCTACATGAGCTACGCGGGTGACGGTATAAGGTCCGATCTTGCTGAAGGGGGCTTCTTTGGCCTGCTTCACGATTTCCCACTTACGGTCATTCTCTACGTGCACGTCATCGCGGTCGCAGTTAAAAGAGCCCACCTTGGCGTAGAGGTCAGCGACTAATTCCTTGAGGGACTTACCGGATTTGGCCATGTATTCGGCGATCATCAGGCCGATCCAAATACCATCTCTTTCGGGGATATGGCCCGATACGGCCAGTCCGCCGGATTCTTCGCCACCAACGATGACTTCCCGCTCGGCCATAATTTCTGCGATGTACTTGAAGCCAATCTTGGTGACTTCATATTCCAGGCCATACATCTCGGCCAATTGCTTTAGCTTATCCGTAACGGAGAAGGTAAGGATTACTTCGCCCGTCTTGATGCCTTTATACTCGTATTGGTACATCAGCAGCAGGAGCAGGATGTGATGACTGTCAACAAATTCACCGTCGCCATCGAACAGGCCGATGCGGTCGGCATCTCCGTCATTGGCAATGCCGAGGGCAAGGTTGGGGTCATTTTTTATGGTGGCGGCCATTTCCTTCAGGTTCCGCCCGATGGGTTCCGGAGCCTGCCCGTCAAAGCCGGGGTTTACTTCGCAGTGCAGGTGAGTGGCATTGGGGAGCAGCTTCTTCATCGCACTCTGGCCGGCGCCATACATAGCGTCGTAGGCAATACCGATGCCACTGTTACGGATGAGGTCTATGTCGAAGCCCTGGTGTACGTGGTCGAGGTAGATTTGCTCGAAGTCGTGCTCCTCGACCAGCCCCTTTTCCTTTAGTTCAGCGTAAGAGGGAAGATCCGTTGGAACAGCATCGGGAATAAGATCCTCGACGGCCGATACATCAGCGGGTACGGAAGGACCACCTAGTTTCGACTTCAGTTTATAGCCGTTGTAACTCGGTGGGTTGTGGCTGGCAGTGATGACGACGCCCAGGTCAGCACCGGTTTTTACCACACCAAGGCTTACCATAGGGGTGGAGATGAAGCCCGGAGCGACCAGACTCGTAATACCATGTTTACCCAAGACCCTGGCCGTAGTTTCGGAGAAGAGCTTTCCGGCAAAGCGGCAGTCATAGCCAATGACAACCCGGGTACCTCCTTGTTGTTTAAGCCACAACGCAGTGCCTTCGGCGACGCGTTTTACGTTGTCAACAGTATATTCCTGGGCGATGATGGCACGCCATCCGTCGGTGCCGAATTTGATTTTTACCGGGCTCATGTTCTCAGTTGTTTTATAGTTGGGGATAGGTTCTGAAAGATACCTTTAATTCGCTAAAGGTTCGCAATGTAATGCGACGGATTGAGTTCTGACGGCAAATTTCGGGTCTTTAGTCGAATCTATCGCTTGGCTGCGTCGGAAACAAGGCATTATTTCGCGATGGCCTTTTACCTTTGTGTCGTGGAAATACTTAATGGATTTCTTGCTGGCCTGGCAACGGGTGTTTTCATCACCTGGTTTCCCGGTATGCTGAATATGCAGGCTGTGGCTACCTCAGTACGCGTAGGTACCCGTAAAGCTTATCAGTTTTCTGCTGGCTTAGCTATTGTAATTGCTGCACAGACAGCACTGGCCGTTTTATTTGCCAACTTGTTGACGGATAATCCATCGATCCTCCCGAATATCAGGGAAACGGCTATTCCACTATTCTTACTACTCGCAGCCGGCTTCACCTGGAAAGGCTTTCGGGCCCGGGCCGCCCGTAAAGCTGAAAAAGAGGTTCCTTATAAGGGAGGCCCCTTCTGGCGGGGAATGATGATGAGTATGATGAACATATTGAATGTTCCCTTCGTCTTCGCGCTTGCAGGATGGCTAATGGCTGATGGTTACCTATCGAGAGCATTCCTTCCCAGACTGTTTTACGTGCCGGGGACGTCCCTTGGTGCTTTTCTTGTTTTTCTGATGTACTCCCGGCTGGGAGACTGGATCAACCGGAATGCGGCTCTCTTTACCCGTAATATCAATTTCTTTATCGGGGGACTCTTCGGCTTACTGGCCCTGCTGCAGGGTATAAGGCTCTACTCCTGAAAAAAGGAAAATATCTCCGCCCCGATTTCCAGGGCCGTTCTTACATAAGTGGCGGATTCGTCTGGCGTGCCATCAGTGTATTTTGGGTCTTTATACCGCAGGGGAATTCTCTTTCGGGCTGAGGGAATAAACGGGCACCCCACATCTGCCTCTGCACACACCATAACGGCAATGAAACTGTCAGTTAGGTTGGCAGGATCATCATATACTTTAGACCAGCAAATAAGCGGTGGATACTGCTCACTGAAGTAAATGGAGTATTTGGGGTTGTGATCTCCATCCTGCTCTACGCGAAAGCCAATTTCTTGCAGTGCGTGAACTACGTTAGGGTGAAGGGCCGTCGCTTCGGTACCGCCGGAATAGGCGGTCAATTCGTCTTTGCCATAGCAGGCGGCCGCTACGGTCGCCCAAATCTGAGCAATCTGGCTACGGCGGGAGTTATGTGTACAGATGAAGTTCAGCTTCAGCGGTTTGTCCTTTTCAGCAGGATGCAAAATGGCTGACCGGAGCGTCTTTACGGACTGCTCCCTCATTATGTTTGGTTGGTAAATAGTTGGCGATAGCTCAGGGAACTTCTGAATCGCTTGCTGAAGCTCAGGAAATAAAAGGGATAGATTCAAGGGTGGATGGATTATTGGGGGAAGTAGCAGGTTGCAGGTTTCAGGTTGCAGGTTGCAAGGTGCAGGTTACCCGTCGCTTATGAGGAACTTGTCAACCTGCAACTTGCAACCTAGAACCTGCAACTTGTTAAAACACAAAGATCTCTCCGGAATGTTAAGTACAGATTACCCCTTCCACCCAATAAGCTGAACTTCCCGTTCCAGCTCGACGTCAAACTTTTGACGGACGGTTTGCTGTACCTTTTTACTGAAGTTGATAATGTCTTGCCCGCTTGCGCCTCCGTGATTGACCATCACGAGGGCCTGCAGAGCATAGGTGCCTGCCTGGCCATCGCGTGCTCCCTTCATGCCAGCGCGGTCGATTAACCATCCGGCGGGGAGCTTAACGTGATTCTCATCGATGGGGTAGGAGGGGAGGTCCTCGTACCTGGCTTTAAGGCGATTGTAGGTTTCTTTGGGGACAACGGGGTTTTTGAAAAAACTTCCGCTGTTGCCAAGGAAAAACCAGTCAGGAAGCTTGCTGCGACGGATATTGGTTACGGCCAGGGCTACGTCCGCAGGTGAGGGCTCGCTGATGGCCAGGCGTGCTAACTCTGCCTGAATGGCGCCATAGCTTGTCTTTAGTTCGTGGTCTCCGTTCAGGCGAAGGTCGACGGCCGTAATCAGGAACCGGCCGGGTTCATGCTTGAAGCGACTGTCACGGTAGCCAAAGGCGCATTCTTCCGGAGAGAGTACTCTGGCCCCAACGCCATATTCCCAGACGTGGACGGCGGTGATGCGCTCGGCCACCTCGGCGCCGTAGGCGCCGATATTCTGTACTGGTGCTGCGCCAACGGTGCCGGGTATAAGAATCAGATTCTCCAGCCCGTACCACCCCCGATCGAGGGTGTAGCGGACCAGCTGGTTCCAATCCACCCCCGCGCCCACCCGTAAGTGTACAGAGGGGAGATGATAGCCGGTGGAGCCATTGCGTTTTTCAACTTCCTTTGCACCCTGCGCTCCGTCGCCCAGAATTTCAACTCCGCCCAACAAAACGTGTACCGTCAGCCCCTTGATCTGCTCCAGCAAAACCATGTTGCTGCCACCACCCAGGACGAGTTGCGGAGCGACGTTGAATACGGGATCTGACAGCTGCTCCACCTTGGTTAATGGCAGGTATTGCTCCGCTACGGAAGGCAGGTTGAAGGTGTTAAAGCGAGTTAAGGAGACGTTGTGCTGGATCATTCCGGAATGGGCTCAAATTGTAGCCGCGCCAGGGCCGAATACGCACCGCCCACCCGGTCGCTGAGTTCATCGTGTGTGCCGGACTCGACAATCTGGCCATTCTCAATGACGTAAATACGATCCACTTCCCGGATAGTGGCCAGGCGGTGTGCAATGATGATACTCGTCCGGCCTTCCATCAGGCGATTAAGTGCGTCCTGTACTACCCGTTCACTTTCGGCGTCCAGGCTACTGGTAGCTTCGTCGAGCAAAAGAATAGCCGGGTTTTTAAGTATAGCCCGGGCGATAGCAACGCGCTGGCGCTGGCCTCCGCTAAGCTGAATGCCCCGATCGCCCACGATGGTGTCCATCCCTTCGGGGAAGTTTTCAATAAAATCCAGCGCATTAGCCTTCTTAGCTGCCGCCCGGATGGACTCCTCGCTGGCGTTCAGCGCGCCGTAAGCGATGTTCTCCCGGATGGTGCCACCAAAGAGTAAGACCTCCTGGGGTACCAAGGCAAGATCCTGGCGGAATTCGTGGAGGTCGTAGTCTTTGATGTCGCGCCCGTCCACCGTAACCCTGCCGGAGTTGATGGGGTAAAAGCGCAGCAGCAATTTCATAATGGTGGACTTCCCGCTGCCACTGGCCCCTACGAGGGCAACTTTTTGCCCCGGTTCGATATCCAGACTGATGTTCTTTAGTACCTGGACGTCGGGTCGGGTCGGGTAATTAAAGCGCACGTTCTCGTAGCTGATTTTTCCGCGAAGCTTTTGAGCATTTTGCGGCGCGATCGCAGGTTCAGCGATGGTTGAAGAAGCAGAGGAGATAACTCCTTCGATCTCTTCGCTTTCGAGAATGTCGACAATCCGGTCAGAAGCCCCCAGTGCGGCGACGATCTGGGTGTAAAAATTACCCAGGCTGGCAATGGACCCGCCGATGAGTGCGGTGAAGATGACAAAGTTGAACAGGGTGCCGTTTTCCATGGTGCCATCCTGAACGGCCAGTACCGCTTTATAGATGATGAAGAACAGCGAGCCAAACATCACCGTAACGATAAAGGAGGAGAACAGCCCCCGGGCGGAAGCTGTTTTGAGGGAGATGCGGATGGTCTCATCAATACTGCGGGCGTAGCGGTTGAGTTCAAACTTCTCGTTGGTGTAAGCTTTAACCGTATTGATGCTCTGTAAGCTTTCTTCTACGATGATGTTGGACTGGGCCAGCTGCTCCTGCCTGGCCTTAGTCATTTTTCGGACGTACCGGCCAAAAAACATAGCCGCCAGAACAACCACCGGGAAAATCAGGAAGCTAACGAGGGCCAACTGGGGCGAGGTCCATAAAATGATCGTTATGGCACCAACGAGAATGATCATCTGCCGGAGAAACTCCGCCAGGGTAAGGGAGAAAACACCTTGGATTTGGGTAATGTCATTAGTAATCCGACTGGTCAGTTCACCCACCCGGGTACGCTCGAAGAAGGGAATCTTGAGGTGTAAGATCTTATCATAGAGGTCTTTTCTCAGTGCGCCCATCGCTCTTTCACTCACTTCCGCCTGCAGGCGAACCCGCAGAAAGCTGAGTGGTGCCTGGACAACCAGCAGAATGGCCAGCAGTGCAAAAATCTCGGTGACGGTAAGACCGTATTTACCCTTACCATCGATTACGTTAAGCGCTTCGCCCGGTAGCTGCAGCAGCACCAGAAAAACGAGACTGCTCACCCCCAGGATGATGAAGCTTACCGCAAATTTCCAGCGGTATAACCAGACGTAATCGAAGATGCGTAAAGAGCGGTTAAACTTCTCCCTTTGCGATCTTCCGGAATCCGGACGATCCTCTTTTGTAATAGATTTTGCCATAATGAAGTGCAAAGGAAACGTATGAGACAGGAAATTGTGGGTTTTAGGGCAATTTTTGGTGTAACTTTGATATTTCTAAGACAGTGAACCCTAAAGCAGGCATATTAACTGGTTATAATGGGGTTTAAGACTAGTACTTCTAAATCCCAATCATTAAAACAGAAACCTCGTTATGCGCACGCGCTTATATTGTTTTCTTGCTCTGGCTCTGTCCATTTCGCTGAGCGCTCCCCAATTGTCCGCCCAAAATCTGGAGATCGGTATCAAAGCAGGGGGAGCCTTGTACAGTGGTGACCTTAGCCCCGGAGAATTTGGTCTCTATTTCGAAGACCTCAACTTTGCCGGAGGAGCTTACCTCCGTTACCGCCCCACCACCCGTTTTGGTATCCGGGTAAATGGAAACTTTGGTCGCCTGAGCGCTGAAGACAATGCTGTTGTCCCCGATGAGACAGGCGAGCGAGTAACCGTCAGTCGGAATTTCCGGACTAAACTTTCGGAGTTCAACGCCGTACTAGAATACGATCTCTTCTATCTGGGAGACCGGGACCGAAATTTTTTCGCTCCTTATGCCTATGCAGGCATCGGCGTACTCAGCTTTAACCCGGAAAGCGAAATTGACGGTGTCTATACCGAACTGCAACCATTACGCACCGAAGCGCAGGGGCAAGACCCTACCCGTTACGATGTAACCCCTTATGAGCTGACGAAGGCCGTCTTCGTATTCGGCGGAGGCGTCCGGGTTCGTTTTGCGGACCGAATCGTTGTGGGCCTGGAAATCGGTGGGCGAAACACTTTCACGGACTATATTGATGACATCACCAACCGGCAGGTAAACTACCTGGACGTGATCTCCGGCCCTGGTGGTACACTCGCCGGTCAGTTCTCTAATCCCGCAGTAACTAACCCTGCAGAAGTGACTGATCTGGAATATCGTCGCGGCGGAGAGTACAATGACTTCTACTTCGTTGGTGGCCTTACCCTTGGCATTACCATTGGGCAGGGAGGCAGCAATAAGTCTGGTTGCTATAAGTTCTGATGCGAATCGCAACACCCATCTGACCGAAGACCGAGGTCATTTGGAATAAGAAATCCCCCAGAAGCAACCTGCTTCTGGGGGATTTCTTTTATAAGCATCGCCAATCAGCCGCTAAAAATCAGGATCATTGTCAATACTTCCGCCACCGAAAGGATCAACTTCCAGCAGCAGGCTATCTACACCATTTCCTTCCAGAATGTCATCATTACCGCTGGAGTAGGCTTCACAATCAAGCTCAATACCCAGGCTTCCACGAGGGCGGAAGAAATCCCGCTGGGTGTTCCAGGCGATTTTATCGTCTTTCTGTGCATTTCGGACGAAATGACGGAAGAAAGGCTTGGCCATGTGGGCACCCCCTCCAAGACCAAGCGTCCGGAAGCGAATCCAACGATCATCTCCACCTACCCAGGTGCCGACCACCAGCTCCGGAGTGAGACCCATGTACCAGCCGTCGGTCTGGTCATTAGTTGTGCCTGTTTTACCGCCAACGGGGCCTTGCACTCCACCCAGTGCGCCTACGGAGGCTTTACGCAGCATATCCACCATGACGTAATTAGCAGCCGGGCTGATTGCCCGGGCTTCATCCGGTACGAATTTATATACTACCCGCCCGGCCCGATCGGTGATCTTAGTCAGGAATACTGGCTTATTGAACGTTCCGTTATTACCGAAGGTGGTGTAAGCACCGGTCATCTGTTGAACGGTCAGATCAACCGAACCCAGGGCGATGGAGGGTGCATCCGGGATTTCTTCTTTAGGGATGCCCATCCGGGAAACCATCGTCCGCACGGGCTCCGTGCTGCCCAGTTCCTGCATCAGGTAGGCGGAGACGGTGTTTACGGAGTTCTTGAGGCCATGGTAGAGGTTCATGAAATCCCCGCTGTAATTATCATTTGAGTTGCGTGGCGTCCAGGGCTTTTGCAGGTAGAAGCTACCGTCTCCCGGGGCAATGGTAATCGGCTGGTCGAGTACTTCAAAGCAGGGGCTGATGCCTCGCATATCCACCGATGCTGCATAAATGAAGGGCTTGAACGTGGAGCCAACCTGCCGTTTTGTGGTGGCGTGGTCAAACTGAAACCACTTGAAGTTAACGCCACCAATCCAGGTGCGTACAAAACCGGTGGTGGGCTCTACGGAAATGCTGCCGATCTGTAGAATCATCTTGTGGTAGCGTACACTGTCCAGCGGAGTCATCGTAGTGTCTGTCTCCATATTGGCCCGGTCGTAGGTGAAGACCCGCATTTTCACGGGCTTGTTGAAGACAATGTTTACTTCCTTTTGGAGCTTTTCCCAGGCTTCTTTCAATTGACCGAAAGACTCCAGTTTCATCACCTGCCGGTATTTAGCGGCCAGTTTGTTCCCGATCAGGTCACGGCGGACCAGGTCCGTAATGACGCCCGGTGTCTCCAGTTCCCGCATCATGCGGTTGATCTCCCGATCATCCGTATGGAAGGTGAGGTCGTGCTTTTTGTTAACCTCTTTGATGGCAGGGACCAAATACTTAGTCCTGAGGTTCTGGTAGCGGCTGGAAGCCCGGACAGCCCGGTTGAGGCTCTCCTCCCGAATGTCCACCGAAATTTCCGTTTCACTGGTTGGGCTCTCGTACGTCCAGGGGTCTTCATTGCGCCAGTGGCGGAAGAATTCTTTCTGGAGCCCCTTCATATGTTTTACCGATTGCTCCTCGGCATGCCGCTGCATGTTGGGGTCAATGGTGGTGTAGAAGGTCAGCCCGTCCCGGTCAATATTGTACCGTTCTCCGCTGGATTTATAGTACTGTTTCTGGTTCAGGATCTTCTTGGCTTCCTCTTTCAGTACCATGCGGAAGTATGGGGCAGCACCATCGTCGTGCCGCTGTACGCTATAACTAATACCTAGCGGTAGTACTTTCAGGCTATCCACTTCTGCCTGGGTCAGCAGCCCGTTTCGCTTCATTTGAGCAAATACCTGATTACGCTGATTAAGTACTCCTTCGGGGTTCCTGAGTGGGTTATAAAGGGAAGAGTTTTTCAGCATCCCAACCAGCACTGCTGCTTCGTGAAGTTCCAGTTCATGAGGGCGCTTGCCCCCAAAGTAGTTCTCGCTGGCTGCCCGAATGCCCTGGGCGCCATTGATAAAGTCATAGCGGTTGAGGTACATCGCCATGATTTCCTGCTTCGTGTACTTGCGCTCCAGACGAACGGCAATAATCCATTCCCGTAATTTCTGAAAGAGTCTGGTCACAATGTTGGAGCTGCCTTCCCCGCCTTCAGTAAAGAGCAGTTTAGCCAGCTGTTGAGTAATGGTTGACCCACCTCCGGAGGCAGTTTGGCCCATGATGCCGGTCTTGACCACAGCCCGCCCCAGCGCCCGCCAGTCAATGCCACTGTGGTCATAATAGCGTTCGTCTTCCTTAGCGACCAGGGCCGTAACCAGGTGATCACCCAGTTCGTCATAGTCTACCATCACCCGGTTTTCGAGGAAGTAACGACCCAGCACGGAGCCATCAGCGGCCAAAATTCGGCTGGCTTCATTGTTTTTGGGATTCTCCAGCTCTTCCACTGAAGGAAGGTTCGTGAAACTAAGGCCAACGAAGAGAAGAAGGACAGCAAGAGGTGCCAAAAAAACGAGCCGCCAAAACCAGGTCATGGTGCTGCGGTGGCCGTCATCTTTGATGCTGCCGAAGAAAAAGTCTTTGATCCTATGCATGTAAACAGGTTATCTACCAGAAAGCGTAAAAACGTTGATGGGGCGAAGATCGGTATAAAATCGCGCTTTATCACAGCAGATTAGAATTCGCAGATGCCGAATGAGAATTTGGGCGACGGGGCGCGGGTGCAAGGGGAGTTGCAAGGTGCAGGTTGCAAGGTGTACCCCGCAACCTGTAACCTGTAACCTGCAACCTACTCACATCTCCCGCACCACCTCCGCAATAATACTGCAGGCTTCCAGCAATTGCTCTTTGTTGATCACGAGCGGTGGCGCGAAGCGAATGATGTTGCCGTGAGTGGGTTTGGCCAGGAGGCCTTTGCTGGCCAGGTTGAGGCAGAAGTTCCAGGCCGTTTTACTTTCCGGGCTGTCATTGATGACCAGGGCGTTGAGCAGGCCTTTACCCCGGACGAGGGTCAGTAGATTAGGGTTCTCGTCCACCAGCTTTTGCATCTCTGCCCGGAAAATATGACCGAGCGCACGGGCATTTTGGGTCAGCTTTTCGTCGCGGATCACCTCCAGGGCTTCCTGAGCGACGGCACAAGCGACGGGGTTGCCACCGAAGGTGGAGCCGTGCTGGCCGGGTTGGATAACCTCCATGATCGCATCATCCGCTAGTACGGCGGAGACCGGGTAAGCACCGCCACTGAGGGCTTTGCCGAGGATGAGGATGTCCGGGCGGACGTAAGTCTCCTGCTGCTCACAGTGGCCGCCACAAGAGCAGTCTCCACAAACGCGGAGCAGGGCTCCGGTCCGGCCGATACCCGTCTGAATTTCATCGGCGATGAAAAGCACATTGTTCTCCCGGCAGGCTTCGGCGACGGCTTTGAGGTAACCGTGTTCCGGCACGAAGACTCCCGCTTCGCCCTGGATGGGTTCTACGAGGACCCCGGCAATGGTCGCCGGGTCATTATCCAGTGCGGCCCGCATGGCTGCCACATCCCCGTAGGGCACACTCTCAAAGCCCGGGGTGTAAGGGCCGAATTGCCCCTTTGCGTCCGGGTCGGAGCTGAAGGAGATGATGGTCGTTGTTCGGCCATGGAAGTTTTGCCCGCAAACAATGATCCGGGCCTGGTCAGTAGGAATACCTTTCTTTTCGTAGCCCCACTTACGGCAGATTTTAATGGCGGTCTCTACGCCTTCGGCGCCGGTGTTCATCGGCAGCACCTTATCGAATTTGAAGTATTCCGTCAGGTACTTTTCATACTCGCCAAGCTGATCGTTGTGAAACGCCCGGCTGGTAAGGGTGAGCTTTTGGCTTTGCTTCACCATCACATCGATGATACGCGGATGGCAGTGCCCCTGATTGACGGCGGAGTAGGCGCTGAGGAAGTCAAAATACTGCTTGCCATCTACGTCCCAAACGTAACAGCCTTTCCCTTCGCTCAAGACGACGGGAAGGGGGTGATAGTTGTGTGCGCCGTGGCGGTCTTCGAGGGAGATGTGGTGATTGGCCTTGGTGGTGGGCGTGTTAGTAGACATGATCTTATTGGTTAGACCGTAAAGGTAATTGTTTCCGCTGGCCTCCGTGCGCTCCGGTCACTACGCGCAGGAGCGCGTGGGTTGCGAGCCCCGGCTTTCTAAGGTTCCCTTGCACCCGCGTCCGCGCCCTAATCCCCGAGAGTAGTCGTAATTCTCCCCTAAAAAACTATCTTGCGACTATGAAAGCAATCATCCCCGTTGCGGGTAAAGGCGTGCGCCTGCGTCCGCTTACGTATACACAGCCTAAACCACTGATTCCGGTGGCGGGTAAGCCCATTATCAGCTTTATCGTGGAGCAGCTGATTGAGCTGGGAGTTGATGATTATGTTTTCATCATCGGCTACCTCGGCGAAAAAATCCGGGAATATATTGAACGGACTTACCCTGAGTTGAATACCACCTTCGTTACTCAGGAAGACCGGATGGGCAGCGCCCACGCCATTTGGCTGGCCCGGGACCATTACGCTAATGCCGAGGAGCTGATTATTTTCTTCGGAGATGCCATTATTGATGCTGATCTGGAAGCTTTTCGGGACAGTGAAACGAGCTGCCTTGGCGTCAAAATTGTTGATGACCCCCGAAAATTCGGTGTCGTGGAAATGGATGATGAAGGACGCATTCGTGGCCTCATTGAAAAGCCGAAAATTCCTAAATCCAATCTGGCCATGGTGGGCTGCTACAAAATTCGGGAGGTCAGCCAGTTTATTGACGCCTGCGCTTATAATCTGGACAACAACATCAAGAGTATCGGAGAGTTCCCGTTAACCGACGCTCTTGCCCGTATGCTGGAGTGGGGAACCCAGTTCACTACGCTTTCTGTAGACAACTGGTTCGACTGTGGCCGCCGGGAGATCTTACTTGAAACGAACGCTATTTTCCTCGACCGTGAAGGATTCGCCACCGAAGACCCGCCTCCCTTCGATAACAGCATCATCATTCACCCGGTCAACATCGGCCCGAACTGCGACATCTCTAATTCTATCGTTGGCCCGTACGTCACCCTGGGTGCCAACACCAAGCTGGAACACGCCATCGTCTCGGATTCCATCATTGGCGATTATGCCCGCATTCATGATATCGTGCTGCGGAATTCCGTCGTTGGCTCCGACGCCAGTATCGGTGGTCTGCGGCAAAGCCTGAATATTGGAGACAATACGGAGATTGACTTCGGAGGGTGATTGGTATTTTGGTTCGTTGGTCTTTTGGTCTTTTGGTCTTTTGGGCTACCGCTGTTTTCTTGCACGCTGCTGCGCAGCTGGAAGGGGCTGTTTTTTGTGCAATTTGTTATTCACTCGACAGCAGTGCAATCGCATACTATCGACGCCAGAGAACCTATCTTTATAAAGTTCAAGCCACTGCCTCGCAGGTGCGGCAGCCCAAAAGACTAACGAACCAAAATACCAAAGAACCAACATGTCCTTCCTAGATCGCTTAAATTCCTGGGCCCGCCGTTCCGTAACGCTCAAACTCGCCATCATTGGTTTCCTGATCCTGTTTCTGCTCATCCCGACGAGCATGCTGGACAGTCTGATCTACGAGCGGCAAAATCTGCGGGATAGTGCCCAGACGGAAGTGGCCAGCAAATGGGGGCTGCAGCAGGTGGTTGGCGGGCCGGTCATCTCCGTGCCCTACAGCTATGAAGTGCCCGCTGCTGAAGATAAAACCGTCACCCGTTCAGGTTACGCCCACTTCCTGCCAGACGAAATAAACATCGACGGTGACCTTAACCCACAGGAGCGCTACCGGGGCATTTTCGTCGTTGTGCTCTACAATACCAAGCTGAAGGTCAGTGGCTCCTTCGGCAATTTTGACGCAGCGGCGCTCAACATTCCCGAATCTGCCCTACGCTGGGAAGATGCCCTGTTTACCATTGGCATCAGTGATATGACGGGTATTCAATCGGCCATCGACCTGCAACTGGGAGACTCGACGTTGAGCCTCGGCCCGGGGACCGTCACTAAGGATATCTTCGATAGCGGTGGCAGCGTACTGGCCGGTCTCGATGGCGACAGCAAAAACGTAACCTACAGCTACGAACTCGACCTCAACGGCAGCTCCGCCCTCTACTTCCGCCCCTTCGGAAAACGGACAACGGTGAACCTGAACGGTGGCTGGGGCAACCCCAGCTTCGACGGCGGCTTCCTGCCGAAGGAGCGGGAGGTAAGCGACAGCGGCTTCTCCGCCAGCTGGGAAGTACTGCAACTCAACCGGAATTACCCGCAGCAGGGGACGGGGAGTTTTGCGCCGAAGGGTAATACCTACATCAGTAAAAGTCTCGGGAACAATTATGTAGATCCTTCAAGTAATTATGACCAGTTCGGTCTCCGCCTCCTCCTCCCCGTCGATGAATACAAGAAGACCTACCGGAGTACCAACTTTGCCATCATCTTCATCTTCATCACCTTCCTGACTTTCTTCTTCATGGAGGTGCTCAACAAGCGGCGGGTGCACCCGATCCAGTACCTGCTAATCGGGGCGGCCATCATCCTCTTCTACGTTCTGCTGCTTTCCATCAGCGAGCATCTGCTCTTCGATGCGGCCTACTGGATTAGCTGCGTGGTTATTGTGACTTTGATTACGGGCTACAGTTGGTTCGTACTGCGCAATGCGAAGCTGACGGGGCTGGTGGCCGGTATTCTGCTGGTGCTCTATGTCTTCTTCTACAGCCTGCTACAATTGCAGGATTACGCCCTGCTCTTTGGGGCTGTCGGCCTGCTGCTCATCCTGGCCGTGATTATGTGGCTTACGCGGAATATTGATTGGTATAATCTGGAGAGGGAATCGTAAGGCGCTGCGCTTCCGATTTTAGACGACCTTCGGCCTTTTAGACACTGCGCTTTCAGACGAAAACGCGCTTCGCTTGTTTTTCTTTTAGATGCGCTACGTGCTTTTAAGTGCAATCTGCCTTGTGTCCAATTACTCTTCCCGGAACCAGTCAAAGGCCGTCCCGTCGTAGCGGCCCACTCCCCGAAGGCTACCGACCCAGATGCCGCCCTCGCTGTCTTCCGTGATGCCGAAAAACATATTCTGTTGTTGCAGGATGATGGCAGGGCTTGCGGTGTCGCCTTCCAGATCGTCCGCTGCATAGCGGGATATTCGCCACTCCTGATTTTCACCCGCTTCGGCGCTGGTCCAGATATTTCCCGCCCGATCTTCCAGGATGTAACCGGTAAACTGCTTATCGAATTGGACGAACCTCCCGTCGGTACCGTATCGCCACAGTCCATCGTTTCCACCGAACCAGATATTCCCCTTACGGTCTTCAATTACCTGTCGGACGTTATAGAAGGATTTGGCCTCTTTATTCGCCAAAGAAGGGATCAGTTGATGGTTGTCCTTTTGTATTTGGGTGAAGGTTTCTCCGTCGTAGGTAAACAGAGTACCGGAGGCAATCCAGATTTTTCCCGATCGATCTTCAAGAATAGAGTTGATGTCGTTGCTCAGCAGACCATTATCAGTGTTAAGGTTGCGGTAAGACGTACCATCGTAAATGCTAATACCGCCGCCCAAAGTACCGATCCAGATTTTCCCGCTTCGATCCTGAAAAAAGCAACCTAGCTTATCGCCGGCGAGACCGTCCTCTTTCGTGATGTTGGTAAATTTTTTTCCGTCATAACGGTAAATACCCGCCCCGATGGTGCCGAACCAAAGGTTACCGTCCCGGTCTTCCAGAGCGGAGAATACATGGAATTTTCTGAGGGCATTTTGATCGGTGAAATTGGTGAAAGACCCTCCGTCGTAGCGAATAATGCCCTCCCAGGTTGCCAGCCAGATATCACCGCTGCGGGTCTGGATGATGTTACGGGTGATGCTCTTGGGCCCCTGCTTCGGAGAAGTGGTAGTGGAAGGGGAGAAGTAAGGATCAAAATCCTGCCGCGCTGTCTGCTTCGCTACCGTAACCTTCCGGCTGACGGGCTTTTTCTCCTGCCCCTGGCAGGTAGTAAGGCTGATGAGCAGGAGCAGGAGCAAAGTGCTGCGGAAGAAAGTCGTTGCGTTCATGTCGGTTGGTTTTATGAGAAGGGCGCTGTGTCCATGCACAAGAAACCAATAAGGCGGCAAGGGAGATGTAAAAGCTTGTAAAAGCCGACTTTCCCTTCCACGATCAGCGCCCGATAACCAACGCGCAGACCTCAGGAGGCGCGCGCCGCACGGTAGGCCCGCGCTGCCCGGTAGATCATGAAGCTGAAAACAGCGACTCCGATGGTCAGGTAGAGATAGTTCAATTGACCGACCTTACCAAAAATGGCGATGAAGGGAACGCTGACCAGAAAGAAGGTGGGCACCTCATTCCAAAGTCGCAACTGCCAGCCGGTAAAGGGGCGCTCACCGGCCTGCATAGGCTGCATGAGCTTCTTTTTTGTCCAGACCTGATAAACCACTAAGAGGACGACCAGCAGCAATTTAAGGTGAAGCCAGCCGGGGGTGCCGGACTGCAGGTAGCCTGGGTTCCAGGCGATCATCACCAGGCCGGCGACCCAGGTGATCATCATGGCCGGATTGACGATGATTTTGTAGACGCGGTCTTCGGTAGCGGAATATTCTTCGTGCAGAATCTCCCGTTTCAGGCGGTTGCGTACGGCATCCGGGGCATCGCCTTCCAGCGGGCTGAGGTTATCGGACTCGGCGTGATTCACCAGGCAGCGGCCCAGATAAAAAAGCCCGGCAAACCAGGAGACGAAGCCCACAACGTGCAGGGCTTTGGCGATGAGAATGATTTCCATAACTGCAAAGTAAGGGCAAGTGAGCAGAATAGTCAGGCGCGGCCGCAGGTGCAGGGGAAAGCTTGACGGAGCAATGACGCTTGGCCTAAGGTGCTATCCGTCAAAATTGTCTGACGCACGGCTTCATTCCCACTACCGAAGGATTCTACCCCCATAACCGTCAAATCCACATCTATTCTCTCTGGCGCTGAACACCTTCGGTTAAGCAGGGGTTATAGCATCGCTACTCCACTCCATAAGATCAAGTTTCCTTCATTGGCTAAAAGTTTACCCGCTAAAATTTTCAAGGTTTTCCTTTGGGTCATCGGCATTCTGCTGGGGATTCTGCTATTGGTATTTCTGCTGTTGCAGGTACCCGCCGTACAGCAACGGCTGGCCCGGGAAATTGAAAAGGTAGCCAGGGAAAGCCTGGGCACGGACCTGGGTATTGGTGCTTTGGACATCGACTTCCCCAGCCGGCTGGAGATCGACAACTTTTACCTCAATAACCCGGCCGGCGACAGCATCGCCCGCGTTGGTCACCTTGGCGTAGGGATTAACATGTTGGGCTTGCTGAAGTCTCGGGTGGAAGTAACGGACCTTGTGCTGCAAGATCTCTTCGCCAATATCCGCACAACGGATTCTACCTCTAACATTGATTTCTTGCTTCAGCTGGGGGCGGTAGATTCATCGGCAGTTGATTCCAGCCAACTTGTGGTTCAGGATACAACAGCCACGTCTGCGCCCTGGGTCATCGACGCTGCAGGAGCGGAGTTGTTGCTGGAACGAGCAGACATCTACTATCAGGACGATCCCACCGGCATCCTGGCCGACCTCAGCGCCCGCCGCCTGGCGGGGCAGATCAATGGGTTAGACCTGGAAGGTCAAGTCTACAATATCGATTACCTGGAGCTGGAAGGTGCAGATGCCCTCGTTGGCATCGGTAGCAGTTCTGCCCCTGTGGATACCTCGGCAACTGCCGCTGCGATGCAGCTTCTGGCCGGCAGGGTAACGATTCAGGAGACGGACTTCGCCCTGAAGATGGAGGGGATGGACATTGCCACACGGCTCCCCTACGTTAATCTGGAAGGAGCGGACTTACGGTTAGGAGAAGAGATGGCCTTCAACGGTGAAGTATTTCAACTAAGGGACCTGGCCCTTAAACTGGACACCCCCGCCCCAAAGTTGACCGGGCCGGGGATGGACTACAACCATCTTGACCTAAGCGATATTCAGGCGGAGGCTACTGACATTGCTTACATAATCGATTCCCTGCACCTGCGTTTGCGCCAACTGGCCGTGAAGGAAAAAAGCGGGCTCACACTCGAACGTAGCGAAGGCACAGTGATTTATAATCCGACCTTTCTTGGCCTCGAAAACTTCCTCCTGCGGACGCCCAATACCGAAATCAAGAGCGACAATACGGCCCTCAACTACGACTTCGCCGCCGGAAACATGGCTGACCTGCTGGCCCGCCTCCAACTTGATGGCTATCTGGGGCTGAAGGACGTTGCCCTGCTGGCCCCTGACCTGAGCGCGATCCCCGTTATTGGTAATAATCTTAGTCAGCAGCTAAGCTTTTCTATTCGCGCCAGCGGCACGATGGCCGCCATGCAGCTCAGTCGCGTTCAACTCGATGGTCCCGGCGTAAAGGTCCGCGCCTTCGGCCGGGTAGAAAATGCGCTTGACGTTGACAAAATCGCCGGCCGGCTAACCCTGCGGGAGTTTAGCCTTATTCCCGGCCCGTTGCTGCCCCTTGTCCCCGATGGGATGCTGCCGCCAGACATCGATTGGCCCGAAAAAGTAGTCGCCGAAGGCAGCGCTGAGTATCGGGGTGACCGCTTGCAAATGAACTTCTACGCCGTCGAAAACCGACAGTTTGGCAACGGGCTGCTGAGTCGGGTGAAAACGAACGGCGTGATCGAGGGCGTGACGACTTTCCCCCAAACCCGCCTCAACGTAGAACTCGATACGCTGCTGGCCACCAGGGCCACCATTCTGGCTTACGTCCCCCCCGGAAGCCTGCCCGAAGACTACCGTATTCCCGATTTTCTGCGGGGCAGCGGGACCGTCAGCGGCCCCATGGAAAGCCTGGACGTAAACCTCCGGCTTAATCTGCCCGGCGAGCAAACCTTCGCCAGCATCCGGGGAAACATCCGGAATGCACTCGATCCGGACAAGCTGAACCTCGATGTAGAGGTCTCGGATCTGGCCGTCAATATCGCCGACGTGCGGGAAATTCTACCGGATAGCACGCTCCCGGCGGATCTCAATATCCCCGACCTGAAAATCAGAAATGCCCGGATCTCCGGAAACCTTACCAACCTTGATTTTGATGTTCCGCTGGAAACCGACAACGGTATCTGGAACCTGAAGGGGAAATACAATCCGGAAGACCTGAACATTAACCTGGACCTGAAAGACATTCGCATCGCGGAGCTTTTTACCGGCCCGATGCGGGATACGCTGGAGACACTCGGCCTCGGCGCGCTCAACATTACCGCTCAGGTAAAAGGCCGGCTGGAGCCCGCCATGAACCTCCTCGTGGATGCCGCCATCAGTAACGAAGCCGTTGGCGAAATCGTCGATTTCAATGCATTGGTGGAGGATGGCCAATACGCCGCTGATTTCAATATTACGCATCCGGAAGCTCTGGCCTCGGGGCAGGGGAGTTACGTTCTTGGTCCGGACAGTGTCGCCTCCGTTGAAGCCCTCGTAGACATCAACCGCCTCAACCTGCAGCATTGGGATATCACGGAGGTGCCCATGCTGGTGGACGGCCGCCTGGCGGCCAACAGTGAAGGCCTGGACCCTTATCGTATGATCGCTTACGCCCGCCTGGATTCTATCCGCTTGCGCGGGGCGGAGGGGAGCAGCTACGTGGACAGCCTGGTGATGAGGGCTAGTCTGCAAGATTTTAAAAACGAAGTCTATGTTCGCTCCGATGTGTTGGATGCGGAGCTGCTGGGCACTTTTGACCCCGTAAAGACGCCGCAGAAAATGCTTCAGTTCATCATGGCTTATTGGGACGAATCGCTCCGCCAGCCAACACCGGTGGAAAACGGAGAAGAGATGGACTTTGTCTTTGAGCTCAAGCGGCCGCAGCCACTTACGGGAGGGCTTATTAATGGCTTGACCGAGCTGTCACCCTTCAAGATGAGCCTGCTCTACCGGGACGCTTCGCCGGAGCTGTTGATCAATTTTGACCTGGCGGAAATCGGTTACGCCGGGCTTTCCGCCAAAGATTTAGCCTTCCGAACGGTTGGCGATACGGTGAGCGTTGGCTTTGAGGCCAATTGGTCTAACATCAGTTACAACGACCAGATAGAATTAGGAAAGACGGTCCTCAGTGGAGAATCAGTGAATGACGAACTGTTGGTAGAGCTTAAGTTATATACTGATACAGACAGTCTCCGGCATTACCTCGGCTTCGTAACGGACCCTGAATCAGACACGATCTCCATCCGTATGGAGGAGGAGCAGATCCTCAATTTTGAGACCTGGACGGTGCCGGCCAGCAACCTGATTACGATGGCGGGGCCAAGTTTGCTGATTCAGAATTTTGCGCTTCGTAACGGAGAGCAATCTTTGTCCGCCGAAACAACGGAGCCGGGAGATGTAGTGATCACCTTCGGGGATTTTAACCTGCGCACTCCCAGTCGCTTACTCTTTTCCGAAGAAGAGGTGGCGGCGGGCATCGTGAACGGAACGGTGGGGCTGGATAATGCACTGACTAACCTGGGAATTCAGTCGAATCTGTCGGTTGATCAGCTGAAGTGGTCGGGAACTTTGCTGGGCGACATAGTGGCCGAAGTCAGTAGCGACAATGAGCAAACCTATAGCGTAGACATTGCCATAGAAGAAGCCGGAAATAATGCGGCTCTGACGGGAGCCGTGGAACTCAACGGGCCCATTGACCTGTTGCTGGACGTGAAAAAGTTGCAGTTGGCTTCCGCCGAACCCTTTAGCCTTGGCTATCTGACGGGCGGAGAGGGCTACCTGACGGGACGAGTGGATATCGGGGGGACCATAGAGGCGCCCACGCTAAACGGTGACCTGAGTTTCAGGGACGCCAGCCTGGTGATCAGTCTGCTGGGTGAGCGTTTTCGGTTAGACGAAAAGCCGCTCACCTTCCGGGGGCAAACCATCTCTTTCGGCAATGACTGGAGAGTGTATGACTCGGAGGGCGGCGCCGCGCAGGTGCAGGGGGAAGTGGTGATGCAAAGTCTTAATGATGTACTCCTGGACCTGGAGGTTAATGCCGAAGACTTTCTGGCCATCAATTCCACCCTGAAGGATAACAAGGACTGGTACGGTAAGATGTTTGTGGATGCCGAGGTGAAAATTGGTGGCAGGGCTGTTCTGCCCGTCGTTGAAGTAAACGCAACCACCAGTAAAGAATCTGAGCTTACCTACATCTATCGTATTGCTCAGCAAGGACTGGTAGAGAGCGAAGGAGTGATCGATTACGTTGAGCAGTACCGCTGGCGTGACGTCATCCGGCGGGACACCCTGCAGAGCGATACTACCCTGACCGAGGTGGTGGGTATGGACCTGACACTGGACCTGAAGGTAGACCCGAATCTGGAAGTTACCGTTGTGGTGGACCCGATCTCCGGACAGACCTTCGTTGGCAAAGCCAACGGCGACCTGACCATGCGCATCTACCCCGATGGCCGCCAGGAGGCCGTTGGGCGTGTGGAACTTACCGAAGGGGAGTACGATTTCATCTATCAGAATATCATCAATAAAAAGTTTGAAGTCCTGGCGGGGAGCAACGTGACCTTCACCGGAGACCTGCTTAACCCCCAGCTGGACCTGCAGATCAGACACCTGGCGAAGACTTCTCCGCTGGCGCTGGTGCAGGGAGTACAGGGAGAGAGTGCGGACCTGACCAGTCTGCGACGATCGCAGACCTTTTATGTAGACATTACCCTCAAAGGAAACCTGGAGGCGAGCAATATCACCACGGATGTCTTGTACCCCGAGGATGCCTACGGTAATCTGGGCCTGAGTACCGTCGAAAGCTCGCTGGCCACTCTCCGCCAGGATCAAAGCCGGATGACCACAACGGCCTTTCAGCTGCTGGCCTTCGGCAGCTTCAACATACCATTGCTGGATAGCGGCAGTGGCAGCAGCAGCCTGGCGGCTACGACGCTGACCAACGTAATGAGCAATTACCTTAACAACTTCGCCGACCAGTTAGTCGGCTTCGTTGACCTGGACTTCGGGCTCAACAGTTATGAGGACGAGGGCGGAACTACACAGACCAATTTGAGAATCAGCCTGCGAAAAGCCCTTTTCGATGAACGGGTGATCATTAGTGTTGACGGCGTTGCCGGCACCTCTGCGGATGAGGTGGCCGGAACTCAGCAAACCTACCTGGATAACATTACGGCAGAATACCTGATCAACGAAGACGGAACCTTCCGGCTCAAGTTTTTCAATGACCGGGATCGGAGCTCGCTGGTGGGGGACAACGTAATCCGCTTCGGTGGTAGGCTGACTTTTGGAAAAGACTTCGGTAAGCTCCGCTGGTTTGGCAGAGACAGTAAAGGGAAAGATTAAAAAGAATGAAGGGATTCAATTCTAATGCCAAAAGAGGATTTAACCAAACCGGAAGCTTCCGGGAATTGGCCGAACTCCTGTGGTCGCCCTGCGGCATTTCAACCTCCCCTTGCACCTGCGTTTGCGCCCTGCTTTTGCTGTTCTTTTTCACCTCCTGCAGCGTTACCCAATATCTCCCTGAAGGAGAGTATCTATACAATGGCTCCTCGGTAAGAGTGACCGCCCCGAAAGGGCAGTCGGTGGGCGAACTGGAAACTGCCGTTACCGGTGTGCTGAATAATAACACCAACGCCCGTCTGCCGATTCTTGGTTATTATGAGATCTATCGCTGGTATAAATTTGAGGAAAAGTTAGCCGCCAGGCCGGAGAAGTTTGGCGAAAAAGATCATTGGGGCCGAGAACCGATTTTTTTTGATGAAACATTGGTGGAAAGCGTAAATGCCCTGATTGAGAACCGGGCCAGTAATGAAGGCTATTTTAATAACGAAGCAGACTGGAAGCTTGATACGAATCAGGCTGCACAGACGATCTCCGCGAGTTTTGATCTTTCCGTGGGGCGGCCGTATCTGATGGATTCTGTTCGCTATTTCTGGCGGGACAGTGCCGTGGCGCGGGTTATTAATCCTCTCCGGGAAAACAGCCCGCTGGCGAAAGAGAAGCGATACAAGCTGGACAACGTAAAGGCAGAGCGGGAGCGCTGGCAAAACGCACTTCGGGAAGCCGGGTTCTATTATGCGCGTAGTGAAGACTATCTCTTTTTGGCGGATACGGTGGCCGGAGACCACAAAGTCAATATGCTGGCTAAGCTTAAGGATGAAGTACCGTCAAATCATCTGCTGCCCCAGCGTATTGTTGCCATTAACGTTCATCAGAATGCGGAGACACAAGATTCCGCCGGAAGGTATTCGGCATCCGACACCGTGAAAACCGGGGGGCTCAACGTCATTTGCCGGGACTGTCCCCTACGGGCTAAAATAATTGATGAGGCTTTTGAACCCATGGCCGGAGATCTTTACAGCCCTCTGGCGCACAAGAAGACCCTCCAGCGTTTAGCTGATTATAATACCTTCCGCTACATTGCCATGAGCTATGATCCGGTGCCGGGAAGTGACTCTTCCCTGGTGCTCAATGCCTACATGCAGCCACGGCTCCCGCGCCGTTTTGAAGGGGAGCTAGGTCTTTCTTACAATAGTGCTGATTACTTTGGCCCTAACGTTACGCTTGCCTACGTAAATCGTAACCTGCTGCGTGGGGCGGAGTTGTTACGGGTAGAAGGGGACTTTACTTACGCCCAGTTTTTGGGGGATGCAAGGACCGCCCGTGTGCCACAGTCAGGTATCTACGGACTCTCCGCCAAGCTCAACGTTCCCCGTCTCTGGCTGCCCAAAAGGCGGAAGCTGATTCCGCGGGTCTATACCAGCGGGACGGTAATGGAATTGAGCGGTAAAGTGGAAAGCCTGAGTATGAACCTGGCCCAGTTCACGGATGAGATTGAGGCGTCAGACCTCAGCGGTCTGGCTTCAGAACTGGAGGCTGACCCGGACGCTAAAGAATCCCTTAGCCTGATGCAGCTGAGTGCACAGTTCGGATATACCTGGAAACGGCGGGTGGTAAATAACCACCAGCTCAACCCACTGAGCATCCGCTTCCAGAATCCGTCAGTGGCGACCGAGGAAGTATTGGAGCTGGCCCGGCAGGTGAATCTGGCTCCCGGAACAGATGACGCCCTGACGAACCGCTTCGATCGGATGCTGGTCTTTTCCCCTAATTACACCTTAACCAATGATACCCGGCTGGCGGGGCTGAAGACCCACTCCTTCTTCTGGAAACAGTTCGTGTCGATGAATATGAACAATGTTTTTCCCGTTGGTACGGGAGCTGACGTGCGGGATAGGGAAGTAAGCTACTATCCCTTGCTGGAGACGGACTTTCGTTACTATCTGACCTTCAATAAAAAACAGCAGATTGCCACCCGTTTTCATGGAGGTATAGCTTTTCCCTTGTTTAGTGACCGGGCCATCGTGCCGTATTTCGACCTTTTCTCCATCGGAGGGCCGAACAGTCTGCGGGGCTTCGCCCCGCGGCAGGTCGGCCCCGGCCGAACCGTACCCTTTGCGAACAACCTGCTCACTTTTGGTGGTTTCGGCAATCTCATCCTCGAGGGGAGTATTGAGTACCGCCACCGGGTCAATGAGATCGTTGAGCTGGCGCTTTTTGCCGATGCGGGCAATATCTGGACCTATAAAACGGAGCTCGAAGAATTAGATACGGACTTCAAAACGGACGCCTTCGCCGGTGATGTTGCCGTCAATGCCGGTCTTGGCGTACGCTTCGATCTGCAGTTTCTCATCTTGCGGATCGATCTGGCCCAGCCGCTCGTAACGCCCTATGAGGAGGCTGCTGCCCAACTGGTTATCCCGCTGGAGGATGCCCGCGATGTGCCGGCGGATAATTTGCGGCTGGTGGTGGCTTTTGGGTATCCTTTTTAGATCATGGATTACGCTTATAAATGTGGACTTTGCTGCTTCGCAGGTTTTGAGGTGGTCGTTTATCTCTTGGCCATTTTTTCCTGAGGAGCGGGAGGAGAGGAGGAGTTGGGCGAGAGAAAGTCATTAATGAACTCACTTGGGCAGGCTGATTTTATTTAAAGCGTAATGGTTTTTAATTTTTAATTAAATAATTTTTGTGTTTATATTTGTGGTGATGAGCTTGAAAACGAAAGAAATAGCCTCAATAAATGCTTTGACTGAGATAATTGTCGACGAAATATTTCAGACCTACTTTATGTACGGACCTGGATTATATGAGCGAATCTATGAAGCAACCCTCGCTGGTAGATTGAGAAGTCGAGGACTTAAAGTAGAGAGGCAAAAACAAATCTTTATCTCTAATGAGTTTATTGAAAACGAGCCTGCATTTTTTGCAGATTTAATCGTTGAAGAACTTGTAATAATCGAACTAAAATCTGTTGCAAAACTTGAGAAGGTGATGTTTAAACAGGTAAGGTCTTACCTCAAGTTACTTGATTTAAGAGTTGGTTTCTTGGTTAATTTCAATTCAAGTTTCCTGAAAAGAGATATCCACCGTGTTACTAATCAATACGATGAAGAATTGCATGGGTTCTAAATAAAACATTTATAAACCTTTGGACCTAGCTATCCACATCTCAGCGGAAAAAGCTGCGAAGCAGCCAAGCGGGATCGGTTTTCCTCTTTGAGAAAGGAGCTTTAGGCTGGAGAGAGAACTCTCTTCCAGCTCCTCTTCTCCTTCAGCTCCTCCGGAAAAACTGAGAAGCAGGTAAGCCAGATCGGCTTCCTCTCTGAGAAAGTAATTTTAGGTTGGGAGTTAACTCTCTTCCATCTCCTCTGGAAAAGCCCCGGAGGAGTCAAGTCTTATTCAGCAGATTATTCCAACTAAACCGCCAAAGAGTTTCGCAAAATCCGTACCGCCTCCTCTAATTCTTCTTCATTACTCGAAGCAAAACCCAACCGCGTAGCATTCCATTCCCTGCCGTACCCCGCCCCGTCTGAGAAGCTGAGCCCGAGCCGATGTGCCCGCTGACGGGCGTCGGTGAGATTGATTTCCGGAGCGAACTTTGTCCAGATGGCCATGCCGCCATCCGGTACTTTAAAGCTGACCCGATCGCCCAGTTGCTCGGCTAGCAAACTGGCTAATACATCACGCCGCTTTTGGTAAAGCCCCCGCGCCCGCCGCAGGGAGCGTGGCAATACATCGAGCCGGAAGAGCTCCAGCAGCGCGTGCTCCAGGGTAGGGTCTCCCTGCCGGTCCACGATCCGCCGGATTTTAGTCAATTCATTGATCAAAGCCGGATCACCCACGAGATAACCGACCCGAAAGGCCGGAGAGATCGCTTTCGTAAAGGAGCCAGCATAGAGCAATAAACCATCGTGCCGGGCACTGGCCAGCGGCATAATGGGCACATTGCCGTAGTGAAAGTCGAAGTCGTAATCGTCCTCGAAAACGTAGACGCCGTGTTTGCGGGCCAACTCCAGCAGTTGGATACGCCGGGCGGCGGGCATGATGAGTGTCGTCGGGTACTGATGATGGGGCGTCAGGTAGATCATCCGTACGTCGTTGCGGACCATCAGTTCTTCTACGTGATCGGTGTTCAGTCCCTTTTCGTCAATACGGGCTTTTAGTAAGCTTCCGCCGTGGAAGCGAATCGCGTTATTGCCGTTAGCCCAGTTGAGCTCGGGGACGATGACTTTGTCGCCCGGTTTTACCATCGCCGTGAGGGCGAGGTGAAAGGCGTGGGTAACCCCACGCGTCAGCAGTATGTGATCCGCCGTTACCATCAGTCCGCGTGTCCGGCTGAGGTAATCAGCAATGGCCTCCCGGAGGGGAGGCAGGCCCTGGGGCGAGGCGTAGCCGAGCCGGTGGTATTGGTTGCCGCGGCGAAGAGCGCTCTTCCAGGCACGTTCTAATTCAACGAAGGGAATGAGCCTTGGGTCCGGCAGACCATCATCCAGGTGGTAGGGCAGGTGAGTGACGGACTCCGCCATGGTCATGTAGTCGGGCAGGCTGATATCAACGGTTGGTGAGCTTGTTCCCGTCTCCGGTAAGGAGGTGAGCTTTTTGGGGCCAATATCCGGGAGATCATCGGACACAAAAGTTCCCCGGCCGGTAGCGGTGTAAATCCAGTCCATTAGCTGCAGCTCCTCGTAGGCGTGGACGATGCTCTTTCGGTGAATCCCCAGTTGCTGACTCAGTAACCGACTGCTGGGCAGCCGGGCTCCACTCTGCAGGTATCCCTGTTGGATCTGGTCGATGATCTGCTCACTGATCTGGCGGTAGTGGGGGAGGGGAGAGTCCCGGTCAATGCGGATAGGACGAAGCATATTGGACTACTTGAATTGGAAGTATTGGGGCATAAAGGTAGTCCGGTTTTCCAATAGTTTTGGGGCGCTCACCGCAGGTGCAAAGTTTTAATAGAGGGGCCAGGTGAATCCTGCCTGCCAACCCAAGCCTGCACCTGCGGGGAGCGCCCCCGCTGCGCTTACCCAAGTACCCAAATGCTCTTCCGTCAGCTAAATCTAAAAAAAGGACTCATGAATCGAGACTCAAGAATCGTACCTTCCCGCTACCCCAAGCGTGCTCATCACGACCCGGAAACCATTTATCCCATTCTGGATGAGGCACTCTTCTGCACCATGAGTTTCGTCCATGAAGGGCGGGTTCGAAGCATTCCTCAATCCATCGTGCGAGTAGGTGATGCGGTCTACTTTCACGCCTCAGTCGGGAGCCACTTTTTCCGCAGCCTGGCGGAGCTGGAGGAGGTCTGCATCACCGTAACCCTGGCCGATGACATCGTCGTTGCCAAGACGGCCTTTAACCATTCCGTCAACTATCGTTCTGTGGTCATGTGGGGCAAGCCGGAAGTGATCGATGAACATGATGAAAAATACGCCGCCTTCAAAACCCTCACCGAAAAGATGGTGCCCGGCAGCTGGGATTACCTGCTGCCGATGACCGATAAGCAAATGGCTAAAACCATGGCCATCAAGGTGCCCATTACCGAAGCATCCGCCAAGGTGCGCCAGGGCCCACCCTCCGACGTGGAGAGTGAGGAGCCAATCTGGACGGGCCTGATTCCGATTAAAACCGTACGCGGTGCCCCGGTTCCCGGACCGGATGCTGCGGGGATTTCGCTGCCAGCGCACCTTGTTTCGCCAACTTCCGTCAAGGAGTGATCCCTGTGAAGTGAGCATTATCACTTCACCTCAAAGCGAGCCTCTGCTTTAGTGCCTTCTACATTCAGCACCGCCGTATACTTTCCGGCAGGAAGGTAGTAGACTCCATTCTTGCCTGCCTTCAGTCTGATGGGGCGTTTGTCTTCTTTGCGGCCTTTGTTCAGCTCAACCTCCAGCATTTCCTTAAAGCGACCTTCATAGCTCATGTCGTAGGGGATGGTGTTGACACCACCGGTGAGCTTTACGTCTTTAGTGAAAATCGTAATTCCTTCACTGCTCTTTATACTCAGGCTTGCACCTGCGGCCGCGCCCGGAAGGTAGACCTGGAAAGCTGTTTCCGGCTCGATGGTCGTAAAGTTGAAGTTCTGGCTGCCGTAACGACTGGAAGAACGCAGGCGACCTGGCGCTACCAGCGTGATGCCCGGCTCTTCCACTGCGGCGGTGCGCAGCAAGCTAATGTTGGCTTTGTACAGACTGCGGCCGTGGGTGCCAACGATCAGGTCCTGAGCTGTTTCCTGAATCACCAGGTCGTGGACCGCAACAGCGGGTAGGCCATTGTCCATAGCCACGAACTTCTTACCGCCGTCCATACTTACGTAAAGCCCATGGTCAGTGCCCACAAAAAGCAAACGCTCATTCTTAGCGTCCTCATAAATGACGTTGACGGCCTCTGCTGGCAGGTTGGCACCAATGGGAGCCCAGGTGCTGCCCATATCCATACTCTTGTACACGTAACTCTTGAAGTCATCGAAGCGGTAACCATTCAAGGTGGCGTAGACGACGTTCTTATCGTGCTTACCCGCTGCGATTCGACTCACCCACAGATCTTTGGGCAGACTTTCCCCAATGCGGTCCCAGCTTACCCCACCGTCTTTACTACGGTGCATTATCCCGTCGTCACTGCCGGTGTAAAGCAGGCCAAATTGCAGCGGACTCTCATCAATGGTCGTCAGCGTACCGTAAGCCACGTCGCCCTTCTTACCTCCGTTGGTCAGGTCCGGGCTGATGGTCTCGAACTTGTCCCCCCGGTTAAAGCTCCGGTGCAGATGGTTGCTGCCCATGTAGAAGATGTCGGGCTGGTGTGGGCTGATCAGGATGGGGCTCTGCCAGTTCCAGCGGTAGGGGCGCTGGCCGAGCTCATGCTTGGGCGTGATGGGCTTAGTGCTTCCTTTCTTCGGGTTGAGCCGGTAATAATTGCCAAACTGAAAGCCGACGTAGACGGTCTCATGATCGCGTGGGTCCACCTGCACCTGCATCCCGTCGCCACCAAAGAGTGCTTTGTAGGGGTACTCACCTCTTTGCGTCCAGCCACGGCTGGCTTCGTAATTGCCCGGTCCCCGCCAGGTTCCGTTGTCTTGCAAACCACCGTACACCCGGTAGCCATCAGGGTGGTCGTCTACCGCAACGGCGTAAAACTGCCCCAATGGCGGGTTGTTACACTTGATCCAGTTCTTACCTCCATCGTAGCTGATGTTTATGCCTCCGTCATTACCGTTTATGAGGTGGTCGGGGCGTTTGGGGTTGATCCACATATAGTGGTGGTCAGCATGAACATTAGCGGCATTGATGCCGGTCCATGTCTTGCCGCTGTCCTCGGATTTGACTACCGGAACGCCCATGGCGTAGATGGTGGTAGGATCTTCCGGGTGCACCGTGATGTTCCCGAAGTAATAGCCGTAGGAGGAGTAAATACGGTCGAGGTAATCCTCGTGCGTGCGCGTCCATTTTTCCCCGTTGGTCGTCGTATGATAGAGCTCGAAGCCTTTCACCGGCGTATCGAACAGCAGGCTGTTGGCATCATCGAGGTATTCAACAAGTTGAGCAGTCGTGATCTTATCGCTTTTGATCTGACTGATGACCGATGCAGCCTTCAGGCTGCGCGGGAAACCGTTGCCACGTAGAAATTCCTCTACCTGGTAACTCTTCAGACCAAGAAACTGATCCTTGCTCATGCTGCGGAGCTGGTTCTTGGTAAGGCGATCATCGCTGTCATCCTTAGCCAGTTCGGCAGCCGTTTTGCGGAAGTAATTATCGATGCTGGCGTAGACATGCCGCTTGCCGCCGCTGTCGTAGCTCAGGGCCAGGCCGATGCGGCCACCGCCTTCTCCGGTCGGGAAACCACTGGCTGCGGAAGTGATCCGCTTCCAGTTGGACCCGCCATCCGTGCTGTGCCACACGCCACTGCCCGGGCCGGATTCTTTGAAATCCCAGGCCCAGCGGCGGCGTTCCCACATGGCGGCGAAGAGTTCGTTCGGCTTGCGGGGGTCACGGACGATATCTACGGCACCGGTTTTATCATCGACGAAGAGCGTCTTCGTCCACATTTGTCCACCGTTAGTGGTTTTGTAGACGCCCCGTTCGGGATTATCTCCATACAGATGGCCTAGTGCGGCAACCCAGACGGTGCTGGCGTCCTTGTCGTCAACAATGATCCGGCCAATGTGGTGGGTTTCGTCCAGCCCCATATGCGTCCAGCTGCTACCGCCATCGGTGCTGCGATAAACGCCGTTACCGGCATAACTGCTGCGGCTGGAGTTGACTTCTCCGGTACCTACGTAGATGGTTTTCGATATCCAGTGAACGGCAACGGCGCCGATGGTCATGACGGGCAGGTCATCAAAAAGCGGGCTGAAAGTGATGCCATTGTCCTTCGTTTCCCACAGTCCTCCGCTGGCATAACCGACGTAAAAGTGTGTCGGGTCTTCGGGGTCAACAGCTACGTCAGACACCCGTCCACTCATGATCGAAGGACCAATATTGGTGAACTCCAGACCGGCAGCCGGGCTGTTTTGCTGCAGCAGCATACGCTGTTGGAAGGCCTGATCCCGTTCCTGGGCGGTCGTCGCTTTTTGGGCGCTGACGCAGGTGCAGACGAAGGTTATCAAAAGCAAAGTAGGGAGTAGAAAGCGTCTCATGAATGTGATTTAGTGTGGTTGGGGTGGGGAAGATAAGCTGCAAGTGTAGATTATCTTAGCCTGAAAGTGGAATTGGATTACTTTTGCAGCTCTGGTCATTATTGGCCGCCCTTTTAACTTGAAACAATAAAATGAATCACCTGAAATTTCTCCTCCTCCTCGTGGGGGTAATAATTTTTCCTTCAAGCAGCTCTGCTCAGGAACTTGTCACCTTCAATATTTTACCCAAAACAGCTTTTGTTAGAGTTGACGGGCAATTACTTGATCTTAGCCAAAAGACAAGTATAAAGCTGTTGCCCGGCCAATATGTGGTTGAGGTATGGGCGCCAGAATTTGAAGTGCTTAAAGAATCCATTCAGGTAGAAGCCGGGAAGCCACTAAGTGTAAACCTTGGGCTTAAAACCCAGTCGTCAGCTTACAAAGAATTCAGTAACGCCCGGACACGCTACAACACAGCAGTTTTGAAGCGAACACTCAAAGACGGGACCTTTCTCTTCGTAACCGGAGGACTCACCTACGCAGCCCTCACCGGAAGAAAGGGAAAGCTGAATGAGTTGGAGGATCTGATAAATAATCGAAGTAATGCTTACGACCTTGCCATAAGCCCGGATCGTATAGAATCCATTGCCAGTCAGTACAACCAGGCGGTTGCGGATTATGAGGATACCCAGAAGACACACAATACAATTGTAACCGTTACTTCCGTCTTAGCGGTCGCCAGTGGCGTTGCGACTTACTTCTATTTTAAAGGTGATGGTCGGAAGAAATTAGTTAAACCTGTTTTCTCTGCTGAGAACCCGCTTGCCGGAAGCTCCTTTCGCAAGCGGAGTTACCTAAGTCCGGGAACCACGGAGTCTCTATTCGGCCTCACCCTAAACTTTTAATGATGAAATTAAATATCCTATTATCCTTATCGCTATTGTTTTGCTGTGGCTGCCTGGACAATACTTTCCCGACACTAGAAGAACAAGGCGATAATATTTTTGCGCCCGATGGACCAGCTTTATTCACCATTACCTCTGTAGTGCAGCAGAGAATTGACTTCAGTACTCGTAGGCTCGAGATCGATTTCACCAACGTTTTAGATCAGGTGCCCAGCTTGCAGAGAGAGAATATTAACGGAATTTTGTATACCTCACCGGGCAGGTCGACGGACCTTGAGTTAGATCGGACCCGCATTGTAGATGGGCCATATGAGGTAGGTACTACGCCTTGTTTTAGCCTCGTCTTCACAGCGGTAGATGGAGGAAGTAGTCGGGAAACAGCGTTTTGTATTACAATAGAATAAAGTACTGGTAGACTAATTTGCCTCTTGGTTTCTATCCGGCCTTTCTGCTTTTATTCAGGAAGCCATAAACCATGTGTCTAAATAACCTCCGCCACCGTGAAAATACTCCCCCCCACAAACACGATCCCGTCCGTAGTTTCCCAGGCGCGTGCATCGGCTTTGGCCCGTTCAAACCCTTCCATGACGCTGGGGTAAGCCTGCCCCTTAAGGCCATGTTCCGCGGCGGTTTTCTGCAGTTCCTCTGCAGGCAAACCCCGGGGAATGTCCGCTTTCACGAAGTAGTAGGTAGCGTCCTTCGGGAACAATGGGAGAGCTTTGCTGAGGTCTTTGTCATTGACCACCCCGAGCACAATGTGCAGCGGCTGCTGGTAAGCTTCCAGCCGTTGAATGACGGGAATGAGCCCCTCCGCATTATGCGCACTGTCGGCAATGCAGAATGGCTTCCGCTCGCGTAATACCTGCCAGCGACCCAGGTAATAGGTCTCTTTGGCTACCTGTTTCCAGGCCAGTTGCAGGGCTTTGCCGCTGAGGGTAAACTGCTGGTCAGCCAGCATCAACAGGGCAACGTAGGCCGTCAGTAGGTTTTTGGATAAATGAGGCCCGCCCAGATCGGTTCCAATGATCAGGCCGGCTTCCTGATTTGGTAAACGGAGGGAAAAGTAATTCAGGTTGTCCCCTCCCCGCATGCCAATGGACTCAATGGCGTAGGCTTTATCCGCAAAGATGATCTGGCTGCGGCCGGAGCGTGCCAGATCCAGAAAGACGGGCTGGGTGGCTGACTGCGTTTCCCCGATGATTACCGGTATGCCCGGTTTTATAATTCCGCCTTTTTCAAAGGCAATTTCGGGCAAAGTCTCTCCGAGAAATTGTGTGTGATCCAGCCCGATATTCGTGATCACAGAGAGTAGGGGAGTGATGACGTTGGTGCTGTCGAGCCGACCACCCAGACCAACTTCGATTACGCAATAGTCGGGTTGTTGACGGGCAAAGTAGTCGAAAGCCATCGCCACCGTAATCTCAAAAAAGCTGGGACTAATGTCCAGCTTAGCTTCCGCCAGCCGTTCGGTGAAATCAATCACTTCTGCTTCGGAGATGAATTCAGCGTTGATCTTGATTCGCTCCCGAAAGTCCTTATAGTGAGGGCTGGTGTACATCCCAACACGATGACCGTGCCCCTGCAGGGCGGCGGCGATCAGGTGGCAGGTGGTTCCTTTACCGTTGGTGCCCGCTACGTGGATGCATTTCAGCTTTTCGTGCGGGTTGCCCAGCCAGTTGAGGAGCACACGGATATTCGTCAGGTCCTTCTTCATCGCCGGAGCGCCCTGCCGCTGATACATGGGCAGCTGGGTGAAAAGAAAATCGAGCGTTTCGGCGTAGGTCATGGTCGGTTGCAGGTTGCGAGGTTGCGGGTTGCGAGGTACGGGTTGCGGGTTGAGTGTTACTGGGGCGGGTTTGCCTGGCACCCGGCACCCCGGCACCCTGCAACCTGCACCCTGCAATAATTGTTAACCGGCAAACAAGCTAAAAGGATGACCCGAAAAGAACGAATTGAAGCCATGCTGCTGGAAAACCCAAAAGATGCCTTTCTGCGGTTCGCGTTGGCGAAGGAACACGAAAAGGAGGGCGCAGACGCAGGTGCAAGGGAAATCTATGAGCAATTAGTGCAGGATGAGCCTGAATACGTGGGGACTTACTACCACCTCGGTAAAACGCTCGAGCGATTAAATGAGCAAAGCGAAGCCTGGAGAATCTACTCCGAAGGTATCAGGGTCACCCGCCGCCTGGGCGAAAAACACGCCATGAGCGAGCTCGCCGGCGCCCGCCTCGAATTGGGCGACGAAGACGACTTCGAATGACCCTGATCACGGAAGTACTGTGTTCAAACATCCTTAACCCCGGATGAAGGAGAGGGCGAAGCCCTCCCCGCAATCCGGGGACACATGAGCGCGAAGCGCGAGCTCCCCTTTAAAACATCAACCCTGAGCCAGTCGTTCTCATCACCATTCACGCCAAATAATTCTTCCGCCATTTCTCCGCATAAATATACCAACGCCCTCATCCACGAATCGAGCCCTTACCTGCTCCAGCACGCCCACAACCCGGTGAACTGGGAGCCATGGAGCGAAAAAGCGCTGGCCCGGGCCAAAGCCGAAAACAAGCCTATCATCGTCAGTATCGGCTATAGCACCTGCCACTGGTGTCACGTAATGGAGCGGGAAAGCTTTGAAGACGAAGCCACCGCGGCCGTGATGAACGAGCATTTCGTCTGTATCAAGGTGGATCGCGAGGAGCGCCCCGACGTAGACCGTATATATATGGAAGCCTGTCAGGCCATCAGCGGTGGTGGTGGCTGGCCGCTCAACGCCTTTTTATTACCCGACGGACGGCCCTACTACGCCGGCACCTATTACCCGCCCGTTGCCAAATACAACCGCCCCAGCTGGACGGGAGTGCTGGCACAGATGAGCAAGGTCTTTCACGAAGACCGCAACACCGTCGAAGAACAAGCCAACCGCCTGATCGAGAATATCCGCGGCGGCGGTACCCGCCTCCTCAAAATCGAACCCACTGCCGAAAACCACACCGCCTGGCGGGAGACCCTGACGGAAAAACTAAGGGCTAACTATGACCTTCGTCGCGGCGGCTTCGGTGGCGCACCAAAGTTTCCCATGAGTCAGTCGCTGGAAGTGCTGCTCGCTAATGGTGTTCTCTACCAGGAGTTCAACGATCAGCACCTGGCCGCCCATGGCGTGTTAGCCATGCTCGATGGCGGAATTTATGACCATCTGGGTGGCGGCTTCAGCCGCTATACGGTGGATGCGGAGTGGCGGGTGCCTCACTTTGAGAAAATGCTCTACGATAATGCCCTGTTACTTCGCCTCATGGCCAAGTTGCAGATGGTATTGCCTAACCAGCGCTTTCTGGAGGGCATCGCGGAAACAACAGCCTGGTTACAGCGGGAAATGTTATTACCCGGGGGCGGATACCGTGCCGCCCTCGACGCTGACAGTGAAGGCGTGGAAGGGAAATACTATATCTGGGACTACGAAGAACTGGCCGGCCTCCTGCCAGCGGATCAGCTTGAACTTGTCGTTGCTTTCTTCGGTGTCACCGAAGCCGGGAACTGGGAGGAAGAGAACAGCAATATTCTTTACCGGCCGGATACCCTGGCGGCTGTTGCTGCCAGCCTGGACCTGAGCACCGAAATAGCGACCGTCAAACTGGCGGAAGCAAAGAAAACGCTGCACGAATACCAGTTTAAAAATCGCGTCCATCCCGGAGCAGACGACAAGCTGATCCTGCAGTGGAATGCACTACTTATCTCCGGCTGGAGCTGGTGCTACCGGGCAACGGGGGATGAGAAATACCGGGAACTGACCACGGGCCTTTGGCAGACCCTTACGGAGCAACTTTACGTGAAGGGGCAATGGCACCGTAACCTGACCAATGGCGACCTGGGAGCGCCTGCTTTCCTGGATGACTACGCTGCACTCGCCGAAGCTGCTATCGACCTGCACGATATCACCTTCGAGCTGGATTATGCCATTCCTGCCTCCGCCGGGGATGCCTCTTTGACGAACGCCGCTGCTATCGTAGACTATATTTTGGCCACCTTTTCCATGCCGGAAGGCCCCATGTGTTATCTGCGGGGCACTGAAGACAGTGAGTTGCCCGTTGCTTCCCTTGACCTTTTTGATAATGCGCTGCCCAGCGGCAACAGTCAATTGGCGCATAGCCTGCTTCGCCTGTCTCATCTGACCGGAAAGGATCACTATCTGACCAGGGGAGAAGAGATGCTGGCGGCGATGTCCGGCAGTTTGGAACGATACCCTTCCAGCTTTGGAGGCTGGGCGCACGCAGCCCTCCTGCATGCTGCTCCGGTCAGAGAACTGGTCGTTGCCGGGCCCGGAGCCCGGGCCGCTGCGGGGCAATTCCTGTCGCGTTACCGACCTGAACTATTAATCGTGGCTTCTCCGGAAGCCCGTGAAGACCTATCCCTTCTCCAAAACCGTTACCTTCCCGGAGAGCTGCGGTTTTATGTTTGTGAGAACCAAAGCTGTCAGCTTCCCGTTGGTACGGTGACGGAAGCTGAGGACCAACTTGACCGATAACCCCCGACTTATGCGCCTACGATTATTACTCCTGCTACCAATTCTTAGCCTGGGCTTTATGGTCTCCGGGCAGCAATTGTCTCGCTACAGTATGCCGTGGCTGGATCCCGTGCAGTTTAATCCGGCCTACGCAGGCCTGGATAACAGCCTGAGCGTCACCGGTACCTATCGCTCGCAGTGGAACGGCCTGGAGGGAGCTCCGGTTGGCCAGCGGCTGAGCGCTCACCTTCCGGTTTATTACCTCAGCGGAGGCTTTGGTGTAGAAGTTGAATTGGACGGACTGGGGGCCAGAAACCTCAACAGCTTTGGCGCTTCGTACAACTACCAGTTGGTCCGGGGACAGTCGGTTTGGTCCGTAGGCATCTCCGCCCGGATGCTCCAACTCAGCCTTGACGGGGCCGCGCTAAGAACACCAACGGGCAATTATGAGGATCCGAACACCATCATCCACAACGACGATTTACTGCCCACTAATCAGGTAAATAATTCTTCCGTAGCGCTCGGACTGGGTCTTTTTTACCAATCCCCATCCCTTGAAGGCGGTCTTTCGGCCCGTAACCTGAATGCACCCGTAATCGCTTTTCCGGGCTTAGACTATGGTCTTGGCCGACAGTACCACGCCTACCTCCAACTAAAGCTGGACCTGTTGAGCAAATGGGAGGTACTCCCGGTAGCTTACGCTGTGAGCGATGGCACCCAAACGCAAATTAGTGGCGGTGCCAGATTTCGGTATCAGGAAAATATTTACGCCGGTTTGGTGTATCGTGGCCACAGCGGGCCTACCAGCGATGCACTGGTCATCACCGGTGGCTTTAATCTCAATGATAAATTGACCGTGGCTTACGCCTACGACCTGACGCTCTCTCAGCTTAGAAGTGTAGAGGACGGAAGCCATGAAATCACCCTGAAGTACAACCTGCATAAGCGGATTGGTGCCGGGGTGCCTCCTCCAATTATTTACTATCCCAGGACAAAAGAATAGACGGACGGACACCAAAATTCTGTTAAAAGTTGGTTTATGTTCACAAATTAATAATAAGCCCTGCCAAACGTGCGTTTCGGTCGGGTAACAGATGAAAGCGATGTTAAAAACTTTTCTACTCCTCTTGGAAAGTTGGTAGCCAACCGGAATCTGCTATCTTTGTCCTGCTTTTTGAACTTTCAGAGGTAAACTCGGGTCTTTTAATGAAGAAATTTTTCAACCCCATCCTGGCCGCATCCCTAATGGCCCTTTTCCTTTTCAGCTGTGGTAGCCGCGAGAGCGGTGAACTCGTCGGTGTACTTGATCGTCCCGATTGGAAAGGCATTCTCCCTTACGGTATGGTCTATGTACCACCTGGAACGGCTCACGTCGGTAACAGTGATCAAGACATTACCGGAACTTTCATCCAACGTCCGAAGTCCATTACTATTAATGGTTTCTTCATGGATGACACGGAGATCACGAATAACGAATACCGCCAGTTCATCCACTGGGTACGGGATTCTATCGCTCACGACATGATGGGCGATTTTGACGAAGACGGAAACATCGACTGGGAGATGGACCTTGATTTCTCCGATGAAGCCCTCGCTGACCTTTGGTTAGAAGAAAGCTTCGCCGGTAAACGTCAGGTAAACACCAACCTGTACGAGTACACCTACAAGCAGGTAGACTGGGGTGCTGCCGCCCGCGCTCGCCCGAATGGCAACAGCGGTCAGGGTATGTCTCCTTATATCTCAGAGACGCCTGTGAACATTTACCCGGACACTTTGGTGTGGGTACGTGACTTCGCTTACAGCTTCAACGAGCCAATGGCGCGTAGCTACTTCTCTCACCCTGCTTACGATAACTACCCGATTGTAGGTATCGACTGGCACATGGCAAACGCCTTTAGCTACTGGCGTACCAGCCTGTGGAATCAGTACAACGATGTACTGGTGGAAGAATTCCGCCTGCCAACCGAATACGAATTTGAGTACGCTGCCCGCGGCGGTAAAGAGCACGCTCCATACCCATGGGGTGGCCCTTACGTTCGGAACTCTAAAGGTTGTCTGCTGGCTAACTTCAAGCCTGGCCGTGGTAACTACCCCGATGATGGTGGCGCTTACACCGTTGCTGCGGATGCTTACTACCCCAATGATTACGGCCTCTACAACATGGCTGGTAACGTTGCAGAATGGACCATTACGGCCTTCAATGAGAATGCCAACAGCTTTGTACACGATTTCAACCCGGACGTACGCTACAACGCTAAAGATGATGATCCCATTACAGCTAAGCGTAAGGTTATTCGCGGCGGTAGCTGGAAAGATATCAGCTTCTACCTCCAGTGCGGTACCCGCACTTTTGAATACCAGGATACTACCAAGTCTTACGTAGGCTTCCGGAACATTATGTCTTACACAGGACGTTCTATCAACGATTTCTAGGCAAACGCTTCGCGTTTACCAGTAGTAACAGCTGCTCTCCATCAGGATGGAGAGCAGCTGTTTTTTTGGTAGGCCCCTGCTGGCAAAGAATTATTTTAGACACGCTCTAAAGCGGTCAGGAATAAGCTATCGTATCTTGCCCTTCTACTAACTTCCTTTTCAATTTGTCTCCTGCCCAACTTTCAACGCTCGTTAAGCAAACTGCTCTGGATGCAGGCTTCTCCTTCGTGGGCGTTGCTAAGGCGGGACCTATGGAGGAAGAGGCTCGTCATCTGGAAGAATGGCTCCGGCAGGGACGCCACGGGAGTATGCACTGGATGGAGAATCACTTTGATAAACGGGTAGACCCTACCAAATTGGTGCCTGGTGCAAAGTCAGTGGTGTCCTTGCTGTACAACTACTTTCCGGAGGATGACCGGCCCAGCCAGGAAGCACCTAAAATAAGCCGCTACGCCTATGGTGAAGATTACCACAAGGTCGTTAGGGCCAAGCTGCGCGAAGTAGTACAACGTGTCGAGGAAAGCATTGGCAGCCCGATTGATGGGCGCGTCTTCGTTGATAGCGCTCCCGTTTTGGAGCGGGACTGGGCCCGCCGCGCCGGAGTAGGGTGGACGGGAAAGAACACCCTGCTCATCAATCCGAAAGCAGGGAGCTACTTTTTTCTGGCGGAGATTATCTCTGACCTGAACCTGGCGCCCGATCAGGAAATAAAGGACTACTGCGGTACCTGTACGGCTTGCATCGATGCCTGCCCAACGGAAGCCATTAGCCCGGAAGGGTACTTACTGGATGGCTCCAAATGTATCAGTTACCTGACCATTGAGCTGCGTGAGGCCATCCCGGAAGAGTTTGCCGGTCGTATGGAGGGCTGGGCTTTCGGCTGCGATATATGCCAGGAGGTTTGCCCCTGGAACCGTTTCAGCAGCCCGCATAAGGAACCGGCTTTCAACGCTCATCCGGACCTCCCCGAAATGTCCTCCAGGGAAGTAAGGGAAATGACCGAGGAGGTTTTTCGCCGGGTCTTCCAGAAGTCGGCCGTTAAGCGGACAAAATTCACCGGCCTGCGCCGCAACATAGATTTTCTGGATGTATAGACCCTGGTTTTCTCTGCTCTTTATCCCTTTGCTTGCACCTGCGTGCGCGCCCGCTGAAAACACGGTCGAAGAAGTTTTGCCCGTTCGCCACGTGGTGATATTGACCGATACCCTGCAAAACGGGCACCTGATTGCCGGTTTCCGTGATAGTCTGACTGAGGCAGGAAATCGCGTTCTCATCAGTGGTTACCCGGGGGAGACGGCGGAGGCCATCACGGCCAGGCTGCCCTGGCTGCTGCAGCCGGGGGTGGATCTGTTTATTTATGATCAAAAGCTGGCGGGGAAACCCGGAGAAGATAGTTTGCGGAATTATCTGGACCGAATGGCCCATCCGGCTGAAGTAATATCGCTTTAGCGGCTATCCCCTCAATAAGAGCGTTTTAGCCTGGTTATTTTGACGGATTAGGGAAAAGCACGTATCCCGTTCTGGCCAGTCGGCCAAAGTCGTCATAACTGATGCTAACGTATCCGGCATTAGCCCAAAGCCGGCCATAAACACCCCTTAATTCGAAGGTTTCTGTTTCGCTGTCGTAGCCCACTACGGTCAGGTAATGTGCTTCTCCTCCCGGTTGAGCAGTGGTGTAGCTGCCAGAGCGCAGGTTGATGAAACTCGCATCGGTTTCCAGCTCAACAATAACGGGGTTGCCCCGGCTGAGGGCTTTTCGCGTTTCAAAAACGCGATTTCGTGCCCGGGTTTCGGGCTGGAAGAGGAAGCCGAAATTGGCAATGGAATACTTGGGGACGGAATAAACAGCATTAGGAATTACCGGGCTGCCGTAGGGGACAATGGCGGCCGAAACCGTCCCTTGTTTAACGAGCAGTTTAAGCCCGTCATTTATGGTTGGCGCATTCCCCTGGTAGGCAAGGCTTAGCGTGATGTAGTCAGGGCTCAGGTTGTCCTTGAAGTTGTTGTTCAGATTCTGGTAGTATTCCACCGCTCCGGCCAGCGCGTAGGCCCATTCCATCCCCGGACTGGGGGACTGCCGGATGGGCATCATGTAACTCTTAATATTTTGTCGCAGCAGTTCTTCCCGCGAAGGACTGCCCACGCCCGGGATATAGAACATCTGCTGATCAATAGCGATCGCATCCGAAATTCCTAAGACTGCCGTTTCGCTGCGGGCTGCCCCGTAGCCGTAGGTATTGGCGGGCTGCGTTTGGGCGCTGACGCAGGTGCAGAGGAGGGTGAAAAAGAGCAAGGAAAAATAGCCGCGAAGCATAGGATAGTTTTGGAGGATGAACCGGGTTCCTCTATAACGTTAAAGGGGACTGCTTTCGTTCCCTGAATGCGAAATGACTTACGGAACGGTCGGGAGGCAGTTCCTGCGGGGCCTGTAAGCGGATAAAAGGTTGAATGCGACCGAAAGTCTTATGTTTGCTAGCCCACCACGCTGAACTCACTATCTATGCAAGATGCTCCGGTCATCAGTCGTCTGGCGCCTACACCATCAGGATTCCTGCACCAGGGTAATGCTGCTAACTTTGCGCTCAACGCCCGGCTGGCCGGCTCCGCCGGCCGGCTCTACCTGCGTATCGATGACCTCGACCGGGGCCGCTTCCGGGAGGAGTACCTCGTTGATATTTTTCGCGTCATTGATTGGTTGGGCATTACCGTAACGGATGGCCCGGGCTCTCCGGAAGATTTTCACGCCCGCTGGAGCCAGCAATTCCGCCTGAAGGATTATGAAGAGGCTCTTCTTAGCCTGCGGGGGCACCCCTTGCTGTTCGCCTGTCCTTGTTCCCGTAAAGAACTGGCACAGGGAGACCATGCCTACGGTTGTCTTTCCGGAAAGATATCCCTGGACGCCGAAGGCGTCGCCTGGCGAATCAATACCCGGGAGTTGGCAAGTGTCTTCGTCCCGGACCTGGTACAACCCAAGTCATTCACCGTTGATCTGCACCAGGAGATGCCGGACTTCGCCGTCAGGAAAAAAGACGGTAAGCCCAGCTACCAGACGGCCTGTGTGGCAGACGATGTCTTATTTAACGTTAATCGGGTAGGGAGAGGAGAGGACCTGCTGGCGAGCACGGCCGCACAGGCGGTACTGTCGGATCTTTTGGGGTATGGGAGTCTATTTGACCGTATTGCATTTCTTCACCACCCTCTGGTGAGTAAGCCGGGGGGAGAGAAACTCAGTAAGTCAGCTGGGGCACGGGGCGTGTCAACCCTTGAGAGTTTACGGCCGGAAGACATTTTTGTTCTGGCAGAATCCTGGATGAAGCAGCCCTACTAAAGTCGGGACCATAGCCTGCGTTATCGCCTAAGTCTCTTCCATGTTTTTTCCCGATCTTCGCGCTCCCGATGTCAACAACAATTTCTGCATATTTTCATTCACTTTCTTCCCCGAACGTCGGCGATATGCCCGCTCGTTTCACTTTTCCCTTTCACTATCAACCTCATCCGCTGGCCCGGGAGGCCGTGGCAGATTTGCAGCAACATCTCCGTAATCAGACCGATTGGACACATGACTTCGGCCACGATGAAGCTGCGGGGGTAGGGGCAAAAGGAAAAATGTTTGGCGTTTTAGTGGTGGAAAACGAGAACGGCGAACTGGGCTATCTGGCCGCTTTTTCGGGGAAATTAGCCGACTCTAATCATCTTCCGGGCTTTGTTCCGCCCGTTTATGACGTATTGAAAACGGATGGTTTCTATAAGCGCGGCGAACGGGAGGTAAACGCCATTAACGACCGGATTGAGAAACTTGAAAAGTCTGATGAGTTGGCAGCAGCGTTTGCTAATCTGGCCAGGCTGGAGCAGCAGTCGGCAGAAGAAATCATAGCTGAAAAAGCGGCCCTGAAAGCGGCCAAAACTGACCGGAAACGGCAGCGTCAGGAAGGGAAAGAATCGATGTCTGCGGAAGCATTCGCTCAGCTGGAAAAAGAGTTGGCTCATCAGAGCGTTGGCCGGCACTATGACCTCAAAGATTTGTCGCGTTCCTGGGAAAAGCGTTTGCGCATGGCTCGGGAAGAACTCGCCGTGTTTACGGATGAAATTGATCAACTCAGAGAGGCGCGCAAGGCCATGTCTAACGACTTGCAGCATCGCATTTTTGCGGAATACCGTTTTCTGGATGCCAGGGGTGAGACCCGTGACCTGACGGATATTTTCGCAGAGACCATTTTCAAAACCCCGCCCGCCGGGGCGGGGGAGTGTGCTGCGCCCAAACTTATGCAGTTTGCTTACCTGCACCGGCTCCGACCCGTCTGTATGGCAGAGTTTTGGTGGGGACAGTCTCCTCGCTCCGAGATCAGGAAGCATGGCCATTTTTACCCTGCCTGCCGTGGTAAGTGCGAACCCATCCTGGGGCATATGCTGGGCGGCTTGAAGGTTGATCCTAATCCATTGCTGACGAACCCGGCCGCCGGCAAGGAACTGCCCATTGTTTTTGAAGACGATCACCTGATTATTGTCAACAAACCACACGAGTTCCTCTCGGTGCCCGGTCGCCAGATAGAAGACTCTGTTTGGCTGCGTATCAAGCAGCAATACCCGGAGGCTACTGGTCCGCTTATTGTCCACCGGTTAGATATGAGTACGAGCGGGCTTCTTTTGCTCACCAAAACAAAGGAGACCCACAAGGTTTTGCAGCACCAGTTTTTCAAGCGTTCGGTGAAAAAGCGCTATGTCGCTTTGCTGGAGGGAATCGTTGACGGCGAAGAAGGAATAATTGATCTTCCCTTACGCGGAGATATTGAGGACCGGCCCCGACAGATCGTTTGCTATGAACACGGAAAGACTTCGCGTACGATTTGGAAAGTGATTGGTCGGGAAGCCGGCCGTACGCGTATCCACTTCTGGCCGGTTACCGGCCGAACGCATCAACTACGGGTACACGCCGCTCATCCGCTTGGGCTTAATATTCCTATCGTCGGAGACGACCTGTACGGGCAGCCGGATGAGCGTCTCTGTCTCCATGCAGAACACATTGAGTTTATTCACCCGTATAGCCGCGAGGAGGTAGCTTTTACGGCCGAAAGCAGTTTCTGAATCAGTGCTTTACTCTATGGTTGAGGAAGCGGTGGCTGCAACTTCTACTATTTCAGTTTTTACTTTAACCGCGTGATCGTCCGGAATAATGGGGTTGCCTCTCCATTTGGCCCATACGGCCGTAAACTCTGCGCCAAGGAACAATATCTGGCTGTTATAATAGGTCCATACCAAGAGGGTGATCAGGGCGCCGGCGGACTCGTAGGTACTGCTGAAATCACTGTTTCCGATATAGAAACCAATCAGGAATCGACCGATGCCGAACAACAAGGCCGTGAAGATGGCCCCCGCCCAGATATCCCGCCAACTTGCTTTTGCATCCGGAAGGTAGCGGAAGAGTAATGCGAAGATGAGCGCCGTTACGAGAGTTGTTAGTATCCAGCTGGTTACCGCCAGCATTAGTGGGCCAATGGCCGGAAGGAAGGCTGCAATTTGATCCATAAAACCGATAACCAATGCGTTCAGTAACAGAGAGGTCATGAGAAGGAAGCCCAGCCCGACAACAAAGCCAAAACTGAGCAGGCGGGTGGAAATAAAGGAGAGGATGCCGCTGGCGGGTGTGGGCTTAATGGCCCAAATTTTGTTCAGGCTGATTTTTAAATTACTGAAAACCCCCGTTGCCGCAAAAATTAAGGTGCCGGTGCTGATCAGTGTTGCCCAAAAGGTTTCTCCTGAATTGTAAGCGTTACCGACAATTTGCTGAAGCGATGCCGCAGCATCTTCGCCTAATAATCCGGACAGCTCGTTGTCAAGCTGACCGGAGATGGCCTCCGGGCCAAGGAAATAGCTGGCGATGGTAGTTGCTACTACCAACATCGGAGCAAAACTGAAAACAGTATAATAGGCCAGCGCAGCCCCCAGGTTAAAGGCGTCGTCTTCCAGGTAATTATTAATCAGTTCTTTACTGAATGCGAAGATTTTTTGAAACACGTTTTTTCGGGCCACTACCTTGGATTTTTCCATTCTAACGGAGGGTAGCCAACAGAGGTTCGGGCCCGGAAGGATCGACTTTAGTGCTCTTCATTTAGTCGGCCACCACAATACTTACAGTAAGTAGCGTCATCGTCGTGGCCTTCTTTAGCACAGTAGCGGCAAACCTGGGTATTCGTTTTCCGCGCCATTGCTGCCTGCTCAAACATTTCACTACTGACAATTCCGGTAGGTACTGCGATAATGGCGTAGCCAAGAATCATGACAACAGCGGAAAGAAACTGGCCAACGTCCGTTTGTGGTGTGATGTCTCCATAACCTACTGTAGTCAGGGTCACGATCGCCCAGTAGACGGCTCTGGGGATGGAGCTGAATCCATCGTTTTGCCCCCCCTCAATAAGATACATTACCGAGCCAATCAAGACGACCAGCAAGGTTACCGCAAAGAGAAAAACGGTGATCTTATTTCTGCTGGCAATCATCGCCCGGCGGAGTTGGTCTCCCTCCGTTAAGAACTGACCCAACTTAAAGACTCGAAATACCCGCAACAATCGCAGGATGCGGATAATGACGAAATACTGTGTCCCTACCAGAAAGAAACTTAGGTAAGAGGGGAGAATGGCAATGAGGTCAATGATACCATAAAAACTCAAGGCATACTTCAATGGCCGAATGGTCACCGTCAGTCTTAGTATGTATTCAATCGTGAAAACGATCGTGAAGATCCATTCTAAAACGTAAAAGAGGCCACTATACCTGGATTCCCACTCTTCTGAACTCTCCAGCATAACTACAATGACGGAGAAGACGATGAGAATCATCAATCCAATGTCGAAACGCTTTCCCGTAGGGGTGTCTGCTTCGAAAATAATTTCGTGTATACGATCACGCGTCTGGCGGTTGGCCATAATCTTAACTGGAAATGAGGCTCAAATGTAAGTAAATATGCTTAGGGCATCAGTTCGATCCTGCTCAATGGTATTGCAGATAGGCGGTGATCATCTTGATATTGAAGATCCCCGCTGACTTTCATCAGTACATTTTCAGAATGTGTTCTGGCCTTACGCAAGCTCTTCAGGGCTGCTGCGCGTTGAGCGCCCGGGTTTTAGCTTACGATTTCCCGGGACGGACTAGGGGAATCCTACAGAGCAGTCATATAAAAATTGTACATTTGTTATTAATTCCAGTGCGCTAAACAGGTGTTATTGCTTTACCTTTTTTAGCCGGCAAATCGCTGCTAAGCACTCTGGTTGAGCTTGAGAAGGTTACATAAATAGTATAGTTGGCTGCATGACTCCCCAAAGATTGGTAAGTTGCCTGCTAAGAAAAAGAATAAAATATGTTATTGAATGCCGTAATCATTGAAGATGAACGCAATGGTCTGATTAACCTGAAACACCTGCTGGCTGAGCACTGTGAAGATGTCGAAGTTATTGGTGAGGCAGATGGCGTAGAGAGTGGGCTGAAACTATTTCAGCAAGAAGACATTAAGCCGGATATCGCCTTCCTGGATATCAATCTGCAAGACGGCAAAGTGTTTCAGTTGCTCAACCAATTGGAGAACATCGATTTTGATGTGATTTTTGTCACCGCTTACGATCAGTTCGCCATGAAGGCCTGCGAATATTCCAGTATCGGCTACATTCTGAAACCCATCGATCCGGATAAACTCGTAGAGGCCGTTTCCAGGGTTCGACCTAAAAGGCAAGGGCGTACGGAAGAGCGCTTGCAGATCATGCAGCAGTACACCAGCCATCCGAATTCTTTCGAGAAGATGTCCATCGCTGCTCTTGATGGCATTCATTTTGTGAAGATTCGCAACATTATGCGCTTCGAAGCAGAAGATAATTATACACATATTTTTCTGGAAGGCGGACATCGTATTACAGCCTCAAAAACGATAAAGGCTTATGAGGACATGTTGACGCCTTTTAACTTCTACAGAGTTCATAAACGCCACGTGATCAACATGAATTATATGAAAAAATTTGTAAAAGGTGACGGAGGGTACCTAATCATGGATGATGACGAAAAAATTGAGGTGAGCCGCAGAAGACGGCCCGCTTTCATGACGCAACTAAGAATGTTGCAAGACGTTTTATAGGTAGTTCCGAAAAAAAGTGTATTTTTGGATCGGTATTGAATACAGGCCAACCGGCGTTCCCCGTTCGGTTAGCGGTCATCTCTAAACGTGTACTTTAAGAATTTCTCTATGTCACAGAATGGGAAAAAAACTATTGAAGAGCTAAAGCGGGACCAAAAAGATAAGATTTTGGACCGTAAAAGCATGGATCAGGTTACTGGTGGTAAACGCCGTGGTAGCTGGCTTCGTCGTGTTTATAACGGTATTATGCCGCAGTAAACTCATTGTTCTTACGTACTTTCGTCCTTTCACCGCATCACGGAAAGGATCTATATCAACATGCCAACCCATCGAGGCTCGTTTACCGAGCTCCCTTACCTTGAAGAAAAACTTGCGGAGGCTACCAACCCGGCAGATCGGCAACATTATCTCGAATTACTTATCAGGCAGTACGTTTACGTAAAGCCGGTCAGGGCTCGTGAACTACTCCAAATCCTACTGGATACAGCGAACGAAGTGTCGCCTGGAAGACTTTCCTTCTCTTATTTTCTACACCTCGCTAATCTTGAAGCGCAGGAATACGAAAGCCAAAAGGCTCTACCGCTTTTGCAGGAAGCCGTTGCACGAGTAGATCATGGAGGAGACATTGCTGATAAAATTGAAGTTTACCTCGATTATGTAGGCGTTCTGGTTGATTCCGGTAAACTGGATATTGCCCGGGATTACTTCGACCGTGCCAGCAGATTATTAGAGTCCTATTCAAGTGAGCGTCTTCGTTCAAGGGCGCTGGTTCGTCAGGGCTACTTATATCTTAACTCGTTTAGCTACCCGGAAGCAACTCCCATCTTATTAGAGGCGGAAAGGCTGTTCTCTTCTCTGGAGGATGAACTCGATTTGAAGGACCACTATTTCTATACCCTCGTTCAGAGTGGTTTAGGCACATTGCAAATTCAGTCCGAAACTCTTGAAAGTGCAGCTGCAGCCTTCCAGCGGGCCATTGAACGCTGTGAACAGAAAGGCCTTAAAGCCAGATTGCCATGGCACCGACTCAACTTGTCGACGGCATTGGTTGGAATGGAAAAGTATGAAGAGGCCATCTCTAATGTTCAGTCCATTATCGATACCAAGGCTAACGGAAGTCGATTAGCTCTTGCCGCGGCTTACTTAAATCTGGGCATGTGCTTTTATTTTACGAATGAGCCCGCAGAGAAGGTTACCCCTTATCTGGACACTGCAGAGGAGCTGTATCTGGCAGAGCCGACCCCTGATCGCCAGAAGATCGTTTCAATCGAAATTGCCAGGGCCCAACTCTCCTTTGACAAAAAAGACTTTGAGGCTTCCATTGAAAAGCTTTTGCAAACGCTGGATGACATGGACCCCGAGGCCAATGTGTCTAACCTTGAGATGATGGGGCATACGGTGGAGATTTACCAAATGCTGGCCAGCAACCACGAGCAGATTGGTGATTTTGAAATGGCCTACAACCACCAGCTTAACTACGATCACTACCTGGACATCTACAATTTCCTTCAGCGAAATAAACGGACAGAAGAGTTTGCCACTAAGTTTGAGGCCGCTCGTTGGGAAAAGGAAAGAGAAAGCCTTCAACTCAGGGCAAGTCAGTTGCAGCTGCGGGCACTGCGGGCCCAAATGAACCCTCACTTTCTCTACAATGCCCTTAACAGCATCCAGTCATTTATCACTACCAATGAAGCAAGCACTGCCTCAAAGTATCTGGCTAAGTTTGCAATGCTGATGCGCAGAAGCCTGGAATACACCAATCGGGAGTACATCACCCTGGAGGATGAGGTCGAGTTTCTGACGGATTATCTGGAGATTAACTGTCACCTCAGGTTTGCCGGGCAGCTCTCTTATTCGGTGAAAATCGAGGATGATCTTGAAGAGGATATCATCGGAGTTCCAACCATGATTTTACAACCTTACGTAGAAAATGCGATCGAACATGGACTTCGGACCAGGCCCAAAGGACACATTAAAGTATCCTTTAAAGCAATTGAAGGGGATGACAACAGCATCATTGCCGTAGTTTCCGATGATGGTATTGGCCGGGAGCGAGTCGCTGAAATGCAGGCTAATGACCCGACGCGTCCGTTTCATCAATCACGGGGAACGAGCATAACGCAGTCTCGCCTCGAACTATTGACCAATGATCCGGAAAACAGAGTTGTAGTTGATGATCTGAAGCATCCGGATGGTACGGCCGCAGGAACAAGCGTTACCATCAAAATTCCCGTGGCAGATGTCCTGCCAAGAAGAGGAGGGTAGGGGCCACACCACTATGAGTAAAGGAGGGGCGCCGGAGCGCAGGTGCAAAGGGGGGGCAGTCTGTTAACCTGGTTACTAAGCTGGAAAAATGCAGTAGCTTTTTCATCATCAATCCCGTGCAAGAGAAGTGATGTTGCTGGGTTGGTTTCTTCTAGCGCTTAGTAGCAGCGTTAGGACGAAGAACGCCGCCACCATTTGTACGAGCTTCAGAAGCAATGCTGCGGGAAACACCCAGGTCAGAAACATCATTTCCTAGGATAGAAGCATTACCCTCGAAGAAGCAGTTTTCTACTACTGGAGAGCAATCACCGTTGTCGTTGGCCATGTTAAAGATGGCAGCACCGTTTAGCACAGATACATTGTTGACGAACTGGCAGTCGAGTACCAGCGGGCTGGAAGCGCCATTCATACCGTAATTTGTCATGCCGGCTCCGGAATTACTTGCGTTGTCTTCAAATAAACAGTCACGAAAGATCGGGCTTGCCTCAGATCCACTGCCCTGATTGAAGACTGCGCCACCGTTGAAGTCTGCAGTGTTACTAACGAAAAGGCATCCTACAAAGGATGGACGACCTGAGTCCAGGTAAACTGCTCCTCCGTTATGAGCACTGTTCTGCTTAAAGATACAATTAGAGATGCGGTGATTGCTAAGGCCATCTACTGCTGGCAGGATGAACAAACCACCACCCGCATTTTTCTTGCTGAACCCTTCAGTGTAGCTTCTGCCAAAACCGTTTTCAATAACGAAGCCATCCATCGTTGTTGATGTCGTCGCAGAAGAGCTCATACTTACTACCGTATATACGTTGTCACCTTGTAACCCTTTCTGTCCGATATCACCGGAAAGAACCGATTTCATTTCAGCCTGGCGCTGGTGTAGCTGAGTTTCTGTGCCCAGAAAGCCACCATAAAGCTGAATACCCGCTGGCAGAAGGAAGGTTGCTGTCCGGTCACCATTAATGGTTGGCATGTAGGTCCCTTGCTGAACCCAAACCTCATCGGATGCCTGAGCAGCCTTTAGTGCGGTCTGCAGGTCCATTGCCTGAGACCAACTGGAACCATCAGCCCCAACAGTACCCTGTGGGCTAACGTAAAAACGCTCAGCCTGGCTGGTTGCCGAAACTGATAAGATGGTAATAAGAAGAAGAAAATATTTCACGATTCAATCCATTTGCTAGATCCCAAAAAATGACAATGCTATACTCGGTAGCAAGTCAGTCAAATGAAAGCAGCATGGAAAGACACACAGATATTATACTCCACCAGAGGGATGGAGTGAAGGCGGAAGATCTTACAGATCCGGCCAAAAGAGTTGTAATAGAGGGGGAGTGCTTATAAAATTGTCAAACTAAAAAACAACCTTGTCATCGATTGTGGCGCTAAAATAGGTCGTAAGTCTTTGATATTGTTTGTGCAGTGCGAAAAAGAGCGATTGAATTAGGAAGCGGTAGTGAAAATAAAAGAAGCGGTTTATTATGTGAATTTCTTTAAAGCGTTGTAGATTTGTCTTGGTATTCGGATTGTGACATGGGATGACGAGGTTCAATACTCGTCTAAATAAAAGTTTATTTTTTTCGGTCCAAAAAGTGACTAACACGCCTTGTAAATGTCCAATATGCGAATGTCTATTCTCAATATCGAAAAGCTGGTTATGTATTCCACCCGCCGACATCTGGTGGTAATGGCCCTTGTGCTGTTACCCATTCTTGCGTTTGCACAAGACTTCCATTACTCTCAATTTTATAATGCTCCCCTGCATTTGAATCCGGCTTTAACGGGTATTTTTCGGGGAGATGTCCGAGCGATGGGTAACTATAAGTCGCAGTGGACTGACGTTCCGGTAGACTACAAGACCGTAACACTTGCAGTAGACAAGAAATTTCTGAAGGTGTCTAATAGTAAAGGCTTCTTCTCTGGTGGCCTGGCCTTTAATTATGACCGTGCCGGTGACAGTAAACTGACTTGGGCAAACCTGGACCTTAACCTATCCTATACTAAGGTCTTTAGCCCGAAGGTTATTGTCAGCGTTGGCGGAAAAGGAGCACTGGTCCAACGTTCGTTTGATCAAGGTAACCTGCGCTACGATAATCAATTTGACGATGCAAGAGGCGTTTTTGATCCGGGGCTTGGCTCAGGAGAGAATTTTGACACAGATGGTCAGATTTTCCCCGATTTTGGCTTAGGTATCAACCTTCGCCTGCAGGCTAAGCAGACCGATGAGCTGGTTTACCGTAATAACCGCCGGACCAAGCTTGACCTGGGTGTTGCGCTCCATCACCTGTTTGCACCAGACCAAAACTTCTACGATAACGTAAGCGTACCAATTGAGCGTCGACTTAGCCCCTACGCTATTGCTACCTTACAGGTTTTACCCATTGTTGATGTCGTTGCTGGCCTCACTTACCAAAACCAAGGCTCTTTCTACGACGAACTCGTAGGAATGCTTGGTGGTCGTGTTTGGGTAAAGAACTCTTTAAGCAACCAAATCAGTGTTATGGCTGGAATGGGCTTAAGGAGAGATAAGATTCAGGATGCCTTCTGGCCCACCTTTGAAATCTCCTACAACAACTGGAAGGTTGGGTTGAACTACGACTTCAATACCAGCCAATTTGATATCGCTACCGAAAACCGTGGTGGCATGGAACTATCTGTTCGCTACATCCTCCGTAAAGTCCGGCCACTACCGGAATTTAAGGTTTGTCCACTCATTTAATCCACCACGGAATCCCAATTACTCATGCACAGATTTACGCACATTCTTGCAATTATTGTCCTGGCCTCTGTCGGGCTAATGGCGCAAGCTCAAACTTTTGAAGGCTATATTGAAGCTGCTGATCAATCCGTTGCCCGCGGAGACCAGTATAATGCTTTTCGCTTGTATGCTATTGCCGCCGAGGAATCCTGGGCCGAAGATAACGCTTATGACGAGCGGATTGCCGAGGTTTACTATAAGGCCGGTGTCGCTGCTTACCGGGCAACTGCCTACGCAGAAGCCGAAAAGTATATGGTTAAGCTTCAAAATCAACCTGAAGTAACCAAGTACACCTTACACAAATACTACATTGCCCAATCCGCCTTTCGGCAGGGAAGGTACGATCAGGCTGCTTCCAGCTTTCAGCAGTTCCTTGATGAACAGCCTGGAGCACCTGAAGAGTACCGGTCAACGGCTTTGGCCCAAATCAATGATGCTGACTGGGCTATTGATGCAATGGCCAATGCTGCAGATATTCAGTTCCGCCATATGCCTGAAGGCATCAATACACCGGACTCTGATGTGATGTACGTGCGTGGTCCAAAAGGAACGCGTTACTTCTCTTCCAACAACTTTGAGTATAAGGCGGATTCTCTTACCCCACAGCGGAGATTAAGCCGAATTATGAAGCAGACCGGAGAGAACACTGCGGAAGCACTCCCCGAAAGCATCAATATCCCAAATAAAAATGTAGCGTTTTCTGCTTTCAACAAAGCAATGAACAGGGTCTACTACAGCGTGTGTGATTTCCGCAATTACGATGAGTTGATCTGTGATCTCTTTGTTGCAGAAGTGGGAGCTGATGGCAACTGGACCAACCCACGGAAGCTTGATATTAATCAGGCAGGGTACACAACTACTCAGCCTAATGTTGGCTTTGACGCTACTTCTGGCTCGGAGTACCTCTTCTTCTCCTCTGATCGCCCGGGCGGCCAGGGAGGTATGGATATTTACCGGGTTAAGGTGTCTTCAGACGGCACACTTGGTACAGTAGAGAATGTAGAAAAGGTTAATACCTCTGAGAACGACGTAAGTCCTTTCTGGTACGGACCACGGCAAACCTTATACTTTGCCAGTGATGGCCGCTATACTTTTGGCGGGCTTGATATCTTCAAGTCTTACCTTATTGATGGTCGTTTCCGCAATCCTATTAATCTGGGCGCACCGGTTAACTCCGCTGCCGATGATGCTTACTATACCCGGTTCGATGATCCGGACATGGCTTATGTTTCTTCTCGTAAACCAGTAGAAGAAGCTACCTACTATAGTGACAACCGGGATGTGTGTTGTTATGACATTTACGAGTTTACTCCAGATCCCCGGATTGATCTTCAAGTCCTGACTTTCAATAAGCTTAACCAGAAAGAACTGGAAGGCGTTACTGTCGCTCTTTATCAGGAAACGCCAAGTGGGCCTGAACTAGTTCAGGAAATCACTAATCTGGAAGATAACGAATTCAACTTCCTGGTGGAGCCAGGAGGAGAATACAGCCTGAAGGCTACCCGTGACGGTTTTACGGAAGACCTTGACGAATTTGACCTGGCTAGCCCGGAACTCAAGGATCTGGCGTTCATTGAACGCAGAATGTACCTCAACCCGATCATCAAGCTCGATGTGTTTACGTTCAACAACGTAGATGAATCGGAGCTTCCCGGAGCGACGGTTCAGCTATTTGAAGTAGCTGATGATGGTTCGATGACCCTGGTGAAAGAGATTACTAACCCTACGGGTAATGACGCTCACTTTGACCTGGAAATTGGCAAGCGTTACCACGTAATTGGTGCTAAAGCCGAATTTGGTAAAGCAACTACGGATGTAGACCTACGTGAGGCAAGTGCAGATCAGGGCGGAACCATTCGTCGTGATCTTTACCTCGGTCAGGAGTTGGAGATCTACGTAATCGATGGCAGAACCGATGAACCCCTCGACAACGCATCCATCCGCCTTACCAAAATTGATGGTACTGTAGTTGGTGAAGACACCAACCCTGATGGGAATGACTTCTACTATACGGTTAACCTGGATCAGGACTTCATTCTTGAAACCAGCCGTGACGGTTACTTCCCTCGAAGAGATACGCTACGTTTCACTCGCCAGGATCTGATTGATGGTGGCGGTAAGCTCGTTTATACCGTGCCGCTGTTCAGTGATGATATTGATAAGTTCCTGCCATTTGAAGTGTACTTCGATAATGATCATCCCGATCCGGATGCTTATCGTTCCACCACGAAACTTCGTTACGATGAAACTTACTTCCCTTACATCGCTAAGGAAGGCGAGTTTAAGGAAGAAGCTGTCAGAGGTATGGAGAAGGAAGAAGCCTTCCTGATTGGAGGAGACATCTCTCAGTTCTTCACCCAAGAGGTGAAAGCAGGCTGGAAGCAGCTTACAAGATTCTCCGATGCCCTCATTCAGCACATGCAGAATGGTCGCTCCTATTCAATTGCTCTTCAAGGCACCGCAAGCCCAAGGGCTCCAACGGAGTACAACCGCAGGCTTAGTGCAAGAAGAAATATGTCTTTGGATTTATTCTTCCGCCATTACAAGGGAGGTGTACTCGCAAAATACCTGGATAGCGGAAAATTAGAGTTTGTGGAATCTGCTTTAGGAGAAACGACTGCTAATCTCGACAAGATTTACTCCCGTATTGATCGTCCGCGCGAATCTGTTTACAGCCCTCGTGCTTCCATTGAACGTCGGGTATCGCTTGTAAAAGCGACTCCAACTAAGAAAAAGTAACCTCTCACTGGCTTTGTGCTTTTAAAGAACGTAATCGTGAAACTATCTATCAAAATTCGCATGTCGCGCTTTGCCTGTGGTTGGTTGTTACCACTGCTAGCATTATTTACTGTATCCACGCTGCAGGCGGAGGGAATTAAGGACGTTGCTCCAAACGCAGCTTCTGCTCCGGTAATGCTTGAAACTGCTGGCGACTTTGCCGCCTATGACGGTGACCCTAATGCTCGCCTCATTGTTGAAATGACGGGGCCGGAAGAAACGCTGTTTCTTGGTCTGTCCGCAGAATTCAGCCGGCAGGGTGAGCCTTTCACTAACCTGAATTTCTCTCGCTACAACTTCAGAATTGTACAGGTGAATGACGATGGTACTACCAATGTGGTACACGGCCCTTTCACTGTAGGAAATGACAATGCTAACCTGGACGGCTTCGCAAATGCTGAGTTCCCCCTATACCCAACCACAGATCCTATGTTCGTCTTTCAGCCAACGGTTGGAGGTACTTACGCGATCGAATTTGAAGAATTTTCTAATGACAGAGATTCTAAAGTCAACATCGCTTATTGGGATTTCGCCGTTGTACGCGGTGGTGCAGAGCAGAATGGTCGACTTTACTCTAAATCCTGGGGCTTCCGTACGCCACAAGTAACGGGTGAAACGGACGAATGTGAATTCGACCGGCAATTCAACGGCTCATTCTTTAGCTATACTGCTGAAGGGTTTGTTTCCGAGGTTGACTTTGCTGATTCCGGCTTTCAGGGCCTTTCTTTCAGCGTAGCTTTCAACTCTCGTGGCCCCAGTAATGCTGGAAGCCTGGCTCTTGATCGTCGTTCTGTTGACGGTGCGGATTCTACTCTTACCGCTGCAGAACACCTTATTTTCTTGACCGAACCTGATGAGAGCTTATTCCCTAGTGATATTCAGAATTGTGGTGTTATCGCTCAGGTTGGTGAATCCTTCCGCTGTGATCAGGCTCAGGATTTTCCCTACTGCTTAACGGTAGAAGTAACCAAGCCAGGGCAGATTGATATCCTACTGGATTTTAACGAGAATGGTATCCTTGATACTGGTGCTCTTAGCCAGGACAGGGTTATTGTAGCAGATTTTAGCGACCCGGCTCAACTTACCCAATGCATTCCCTGGAATGGTTTGAGAGGTGACGGAACACGGGCTGATTACACGGATACCGTAGGTGTAATTATCACTTACACCCAGGGTGTTCAGCATTATTCCGCTTACGATGTCGAGTTTATGAAAAACGGTTTTACCGTTCAGACGGTACGCCCTAACTGTGGAAGTGTTGGTGTACCCGTTGAGCTCTACTGGGATGACCGTGACATTGCTCTTGACCCCGGTATTGACGGCATTCCCAAAGATAACCGGACGGGTAGTCTGCGCTCAGAAACTCCCCGCGCCTGGAACAACTTCAGTCTTGGTGATCAACCTGACGGCCGTGATTGTAGCAACTTCTTTGACAGTTTCACGGAAGGCTATGGCGATAAAAGCACCTTGAACACCTGGTGGTTTGCCAGTATGGAAACCTTTACGCCCATTAGAATTCCAGTGGTATCGGCTTTCATCTCCGGCCCGCAGGTAATTTGTATGGGGGACACCTCAATGCTTGTGGCAGATGATCCTTTTGCTGTAGGCGAATTGAGCTTCGTCTGGTCTGGTCCGGGTGTCGACGGGTTAACAACCGGCACCGTTCCGGCAACTATGACCGGAGAGTACTGCGTAGATGTAACGGACTCTGAAGGCTGCTCCGGAGAAACGTGCTACTCTATTGAAGTACTGGACTTTGATAATAACCAGTTCCCGGAAGAACTCTCCATTTGCTTTGGTGATGATGTTCAACTGCCGGTAGCAGGCCGTACGGACTACTCTTACGAGTGGAGCCCTAACATTGGTATCGATGACGTTAACTCGAGCCAACCAACCTTTAATCCTGAAGTTACAACGGTATATACCGCCACGATTACTAATGAAACCGTCGACGGTCTCTCCTGTCAGTCAACAGAAACGATCACCGTTACGGTTGCGCCTGACATCGGACTGGAAGTGTTGGGAGGTGGACCAATCTGTGACGCCACTACTACACTGACCGCGACTACGCAAATACCTGCAACGGTTGTTCTGTTTGATCCAACCGGTGTTCAAATTGGCACCGGAACATCGTTCGACGTACCCGTTAGCGGAGAATCCGATTACGTACTGGTGGCTACTGATGCTGCTGGTTGTACGGACACGATCACATTTACGGTATCAGGAGGCCCGGTAGATATTTCTTTACCTGACACCGTACTGAACTGTACGAGCGAAGGTGTAAATATCGCTGTGCAAAACCTGGACGCAAATGACGTACTTACCTATGTATGGTCTCCGGCGGAGCTTTTCGATCCTGAAACAATTAACAGCGCAACTCCTACTTTCATCGGAGGGCCTGGTGATTATCTGACAAGCGTAGAGGTTACCAACCAATATAACTGTACGACTACTGAGGAAGTCAGAGTAATTCTCATCAATGACGATGGTGCACTAAGCTTTACTCCAATGGTGGATTGTGACGGCAGGACCGTTAGCTTCACCAATACCAGTACAGTACCTTTCGGCTACGTCTATGATTTCGGAGATGGTAACACCAGTAATGAGACCAGTCCTACTCATGTGTATGGTAGCGTTGGAACCTTTACGGTTACTTTGGACCTGATCTATAATCAGGACTGTGTTGCCTCCTTCACTCAGGAGGTCACCACTTCAGAGACGCTCGTTGATGCAGCCGCAGGTGTTGCACTCGGAGACTGTGATAACGGTACGGCAACGATCAATTTCACGGATAACTCCATTAATGCTACTGGTACTCCATTAACTTATGCATGGACCTTTACGGGGGCTGACCAAACGGAAAGCATGGACGCAAATCCTTCCGTGACGGTTAGTCAGTCAGGTACCGTTACGGCGAGCCTTAGCGTAACTTCTTCTGACAATTGTACGTCTACCTTTGACACCACTTTCACGGTTGACCTTTCAATTGTAAACCTTCAGGATGAGGTTACCATTTGCCCGGGGGCCACTACTGAACTAAACCCCGGTGCTGTATCTGGTCAGACCTATACCTGGTCTCCATCGCCTGATTTTGATCCCAATGAACCAAATCCGGTAACGGGTGTGGCAGGAACCTACAGCGTAACGGTTACTTCTACTGCTGCAGACCTTAACTGCTCTAATGTAGATATGATTACAGTTGTCATTGCTGACAGCATCGGTCTTGTTGTCAACGGTCCTAACGGTCCCGTAAACGACGGAAATGCTAACGGAAACGGCGGTGCGGCCGGTGATGACGGAGACGGTGACGCCAGCGACGGTGACGCCGGTGGCAACGAAGTAGTACTTCCTTCGGTAAATACCTGTGGTGGCAGTATCGATCTTGATGTTGACCTGATGACTAATGACGACGTTACGGTTACCTACACAGACCTTGACGGAAACGTGATCGGTACCGGTGGAATGATTACGTTGAGCCCTGACGGCCGGGATACGGTTGTCGTTACGGCAGTTAACTCATTTGGTTGTATTGAAAGAGATACTATCATTCTGGTCAACAACCAGGTTGATGCAGGAGTAGACGTAGGCGCTGATGGCCTTAACTTCTGCTCTGCTACTGATACTTCGGTATTGGTAGTTAATAATGACCCCAATGATGTCCTTACCTATATGTGGGAAGCAAACGATATCATTTCCGGCCCACTGGATGGCGAATCGGTTGATATCACTTCACCTGCAGAAGGTTCCGTTGACCTGATGGTCACCGTCACCAATCAGTTTGGTTGTGATACCATGATCACCGTAACGGTGACGGCAACTCCGTTCACACCCAATGAATACCCTCCGGTTATTCTGCCTTGTTACGATGATGAATTCACCATTACGGGTGGAGATCGGGTGGACGGCTACGAATATGTTTGGGAGCCATCGGAGAATCTTGACCTGACGGATCCTGCTAACCCGGTTGGAACCTTTACAGAAGATGGTTCAGTAATGGTAACCATTACCGACCCCCTAACGGGCTGTTCTTCCTCACAAACGATTCAGGTGGATGTCGCTCCGGAGATTGATTTTATGGTGTCTCCTGCTGATACTGCCGTTTGTGAACCAACAATGGTTACCGTTGGTGGCTCTTCCGTTAACGACGATGTAAACATCACCTGGTACAGCGATGCTGAACTGATGAATGAAATTGGTACGGGTGGCACCTTTACTATTGATGCCGCTGAGCCCGGACAGACGTACACGATCTACGGACAGGCCGTTGACCCCAATACGGGATGTCAGCAGACTACGCCCGTAACGGTAACGGTTTCTGATATTACTTCGAATCTACCTCTGCCAAACATCGCGGCATGTGCTGGTGAAACACCAAGCATCTTCGGTGAGGTAGAGCCTTCCGGAGACCTGACTTACAGCTACGAGCCGGCTGGCTCCGTAGACGCTTCTGATCCCAGCAATCCGGTATTCACCGGAACGGATTCTGAGGTGATTACCGTAACCATCACCGACCCCGCTACGGGTTGTACAACGATGCGTGAAGTGGACGTAACCGTTACCGACCTGGGTAACCTTACGGGATCTGCTGACCCATCTGTTATCATCCTGGGCTCCGATACGGAACTGACCGTGCAGGGTTGTGATGACTGTGGCTATGACTGGATGCCTCCTAACGGTACTATTACCGGTAACGGTAGTACCGTAACGGCAACACCCGATGAAGCTGGCGACCTGATTTACGACGTTGAAGTAAGCCAGAACGGTTGTACGGAGATCGTGATGATCGAAGTTCGCGTAGAAGATCCCCTCTGTGATACGGATAACATCTACATCCCTAATGCCTTTACACCAAACGGTGACGGCATGAACGATGAGATGCGTGTACGCTCTAACTTTGCAGATCAGCTGACGGAGTTCCGCTTCATCATCTATGATCGCTGGGGACAGGAAGTCTACTCCAGCGACGATATCTTCGAAAGCTGGGATGGTACAACGGAAGGGGATGACCTTGAGCCTGACGTCTATGGCTACTGGCTGCGCGTTCGTTGTCCTGCCGGACAGGAACTCATCCAGCAAGGTAACATTACCATCCTTCGGTAAAACGCCTTTAGCTATCAGCTAAAAAGTATATCAGCGATCAACGATCAGTTGTAAGGGGTGAAACCCGGATACTGATGGTTGATCGCTTTTTTGTTTAAAGAAGAGGAAAAGAAATAATAGTGAGGTGCAACGTTGCTCGGGAGCCGGGAGAGTTGCTTGAAGTGCTAAGCCTAAGCACCTCTTTAAAGAAGCAATCATTGAACCTGCGGCCCCTCGCCCAAAAGGCTTTAAGCTAAAACATCCGCTTCCGCCGGAAATAGTAAATGACGGCAATGCTTAGCATTATGGAGAGCGCAATGATGCCCAAAAAGGCCCAAATACCCTGGTTAGCCTGGAACGGAACCTGAACGTTCATGCCAAAGAAAGAGGCAATTACCATAGGCACCGTCAGAATGATGGTGATAAGGGTAAGTCGCTGAATAGTAATGTTCAGATTGTTGGATATAATGGATCCATAAGCATCCATCGTACCGTTGAGGATATTCGTGTAAATGTTTGCCATCTCAAGGGCCTGACCGTTATCGATGATGATGTCCTCAAAAAGATCGGCCTGTTGCTCATCGTGGCGAATGCCCAGAAAGTCAGTTCGTTTCATCTTCATCTTCAGCAGTTCGTTACCGTTGAGTGCGTTGATAAAGTAAACCAGCGATTTTTCAATGCTGAGCAATTGCTTTAGCTCCCGGTTTCGGCTACTGTCATAGAGCTCCTGCTCAATCAGATTGCGTTTCACGTTGAGGCGCTTAAGGCAGGTGAGAAAGCGATAGACCGTATGCTCAAAGATGCGAAGTACGAAATCGGTTCTTCGGGCAGTGTTCACGTTCCGGATCTTGTTCTCCACGAAGAGCTTGAGCACGGGGTGCTGATCCCAGGAACAGATCGTAATCAGGTGGTCAGTGGTCAGGATAATCCCGATGGGGACGGTAATGTAAATACCCTCATTGTCGACTTCTGAACGAGATAGTACGGGGGTATTAACGACGATCAGCCGGGCATCCTCTTCGCGCTCATAGCGAGAGCGTTCGTCGGTGTCGAGTGGGTCCGTGAGGAAGTCAAGAGGCAAGCTATACTCTTCCGCAAAGGAAGATAGCTCGTCCGCCGCAAAGGGAGGAGAGAGCTTAATCCAGCAGCGTTCTTCCCGTTCGCCCACTTCTTCCAGACGACCATTGCGAGTGGCGTAGTAGCTGACCATGGAAAGATAATTTAGTGAACGGGGACAAAGATAGACGGGATGTTGGTTCACACCCGCTATCATAAGTTTAATCTTAGGATAAAAGTTCTCTGGAATGGATCTTTTGGCGTTTCATTTCTCTCGTGATCGATGATTTGAAGATTAAAGGGGCGCTACCGCAGGATGCAATGAATGGGTAAAGGCGCAATGAAACCCCGATAGGCAGCGACTCCGGAAGAAGTAACGGCCAAATATTCGCAGCCTTACAAGGCTCCGTCTAGGCGGTAAATTAGTTTCCGGATAATATTCAGCCCGTTTTCCGGATGCGAATAAGGATGGTATATTTAGGTATTCAGCTGATCTAAACTTAACTCATGACAGAATCTACAATTAACCCGGCCATGGCCACTCGCTGGATTGAGATCCCGGTGAGTGACTTTGATCGGGGGAAGCAATTTTACGAGCAAGTTTTCCAAACAGATATCGAAGTGATAGAGTTGGGGGATTTGCGCATGGGAACTTTCAAAGACAGTAGCGTTGCCATCTGCCATCATCCGCAATTTTACTTCCCGGCTAAGGAAGGCATGATCGTTTACTTCAAGGCAGCAGAAGACATGGAAGCCATGCAAAATCGAGTAGTCGCGGCCGGAGGAGAGATACTCATTCCCTGGAGAGTAATCAGCCCGGAGCAAGGCTCAATGGCATTGTTTCTGGATAGTGAAGGGAATCGGGTGGGGGTGAGGAGCTAAGAAGTCAAATAGTCAGGGGTATGCTAAATTTGTGGGGGAACCTCAGGGCGATTTGCAGCGGGTAGTTTTACCCTTTTCAGGTCAGGAATTAGCATCTTACACGATTATAATTTAACCCTTCCCGCTATGCGACGTTTTCTTCCCTTGCTTTTATTAACCCTCCTTTGCACCTGCGACCGCGCCGGAAAAAGTCAGGGAATCAGGGAGCCAGATAATCAGGAGTTTGGAGAGTCGGAGAGCCGGGAAGAACTACCTAATGTTCTCTTTATTCTGACGGATGACCAGGGCTACGGAGATCTGTCGATGATGGGCAACGACAGCATTGAGACGCCGCATATGGATGCGCTGCTGCAATCGGGCGCTTTCTTTGACCGCTTTTACGTCAGCCCGGTATGCGCGCCCACCCGCGCCAGCTTCCTGAGTGGGCTCTATGCCCCACGCACGGGAGCGGTCTTCGTAACCCGCCGACGGGAGACGATGGACGACGGCATCCTCACGCTGCCCGAATACCTGAGGCACGCAGGCTACCGAACCGGCCTGTTCGGTAAATGGCATAATGGGGCGACTTTTCCTTACCACCCCGGCGGGCAGGGCTTCGAAGAATTTCTGGGCTTCACACTGGGGCATTTCAACGATTACTTCGAGGGAGAACTGGTAAATGAGCGCGACGAAGTGGTGCCCTTTAGCGGGGATTTGACGGAGATTCTGACGGATACCGCCAGCCACTTCATGCAGCAGGAATCCTCCCAGCCCTTCTTTTGCATGCTGACCTATCAGGCGCCGCATACTCCCGTTCAGGTGAGTGATAAGCACTGGGATCGGGTGAGCCAGCGAGGACTGACGCCTTACAATACCGGTATCTACGCGATGATTGAATCCATCGATGAGCAGATTGGACGGCTACTGGAGGAGCTGGAACAAGCTGGTAAGCTGGAGAATACCCTCATCGTTTTTGCTACGGACAATGGCCCGAACGGAGACCGGTATCGGGCAGGGCTGAAGGGGACGAAGGGGCAGGTGGATGAAGGCGGTGTACGGGTGCCTTTCGGAATCAGGTTCCCCGGAAACCACCCGGCGAACGGGCGGAAGATCAGCACTCCCGCGGCTCACATTGATTTGGTGCCGACGCTCCTGGAACTGGTGGATTTGCCGGTTCCGGAGGAGCTGGACGGGCAGAGCCTTTTGCCGCTGCTTCTACCTGAACACCCGGACACATTTACCCAGGAGCGATTTATCTATGCTTTCAAGCAGGGCTATGACTTTACGCCCTACCCGGGAAGTATGCGAGATCAGAATTTCCTATACGTACTGCGTGGTCCTAACGAACATGAATTGTATCAATTGGATAAGGATCCGGGACAGCGTACGGATATTATGCAAACTAAGCAGGACTGGCTCAAAGGGTTGCGATCGCGTGGTAGAGACATGGCAGAGGCATATGCGACTTTCGCCGCTACCGTTGCCCGCCCGGACCTGGTCGCTCCGCCCATCGATCTGGATGCGGCCCCCGGCCCGATCCGATTGCTGGCGCACGAAGGGGAACCCCGGGGAAAGACACACTTTATGGACAAATACGGCTGGGCTAACGATTTTTTCGTTGACTTAGGATCGGAGGGAGCGTACTGGCCGGTAGAAACGGATGAAGCGCGTAGCTACCGGGTGAAAGTTCGCTACCATTTGGAGGGCAATAGGGCGCGGACGCTGGTGCTGAGAACGGATAAGGGCAATGAAGTCTCGGTGGCGCTGCCTCCGGCGCGCACAACACTCATTCCCGTTGCCGACCGGGTGAAGCGCAAAGAAGTGTACCCCCGCCGTTGGGCGGAGGTAGAAGTCGCCGGTCTGTCCGTTAGCCCGGGAAGCAGGGAGCTCAGCATCGCCAGCCCCGGAGGGGAGGGCTTGTGGGTGAAAGAAATTACGCTGGAGTAGATGCCCGCCTCCAAACAGCAGAGTGCCCCCCAATAAAAACGCCCGCTCCGATTCATTCGGAACGAGCGCTTTCTCTTTGTATGATCGATTCAAATATTAGCGGTTGGAGTCATAGGTGCCAGCCACCGACTGTTGCACAAACTTGCCCCAGGTGAGATTGCTTTTGCCGGGTTCCTGTGCCTGCGCGCGTTCGATGGCGTATTTGGCGGCGTGCTCGATAACCCAGTTGAAGTTTTCTTCTCCGACACTGAACTTGTCAGCGTCAGGGGCGGGATTGCAGAAGTCGATGGCGTAGGGAATGCCGTCGCGGACGGCAAACTCAACGGTGTTGAAGTCGTAGCCCAGCCACTCGTTAATTTTGATGACATAATCGTGCATCGTCTGCATCAGCTCATCGCTTACTTCGTGGTGACAGTTGTAGCGATCGAGGAATTCGTTGCGGGGCTCATAGTGCATGATTTTTACGTACTTGCGGCCAATGCAGTAGCAACGGAAGTAACTGGTAAAACTGATGTTTTCCTGTAACATCATCACGAGCTGGCCCGTCTCGGCGTGCGCCTTCCAGAGGTCTTCTGGGGAGTTGAGTTTGTATACTGATTTCCAGCCGCCGCCATCGTGGGGCTTCGTCCAGGCAGGCCAACCAATGTAGTTAAAGATACTCTGCCAGTCCAGGGGATGAGCAAGATTCGTGAAAGATTCATCTGATGTGTCATCCGGCTTTTCAAAACTGGGTAGTAACACTGTCTTAGGGACGGGGACATCCAGGGCTCCGACACTCAGGACGTTATTGAAGAACTTCTCATCAGCGCTCCACCAGAAGGGGTTATTGATAACGGCCGTACCCGTAGCCGCAGCGTTTTTCAGCATAGCGCGGTAGAAGGGGACATCCTGACTGATCCGGTCGATGATGACAGCGTAGCCCGGATTAAGCCCCTGGCCGCACTTGTCGATTTTAACGGGCTCGGCCATGATGCCATCTACGTTCATATCATTGATACGCTGGATAACTGCCGGCGGAAAGGATCGCTCGCGGCCGTAAAGGATGCCAATTTTCTTCATGTCTGAGGGTGGTTTCTGTTGATAAGTGTCAATAATAGGGAAATGTTCTTACATGTTGGCATTATGGGAGGGGAATGGTGAGTTTTTCTAGGAGCGGAAGAAATACCGGGGCTTTCAGGCGTTTGGGTAAATGACGGGCAGACCTTTCAGGACCGCAGTTTAGAAATCTTCCCCGCCGCCACCGCCGCCGCCACTCTGACGATTACTACGCTGCGGCTTCAGTTTTTGCAGGCTGTACTGGAAGCCGACATATACAATCCGACTCTCCCGTTGGAATTCACTACGGGTAGTCAGGTTGGTGAGCTCCGTATCAAAACGGTACCGCCGCGTATTGAACAAGTCAGTAGCGCGGAGGGTGAGGGCCCCTTTGCCGTCCAGGATTTCTTTGCGGAAACCAAGATCAACACTCTGGATGGTGCCGATGCGGCCCTGTGGGCGCACGCCCGGGCTTCGGTAGAAATAAGTGAACTGTGCCTGCACGTTCCAAGGCAGCTGGTAGCTACCCTGAAGGTTGCCGCTGAAGAGGTAACCATTGGCCTCAATGTTCTCGTTGTCGGCATTGCCAATCACTTCACTGCGATAGCCGTTGGCACTGGCCGTAAGTTCGAAATTTTTACCCGCCCGGTAGGTAGTGATCAGCTCAATACCGTAGTTGCGGCCACGATCGAGATTAGCCCGTGTACTCAGGGTAACACCGCCGGGCTGGCTTTCACTGATGCGGCTGATCAGGTTGTTGAGTTGCCGGAAGTAGCCGCCAACCGTGATGGTTCCGCTTCCATAACGTTGCTGAAGGTTCAGCTCAAAACTATTGATGGTTTCCGGAAGGAGGAAAGGGTTGCCACTACGGAGATTGAAGGGGTCGCCACGATCTACAAAAGGGTTGAGCGCCCCGGCACGTGGGCGGTTAATGCGACGACTATAGCTCGCTTGCACGGTTGTATTGTCGTCGAATTCATAGCCTGCGAACACACTGGGATATACCTTGAAATAGTCGTTATTGAATACCTCAAGATTGGGTTCCAGCAGGGTACTGGTAGCAAAAACCTGCTCAATACGCAGGCCGGCACTAAAGGTGATTTTATCAATCTGGCCGCCAAAGGTGCCGTAGATGGCGTGAACGTCTTCTTTATAGTTGAAGAGGTTGCTAAGACTATCGATTTTCATCAGACTGCCGGTGGCCGCATCCTCAAAGGCTGCATCAGTAGTCATGTCGAGAAGAGTACTGCGCCACCCGGCCTCAAATTTGTAATCCCCGATCTGTTGCTCGTAGTCTGCCTGGGCCAGCCATTGCTTCCGGTCCTCCAGGGTAGGGGCCCGCTGAAGCACATTGGCCAACAGGGCACCAGCGCCGTCGGTAATGGTTTCGTCGTAGTTTTCGGTTTCCGATTCGTCGTTTTGGCTAAACTGCAGGGCGGCGGAGAACTTACGCCCTTCTTTGGCAAAGGTGGTGGAGTAATCGGCTTTGATCTCGTAGTCAGTTTCTTCGCTGGGCTCTGTCTCCATCCGGAAACTGCTGCGGTCAAGTACCCCTTCACTGTTGAAAAAGTCCGTTACGCGGTCATTATTGCTTTGCCCGTTTTCCAACTGGTAGTTCCCCTGAATACCGATAGTACCGCGTTTGCTGATAGCGTATTCTGTTCCCAGCTTAAACATCTGAGACTCCCGCACGCGGTCTCCGTCGAAGGTGAAGAAGCGACTAAAGCTACTGTCCGCAATCACGCCCGTTTGATCCCGGAACCCCTGGAAGAAGCGCTCGTCGTAGCGGCCGCTAATACCGGCAAAGGAGTTGAATTTACCTTTTTTCCAGTTAAGGTCAAGGCTGCCGTCAAATTTATTATTGGTTCCGGCATTAAGGTTTATACTGGCGTTGAAGCCATCTTCCCGCTTGTTTTTTAGTACAATGTTGATCAGGCCGGCGGTGCCTTCCGGATCGAAAGCCGCACCGGGGTTAGTGATGATCTCGATGCGCTCAATGTTAGTGGCGGAAAGGGATTTCAGATAAGTAGCCGGGTCGCTACCGACCAGTCCGCTCGGACGACCATTGATCAGGAAACGGACATTCCCGCTGCCCCGCAGGGAGATGTTGCCCTCCAGGTCGACACTTACGCTGGGAAGTTGCCGGAGCAGGTCTTCAGCGGATCCACCGGCGGCAGCAACACTTTTTTCTACGTTGAATACTTTACGGTCGAGACCCAGTTCCATCACGGCGCGGTCGGCCGTTACCACAACTTCTTCCAGGTCCTGTCCACCCGTACCCAGCACGACATCCCCCAGTGCAAAGAAGCGCTCTGATTCGTTGAGCTCTACTTCCAGGTTCTCTGTAGAGTAGCCAATGAAGCTGGCTTCAACCCGGTAATCTCCAAGTGGCAGGTTGTCGAAGTTGAAGGAGCCGTCCAGTTCCGTGGTAGTGCCGGTGATAAGACTATCGGTAATGGTGTAAACGACTACGTTGGCAAAGCCAAGAGGCTCTTTGGTTGTGCCGTCAATGAGCTTTCCACTCAGTCCTCCACCTCCGGGTGCGGAGGGAGGGCTGTCTTGAGCTTGTAAATTTGGAAAGAGTACAGAAAATAAACAGAGGGCCAAAAGGATAAGGCGCAAACGCGGGTGCATGGTCGAGGTATTAAGCAAGGGAAGCTATTTGGTTACTGGGTGATATTCCTGCAACCCGACTACGGCGAAGGTTGTTTTGCCGCCACATTACGTTAACAAGCTATTGGGAAACCATTGGGCAGACTTCAATACTACTATCTTGGGGCCATGATCAAGTTGCCTTTAATCGCCCCGTTAATTTGCTTCCTGCTGTTCTTTGGCTGCCAACCAAAAGAGGTTGTTCCTGAGACGATTACCATGACTAAAGGAGACATTGTCTTATCTGTAGAGCCCGCATCGGGAGGGCGGATCAGCAGCCTCACTTTCCGCGGGCGGGAGGTGCTGAAAACCAGTCGCGACAGCCTTGGCTTACAGTGGGGGAGCACTGCCTGGACCAGCCCGCAGTCAGACTGGAGCTGGCCCCCCATTGCTACTTTTGACAGCGAGCCCTTCACCGTCACCGAATTGCGGGAAGGTGTTATCCTGCTGGAAAGTAAAAGAGACCCCGATACTTATCTGCGTATGCGTAAGCGGATTTCCCTTGGTGAAAAATCAGATATCGGCATCACTTACTGGGTAACCAACGAAGGGCCTTCTTCCACAAAGGTTGCCCTGTGGGAAAATACCCGAATCCCCTACGGAGGCTATCTGTCTTTCCGGGCAGACTCTCTCCGCGGCAGCTTGGACTCGCTTCCGACAGAACTTGTTGATTCCACCTATCGTATCTACCTGGACGAACGGCATACCCAGCCGCAAAAGGTCTTTACTGACCTGAAAGCGGTACCCGTAAACTACCACCACAAAGGCCTCGTACTGCGAAAGTATACGAGCGTGAAAGAGTTGTATCGTACGGCGCCAGGACAGGCGCCATTGGAAATTTATCTCGACCCACCGGCAGGTTTCGCCGAATTTGAATTGCAAGGTGACTACCTCCTGCTGCCACCAGGCGAAAGCGCTAACTTGCGGGTACGGTGGGAAGTGTTTCCTGAGCTGTAAGCGAAAGTAGCGGGGCGGCCAAAGGAACAGCCCCTGAGTGACGTTTATTGAAAAATGAGCGGCAGCTTAGCGCAGTAACCTCTTCGGGGTAGCTTAAAGTTACACTTAAGCGCTTTTACCTAGCTTTAGCCATCATGGGGGTTAATGACTAACTTAAAGGCGATGAGTACAAACAAAGATTTCCAGCAATTCGAAAACATGCACGAGGAGCAATTGCCCGTGCCAAAACACAAGCTTCACGACTGGACACATTTTGCCGGATTGTATGCCGCAGAGCACGTCGCGGCAACAGAGTTTGTGATCGGAGCCACCTTCGTTGCTCTGGGGGCAAAAACCATGGATATTATCATGGGGCTCCTGATCGGTAACATCCTGGCCGTGTTGAGCTGGACCCTGATTACCTCCCCGATTGCGGTTGACACCCGGCTGAGTCTGTATACCTACCTCAATAAGATTGCGGGGGATTCTATGTCAAAGCTCTATAATTGGGCTAATGTCTTAATCTTTACGGTCATCTCGGCGGCCATGGTTACGGTCTCTTCCACGGCAGTTCGCTTTGCTTTTGACATACCGGCACAGCTGGATTGGTACCCTACCAATGTATGGTTTGTCATGATCGTTCTGGCCGTTGGTGCTTTCGTAGTCTTTGTGGCTATTTATGGCTTTAATGCCGTTTCAGAGTTTTCGGGAATATGTGCTCCCTGGCTGTTTACCATGTTTGCCAGTGGGGCTATTGTGTTACTGCCAGCCTTGTCTTTAGACGTTTTGGGCAAAACACTGCCGGGCGGATGGTCTGATTTGGTCAGCATCGGAAATCAATCTATATGGACGGGAGTCAACAGTGAGGGGCAACCGGGAATCGGGCTGGTGGAAGTTATTGGCTTCGGCTGGGCCGCTAACACGATTACGCATTTTGGCTTGATCGATATGGCATTACTCCGGTTTGCCAAAAAGAAATCCTACGGCCTGGCTACCAGTACCGGAATGCTGTTCGGGCATTATATCGCATGGATCTCGGCCGGGATTATGGGGGCCGGTGCTGCCGTAATTCTGGGTAAAACTATCGTAGAGTTAGACCCGGGAGACGTAGCCTACTACGCCCTGGGCTGGTCAGGCTTTGTCATTGTTATTGTGGCGGGCTGGACGACGGCCATCACCAATCTGTACCGGGCAGGCCTGGCAGCCCAGGCCATTTTTAGCCATTTCTCCCTCCGGAAAACAACCATGGCGGTCGGGGCAGCTATGGTCATCATTGCTTGTTTCCCTTTCGTCTTTTCTCAGATTTTACCGCTGTTGACTTATGCCGGGCTTATTGTCGTCCCCGTAGGTGCCATCGTTTTTGCGGAACATCAGCTATTTCCTAAAATCGGCTACACCCGCTACTGGTCTAAATTCCAGGACTATGCTCATAGCTCCCCGGCCGTAATTTCCTGGGGACTGGGCCTGGTCTTCGGCTTTGGTTTAAACGTACTGGACGTCATGTCTTTCTACTACCTCTTTATCCCAACCTGGATATTCACCATAATCGTTTACACTTTGCTGGCCGGTAAGTACGGTGCCAAAAAGCAGTACCCCGAAGCAGAAGCAAGAGAAAGAACCTATAACGAGAATGTTGAGTTATACCAGCAGGAATTAGCCGCCTCCGCACCACCTGCGGTGAAGGATACTTCCGCTTTTTCTAAAGTGTTGAGTTTCCTGTCCTATGCTGCTCTGGTGGTGACCTTACTGTTAGCGGGTAACGTGCTTTTTGGTAGTCAAGACGAAAGTACCTACTTCTCTAATCGGGAAACTTTCTATTTCTACGGCTTTATTTGCACGCTGCTTTACTTCGTTGCGGCCTATTGGGTGATGAAGAGAGGCAAGATTGTCAACGCTAAATAAATAACTTAATGGAGTTAACTTACTTACACGAACCAGCGCTTGATTCCTTGTCAGAGCGACTTCCCTGCCCAACGTACAGGCAGGAACCACTGAGAACGGGAATCGTCCACATCGGTGTCGGTGGATTTCATCGTTCCCACCAGGCGTATTACATCCGTGAGCTGCTACAAAAGCAGGATGCATTTGCCTGGGGTATCTCTGGGGTTGGTTTGCGGGAAGGAGACCGGAAGATTAATGAGGTCCTCCATAAACAAGACAGCCTGTATACCCTGATGGTGCAACACCCTGATGGGAAAGTAGACAGCCAGATAATTGGTGCATTACGGGAGTATTTATTGGCCATTGATCACCCTGAATCGGTAGTGGGGAAATTGGCGCACCCGGACACAAAAATTGTTTCCCTGACCATCACCGAAGGGGGGTATAACTTTAACGCCAGTACCGGCGAGTTCAACTTTGAGAATCCAGATATTCAGCATGAACTGAAGCATCGGGGTCAGCCGCGAACGGTCTTTGGCTACTTAACGGCGGCACTGAGCGCACGCCGGGCGGCCGGAGTGAAAGCTTTTACGGTTTTATCCTGTGATAATATTCAGCATAATGGCGCAATGGCTAAAAAAATGCTGCTGGCCTTTGCACGCGAGCAAGACCCTGAACTGGGTCAATGGATCGAAGAAAACGTCAGCTTTCCTAATACGATGGTTGACCGGATTACGCCCGTTACCACTTCTGCAGACATTGATTACCTAAAAGAAAAATATCAACTGGTGGACGAATGGCCGGTTGTCTGTGAACCCTTTATTCAGTGGGTAATTGAAGATGACTTCGTGAATGGCCGTCCGCCCCTCGAAAAGGTTGGTGTTCAATTCGTGCCGGACGTTAGTCCCTATGAAAAAATGAAAATCAGGCTGTTAAATGCCGGACACTCTGTGTTGGGGATTCCGGGTGCACTTCATGGTCACCCGACGATTAACGCCTGCATGGAAGACCCCGTTTTTGTTGCCTTCATGCGGCGGTTCATGGATCAGGAAGCCACCCCCGTTTTGGGGGCCGTAGAGGGGATTGACCTGGAGCAATACAAAGACAAACTGGAGGAGCGTTTTGCTAACCCTAACATCAAGGATGCAGTGAGCCGGATTTGCTCGGAAAGTGCGGCTAAGCTGCCTAAGTTTTTAATTCCTACCATCCAGGAGAACCTGTCCTCGGGCGGTAGCATCAGGTATGCCTCCCTGATTGTCGCTGCCTGGTGTTATTATAGCGATAAAGAGGTGAGCGAGAAGGGCGAACCTTTGGAAATCATAGACGCGATGCAGCCCCAATTACGGGAAGCAGCCCAAAAGACGGGTAATGACCCGCTGGCCTTTCTACGGCAAAGAGACCTTTTCGGTGATCTCGTGGAGAATGAACGATTTACTAAAAGCTACGTGGAGTATATCGACCGCATCTGTCAGGGAGCAGGTGTCCGGAAATTGATGGCTGAATTGCTGTAGGGCTAAGCGCTTGTTTGGGCGCAGCCGCAGGTGCCCTATTGGGTTGAAGGGCAAGGTTCAAGCTACAAGCCAGGCCTTTTCACCCCTTAAATCAGACTCAGAAACAGCTCAATCTCTTCCTCCGACGTGAAAAAGTTAGGACTTACCCGAATGTTCTCTCCCTGTAACGTCACCAATACTTTATGCGCTTTCAACTTTTGGTAGAGCTCTTGGGTGGTGTTCGTTGTGCCGGTAGTGAAATGAACGATGGCCGTTCTTCCTGCCCTGTTTCTGGTGGGGCTTATTATTTGATAGCCTTTTTCGTTGAGCCCGTCTATCAACAGGTCGGTGTTTTCCAATGCCTTCCTGTAAATGTGGTCTACCCCAATCTCAAGCACTAGCTCGAGCCCCGCAATCCAGGCATCGAAGAGTGCGTAAGCAAGGTTGCCCGTCTCAAACTTTCGGGCATCTTCGTGGAAGGAGAGTTTATCGTACGTTTTCTCTGCGGCATACATTCCGGCTAAGACGGGATTGATCGTTTTGACGACTCTGTTACTGACGTACAGGAACCCCGTTCCATGCATCCCCAGTAACCATTTAAATCCACAGCCAGACAATACATCGATTTGATCCCGTTCCACGTCAATGGGGATCATGCCCGCTCCCTGGGCCGCGTCGACCACGAAGAGGGCTCCTTTTTCGTGCGCCAACTTGCCGATAGCCCTAAGGTCAGGCCGGAAGCCACTGTTAAACCTAACGGAAGCAATGGCCACTACGCGTGTATTTTGATCGATCAGCGCTCCGATGGCCTCCGGGTCGATACTATTGTCCTTATTGATTTTTGCTAACCTGACCTCAACACCTCTCTCTTTCAGTTGTAACCATGGAAAGGCACTATTCCAATGCTCCCGTTCGGGGAGTACGATGTTGTCTCCAGCATTCAGCTCCAGGCCTTGTGCTACCATTCCGATGCCTACACCGGTACTGGTGGTTAGGGCATATTCATCTGGCGTACCGCCCAGAATTTTTGACAGTAGTTCCCGGACCTTGTTGCGGTCAAAGCCTTTCTTTCCTAAGGGGTTCGTCTCCGTTTGCAAAAAGGCTTGAAGCCTTTCGTGCCCCAGGGTATTCAGAGGGGCCTGAGAGGCGCAGTTCAGGTAAGTGGCCTGGCTGGTAACGGGGAAAAGCGCGCGGATTTGTTGTAAAGTCATCGTAGGCTGTGTTTTGTCTGCTCCTGTTTTATCCAGCCATAAAGTTATCACCTTCTGATGCGTTCATCTCTTTTACTGCTAACCGTTATCCTGGCAGCTACGTGGTAAGTGTCCGGTAACGAGTATGCGTTAGCCCTGAAGGGGGGAGGCGCATTTCCATAATAGTATATCTCGTGATGGATCCCACTATTTTTAGTGGGGTGCTTGTCCATTATCTTTGCACTCATCATGCGAAGTATTCTCCTGCTCTTCCCGGTCTTTATGAGTACTGGCTTAGCCAGCCAGGCCGAGCTGTATAAAGAGGTAGCCGATGATATCTGTCATTGCCTGGAAAAAGCGGATGGAAGGGGGAGCCACAACCGGGCAGCGGACTGTTTGACGGCCAGCATGGGAACTTACCGTGAAGAACTACGGCAGGCAATGGAACTGAGCGGTAGCCAGCGGATTAGTCGTCGCCAGCTGACGGAGGCATTGCTGGAGCCGTTAGTGGAAAATTGCCCGCTTTTAGAGACGATGTTTCCCATGACGGAAGAAGTGGAATATCGTTGGTCAGACAATCCCGTGGCGGCCAGCGGTGTCCGGATTGTGACGGACAAATTCCCGAAAGCGGATCCAAAAGAGACAACCACGGCCGAGGCGCCCGCTCAGTGGCGGGCCAGCGGACAACTCATCGCCCGGGCCGGAGGGGGAGTTCTCCGACTGGAAACGGACTCCGGGGAGATCTGGCAGTTTGAGCTTCCGGGCCGGGTGGCCCGGGGGAGAAAGCTGGTGGTTGGCGAGCCAGTAAGCATCCTTTACCGCCGGGAATGGCGGACAACAGATGAGGGTGGGGTAGTGGTGAAGGTTGTGACGGAGATTGTGCCGTAACTGCTCTATTACCCACCGGTATTATCAGGTAAGCAGTGATACCTTGCTTCGTTAGCGTTCCCTTGCACCTGCGTGCGCGCCGCTAAAACTTTCCTGAAAAAATATGCTTTCAGTAAAAACTGAAAGTTTGTGGGCGCGTTCTATTCCCATAACTTTGCCCCATGAGCAACCCTTCTATCCATACCGTTTTGCGGGACAGCACGCTAAGTGCAAACCTCCGTGCCATTGCCGAAAAAGTATTTGCCGGAGACCGGATCAGCCCGGAAGAAGGGCAGGTGCTGTTCGACGAGGCCCCACTGGGCTACCTCGGGGCGCTGGCCAACTTCATCCGGGAAAAACGGCATGGGGACAAGACCTATTTTAACCGGAATTTTCACGTAGAGCCAACGAATGTTTGCCTCTATACCTGCACTTTCTGTAGCTACAGCCGCCGCATTAAGAAGCGGGAGGATGGCTGGGAATACAGCCTGGATGACATCATGGATATCGTGAAGGGATACGACGATAAGCCGGTGACCGAGGTGCACATCGTGGGGGGCGTTCTGCCACAATACGACGTGCCTTTTTATACCGAACTCTTCCGCCGCATCCGGGCACATCGCCCGGACCTGCACGTGAAGGCCCTCACGCCAGTGGAGTATCATTATATCTTCAAGAAGGCTAAAATCAGCTATGAAGAAGGGATGGCCCTGATGAAAGAGGCAGGCCTGCAATCCATGCCCGGTGGTGGCGCCGAGATCTTCCATCCGGAAATCCGCGATCAAATTGCCGGTGGCAAATGCTCCGGCGAAGAGTGGCTGCGCATTCACGAAATCTGGCACGAACTGGGTATGCGCTCCAATGCCACGATGCTCTATGGCCATATTGAAGAGTATCGTCACCGGGTAGATCACCTGGAGAAACTACGGCAGCTGCAGGATAAAACCGGCGGTTTCCAAACCTTCATCCCGCTCAAGTTCCGAAATAAGAATAATGAGTTGAGTCATCTCGACGAAAGCTCCGTTATCGAAGATTTGCGCAATTACGCCATCAGCCGCATTTATCTCGATAACTTCGATCACATCAAGGCCTACTGGCCGATGATCGGGCGGGATACCGCCCAGCTCAGCCTTGCCTTCGGCGTTGATGACATCGATGGTACCATTGATGATACGACCCGTATTTATTCCATGGCCGGCGGCGAGCAGAACCCCGCTCTGAGCACCGAGCAACTCGTTAAGATGATTCGCGCCGTTGGTCGTCATCCCATCGAACGAGGAACGCTCTATGAGGTGATCGCTGACTATAAAGACACCGAGTTCGCCGATGATAAGCAGTATCGGGGATATACGTCGTTGCCGGTGGTGTAGGGGGGCAGGAGGCAGGTTTCAAGTTGCAAGTTGCAGGTTTGTTGCAAGTTGTTACCAACCGGAAACCTGTAACTCGCAACCTGCACCCTGCAACTTGAAACTCACACCCTGCAACTTGAAACCTGCACCCTGCACCCTGCAACCTGCAACCTGCACCCTGCAACTTGCACCCTGCAACCTGCAACTTGAAACATAAAACATGAAAACAGTATACATCGTCCGTCACGGCCAAACCGACTACAATCTGAAAGGAATTGTTCAGGGAAGCGGGGTGGATTCCAGCCTGAATGACCACGGACGTAAGCAGGGGCATTTCCTCTTTGAAAAGTATGGAGACCTGCCCTTTGAGGTAGTGCTTACTTCCGGGCTGAGACGTACCTGGGAGACCGTTGCTGGCTTCATTGAGAAGGGAATAATCTGGGAAAAACACCCTGAGATTAACGAGATGAGCTGGGGGACGCACGAGGGTAAAAAAGGCACCGCGGAAAGCATCGCCGAATACCAAAGCATTAAGGACGGCTGGGGGCTGGGGCAAATCGATGGCCGGATTGGCGGCGGAGAATCGGCGCGGGAGATGGGCGTACGGCTGCAAAAATTTATCGACCATTTACCGCAGCGTGACGAAGAGCTGATGCTCATCTGTAGTCACGGCCGGGCTATGTGCGGACTGGTAACGATGATGATGGGCCGTCCGATTGACCGGATGAACGAACTGCGACACAGCAACACCGGTTTGTGGCGGGCAACACTGAACGAAAAAGGATATTGGGACTTCGACCTGATGAACGACCGGACGCATTTGCCGGAGGCTTTAATTAGCGGATCATGGTAATGGAAAAAGCGATCAGTGATCAACCATCAGCGATCGGGACGGTAGCTCACCGTCATCGACTCGTAGCAGTATCCTACCTGAATACAAAGCCATTGCTTTACGGTTTGCTGCGCTCCGAGGTACAGGAAGAGTTGGAAATGGACCTTGCCATTCCCAGTGAGTGCGCCCGTAGATTAGTGAGCGGAGAGGCAGACATTGCCCTGGTGCCCGTTGCCGTTATTCCGGAGTTGCCCGAAGCACACATCATTAGTGATTACTGCATCGGGGCGGATGGTAGTGTGGCAACGGTCTGCGTATACGGAGATGTCCCGATTCACGAAATGACGGACATCTATCTCGATCATCACAGTCGTACGAGTGTGATGTTGACAAAGCTGCTACTGCAAGAGCACTGGAAGCACGAAGTGACCTTCCTTCCGGCTGAGGAGGGCTACATTGACGGTATCGGGGGAACGGTAGGCGGGCTGGTCATTGGAGACCGGACCATTGGTCTGGATCAACGATTCGACTATGTCTATGACCTGGGGGCAGAGTGGAAGGCGCACACCGGCTTACCCTTCGTTTTTGCTGCCTGGGTTTCGACCAGGTCTCTGCCGGAAGATTTCATTCAGCGCTTCAATCAAGCCTTGAGGGAAGGGATGGATCACCTGCCAGAGCTACAGCTCCTGCTTTCCTCCCCGCATCCGGATTTCAGCCTTACGGAGTACTTTACCCATCACATCGACTATGACTTCGACGAAGGGAAGCGGGCCGCATTAAAGCGGTTTTTAGCCTTTGTGGAAGGAGCGGCGGGGTAGTCAAACAGCGTTGCGCCTCTGTATCCGCTCTCTACTTATCCCTTGAGTACGAGGACTCTGCAATCGTTCAGTGGTTGGGAGGCCCGGTATTGAGTCTCCCAACCAGCTGTTTATCGTTTGATCTTGATCTGGAAGTCTTCTCCTAAAGATTTACCGTACATCTTTTCGTGAATTTCCAGGAAACGGGCGTAGGCTTCAGGACTGGCCTTTTTACCGTTAATCTTCAGGGTGCTGTTATTGACAATCAGCTTTTTGATTTCACCACTGTCTTCGATCAGGCCTTCTTTTTGCATTTGATCAATGATTACGTCAAAGCCTTTAGGGACGTCGCCAATATCGGCTGTCCGCTCAATGTAGCTTCTCCGTAGCGCGCGGGAACGATCGATAGCTTTCTCTGCTTCTTCGCTCTTTGCCCTTTCCAGATTGCGTTGCTTTTCGGCCTTGCGGCGTTCCAGCTTTTCGATCATGGTTTCCATTTCACGAATCTCCTCTTCTTCGCTGCGGGCAGCGTTTTCTTTTTCGCGGATGAGGGCGTCGAGATCATCGCCTTCATGGTCTCCATCCAAATGCCAGACGCCGCCGTTACGGCTGTCGAATTTGAAAATGTGGGCGCCGCTGCCGTTGCTCATCAGGCTATCGAGGTCGAACTCGAAGATTCCGTCTTCTTCGCCTTTGAGCTCGAACCGGAAGGTGTTTCCTTCGGTATCAAATTCAAACATGTTCTCAAAGCTGCGCCCCAGGCGTTCCCCCATTTCACCGAGGCGTTCGCCGAGGGATTCCCAGTTGTCGCCCATGGATTCAAAGTGTCTCTCAATGCGAATGCCCGATTTTTCGAGGTGTTTCTCCATGTCGTGGAGGTCCTTTTCAGAACGTTCCAGATCGCGGGGGAAGTTGTTTCCGTCGAAGAAAAAGGTTTCGTAATTGCGGTCATTATCCACACCAAGGAGCCGTTCTACCATTGGGGTGTGCTGCTCAAATTCTGAGGGGGGGACCTCCTCGCCGTTGATTTTGAGTTCCTTGATTTCTCCGTCTTGGACGATCACTTCTGTGGATTCACCGTTGCGGAAGGAGCTGACCTGATGGCGGCCCTGCGGAAGGGTGTCCGGGCTAATCGTGACGATGTTTTGGGCGCTTACCGCAGGTGCAGGGGAGGGTAGAGGAGCAGTGGTGGTACAGTCTGCTCCGGCGGCAGTGGCTTTCTCCGCCGGATGGTAAGCAGCGGTAGAAATCAGGGCAATGAGCGTAAGCAGTGGAAGTAGGAAGAGTCGACTTTTCATTTGATAAGGGATGTTTTGCTGGTGAAGGAAACGTTGAACGCGGCCGAGGAGGCCGCCGGGGGAATTAGTCAGGGCGACGGCGGTAGCCGGCGTCGTGTGCTGTTGCTCGAAGTAAAGCAGTGCTTTGGCGTAGGGCAGGCCACCGGGGCCGTGGGTTAAGACGAGGTCATCACAGCAGTGCTCCCGCTCTTCGCGGATGCGGGCGCTGATCCACCACATCACGGGGTGGTAGTAGAAAAGAACTTCTACGACGCATTGCAGGAGGTTCCACCAGTGGTCCTGGCGGGAGAGGTGGGCCAATTCGTGTAAGATGACGGCTTCGGCCTGCTCGGGGCTAAGTTGGTTGACGATGGCAAGCGGAAAGATCAGCATTGGTTTGAGGTGGCCGAGCAGGGCGGGGCCACCGATCTGCTCGCTGATACCGATGCGGAGTTTGCCGTGGTAACCGAGACGTTGGGCCAGCGCGTAGCAGCGCTGGCGGAAGTCGGCCGGCACGGCTCTTGTAGCCATTCTTTGCATCCTGCGTACGCGCCCAAATGCCAGGCCCATCCGTACGGAGCCAATGCCAAGGCCAACGAGCCAGAACACAACGACCCAAGCCATCAGACGTTCCGGGTTCCAATGGCTGATGCCTTGTTCCGGCGCAGTTAAGACGGCAAAAATTTCGACGGATGCAGTGCCGGTACTCTGGGCTGTTGCTGGCTCATAGATCCACCCGAAGGTGAAAACAGATAGTGCAAGCTGTAGCATCATCGTGCTGTAAGCTACTCCGTAGCGTAGGCGGGCATTATCACTGGAGCGGGAAACGAGCCAAAGCAAGCCCGCTAAGCCCGTCGCCTGCCAGAGGCTGTGGAGCAAGGTCCACCCGAGGGCACTAACGGCGGGGTCATTGAAGAGTAACTCAATCATTGTTGCCGTCTTTTTCCAGTTGAGTAATCAGTTTTTTTATTTCGGCCAATTCCTCCGGGCTGGTTTTACCGTCGCCCAGAGCCCGTAGGACCATCCGACTGGCAGAACCGCCAAAAGTGGTGTCCACAAAGCGGCGCAGCAATGTCTTCTGCGCCTTTTCTTCCGGTAACACCGCTGAGTAAACGTGGGTGCGACTGCTGGTATCCCGGCTAACCAAACCCTTACCCGACATGAGCTGCATCAGCTTCAGGGTGGTGGTATAGCCAATTTCCTTGCTACTGCTTTCGTTCAGCCGTTCATTGACGTCACGGACCGTACTCGGGCCAGCGGACCAGAGGACTTGTAAAATGACGAGTTCGCCTTCGGTAGGTTGCATAAGGGTAAGGGGGTAAGGGAGTAAGGGGAAAAAGGGGGGGGATGATTTAAACGGTGATTACGAATCGTTTCGTACAAAGATATACGAATTGCTTCGTAGGATGCAAGTACTGCCCGTGATTTTAACATTTGGGGCTGGTCGGTCTGTCCGCGGAAGTAAGATAATGGAGCTGTTAAGCCAAAGATATCCGGGGGAGGCGAAACAATGGCTTTCTCCTAAACAAGGAATCCCCCGGTGGAATGGCACCGAGGGACTCTTTATGATCTACAATAATCGGGTCTTGACTATATGCCAGACCACTAGTGCTAGTGCTTGATCAGCCTGGAGACTTGTGGCTTATCATCACCTTCAAGTTTGATGTAATATAAACCGGCTGGAAGCTCACTTACATTTAGTGAGGTGAGGTTATTGGCCTTCCGATGGATAACAATTCTTCCTGTTTGATCATAAACTGAGAGCGTATGGAATGCTTCTGCTCCACTGATGGTAACAACAGACGTTGCCGGGTTGGGCGTCAATTTGATTTGCTGGTCAGAAAATTCGGTAACGCTTACCGTATTTCGCTCACCTACACCGAATACTCTTAATTCTGTGAGGCTAACCCACTGGCCAGCGTATACATCCGCACCCGTTACGGTTACTCTCACAAACCTGGCTTCAACACTGTCAATGACATCAATAATTGGTGTTGCCGGAGAGCCGGGAGTTTTGTTGTTTGATCGGTCAACGATGGTTGTGTAGGGGCCTTCTTCCGTTAAAGCTCCTTCAATGATGAATTGGTATGCTCTGTTTTCATAGCAGGTAACTTCAATCTGGGTTATTCTGATATCATCATCTTCCAGATCAACCGTAGCTGATTGTGGGAAATTCTGCACGGACCATCGCGTACCCGTATTATCATCTACGAGGCTTGTTGGGACGTTTGCGCCATCGGGAGTGCCGGTGCCTTCAATTGGCTGATTCAGCGCCAGGTTGAACTTTGAGGAGGGAAATACTATCTGAATTTCTTCCGAATCAATAAATGCTCCTTCTTCAGTCGTTACGGTGATCGTTGCCACACCTTCTGCGATTCCAGTCAACAGGCCATTTTCGTCTACTGTAGCTATACTTGGGTCTTCAGAGGCGAAGACAACGTTCTGGTTGGTTGCATTTGCGGGAGATACGATGGCTTCTAACTGCAGGATGCCCCCAACGGCGGCGGCGGCAGTGGACTCAGCAAAGTTTACTCCGGTCACACTAACCTGTTCACGGATGGTAATTTCAGTGCTCAGGGATGTCCTTGACCCTCCTTCGTTGTCCGTTGCTTTAGCAGTTAAGGTATATGCGCCTTCCGCTGCTCCTGACCAGGTAAACGAATAAGGAGCTGTAGTGTCCTCTCCTAACAGGGTATTACCCTCAAAGAACTCAACCATGGTAATGCTACCGTCTGAATCAATGGCATCAACGATAATTTCGACATCATTCCCGGGCTCAATGTTTTCACCATTAGCGGGAGAAGTAATACTAACCGATGGAAAATAGTTTTGCGGGGAACCATCTCCCTCAAACAGTTCATCAAAGTGTGCAGTTGCTTCACCATTATCCTGAAGGTAAACACCTGCTTTCCAGTAACTGGGAAAAGTCCAGAAGGAGACATCCACATTCACCTTTTCCTCGCCTTCGAAATCAATGATCATATTCCCGTCAACCAGGCGGATATCACAGTTGAAATAGCCTCCGGGGTCTTCACCAAGATCGATGTGGGTTGTATTTACTCCTGCAGCATCTGTTTTGATGGCTGCCCACAAGTGATTGGTCGGCACTCTGCCATTGTGTTTGTAAATTCTTAGCAGTGGCTTATTAGGCCCTGGTCCGGCATTTGCATCATCATGTATTTGTAGAACGGTTACTTGCTGACAGGTCTGCTCGGCAATATCAAGCCTTGCATGCATAGACCGATTGCCATCAGTGGCGTCGTAATTTTCCTCGTACCGGAGCTCCGTTCGCATACTCTCACCGGATTGATTGAATCGGATCTTATCACCATTAACCACATAAAACCATTCAGGGTGGGTGTAGCCATCGAGAGCATCCTGGGCACGAAGAGTTGAGCTGTTGGGAGCTTGCAGTTTACATTCTGCTAAGAAGGGCTGGAACCTCGGAATGTCAGTTGGGGCGGTATATCCCGTTGGAGGAGTGGGCTCCGAGTGGGTTACATCCAGCGCAAAAAATGATACCTGAGCATATTCATCGGGATCTCCCGCATTATTCTGATTGTAGTTTCCTGCTTTGAAATACATCCAGTCATCAGCGAATCCACTATTTGTCATGTCTACTTCCTGCACGACATCAGGCTTACCTTCTCTCATTATTGTTACTGTCAGGGTGTTGAAAACGACTTTGATTTCGTAACTGAATTTTTCTCCCAGGGCAACTCCATCTTCGGGGTCGGGGGCGCCATCAGCCCGGCTACCGATCATGTCATACCATTGCTCCGGGCCTGTAGTAGGCTCATGTGCGAAGTATATAGAACCCTTTGTGTTTCCAGGCAGCTTGCGGTAGTAGATCCGACAGGGTTCGTCATCAGAGGCATGTATTTGCCCAACGATAACCCGGCCTATTTTACGGGTTTCGTCGGAAGTCTCAGACACGTGATCTACGGCAACTGTAGCCGTCATGACTCCATCCACTCCTCCGGCAGCTTCCTGATTTGCCATGGTGGATGAAGAGAATACCCAGTTGTTTTTATTTATTCCCTGGGTGGCAATGCTGTTGTCTCCCCTCCGAATCATCTCTCTTAGCTCATTTCTCGGGTAGGTACTTCCACCGGTTCTGCCATCATTAGGGCACCAGAATACCATGGCTCCGGTAGTGGTGTCCGTATAGAATTCACCATCTTTTACAAAGCCATTGGACAAGTTATCTTCATCTATTTCTTGCTGATTAGGCCGGGTGAGTTTCCAATAAGAAAGATCAAAATTTCCACTTGGTGGGAGACTGGGGTCTAACTCCTGCGCTGCTGCAGAATAGCTTACTGTCATCAAGGCAAAAAACAGCAGCAGGCATTGAGAGTGAAGCGGTTTGTAAAAACGACCCTTCAGGCCGAAACCTGAGTATCGATAGTTGGATAGCACTTGCATAAGAATAATTTTTAGTGATGTATGTACTACTAGAGTAAATAAGACGGACGTTCCAACTGCCAGGGGAGTACCGCCGCTAATTTCAAAGGGGGCCGCTCATGACGGGCGGCCCCCTTTGGGTTTTTAAGAAGTTCGGATTAGGAACGACTGAATAGTAAAGCGAATAATATTCTATTAATAACCCGGGTTCTGCGTCAGGCTAGGATTATTCGTGATTTCAATGGGAGGAATTGGCAGCAAGTAATCCCGGGATGGGTCAAAATTCTGCGTACCCATCTGTTCGGTCTCAAAGCCATTGGGGCCGAATACCTCAGGACCTAATTGTCTTCTGACGATATCGTACCACCGGTGATGCTCAAAGGCAAGTTCTAACCTTCTTTCCTCCATTACATCGTCGATAGTAGCCCCGCTAATGTTTGCAGGTACTGCGCTGGGCGCACCAGATCCGTTACCATTACGGGCTCTTTCTCTAACCATATTGATCCACGCATCAGCTTCGGCTGTTCTGCCAAGTTCAATGGCCGCTTCGGCAGCAATTAAAAGTACCTCCGCGTAACGCATCAACTGGTAGTTGGAATCCGAATCACGGCCGCTGGTGTTTGCAATGGGAGTATCACCCGCCATAGCCGTGTATTTAGAAATGTGTGGGCGGTTAGCATTCCGTCCATCCAGACTGGAAAAGTTATTGAAAGAAACTACGTTACCACTGTTGTCAACAGCCTCTGCGTCAAAATTGACTTCTTTTCTATAATCACCATCCGGCCAGGTATCATAAACTGCCTGAGCTGGCACCATAACGGACCATCCGCCTGTGGGGTAGTAAGTTGCTTGCCCGAAGAAACCGGTGAAAGCAGCCAGGTAATCTCTCGATTCATCACCAACATTCGTTGCCACAAAGTCGATAACAAATATGGGTTCTTTCGAAGTATTGGTATTTACGGCATGAAAGATATTGCGGTAATCCGGTTCTAATGCTAAGTCATATGTGCCTGCATTATCGATTACATCCGTAGCTTCATCGTAGGCCATTTGATATTCCCCACGAGTCAGGTATACGCTGGCAAGAAATGCACTTGCTGCTGCTTTACTAGGCAGCGCTCTGTTTGCCCGCGAATTTGGTAACACCGTTTTTGCAAATTCAAAATCCGCGATGATGCCCTGGTATACGGTTTCTGCGGGTGTTCTTGGCGCAACGGATGCATCCACCGTAGTCGTCTGCTCGTCGAGGTAGGGAATGTCTCCGAAGAGTCTGACCAGGTGGTAATAAGCATAAGCTCTGATGAATCGTGCCCGGCCAGCTATCTCATTCACTACAGCGGGGTCTTCTCCATCAAGAAGTTCTAATTCCCTAAGTGTTTCGTTGGCCCCCCGGACTATTTGGTAAAGGCGAGGCCAGAAACTTCTTTCGGGGTTAGAGAGGTTCAGAATCAATGGGTTAGTGGCCGATACCGTAAATTGATCATGCTCAATTCTTTCGGGTGCCGTGGAAGGGTTCCCGATATCAACCATGTCTGACCGTAACAAAAGCGTTAAACCCAGGCCCCGAGAAAGAAACGCTCTGGCTGACAGGTTTCCGTATGCACCATTGATGGTAGTTTCTACGGTCGCCAGATCAATATCCCGTTCATCAGGATTTAGCTGACTTATGGCATTTTCTTCTAAATCCGAACACGCGAAGACTGATGAAGCTAGTATCAGTGCGAATAAAAATTTATTGGTTTTCATTTTCTTTGTTTTAATGACTGATCTGACTTAGAATTTCAAGTTAAGACCGACCGTAACGGACCGGATGTTTGGATAGTTTCCATAATCGTGACCCTGGATAATATTATCCTCTCCACTGCTCTCACCACCGCTTCCGAAGTAACTAACTTCAGGGTCCAGTCCGGAATAGTTGGTGAAGGTTAATAGGTTTTGCGCGCTTATCGACAGTCTGGCAGAACTAATTCCGATATTCCGGATACCTCCCAATGGCAGATTATAGCCAAGAGCTACGTTCTTGAGTCTCAAATAGCTGCCATCCTCTACGAAACGAGAAGAGCGCTCTCTACCTCTGATTGCAGCACGCGGGATATCCGTATTTGTGTTCTCCGGCGTCCAGGAGTTCAATACGTCAGTCAATGCATTACTGTCGCCATTGTACAATTGAATGGCGGTCAGATTGTAGATATCTCCACCAAAAGAACCTTGCAGGAAGATGTTTAAATCAAAATTCTTGTAAGTAAAGCTGTTGCTGAATCCTAGTGTGAAATCGGGATTTGGATCACCGATAATTTGTCTGTCATTGTCATCAATTATGCCATTGAAATTGCCATCTTCATCTGCAACCTCAGAGAATAATGGCTCCCCGGGAATCGCGTTTCCGTCTCCATCAAAGGACCGGCCTTCTAAAGCTGTTCCTTCGGGAATGGCTCCTCCCTGGTACACACCCTGGTACTCTAAGCCCCAGAAAAGCCCCAGTGGATTTCCTTCTCTTAGGATGTAAGTTGAGCTACCAACAAAATACCCTGGAGCACCACTTCCCAGAATTTCAGATCCGGAAGATAGTTCCACCACCTGGTTGCGGTTAATGGAAACGTTGAAGTTGCTTTTCCAGTTAAAGTTAGGCTTGTTGATGTTAGTTGAAGTTAACGAGAACTCAAAGCCTTTGTTATTAATTGATCCTACGTTTCTAAGGACGTCCAGATCGGAAGTTCCTAAGTAAAAATTTGAGGCTCTGTCAACGGCCAGCAGGTCCTTCGTATCTATATTATAGTAATCTGCACTGATCGCGATCCGACCCTCAAAGAGACCTAAGTCCAGTCCGATATTGGTTTGGTAAGAAGTTTCCCATTTCAAATCGGGGTTGTCTTCACGAGCGAGATCTACACCAAAAGCGCCATCAACATCTGTGGGTGGTTGTACACGGTAGGTGGCAAGTGACTCGTAAGGGCCGATAGCCTGATTACCCGTTAATCCGTAACTGGCTCTTAGCTTAAGGTTAGATATCGTATTGTTGTCAACCAGAAAATTTTCCTGTGAAATCTTCCAACCCAAAGCTACAGATGGGAAGATTGCGTACTTGTTGTTGGCCGCAAAGTTGGACGCACCATCTCTACGAACTGTAGCAGTAATTAAGTACTTGTTCTGGAAGTCAAAGTTGACGCGTCCGAAAACGGACTCAATTTCAGACTCTGAGAACCGAGAATCAACCGTTCGTTGATCAATCTGACCAGCTTCCAGATTGTACCAGGAGAAGACATCAGTCAGCAGTTCCCGGGCACCAGCCTCAAGACCTTCTGTGGTGTTCTTCTGATAGGAGTGACCGGCTAATAAGGTCAAATTACCTTGTCCAACGGGTCTGGAATACGTCAGGTAGTTTTCGTTAAGAAGATTGGTTCTTTTGACAGACTCCAAAAAGGCGCCACCAGCAGAAAGCTGAAAAGTCTGTGGTTTGAAGTAGCCTTCCGTACTGTTTTGGGTTCTGTAACCCAGGGTAGTTTTGAAACTTAGCCCGTTCAGGATTTCGAAATCTGCATACAGATTGGTTCTTACATTATCCGTTTTGGTTTCGTTTCTAATTTGTGTAGCAACGGCCCACGGGTTTTCAATGTCATCTCCAACGGTATTCTGAGAAAAGAATCCAGCATCATTAAACCGTCCCACATCCGGTGAGAACCGGAAAGCCAGGGCGACAACGTCATCCCCACCTCCGTTTACAGAACCGATGGCATCACTTCCGGTAGACTGAGTCGAGACACCATTTTGCTCGCTGCGGCTGGAAACAGTATTTAACCCGATTTTTAGCCGGTCACTGACTTTCGCATCAACATTAGCCAGGAACTGAATCTTTTCAAAGTCAGAATTAATGATGATGCCCTCCTGATTAAAGTAGGTGCCAGATACGTAGTAATTAACATTGTCACCTCCTCCAGAAACTGAAACCTGGTGGTTCTGTGTATTTCCTGCTCTGTAGATCTCGTCTTGCCAGTCCGTATCAGCGGGGCCTTGGGAGTAAGGTACGTCTCCGGCATTGGTACGAATCATATTTTGGTACTGAGCAAATCCTCTCGCATCCAGTAAGTCCAGTCTGTTGGTTGTTTCCTGAAAGGAATAGTTGGAGTTAAGCTCAACAGTTGGCTTGCCGGACTTCCCTTTCTTAGTTGTAACCAGGATAACACCTCCTGATCCTCTCGAACCATAAATAGCTGTTGCAGAGGCGTCTTTCAGAATCTCTATGGATTCTATGTCATTTTGTTGAGGAAATGAAGCACCAACAAAACCGTCGACTACAACAAGTGGATCACTACTTGCATTTAAAGACGAACTGCCGCGTACGCGAATTGAGATGCCCGCTCCGGGCTCACCTCCATTCTGAGTTTGAACGGAAACACCAGCGGCACGGCCTTGCAGTGCCTGGCCGGCATTTAATACTGGAAAGGCCTGTATGTCTTCTGACTTAACCGAGGAAACACTACCCGTAATATCACTCTTTTGAACGCTTCCGTAACCAACTACCACAACTTCGTCTAATACGGTTGAACTTGTAAGTAGTGTGATGTCAAAGCGCGTTTGGTTACCAACAGGAATAGCTTGCGATTCAAATCCAGTATATGAAAATTCCAATACTGCATCAGATGGAACTTCTAAATTAAAAGTTCCATCGATATCGGTAACGGTACCCGTGGAAGTTCCCTGTACCCTTACAGTAACCCCAATTAAACTTTCGCCACTCTCATCAGAAACCTGACCGCTAACGATTCCTTGTGCATAGGCACTCGTTGTAAATAAGGATATGAATACAACAAGGAGGCCTAATACCCGATTGGTACGCCCAGCAAAAGGTTGTAAAGAGTATTTCATAGAATATTATTTAATATAGTAAAATAGCTGGATTTTTGTTGCAAAATCGCTTTAGTGAAGCAAATATCGAAAGACAAATATTAATGTCAGTCTGGTTAACCAATTTAAGGCGTTCCCGTTTCTTAGCCAAATAATTTCGATTGTTTTTCCTGTGAAAATTGAAATTTGACGTCGGTGCTACTTACGGTATTTTTGCTGCATTTTTCTGTTTACAAGGAATTCTTGCAATATAACAAATTATGGAATATGATTGAAGCGTTAAAGTGCTGTAGATCAATGACTTTTATGCTTGATTCGTTTTTTTTGGCAATTGGTACTTGAGATATTCTGCCAAAATAAATTATTGTCGCCAATTCGAAATACTGGTTCCGTGAAGCCATGAATCTATCAGTAGTTCGAATTATAAATTGCAATACGAAAATGGCAATAATCAGCGTATAAAATGAGGAGCGCCTGAACAGACGCTCCTCACTTGTGTATATGAACTTAATATTTAAAGTTTCATAACTTCCTTAGCATTAAAGCTTACTGGTCTTCACCTACTGTAACTTCAGAACAGTTAGGGTGGTATACAGAGTTGGCGTTGATGGGGTTTCCGTCAGCATCTGCAGGGTCCAGGTTGTCACCTGCAGTGTAGCCCTGGAAGTCATCGCTGAAGTATACTTCCTCTGTTCCTGAATCAGAAGAATAGATTACGATATCGTCAACCTGAAAGACTCCGTCAGAGGTAGATGAGGTGGAGTTGTATTTCCACTGGAAGTTATAAGCACCTTCCTTAGTAGCTTCTAAGTGGCCCGGTACATCACCATCACCACCATTAGTAGTACTTAGTGCATCCGTAATCACTGACTGGCCACCGATAGAAAGGCTGAATGTTGGGGGGGTTGAGCTGTCAGCAGAGGCCGCCCAACTTACTTCAACTGGTACCCATGTATCGATTACTCCTTCAGGGAAGTTTGCATTTGCAACAGCATCGTCAGATGCTCCTTCTCTGAATTCGTGAGGAACATTATCTTTCAGTCTTACCTCTACAATGGCAAAGTCACCAGTTGTTGAAGGGCCGGAAACGTTAATGAAACCGTCGGCAGCATCCTCAAAAACTCTGTACATGAAAGTTACTCTTCCTGTACGAATGGAATCCATTGCTGCAAACCGAAGCTCACCAGTATCATCATCAGCTAAGTCAGCGATAACGGCATATCTGTTCTTAGGTGCAGTAACCTCAATTGTTTCACTGGTCGTAGCCGTTACTCCATCAGATGCAGTTACCGTTAAGGTAACCGTATAGGTGCCTTCTCCGGAGAAGGTGTAGACCGGGCTGGCATCAGTAGACGTTCCGTCGCCACCAAAGTCCCAGGCAGAGTCGAAGGAGGTGTCCGTAATTCCGTTAACCACGGAGTTGTTCGTGAAAGAGTAGGTCAGTGAGTTCTCTGCATCAACCTGTGAGGAAAAGCTGGCGACCACGTTAGAGGGGTCAGGAGTCATTGGTTGCATCATTTCATCATCTTCACCACAGGACGAAATCATGGTTACTGCCAAGAAAAGGGACATCATCAGAATGATGTTTTTGCTTGCCATTGTTAAAACGTTCTTCATAATCATTACTTTTTTTAGTTAAAAATTAAGTTTACTATTTGAGTGTAGTCTGAGGCTAGATGAAAGTCAAATGCCCCGGGTTATGAACTAAATCCAGGATGCCTGTAGAAAACGCTACTGTCTGGTGCAGACACGGATTTAGAGGTTCTTTGTTAGCCATGTTGAAGGAGTACGGCGTACAGTTTCAACTAAAGCGCTGACAGTACTCCCCAGCACATGTCATAAGTTTTTAAAAGAGCTCAAAAAAGGAGGAGTATTGCAGTGATCGATCATTAAATTGGTTCGCCGAACAATTGGTTTACCAATTATTTGGTCTGCGAATTTAGCTTGAAGTACTTAAAGTGCCAAACTTTTTAATTCTTTTTTGCTCACCGGGACATTTAAAATGGATTCTCTGCCAACTCCCGCAATTTTAAACCGAAATGCGGAACCTTCTCTGTTCTGCAACTTTCCTCCTTTGCTTCTACATTGAACAGAAAGTGAAACAGTTCCCAAGCAATGTCTCCTCTGATTAATCATACACTTAACCTGACAAAGGCTGAGCAACTCGTCTTTCCACTTGAAGTGGACTATCTGGTTCATGCCTTAGTATTGGGTCGTTCGCTTCATGGTCGGGAACTGGAAGACGTCCTGGTCCTTTATCGACGCGCCTACAGCCAGCTCTCTGAGCTGGAACGACAATTGCGCGCTCCCGATCAACTGTTTATGGAGGAATGGGTAATGATTGCCTTTCGCGAAGGTTCTTTAAAGTTGCCCCCAACAGATTCGCAGCGCCTGGCCCTGCTACGTTTTGCCGCACTTGGCCTGAACGCAGAGGACATCGCCACTCTCGTGGCCGCATGGAAAGATCAGGACGCTATTGCCATTGGCCTGAACAGCTATCGGGAGGCATCTTTAGCACAACTCCGGAGCTATCTTGTCTTTCTGGAAGAGTTTGCCCCTTACCTAACGGAAGAGGTCAATCATCTGGCACGAACCCTCCTCCTGGAAGATGCTCATCTCCGTAATGAAGAGCTGGTGGCGGAGTTTATCACGCAATACAGTCCTGATTTTCTTGACCGGTTTACTGCACAAGGGTTGACCTTGTTAAACTACCATACGCTATGGAAAGTCTGGTTCTCCGTTTTTAGTGAGCACAACCTGAAAGAAGAGTCCCTTCCGGATGATTACCTGAAGACACCCTTTCGGGAAGTGATTCGAAATGTGCCCGATCGCTTATGGTTCTTAACGGCTAAAAAAACCGGAGGGGTAGATTTTACGTTCGCCATTGGGCAGCCTGGTTTCTACCAGCTTGCTGCGGGCAATAGTGCGCGTAAGTATCTGACGGAAATTGGTATGCCCCGTGGTGCCTGGCGGCAACTACTGTCGCTGCCCTACGAGACCGAGTTGTTAGAGCTTGCAGCCCCTGACCTTTACCTCTGGGCCCTGAGCCTGGGAGCTAATCAGGAATTGGCGAGGCAGCTACCCGCCTTTATGCCACGACGATACCAAACGGCCTGGGAACCTGTGTTGCAGCAATTGGCTCGCCTGACGACCATTAGCTGGGATCTGGAAGAAGGGCAGCGCCTGCTGGGCTATGTCTATCACATCGTACGGGATCAGCCCGATTTTCGTGTCGATGTTCACCGGCCAGAATTGCTGATAGCTGCCTCCAATGCACACTATGCCCGGATTGAACAGTCGATGGCGGCGGTGGTCCGGGAGCGACGGGCCGTAGTGGAAGCTGATCAGGAAGCACGGGCCCGGCAAGCTGCCGTTCAGGCGGAGCAGGAAGCTAAGCGCCGCAGAGAGTACGAAGCCTGGCTCCGTAGAACGAAATGGGCACCAATGAATCGGGTCAAACCCCTTCGTTACTCTTCCCGCCTTCGCATCCAGGAGTTGACCAACGGCTGGGAGCTTTTTCTGGAAGGGCAGGCCATGGGGCACTGCGTCGGAGATTATGTCAACCACTGCAGATTGGGACGATTCTCTATCTGGACTTTACGCGTAGAGCGCGACCGGAAGGTCCGTAGCCTGGTAACCATCCGGATCAACGTGGCTAACCGGCAAATCGTAGAAGCCCGCGCTCGTTTTAACCGGGATCCCCTGCAGGAGTACAAGGTGTTGATTAATGAGTGGGCGAGAGGGAACAGGATTAAACCCCTGTCCGCCTGGGAGTGATTACTTAAGGGTAATCGCGATTACATCTGCTAACTCCGGGCTACCGCCCCGATTGCCGCACCCACTGGCCATAATGAGCTGGCCGCCATGCTGTACGATACCCGTACCGTGGCGGCCACGGCTCAAGGGGGCTAGTGTGCGCCACTTGCCCGTAGCGGGGGAGAGTGCTTCCACTTCGTTATGGGCTACTTTGTGGGCAGTGGATTCGCCTCCAACAACGAGAATGTCATGATCAAGCACCATTGCCGCATTACCCGCCCGGTGGGTGGGCATGGTGTCGGATAGGGTAGACCAGGTTTTGGTTGCTAGGTCATAGACATCGACTTCGCCAATGGTGTTGGCAAAGGGGTTGGTGGCGGCGACCGTCGTTCGGCCAGCCAGTGCATAAAGCTTGTTGTCGTAGGCAACGGCCTGGAAGTGATCACGGCTTCGGGGCGCGTCGGGTAGCTGTACCCACTCGTCTGTCTCCGGGTTGTAAGCGTCCAGCCAGGGGACGTGCCCACCCCGGTGCCCATCCTGAATACCACAGACCATATAGATAAGGCCATTGTGCAGTACCGCTCCTGCGCCGCCGCGGCGGCGGCCTTCAGGAATGGTCGCACCCGTACGCCAGGCGTTGTCCGCCGGGCTGTAGATGTAAATCTCCGGCAGCGGGGTCTCGCCGGGGTAGCCGCCGGTCATGGCTCCCATCAGGTAAATTTCGTCTTGGTAAACGACGGGCTGAAAGTGATGAATCTCCACGGGGCTGGTGTCTCCCGCACTCCAGCTTTCACTTTCAAAATCATAGATGTCAACGGGCTTAATACCCCGGCCACCGAGGAGGTAGCCTTTATCGCCTACACGTACAAAGGCCGCTTCGTGGCGGGCGGTGGGCTGGCCCTCAGGCGTAACCTCGTGCCAGTTGGGGGCCGGGTTAGGGGTGGAGGTGTCCGTTGCTTCGGTCGGCCTAGTTTCGCAGGAAAAGAGGAGGAAGGGAAGGATGAGGAGTAGGTAGCGCATGGGGGAAGATAAGGATTGTGGTTTAGGTATACGATTAGAGTATAAGTTGCAACTTTCAGGAATAACGACTATATTTGAATAGCCTAAAAACACCTTCGTGAAATTCCCTCCTTCCTTCCTGTTAATTCTATGCTGCTTTTTTTGGTATAGTATTCCGATTACAGCTCAAGTCGTTATTGGTGCTGTTAATACCCCTCAAGTTCCGTCTTATGAAGTTCCTCCTACGGATGTATTGATGCCAGTAACGTTTTCAAATGGTATTTCAACCACTTTCTTAGCCACTACGACCTACAATAATTTTGGCAACCCTTATTTTATCCCTCTCTTTGGAAATCCGGGAATAAGTTCTGCTAAAATTTACGTTGATCTTACGACAACTCAGGATGATTATGTGGATGTTTTTAGCTCCTGCATCACTACTGCTGATATCATTGCTATTTCAACATATATATTAGCGAGTGATCCGTCCTCTTTATCTAGCTCCCAGAAAATAGCTGCAGATGTTAATCTTGATGGAAATATTTCAATTTTTGACATGGTTGAAATTCAACGAGTGGTACTTGGGTATCAGGACTTTTTTAGAAACTCAATCACTGTAAATGGTGTTACTTATAACGATGTAAGTGCTGTCTATCCGACTGTGGCGGCTGTTGATCAACTTAATAATGCATTGTTTAATATTTCATACAGTTGTGTCTATAATTATAATCCATTCCCTTCTAATTCTCTTATTGGTCAGAATTTTATGGCAATTAGGCTTGGTGACGTGAATCAAACCTGTGATTCGTTCTTTGTTCTTGACAATTTTTCTATAGAATCTTATTTATGCAATAAGGAAAGTAGTGATTTGCGCATTGTAATATAAGCAGCGAAAATATTCTAATTGCCGACTAAAATATTGTCATATGTATTCTTCTAATGAAATAGTGAGAGATTTTTTTATCTTAATTTTAATATTATCAAGTTTTCTTGCTAAGGGGCAAGAGGTGAGTGTTTTGGGGGTTTTGGTAGAGGACGGTCAAACGACCATTGAGGTTCCTGTAGCAATTACTTTTTCTGATTCAATTTTAGGGCTGCAATTTAGTGTTGTCTGGCCTGAAAGTGAACTTGCGTTAGACACTGTACTGTTTAACCAAGAGCTACTTGATCAAAATATTTCTATTCGTTATAGTAATCCACAACGAGGAAAACTAATTGTACTTATTGCACCAGAATTTGGATTCCTGGACCCAATAGTATTTGAAAAAGAATCCATTGGGCTGACTATCGTTTTTAGGCTGTTAGATCAATATTCTGGATCAACTATAATTGGATTTGATCCTGAATTCCCCAATGTTTTTGCGGACTTTAATGGTCACGTCTACCCAACCCTAACCAATGGCTCTATTTCCAACGCAGATGGAACCGTTAGTACATTAGCAACAGTTATAAATAATACGTTGAAAATTTATCCTAACCCAACTAAAGGAATGTGCTCCATAAGCGGGTTGCCTGCATCGAGTGCTAATACTGGGTTTAGAATTGTTGACGTTTTGGGGGGCATCATTCTGACGGGAAAACTAAACAATAATGGTTTTAGTTTGCCTCAATCAACGCCTTCAGGGACTTACTGGATCTTGATTGATGGGGATGAAAAAGTTTATGTTGAACCTTTAGTGGTGAATAAGTGATAGGTGGCGCCTGCTTCTTAAATGCTCACCTTCGCTAGCGCTGGATTTTGTCGGTACCTTCTTTTGCTAGAAGAGACAGGAGAGGACTCCTTGCAGTTTTATGACTACTGCCTGCGTTGCAGCCATCCTTTGCATCTGCGCACCGTCGCCCAGAGAAACAATAAGAGAAACGACACTATTAAGCATCGTCACCCTCCTGCTGGCTTCACGGCCCATGAAGTAGAGGTCATCCCCGACTAAGTTGAAATCATGAGGATGAGAGTCGCCATCGCCTGGGTTCAGGTTGGTAATCAGCTCTCGACTAAGACTTTGTGGACTCATCCGGTAAATTTCGTCGTACTGTGGAGCATTATCAGGGAAAACGTCCACTACCGACAAAACCGTCGAGCATCAAATTCCGTATCTCAATTTATCCCCACCTTTGCAACTCATGCATCAGCCCACTGCCATACTCCTCTTCAGTCGCTCGGCGGCAGCCGAGGCCCACGAGAAGGGCTTCGGGGCGAAGCATGGTGGAGAACGGATGGCGGAAGGATTGATCCGCCGGACGGAGCAGACGGTTCGTCTTAGTGGTTTACCCGTTTTCCGTAGCGATGAGACGACGCAAAAGGGTAAGACCTTCGGCCAGCGACTCGCGGCAGCGATGAACGGTGTGTTCGCTAAGGGTTTCGAGAACGTGATTGTGGTGGGAAATGACTGCCCCTCGGTCCGCCCCTCGCACCTGCGCGCCGCCGCCCGCCTGCTTGAAAACGGGGAGAACGTTCTTGGTCCTGATCGGCGGGGTGGTGTGTGGCTGCTTGGCCTGCAACGCCGGGATTTTAACGCCCGCGCACTTGCTTCCCTACGCTGGGAAAGCGGTGATTTGTACGCCGATCTGGTCGCGCAACTGCCCGCCGTGGCGGATTTTGCGCGCTTGGGTGACCTCAATTCACTGGCGGATATTCGCCGGGACTGGTGGCAATTGCGCCACATTTTTGGCCAGTTGGCTGATTTGATTAACGGTGCTTTGCGGGTGGTTTTTGCGCCCCTTGTTATGCTTCAATCTGCACGCTTGATGCGGCGGTTGGGGCGGGCGCCGCCGGTTGTACCGCCGACTTCAGTCGGCGGACGCTGATTCATGCCGACTGAAGTCGGCAGTACAAACACATCTCAAGTTTTTTTTATGCACTGCATTCGCACGTGGGCCACGCTGGTTGGTCTGCTTTTTACCGTCGTTTTATCGGCGCAAACCGTTTCGGGTATCGTAATCGATGCTGAAACACAACAACCATTAATTGGAGCCTCCATTGTTGTAGAGGGAGACCCTGGTACAGTGACTGATCTCGACGGCAAATTCTCTTTTAGAGTGCCGGAATCAACGACGCGAGTCATCGTTTCTTACGTTGGCTACGAAACATTAGCCTATGACCTGGGCGCAGACGCAGGTGCAAGGGAAGGTCTTACGATAGCATTGACGGCCGGCACCGCCCTGGGCGAAGTCGTCGTTACCGCCCTCGGCCTCGAGCGCGACAACCGCGAGCTCGGCTACGCCGTGCAGCAAATCGAGGGGGAGGCGCTGACCGACGTCCAGGCCGTCAACTTCCTTGACAACCTGAGCGGGCAGGTCGCCGGCCTGCGCGTCACCGCCGGCGCCACGGGCGTGGGCTCCTCCAGCCAGATCGTCATTCGGGGGCAAACGTCCTTCACCAACAATAACCCGCTCTTCGTCGTAGATGGTACGCCGATCAATAATAACACCATCCTGAACCTGACCAACGAAGCCGCCGCTGGCTTTCAGGAGGTTGACTTCGGCAACGGGGCAATGGAGATCAACCCGGCGGACATCGAGTCCGTCTCCGTTCTCAAAGGAGCCTCCGCCGCCGCCCTTTACGGCACCCGCGCCGCCAACGGCGTCGTGCAAATCACCACCAAATCCGGTGGCCGCAAGCCGGGGCTGGGCATCAGCTTCAACTCCAGCTTTACGGTGGATAACCCCTTTCAACTGCCGCGGGTCCAGAACGAATTCGGGCAGGGGCAAGGCGGGGAGTTTGAGTTCGTCGATGGCCTCGGAGCCGGCACGTCGGACAACATCACCTACAGCTACGGGCCGCGCCTCGATCAGGGACTCAACATCGCCCAGTTCGACAGCCCCGTCACCCTGCCCGACGGCAGGGTAGTACGCGGTGGCGACGTGGCCGTCCACGGCGGCGCGCCCATCACTCCTTCGCCCTGGGTGAGTAACCCGGACAACATCACCGGCTTCTACGAAACCGGCACCACGGCCATTAACAGTCTCTCCATCAGCGGTGGTGGTGACTTTGGTGACTTCCGCCTGTCGGCCTCCGACCTGCGTTCCGAGAGCTATATCCCCGGCGTCAACCTGAAGCGGAAGAACATCGCCGGTAAGTTCAGCTTCCGCCCAACGGAGAAGCTGCGCGTCAATGCCGTGATCAACTACATCAACAGCAACTCCGACAACCGCCCCGCCGCCGGCTATGGCTCCGAAAACATCGGCTACAGCCTCACGGCCTGGTACGGCCGGCAGACGAACACGGAGAGCCTGCGGGAGTACTGGCAGCCCGGTCTGGAAGGCGTGCAGCAATACAGCTTTAACTATACCTTCTTCGACAATCCTTTCTTCACGCTCTTTGAAAACCGCAACAGCTTTAACCGGGATCGCCTTTTCGGCAATCTCTCGGCCAGCTACGAGATTGCGCCGACACTGACGGCAACCGTTCGCTCGGGCATGGACTACAGCGACGAGAAACGGCAGTTTCGCCGCCACTTCAGCACCAACCGCTTCAGCCAGGGCGGCTACGCCGAAAACGATGTCTTTTACCGGGAGATCAACACCGACTTCCTGCTGGATTACCATCCAACCCTGAGCGGTAACTTCAGCCTCAACCTGCTCGCCGGCGGCAACCGCCTCGACCAACAAGCACAGAACACCCAGAGCCAGGCCCTGACGTTGGCGCAGCCGGGTGTTTTCCGTCTCAGCAATGCCGCCAGCCCGGTCGAGATCTTCGATCAGGTAGCCAATAAACGTATCAACAGTCTCTACGGTCTGGCCAAGATCGGCTACAAAGACTTCCTCTTTCTGGACGTGACCGGCCGCAACGACTGGTCTTCTGCCCTGGCAACCCCCACGAACGCCGAAAACACCAGTTTTTTCTACCCCAGTGTGAGCCTCAGCTTCCTGGCGGACCGGGTACTCAACCTCCCCGACAACGTCAGCTTCCTGCAACTCCGCGCCAACTGGGCGCAGGTAGGCAACGACACCGACCCCTACCGCACGAGTTCGACCTTTGTGGCGCAGACTCCCTTCGGTGGTCAGCCCACCTTCTCTGAGCAAGCCGTGCTGGCCGCTCCTGGTCTGATGCCAGAGCAAACAACCAGTGCCGAAGTTGGCTTTGACGCCCGCTTTCTGGATGACCGCATCGGGCTGGACCTTACTTATTACCAGCAGACAACGGAGAATCAGATTCTGAGTCTGCCCGTTCCGCTGTCTTCCGGCTACCGCGAACAGATCGTTAACGGCGGCAAAGTGAGTGCTAACGGACTGGAGGCCGTGCTGAGCCTGCGTCCCGTCTGGAACAATAAATTTAAGTGGACGAGCCGCTTCAACTTCAGCACCAACCGCGCTACGGTGGACGAGCTGCCCGACGGCACTGAGCGATTTACCCTGGCCTACAGCCGAGTCTACAACTCCGTGAATCAGACGGTCTTTTTCATCGTCGAAGAAGGCGGAGAAATTGGTGACATCTGGGGAACGGGCTACCTGCGCAATGAAGATGGTGAGCTGGTGCTCAACGCCGATGGCGGTTTCATTGCCGACAACAACCTCAAAAAACTGGGGAACGCTAATCCGGACTTCATCCTGGGCTTCCAGAATAACTTCCGCTTCGGGAACTTCGACTTTGGCCTGCTGCTGGACTGGCGGCAGGGTGGAGAGCTCGTCAGCCGGACACTGGCGCTGGCCGGCGTAGCCGGGCAGTTGGAGGAAACTGTTGATCGGCCCGCCGAAGGCTTCGTCATCGAAGGCGTCCAGAACACGGGCACGGACGAGAGCCCCGTCTACACCCCCAACACAACGGCCGTTTCGGCGGAGAGCTTTTACCGCAGCTTCTACAACCGGAACCATGAGGAGAACAACGTCTACGACGCCAGCTACCTCAAAATCCGGGAGGCTTCCATCACCTATCGCCTGAGCCAAAGCCAACTGGCGGATAGCTTCCTGAGCGGCTTGGGCAGCCTGAGCATCAGCCTGATCGGGCGGAACCTGCATGCCTTCACGGAAATCCCTCATTTCGACCCGGAGCAGTTTGCCATCCAGGGGCAGAACATCGTTGGGGGCGTGGAGGACATTTCTTACCCCTCAGCTCGTTCCGTTGGACTTAATCTGGGGCTGGAGTTCTAGTTTGTACCGCCGACTTCAGTCGGCGGCCACCGCAAATTCCGCCGACTGAAGTCGGCGGTACAGACAAACCCTGCATCCTGCGTTCGCGCCAAAAAAATAAAAATAATGACTAAGTCAAGTCTCCTTATATCCCTTCTTCCTTTCCTCCTTTTCTTCGCCTGTACTAATGATTTTGAGGACATCAACACCAACGAAAACGCCCCCAGCGAAGTCCAGCCCGAGCTCCTGCTGCGTCAGGTTTTGTACGGCTATGGCGACGCTATGAGCTACGAGGGTTTTGTGGCGGGCAACCTGCTGAGCCAGCATTTTTCGATGATCGATTTTAACCTCTTTGATCGCCACGCGCTGAGCTCTCCGCAGGAAGGCGGTAACCCCTGGCCGATTCTTTACACGGCCCTTCGGGATAATGAGACCATTCTGGAACTCAGCCGGGAGAATTCCGCCCGCGCCGTTTATGAAGGCCCTGCGTTGGTCATGAAGGCCTACCTGGCCATGACGCTGACGGATATGTTTGGAGATGTACCTTACTTTGAAGCCTTCCGGGGCCGCGCTACCGGTGTTGTGACGCCGAAGTATGACCGGCAGGAAGACATTTACACCGCCGCCGGTGGTATTCTTGATAATCTGGAACAGGCCGTTATCGCGCTCGATGCCTACCAGGGAGCGCAGCCTCTGAACGGGGATATCCTCTTCAATGGAAATCTGGATGGTTGGGTACGCTTTGCCAATAGCTTACGGATAAAAGCACTGATGCGCATCTCCGCCCGCCGGGACCCATCGGCTGAGCTCCGGCAGATTTTTACGGACGGCCGTATTATTACCTCCAATGAGCAAAACGCCACTTTCGACTTTGCCGCCGGGCCACCCAACAGCTTTCCCTTTGCAACGGCACGGATTGGTATTTTCAACGTCTTCCTGATGAGTGAAACGGCGGAAGGTATTTACGCCGATTCAGGAGACCCGCGGGTAGGAACTCACTTTCGCCCCAGTGCCGCAAACGGTGAATTCGCGGGCATTATTAACGGTATTGACGCTTCGAGCGCCATCACGCCCGACGACTTCGCCCGGCCCGGTACCATCTGGCGCGAGAATACGGGCGACCACGATTTCAACTTCCTTACCGCCTGGGAGACTGATTTTCTGCTGTCCGAAGCCGCTCTGAAGGGATACATCGATGGGGATGCGCAGACTTACTACGAAAGTGCTGTGTTCAAGGCTTTCGACTACTGGCTCACGGCCATTCCCGGCAATCACCTGACGCGCAGCTCCGCTGCCTGGAACGAAGACCGGGGCCTGGAGCTCATCATTACCCAAAAATGGATCGCTTCTATCGGCAACGCCTACGAAGGCTGGGCGGAGTGGCGCCGGACAGGCTTCCCCGCGCTGAAGCCCGTACAGGCTAGCTTGAATGGCGGTCTCTACCCGGTCCGCATGCCGTACCCCAGTGACGAGCAAGCACTCAACTTTGAAAACTACCAGACAGCCGCCGCCGCTACCGAAGGCAACTCGGTGAACGTGCGGGTATGGTGGGACTTGGAATAGTCTTGTAGTCCGGTAGGCTGCCGCATTTTGGAGGCATTACTGGTTTTAGTACTTATCGAAAATCAATAGTATCAATCTAACTGACTTTACATCCATCAATCTAATCCAGTGGGTACTGGTCATCGGCTCCAGCCTGTTGCTTTTTGCGGTGGCGCCTTTGGCGCGCACGGCCTCCGAGTTCTTCGGCGGAGCACGGCGTGACCGGGTGCCGTCGATGGTTGCCCTGACGAGCAGTCTCGTGATCAGTTGGTTGTTCGCCAAGTCAATCACCAATGCAGCGAACCTGGGATTGGCCTTCGGGCTGGTCGGGGGCGTAGCCTATGCTGCCTACTACCTTAGTTTTGCGGTGGCGGGTTTTGTGATTTACGATATGCGGACGCGGGGCGGCTTTCGCTCCATTCACCATTTTCTGTCGGAGCGCTTCGGCCGCAAGGCGATGATTTTGTTTTCGCTCCTGATTTGTTTCCGGCTGTTCAATGAAGTGTGGTCGAACACGATGGTGATTGGCAGTTATTTTGGTGGGGTGGGGGAGCCGGCCTACTACGCGGCGATCCTGGTCTTTACCGCACTGACGCTGGCGTACAGCCTGAAGGGCGGGATGTCGTCGAGTATTCTGACGGACGTGATTCAGATGGTGCTGTTCGGGGTTTTGATTACCATCATCTTACTGGCCCTATTGCCCAAGGTGGAATACGACCTTGCCCCGGTGCTCAGCAGCGGGGAATGGACGATGGCGGCGGGCGGCAACCTGCTGCTGGTGGCGATCCTCCAGAGTTTTAGCTATCCTTTTCACGATCCGGTAATGACGGATCGGGGCTTTCTGAGCGACCCGAAGACGACGCTGAAGGCTTTTCTGTGGGCTGCGCCGATTGGCTTCCTGTGTATCCTGCTCTTTAGCGTGGTGGGTATTTATGGCGGTATCGCTGGCGTGCAAGGGCAGGCACCCGTTGAGGTGGCCAAGCTGCTGGGCGGGCCGATTCTGCTGGTGATGAACTTCATCATGATCACCTCGGCGGCCAGTACGCTGGACTCTACGTTTACGAGTTTTTCGAAGCTGGCGGTGGTGGATTTGGGGGCGGGTAAGGGCTTGGCGCGGCCGCAGGTGCAAGGAGAGGTTAAAAAGCAATGGGCTACAAAGCCTGACGGATCCCAGATATTCTTCTCCAGCCCAAAAGAACAAGGCTTGCTCTCCGCCGGCCGCTTAGCGATGATTACTATCGTTATTCTGGGCACCATCCCCGTCTTTCTGAACCCGGCTATCCTCTCGGCGACAACGGTGTCGGGAGCCATGGTGGCGGGCCTGGCGCCGGTCTTCTGTCTGTGGCGCATCAAAGCGCCACCGCTGAGCTTCTGGCTGTCGGTAGGCTTTGGCTTGTTTTGTGGCTTTATGCTGGTTTCCGGCCTCTGGCCGGAGTGGCTGACGGTCTCCTCCGGGAAATACGCTGATCTTTTGGGCGTAACGCTTGTTGAGGTCGTGGGCTGTTTCTCGCTCTACCTTTTGGGTATGCAACTTCAACCTTCTGAACCATGAGTAAAGACCAACCACTAAGCTGGGCAGAATTCGAACGGGTAGAAATGCGCGTGGGCACTGTCGTGTCCGCCGAGCCCTTCCCGGAAGCCCGAAACCCCAGCTACCGGCTGGTGATCGACTTTGGTGAGTTAGGAGAGCGGAAAACCTCCGCGCAGATCACGGATAAATACTCTCCGGAAGAACTCGTTGGCCGGCAGGTTATTGCCGTCGTCAACTTCCCACCGAAACAGATTGCCAGCATGATGAGTGAATGCCTGGTGTTGGGTGGAATGGAAGGAAAATTGATCACTTTGTTGCGGCCCGATGAAGTGGTGGCGAATGGAACACGTGTAGGATAATGGATGAAACAAACGATAATATGCTGCAGGCTTTCTCCCCCACAGAGTTTACACTCGGCTCTCTCTCCGGCCCTCTCCTCATCTTCGGCGGGGCCTACTCTAACCTGGAGGCGCTCACGGCCCTCCGGGCCGAGGCCGAGCGTAAGGGTATCCCGCCGGAGAACGTTATCTGCTGCGGCGACACCCCCGGCTACTGCGCCGATCCCGCCGCCTGCCTCGACCTGATCGAAGACTGGGGCATCCACGCCATTGCCGGCAACGTAGAGACGAACCTCGTCAATGGAACGGACGACTGCGGTTGCGGATTCGGCGATGGCTCCCGCTGCGACATGTTTGCCAGGCTCTGGTACAAATACGCCGCCAACAACGTCACCGAACGCAACCTGGAATACATGGCCGGTTTGCCGGATCTGCTACGCTTCACTTACGCCGGCCGCGAAGTAGTGGTACTGCACGGCTCCCCGCGCAACCAGTCGGAGTTCGTCTGGCGAAGTACGGACGCGGATCAGAAAGCCCAATTTTGCGCGGTCGCAGGTGCAGAGGTGGTCATTGGGGGGCATTGTGGGTTGCCGTTTGCGGAGGAAATTACCATTACTGCCCCGCGTTCCGCCGACACATCGGATGAACTTTTGGCCGACTACGTCAGTCCCAAAGATGCATCCGATGAGCGGCTGGCCGGGCGCAGCGAACATCCTCATGCGGTAGCCCAATCAAATATCGCCAATCACCATTCGCAAATCGCATATCCTTCTCCACTCTGGCTCAATGCCGGTGTCATCGGAATGCCCGCCAATGACGGCACGCCGCGCACCTGGTTTATGACGCTTGACGACACGAACGGCTTTGATTACGAATTTCACGCCCTCGACTACAACCATCAGGGGGCTAAAGCGCGTATGTTGGATGACCGCAGGTTACCCGTCTCCTACGCCGCTACGCTAACGACCGGGATCTGGGACAACACCGAGATAATGCCATCCGCCGAGGAGGCAAGAGAAGGTGTTGCGCTCGACCCCGAAACCATTAAGGCGGAGGCTTCCGCTGCTTTCTATCAACAAACATTGCATCCTGCGGCCGCGCCCACCAAAGCCGGGTTACCGCTGAAAAATATCACCAAAATGGAAAAGTACTCCGACCCCAAAGACCTGAAGTCTTTCGGCAAAATTGTCGACTGGCAGGAGGATATGGGTAATAAATTCTTCGACTGGTACAGCGGAGTCACCGAAGGCGATTCAGCGCTGACCGAACGCGAAAAGGCACTCATTGCCCTCGCCGTCAGTCACGCGATTCAGTGTTCTTACTGTATCGACGCTTACACCACGAACTCCCTGCAGGCAGGAGCCGACGAGGAGCAAATGATGGAAGCCGTACACGTAGCTGCCGCCGTGAAGGCAGGAACAACCCTTATTTACGCCAGACAAATGCAACGACAGGTGGAGAAGGTAGTCATGTAGTCTTGTGGTCTGGTAGGCTCCGCACATTGGAGACGCTATAGGCGTAACTGATGCCGCTTCCCCAATGTAGTAGCCTACTAGACCATCGAACTACAAGACTACAAGCCTCCCTCCTCCAAAATGCGGTAGCCTACCAGACTACCGAACTACAAGACTACAACCATGGCTATTAAGCAAAAAACAAAATCCCTCTCCGTTACCGGAAACCGCCTGAACAGCACTTTCGTGCAGCTCAACGTACTGAACGGAAAGGATGTCTCTGACGCCAAATTTCCGCGCTTTGCCGGTAAGCTGGCCGATCAGGGACATGCTCCCTTTAAGCCCACCAGTATTGAGATTTTTCAGCTGAACATCGGTAAACTCTGTAACCAGACCTGTGCCCACTGCCACGTGGATGCCGGCCCGGATAAGAAGGAGGAGAACATGTCAATGGAAGACCTGCAAACCTGCGTCGACATCATTGCCGCCACACCCTCGATCAAGATCGTAGACATTACGGGCGGAGCCCCGGAAATGCACCCCGGTTTCCGCTGGTTTGTGGAGCAATGTACCGCTTTGGGAAAGCAGGTCATCGATCGCTGTAACCTGACCATCATTATGGCTAACCCTAAATACCGGGACTTACCGGAATTTCTGGCGAAGCACAAGGTGCAGGTCGTCTCCAGCCTGCCGTATTTTTCTAAAACCCGCACCGATAATCAGCGCGGAGACGGGGTCTTTGAAGACTCCATCAAAGCCCTGCAACTCCTCAACGAAGCAGGCTACGGGAAGCCCGGATCCGGACTGATTCTCGATCTGGTGTTTAACCCCTCCGGCGCTTACCTGCCCGGTAAGCAGGAAACACTCGAGGCGGAGTTTAAGCGTCAGCTCGACCGAAAGTTCGGTATTGTCTTCAACCAACTCTACGCCATAACCAATCTTCCCGTCGCCCGATTCCTGGATTACCTCCTGGAGACCGGTAACTACGAAGAGTACATGCAAAAGCTGGTGGATGCTTACAATCCGGAAACAGTGGATGGGCTGATGTGCCGGAATACAGTCTCCGTTAGCTGGGACGGGTATCTCTCCGACTGTGACTTCAATCAGATGCTCGACCTAAAAGTCGCTGCCAAAGGGCAGCACATCTCTACTTTCAACGAAGAGGAACTGCTGAACCGCAACATCGTACTCAACCAACATTGCTATGGCTGTACGGCGGGGGCGGGGAGTAGCTGTACGGGCGTGGTGGCTTAGGCGTTCGCTTTGCTCACTTTTAGACGTCGTTGCGCTTGTAGAGCTCTGATAAAGACTTGACCGAAGGCGAGGCCTGGAAGCGCGCAGCGCCTTCCGCATCTAAAAAGAAATGGAGCGAAGCGATCATTTCTACCTACAAGCCGAAGGCGTCTACAAGCGAAGCGTCTACCAGCCCTCTCACAAAGTCCCGCTCTTTCCACCAGGGATGCGGCAAGCTTATCCGTTCATCCTCATAGCGAATGTCGTCGAGGAAGATGAGGTCGAGGTCGATCGTGCGGGCACCCCAGTGAGTTTTACGCTCCCGGCCGAGGGTTTGCTCAATGGATTGGGTAATGTCCAGCAGGTGATGAAGTGTTGCCTTGATGGAGCTCGTTACGGTGCTGCCAAAATCGTGCTGGTCAAGAGAGACGACAAGGACCTGGTTCAGGAAGTCCGGCTGCTCCGTTACTCCCCAGGCTTTGGTTTCCAGAATGGTTGATTCCTGAATGATTGGGCCAATGCGCTCTTGGATCAAAGAACGAGCCTGATTCATATTATCGCTTCGGTTTCCGAGGTTGGTTCCCAGGGCAATGGTAAGGAGGTGAGCCATATTAATTTGTTGCTGCACAAGATCACTATGGTTTGTGGAGACTTGCCTACTTTATCGTAATATTGCGAACGGCACAAATTACCAAAATACCAACGAACCAAAATACCACCCTTGCTTCCCCCATTCATCGCCATCGAGGGCAACATCGGAGCCGGAAAAACGACGCTGGCCAACCGCCTGTCGGCTGACCACAACCGGCGGCTGATCCTGGAGGCTTTCAGTGACAACCCCTTTCTTCCGCCCTTCTATAAAGAGCCTGAGCGCTACGCCTTTCCCGTTGAGCTTTTCTTCATGGCCGAGCGACATAAGCAGCTGCAGCATGAGTTGACGCAATCTGACTTGTTTTCCAACGGGGTGATCGCGGATTATATCTTCGTCAAAACATTGCTATTCGCCCGCAACACCTTGCCGGCCGAGGAGTTTCGTCTTTTCAGCCGACTGTTTAAGGTGATGGACGCCGGCTTCCCAAATCCGGACCTGATTGTCTACCTGCACCGACCCGTAGAAGCCTTGCAGGCAAACATTGCTAAGCGTGGCCGCGAATACGAGCAGGAAATCAAAGATGATTATCTGACCTCCGTACAAACCGCTTACTTCAATTACTTCGGCAGCCAGAAAGAACAACCGGTGTTAGTGATGGACCTTGGCGATGCCAACTTCGAAGAAGACACGGCCATCTATGACCGGATGGTAGCACTAATGCAAGAATCTTATCTAGTGGGGATGACGACGGTGGTTTTGTAGGGGCAGGTTGCAAGTTGCAGGTTACAAGGTGCAAGGTGTGGACCTCCTCATAAAAGTGGACAGTAGCTTCTGATTAGGCTGCCGGATTAGATTTCATTTTTGCTTCATAAGCTTGACGGACGGTGAGTCCTTT
>NZ_FOFB01000057.1 GCF_900110645.1 Neolewinella agarilytica
AACCAACGCCTCGTACAGCTGAGGAAAGAGCACAACCTCTCTCAAAGCGAGTTAGCCAAGAAAATCGGGATTCATGCCAACGTCGTCGGCAGGTATGAACGCGGAGAAGCAAAGCCCTCTATTGAGCAAGTGCTAAAAATTGCAGATGTCTTCGATGTATCTATGGATTACCTGACGGGTAAAATTGACGAGACCATCGAGCCGAAGCTGATCAAGCAAATGATCGCTTTACAGCAGCTGCCGCAGAAGGAACGAGAGCACATCCTCTTTGCTATTGAGGCCCTAGTCAGGGACACTACTACAAGACTTAGTTACGCCAGCTAAACACTTAATTTATCACTACATGACAGATATGCGGAGGCACCTGTAGGCAACTATTCAGTGGGATGTAGATTATAACACTCAGGTAGGGGCAGTGCTATTCTATCAGATAGAATATCTTCTGCCAGAACAATTGGCCAATTAATAGCCGTACATATTGAAAGCTCAACAGATAAATTTTCTATTCCTTTGGCCAATTCTACTTGTGCTACCCAATCATCATTGCCTGTTTCGCTTTGATTTAAATCTTTGCTATGTTGTAAAACCGTAAAAACCGATTTATCCCACAAGCTATCTAAATGAACACTTGGCTTAAGACTATTACAAGTTTCTTGGTAGCTCCTATTAAGCCCGTATCCAGTGACTTCCTTTTTACATATTAGAGTATTGTTAGGATAGCGATACATTTTGACAACATAATTACTTCCTCCAAAAGGCTGATTAATAAATACTCTAATCATTTCAACAATTGATTTCTCTAAGGGTAGCTCTCCTATTGTTGACAGGCCAAATTCCTCGTCCTTCTTCTGAAGATTTTGTTTCTCTTCGATTTTTAAGACATCTACTTCATCATTTACTTTCGGGGATTCCCGACACGAAGGATTTAGAAAAAGGACTACGAAAAAGAAGAAGGCTTTTTTCATCACTCAATTATTTTTACACCCTGATAGTTGTATATGTTACCTCTTCCAACGGGCACCTCTACATCAAATCCTTTTGTTCTAGGATTAATTTTTTTAGTATATCTCTCGCTTGTGTACAAGTTGTAGCCTTGGAAAGTAGCAATCATAAGAGGTGATGATTCAAAACCTCTCGAGCTTCTACGAAGATGCGCGACAAAGTCTTTACCATATCCATAGCCAGTAGCACTTGGAATGTGTAACGCCTGTGGATCATCAGGCTTAAAACCTGTCTTGGGATGCACATGTCCTGAAATTACTGCTGTAGGGTATAGTTTGTATAACTGATTCGGAACATCGAAGTGGCTGGGACCTCTATTTCTATTAGCTGTTATGTCTAATGCTTGTAATTCTTTTGACCCACTACCCAGGTCAAGCACAAACGCCCTTTCTAGACCTTCTCCATCAGAAATAGAAACAATTTCCTCGATTTGGCTTCGTGTATTCTCTCCAATAAAGAATGATGACAGTGCTCGCGATACAATTCCTTGACCATCAGCATCCAAGAAGCCGACCTGTCCAAGAATATCTAAAGCCCCAGTAGTGAGAAAATGCTCTTGATTAGCGTGAGAGTCATTAATAGTCCTTTGCAAGATACCTTCTAAGTTGAAAATACGAGTTGTATCCCCCAATGGATCAATATTAGAGATCGGATTGTTTAGCATACCATTATACGGGGAAGCCCAAGTAAATGCCTCAGCCTTTGGGTCAACCTGCAACCATCTCCCGATAGCAGGATCATAACTACGGAATACTGCCAAATCCAGCCCTAACTCTTCACTATGTTCGATCCCATTATACCGATAGCAATATCCCCCAGCACCAACATTTCAACCATCAACGATGCTCATTAGCACCACCCCAAAGCTAACGCTTCTCCCTCAGTT
>NZ_FOFB01000012.1 GCF_900110645.1 Neolewinella agarilytica
ATCGCCGCTGGCGACCGCATCGAATGGCGCTGGACGGGAGAGATTGCCCACACCGCTACCTCCTCCGTTGACACTGGTCCGGACAGCTGGGACTCTGGTCTGCTCGGAACCGGAGCGACCTACCAAAGCCCGGTACTCTCCGCCGGACTCCACAACTACTACTGCATCCCCCACGGCACGCCCGGCGGCAACGGTATGGCCGGAACCATCACCGTTCTGCCCGACTGCACCGATGGGCAGGTAGCCGTAGCCATCTCCTTTAACTCAACGGGTACCGGAGCGGGCTACAATGTTTTTGTGGACGGCAACCTGGTAACCGGTGGGCCGTTCTCCTACGATGCTTCCGGAACTACTTCTACTTCGGTGTTCGTGGTTGGTGACGGGCAGAGCCATAGCATTGAAGTCCGGGATACTGATGATGCTACTTGCTCCGTTTCCACCCAGATTGAAACGGGCCTTTGTCCGGTAACTGATACTTGTCAAATGTTGCTGGTCGCGGAAACAACAGGCGGATGTACTGAAAATAATCAGACGCAGGTCCAACTTACGATCAGCAATGATGATCCTGGATTAAATGGTTTCAACCTGTTTGTGGATGGTGTTCTTTGGCCGGATAGTCCGTTCGGTTACGTGAACGGAGGGGAGACATTGCTGGAGATTTTAGTTCCTGCAATGGGACAAACCTCAACGTTTACCGTTGTGGACATAGCGGATACCACTTGTACGGTACGTAGTGAGGTGGCGTTGCCCAACTGTACTGGCTTCTGTACACTTACCGATCTGGAAACCATCACTGGCGCCCGCCGGCACGAAGTAGCCGTAAGGGACTTTGACTTCTTTCCGCGCGACCTGACCGTTGCGGTGGGCGATACGGTAACTTTCGTATGGACGGGCCAGATCCCGCACACCAGCACTTCGGATGAACGCGAGGGACCGCTTGTCTGGGAATCCGGACTACTTGGTCAGGGAGCGGTGTATGAAGTAGTGATTTCTGAACCCGGGCTACATGGTTATTACTGTATTCCTCATGGTGGGCCGAACGGTATCGGAATGGCGGGAAGTATTATGGCGACGGAGGATTGTACCGACGGGCTAGTGACTGTTCTGATTCGCTTTAATGCCAGCATGGGCAGTGTCGGCTTCCGGGTTTTCCTGGATGGGGAAGAACTCGACTCAACTTACACCTATAATGATCCAAACGGGGCAAATGAAATTACTTTAACCTTACCTGGAGATGGTCTGGAAAGGTTACTCACGGTTCAGGATCTTACCACCAGTTTCTGTGCGGTGACCGTTCCGTTCAGAACTCAAGAATGCTCCGTAGGATGCTCAGGTTTTACGACAAGCTTCACTTTTACCCCGGAATCGGGTTTTAATGTTCAATTTGATGGTGAAGCGCAAGCTGCCACCGATTGGCTGTGGGGATTTGGTGACGGATCTATCAGCAGAGAAGAAAACCCTCTTCACCAATATGCTACAGCTGGAGAATACCGGGTATGCCTCCTGGCACAAGATTCCTTGAACGATTGCACGAGTAACTACTGCGAGACCATTACGGTCGGTACGGTAGCCACAAACGGTCCAAGGGGAAGAACACGCATACTCAACGTCTATCCAAACCCGATAGATGGGACCTTACCAGCCTGGACCATCACCGGATTACAAGGGGCTGATCTCGGCGAAACCTTACCCGTTACTTTACTTGATATAAGCGGCCGAATTTTGCTGGAACGTATTTTAACTGGCGTACCGGAACTGCGTTTCGCAGGCCCGGACAACTTGCCTGCTGGTATGTACCTGCTTAGAGTACAGGGAAGCAGCGGTTTTTACCTCGCAAAACTTATAGTAAAGTAGTCCTTTGAATTATGCGCGGCCGCAGGTGCGAAGTAAGGTTCAAAGAGCAAAGTAAAATATGTATGCTCTCCAACAACTTCCTCTGCACCTGCGGCCGCGCCACATGAACCATAGAAAAATGAAAATATGAACCAGTTAAAACTCATCGTATTCTTGGCCTTCATCTTTACGTCAAGTTGTTTGCTGGGGCAACGAGAGTACGACGTCTATGTATTCGTCGCTGAAGAATGTCCCATAAGCATCTATATGGCTAAGCCCTTACGCGAAGCGGCAAAATCACACGGGAAGAATGCTGATTTTTACGCCGTTTTTCCCGTAGCCACCAGCAATTCAGCAACCGCCAACGAATTCCTGACCAAATATGAACTGTCCGATTGGCAAGCTAAACTGGACCCAACCCACGCATTAACCCGACAATTGGAGGTTAAAGTCACGCCGGAGGTCGTGATCGTAGATCGTACAAGCCGTCAGATTTACTATAGGGGGCGTGTTAGCAATGCCTACGCCGCGCCAGGAAAAATGCGCCACGGTGAACGGACCAATGAACTGCGTACGATGCTCCGTCGCCTGGAGGAAGGCCATACTCCGACCGCTCCATGGCCCGCTGCCGTCGGGTGTTTCATCACTGCGGTAAATAATGAAGATTGAGACTTCTGTTCCTCCTTTTTCTATTCTGGACCGGCATTTTATCCGCCCAATCACCGGAGTATCACCGCGATATCGCACCTTTGATCCTTCGTTCCTGCATGCCTTGCCATCAGGGAGATAATATCGGGCCAATGGCGTTAACAACCTATAAAAAGGTAGCGGCTTACGGCCAGATGATTCGGTACGTTACCCAGGAGAAGCTAATGCCGCCTTTCCGAGCCGTAGCGCCCACCGACCATTTTGTTGGGGAGCGCCGATTAAGCGAAAAAGAGATAGCAACCATTGGTGCCTGGGTAAAGGCCGGAATGCCCAAGGGTGAGCCGTCTAGGGGAGAGTTATCTCCACTGCCCTCTCCCCCCCCTTTCGACACAGACCTGATATTGAGCATGGACGAATCGTTCGAGCAATACGGTGTTTACTACGATCAATACCGGGTGTTCGTGTTGCCGACGGGATTGACCGAAGATAAATGGGTGTCCGGGATTTCCTTTGAACCGGGTAATCGGTCGATCGTAAAGGGGGTTATGATTTCAGTGGACACCAGCGATAAGTACCAGGCGCTTGACGAATGGGATCCCGAGTACGGCTACTTCAGTTTTGGTGAACTGGGTTTTGTTCCAGACGAAAGCCGCTGGTACAGTTGGGCGGCAGGGCAAGACGCCGAGATTTTACCGGAAGGGAAGGCAAAATGGTTGCCTAAAGATGCCCGGTTGTTGGTACACGTTCACTACGGTCCTACGGGCATAAGGCAGCGGGATTCTTCCGTGGTGAAACTCCGCTGGGCGAAAGTGCCTGCACCGCGCCCGATTCGGACTGCTCCCTTGATCAATCCCTACGTGATGACGAACGATACCTTTGCCGTTGCGGCGGGTGAGGTATATCGGGTCCACGCCAAGTTTAGGGTGCCGTTCGATCTGGAAATTTCCAGTCTTTTCCCCCACGCACATTTTTTGGGGCGGAAGTTTGAGGTGTTCGCTACCCTACCCGACGGCCGGTCGACAAAGCTGTTGTTACGAATCGATGATTGGGATTTTCATTTCAAGCAAGGGTACGAACTACTAAACCCTATATTATTGCCTGCAGGATCAGTAGTCCACACCTTAGTGACTTACGACAACACCTCCGCTAACTTGGCTAACCCCAATGACCCGCCCAGGGCAATGGGCTGGGGCAAACGGATGTACAAAGAAATGCTATTGGTTTACTTTAGTTACCAGCCGGTAAAAAAATCATCCTTGTTGAAACCCGGCCCGGTGAACATCAGCTCTCCCCAGGGCGAAGTGGAATTAGAACTCCCCTCGAATAATGTATTCGACCTGGAGATAGTCGATTTCTCGGGGGATAATCATCGTGTTGTTCTAAAGGAAAAATCATTCTCAAAAGGTAATCATCGAGTGGTATATGATCTAAAGGGGCTACCGTTTGGAAACTATGTATTCCAATTGAAAGACGAAGAGGGACAAATAGTCGGAGAGCGCATTTTTCTCTACTTAGCGAGCGATTTATTCGATTGATGCCCGTTCAGCTACTGCTTATTCCCGTTCAGCAGGAAAGCTCAGAGAGAAAAGCAAAATTTCACCTTATTTTAAGTTTAAGAAAAAATGAATCTACATGAATTCACTGCGTTTCCTTGGCTATCTTGTTTTGATCGGGCTTTTTCTGAGTGCCCTGGCTGGCTGCCGGCACGAGCCCTTCATGATGGCGGAAGACGATGATTTCATGCCGATTGATACCACTGTAGTGGACACTACTACAGTTGATACCATGGGAACAGACACCGTTGGGGTTCCCTGTGATTCCACGAAGATCTACTTCGAGCGTCAAATTCTGCCGATACTCCGCTCCAGCTGTGCTTTCAGTGGTTGTCATGATGCAACCTCAGCTCAAGATGGGGTGATTCTTGATAATTACGACGATGTGATCAGGACCGGTGACGTACGCCCTTTCGACCTCAGTGGTACCGATCTTTACGAAGTACTGGTGGACGAAGATGAGGACGACCGGATGCCACCAGCACCCCGGAGTCGCCTGCCAGCCAGCCAGATAAACCGCATCGCCACCTGGATACTGGAAGGCGCAGAGAATTTGAGCTGTGACGTAACTAATCAAGGGTGTCAAACGACCGACGTCAGTTTCTCCGCAGTGGTTAAGCCAATCATTGAAACGAACTGCCAGGGTTGTCACAGCGGAGGATCTCCCTCAGGAGGTATTGACCTGGCTTCCTATTCCGGTATCAAGACCCGGGCAGATAATGGCCAGTTGTTGGGCAGCATTGACTGGCAGGATGGGTTTTCGCGAATGCCTCAGGGTAGTCCACAACTCGATCAATGTAAAATAGACCAGATTGCCGCCTGGATCGCAGACGGAGCACTAGAGAACTGAACCTCTTTATCCACTGCTCTTCACCCCTCACCCCACACCTGCGGCCGCGCCACCAATTAAAAGCTGTTATGAAAAAACACCTCTTACTGCTTTGTCTTATTCTCCCTTTAGTGGGCTGTTACTATGACTCCGAGGAACTGTTGTACGGCACTACTGAATGCGCAACGGAAAACGTCACGTATTCGGCCGATGTACTGCCACTTATCGTAGATAATTGCTACGGTTGCCACGATGCGTCCAGTAATTTCGGAGGCGTTACTCTGGAGGGATACGACCGCTTGCGGACCTACGTCGATAACGGTGAACTGCTAGGAGCAATAAGACACACACCTGGCTTCTCCCCGATGCCAAAAAATGAGCCACAATTAGTAGAATGTAACATCGAAAAAATAGCCGCGTGGGTAGCAGCCGGGGCGCCAAACGACTGAAAACATGAACAAGAAAATAATCCTAGGAGCCTTTGCCCTGGTGCTCCTAATCGGAGCCCTGATAGGCTACCAAATGTACAACAAACCCCATCTCGACCTCGCAAACGCCACGGCCGATCATCGGTTGTCCGCCACCGAACTCTTTGCCGACTACGAAGCTGGAGAAACCGAAGCAAACGCTAAATACCTCGACAAAGTGATTCGTGTAGAAGGCGAAATTCTCAATGTAACCACCGATGAGAACGGGCAAATCAGTCTTACCCTAGACGCCGGTGGGATTATGGGTGGTGTTATTTGTCAACTAGACCCAGAACTCAAAGAAACCTCCTTCAGCGAAGGACAAAGCGTCGCGCTAAATGGGCTGTGTACCGGGATGCTCATGGATGTGGTCTTGGTCCGCTGTAAACCGGTGTGACCAAAAGAGTACTTCAATTTTCATCAATTTTCAATCGACAATAATTCCAGTTACCATGAAACATTTTCTTCTCAGCCTTTTCTTTCTGGCCATAGCCACCACTACTCTTTCCGCGCAGAAATATTTCACGCGAACGGGCCACATAATTTTTTCTTCTGATACCCCAATTGAAAAAATAGAAGCCAAAAACGATAAAGCTACTTGTGTCGTAGATACGGAAGCGGGGGAAATGGCATTCGCCGTGCTCATCAAAGCATTTTCCTTTGAGAAGGCGTTGATGCAAGAGCATTTTAATGAAAACTATATGGAAAGTGGTAAATTTCCTAAAGCCACCTTCAAGGGCAGCATCGGCAACATGGCTATGATCGACCTAGGCAAAGACGGTACTTACCCCGCTCAGGTGAAGGGTGAAATGACTATCCATGGTGTAACACAGCCGGTAGAAACCGAAGGAGTATTTGTGGTTAAGGACGGCAAAATTTCTGCCTCCGCCAACTTTGTTGTGCTCACCCAGGATTATAACATCGACATTCCTGCAGTAGTGCGGGACAATATTGCCAAAGAGATCGTGGTCGATGTAACCGTAGACCTCGAACCGCTGAAAACCAAGTAGTTCCAATAAGTCCGCTCTCAAAAGATAGCTCTCTAAGCCTGTTCCAATGCTTCATTACTGCTCCCATACTTTGATGCTGTTGTTTGTTTTATCTGCGCTACCATTATTCGCCCAGGAAGATCTTCTCGATCTCTTGGGGGAAGAGGAGCCGACGGTGGATTTCGCCACAGCAAGTTTCAAGACCAATCGGGTGATCAATTTGCATTCACTTGAGAGCACTGCCGGGGGAGTTCTCGACTTCAAGATCGGCCACCGCTTTGGTTTCCTCAGCGGTGGTATTTCCGAACTCTTTGGTTTGGACCAGGCACTCATCAGGATCGGTGCCGATTACGGCATCTCTGACCGCTTAACCATTGGTGCAGGGCGCAGCAGTTTTGAAAAGACCTACGATGGATTCCTGAAATATAAACTCTTACGGCAGAGCAGCGGTGCAAAAAAGATGCCGATAACCCTAGCCCTGATGGCGAGTACAGCGATTAAAACCTTGCCTTTCCGGAACCCAGATCGGGAGAATTACCTCAGTTCTAAGATGTACTACACCTATCAGCTGATCCTGGGCCGAAAAATCAGCGATGGCTTCACCCTTCAGCTAAGCCCAACATTGGTCCACCGAAACCTGGTAAGATTGGAGAGTGAAGCTAATGATGTACTAGCCATTGGCGGCGCCGGCCGGATCAAACTATCAAAACGCATTGCCATCAATGCCGAATACATCTACGTCCTCCCCGACCAGCTGGCGCCGGGCTATCGCAATTCTCTATCCATTGGCTTCGATATCGAAACGGGGGGGCATGTTTTTCAACTTCATTTCACCAACTCCACTTCTTTGGTTGAGAAGGGGTTTATTACCGAAACAACGGGCAACTGGCTGGATGGAGACGTTCATTTTGGGTTTAATGTCTCGCGGGTGTTTACGCTGAGGCGGAAGAAGGAATGATTAGGTAGTTCTAATCAAACTTTCCCTCTCTTCCTAGGTTATTTAGTCTGCATGCGTCACCACATCCTACTCTTCGCGGTATACCTTATGGCCCTGGCACTCGTGCCCTGCCAGGATGAGTACGCTTTAGTAGCCCCTGACGCACCCGCCGCCGTCCACGCCGCCAACTCAGAACACGAGCATCACGATGATTCAGAACACCAGGATCACTGCACTCCCTTTTGCATCTGTGCTTGCTGCGGTGCTTTTCTTGACAGCCCGACGGAGCTACTCCCTCAGATAGTGGCTGCGCTTCCTTTACCTCCTGCTGGAACCACCCAGCCGGCGTATTCGCCCACCTGGAAGCCTCTTCAGTACGCTTCCGGCAACTGGCAGCCCCCCAGAGCTTAGTTAAACTATTTTATGGGACATCTATGTCCCGCCCACACTTTTGGTTTAACGGTACCTGACGTCTCGGATCATCCCGCAGCAGGTACGTAGCTCTTTCCTATTTATGTTTGATAAGATTATTGCTTATTCCGTAGCGAATAAGCTGGTGGTCGGACTATTCGTCCTGGCCCTCATCATCTGGGGAATCTTCTCCCTCCGACAGATTCCCATCGATGCCGTACCTGACATTACTAACAATCAGGTACAAGTCATCACCTCCTCACCCACCCTGGCCACCCAGGAGGTAGAACAATTCATTACCACGCCCATCGAACTGGCCCTGCAGAATCTGCAAAACCTGGTCGAAATTCGCTCCATCTCCCGCTTCGGCCTCTCGGTCGTCACGGTTGTATTTGAGGAGAGTATGGACCTCTATCTCGCCCGCCAGCTGGTCAGCGAACACCTCAAAGAAGCCGAGGAAAACATTGCCGAAGGTCTCGGTAAGCCCAGTATGTCCCCCATCTCCACCGGCCTCGGCGAGATTTACCAATACGTCGTCCGGCCCATCGAAGGCTACGAAGACCAGTATTCTACTACCGATCTGCGGACTATACAGGACTGGATCGTCAGCCGGCAACTGTCCGGAATAGAGGGTGTGGTGGAAATTAACACCATGGGCGGCTTCCTCAAGCAGTATGAGGTAGCTGTAAACCCGGAACTGCTGAAGGCGATGAACGTCAGCATCAACGATGTATTCACCGCGCTCGAAAACAGCAACGAGAATACCGGTGGTGCTTACATCGAGAAAAATCCTAGTACCTATTATATCCGGACTAACGGCCTAGCGGGTAGTCTGGAGGACCTGCGAAAAATCGTCGTTGACGTCCGGGTTGGCAGGCCCATCCTCGTTCAGGATGTTGCCACCGTTCAGTTTGGTAGAGCGCCTCGTTACGGCGCGCTCGTCCGCAACGGCGAAGAAGCCGTCGGTGGGCGGGTAATGATGCTTAAAGGGGCTAACTCAGCCGCCGTCACCGAACGGGTAAAAGAGCGGGTGGAGCAAATCCAGAAGTCTTTGCCCGAAGGGGTAATGATCGAGCCGTACCTGGTCCGCGATAAATTGGTGTCCACCGCCATCGGGACGGTACAGACCAACCTCATCGAAGGCGGCCTCATCGTTATTTTCATCCTGGTGCTCCTGCTGGGCAACTGGCGGGCCAGCCTCATCGTAGCCTCCGTCATTCCCCTGGCGATGCTCTTCGCCATCTCGATGATGAACCTGCTGGGCATTTCCGCCAACCTGATGAGCCTGGGGGCTATCGACTTCGGCCTCATCGTAGACGGCGCCGTTATCATCGTCGAATCCATCGTCCACCGGCTCACCAAGGGCTACGGAGGGCAGCAGCTTACCCAAAAGCAAATGGACGCGGAAGTGACGGAATCCTCCATCAAGATCCGCAGCTCCGCCGCCTTCGGTGAAATCATCATCCTGATGGTCTACATCCCCATCCTTGCCCTCGTAGGTATTGAGGGAAAAATGTTCCGGCCCATGGCCCAAACCGTCATGCTCGCCATTGCCGGTGCCTTGATTCTCTCGCTCACCTACGTACCGATGATGACGGCATTGTTCCTGAGTAAAAAAGTCAGTATCAAGAAAACTATTGCTGATAGAATCATAAGCTTTTTCCAGCGTTTATACAGCCCCATCCTGCACCTGGCCTTACGGTTTAAAGCCGCTTTCGTGCTGGCTACCATCATTCTCTTCTCGGCTAGCCTTTGGGTATTTTCTACCATGGGGGGCGAGTTCATCCCCACCCTCGAAGAGGGAGATTTAGCGATGCAGCAGATCCTCCCGCCGGGGACGTCCCTCACCCAGAGTGTTGAAATGACAAAGCGGGTACAGAAGAAGCTACTCGCCGACTTTCCCGAAATCGAGGAGGTCGTCACTAACATCGGTGCCGCCGAAATTCCCACCGACCCCATGCCGGTAGAGATTGGTGATTATACCATCGTGATGAAGCCAAAGGACGAATGGACCACCGCAGATAACCGCCAGGATTTCTTCGAAGAAATTGAAGAATCCATGGGGGTATTCCCCGGGATTGGTCTCGAGTTCTCTCAGCCCATCCAACTACGCTTTAACGAACTCATGACCGGGGCCAAGGCCGACATCGCCATCAAACTCTATGGTGCTGACCTCGATGTAGCTTTCGAAAAAGCCAAGGAAGCAGAACGGATTATTGCCGGCATCCCCGGCGCGGGAACGGTCAACGTAGAGCAAACCGTCGGTATGCCCCAGATTCTGATCGATTTCAACTATCCCAAAATGGCCCAGTATGGCCTTCAGGTGAAAGACATCAACCGCGTCGTAGCGGCCGCTTTCGCCGGAGCCAGCGCCGGAACCATTTATGAAGGGGAGCGCCGTTACGATCTCACAGTACGCCTTCAGGAAAAATACCGCGCGGGCATTGATGACGTAGCGGACCTCTACATCCCCCTCATGAACGGCACTCAGGTTCCTTTGCGCGAAGTCGCTATGGTAGAATTGGTGGATGCCCCTATGCAGATCAGCCGGGAAAACACCAACCGCCGCATTGTCATCGGTGTCAACGTTGGGGATACCGACGTGGAAACCCTTGTCAGTAACATTCAGGAAGCCCTGGATGCTAACGTGAAACTGCCTCCGGGCTATTACTTCACTTACGGTGGTCAGTTCGAGAACCTCCAGGCAGCTTCCGCCCGCTTGATGATCGCCGTACCCGCCGCCCTTGCGCTGATCTTCCTGCTCCTTATTTTTACCTTCGGCAGCTTCTCCCAGGCAGCACTCATCTTCATCGCCATTCCGCTTTCGGCGATCGGTGGTATCCTGGCTCTGGAGCTGCGCGGCATGCCCTTCAGCATCTCTGCTGGTATCGGTTTCATCGCTCTCTTTGGCGTGGCGGTGCTTAACGGCATCGTCCTCATTGGTTACTTCAATCAACTCAAGAAGGAGGGCTGGGATGACGTTCGCGCCCGCATCCTGGAAGGGACCAAAGTACGTCTCCGCCCCGTCATCATGACCGCCGCCGTGGCGTCTCTCGGCTTCCTCCCCATGGCCCTTTCCAGTTCCGGCGGTGCGGAAGTACAGCGGCCATTGGCCACCGTTGTCATCGGTGGTTTGGTCACGGCCACCTTCCTCACGCTCATCGTGTTGCCCATCCTTTACAGCTGGTTAGAGAAATGGCAGGACCGCAAAACGCCACCTAGCATCGCCGCGCCTTTACTCCTTCTCCCCTTCTTCCTTTACTCATTTGGGGCGCGGGCGCAGGTGCAAAGTTTAGGTTTGGAAGAAGCAGTGCAAGTCGCCGTAAGCAATAACCCCGCCGTCCTGGCGGCGGATCAGCGGACCGACCAAAGTCGTTCCCTCCAGAACTTGAAGTACCAACCCGGACTCACCGACATCAGCTACCAGGGCGAAGGCCTCTTTCGGGAGAACGGTCAGCGGGTCAATATGCTCACCATCGTTCAGGAGTTTCCCAACCCCGCCACCATCCGGGCAGCAAACGCCGTACAGGATGTCGTCGTGGCTGGCAACCTGGTTCGAAGTCAGCTGACCCGCGCTGAGTTGACTTATCAGGTACGACAAACCTACGTCGACTTACAGCAGCGCGAAGCCCTGCTACGGCTCTACCTGCAGCTCACCAACACTTATTCCGAGTACCTGCGCATTGCTAACGTCCGGGCCGAATCCGGAGCCGGCAACCGCCTCGAAGCACTCAACTTACAAGCGTCTCTGAGCGAATACGAATCGCTGGCGGAACGCACGCAGCTGGAGATCACTTCCCTGCAACGACAGCTCGGTAGCCTGCTGGCCACCAACCAACCGGTTACCGCCGCCGATACCCTTTCGCTGGCTCCATCTCCCCTGCTACTCGATTCTACCACTGCTGGCCTATTCGTCCGGCTTGCGGAAACCGACGTAGCTAATGCAAGGGCAGACATTGCCAGTTTGCAAGCACAACTAAAACCAGGCTTCCGTCTGGGGTATTCCGCTCAGCAGTTTTTTGAAGGGGGTTACCTGACCGGGCTCGAAGCGGGTGTAACGATTCCGCTGTTCAATAAGGCCACCAAACGCCGCGTCGAAACCCAGCGGCTCGGGGTCACCGTCGCCGAAACCCAGTTGGAAGCCGAACGACTACGCTTTGAACGGGAGCAACTCGCTACCCGGTCCGAGATTGCCCGTAACGCGGCGGCGGCAGACTATTACCAGCAGCAGTTAGCCGTTGTCAATCCGGAGATCATCCGCATCTCCCGACTCAATTACCAAGCTGGAGAAATATCCTACCTGGAGTTGCTCAATGCATTAAAACTCCTCGGAACAAACAGCCGCGAATACCTCAACGCCGTGCGCGACCACAACCTCGCTGTTGCTCGCCTTCAGTACCTCCTCAACCAATAAACTATCCCGCTACCCTCCCCCCGTGGGAGGCCCGCGTAAAATATAAATCAAGATGAAAAATTTTCTTTTCACTACCCTCGCCCTGCTCCTATTAACCTTCCTCAGCACCTGCGACCGCGCCCACGAACACCAGGAAGGCGATGGCCACGATCACGACCTACCTAAAAAAGAAATGGCCGCTGACGATCACGACGAAGATCATGATGACCACGGCGCTGAAGGTGGCCACGACGATCACGGCGACGAGGGCATCCACCTCACCACCGAACAGATCGAAACCATGGACATCAAGTTCGGCGACTTCTCCCAAATGAAAATCAACGGTTACCTGAGCGCTACCGCTACCCTCGGCCTGCCCCCCAACGCCTACGCCGCCGTCAGCGCCCGCGCCGCCGGCTTCATCCGCAACGCCCGCAACTACGTCGAGGGAGACTACGTCAAACGCGGGGCCGTCATCGCCATTCTCGAAAACCCCGAGTTCATCGAGCACCAGCGCCAGTACCTCGAAACATCCGCTGAACTCTTATTCCTGAAGCAGGAACTCGACCGCCAGGAAACACTCGTCAAGGCCGACGCCGGCATCCTCCGGGAAGTGCAGCGGCTGCGCAGTCAGGTCGCCGCTAAAACCGCTAACGTCAAAGGCATCCAACAGCGCCTCCAATACCTCGGTATCAAGACCGATGAACTCACACCAGATAACATCACCCAGCGCATCACGCTCTTTGCCCCCCGCTCCGGCTACATCACCTCGATCAGCCTCCACGATGGCCTTTATGTAGAGCCAAGTACCGAGTTAATGGAAATCATCGATGAAGATCACCTTCACCTCGAACTCGACGTATTCGAACGCGATGTCGCCAAATTAGAAAAAGGCCAGCGCGTCACTTACCAGATTCCCGCCCTGGGTAGTCAGCGGTATGAAGCAGAGGTTCACGTAATCGGCAAGGAATTCAACGCGGAGAACAAAACCGTTCGCGTTCACGCTCACCTTAAGGGCGATCAGCCGAAGTTCATCCGTGACCTCTTCGCCGAGGCCCGTATCTGGCTGACCGACCAAACCGTCCAGGCACTCCCCGAAGCGGCCGTCTTACGCGATGGAGAAAGCTCCTACGTATTTATCGCTCCCGCCCAGCGCTCCGGCGATGAAGTGGAGTTTGAAAAGCTACTGGTTAAGCCTGGCGCGACCGACGATGGGTACACCGCCGTCGAATTACTCAATCCCCTACCCAAAGGAATGCAAATCGTCACGGAAGGCGCTTATTACGTCTATGCCCAAAGTCAGGCGGGAGAACTCGAACACGAACACTAGACCGCCATGAATAAATCCACTTTCAAAGTTACCGCCATGGATTGCTCCGCCGAGGAGCAAATGATACGTATGAAGTTAGAGCCGCTCTCCCAGGTAGAGCGGCTCGATTTCGACCTACCCGCGCGCAAGCTCGTGGTATATCACCGCAACGAAGCTGCACCACTCGCAAAGTCACTCGGCGAACTGGGGCTGGGGGGAAGTCTCCTTACTACGGAAGCCGCCGACCTACCCCTCCACAATAATGAAGATGACGCCCAGCAAAAACGCATCCTCTGGTGGGTGCTCGGCATCAACGCCGCCTTCTTCGTCGTGGAGATGGCTTTCGGACTGATCTCCGGCTCCATGGGCCTCGTCGCCGACTCCCTCGATATGCTCGCCGATGCGCTCGTGTACGCGCTCAGCCTCCTAGCCGTAGGTGCCGCCGTTGCCCGCAAAAAGCAGATCGCCGGCTATAGCGGCTACCTTCAGCTGGGGCTGGCCATCATGGGCTTTGCCGAAGTCATCCGCCGCTTTTTGGGTTACGGTGAGGTGCCTGATTTCAAGGTTATGATTGTTGTAGCGGCTTTGGCGATGATCGGCAACGCCGTCTGCCTCTGGCTCATCCAGCAAACCAAGCGTGGTGAAGCCCATATGGAAGCCAGTTACATCTTCACCTCCAACGACATCATCATCAATTTCGGAGTAATCATCTCCGGGGTGCTCGTCTACCTCACTGCTACCCGTTGGCCCGACCTTATTGTCGGCTCCATCGTCTTCGCCATCGTGCTGCGGGGTGCTTTCCGCATTCTCAAACTATCCAAATAATCCATACCATCACACAATTATGAGTAAGCTAGAACTGGACCTACCCGTCCTCCTCCCCGAAGTCCCCGATGAGCGTGACCAGTGCGTAACCCGCCTGTTGTCCGCGCTTAATGCCGAAGGTGGCATTGAGAAAGCCCACCTGAAAACCGGAACATCACCGCAGGTATGCATTCATTACGACCCCGACCAGGTGGCGCTCGAAAAGGTCAAAGCCATCGCCCGGCGCGCCGGCGCCGAGATCACCGAACGCTACCATCATTTGTTACTCGACGTCACCGGTATCCGCCACCAGCGGCACGCCCGCCAGGTGGGAGAGAAAATAGGCAAAGCCAACGGCGTTATCGAAGCCGTTGTGTCCGGGGCCGGCGTAGCCCGCGTGGAGTACGACACGACGCTAACTGACGAAAATGCCGTAATTAGCGCCATCCGCCAAACGGACATCCGCATTTTGAGTGACGCTACAGCCGAGCGTTCCGATGATCACGCCGGACACGACCACGGTCCTGGTGAACACGGCAAAGAAAAGCACGGTGCGGGTGATGGCCACAACCACGATCACGGCGGCATCTTCGGTGAAAACACCGAGCTCTATTTTGCCATTGGTAGTGGGGTGTTCTGGCTCGTGGGTCTTATCCTTAGCTTCTTAGGTGGTGTTCCCGAACTGGTGTCAACGGTACTTTTTGTCATCGCTATTTTAATGGGAGGCTACTTCATCCTGATCGAGGCGATTCAAACCATCCGCCAGGGAAAGTTCGAAATTGATTTCCTGATGCTCGTCGCCGCCGCCGGTGCCTGTGCGCTCGGGGAGTTTCAGGAAGCAGCGCTGTTACTCTTTCTCTTCAGCATCGGCCACGCCCTGGAAAACTACGCCATGGGCCGTGCCCGTAAATCAATCGAAGCGCTGTCCGATCTGGCCCCGCCGACCGCCCTGGTCAAACGCAACGGTGCTACCACCGAAGTAGGGGTGGAAGAGCTGATGGTCGGTGACGTCATCGTTGTCCGCCCTAATTCCAAAATCGCCGCCGATGGTGTGATCGTCAGCGGCACCTCCGCCGTTGACCAGGCCCCCATTACCGGCGAAAGCGTCCCGGTGGATAAGCTGCCCGTCTCCGATCCTGAAGCTGAGGTCGACCTCGACACCTTGCCTGCGGAGCACCGCGCGTTTGCCGGTACCATTAACGGCAGTTCTCCGCTCGAAATTCGCGTGCTTAAGCTGGCGGGCGACAGCACCCTTTCCCGCCTCGTCACCCTCGTGAAGGAAGCGGAAACCCAGCAGTCCCCTACCCAGCAGCTGACTGACAAGTTTGAGCGCTACTTCGTGCCCGCCGTCATCGGCCTGGTCTTCTTACTGCTCTTCGCTTTCCTCGTCATTGACGAGCCGTTCTCCAAAAGCTTCTACCGGGCCATGGCCGTCCTGGTCGCCGCCTCTCCCTGCGCCCTCGCTATCTCTACCCCTTCCGCCGTCCTGGCCGGAGTGGCCCGCGCCGCCCGCCAGGGTGTACTGATTAAGGGTGGTCGTCCGTTGGAAGATCTCGGCGGCATCACCGCTCTGGCTTTTGACAAAACCGGCACCCTCACCGAAGGCAAACCCCGCCTGACCGAAGTGATCGCCTCCGGAGAAGCCACCGAGTCCGAACTGCTGACCGTAGCCATCGCCGTTGAGGAACTGAGCGACCACCCGCTGGCCGCCGCCATCGTCACCGGTGGTAAGGAACGATTGGGTAATAAAACGACCAATTTCCCTTCAGCCGAGAATCTGGAAGCCCTGACCGCCCGCGGCGTCAAAGCCACCGTAGCTGGCAAAACCGTACACATCGGTAACCGTCGCCTGTTCCGCGAACTTACCGGTCAGGAAATCCCCACCGATATCGACCAGCAAATGGCCAAGCTGGAAGACACCGGCAACACCGCCATGATTGTCCACCAGGACAACCGCTACCTCGGCATCATCGCCGTTATGGACGTAGCCCGCCCCGAAGCAAAAGCAACCCTAGCCGCGCTCAAAGAAATTGGCATCAAAAAGATGGTCATGCTCACTGGTGATCATCAGAAAGTCGCCGACGCCGTTGCCGCTGATATCGGCATCACCGATCCGCTGGGCAGCCTTCTGCCGGAAGACAAAGTTGCCGCCATCGAACGGTTACGCGCTGAAGAAGGCATGGTCGCCATGATCGGAGACGGGGTGAACGATGCGCCCGCCATGGCCAAATCCACCGTAGGCATCGCCATGGGAGCTGCCGGCTCTGACGTCGCCCTCGAAACCGCCGACGTCGCCCTCATGGCCGACCGGCTTGATAACCTCCCTTTTGCTATTGGGCTGAGTCGGATGGCTAAACGCATCATTCGCCAGAATCTGGTGATGAGTTTAGGTATGGTAATTATTCTCATTCCGCTGACGCTGCTGGGGATTGCGGAGATTGGCCCGGCCGTAATCGCTCACGAAGGGTCTACGCTGGTCGTGGTTGGGAATGCGCTCAGGTTGTTGGCTTATAAGCGCTGATCTTCCTTTAGCTTTAGAGAGTGAATCGAGTACAACCCTATCTTTATCACTAATCCGATCAATCTACCATCATGACTTTCTACTGGAGAATGCCCGCAGGGCTCCACCCCTACTACCATAAAGAACTCGATGACTACCGCTCCGCCTTTGCTAAAGGCAACCTAAGTGTAGCTTGGCAACACCTGGAGCGGGCGCACATCCTCGGGCAACCCTGGGCCGTCGAACATTCAGAAGTGCATTGGTATATGCTTCGCTTCGGCTTCGCTATCAAAAGCTGGAAGGAGATTCGCGGCCAAATACTGCGGCTGGTTTTCGGCGGCGTTAAATCCTTCGTCGGTAAAGTACCCACTGGTAATACTGGAGGGGCTAACGTCCCTCCCTTGCAGCCGATGGAAATTCCGGAGGATTTAAAAGTGATATTGAGACCTTATACTACTACCTCATTTACCAACTAACGCGTAGGAGTCACAACCATAGAGCCACGAAGATGAACGTAGAGAAAGTCAATTTATGGTTGGTCATTCTAACCTCATTGTTAATGACATCTTGCGATTGTGGGATAAGTAGCATTGGAATAGTCGCAGATACCAGAAGTGATGAAGTGCTAAGTGACGTAGAAGTGTTTAGAATCGACGATGACCGATTTCCCGTAGCGACGACTGACTCTGTCGGGTTGTATGACTATGCAGATTTCCAGGAAGGGGCTATTTGCCCAAATACCTTCGAGTTACTGTTTAGGAAACAAGGATTTGCTGATACCACTTTCTTTGTAAATAATTCCATATCGGATACTGCAAATATAATGATGCGAGAGCTGTAATAGCAGCCACATGTATCTTCAAGCGCATGGACGTAAGAACCTTATCCCCCCACTAGACTCTTTGAACTTGCTCCGCACCTGCGCGCTTGCGCCCCGTATTCATTCTTGGGGCCACGCCCCTATCCACAGCAGCCCCCTCCCCCGTCTTGCATCGGCGGGCAAACCTCCGTTCCGTAGGAACAGTAAATGCAGCAGTCGCCCTCTTTGGGGCGGAGAACGGTACCACAGCCCTTGCAATCATAGAAAAACTGGCAGGCATTGGTGGGCATGGTTTCCGTTGCCTCGTGCTGGCACTCGGGACAGGTGACGGTGGATTGTAGATTCATGGCGGAGGTACTCATATTTCAGTATTGTTTTGTGCCGTAACGGCGGTGTAGTCCGTAACGGTATAGCCCGTCGTGGCAATGGCTGCGGCGATGCTCGCCGCGTCGGTTTGGGCGGCATCGAAAGTGACTACGGTATTTTTCTCCGCGTAGGATGCTTCAATTTCCACGACGCCGGCTACGCCGTACACGGCATCGGAGACGTGCTTTTCACAGCCGCCGCAGGTCATTCCTTCGACCAGGAAGGTAGCGGTCATTAGCTGGCCTTGACCTGTGGGTAATACTGCGCTCTTACCTGCGACTGGACCATCACCGCCCGTAAAGGAAGGGATAGCCAGGAAAACTACCGCTAATACAGAAACGACCGTGAGAAAACCTCGGGATTGAAGAAGCGAACGGTTCTCCGGCGGGCAGTCACAATCTTCCACGGGAGTGGAACGTAGATGGAAATACCACGCAGCTCCTAAAGCCAATGCCGAAGCGCCGATGAGGTAAGGCCGCAGTGGTGCTATCCAGGAGAACCCGGATAATAGGATCGTACTACCCGACACGAGGACGAGAATGGGGGCGATGCAGCAGAGGGAAGCCGCGACGGCGGCCAGTAGTCCGGTGGAAGACGCCAAAGTTTCCTTTTTCATATAGTTTGTGTTTCGGCTAATAGGTCGGTTGATTGCACCAACCTTTGTCGGAATTCCGGTACCCTAGAATGGTAAATAGTGTTTCCCGCCCGTCGGGACGTTACCGCTCCAGCATCCTTTAGCTTACGCAACTGTTGTGACACTCCGGGTACGCTCAACTCGAGTATTTCGGCGAGATCACAGACACAAAGTTCCCCTTCCGCCTCCAGCAACTTCATGATGGCCAGGCGTACCGGACTGGCACAGACAGTGAAGGTTGTGGCAGCACTTGCGAGCGTATTCTGATCGCAAGCGATCAGATTTTTGCAACGGCGTATTTGGTCACCATCCCGTAATGTCCGGACACATGCCTTAGAGGAATTTGAAGATCTCATGGGGTAAAGATAAGTAACTATTTAACTAATTACTTAAATAGATTATTGCTTAGTACAAAGTTTACAACCATCATTCCCTGAGATAATTGAAAATTGTAGATAACGCTTATGACAAAAAGCACAACAACTAGCTTTAGTTACAACAGCTTCGCCGACTTCAACCGTAAGCTGTTAGCCACCACCGAAACCGAACTTAACGCCATCGCCCCGCCGGCAATCATAGGATCGAGCAGGAAACCATTGATCGGGTACAGTAGCCCCGCCGCAATCGGGATTCCGATCAGATTGTAAATGAAGGCCCAGAACAGGTTTTGACGGATGCCACGAACCGTAAGTTTAGACAAGCGAAGTGCTTTAGGAATAACCGACAAGTCCGAAGTGATCAGCGTCATTTTAGCAACGTCCATCGCAATATCCGAGCCTTTGCCCATGGCAATGCTGACGTCCGCCTGCGCCAGCGCGTGGGAATCATTGATGCCATCACCGACCATGGCCACTACCCTACCCTCGGCCTGTAACTGCTCCACAAATGCAGCTTTATCGGCGGGTAGTACTTCCGCTCGGAAGTCCTTCAGCCCCACCTCTTTCGCAACGGCAGCGGCGGTTTGCTCGTTGTCTCCCGTCAGCATATATACGTCGATACCCCGTTCCTGAAGCGTAGCAATCGCGCTACGGGAACTCTCCTTTATCCGGTCGGCGATGGCGATGATTCCGAGCACGTTCCTCTCGTCGGCTACGTAGACCACCGTATTCGCCGCTTCCCGCAGTTTTTGGGCGCGGTCGCGGGTGCCGGGGGGAGTTGTTAGGCCGTGTTCGTTCATTAACCGTTCGTTGCCTACGTAATAAGTAGCACCTTCGAATTGGGCGCTGATGCCCCTGCCGGTGATACTGGTAAAGTCATCCAGGGAAACAGGCTTTACCCCGGCATCCTTCAGCCAAGACGTGACGGCTTCGGCCAGGGGATGCTCAGACTTCGCTTCCGCAGCCAACACAATACTTTTCCAACCTTCTACTGCACCTGCGGCCGCGCCCTCTTCCCAGTACGCTTCCATTACGTTGGGGCTCCCCTCCGTGATTGTTCCCGTTTTGTCCAGCACGATGGCGTCTACTTTGTATCCTAATTCCAGGCTCTCCGCATCTTTGATCAGGATGTTGTTCTCGGCTCCCTTACCAATGCCAACCATGATGGCCGTCGGTGTCGCCAATCCGAGGGCACACGGACAGGCAATCACCAGTACTGCCACGCTGGTTAGCAAAGCGTGCGTAAAGGTATCTTCACCGCCAAGCACCATCCAGCTGATGAACGTTACCACCGCAATGACCATCACAATCGGGACAAATATGCCCGCGATCTTATCCACCAGTTTCTGTACCGGTGCCTTGCTTCCCTGAGCCTGCTGCACCATCTTGATGATCTGCGCCAACAGCGTCGCGCCGCCCACCTTTTCCGCCACAAAACGGAAGCTGCCTTTCTGATTGACCGTGCCTGCCAATACTGCTTCTCCTTCGGCTTTACGAACCGACACCGGCTCTCCAGTAATCATGCTTTCATCTACAAAGCTGTTTCCGTCTTGCACCTGGCCATCGACGGGAATTTTCTCTCCAGGTCGCACCAGCAACAGTTGCCCGGTGGTAACGTCTGCAATAGCCATCTCTACCTCTTCTCCGTTGACGATCGCTTTAACCGTCTTAGGCTGCAACCCAATCAGTTTTTTGATCGCCGAAGATGTGTTCGACTTCGCTCGTTCCTCCAGTAGTTTACCGAGGGAAATAAAGGTGATGATCACCGTAGCCGCCTCGTAGTAAACGTGTGGTTCCAGTCCCTGGTCCAACCAGAATTTCGGGTTCAGGGTATTGAATAAACTGAACAGGAAGGCGATGCCCGTACTCAGCGCCACCAGCGTATCCATATTGGCTTTGCCGTAGCGCGCTTGCTTCCAGGCGTTGACGTAGAAGTGGCGACCGAACCAAAATAGTACTACGGAAGCCAGGCCCAGGCTTATCCACCGGCCTACCGGCCACTCCATAAAAAACATTCCGATGAGGAAAACGGGAAGCGTGAGGATAGCCGACCAAATCGTACGCTGCTTGATCATCGCGTACTCTTTTTCTTTCAGTTCTTCCTGGACGGCCGTGGGGTCATCTACATCAACAATCAGATCATAGCCAACCGCCTGAAGGGCGTTGCGTAGTTCGTTAGCCGTTAGCTTATCATGGTCGAAGTCTACGAGGGCGGTAGTATTGGCAAAGTTGACACTCACATCATTGACACCCGGTAATTTTTTCAGGATGCTTTCTACACTGGAGGCACAGCCGGCGCAGCTCATCCCCGTTACCGGGAAGGATTCTTTTTCGGCAATCTTAATACGCTTGTCTTGGTCGGTAAGCACGCTCATGTCACTTTGTTTTGGATTACAAAGTTCGTTCGGCAAGGCACCAAACGCATTACAGGATCGTGGCTAATGATTACATCATTACGTAAGCAGGCTACTCCAATTCTCTCTTCAGCAGTTGTGCGTTTACCGCACAAATAACCGTACTGATACTCATCAGCGCTGCACCGAAAGCAGGGCTGATCACCAAGCCGGGAATAAAGCCGGTTGCCAGCGGTAAAGCCACCGCATTGTACCCAGTAGCCCACCACAAATTCTGAATCATCTTCCGGTAAGTCGCTTTACCAAAAAGGATAAGGTTAGCGATGTCTTTGGGGTCGCTGTCGACCAGAACGATGTCGGCGGTTTCCGCCGCAACGTCCGTTCCGGAACCAATGGCAATTCCCACGTCGGCTCGCGTCAGGGCCGGAGCGTCGTTAACGCCATCACCCGTCATGGCCACAAACTCTCCCGCCGCCTGCAGTTCTTTGATTTTGTCCTGCTTCTGATCCGGAAGGACCTCCGCCAGGTAATCGTCCATCCCTAACTCCTTGGCTACCGAAGCGGCAACACGTTCGTTGTCCCCCGTCAGCAGCAAGCATTTAATGCCGTTCTTTTGAAGCGTATCAATGGCGCCCGCGGAAGACTCCCTAATCTGGTCGGCGAAGGTGACAAAGCCAACAAGCTGGCCATCGACGACCAGGAATATTTTTGTTTCTACCCCGTCATCACTGTCGTCCGGGGCCATAATGCCGGCGGATTCCAGCATCAGGTAGCCGCCAGCACGGACTGCTTTGCTTTCTACCGTTCCGCTCACGCCTATTCCGGCTTCATATTTGAAGCCTTTGCTAGTGGGTATTTTCAATCCGTCAGCCTTAGCCCGCCGTTGCAACCCCTTCGAAATATGGTGCTCCGAACTACTTTCTACCGCCGTAGCGTAGCGTAATAGCTTCGCTTCGTCCCAGCCCTCCGCCAGTGTCACTACCCGGGTTACCTCATGCGATCCTTTCGTCAGCGTCCCCGTTTTATCGAAAACAATGGTGGTGATCTTGCGCGAGTTCTCAAAGGCTGTCCGGTTACGGATCAGCAGACCATGTTTAGCGGAAACGCTGGTGGAGATCGCCGCGACCAACGGAATGGCCAGGCCCAGTGCATGCGGACAACAGATGACCATAACGGTTACCATTCGCTCCAACGCAAAGGCCAGCTCCTTGCCCATAAACATCCACCCGGCAAAGGTGCCAAAGCCTGCCACCAGCGCAATCACGGTAAGCCATTTCGCCGCCCGGTCGGCCAGGTGCTGGGTCTTCGACTTTTGCCCCTGAGCATCCTGTACCAGCTTGACCACTTTGGCCAAGTAGCTATCCTCCCCTACTCCTTTGACTTGCACTTTTATCGCGCCACTACCATTGATGGAGCCACCAATAACTTCCGCCCCTTCGGATTTGCTCACGGGCACGCTCTCTCCCGTCAGCATACTCTCGTTCAGGGAACTGCTGCCTTCTTTGATTACACCGTCAGCGGGAACCTTCTCTCCGGGCTTGATCAGGATCAAGTCCCCGGTTTTCAGTTCACTGATCGATACTTTACTGGCTTGTCCCTTGTCATCTATGCGCGTCGCCTCGTTGGGCATCAACGCAGCCAGCGCCTCCAGGGCTTTACTGGCTCCGAGCACCGAGCGCATCTCGATCCAGTGGCCGAGCAGCATCACTACAATGAGCGAGGCGAGTTCCCAAAAGAAGGTCTTGCCCTCCAAACCAAAAACGACGGCGGAGCTGTAGATGTAAGCCGCAGAAATGGCAATCGCGATCAGCGTCATCATCCCGGGAGCCCGCTTGCCAAGTTCTTCCTTCAAACCTTTCAGAAACGGCCATCCACCGTAAAAGTAGATGATGGACGACAGCACGAACTGTAGATAGCGGTCACCCGTAAAGGTCCAGCTCACCCCCAGGAAGTTCTGAATCATCGGCGCCAGTAAAAGCACCGGTAACATCAGCACCAGCGACACCCAAAATCGCCGCTTAAAATCCTCGATCATCATCCGGTGGTGATCGCCATGATTACCGTGCCCGGAATGATCCATTTTTGAATGATCCATGGTGGCGTGGTCCATCTCACTGTGGTCCATGGTGGAATGATCCATCTTCTCATGATTCATCTTGGTGTGGTCCGTCCCCTGATGGTTGTGCTCACTGATCGCAGCCTCATGACCGTGCTCAGTGAGTTCCGCCAGGTGATCTTTAGTAGTACCTACTGCTCCCAATTCCGCTGCCAGCGTGTAATCTCCGGCCGCCGCGACCGCCGCGTTGAGATCTTCTACGGTAACGTGATGGTGCATGGTGACGACAGCCTGCGGCGGATTCAGCGTTACCTCCGCAGATTGAATACCATGTACCGCCTCCAAGGCCTTTTGAACCTTGGCGACGCAGTGGTCGCAAGTCATACCGGAAATGGAATAAGTGTGTGTCATAGTTAGATTGAATTGCCGGTAAGTTTTTAAAGAAACATCATCACAATTCCAAACAGTGCAAGGGCGATCAACACTCCCGTAGTGATTCCGTTAAGCAAGCGCTTTATGATGCCCGGATTTTCGTCCGGCTTGCAACAGTCTTTCATTTCAGTTAGTGTTTAAACTTAATTTACGATTTAAAATCTGACACTCAGCCCACCACCGTATCCGAAGCGGTTATCATAGCTACCCATCAGCGAGAAGTTTCGGCCCAGCATGTACTCCATACCGGCACTCCAGACTGTCTCACCCTGGTAGTCGGTGTTCCCGTCTTCACGACCTACAACCCCAAAATCAGCCTGGTACTCGTAGTACCCAAAGGCCGATAAGCGTGGAAAAAACATGATGCTACGCCCAATCCCAATGCGCGGCCGCAGCTTGTTGTCCACCCGCATATCGATGTTAAACAAGTAGGGACTCAACCAGCGGACACCGGCAACCGCCGTGATCGATGGATCGTCGAAACTCTCCTCAACACTATTCTCTACGTTGACGCCGCCGAATACCCGCACCCAGTCGTAGATATACCGCTCGTAAGAAATCTCCGCCTCAAAGTTCTTATTGTAGCCGTACTCCAGGTTCAGGTTAAACTGGTTCCTGATGTTAGATGAAACCAGGCTCAGGCCACTCATATGGGAAGCGACGTCCGCCATTCCCCAGGTGTAAAACTGATCAGTTTCCGCAATGAGATGGCTTAAAGGAGCATCTGCTAATCGCTCGTCACGAGGTGTGTCATAGCTAAAAATTCGGGCCATACCGCCCATCATATGGTAGAGGATGTGGCAGTGGAAAAACCAGTCACCATACTCGTCTCCGTAGAACTCGATCGTAACCTCCTGCATCGGTGCTACGTTGACGGTGTGCTTTAGTGGGGAGTACTCACCGTTTTCGTTAATCGCCCGGAAGAAGTGTCCGTGCAGGTGCATCGGGTGGTGCATCATCGTCAGGTTATTAAACGTGATTCGGGTAACCTCGTCAGCTTTAATCTTGATCTTATCCGTTTCGAATAATCCAACGCCGTTGAAGCTCCAGATATAGCGATTCATATTTCCCGTCAGGTTTAATAAGATCTCTTTAACCGGTGCATCCGCTGCATAAGTCGTTTTCTCCGGGGAGCGTAAATAGCTATAGTCAAAAGCGCGGCCCATCATCTCCGCCGGCGGCATCATGCCGTCTTTGCCTTTTTCCATGCTCCCCATCTTGCCGTGATCCATGCCTTCCATCCCCGGCATTCTCTGTTGATTTACCTTCATCGAGTCAGCAAGCATCTTCGTGTCATCCGTCATTTTTGCGTGCTCCGCAGGGCTCATGTTTTTGTGGTCCATTCCTTCCATTTTCTCCTGGCCCATCTTCATCCCGGGCTTGTCCGTTTTCTGGTCGCCCATTTTCATCCCGTCCATCTTACCACCAGACATGTCCATGCCGCCCATGTCCATCTGCATCCCGTATTTCTCTTTTATCTCGTAGCGTTCATCTTTATTGGGATTGGCCTTTAACGCCGGGGCCCCCATCCGCATATCCATCTTCGCCATCATCTTCATCATCCCGATCTTATCGGGGCGGGGGATTTCCATGGCAGGGTACAGCTGGCCGGTACCGAGGGTGGTTGTCGCCTTTCCGGAGCCGTCGAAGGCAGAAGCCTTTACTTCCAGTTTCCCGTCCTCCGGGATCGTCACGATAAAGTCGTACGTCTCTGCGTTGCCGATCAGGGTCTTGTTCTTCCTTACGGGAACTACATCCAGCCCGTCAGCTGAAACCAGCAGCGGGGTCGGTCCGCCGAACGTTAGCCAGAAGTAGGAAGAAGCCGCACCATTAATAATGCGTAAACGCACCCGTTCGCCTGGTTTGAAGTCGGGGTTCTCCGAATTGGATTCACCGTTGATCAAGAAGGCGGGATAGTAGATATCAGCAATATCCGCACCCTCCATGCGCTGCCGCCAGAAGTTCAGTTGAGCACCGAGGCCACCCCGGGCGATTACCCGGTTGAGCGGCGTAGCGGTCCCCTTCTTGATGCCGTACCATTCGTTACCCCTTTTTAAATTTTTAAGCACACTGGCGGGCTTTTCGTCCGTCCAGTCGGAGAGCATCAGCACCAGATCTTTGTCGTATTCCAACGTCGTCTCCTTCGGTTCAATTACGATGGATCCGTATACCCCGCTTTGTTCCTGAAGCATGGTGTGAGAGTGGTACCAATAAGTGCCGGATTGCTTCAAGGCAAATTCGTAAACAAAACTTCCCCCCGGTTCAATCGGCGGTGTATTCAGATAAGGCACCCCGTCGTAAAAATTGGGCAGCAGAAGACCATGCCAGTGAATGGAAGTTTCTACTTCCATCTTGTTGGTAACGGTAATCCGAGCAAATTCACCTTCTTCAAAACGTAACACCGGACCAGGTATACCACCATTTACGGTCATGCCGGTAACAGCCTTACCCGTGATGTTGACCGAATTGGATTCGATTACTAATTCATATTCACGGACCGGTAGATTATCCGGATTCCCTTCAAGAGAACCCTGGGGAGTTATCCCGATCTGCTGAGACATTCCCAAGACAGGAATGAGCAAAAGGACTGATAAAAAGAGATTGTAAATTTTCATAATGGCTGGGTTGTAAAAGAAAGGCCGACCGGCACGAAGCTGGCTGACCTTTATAATGGTTTAGTGGCAATCGCATTACGAGACCATAGGTAACCTGGTTAATCGTTTTGTTCTAGTCGGTAAATCATCTTCTTCATCTCAGCGATTTCTCGCTCCTGCGCCTCGATGATCTCTTCAGCAAGCTTGATCGCTTCGGGGTCTTTAAGATGCGCTTTTTGGCTGACCATGATGGCGATGCTATGGTGCGGTATCATTGCCTTCATCCATTGCACATCACTTACGAAAACCTGCTGCCTTAAGCCCCCCACGGCAAGTACGAAAGCCAGCACGGAGACACCCAATATGGCGTAGTTCCAGATTTTCTTTTTGTACATCCCCCACATGAATAAAAGCATGGTAGGTGCCATAGCGGCAATCATCAGAAAGGTCATGTACGTACGGGAAGGAGCCAGGTAGATGTGGTCCCATTTGTCTACACTTAAGTACATCACGGCATACATAATGACGAAGGAAGTCGTCATCATGATTCCAAATTTGAGGTAGGGATTCATCCCATTCGTATCGTTCATCTCTTTATCGTGGTTCATCATTGTTGGGTGGATTAAAACGTGGTGTAAAGCTTATTAGAGGCGCGGCCGCAGGTGCCGGGCGGAGTTAAAAAAGCAGGGCGAAGAAGTATAGTCTATTTTATTTCCGCTACTACCTTTCCGCACTTCAGCATTTTGTCGCCGTAGTAAGGATTACGGATGTCAGATACATCAGAAAACCAGTTACCACCCGCGCCGTCAAAGGCCATCGGGCAGTACTGCTTGTAGATCACACCATCGGTAATGCCATCGGTAAAGAGTGGCTCCAGGCCTGTTGTCAGTTCGGCAAAGCGGGCTCGTACACCTTCCAAATCGTCAGCTTCCGCCACTTCGCGGGCGAGGTCACGCAGGGCCGGTTTATCGTCACCAATCGCTTCGGCCAGGTTGCCGGCGGCGGATTTTGCATCGTCCGCATCACTGTTTACCAGGGCCATTTGTAACTTTAGATAATACTGATAAACGGTTGCCGTAATTCCATCGGCAAAACTGGCGTCAAAGGCATCTGGTGTAGCAGCCTTCTCGGCCTTCACCTCTTCCGGGGTGTTGAGTTCAACGTCCGTGTGATTCGCCATCTCAGTAGCATGATCCGTCTTGGTCCCGCTATTACAAGCCTGTAAAAAGGCTAAAGCAAGGAATAATACAATGATTTGTAGTTTCATCTTTCTTCGTGTTTTATATAAAAGGCGACGATAAGCAACCGTGTTCTTGTCAAATTTTGCATAGATGGTTCTAATTATGACCTTTCAAAGTTTATCAATCGGTTGAGGCTTATAATTACCCTTAGCTCGAAAATCACTGGGCGTTTCTCCCGTCAATTTCCGAAAGGAGGCAGAGAAGTGTCCAGGCGATTTATACTTGAGTCGTTGCGCCACGGACTTAATGTTTGTGTTCGTCTGAAACAACAATCGCTTCGCCCGCTCTATCCGATGAAGTTGGTAAAACTCTTCAATCGTTCGCTGCTCCGAACTCGAAAAATGACGACTTACGTAACTATAACTCATCTCTACCTCGCGGACAATTATTTCAGAAAGAGGTATATCCATAGTAGCCAGATCATCGTACACGTATTCAATGATTATCCCCTTTACTTGAGTGATGAGGTTATGGCCGTCTTGCCTCAGACGTAAACCTACTTTCCTTAGACCATCGGACAGGCCTTGCAAAGAAATATTAGCTGTCGGCGGAATTGCTCGGACATACCCTAGTTCAATCTCAAGTATTTTCCAACCAGCTTCCTTTAGCAGTTGCTCCACCACTAGGATACAGCGATAACAAACCATGTCATCGATGTACAATGTTTGTTCTTGCATCTCCGTAATGATTTCCTGATAAATAATGGGTGTAAAAGCCCCACCAGCTGACGGAAAGCTAGCCGGAGGGGCTACTAATTACACTCAGGTTATTCTATCGTTTCCATCACCCGGCCACACTTCAGCATCCGGTCGCCAAAGTAGGGGTTACGAATCGCCTCAATGTCGCTCAACCAGTCACCTCCGGCATTACTGAAAGCCATCGGACAGTGCTGTAAATAGAGTTCCGTATCGTTTCCACCAAAGCGCTTAATAGCGCCTGCCAGTGGTGATGACATAGCGGAGAAGGCCTGCCGTACGTCTTCCAGGCTCTTGGCCGCAACTGCCGTTTCGGTTACAGATTTCAACTGTTTTAAATACCCCATCCATTCCATATGAGCATCACCCGTCACCAGCTTCATGTCTACAGAAGAGAGCGCAAGTTGCATCGACGCGGCTGCGGTTTTGGAGGCACCCGCATCTGACCGAACCAACGCGTCTTTCATGCGGAGGTACTCCCGCGTAACGTTACTCAACTGTGCCTGAAAGACACTATTGGTTGCTGCACCAGCGGCTTCGCCATGATGGTGCGCCGACTCAGCTTCGTGGCCAGCTTTAGAATGGGCGGATTGACTATTGCAAGCTGTTGCGAAAAAGCCCAGGAAAACAAGGAGGAAAAATGATTTGAAGATATTCATGCTTCGATGAATTGAGAGAGGGCTACCTTAATTAGGTACTTCTCGGATTTGATAAGATGTATTAAAAGGAACCAAAAGACTCGGCTATACGAGGTGGTTCTGCGTTCGCAAGGTGAACGGGAAAGTTTAAGGTCAAACCAGTTGGTGCGTCCTTTACGGTCGCTCATTTGGCCTTTCCCAGATACAATCCACCTTATGGATTGCACCATACATCAACATCAAATCAAATACACCTGCCACTGCCTCATCACGTCAACTAAGAGCGGAGGCGGTCGGTAACTTTCAAGCTTACTCAACTTACGCGGACGCGTAGTGGTAGCTAACTCCGGAAATAGACAAAGTGGTAGATCTGGAGAAGCAATTGACGATAATGGCAAGTCTCCGGAGGTCTCTACCTCTCTATCTTCATCCAGTTGGACATAATCAAATTCGTCACCACAACAATTCTTTCGTTTTACCTCGCTCCCCTCTTTGGGATGGGATGGGCAAGATGCCACCTTTTCAACATGGCAACTTTTAGCCGTGCCAAAAATGGCAACCGACTTCAACTCTCCCCCACAAAAATGGCGGCTCACTGGCACGCCGACGGAGCCGATGAGCACATTGAAAGCCAACAATAGGGAGAGCATTTTATTCACTTAAACGCTTATTTAATCATTTAGAAAAAGAAGAGTCACCCACTTCCGGATCACTCTTCCGAAGCTAAGCAAATGGCTCAGCCACGTAGCCAGCATCAGCAACAACCGCCCGGACTTCATCCGCCGTAAGTGCTTCCGTCTCCACGGTCAGCGTCCGATCAGGGCTTTTTAAATCAACCTCCCAGTGCTTAATGGCTTCCTTCCCATCAAGCACTGGTGTAACGCCGCGTAAGCAGCCGCCACAGTTGATGTTGGTCTTGAATTTCAGCTTAGTCATAAGGCACAATTTTTATTTTGTATCGCAAAGTTCGGGGCAAAGCTTCCTCCATGTGTTACAGTATTCTGACCAATCTTTACATCATTCCGCTTCTCCCAGCGCATCCAATGAGCGTCGGTCTGGGTCTTTCATCTTGCGAAACTGTGTCGGCGTCATCCCTGTCTCCTGCTTAAACTGACCGGATAGATGAGCCGTACTGCTATAGTCCAGGTCAAAGGCAATCTCACTTAAATTTTCCTCCCCATAGGTCAGCAACTCCTTCACCCGTTCGATCTTCTGCCGGATAAGAAATCGCTCGATGGTCTGTCCTTCGTGGCTGGAAAAGAGTTTAGAAAGCGTCGCGTAGTTCTGCCGCAACTCGCGGGATAAGTAGTCAGATAGATTTTCCGCTGCCCGCTTATTGTTCCGGTCATGAACAAGACCGATGATCAATGTCTTGATCCGCTCCACCTGCTGATCTTCAGCGTCCAGTAGCAATTCAAACCCGTTCTCTTTCAGCACTTCCGCAATGCGTCGGATGCCCTCCTCGCCCGGATGAGTGGCGTAAGTCACCATCCCCATCCTAACCGCTTCCGGTGGGTAGCCCGCAGCGGTCAACTCCTCCCGAACAACACGGATGCACCGCGGACAAACAATGTTCTTGATCTTCAGTGTTGGCATGGTCTCTTCGTTTATTGGTTAATGGCTGCATCACCACGTTGCCGGTCCCCGCGAACCTCCAACCTCCGCACCTCCTCCAGATTGATCTCCGAAAGCAGGTTCAGTTCACCAGCCTCAAAGCCAGCTGGTAGTTCTTTGATAGAGCGAGCCTTGTTTCCCGGTGTATTCCAATTGTGGTAATCGCGGACGATGACACCATCAACTTTCCGTTCGTTATAGGCTTCCCGCAAACGAGGAGCTTTACCACCAGGGTGAGAGTAAGCCAGGTATTTAAGCTGCCGGGTGTCTGTCGTAAACCAGTACATATACTCGTCGTCAGCATCCTCACCACCGTTGTCAGTAGTGAAAGCAATATCAATCTGGTCTAGTACTTCCCCTTTGATCGTATCCCGACCCAGGTAAGTCGGGATCACGGCAGGGTCGTTAAGTACCCACGGCAGAAAAGCAAAGTAAATGACCGAATTGACAGAGTTACTGTACGCTCTACGCTTCTTCTCTGTAATGTCCGCAACCTTCCCGTTGATGTAACGTACCAACCCATCGTTGTCCAGCACATCACGGGTGACTTCGTTGGTCGTGGAATCCGTCCACCAACGCTCGTACGTGTAGGTTCCATCGGTCTGCTGGTAGCGGTACTCCTTGTCCCGGAAACGAAAGGCAAAGGCAGCTTCATCCATTTCTTCCAGACCCGCAACTACAATAGCTTCCTCAATGATCGCCCGGGCTTGGCGGTTGGCTTCCGTTTCCGGGGCACGCACCGTCGCTTCCGCAGGTTTAGACACTGTTTCCTCCACGGCAGCCTCGGAGGAGGGCTCAGCACACGCAACGGTAATCACCAGTAAAGCAACCAGGGCCAGGTACCGGCAGACAATAAGATTCAATTTCGTCATCATAGTTGATTGGTTTTTAGTGCCTCCCTCCTTACCGCTAACCAACCACTTACAGCAGCCGGTTAGCGGCAGGACGGAAGGATTATCGGAACTACTTTGTGCCCTCTTTTTTAGCACAGCTGGCACCGGCCTTGGGAGCGCAGCAGCCACCGGTCTTAGCGTCTTTTGGTTGACAGCAGGCCATCAGTTTAGCTTGGGCGTCAGGATTTGGCGCCACATCGTCGGCTTGGTAACCAGCATCGGAGATAGCCTGACGAAGTGTGTTTTCGTCGACTTTCTTGCCTTTGTAGGTGACGGTGACCTGCTTGGTCTCCAGATCAAGAACGGCCTCTTTTACCCCGTCCAGGGCATTAAGCTGTTTCTCGATGGAGGCCTTGCACATCCCGCACTGGGCGTTGGTTTGGATGACGAGTGTTTTCGACGGCGCGGCCATGGCCACGAAGGAAAACACGAGGAGAAGTATAGGAAGAATACGCATGGTTAAAATGTTTTGTGAAAAGTGAAAGGAAGTCCGGCTCAAGTTTTGGGCGCGGACGCAGGTGCGGGGTTAGGTCAAACTCACCAACTTGCCGCTGCCCTTAAATGCTATCGTTTAGTGCTTATGTCCGTTGTCCGTATGCTCCGCTTGAGCAACGTAGTCCATCCCGCAAACCGGGCACTCTCCGGGCTTGTCACTACCACTTCCGTCGCAGTGCATCGGGCACACGTACGCCGAAGTGAACTCCTTTCCCTCTCCGTGCGGAGCCACGGTCGTGGTTTCAGTAGCAGTGTCGGTAGTCGTAGCAGAGTCACCACAAGCCGTGAAGGCGAAGGTGAAAGAAAGGACCAGCACCAAGGCGGTCATTGATTTGAAAAAACGCATGGTGGAATAGATTTTGGAGCAGTACTCCGGGTTAATTATTGGTTGTGGTCGCACGGAAGGTCCAACTCACAGAAATATCTCCGTTGTTATAGTTCGGCGGTCACGCTCCCACACTTCATCATCAAGTCTCCGAAGTAAGGATTGCGGATTTGTTCTTCATTGCTCAGCCAGTTGGCGCCGGCATTGTCAAAAGCCATCGGGCAGTATTGCACGTAGTAAATACCGTCTACCCCAAAAGCCGTTAAAGCATTGATCAGCGCTTGGGATAAAAAGCCAAACTGCCCACGTTGAGCCTCCACATCGTCTTTCTTCAACAGGGCATTTGCGTGGGCTTCGATCGCCTCCATTTGCTGCATCCAGTACACGTGGGCATCGCCTTTTACCTGCGTCATATCCACCCCGGTTAAAGCCTCCTTTAGCGAAGCTATCAACGCCTCATCAGCTGACTCCGTAGCGACCATCCGGTCCTTCAGCGGTAAATAGGCTTCCACGACTTTTCCCAATTGTGCCCGAAAAGCTTCCGGCGTATCCTCCCGGTAATCAGGCACCTCCTCCCCTACCGGTGCTTCCGATTCCTGGCCCTGGATGAGCACATCCCGGTTCATCATACTGGCCTTGTTATTAAGCTGTGCGGAGGCGTCGATCTGGAAGGCTCCGTTGACGACCACCCGGTCGCCAGCTGCCAGGCCCGAAGTAATCCGGTAGCCATCCCCTACCCTTTCGCCAACCGTAATCTCCCTAAATTCATAAGTCGGCACCTCCATATCCGGCAGCTCCACATAAGCCACGGAGCGATCTCCGGTCCAAAGCACCGCGCTACGAGGAACCACTAGCTCGTCGGCCGAACCTTGGGAGGAACGACCTTGGTTCGTCGGCCGAGTGGTCCCGCTAGCCGTTACCGTCCCCTCAATAAACATCTCTGGCTTCAACCGCCCCCCACGGTTCCTAACCTCCGCCCGCACCGCAGCCGTCCTTGTTTGCGGATCAATAACCGGGTCAATGAAGGTGACCCGCGCATCGTAGCTTTCACCCGGCCGGGAGGCAACGGAGAAAGAGACCTTATCCCCCACCCTGACCTTTGCTAAATCCTGCTCATAAGCATCAAACAACGCCCAGAGGTTACTCAAATTTGTATAGGTGTACAGCGCCCCACCGGCTTTGACGTACTCCCCCACTTCAGCCTTTGTTTCCAGGATCGTCCCGCTGCGGTCCGCATAAATGGGGAAATTGCTGATGACTTCACCGGTTTTCTCCAACTCGGCAATTTGCGCTTCGGTGACCTCCAGGTTGAGGAGCTTGGTACGAGCCGCCGCCACCAGTTCTGGATTAACGTCAGCAAATTTTTTAGCCTGCAGCAACTCTTCCTGAGCAACGACCAGATCAGGAGAATACACCGTTGCAATTCGTTGGCCGGCGCGGACTTGCTCTCCCGCAAAGGAGACGAACAGCCGCTCGACCCGTCCGCCGAATTCCGATACCTCAACGGCAGCGGTTCGTGCATCAGGGGCGAGACGTCCGGTAAGCTTCAACCCCGCTCTCTCAACCTCCCCTGCACCTGTTCCGATAGCTATCGGGACGCCCTCATTTTCTGCTTCAGTAGTTCCCCCATTGGGGGCCAGGGGGCCGACAATAACTGTCCGCACCCGTGCCATCGCCACCGCTGCTTCCGTCATCGTCAGTATCGACGGATCGGTAGAATTACCCGCTTGCAACGGAATGAGATCCATTCCGCACAGCGGACAATCGCCCGGCTCACCTTGCTGGATCTGGGGGTGCATCGAGCACGTCCATATCTGTGCTTCTCCGCCACCTTCATCCATCGTTTCATGGTCATGGTCAGCGTGTTGGTCCATTACTTGGGCCTCGCCACCAAACAGAAAGTAGCCGGCTAGCAAACCGAGGACAAGTGCCCCCGCAACGTAAATTATCGTTCGAGTATTCATGTCTAATAGTTTATGAGGTAGCGATCGATGATCGCTCTTTGTAAAAGAATGGTGGTTTCGGCCATCACCGCTTTAGTGCGGTACCCGATCAGTTGGTTTTCCAGGCGCAGCAGTTCATCAAAGGCGCGTTTGCCATTGGCGAACTCGCTCCTGGCAATCGCTACGGTGGCATTAATCACCCGCGTCTGTTCCCTAAGGAAGTACCGTTCGTTGGCGGCGTTATCAATGGCGTTCAGCGCACGCCTCATCTCCGCCCGAAACTGGTTTTCGGTCGATTCCCGCCGGGCATCCAGCGCAAGGATGCGCACTTCTTCTTCCTGGCGTTTGGCAGTGAATTTCCCCTTACTCAACGGAAGGGTGACCATGGCGCGGGGTAGAATCACGTCGCGGCCATTACGCAGTGGGTTCATGTCCTCCCGGCGGCCGGTGGCGATGTAATCAAGGCCAATACCAAAGTCAGGCCGCTGGTCCAGCTTCGTCAATTCAATGGCTGCGCGATTGGCCTCCTGCTGCAGGCCATAAATACGGAGACCGGGGTGGTTACTCAGGTCGGGGTCGTCGTTTGCCAAATCGGGAGCGAAGTCCAGGGTTTCCTCAACGCGGTCCTCAATATTAAGTCGAGCCTCCGCTTGGGTATCCGCCGGGCGGTTCAGCAACTCATTGATCGTCACCATTTCCTGCTGGGCGAGGTAGCGGAGTTCCGCCAACTGGCGCTCCACCTGTTGCCGCTGCATCTGGATTTGATAGACATCTACCGAACTCCCCTTTCCACTTTCAACGCGGCTTAGCGCCAGGCGATTGAGGCTCGCGTATAAGTCAAGGCTTTCTTCCAAAACGGCTCGTCGAGCATCAATCCCAGCTAGGCTGAAGTACGCTTTTTCCAACTGATAGATCAACATCAACTGACGGGCAGCGACCTTTTCTAACAGTGGTCGGGCACGGGCATTCGCCGTAGCAGCCATTGCCGCAAGCTTCCCCGGCCAGGGCAGCATCTGCGTTGCACCTACCCTAAATTGCTGTGGCCCGGTCCGGGTTTCCACCGGCAGTACAAAGACGCCGGCACCGATTTCTAAATCTGGAAGTTGATCCAGCTGGCCACCAATCCGCATCGCAGCTTCATAGTCCAGTTGTAGGGCCCGTAGTTCCGGATTTACCCGGCGCAGTTCCGCCTTTAGACTATCCAGACTTTGGGCGCGGACGCAGGTGCAAAGAATGGTTAAGAAGAGCAAGGAAAGCGTTCTCATCGGATGCATCCTTTTTGCTGACGTAGTCGCAAAAATGTTCATCCGATGTGTAACGCGTAGGCTCGGTGTCGTCGGTGTCGACCAATTTACACATCGGATGAACTTTGACCCGACTGCGTCAAGGCCAAAGATGCATCCGATGAGAAATTGGTTTTGTCTTGACTTTCTCATCATTTTCTGAATTTAAGTTTGATTTCCTCCCGCATACACCAAAGCACCGGTACCGTAAACATCGTCACCACCTGCAGCGCCATCCCGCCAAAACTGGGGATAGCCATCGGCAGCATGATGTCCGCACCCCGGCCCGTAGCCGTGAGCACGGGCAGTAAAGCCAGCAGCGTCGTCGCCGTCGTCATCATCGCCGGCCGTACCCGCCTTAGTCCACCTTCAATAACCGCTTCCCTTATCTCGGGAATCGTTTCGGGCGTATTGCGCGCGAAGCTGTCCCGCAGGAAAGTCGCCACCAGTACGCCGTCGTCCGTCGCGATGCCGAATAAGGCAAGGAAGCCGACCCAGACCGCCACGCTCAGGTTGATCGTCCGCATCTGGAATAGGTCTCTCAGGTTAGCCCCAAAGAAGTTGAAGTTCATAAAGTCGGGATCAGCGTACCCACCCAGCAGCAAGAAGCCACCGGAGAATGCCACAAATACCCCGCTGAATACCATCAGGGCCGTGGTGATCGACTTAAACTGGAAATACAGGATCAGAAAAATCAGGCCCAGCGCGATTGGGACCACTAAACTCAGCCGCTCGTTGGCCCGAACCTGCTGCTCATAATTACCGGCAAAGCGATAGCTTACGCCTGCAGGAATATCGAGATTCCCCGCATCCGCCAACCCGTCAAGATAAGCTTGGGCGTTTTCAACTACTTCTACTTCCGAGTATCCTTCCTCACGGTCGAAGAGGACGTACCCTACCAAAAAGCCATCTTCCGACTTAATCGACTGCGGGCCTTGCTCGTACCGGATGTCAATCAGCTCTCCAAGTTTGATCTGACCACTACGGGTTGGGACAAGAATGTTCTTGATCGCCTCCGGATTATCCCGCAGTTCACGGGGGTACCTCAGGCGAACGGCGTAGCGTTCCCGCCCTTCAACGGTTGTAGTCATTTTCATCCCACCAACGGTGGCCATGATCTGCTGTTGAACGTCCGTTACACTAAGGCCGTAGCGGGCGATTATCTCGCGCTTCACGTCAAGTAATAAGTATGGCTTACCGACAATACGGTCGGCAAAGACCGCCGCATCCTTTACCCCGTCGATGTTCTTCAGCTCTCGCTCCAGCTCCAGGCCAAAGGCCTCGATAGTAGCCAGGTCAGGCCCCCGAACCTTGATTCCCATCGGAGCCCGCATTCCCGTTTGCAGCATCACGAGCCGGGTTTCGATCGGCTGAAGCTTGGGAGCAGAAGTCACCCCAGGAAGCTGAGCGGCGGCAATGATCTCCTCCCAAATATCATCGGGGCTCTTAATGTGGTCGCGCCATTGTCGGTAATATTGGCCGTTATCATCAAGTTCGTAATAAGCTCCGTTGATCTCATGAACCTCTGAGCTACCTCCAACACCAGTCGCGTCTCCCCTCTCCCCCGGAGAGGGGCCGGGGGTGAGGTTTCCATCCTCATCCACCTTAAACCGCAGCCGCCGCCCATCCGCATCCGTCGCATACTCCGTCTTGTACAAGATCATATTCTCGTACATAGACAGCGGCGCTGGGTCCAGTGGGCTATTCACCCGCCCCGCCTTCCCGACCACCATCTCCACTTCCGGAACCGTCGTCACCGCCATATCCAGCGTACGGAGATTCCGCAAGTTTTCTTCGATGCCGGCGTGTGGCATGCTCGTGGGCATCAGAAGAAATGCCCCCTCGCCAAGCGCGGGCATAAACTCCTCACCGATGCTTCGGTAAGACTGAAAGCCCGCAAAGATCAACAGCCCAATCAAGACTAAAAATAGAATCTTCACCTTCAATAAAAAGCCGAGGACCTTCGTGTAAAAGTGAATTACCAACCAAAAGAAGCCCAACAAGCTACCAGACACCACCACTACGAAAAGGAAGTTCGTCGCCTGGCTTTTGTTCACCCCAAGTGGAAGCCAGTAACCTGCCAGGAGCCAGGCCAGGACCAATGCAATAGCGACGTTGATCAAAGGAGTGAAGTAGACTAAGAAGCGCTGAGCGCTTCCTTTAAAAGCCCCTCCCCCGTGGGGAGGGGTTGGGGAGGGGGTTTCCATTGCTCCTCCAACCCTACTTGCACCCGCGTCCGCGCCAAAAAATCCTTTCACAACCCCAAGCACACCCGCCAGAATCGTAACAACTCCCAGCCACCAGGCTACAAATACCCAGGCAACAATACCCACCCCAATCAGAAGGCTATTGCCAATAATTTTTATCCGCTTACTATCTCGGTCCCACCCCAGCACCGAATGCGCCAGCGCAGGAATAATCGCCAGTGCCACCACTATAGCTGCCACCAGCGCAAATGTCTTTGTAAACGCCAGTGGTCGGAACAACTTACCCTCCGCAGCCTCCATCGTGAAGACCGGCAGAAAGCTAATGATCGTCGTCGCCACCGCCGTCAGCACCGCCGAGCCGACCTCAACCGTGGCCTCGTAAATGCTTTCCAGCCTACTCTCTCCTTCGGGCGGGTCGTTTAGCCGGTAGACCATACTCTCCGTCAGCACAATCCCCATATCCACCATCGTACCGATGGCGATGGCAATACCCGACAACGCTACAATGTTGGCATCAACCCCAAAGTAGCGCATCGCGATGAAGCACATCAGTACTGCGACTGGCAGTGTCCCTGCTACCAGTAACGAAGACTTGAGATTGAACAGCAACAGGATTACGACGATGGCCGTGATCAGGATTTCAAGCGTCAGGGCTTCTTCTAGGGTGCCGATGGTTTCTTGAATCAGTTCCGAACGATCATAAAACGGGACAACCGTCACCTGGCTCATCGTTCCGTCCTCCAGCTCCCGCTTCGGCAATCCTGGCGCCAACTCCCCAATCTTAGCCTTGACGTTATTGATCACCTCCAGCGGGTTGGCGCCGTAGCGTGCCACCACTACCCCACCGACAGCTTCAGCGCCTGATTTGTCCAAAATACCCCGTCGGGTGGCCGGACCAATCGTTACCCGCGCCACATCCCGGAGGTAAACGGGAACGTTGTTTTTTTCGCTGACAACAGCAAGCTCCAGGTCATCGAGGTTCTGCAAATAGCCCAACCCACGGACAAAGTACTCCGCCAAATTAATCTCCAGCGTTGCCGCGCCCACATCGAGGTTTGATCCCTTAACGGCGGCCATTACCTGTTGAAGCGTGATGCCGTACACCCGCATTTTCTCCGGGTCCACATCCACCTGATACTCCTTCACGAAGCCGCCAATGCTGGCTACTTCACTGACGCCGCCAGCCGCACTAAGCCCGTAACGGACGTAAAAGTCCTGTATGCTCCGCAGTTCGTCTAGGTCCCAGCCACCAACGGGAGTTCCATCGGGCGCACGACCTTCCAGCGTATACCAATAGACCTGCCCCAGTGCCGTAGCGTCCGGGCCAAGCGTAGGCGTGGCGTTCTCAGGAAGCAGTCCCGCCGGCAGCGAGTTCAACTTCTCCAGTATCCGGCTTCGGGACCAGTAGAACTCCACATCCTCTTCAAAAATCAGATAGATGCTCGAAAAGCCAAACATCGAGTTGGACCGAACGGATTTCACCCCCGGAATGCCCAGCAACGACGACGTCAACGGGTAAGTTATTTGATCCTCCACGTCCTGCGGCGACTGCCCCATCCACTGCGTAAAGACAATCTGCTGGTTCTCCCCGATATCGGGAATGGCATCTACGGCAACGGGGTCGCGGGGAAGTCCGGGAACATCAAACTCAAAGGGGGCGGTAGCCAGGCCCCAGCCCACGAAGAGCAGCAATAGTAGCCAAACCACCAGCTTATTCTCCAGGAAGAAGCGTACAAAAGCATTAATCATAAAACAACAATTGACGAAAATCACGAAAGCCCCGAACGGTGTCTACCGGCGGGGAATCAGAAAATCATCAAATCGTTAAATACGGAATACCTGGAATTCGCGCACCGGGTCCGGTATCAGCGGAGGCGGGCGGTAATTCTGGAAGTTCGTGTTTTTGCGCGGACGCGGGTGCGGTGGAAGGTAGTTGAAGAGCTGAGGGGGAAAATCCGGCAAAAGCGCGATAACCGTTGGTAGCACCTCCACTACCGTCTGTTCCTGATCATCGATCTGGACCAACTCAGACTCATCGTCACAACACCCCTTTTTTTTGCCTTCTGTTTCTTCCTTGGGCTCCGGATGGAAAGGACACTGCTGCTTAGCCTGGTCCTTATGGCACTTCTCCGCCTCCCCAAAAATGGCGACCGACTTCAACTCCCCCATACAGAAATGACGATTCACCGTCACCCCGGCGGAGCCGATGAGTACGAGAGATGCCAGGAATATGTGAAGGAGTCTAATCAAGTTAGAAGGCTGTTTGCACTGGTAAAGATACAGGCATTAGGCGAACAAAGTTGAGGTGAGCATAATATGGATAGGTTTTGCGGAATGTGGTAAGTATCATAAGTTTTGACGTCATGCTATCCAATCCTCTCTTCATCGGTGCTCTTATCAGCAGCCAAAATTTACCGGTAGCCGCTATTTATCGACCGTGCCAAAAGTGCCAAAACACCCTGTCCTTTCCCGTACCACCCCTATCCCCTTTCTTTGGGCTACGGGTCCCCCATATAGGAGGTGAGCAGATCATTATTCTGATCACCAAGTCTCTTTTTGACCACTAAATCCTAACCCATGGATCCTACTCCACCTACTAACAAGGAACCCAAAGAGTTCCGATTTCGGGTATGGCCTTTCTATCTCTTGGAGACGAAAGGTTACACCAGTGAGGAAAACACCAGCTTACTCAATTCTACCACATCCTTTCGACGTCTTTGGCTGATTGTTGTTTGCTTGCTCATTCTGCTTGCCTATTCAACTCTTGGGGAGTTCATTCGAGGGCTCATTCCTAAGCTTTGATATTAGCGAAGCTGCTAGATATAGTAAAACTAAGTTTAAAGCAGATGTTGCGCATAATGATTAAAATAAAAATTTGTTTAAAAATAAACTAAAGGCTATATTTGCGCTTGTCAAGAACTCCTATGAGCATTGTGAATACATTGGCGGGTCAACAAAGTGCTGCTTTCAGAATGGCTGAAAGTATAGGACGCTTTAACCAAATCTCTAAAATTGGAGAAACCCCTGGTATCGTGATTACGGGAGTAACTAGCCAGGCAATCTCATCCCACTTCTGTGCTGCCGCGAGGTTGCAAGACAAAGTACATTCAGCTCTGGAACCAGGAATAGCAGTTGCAGCTCAATTACAGTTGCATCAAAGCAAACTTGCAGCCGCGCTAGCCCCCGTAGCTGGAGCCGCCGAAAGATTAAGAGAACTATCGGAGGCAATCAAGATCAATACTTCATTCCGCCGTCTTGGTGAGGCATCTGCTTTTACCCAGATCCGCTACTTTGAAGAATTTACCGGGGACCGCCTTCTGAAATTTGACGAAGACCACTTCATCCATAAAATTGCACTCAGCAATTCTTTTGAGCCCATCGGAGCAGGCCTGAAAATTGAAGCGGACTTTTTGCCTTTTCAACCCCTACCCGATGATGGCTACGTTCGGTATTTCGAGGAACCAAACAACGCCTACCGAGCTTTTGAAGATCAGCCCTCATTCCCTAACTATACAACGACTTGCCCGACTAAACACTTCATCGAACCCAATTTTCGCCCGAGACACGACTACCTCGCGATAATTACCGATAGAAACCTATCAATTGAAGAGCGAGGCCGAGCCTTCGCCCTTTCCGGCCTTCCCTTTCATTATTGGTCTAACTACTTCTGTGATGAAGAATTCGACACTTGGGTGGAGGATGAAGTCGAAACAGCCAAGCGGCACCGGGAACGTATCCTGTGCTTCGTAAACAAAATCAACCAGATCTATCGCCGCGCCAGCCGCATAGTTCTGCAAGCATACCGCCGACTAACCAAAACCTGGAAAAACGCCTCCGTTTTCTCCTGGCGCTACGCTCACCTAAATCGGATTCACACCCTAAAGGATGCCGAAATAAAGTTGTCCGACTTCTTTATTTCAACAACCCAGCGGCACTCCCGCGGATCATCCTTTTTTAGTTATGAATTCTGTAGAACACATGATTTCCCTCCTCCGGGGAATAGCCTCTAATCCTTCCCGCCACCACCTTACCACTGACGAGGTTCAGGCAATCCAAACCTGCATCGACAACCTGGAAGCTGACGAACGCCGTAAAAAATTAGGTGAGTCAGTAAACATCACCAAAACGATAGTCTCCGCAGTTAGAATGCTGCAAGAAATCTTACAAGAAATTCCCTGGCCATGAACATAGCAAAAACAATCCGTGACTTTCGCGAGAAAAGGAAAATGTCTCAGGCGGAACTAGCAACCGCTGCCGGGCTCTCCACCCCCTACATCAGCCAGGTAGAAACGGGCAAGAAGTCCCCTACCCTCACGTCCCTGGAGAAAATTAGCAAGGCACTAGGCGTCCCCTTTCCCATTCTTTCTTTCCTGTCTATGGACAATACCGACGTTGCGGAAGGAAAGCAAGAAGCTTTCAAACTCGTACGCCCAGCCGTACAAGCAATGATTGAAGAGTTCTTCGTGCCAGAATAATTTCTCCCCTTTAACCGCTGCACGCGCCATGCACCCAAAGCTACCCAACCCTATGCAAGAAGCCGAAATTATCCTTTACCCCACCCCCGAAGGTCAAGTCAAAGTAGAGCTTCGCTACGAAGACGACACCTTTTGGCTAACCCAGAAGAAGTTAGCCGAACTCTTCGGCGTTGAGGTCCAGACCATCAACTATCACCTTAAAGAGATTTTCAAGTCCGAAGAACTTCCCGAAAGTTCAACTATTCGAAAAATTCGAATAGTTCAACAAGAAGGTAGACGGGAGGTCTCTCGAGAGGTCGACTTCTACAACCTCGACGCCATCATCGCCGTAGGCTACCGCGTCAATAGCTATCAAGCCACTCAGTTCCGCATCTGGGCTACCGAAACTTTACGGGAGTACCTCATCAAAGGCTTCGTCATGGACGATGAGCGCATGAAGCAGGGCGGCCGCTTCGGAAAGGACTACTTCGACGAGCTACTCGAACGCATCCGCGAAATCCGCGCCTCCGAACGCCGGTTCTACCAAAAGATTACCGACATCTACAAAGATTGTAGCATCGATTACGATCCCTCAGCACCACTCACCCAGCTCTTCTACAAAACCGTCCAAAACAAATTACACTGGGCCATCACTGGCCACACCGCAGCCGAACTGATTGCTAAAAGAGTCGATGCTGAGAAGCCCAATATCGGGCTCACCAACTGGAAGAACGGTCCAGCCGGGAAAATCCAGAAGTCCGACGTCGGCACCGCCAAAAACTACCTCGCCAAGGAAGAACTCGACGGCCTCAACCGCATCGTCACCATGTACCTCGATTTCGCAGAGAACCAGGCCAAACGACTAAAGCCCATGAAAATGGCCGACTGGATCACCAAGCTCGATGCATTTCTCGCCTTCAACGAATATGACATTCTTCAGGATGCCGGAAAAGTTCGCATGACAGTCGCCAAAGAACTCGCCGCAAAACACTACGACAACTACCGTAAGATTCAGGACGAACGGTACCAGAGTGACTTTGATAAGATCCTGGATCAAACTGACACTACTACCCAGGAAGAATAATCTTTACACTCAACTCCCGCATAATGAATAAATTTAGCGAGTTGAAAAAATTCTTGGAGTTCATCTTCAAACTTGGCCCGGTTTTCATCGCAGTGGAAATTGTTGTGGTGGTGGTCATGAACCTCGCCACCAAGAACACTACAGAATTCCTCTCGGCCTGGACAGTACTGCTCTTACTTACTATTGGGATTTACATCACGCTCAAAGTCGGTAAATATTATTACGACAAGTTATTCCCTAAGTCGCTAGTCGAAGCAATTGAGAAGGACCTGGAGGCTGAGAGCCTCACCCAAGGCTCAGCTAGAAAGTCGATGATCAACAGAGCCATTGCCACTTCTATGATATCGCTCAATGACCAGACCTGTAAGCTGATTGATCGGAATACAAATTATGTCATGGATGGAGTGAGTGCCAATGGCAACAGGCTTTGCGATCAGGACGTACATGATGGTCTCAAGGACTTGCTTTCTCCCTTACGTCTTGGAAGCAACAGACGCTAGATTCACTATTGGTGTTTACCTCGAAGATATTTGTACTGAAGAAGACGAATCTGCCGTCTATCACAACAAAACCTACCTCTTAAAAGACGATCTGGAAGTAAGTGCTATTGCGACAAGTACCATAATGGGAGAAGAAAGCTTGCGCGGTGAGCAGTTAGAACTTCAAGCTATTCTGACCGCCGCTAATAACAATAACGATTTCACCATAAAGCCCATGAAGATCAACGGAATGGAATGCTCAGTTATCGCCTGCCCAATTCCCGTTGTATGTGATATAGAAGAGTCTGATGGAGTGCTTTTTATTCTACACCCAAAATCGAACAATACTCCTATTGACCTTGAAGAAGTATTGGAAATATTCAATAGAACCTTAGCAAATTGGAAATCTCAGTACAACGAGTGTGTCCAGAACCACCTCATGTATGACAAGGAAATACTCTCAGTCCCTCTAACCGATGGTAGTACAGTCAAGATTTTTCAAGGAGGAGGCTGGAAGCAATTTGCCCCACCACCAGCGGAGGCGAAAAAAGTCGAAGCCAAATAAGGAAAATAGCTAAAAATACCAGGAAATAGACGGAAGTAACAGGCAGTCGTCGGCACCCTAACCACCTGTCCTTTCTCCTAACCATCCACCCCCTTTCTTTGGGCTCCGGGTCCCCACATAGAAGATGAGCAGATTATTATATGAAATGCAATAAGCATTTACCATTTAAAGAAAATTTTAAATGAGTAATAAAATCCTCTTATCTTTAAATCTCCGACGCACACCGCAGACTAAAGCCATCCAGTCATGCGAACCCTCCTCACGTCGTACCCCCTGATCATCTTTCTCGCCGCCCTAGTCGCCCTCCTCTACCCGAGTTGCGAACTGGCCAACCCCATCCTCGAAGAACTCCCCCTCTCCGCCACCATCACCCTCGACTTCTCCGACCCCAACACCAGAGGCGTCAACACTGGCGGCTTCCGCTACTTATACGAAGGCGAATCTTACCTGGCCACCTACCTCGCCTGGGAAGCTTGGTCCTGCGCTACCGGCCCCGACTTCTTCGCCGCTTGGGACGACACCTCCCTTACCGTCTGGCTAGCTCACTGCCCCGCAACCCTGAACCTCGAATCCATTACTGCTCAAACTGGCGACAGCGCCCCCCTACCCCTCCAGTCCTGGAACTCAGTCGCCGGCGCCCACGAACCCACCTACCAGCTAACTCTGGATCCCGCCAATTACGTCGACATCGAAAACGGAGCCACCACCATCAACCTAAGCTTCACCTACAACTGATGAAGCACGGAAGAGGCTTATCCCCTTTCCTCCTTTAACCCCTTTTTCTTTACTCCCCCCGATCCCTACCCCGCAGACTAACCAAAATCCAACGTCATGCGCAACCTCCCTTTGCTCTTCATCTTCTTACTCTGCACCTGCGTCCCCGCCACCTGTTACGCCCAAAGCGTAATCCCGACGAGCGATAGCGGATCTCAGGACCACGCCCAGAGCCCCGATACCATAATCACGGTAACCACCGCCGCAGGCAGCCGCGCAGCGAACCTGCCCTATCCCGAAGCCAGAGCCGCCGATCCACGCACACGGGAGAGGCTTGCCCTTTCCCAAAACGAGCGAAGCGAGCATCCACGTTTATCACGTCTCCCCTCTCCTTCGGAGAGGGGCCGGGGGAGAGGTTTTGAAGACTGCATCCACAACCGCCACGCCCGTCTCCTCCAAGTCAACCTGGCCACCCTCCAAGAATCCAAAAAAGGAGCCTGGCTTAAATACCTCCCCTCAGTAAGTGCAGGACTATCCCCCGCCCTACGTCGCGACCAGGAAGGCAACTTCAGCTCCCGCCTCACCCCCACCCTCTCAATAGGCCTAAACTCCTCCCTGATCTACCAGGCCCACCGCGCGGGGCAGCAACACGCCGCCACCCGCGAAGCCATCATCAAACGCTCCCAATTCCAGGAAGACCTCGAAATCGCCAAGCTCCACCGCCTCCAGCGCCGCCTCCAGATTGAAACCGACAAGCTCAACCTCCATGTCGGCGTCACCGACATCGACCGACAGCTATTCAACCTATACCAGAAGCAGTATGACAACCACGACATCTCTCCGGAAGAATACCTCCTGAAGCGCAAGGCCTTCCTCCTCCAGGAACTCCGCAACCAGGACCAAATTACCCGAATCCAAGCCATTAAGTACGAAATCGAAGACCTCGCCGGATGCCTCACTTCACCTCAAATCCAAGCAATCTCCCCAACCCGCAAATAGCTAAAACCCTATCCTTCAGCAAAATAAATTTCATTTTTTGATTTTTTGTATATACATTAGGTATACATAAATAGATTTTTATACCCTCGCTTGTACTAAGGAGGCGGTAAAAATCATCCGATTTCGCTCCCGAAGGGAGACACCAATTTACCGATCCATGCCAATCGCCTTAAACCGCGGATACCAGGCCCAGATGCCTAGTGTCCCTACCCTTCCTATCCCTGATCCTGCCGTACGGGAGGGGCTTGCCCCCTCCCTCCCCCACTTCTACGGCCTAGACTATTTCCACAACCGCCTCAAAGCCCTCGGTCTCTCCAAAGACAATGCCATCGACTACGGCCTCGATGTCGACGCCCAGGGCAACATCCTCCAACTGGTCCGCCGCTTCGATGGCTCTTTCATTGAGTTCATCCCCCAACGGTTCCGAAAGAAGGTCGACCGCATACTGAGCCACCGCTCTACCTACCAGCCCCACCTTGAAATGTACCACCGGCTGCTAGCCGTCACCCGCTTTCACCCAGATTATCTTAAAGACCATCCAGAGCGCTCTAAATACGGCAACCAGTACGGGGAGAAGGTCCGCGCCCTGCCCGCCCCACGAGCCATCAACGCCTACAACAATCACACCGCCGGCGGACTCATCACTTTCATCGAAGGCTATTTCAAAGCCCTCGCCCTCGATATCGCCGGCATCGAATCCGTAGCCTTCACCGGCATCACCGTCTACCGCATCGATCCCGCCCTCCGCGAATACCTCCTCCGCCGCCTCCCCGATCGCATCTTCATCATGTACGATAATGATGCACTCGATGTTTCCAGCACCTCCCATCCCAGCCCTGGAGGGGCCTCTATCGTAGCGAGGGGTGGAGGCCAGGACCGCAGGTCCGGCCGTAACCCCTCGTCTTCGTTGCCATCGTCCCAATCCTTACAACTCTCATCGAGAAGAAACGAAGACTTCGCCAACTCCGCCCGCAAATTCGCCACCGCCCTATTCTCCCTCTTCTCTTCCGTCGATCACACCTGCGAAATCGTTTTCGTAATGGGCAAGCCTGATGCTACAACACCTATCCCTCGCGGCAGCTCTACAAGACTACCGAACTACAAGACTAACCCAAAAGGCATCGACGACCTGATCGAAGCCCACGGCTCCGGCCCCATCACCAAAGACCTCCTCGAATTCAACTTCACCCCCACTTTCCGCGAATCCAGATTCTTCGCCGGCTTCACCCTGGCCAAATCCACCTGCAACCGGAAACTCAACCGCCTCTTCCTCGGCAACAACTACCGCCACTGGATCGAACGCCTCCTGACCCCGAAGGGGTCGAACATCCTTAACCCCGGATGCAGCAGCCCGCGTAGCGGCAAGCGGAATCCGGGGACACCACAAACTAAACAAGACCTCCAAATTACAAGTGCTTTCACCTACCGCGGAGCCACTTACCAACCCATCTCCACCGGCAACCTCTACGACGAAACCATCACCTACCAACTCAACACCGACCCCTTCGCGGTAGAAGTCCCAACCGATCACCTGGTCATCAAACAGTACCTGACAGATCAGCGAAAATCATTACACCAGCTCATTCAGCTTTACGACCGACTCGCCATCCAGGCCCCCACCGGCTCCGGCAAAACCACCTTCCTCACCAAACTAGCCCGCCACCAAAAATCACGCATGGTCATCGCCATGCCCACCGTTAACCTCGCCGAACAAACCGCCCGCAGCTCCCAGGGATTCCTCCTGACCGGCAACCGCGATACCGCCAAAATCAGAGCAGCCAACGATAAGAACCTCATCATCTGCACCTACGACACCCTCCACCAGGTCCCCGACCTCTGGCGCAGGATCCTCGTCATCGATGAAGCACACAACCTGATCAATCAGTACGGACAAGTCTACAACGGATTCAACCCCTTCCGCGCCGAAACCCTCCGCAATTGCGTCCGCTGCTTCCCCGAAGCACAAAAGACCATCCTGCTCTCCGGCACCATGCCACCCCTACTCTGCCACGCCTTCAATTTCCACCTCGTAACCTTCCGCCGGCTAGAAAACCCCACCGTCCGCGTATTCGATATTGAAGCTGACGGCACCGATAATTCCGCGCTCTCCAAATGCCTCATTACCCGCCTGGCCGAAGCCTTCCCCTCCCGACCACGGAGTGGTCCAACATCTTTAACCCCGGGTGAAGCAAGTCGCCCAGCGGCGAGCGGGACCCGGGACCCACAAGCACAGCAAGTTCCCACATCCTCCCGACCACGGAGTGGTCAAACATCCTTAACCCCGGGTGAAGCAAGTCGCCCAGCGGCGAGCGGGACCCGGGACCCACAAGCACAGCAAGTTCCCACATCCTCCCGACCACGGAGTGGTCAAACATCCTTAACCCCGGGTGGAGCAAGTCGCGAAGCGACAAGCATAACCCGGGGAACACTACACGTAGTCTTCTGGAACAACACCGACCAAATCAACCGCCTCAAAAACACCCTGATAGAACTAAACTACCTCAAGGAACACGAGATCGCCATCATCTCCCGCACCCACTACAATGCGGGAAAATCCCCCGACCTCGACGACATCATCCGAGATCAAAAAATCAATCCCAGGATCAAACTCCTCCTCTGCACCTGCCTGATCAGCGAGGGAGTCAACATCAAGAACACCAACGTCGGTCGCATCTACACCGTAGGTCTGCGTTGTGAAGACACCTTCCGCCAGTTCATCGCCCGCTTCCGGAAACTGAAGACCGTCAACGTCTTCTCCATCCTTGAAGCCGAACGAGACCTCCGCCCTGAATTCTTCCAGTCCGCAAAAATGGAACTCCTGGAAAACCTCGAGCGCGCCGAGCTGCAGGCCAACCACCTTCGCCGCCGCAAAGAAGCCTACCAATCCGACTACGACGAAGCCGAAATCCCTTTCCTCGATCAAATCGAAGGAAGCAAGGAATACCATTATCAAAACCAACTCCTGAACCTCGTTTACCGGGATGGAGACTGGCACCCCGATCCCCTCCACGTTCTCGCCGCCATCCACGGCCGCAAGCTGGCCACCAGCAACAACTGCTATTTCTATACCCGCCTTCGCGCCAACAATTTCAGCATATTCCGGGTGAAGCGTACGCCTACCGACGAGCTCGTCGAAGAAACCATCAACGCCCGGCACGAGACGGCCAAAGCCATCAGGAAGGACTTTCGCAAAAAGCTCCTCGAAAATCTAACCTCATTTCCAGACGAACCCATCAACGCCCTATACCTCCTGTACCAGGAGAAAGACAACCGGCACGGATTAAACAGCCTCCGGACCCTAGTTCCCGATCTCCTCGACGACTGCGACGGCGCAACTGGTGCCCAGTATCTCGGACAACACCGCCGGCATCTCGACGACTACGCCAAACGCCGCATCCTCCGCTTCGCAAAACTGCACGCCCTCGGTGTCCAGGACAAAACACCATTTCTATCCCTATCCATCGCCGATTTCAACCACGAGTACCAGGCCGCCCTCTTCCATTTCGAGCAGCTCGTAGCCAACGACCCAGAACTCCGAAAACAGATGCTCCCGGCCCACAAAGAAGAAGTCCGCATCAAGCAAAAGATCGTCGCCTGTCTCACTCCGCTTTCCTCCCGACCACGAAGTGGTCCAACATCCTTAACCCCGGATGAAGCAAGCCGCGAAGCGGTGAGCGTAATCCGGGGATCAACGCTCACTGGCCAGGCCCTCCTCCAAAAACTAGCCACTTTACTCTCCATACCCCGCCCCCGGCATCTACCGCCACCAAGTCCTCTACGAGCGAAGCGAGCAAATAACAGCGGTAGCCCAAAACACCAACGAACCAACGGACTAAAAAACCAATTCGATATTCTCGGACTAACACCCGCCAAAGCCATCAACCTTGTCCGCCGCATCATGCACACCGACATCAATGGCCATGGCCGCTACCGTACCATCAACGTTGGCTCCCCCTTCTCTAAAGCCAGCCCCCCTACCCTGGCCATCGCCGCCTGCAATCTGCTTAAGGATCCCGTTAAAGCCCTCAAAATCATCGACGCCTGAAGCACGGTCATCGGATGCGTCTTTTGCCTGACGCAGTCGGCAGAAGCTCATCCGATGTCTCGGGCGGAAACGCAATTCTCTATTCACGTACAGCTATATAAGGACATCACATACCCGAATCTAAACCCCGGCATCCGCCGACTAATCCCTTAATCTTTTACTCATGTCCATTAACTTCCTACCCTCCACTTCCTACAGACCCCGAAAGGGTCACCGCCGCAGGCAGCAGCGAAGCTCAAAATCCTTAACCCCGGGTGAAGCAAGACGCACAGCGACAAGCGTAACCCGGGGACACGTAATCCGGGGACACATAACCCGGGGACTCACCCCCCTGCTACTTTTACTCCTCCTCTGCACCTGCGTCCGCGCCCAACTACTCGCCCAGCAAAACGCCCCCTCTGGGGGTCAGGGGACTGCCCAGGTCTACACCGGAAACGAAGCCCCCCTCTGCTTCGACACCCAACGCTATCAAAACCGCGCCGTAGAGTCCTACCCCATCCTCCAGTTCCTCGGCGCCCGTTGCGCCGAAACCACCAAACTCACCGCCACCCGGGGGCTCTACCGCTTCAAAGACGCCCACCCTCATTACCCCGAATACCAGCGCCTCCCACTCGACATCTACTTCCAGCCAAAAGGCGAACCCCTCGAAGAACTCTACCACATCAACACCGGCAGCGCCGCCTACCACATCACCCTACCAATGCGCTACGAAGGCACCTACTACGTCGTCATCCGCGACCAGACCAAGCCCTCCGTCCTCATCGTCAACTCCGTCACCCTTGAAGCCGAGTTCCGACGCTGCTGCGCCCTCACCGAATCTATCATCCCAGAATACCTCCACCGGAAATAGTATGAAAGGGGCTTGCCTCCTTCCTTCCAGCGCCTGTCATACCTCCGACACCTATCACGCCTGTTCCTCGCGGCAGCACTACAAGACTACCAAACTACAAGACTATTTAGCTCCGCCCAAGGGTGTTGGGAACCACGGAGCTTTTCAAAGGGCCGCCCCAATCCGATTGGGAGCGGCCCTTATTTCATCCCCCTACCCCCAAAATCCTTATCGTTCCCGTACGGGAGGAGCTTTCCCCCCTCCCCTTAGCTCGCCATCCCACTTAGCCTTGACCCCTGCCTGCTTATCTTGCGCCTCTTAAACAATAGCTCCATGCCCAGCATCTTAGACCCCCTACCCCAGGAACTACGCCCCCGCTTTCAAGCCCTATCCGACAATCTAGACATTCGCATACCCGCAAAAAAAATCGGACGCAACCTCCTCATCGCCACCTGGAATATCAGAGCCTTCGGTAACTTGTCCCGCGTCTGGACTTCTGGCCAGGACGACTCCCCCCGCCGCGACATATCCTCCCTCAAGTACATCACCGAAATTATCTCCCGATTCGATGTCATCGCCGTTCAGGAAGTAAAAGCAAACATCAGAGCATTCCGAGACATGATGAAGCTACTCGGGCCAAACTGGTCCTTTATCCTCACCGACGTTACCGCCGGATCCGCCGGTAACGGTGAACGCATGGCCTACGTATTCGATACCCGTCGTGTCAACTTGTCCGGGCTCGCTTCCGAAATCGTAGTCCCTCAAGAGTGGCTCGAAGAAATCGATCAGAACGCTCTTCGCGAACAGTTCGTTCGATCCCCCTACGCCGTCAGCTTCCGATCCGAATCAAAAACCTTCATCCTCGTAACCCTCCATGTCATCTACGGCAAAAAATCAAAAGACCGCATCGCTGAACTAAAGGGCATCGCCCGCTGGCTCAGCGAATGGGCCACCAACATCAACGCTTACGACCAAAACCTCATCTGTCTCGGTGACTTCAATATCGACGAGCGCGGCGACCTCCTCGATAAAACTTTCCTCGCCGAAGGACTCCACGTACCTCCCGCCCTCCAGGCCCCCGAAGCTACCCGCTCCATTTTTAATAAAGACAAATACTACGACCAAATAGCCTGGTTCGACGGCTCCGACGGAAAACCCAAGCTCTCCATGGACCTCCTCGCCGCAGGTAACTACGATTTCGTCCCCCTCCTCTGGAATCAGGAAACCCATTCCAAACTCCAACACTCATGGATGATTTCCGATCACTACCCCCTCTGGACAGAGTTCTCCATCCGCTAACTCTATCAGACTAAAAGAGGGGTCAAAACCCATCGGCCCTGACCCCTCATCTCTAACTTACTGATAACCTCCTTAAGGTACGAAAAACTACCGGCTAGGCCTAGTAATTCCGCAGCGGATAATCCGCTATTTCATCCCAAGGATCAGGCCAAACCAGCTCCCCGTTAATAGTATCCGGAACCACCGATTCAGCAGGTTTTTGGGGCGCGGCCGCAGGTGCAGGGGGAGATAAAGGAGCAAGGATCTCGGACACTGCAGATTCCGCCGCCGGCACTCCGTAAAACACTGCTCCATAATCCAAGCTAATGAAGGCGACAGACAGCGCAACGAACAGGCCAATGACCGACCACTGAAGGTGATTAACCACCAGCAAACCATATGTTTTCTTAGTCATCTTAGTTTATTGTAGGTTCTGACAAATTACGGTCCACTTCCCAAACCATCGCCCCTATCAACGGTAGCCTTTTTTCCGTGTCCAGCAGGTAAGCTTCTCCCTGAAGCACCAGTCCAGGTTCCCAATCCGCCGGAATGTGCACCGCAAATAGGGACCGGCCATCCGCCGCGATGAACCGCCCAATCTCCCCTCTAACCTCAATCAGTGTAAGCGCTACTTTCCCATTTCCCGCCGCCGGAAACAGCTCGCCAAATCCGTTCCAGAAAGCTTCCGCCTCTCCCCTATGGACACTTACACTGACAAACAGCATCTTAACTACCGGCTTTCCCTTAAATTTCAAAACCTTCCCCCTACCCATGTGCACTGACTCTACCGTAAAGTTATCACGCATCGTATCCCACGGGTCATCGTCGTCTGATTTACCGCTATACACTCTCCCCATCCCATATTTTTCACCGATCGTATCCCAGGGATCATCGTCGCTCTTTTGGCGAGTATCACCGTCGCCACCTATGTAATGGGTCAGACTGGCACCGCTCTCCGCTACAAATAAGTTGAAGTCGTCCTTGTCATGGACGCATCCGGCCAGCAGCACCGCAGTGGCCAGCAAGGTTAATAGTCTCATCTCGATGAGTTTTGGTTACTCAGCGGTGCAAATCGAGATGGTCGAGGAGTTGTACTCCGATAAAGCCCTGAGGACTTCTAGTAAATTTTAACAAAGGTGAAATCAGCTAACGAGCGTAGCGAGCATTCCCTCGCGGCAGCCTAAAAGCGCAGCGTCTGAAAACCGCAAAGCGGTGTCTTACAAGGAAAAGAAACAAAGCGATCTTTTCCGTCTACAAGCCCAGCGTCTAAAAAACCCGGGCAGCAGCCATGCACGACTACCACCCGGTCCGATTTACACCTAAGCCATATTGCCAGCGCAGCAGCTGGCCTTCTTTTATTCAAAACGCTCAGCGTTTTCACTAAGCCCCTCTCCGCCAAGCCGAAGGCGAGGCCTTACGGAGAGGGGTTGGGGAGAGGTTTTACAACGTCAACACAAAGTATCTATGTTGCAATTACACCAGCAATTACGCGCCTTTGTTGCAAAATTTCAAATTATCAAAATTTTGCTCGTATATTAGTGTCCCCTTTACGCCCTTTCGGTGAGGAGACCTTTCACTTTTAAGGTCTTCCCCCACACCCCCCGTTGCTTTGAAAAGTTTTTTCAAAAAAAGTTGCTCCGCAACCCATTTGTTTAAACACGTACTGCCAATTTAGTCTGCCGCTCAATGCACGGGGCGCACGCGTAAACAGAATTTTACATGCTGAAGCTGTCCGCAGTGGGCAAGATGAAGTTCCTTAGCCCCAGGGAAGAGAAGGCCCTGCTCCAGAGCCTCGAAACCAAGATGTCCGGTAAGCACCTCGCCAAGTACCGGCTACTCATCCTCCTTATGCTCGATGCCGGTTGCCGCGTTACCGAGGCTTGCTCCATGAAGCTCTACCAGATTCAACCGGCGAAGAAGCTCATCAACGTTAAGTCCTTGAAAAAGAGAGGAAAGAACGTCTACCGCGAAGTGCCCATGACCCAGCGCTTACTCGACGCCCTGGCCGACTACTGGGCCTACGTCAAATCCAGAGACCCCGAAGCCTACCTGTTCCCCTCCCAAATTGCGACGACCGGTCATGCCAGTCGCAAAGTCATCTGGCGAGTCGTCAAAAACCTGACCGGCAACACCCATCCCCATGTACTAAGACACACCTTCTGCACCAAACTCGCCACCAGAGGAAACGATGCCTTCACCATCAAGGAGCTCGCCGGTCACGACAACACCGCTACCACCGAAATCTATATCCACGCCTCCAAAAACGCCAAGCAAAACGCCATCGCCTCCATCGACCAAAACGGCTGGTGGGCCAGAATGTACCGAAAGCTCACTCCCCGTCGCCGGGTAGACATCATGCCCGTCATGGTCGGCGGCCTCCAGATCCACATCGGCCGTAAGGAAGAGATTACCCGCATCATCGACCTCGCCCAAAAGAAGGTCAACATCCTCATCACCGGCGAACAGGGCATGGGCAAAACCCACCTCACTACCAACCTGACCGACAACGGCCGACTCGGAAAAGTCCTCCGCATTGACGACATGACCGCCATCAAAGCAACCCTCGCCGGGATGGTCCTCACCCTCTTCAACGGCGACAAAGACAAAATCAAAGACCTCCTCTACGGCACCGATACCGACGTCGAAAAAATCATCTCCAAAGAATCCATCAAACGGCTCTGCGAACTCCTCATCCGCACCACCACCAAACACGAGTACACCATCGTCATCGACGATGCCACCCGCATCACCCCCATGGGCATCTCCACCCTCGAAAAACTCAACGATCACTTCCACATGATCATCGCCGCCCGCTCCATCAAGCTCAGCCAGGTATCCTTCCTCTCCAATTTCGAAAAAGTCGAACTCTCCGGCCTCTCCCGCGCCGAAACCATCGAACTCATTACCCGCGGCAGCCAGGACTTTACCGACCGCATCGAAGACTGGGAAATGTACAAAGGCCACGTCTGGCGCGCCACCAACGGCAACCCCAAGTTCATCCTCGAACTCATCGAGCGCTTCCGCCGCGAGCCCTACGTCTCCGCCGAAATGGTCCAAAAAATCACCCATACCACCGCCCTCAAAGAAGTAGATATGAGCCTCCCCGTCGTCATCGCCCTCAGCTCCCTCATGATTTTGAGGTACGTTGGCGGAGAAGTAGGAACCGATGCCGGCGCTTTCCGACTCATCGGCGGCGCTTTCCTCGTCTTCGCCCTCTTCGCCCGCTCCATCCTCCGATTCGGCACCCGTCGCTACGTCTAGCCCGGTCATCGGATGCATCTTTTGCATGACGAAGTCGGCAAAAGTTCATCCGATGTCTCGGGCGGCAGTCTTGCCGACTCTCCTCGGGCAGCCCCCACTGCTCCTCCAACCTCCCCTGCATCCCGCGTCCGCGCCCTAAAATCCCCCTCCTAACGAGCGCAGCGAGCTCCCCCTCGCGGCAGCCCTCCAACGTGCGGCAGCTAAATTTTAAATGTTGAATTTTCAATCGTAAATTTTAAATCCTAATGACTCTCCCCAACCACATCACCGGCGGCATCGTCTTCACCGGCGTCTTCGGCGCCTTCGCCGGCGTCAACATCCTCCACAATCCCGGACTCCTCATCATGACCGTCCTCGCCGCCACTTTCGCCGATATCGACGTTCCCTCCTCCCTCTGGGGCCGCACCTTTAAACCTATTTCAAAGGCCATTAATCGAAAATTCGGCCACCGGACCATCACCCACAGCCTCCTCTTCCTGCTGCTGGGATATGGCGCGGTCGCAGGTGCATGCAAGGTTCTTGGAAGCAGTGCCCCCTACCCCACCGTCTTTCTTCTCGCGTACAGCTCCCACCTCTTGTTCGACATGATGACCGTAGCCGGTGTCCCGCTCTTCTTTCCCTACAATAAAGCCCCCTGCGTCATCCCCTCCGACCCCAAACTCCGACTCCGCTCCAACAACCCCCGCTCCGAAATCGCCGTCTTCGGCTTCTTCCTCCTCTCCGGCATCTTCCTCCAGCCCCTGATGGCCGACGGATTCTGGACCTCCTACAACCGACTCTTCGGAACCATGACCCACCTCCAATCAGAGTTCGAAAAAGCCGACGACGTCCTCCAGGTCAATTACCGCTACCGCGAAGCCACCTCCGAGTTCTCCGGCTCCGGACTCGCCATCGAATGCACCGGCACCTCCGCCACCCTCTGGAACCCCGATACCGGATGGCAATACCTCGACGCCAGCCCCACCAGCTCCCGAACCATCCTCGAAGTTATCCCAGACCACACCGGACAAACCTTCCAGCTCCTCCGAAAAAGCTTCGTCGCCATCTCCCCCGATAGCCTCGACCGGCTCCTCCGCCACCAAATCACTTACCAACTCCAGCTCTCCGCCAACGAACCCTTCACCGCCAACTACGCTACCTTTAACTCTCCCTTTGGCAACCGGAGTACCGTCCGCTCTCTCAACCTAGACCTCATCGAACACCTCACCATTTTCGAGCTACCCGATGAAGCGGTCACCGCCACCGTCAAGTACCAAACCAACCCCCGCATCCGAACCCTCGAAGCCCGCATCACCCAACTCGAAACCAAGCACCAGGCCGAACAAGCCGCCGCCGAAGCCCAGGCCCTCCGCATCCGGACCCTCGAAACCATCCGCGATGAAGCCACCGATATTTATGAGGAGCAACGCGCCGTTGAGGAACTCGCCAAACTGAGAAAGAAGCCCTACGTGGTGGGCGACATCGCCCCCAAAGTCAAGGAACTCCGCAGCCAAATCGTAGAACTCCAGGCTGCCGATCAGATCAGATACGAAGAGAAGGTAGCCGCCGCCCAGTTGAAGGTGCAGGCCGGGCGATCGGCGGATTTGGAGCTTACGGGGATGGTTACTTTTGTTGTCTTTGCAGAGTGAACTGTCTTAAGATACAAAAATCGTACCTTTACGTAGCTGTAAAAGCCACTTAGAGATTCAACATAATTACCCACAGAACCACCCTTACGGAGTGGTAATTTAAAGCAACGAGCATGAAAAATATGCAAGTCGCTGGCCAGAAGGTTCGTATCGATTCCGATACCGGCTACATCTGTATCACTGACATCTCTAAGCTCAAAGGCCAACCCAGTGCCCTGATTCCAGCATGGCTAAGAACCAGAGCGACCATTAAGTTTATCGCTGCCTGGGAAACAAAGCACAACCCTGATTTTAATACCCTCGAATTCGAGGGTATTAAAAACCAAGCCGGCGATAACACTTTCTTCATCTACGCCAAAGACCTTATTAGCCTCGGCTGTAAAGGCATTGTAGCCACCAGAGGAAAGTACGGCGGCACCTACTGTGCTCCTCAGTGGGCCATTCACTTCGCCAATTGGCTCGACGAAGAATTCTACCTCGAAACCCTCGATTCATACCTCCAACTCCGCGAAATCTATTTCGGAGCAGATGAACTCAACCACCGCTTCGTCCGCGAACTCTCCGCCAAAAATTATACCCTTATTACTGGCGGCAAGGGCTTAGAGAAAATCCCCCACGTCCCTTCCCCACCAACATCCAAAACTAAAGCAGTCAAAAAAGGAAACACCCGGGAGCAAATCCGCCGCCGACTCTCTCAGTTTGACGCCGACATCATCAATTTAGCTTTATGGGGTATGACAGCCATGACCTGGCGTACGAAATTCCCCGATCAGGAACACCACGGGAATATGCGTAACCTCGCTACAAACGAGGAACTACAAGTCCTCAACACCCTGCAAGCTCAAACACGACAGCTCCAAAAAGAACAATACAATCAGGAAGAAAAACTCCAGATCCTCCTGGCCAACGCAGCGGAACTCCTACCCTTCTACTGTGACACGCCGGAAAAAGAAAAAGCCTTGATAAAGCGTAGAAAAGAACGTGGCTGGTAAGAAAGGTCCAGCCCGAATTTTAATCTTGGGGAATTCGCCAGGATTAGAATTTAGACTGGTACGCATCCCTCACGTCCACTCCCATTCTAAGCCTAAAACGAAGAACTTAAAGCGAGGCAACAGCAAAACCCTTCGGCCAAACCGGGCGATATCGCCCGGTTTAAAACTAGCAGGGATGATAAAGCTGGCTTTTTCTGCAAGTGCAATGGAAGTTAAATAACAAGAACTACCGCACCACAAACCGGGCCATTGCCCCTCTATTCTTACCTTCCGCTATCCGAATCAGGTAAACCCCGGGTACCAGACCCGGCAGTTGATACTGCCCGTCCGACATCGGGGCTAAACCCGATAGCCTGCGGCCATCCATGGCCATCAAGTCGATCTTTGCACCTGCGGCTGCGCCTTGGATACGTATCATCTGCTGAGAGGCCATCGGGTTGGGGAATATCTTCATGTCATCTGCGTTTGCCGCTGGAATCTCTACCACTACCGGGCCAAACAGCTGCTGACTGCTGTCAAAATCCTGGACCCGTAAGCGATAATACATGTATTGATCGGGGAAGCGGTAGGCAGACTCATCCACCAAGGTATACGCCGCCCCGGATGCCTGATTCCGCGCAGCAACCGAACCTATGACAACAAAGGTTCGGCCGCCGTCAACGGAGCGTTCAAGGAGAAAGTTTTGGGTGTTTTCTTCTGAGGTAGTTTTCCAGTTGAGAGACACTGTTTTACCCGAATCGGTAGCGGTGAAAGAAAGGAGAGAGACGGGGAGAGCGAGACAATTGTTTTCCACAACAGTTTGACTTTCACAATTAAGGGCATTGCCCTGAATGTCAACCGCCGTGCCCGAACCGTCCAGAAAAGTACAGACGGTTTCAATGGCGCAGTTGCTCAGCAGCGGGTTGTCTCGAATGACTAAAGCCGCCGTGCCCGGAGCACCGTTTGATGTCGCGATGATCGTCGCCTGATCCAGATTATTAAGCGTAGATATGTCGGACAGCAAATCATTATTCAAGATGCGCAGCCCCGCGTTAATGTTTTCCAGCGTTTCAAGGCCCGCCAGGGAAGTCAGCATATCATTGTTGTCAATTGTCAAACCATCAAAAGAGAAACGAAGACTGGAAAAATCGGCGAGATCCGGAAGGCTGGGATTTGTTATAATCTGCAGGACATCCCCTACCGTAACAAGGTTAGAAAAGCCAGACATATCCTCCAGCAAGGGGTTAAAACGAATGACCGCACTATTGGCGACTGAAGAAACATTGGTAAAGCTGGAAATTCTTTCCAGTACCGGATTGAAGGCGATGTCAAGACGACCACCAAGCTTGTGCAGACTGGACAAACTACTCAGGTCGACGATGGCCGTATTACGAATGTCCAAATCTCCATTGATGGAGTCTAGCATAGTCAGGCCCGAAAGGCTGTTCAGGTTTGGGGCATTGAGTATGCGGAGCACTCCGATCTGACGAAGGTTGCTCAGTGCATTCAGATTCGTAATAGGCGTAGCGGAGGTACTGCGACTCATGGGTTCGTCGACAATGATTTCTCCCAGAAAGTGGCGGCAACTTCCGTAAGTGGCGGTGAAGGCATCCACTTCCTCCTGGGTGGTGAAAGTTTCGATGGCGTTTTCTCCACAGTCAAAATTACAAGCTGCTTCTATCTGAGCCACGTCAGCACAGCCCGCAGCATTCCCGGAAATATCTACTTGACCAAATTGACCTCCCTGAGCAATTTGATCACAGACCGGATTGTAAGCACAGCTAGCTAGTTGGCTATTGTTTCTCAACACTAGTAGCGTGCCAATAATCAAGTCAGGCGAAAGACCCTCAAGGTTGGTAAGCCCATCATTGTCCTGCAGGTCGAGTTTACCAAGAATGCTGGTTAAATTCCCCATTCCGGTGAGATCAGTCAAAGCATCACAGTTCGCAACCTCGACAATCGTTGCGTTGGTCATGCCCGATAAGCCGTTCAGGTTATTTAGCAAGGGGTTATCTTCTATCGTTGCCTGAATACCTTCGTTTCCTGGGTTCCAGGACGCTGTTACGTTGGTAAGTGCATCGATATTCGTTAGCAGGGCGTTTCCTCTTATCTCGATGAAAGTAACTGCGGCCAGATTGTCCAAACCCGCAAGATTGGTCAGTTTACCAAGGCCGGTAACTTTCAGGTCCCGACAGCCCGTAATGCCGCTTAAGCTGCTGAGCGAAGTTACTTCCGGTAGGTCTTGTAAGGATACTGATCTGGACGACGGTGAGATGGCCATCCCAGTCAAAGGCGAAAGATCAGCCAGTAGCGGATTAGTCGAAATGGTTAGCCGTTGAGATTGACAAGGATTCTGCCCCAGAAAGGTCAGGTTACTAAGGCCGGAGATATCGGTAAGCAAAGGATTATTAATAATTGAAAGCGCATTGGTGATCCCCGTCACTCCACTCAATGCGTCCAGGTTGGTGATGTCCGATGCATTAAAGAGGTCGCCGATGGCGATACTGCCATCAAAAACGCCCGTATGGCTGAAGGCATCGACATCAGCTTGGGTCGTTAAGGTGACTCCGGTATTACAGCCTGTCTGGGCGTTGGCGGGCAGGGAAAGAGCAATGAGTAGTAAAAGTAAAAAAAGCAGTAGGGAGTGTTTCATGTGTTTGGTGCATTAAGTGATGAGTAGGGCAAAGCTCGTTTACCAAGCCTATAAGAACTAGTAACATTTGTTATCCAGGAAGCAGCTCAGGTGCGAAAAGAAAAAGGCTTTTCCTAAGAGATTTCAGTCCCAACTCTCCTCCTCCCCGGCCGGAGCCTTCCAAAAACAATTGCAAGCGTACGGCCGGGGAAGCTAAATAGCGATAGGAACAAATACCGGGGAGGAATCACCAGGAAAAATCAGGCCGCTGCTTGCAGCTTATTTCCTGTTTGTATTCCCTTGATGTCGGCTCCAGTAGCTAACGACCAGTCAGTGATAATTTCGGTCATCATCTCCCGGAATTCTCTAGTTGCTAGAGCTGCTTTAACCTGACCTGCACTATCAAAGTATCCAGCTTCAGTCAGTAGCATCCATTTCGACAACAAATCAGCTAGCTCAAAGAAACTACCAGATTTGGGGTTAGCGGGCAGCTTCACCTTTTGCCCCAGCTGAATCAACTTATCTTCGGGGCTGCTAGCAGTTACGTTCAGGTCGTTCCATAAGGCGAAATCCTCTTTCTTCAAAGTATATTCAAACCAGGACATCATGGCTACCGCCGCAAACTCTTCCTGAGCAAGATTCTGCTTGTTCCGGCGATCTTTGAGCATATTCTTCAACTCCTTACTCAGCTTGGCGATGGAGGAAGGATCGGTACTGTTGGTTCCCGAGGTATTGGCTACGTTGATGATAGCACGGTGGATTTCAGCGAGCAAACGCTCTACCAGTTTCGAGAAGCCCGTATTAGCCTGAGTAGCCTTCCGAAAAGGATAGGGTTTATCCTGTTGAGTACCGTAGCCAAGGTCCATCCCAAACATGCGGTAGTAAGCATTGCGGCGGGTGGCTTCGGGGTCGGGGCGTACCTCGCTTCGGGTACTGAAGCTATAAAACCCTGACAGGTGGCGGAAAAATAGCATTTCTGTATTCCGCAGCCATTTCCTGGTATCCTTTGAAGGGAATGAGAGATCTTCCCCGCTGTGAAAGCCCTGCAGCACCCGGTAAAAAATTTGGACCATCCGGGTATTTTCCAGCATGTAGGCGTAGATGAGGTGGTGGTAGGTTGGACAATAATCTTCCAAAGGAGTTGGTGTTTTATCTCCAGGTAAGGCGGTAAAGCCCGCTGGAAGGCGAGTCTTATTTTCTTCTTCATTAGCCTTTGCCAACCTCCAAAACTCTTCCAGATAGTCAGCGATTTTTTGGGGGTGCTCCGTTAGAACCATTGCCTCGGAGGCGGGTTTCGTTACTCTTAGTTCGTTGATGATACTAATCATGGTTGAATCATTTATAGGTTTAATTATTTGTCTGTATTAGTAGGTGAGGTCGCTTCTCCTGGAGCTTCTTCTTCTGGTTTGGATTCTGCTTCCGAAGACGCCTCTTGTGCAACACATTCACCTTTAAGTGCTTTGTCAAGCTTAGAAAAGGCCTTGGAAAAATCTGTTTCCTGGCTATTACTCGATGAGCCTTTTGCAGGAAAACGCTCATCCACTTTTTGAATGAGCCTATTGATTGCTTCGAGAAATTGAGTTTGTTCAGCTTTAGTCATTGCTGCTTGATTTATTGTTAATTAGACCATTGGCTCGCGCTCAAACGAAAGCACTTGGTTATTAAGAGTGAGATTACGTTGGCTGCGGCAGTTCGTACCTTATCGTAGTACCCAAGCGCTGAAACCAGCCATCCATTTCCAGGCGAAATCGTGCGGCCTGGCTAGGTTCGGACACCTGCTGATAGACGGAAAGGGCGAGTAAACTCAGCGTATTGGCGCGTAGCTTAGGGATTGACCAGTCGCTTACGGGGCCCTCCCGCGCCCGCCAGACCAGCAGACGGGAAGGATGCAAATGCTCCGGCGGCAAGTGGGCCAGCATCGACTGCCCACCAAAAGACTGCATGGTCTGCTGCAATACGATATCAACGGCTACTTTGGCCTGCTCCTCGGCCTGAGCGAACAGTGCTCTCCAGTCGTCCGGAGCCTCGGAAAGTGGGTAAGCCGCTTTCCAGCTTGACTCCATTTCATCCCAGGGGCCAGCCCCATACACCGCCCGGCACATGGCGGTGCCAATCAGGGTTCTGACATAGGGAATGGGGTGCGGCGCGCCCGGGTGATAGTGAAAAACCATCCGGTTGCTTCCCGACAATACATCTTTGAGGGTCGCCACGGCAGCGTAGCCAGTAAAGATGAAAGCGAAGGCATCCGCAGCAATTTCTGAAGACCAGCTTGCCCATAGCCTCGCAACCTTCGGCCCGAAGCCACGCATGCCGGCTTGTAGCGCCCTGGCCAATTCCTCGTTCCAGCCAATCGCATAGGCAATCTGGTGGCCCGCTTCGTGGATCAGGGCGGTTGGCCGGTAGAGGTTGTGGCGCACGACCTTGATGATGGCAACGGGGTTAACACCTCGCCTATCCCACAATCGTAAGCCAGCTTTAAGGATCGAAGCCCCCAACCCCTTGTCCAGGTAAGTCATTACCGGCGGAACCAAATGCCCCAGCGGTTGCAGGCTTTTACGCATGGCTTCCCGGGCGATGTAATCCAGCGCCATCAGGTGGTTACCAGTGCGCAGATCCGTGCGGGTGTTGACGGCATCCCCGAAATAGTCCAGAGTAACTTCCGTTTGTAGGTATGACTTACGTAACTGCTGTAAAGCCTGCTGGCCTTCTCGCTCCGTCAGCGCACCACTTCGGGTCTTCTGAAGCAGACTATCCATTTGACTTTTCAGCACATTCAGGGAACCGTCCAGCCGGGAACGCAGGGCGTTTCCCGTAGACAACTCCACCAGCTCCCAGGCTGACTGAGCAGCGAGAGTATCCGGCGCATCCAGGCGATGGGTAGCAGCGTGCCAGTGTTCAATTTGCCGTAATAAATGGATATTCATTACAGCGCATTTTTTCCGGGGAAGATGCGTAAATCGGGCGTTGGGATGGCGGGAATGACAATTCCGGTAATGTCTCCAACGCTTAATGGTTCACCACGCTTCACCTTGAAGAAGGTCCGCAGCAAGGCCATGCCCGGCATATCGATAAAGACCAGGTGGAGGCTCAGTCCCTGGGCCGGATTTTCTTGTGACCGGATGAAGTCGTCCCGCAAACGCCGCAAGTGATTCACCAGTGCTTTTTCCGCTTGCCGAACCAGCTTTTCCAGCAATCTCTCCATCAACTTCTTGAGCTGTTCTTTGGCAAAAGCAGCACCTGCCGCCAGGAGGCCGCCAAAGTGTTCTTCGAGGTAGCGTTCTTCGCTAAGTTCCATCACGACTTTCACCTTACGGCCAATGTCACGTAGTAGAATGCCGTTCAGAGCATCACGGATGGCGCTGCGGAAGGTTGTCGCAGCACCGAAGTAGTCTTCTGACCGCAGCCGCCGCGTGATTTCAGCCCCCTTATCTTCCGTGACGAACAGCCCCAAAGTCATGGTCGAGCGGGTGAAGTCAAATTTAACCATCGCGTCTTCCTGTCGGACGCTGGGCAGGTTGCTGGCGGGTTGACCACTAGCAGGCACTAAAGGCCGGGACCGGCGAGGCGGCAAACGACGACTCTGCCCCACAACCTCTAAGTAGTAAAAACGCTGCCCGGGGCGAATCCGGTGGCGGCTCGTCAGCCAGCGCTCCCCTACCCGCTGCCCGAGGGCTGAATTCCCAAGTAGCAAGCTGGCAGCAGCAGGTGTCAAAGGGTGAAGTTGTGACCAGGCTGCCCGACGGGCGGAGCCCAGGCCCGGCGTGCCCTTTTCGAGCAGACTCACGTAGCTCAGGGTAGTTCCCCGCACTGCTTCATAGAGGTGAATCCGTACCCGCAGTGGTTGGTCCCCCTGGTATTGGTAGTTCCGCCTCAGGAAAGTCCGTAACCGCTGGCCGTTAAAACTTCGCACACCAGCAATTTGGCTCCTGGTCAGGGAGGCCTCCATGATCCGACTATACTTTTTGTACCGCTTCCGGCCGTTCTTGGGCAGTAACATCCAGGCGGCGGCCTGCTCTGCCTCCTGCAATTCAGCCACGACCATATTAGAAGGCATGTTGCGGCCAGAATAATGACGGAATAAATGATAAACTTCCTGTTCCAACAACTCCTGGTTGTCGAGCACTTCCTCGTCTAACCGCGCAACATCAACAAGCATTTCTTCCAGCATCTGCACGATCACTTCTGCAGGCGCGCGCTGCGCTTCCTCCTCGGAAACTTCAAGATTCAATAACCGGAAACCTTTTTCTACCAGTGCTTTAGCCAGTGGTCCAGCTGCCTTAGGCCCGATCAGCTTCCCAATGAAGCGGGTAAACAACTTGGCGATGGCGTTGATTACTTTCTGACGGCCGATAAGGCGAATCCCGACTTTTATCGCCTTCATCGCAACACCAACGAACTGTTCTACTGCCGGACCAACTTCCTCAGCCGTACTTGCCCCCTGAATGGAGCGTTTGAGTTGTTCCCGCGCTTCCAGCAATCGCTCTTCGGCGGCGAAATCCCCCTCCTGGAATTCACTGTCTTCCTGGTAGGCTGCAAAAACCGCCCTCGCTTCTTCTTCGGTAGACGCAAAAAGCTGCTCGGCCAGCCGCAGATCAAACTCCCGTTCGATGAACTCCAGGTCCGGCCCCGCCGGGTAGGCGTAGGTCTCTCCTTCCGCACTGATCCGGCGCAGGGTCATTTCCTGATCGCTGAGGCCAAGTTCCGCTTTCACTCCCAGTTTCCGGGCGAGCATGCGCGCTGGTGAGCGCAAGGCAGCGGGTAACCGCCGGATGACCCGACGGATAATTTTGGTCAAGAACGGCCGAACCATTTTTTTTACCTTGCGCAGCAGAACGGCCACCGGATGAAACTTCTTGGCCAGTTTCACCCCTTTCTTGATCACTTTCCCCACCTTTTTGGCGGCACGCTTGATTTTGCGGAAAGCCTTTTTGAAAAAGTCTTCAAAAACGGGATTACCCAACTCCTCCGCCAGCATATGGCGGCTGAAAGCCTGGTCAATAAGCCCCTCGGTAAGGGGAGCATCCTCTAGGCCAGAAAACTCCTGCAGTAACCGATCGGTAAGGGTTTCCATCGCTACCGCCAGTGGATGAAAATGGCCTTGCAACAGTTCCTCGCGGCGGGAAGTACCGACCTCCGCCTCAGGGAGCAGGGAAGCTCCCAAATGGTGCTCCAGGTAGCGCTCTCCTTCGGTAAAAAGATCAACGACTCCTTCGGTAAATTCTTCTTCTGGCAGTTCATCGAGAAGCTGTACGAATAATTGCTCCCGCTGATCAAAAACGGCTTCCCCTTCCACGAGCTGCACTGATGGCAGGAAGGGAGATTCGAAATCAACCACCGCTACCTCCTCTTCAGCAAAAGACACTTGCTCCTGGGTGGGACTGACGACAAAGGGAGACTCAAACTCCTGGTTTATATTCGTGCTCACCGTCGGAGCCGAAGACCAATCCTGAAATACTGAATTGTCCATAAAACTATAGGTTTAGGTATAGCTCCGCCTACCCGCGTAACAGAAGATGAACGCGCTTTTCGGCGAGGGCTATCGTATTGAAATAATGTATGTTTGGGGTTTAGGTGTAGGCTGTTCCTTCTACTTGGTCCAAGGTACACCTTATTGGGGCCAATAAACGCGTAGCGTTTTCACAAGCCCCTCCCCCATGGGGAGGGGTTGGGGAGGGGGTTTCCTGCGGGCAAACAGCGTCAGAAAAGCGACACGCACTTCGCCCTGCAGAAAGAACACCCTAGATTTAGATACCTTACTCCTGATGTTATGTAATTTACCGCCAGCCGCCCTCCATGGTCAACCCACTGACTCCTCCGTGATTGATGGAAAGGTCCAGCAGTAACGATCCTGTGTAATTGGCTGCTGGGACATCGGTTACCCGCATCCCGTCAACGGTGTAGGTGATTTGCCCGTTGGCGGCACGGTGGATGCTTGTTCTAACGCCCGTCCTGGAATCCCGCTTTGTACGGTTGATACCGGATTCAAAGACGTTCACCTGGACCTTAGCACCAGTACCTGGCTGCACCGCCAGCGCATACTTAACGGATTGGAAACCCGCATCGCCGGCAATAGGGCTGAGGCCAAACAGGAAGTGACCGTCGCTCGACTTGAGGGTGTAGCTCACGCCACCAGCAGTCCCAGCGGGTAATACTTTGACAGAACTGGCACCGCCGTTCCAGTTTTTGCCGCCGCTGGTTTTGGTGAGGCGGCCAGTAGATTCTTCTATGATCCGCTCCAGATTGGTAAAGGCTCCTTTAGGTTCACACGGTGGACAGTTTCCGCCGCAGTCAACACCTTCTTCATTACCGTTACGAATCTTGTCCGAACAGGTGGGGAGAGGCGGTGGACACGGTGGGCAGTTTCCACCGCAATCGACGCCAGTTTCTTTTCCATTCCGCATACCGTCATAACAAGTCGGCACCTTTGTATCGTCGGGATCGGGCACCGGAGTTACCACTTCTTTGTCATCATCGGGGTCATCTGATCCGCCATTGTGTGTTACTTGGTATAAACCCAGGCTTACGGCAATCCCGACTATTCCTGCCACCAGGACAACCGTCTGGTTGGCGCGACTAAGAAAGCGGTCAAAAAAAGATTCTTGCTTACTCATGGATATAGGTTTAGCTATCAGCAGACCATCGTCTTACTGCTCAGAAATTGTATCTTTATTCTCAGGTGTAGCGCACCACCAGGTGGACTATTTCACAGATGTATCAAATGTGACGACACAAAGCTCGGCGGCCGCCGCGCAGAACGGTAGTAACATCTGTTACCAGGGTTGAAATTGAGCGAAAAATGGGGAGTGGATGAGCAGGCGCTGTCAAGCTTCTCTGGGCGCGACCGCAGGTGCAGTGGGAGGGATAAAGAAGCAGAGATTTTGTGGCGGACGGGGCGGAGGGTTTGACGGATTGTTTTTGTATAAGTATATTGGCTAGAGAGAGGGGGTGGTAACGGATGTTACCAATATTTCGTTTCGGTTCATACGAACTTGCAGTATAAATCGTAGGAATATTTTCAGAAACTCTTAAACAAAACAGACATGTCAAATTTCGATCAAAGAAGAGCTAGCAAAACTTATAACAAATCAGATATTCCACCAACTCAGTTACATCAGGCTTTTTTATCCACCTTGGAACATGAGGAAGTTTTTAATAGAGAAGGCTACAAGCATATATATGTTCATGATCAAGTTGGATTTGAATTCCCTGGCTTAATTGATACATTTGATACCTTTTTAACAACAGACTATAGTAATGAGGTTGAAATCCCTCTAGGGTTGTTCATCTTCTTTTTTGGAAAGGAAAATTCATCTGAGTGGCGAGCAGAAAAGATAAACCAGATACAGATGCGGCCACTAAACTTCTCTTTTTCTTCACCAGCAATAGAACCTCGAACACCAATTGGTTCTGACTGGCTATCAACCTTAAGTAGTAACGATGGATTACTATCGATTGGCAATCCTATCGAGACAGTTAATCCGAATGCAGTTCTAATTATTTCAAAGGAGAATAATTCGCAAAATCATTTCCCAATTAATAGCTTTCATAGTGCAAATAAAGACTTAAACATTGAGCTCAAAACACCTGATGACAATAGTTCCATTGGTGACTATGAGGTCTTCGATATATTAGGATACCGCCCAGATATGAAGGTTGCCTTTCTAGGTTTTGACACCATTCGTCAGTTGTACCTGGCCTATCATGCGACACCATCTCCTGAAGATTTGAGGTTCATTTTCACTGGGGCAGAAATAAATCATGGAGAAATGGTTAGCCCCAGATTACAAGAGATGCGGTTTACTGATTGGAAACGCTCTTTCGACACGTTAGATCCAAGCATCTGTTCTACGCTTAAGATTGAGATTTTATCACACAAAAACAGTAACGGCCGGTATGTAAAAAGAGAGCTTTATTCGGGAGTTCAAGCCATGGAAAAACTTGAACTCCCTAGTGTATTTGTCCTACACACTTGTAAAAGATACTGGGAAACTCCAAGGATGTTCCTGCAGGCTTGTGAGATTAACAGGAAGATGTTTATTGAAAATAAATTTAGCGAAAATAAGCGAATCATTGGGTACAAAAAATTCTTGAAAGCTTTATCCATTGATGCTATCAAGAGATTGATCGAAAACAACGATCCAATTGCGATACCAAAAGCCTAGTTGTGCTTTACATATTCTACCAGACTTGCACAGTTCTAATACCTAATCGATTAAATATTATCCTGTTGACTCTTTATGTAGTTATGACTACAGGATTACGGTGTCAATCGGTAAGGAATCTAGAACTTTCATCGAATGACCATACACAGAATTTCCATTATCTACCTGATGATTTCTACTGGTTTGGAAATGCATCAGGCCTTTTTCGCTTTGATGGCCAGCAAGAAATTAACTTCTTGATACATGATAAAAAATCCAATGTAATTCACGACCAGTTTATCGCTTCTAAAGTCTACCCTGATGGATTGAGTAAGCTTTGGGTAACGACTTACCATGCACTTCACTCATTAGACGTACGTACAGGAAAATCTAGGACTTTCCGCATGCAGCACGACCTAAAAGATATCACAGTTGGGTATACTATATTCCACCAAGACACCAATCGCAAGGATCTATTAGTCAAAGCAGACTCCAACCTTTTCGCTTTCAACATCAAGAACAATTCCTACCGACTACTCCAAAACCAGTCCCAGGCAAATACCCTTTACTCACTGAAGGTAAAAGAGAAAGTCCTCTTTTATGGTGCTCCTTGGTGGAATGCGAACGGCATTGAGTACTTCGAGTACAATACTGGCGGTATAACCAACTTCCAGCACATTGATCTCCCCATTATGGTAAAACATATTGTACCATATACCGCCGATTCTTTGTATTTGGCTACAGCTCAAGGCTTACAGTTATTAACCAATCCACTTGACCCTACTAAAAGAAAGGTTACCACTATTATTCCCGGTGAAGCACGCATTGTTACACTAGACACATTAACTAGATCTATTTGGGTCAGTATTTCCGAGCAGGGACTATACCAATTTTCTCCTAAAAATAACATTATTCTGAACAGGTGGACGACTGCCGATGGACTCATCAGTGATGATGCCAGGACATTATTCTGTGACGGCAAAGGAAACGTTTTTGTAAGCCATTTATCCGGAGGAGTAGACTTAATTCTTCAATCTAATGCAAGTATTTCATTAACCTCCATTTCAGGTTCTTCGTCTATTTCGGACATGACTATTTCCTCTGGTAGAGACATCCTATGTTTCACCAATGATGGTAAAACTTATCGAAAAACATCTGGCGACAAGGACAGCGATGAAAAATTGATCGGCGTTTTTCCAAACCTGATTAAAAGTAAGGTAGCAACATATCCCAATGGCTCCTGTATTGTCCAAGGAACAAACGGAATAGCTACGTTTGACAAAGAAGGAATCCTTACTAACATTCAAAAGACACCAACAAATATTTATCTCGGCGTTTTGGCTTTTGACGATCAAGAGACACTTATCCTAAGTAACCAGGGTATACAAACTTGGCAAGGAGATTCCCTTACCTCTCTTCCCGGAATTCCATTCGGCGATACTGATTTTTTCACTTCACTAATCAAACTCACCCCCAACCGCTTCGTCGCTTCCTACCGCCAGATCGAACTCTGGGACATCTCCCGCACCCCCACCGGTTGGAAGGTCGACAGCAAAATCCCCATGCCCGGCGAAACCAACACCGCCATCCTCCGCAACGACACCCTCTTCGCCGGCACCTCCGCCGGCCTCCTCACCATCGTCAACGACTCCATTGTCGCCACCTTCAACCCCGAGCCCCTCGGCAACCTCTGGGTCAACGCCATCCACGAGGACGACCGGGGCCGCCTCTGGCTAGGTACCGAGCAGGGCCTAGTCTGCTACTTCCCCTCGTCCGGTAATTACCAATACTACGGCGAAGCCGACGGCCTCCCCGACAGCTGGTTCATCCGCGCCAACGTCATCGACCGCGACTCCGCCTTCATTATGGCCACCAAGACCGGCCTCGTCACGGTCAATACCAGCCTGGCCGATGATACCTTGTCCGACAACAAAATCTACCTCTCCGATATCTGGATCAACGGCATCCGGGACGAAACCCACAGCCTCTACGACCCGCAGCCACTGGACCTCGACTACCAGCACAACTCCGTCAGCTTCCTGCCGGGGATGATCGAACTCGGCCCCTCGGAGCTCAGTGGGTTCAAACACCGCCTCGTCGGGCTGCAGGAAGACTATACTTACGGTAAATCCGGCGAGGTCGTCCGCTACCCTTCCATCCCGCCGGGGAATTACACCTTCGAGTTTGTGGGTGTCGATAAAAACGGCAGAAGCACCCTACCCTTCACCCTGCAGGTGCGTATCTCCCCCCCCTTCTACCAAACCTGGTGGTTCTGGCTCCTGTGCGGCGCCGGCGTATTCAGTGGCTTCTACTACTTCAACCGCCGGGCCGTCCGGCGGGAAACGGAACGGCAACAGGCCATCCAAAAAGAACAAGCCCGCCAGGCGGCCGAGACTCTCGCCCGCCACCAGGCCGTCGTCAGTGAGCAGCGACGCATCATGATGGAGTTGCACGATGACCTGGGCGGAACCCTGGGCTCGCTCTTCTACAAACTGGACGGCTACCTGCTGGATCAGGAAAGCGGACTGGAAATAAACCCCGATTTTGAGCAACTCAAAAACACCAGCGGAGAAGCCATGAAAAAGCTGCGGGAAGTAATGAAAAGTAACGTAGCTAAGGAGCTCCCGCTTCCCGTCTTCGCCCGCAAGCTGGTCGATATGGCCAGAGCATCAGCCCAAAGCGCCAGACTGGAGTGGACCCTGGAGCGGGATGATGCCTTCCCGGAAATAGAACTAAGCAGCCAGCAGGTTCATAATGCCCTCCTCATCTTCAAGGAAGCCCTTCAGAATATTCGGAAGCACGCAAAGGCTACCTCCTTTTCCCTGCGGTTGCATCTTGACCCTGATAATACCTTCCTGATCAGCCTTACGGATGACGGCATCGGCATGCCGTCCGCAGCCGCCGCCGAGCGCCACGATGGAACGGGAAATGGCCTTCATAATATGCGACGCCGAGCGGCAGATCTTCAGGGGACTCTAAGCATCACCTCCCCGCCGGCAGGTGGGACAGTGCTTCAGCTTCACTTCCCGCTCACCTGATTACCAAACACTACACACCCCCACAACTATGCCACGCCTTGTAATTGTTGAAGACCACGCCGACATCCGGGAGGAAGTCGTCCGCGCCGTTCGCCGCTTACCCGGATGGACAATCGTAGGTGCCCACGGCACGGGAGAGTCCGCTATGCAGTGTATTGCTGCGGAACGACCCGACATCGTAATCCTTGATATCGGCCTGCCTGGCGTTAGTGGGCTGGACTGCCTGGTCCGCCTCAAGTTCGAGAACCCGGGTGTCGTCTTTGCTATGTTTACCATTTACGATGATGATGATAAGCTCTTCCTGGCCCTGCGACTGGGAGCCAGCGGTTACGTCATCAAAGACGAGGGCTTATCCGGTATCATCCGCGCCCTGCGGGAACTGGAAAAAGGACGTGCTTATATGAGTCCTTCCATTGCCACAAAAGTAGTCCAGTCCTTTTGGCGGGAGAACGTAGAACTGGGCAAATTTCAGGAGCTCACCAACCGGCAGCTACAGATCGTCCGCCTGGTGAGCGAGGGAAGAAGCTATCGGGAAATCAGCGCGGAGATCAACATCTCTGAAGGAGGCGTTCGCCAACACCTACACCGCATCTACGGCGTCCTGCACATCAATAACCGCCACCGGCTGGCGGCGATGTATCAGGAACTGATGCGGAAGATGGGGCCGCCGGAGTAGTTATGAAGAGAGATTAACTATCCAGAATCGGGAGTCTCACGTAAGTTAATCTGTAGTTTTGATGGTGATAAGAGTGGTTACTTTTGTGGAGTGGCGTTATTCGTCTAGTCCCAAACCAACAGTTTTCACCTCCCTGCCCGTCACCAGCCAGCTATGTTGGAGTTGCCCCAGCTCAAGTTGATGGGCATGACCAGAAGCCAACGGCTTCTTTGCCAGAGCAGCCTCCAGAGTCGTAGCTGGCAATGGAGCGCCTTGCTGCTGCAACCATCTCTCCCAGCCTAGCATCACGCCCAACCAGACCAAAGGTTCTCCCTGTGGTAATTGCCGCAGATAAGGTAGACTTAGCGTAATCCAAAAGGGACGTTCATAAGTTGGCTTGCCCTGGCGGCCCAAGGCCGCTAGTTGCAACTTGGAGTCTTCAAGCAAAGCTAATAATGCGACCCGCAGCTCGGGATAATGAAGCATTTCCCGATGGGCCGCAATTCGTAACAGCCCCTCCCGCAAGACTTGGTAGTGATAGAAAATAAGTATTTCTAATTGTGATGATTGATCTACTGTAGACATAGGTTTAGAATTTTGCAGCTTAAATACTACGCACCCTCAGCAGCAAGCTGCCAATCTTCTCCCGTAAAAGCACTGTAAACGGGCCATAAAGGAGTAGGACGAATCATCTCCCGACTCCAAATCTTCAGGTACAGTTGATACCGAATTTGACCGGCTCTTTCCACTTCACGATACATCCGAAAGCCTAACCACTCATACAATGAACGGTAGGTTGCGTCTGACTCAATGAGGCATATTTGTACGCCCTTCCGAAGACCTTCTTCATAGATCGTCCGACACATTTGAATGGGTACTTCACTTTTTCGATACTTTTCAAGGACCGCAAAGCGATCCACGATGGCGTAAGTAAACTCAGCTTGCTCGGGGGTAAGTCCAAAACGCTTCGCTAAGTAATCAAAATCGTCATGCAGTTGGCAGCGTAAGGTGGCAACCCATTGCCCGCCCTCTTTACAGCCTAGTTGAATGGCTTCATAGTCCCGCTCGTCCATCAGCATCTCCAGATCGGTCGCTTGTTTGGCAGGCAGCAGAAAATCTTTGCCCATCTCGGTAATGTAGACCTCATATCTGAGCCTGAATAACGACTCCAGTTCCGTAGGGTTATCTACCTGTAGTATTTCCATTACGATGTTGTTTTCACTGCTCCTTTAACTTTCCCTTGCACCTGCGGCCGCGCCCAAATGCTCCACCTCCTGCCCCAACCGGTTAAAAACCCGAAACGCCCCCATCCAGAGCTGCCTCGCCTGGCCAATAACTACCCCCTTCGCCGCTACTTTAAGCATCGGCAAGTCATAAGTAGAATCGCCAACGGCAAGAGCGATATTTTTATTCATTTCGTTAATGCTATTTTGCTTAAAATCAGCTAAATGGCGTACTTGACCTTTACGACTACGTCGAAACAAAGCTCCCAGCTCAACGCCCTTGCCAAACCCTCCAAAATGGTCACTATAGGCGACCACCACCGGCGCGATATTCGTCGACACAAAAAAGATTTCAGCGCCCTCGGCTTGCAAAGCTTCCAGCCACTCTACCACCGCCGGATAACACTTTCCCAGCAGACGCTCCGCAAAAAGCGTCGAGCTCCAGTTCCTTAATGCTTCATCCGTGTATCGCGCGTACCAGCTGTATACCAACCGCTGCATCCGGGGCCGGGACCACCAGTCCAGCACCTTCAGCACCGGCCCCCAGAAACCGTACATATACAACAACCAAAGCCGGTAACCCAGCGGCGAAAGCTCCCGCTCGCGCAAGAACAGCAGCAGCTCCAAAACGTGGGTGTCCGACACCGTTTTGTCGATGTCAAACACCACCACATCACCGGGCTGCACCCCAATTTTCAGCAGCTCACTCATAGTTGACCGCTCAACTTGCCTACCGTCTCCCGCAAATGGTCCGTAGCGCCCCGCCCCATTGCCTTCAGCTCCGCCGAAGCAATCGGCTCCCCTACCCTGATGCTACAGCGGTGCGGCCTTGGCAGCCGCTCCTCCGGCCGCCAGCTCTCAAAGAAACCCACCAGCCCCACCGGGATGATGTCCACCTGATTGCGCATCGAAAACACCGCCGCGCCCGGCCGAAAATCTTGCAACTCTCCGTCCCGCGACCGCGTCCCCTCCGGAAAGATGGCCACTTTGTTCTCTTGCAGCAAAGTCCGCATGTTGCGGCTGTCCGTGATCTTAGTACCATCGTCTTTCACCTTGATGCAGTTACCGTACCGCATCAAACGCCCCCAAAACCGGTCATTGAACAACTTCTCCTTGGCCAGAAACAGGATATCCGTCTTGTACCGGAACTTAAACACCCCCCAGATCACCAACCAGTCAAGGTAACTCACGTGGTTGCTTACCAGGATAAAGTTGCTGTCCAGCCGATCCAGAATGTAGGCTTCTCCCTCGATCTTCCCCCGGCAAAACGTCCGAAAGAAAAGGTAACTACTGTACGACATGCCGTTGGAAACCAGACTGTCAATCCATCGATTAATCACTTTCATCTTTAAATCTTTATGCTTATTTATTAGAAGCGATGGATCATCGCATTAACGTGCATCCCTGCCCCCACCGAGGCAAAAACCACCAAATCCCCCCGTTCAATACCGCGTTGGTTGTGCGCTCGGTCAATCACTTCGTGCAGCAGCGTAGGAATGGTAGCTACCGAGTTATTACCCTTTGTGTAGACATTAATTGGCAGTACGTCCTCCGGATAGTTTGCAATACCATGCTGTGCAAAAAGCCTGCTCGCTATTGCCTTGATCATTTTAGCATTGGCTTGATGCATAATGAAGTAGCGTACGTCGCGCAGGTCAACCTCAGCCTTTTCTAAACAAGCAGTAATCACTGCGGGCACTTCGCGCAGAGCGTATTTGAATACTTGTCGACCTTGCATTTTCAGGTAGAGGCCATCGAGGTATTTACGGTCAGAAAACGACCGCCCCATCCGCAAATAATCCAACTCCTCCAGGCAATGTGAACGGGTAGCGCTGGCCAGTACCCCCGTATTGGGTGAAGCAGAAGCTGCCATCAGTGCGGCCCCTGCCCCATCGCTGAACAACAGGCTATCAACGTCATATTCCTCCACTACCCGCGACACCGTATCCGTACCTACCACCAACACATAGCGCGCCTCACCACTGCGGATCAGCAGATCTACCTGCCGGACCCCTTCCAACCAACCCGGGCAACCAAAAAGGATATCGTAGGCCACACACCTTGGATTTCGGATACCCAGTTTACTCTTTATCCGTGCAGCCAGGTTGGGCAGGGTGTCCTGAAAATTGTGCTTAGTGCTCACATCTCCCCAGTTGTGGGCGACAATGATGTAATCTATCGCCTCCCGGTCTACCCCACCCCGCTCAATCGCCTCTTCTGCCGCCAAGTACCCCATTCGGGAAGCACTCACCTCTGGCAGGGCAATGGAACGCTCACGAATCTCCGTGACGGCCGTAAATTTTTCCAGGATATCCACCGTCGCTTTCTGATGAATTTTATTCCCTCGCTTCAGGAAAAAACGTTCCGTAAGGGCATGATTGGGTTGTTGCACCCGGGGCCGGTAGGCACCAGTGCTTAAGATGTAGGCAGGCATGGTTGTTTTGTTAGGTTGTTATAAGAATTGCTATGCAGTAGCAGGGATATTCTCGTAAGACTTAAACATACTCATCCCAGTTTAACGCCCTCCTTGGACCCGTCGCTCCCGCTTTACAGTACAGCTGTAATCAGGCCAATGTCCATTATTACAGCCTACAACATAGCGGCCCGCTTGGCCCGGTGGAGGATACTCTCGAGCATCCCATCCGCTATTCAGAGACTTACAACTGTTCACGCAGCCTCCTCCGACGAGATTATATTGTACACTTATTGTATTATCACAGTCGTAATCGAAGCTACCGTCTCCACGGTGCTCTGTAAAGTAATCTGACTGACCTGGAAATGCTCTGGCGTTATTATCGTAGCAATCTTTATCGTTATTTACATAGCCTTCCGGTCGATCCTTAGCAATCGTTACAACACTAGGATCTCCAAAACCATCGCCATCCGCATCACGATACCAGGACTGTTCTCCAGGCATCCGCTTTTCACTAAGGTCACTCGTATCATCGTGGTTGCTAACGTATCGAAGCACTTGTCCCCCTACGATCCTCTCTGGACGCTCCTTAGCACCAAAAATCCAGTACTCTTCCGGCTCTCCAGAGCCATATCCATCTCCGTCTTTGTCCTCGTACATAATCATCAGGTCTCCCTTCTCCTTACGCTCCGCAATGGTTTCCTCGAGCTCGACCAAATGACTCTCATCAAGCAAAGTCCCCTCATAACCTACAATACTATTTGGTGGATATATGATATCCAAGTCATTATTTTCATCCCAGGAAACTTTTGCTTCAACGCCGAGCCAGCCAAAAAGATCAACTGTCAAATCCTCCGATAAGTCATCTGCTAATGTCACTTTAAGACTTGCCGAGTCGTAAACAAGTACCTCGTTCACAAACATGAGCTGTTCTCCATTTTTTAGCGCTGTACGAAGAAGTTGCAATTCTCTCAACGGCAAATTGAACAGAAGGTCCTGAAGGGCAACGGCACCATCCGCAAGGCCGTATCGGTAACCTTCGTTGGCCGTTAGTATCGCACTTTTTGTGTTTTCATACACAGCCCCCGCCGTAGCATCTACTTTTTGACTCGTTAGTCCTCTTTCTTGGAAAATAAATTTAAAATCACTCGTTCGGTCACTTACGCAAATAGGAACTTCCCATCGCTTTCCGGTTTTCAAGAAAGACGAGCGTACCAACTGTTGCTCTAAGCGAGCACGATCGAGGTACAGTCTCTCGACCCGCATAGCCTTTTTACCTAAAATCGATTTAGTCTTACCAACGGCAACTATTGAACCAGGTTCAGCTGAACGATTCAGTGGAAAAGGCCGAAAGCCTTCTATACACTTTTCGCCCCCTCCTGGTGAGTAAAAATATTTGAACAGCAGTAGAGCAATCAACACCAGAGCGGTAAGTCCAATTACGTATTTTATTGTATCATTCATAAGGCGGTCTATCTAAGCCATGCTCGCCATCAGGGAGCTAGAGCGTTCCGTTAATAATTGTATTTCGTTAATCGTTTCCCGTAGGCGGTCCTGGTCTACTCTAGCGTCTTCCCAACCTTCTTCAAGAGGCCTTCTAAGAACTTCCACTAGGCGCTTCTTAAAGGTTATCTGCGCAGTACTAAACTGCCCTCTTAGCGAACTGAGTCGGACTTCCGCGTTTTGCATTTCATTCACAAACCGCAATGCTTTAGCAATACGATCATCTCCTGTGACCTCTGCCAGTGTCGCTTCTGATAAACCATCCCAGCCTTCATCTGCTAAACGAAACACCTTATCAAGTCCGACAAAGGGGTCTTTAATATCTAATGACAGAAGGTTCAAAAATTGATCGTAAGCACTACCGTACTCCAATAAACTGTTCTGCATACCAGACTTTACGTGAGATAAGGAGCTCCTGAAAGCTTGCAAAGCTGTTGCTAAATCTCCGTAAAGCACCTCGTACTTTTTCATCCCACTAGCAAAGGCTTTTATCCGATCCGCGTTGATTACTTCACTGGTTACCACCTTAATTTTTCTAGCAGAACCTCCAAGGCTACGGTCGATCACAGAATCGACAAAGCCAGAAGCAAAATCAACTACCTTTCCAATAACCCCAGTTACGGGGTTAGAATTGATCACGGCAGATGCGATAGGATTATCAAAGATTTTCTTCAGTATTTCCTTAAAACGCCGCTTGTGGTTATCACGATCTTCTCCCCCGTTCAAGGGAAGCAGCACCTTATCCACCGCCTCGTAGACTACCTCGATGAGCGTAAAACCCATTTTGTCAGAGGTCGGGCTATTGATCTCAGCTACTAGGCCAAGAAAATCGGCTAGATTCAATTCTCGCAGTAGGCTCTCGTAGTTGTTTTGCAACTCACTCGAATCTAAAATAGCTGCTCGTAGTTTTATGAACGCTTGCTTCTGCTGAGAGACCAATAAATGCCTCCGGTGCAATTGTTCTTCCTGAAGTGCGTCCTTCAAAACTCCCAATTCTGCCTTTAACAACTCAATTTCCTTTTCCATAGCAATATTATTTAAGGTCGAAGTCCACCTCATTGAGCAAGGTGTAAGTGAACGAATTACCAAAAGCTTCTTTTCCAAAGCGGCATTTCAGCATAAACTCCTCAAAATGTCTGCTGTCCGCAAAGACGGTACATCCTTTTGAGTAATTTTTAGTTTCTGAATCCCAGTTACCGCTACGCGGTCCTTTGTGGATATTAATCCCCAGACGAGCCCCATGATCAAGTGTACTTTCATCAAAAATGAGTGTCCCCGATCCTTTTTGGTTTCGGTATACACTTACTCCTGTGGGATGTGACCAAGACTGGCACAATGCCAAATACTTACCATTATGTGGCCGGATAGTATAGGCTCCCAAGTATTGTCCTTCCTTTAGTATTGCTGTTCCTTTCTTTAGAATTGGCTCCTTCAAATACTTTACGCTTGGGTCAGTCGTAACCGGGTAGTAAGTAATATGCCAGTCCCCTAAAAACCGATGAAAAACTACTAGTGTATCATCAAACTTATCGGGCACAGGATTACGGTTACGAATACCTATAATGTTCAGATTCCAGTCCACATCAACTTTGTCGTAGACCTTGTAACCTTTATGTTTCATCACCCGCAGCAGAGCTTCGATGGTTGGCTTAATCATATCAATATGCTTTTTTTTAAATATAAAGACTCCCTTGTGATAGTATCGATCCTCACCGAATAACACGATGCACACCCCCTACCCCATCATCAACCAGATACATCCCTGCTGCCAGAGTATGAAGAGATAGCTGATGTACACCCGCATTGAGCCGCTGCGTGAGCAGCACCTGACCGTTCATACTCCGTATACGGACAGTCGTTTGTTCGTAGGCTGAGCGAATAGTGAGCAGATCCCGTACTACCGTTGGGTAGACCTCAAAGGCTACTTCCTCCACCAGACGAATTTCCCGTACCTCCGAATAACTCACCTCCCCATCATAATCCTCCTGCCGGATGCGGTAGTAGTGCGTCCCACCTACCCTATTCGGGTGCCACCAGTCATATTCGTGGATACCACCAGCGTTTTGGGGGCGCGGACGCAGGTGCTGAGTAGGTTGAAAAGCAATGCCGTCCAGGCTGTGCTCTACGGTATAGCCGGTGTTGTTTTCCTCCTGCGTCGTGGACCAACGGAGCTGAACACCCTTGTCTACCGCCCTGGCCGTGAAGCTTTGCCAGGTGACGGGGAGGGCGGTGAGGCAGGCAGCCTCTACTTCAGCGACTGAGTTACAACCGGGGCCGTTGTTGCCGATTGAAGAGGAACCACCGTCTTCTATCAAGTCGCAGATCGCCGAGATGGCACAAGATGTAAGATTAGCATTATTCCCAACAATTACGCGACCAACGCTGACCAAATTAGGCATTCCGTCAAGGTTGGTCAAACCCTCATCACGTAAGATGACAAGATCTCTATTTATGGTGGTCAAGCTACTAAGCCCCGATAGCGTTGGTATATTGGTGTTTAATAGATTAAAATCATCGACTTCTTCTAGCGAAGGGAAAGCGCTAAGGTCGGACAAGTTGCTATCCTCGATGGTTAGATCTCTAACCGCTCTCAAGCTAGAAAAGTCATAAGTCACTCCCTGATCCCGAGACTCCTCTAAGATAAAGCGCCCCTCAACACGCTCCAAATTGGGAAAGGATACAGAAGAAAGCCCATTACCGGGTATAATGTGGAAGTCACCATTAATTTGTGGATCAATAAATTTCAGGTTGGGCCAATTTATAGTAGTAAGGTTGTCGTTACGAAGAATTCGAAGAGCGACAAGCGTATCATTCCCTAGTACGGCGTCAATGTCCGTTAACAAGTCATTATCCCTAATCTCAATAAGTGTTGCTTCAACATTCTCTAATCCGTCCAAAGTAGTCAGACTGCTATTAGCTACGACTAAATCCAAACAGGACGTGATGCTACTTAATGGAGTAAGGTCCGTAATATCACTTCCATAAATACCCAGTCTGCCGTTTATTTCCGTACAGTTAAGTGCTCCTAGGGCATCCACATCCGCTTGCGTGTTCAAACTATTAGCAGCGTTATTACAAACCACCGTCTGCCCCTCTACCAACAGGCCAAGAAATAACAACACCAAGAAAAGTAAAAATCGTATCATAGCATTATATTTTATCAGTAGCGTAGCAGCCCTAAAACCAACTACTATCCGCCATATGAAATAGGCTGTCGTAAAATTATTTTTAGTTCAGGGCGTGGGCAATACGTCTTGAGGCGTAGATTCTCACACCAAATCAAAACACTGCGCCCACCAAACCGCCTCCACCGTATGATGAATACGCAGCTTCGCCCGTACGTTCTGCCGGTGGGTGCGGATGGTGTGCGGAGAAACAATATGCTCTTCGGCAATCGCGTCGTTAGTCTTTCCGCTGGCCCAATCCGTCAGGATTTCTCGTTCCCGACGGGTGAGGGAGGCAAAGACCGCTGCGTTCTCTTTGGCAAATTTTTGTTGCTCCTGTATTCTCTTCAAGGCTTTGACGGACAGCTGCGCGTCCCTTGAAAAACAAACTGGTTTGGGTTCTTGCATTAGTGTATTTCTGGATCGGTTAATAATGAGAAGTCCACTTTGAGAAGATTAGCCAGCCCTTACAGCCTGCTTTCTGTTCCGATTAGGACATCTTTCGTAGGCTTAGTGTAGTAAGCCGTAAAACGTAACCGGTCTTTCGCTACTTTTTTTTAAAATTGTTCTAACGCTGACCGTTATCTCTTCAAACGGTAGTCTTGCAATCCCTGCTTTTTTCCTTTCTCTGCACCTGCGGCCGCGCCCAAAAAATCGCCGCCGCATTTCAACCCCATCAGTTATCAACCGCCCAATCTCCGTCGTCCCTATCCTACTGAATTGCTTGCAGACTACGCTACTGCTCGTACTCCTCTTCAGCTGTCAGCCCAATACGCTCTCCGTAGAAAGCTTCGCCGAACTAAAGCAAGACCTCAGGGCCAACCAACTAAGCGGCAACGACACCGAACGCCGCCAGCTACTCGCCCAGACAGATGCGCTGAGCGGACAGTCCACCAATGATCGTGCCTGCCTCACCCTCTATCAAGCCGAAAACGCCTACGAAAACCTGGCCTACGAGAAAGCCATGCAGCTGGGAAGAGAAGCCCTCAGCCTGCTCAAACAAAGCACCGACGACGACATAAACGCCGACCTCTATCGCCTGGCCAGCCTGCTGACCAAACTGCACTTCGAGCATTGGCAGTATACTGACAGTATTGTCCATTACGCCCAACTAGCGCAGGCCGTCCGCCAACAGTTACCGGCTGCCAGATCACTCGACCTCGACCTGGCCCTACTGAAAGTGCTGGAGTTACGGGTAGATTATCACTTCCCGGAAATAGAAGCACTGGTGGACAGCCTGAAATTGCCTGACAATGAAGCCACCACCCAACTGCACGACACCAAAGCCCAACTCTACCTCTTCCAGGCCAGGGCCATCAGAAAACAACGGTTTAACCTGAAATCAAAAACTGAAATAGAGCAGCTTTTTGCGCGCTCGCTCTCCGCTGTTGAACGCGCCATCAGCCAATACCAACAACAAACATCCCCTCGCCTGCCCCAAGCCTTTGCGGAGAACGCAATGCATAAAGCCATGCTGGGCACAGACGAAGAATTTAAGGATGCCTGTCAGCAAATGGAAGCCAGTCTACGCCCCGAATATCCTCTCCGATATGGCTTCACCGCCAGACTAAAAGCCATGCGACTCACCCGAAACCCGGAATCCATCGCTGAAGCAACGAACTATTACCGGGAAATCTACCCGCAAATTCAGCCCTTTAATGTACTGCTAAAGGATGAAGCCGACTACTTCCTGGAAGAAAGTGCCAAACAACAAAAAGACTACGCTGCATTATGGGAAATCGCCGCCGCCTACCTCACAAATGGAAGGTGTGCTTCACTGGACGTCCTGATTCCCAAAACACTTACCGAACAAATACCCGAAACCATAGTCTGCCTCAATAACCTCATCGACCTGGCCACCGCCAAGTGGATCGAGTATGAGCAAACCGGTAGCCTGGAAGCACTCGAACTGGCAGATCAATACATCGGCTTTGTGCTGGCGAATTGGTCCGCAAGGCAAAGTAACCTGTCTAACAGTTCTCTTCTGTATCAACTCAGTGCCTTCGGTACGGAAGGCCTTGAAATAGGTGTTGTCTCCTCCATCGATCAGTACCGCCTGGCCCCCGCTTACGCTAAAGCATTGGATGTCCTCCAACGAATGGATGCGGCAAAATCCCTTTTAATGCGCCGCGACCTGCTCAAAAGGGACCAACAAATGGACCTACCCCGCTATCTGTTGCAGGACAGCCTGCTTACCCTGCAGAAACGAATCAATGTCGTGGAAACCTTGCAACAACTTGCCCCGGAAGCTCAGCAAACAGCACTGGCCAATCAACGGCAGGGTCTGTTGAACGACCGTCAACAACTGGAAGAACAAATCAGTACCCTGAACGATAATGGTAAGGTGGGCCTGCTGCTCAACACCTCTCCTCCGCCAGCCTCCCAGCTGCGGGAAGAATCGCTGTTGATGTATTCCTGGCTCGGCGGGAAGCTCTTCGCACTGGCCCTCACGGAAGCAGGCGAAAAAGTAGTCGAGCTGGACACTACCGGAATTAGCGGCAACATAAAAGCCCTGCGGGCCATCCTTGACGTAGCGGTTCCCGATCATCAGACCATAGAATCTTACCGGAGCCTGGCGCACCGACTCTATCAACAGCTGTTTCAATCCATCGCAATAATTCTACCGCCCGGGCAACCGCTGCTGGTGATTCCTGATGGACCACTGTCTACCCTCCCCTTCGAAGCATTGCTGACGGAGCAACCTTCTACGCTTACCGACAGAGATGAATTACCCTTTCTGCTACACCGCCATCGCATCCGCTACGCCAGCAGCTGGGCCGTAGATCAGATCCATAAAAACAAGAAGCCATTCTCAGTACAAAACCTCTCCGTTGCCGTCGTCGCCCACAGCGGGCTGGCTGCTTATTTTCAGCCTACGCACGATTCGCTGAAAATGCACGCAGCGCAATATCAGGAACACATTGGTGGAACCTCCCCCCAACGGTTACAAGCCCTGGCCACACCCGCTAACATCCTGCATTTTTCCGCACATGCCAAAAGTAACCCTGACCGCTTACAAGACAATTACATTTACCTGTCCAGGAATGATAAATTTGATGCAGCCAGTATTGAAAGCCTCAACCTTACAAATAAATTAGTCGTTCTCGCCGCCTGCGAAACCCGCCTGGGGCAGCAGCGAGCCGGAGAGGGAAATTTCACCATCAGCCGTTCCTTCCGGCTGGCGGGTGCCCAACACGTGGTGTCCAGCCTCTGGCAAGTCAAAGGACCACCCACTAAAGAACTACTCGAAGAATTCTACCGCCAGTTGTTTGCCGGCCAATCCCCCGCCGAAGCTCTCTGGCGTGCTAAGGTGAAAATGGCCTCGGGAATGGGAACGAAGAAGTATTGGTGGGCGGGGAGTTGGGCGGGGGTGGTGGGGTGACAAAATGTACAATCAGCCTGGGCCAAATTTATTCCTTCGGTGCGGTGCAATTTTCCATTTGTTATTTACTGCATAAGCAAATCCATTTATGAACTCAAACTCATCAATTCCGATAGCATCGTAAGTATCGGACGAGTGTTCTTTAGGAAAGTCTTTTCCAACCTCACAAAAATATTCATTGTAATATTTATGCCCTCCTATCCCTAGATAAAAGGGCCTTGTGTTACCATTCTGATATCTATCAATATAGAAAATAAACGGAGCGCCTTTCTGGCTTCCTCCAACAATACCTCTTGCAACCCAAGAGCAATCTTTATCCCCAAACTGATCTTCACTATTAAAGGCGTCTTCATACAGTGCCGTAGTAAGTGCCATAGGAAAACTCCAATCAATCAAATCGTTAGTACTAACCTCTTCCAACAATGTTTCCTGTTTCGAAAAAATGATTTCTTCGTCTTTTACAAATTGAATCAGTCTGACAACCTGAAGATTCAATGGACTAAGAATAGATGAGTTGCCTTGAATACTGTTAGGAACACTTGTTCCCAAAGGCATTTGTAGGTTAATAATAAAGTAAGGCTCCTTTTTTTTGAATCGAGTCTTGATACTGTCTATTTCATCCCTTCCAGCAACTGGAATAAAATAATTAGAGCTTTCACCTTTAAGCAGTACAGGGTACAGTAGCCCAATATTATTAGCACTTTCGTCTAATGAAAGTAATTTGTTTAGTATCGGATACCCAATATATGGTTGTACATTATTGTTCATCGAAATAGATGTTTAATTATCAATTTTTGAATTAAGCTCTATATATGAATATTTTGAATTTGATGCTTGACTTTGGATAATTACCTTAGCAACTTCAAGCTCATCTGCCTGAATGAGGCCTAGTACTTTTATATAGTTAGCATCATCAAAATACTCGGTGCGCCTAAGTCCATTGAGCACAGCTTCGGCATACATTACCGCCGCCTCCCCATCCCCTAGCCCCAACGCCGCCACCCCCGCATACAGCAAATTCAAACTATCCCCACCCATCTCTACTGTTTCCAGCAAGAGTGGCAGCGCGGTGGCGTAATCACGGGCTTCGTAGGCAGCCAGGGCGCGTTCTTCGAGGGTTTCCTCGCTGCCGAGGTGGAAGTTCTCGCTGGGCAGGTGCCGGAAGTACTCCCTGACCAGATCTGCGTAGGGACCATCCGCTTGTACTTCGGTTGGTGCGTTTTCGGGCGCGGTCGCAGGTGCAGTGGAAGGTTGATGGAGCAAGCTCCAGCCACCGTAGGCGAGTAGCCCAACGGTCAAGGCACCAAGTATATACCACCACCAGGGTATTCCGGAGGAACGTTCTTCCGTCCCGGTCTTTTCCCGGTTCAGAGCATCCGCTACCGCAGCCCTGGTCGCTACGCTCGGCTCAATTACGAAACCTTCCCGCTCCACCAGCTCCCAGCGGCGGACGGCAGCGGCAAAGTCCGCGTCCTCCTCCAGGCGGCCCCGCAGTTCGGCTTCTGCTTCCGGGCTGATCTCACCGTAGGTATAAGCCTCCAGCAGCGCAATGTCTTTGTCGTTAAGCATTGGGGGATGTTCTTATTGCCGGTACGTTTTCGCTCACTTTCTCACGGAGGCGTTTCATGCACTTACTACTCTTATTACGTAATACATTAACCGAGGCATACTGCTCTGCAGTAATCGTAAGGATTTCAGCGTAGGGCAGATTGTCGTAGTAACGAAAAGTCAGCAACTCCCGGCACGCATCGCCCAACTCCCGAATCAGGCGGCGCAAGGCGCGGCGCACCAGTTCCCGTTCTTCCCGTTCTTCTACGGTAGCAACCGCATAGTCTTCCGTTAGGGTCAACGGGGCTCGCTTAGCGCGACGCTGTTCCCCCAGGTAGGCGTACTTCATGGTCGCACAAAGGTAAGTGCCGACGTTCGCCTTAAGTTCAGTTATACGCCCTTGCTGTACGTGATCTGTAAAGGTTAGTAAGGCATCTGAGAACATTTCCTTCGCCCGGGTTTTCCGCTCGTGCAAATTTCCGGTTTTCACCAGGTTCTTCAGCGCGAAACCAATGCACTTGTCTTTACACTCCCCCACGACCCAGTCCAGCCCCTCGGGCAGGTCCTTGTTCAATAAGTCGAGTAGTTCAGGGTTGGTCATTTCCGGGTAAAGAGTAGTAGCGTAGACCTAAGGTAAAAAATTGGGGGCGAGGCGCAAAATTTGATAGATAAATATACGTTTTTGGACGTAGATGTACAGCCGTTCTTGCCTCGCCCTTACGGCCCCACAGTACAGCGGGCGGCCAACTTTCTTAACCCTGGGGGAGGTAAGTCACCAAACAATACTACGCCTACCTCTCCCCCAACCACCCCCGCCACCGCTTCGCCAACCGCCACTTATCCCGCAACTCTGCCTGACTTGATGAAGTCCTCACCGGTACCTCCTCGGGCAAGGCCTGCTCCTCGTTCCTGAAGCGTACGCCGTGCAGCTTCTCCAATATCCAGATCATGTAGTCCCCCTGGCGGATAGAGAAGTACTCGGTGAAGCGACCTTTGTCCGTTCGGGTAGACACAAAGCTCTTCATAATCGTAGTCGTATCCCCAGCCAACGCCAACAGGTGAGGCGTCATCGTCGTATCGCGGTGATGATCAATCAACTGAATGAGACGGTATCGCGCCTCCTGGGAGCTCCCCTCGAACCGACCAAACATTGCCGCCAGCGCAGTGGGCGTCAACCCAACGGACACCCGCTCCACCGGAACCGGTGCCCCCAGGGCACCAAAATCGAGATATTCCTTCACGGTGAAGCGGTCCTGACTTTGCACCTGCGTCCGCGCCAAAATCCCCGCTGCTTCCGCACGAATCCGCTCATCCGTATCCGCTACACGCAACACCTCAAGCGCCGTCAGGGCTTCCGGACCAGCCCCCCGAATCAAGGCCTCAAAGTCCTCCCATAGCCCCCGAAACCGCCCCGTCCGCCGCAAAGCAGATTTCAGTATAAACAACCGAAAATTCTCCCCACTCAAACTCCCTGATGTCCACTGATCAGCGTACCAGACCTTTACCCATTCATCCAGCGCCTCCACCGCGTCGGGGTACTGCCGGGCGTGAACGTAGCCCCAGGCCTCCAGTGCCGTAATGTTGTCTATCCTGGGCTCCTCCAGCATCGATAAGATTTTCTCTCGTTCCGCTCCGTTAACCGCAGCGCACAAGCGCTTTAAAGTTGCTTCGGTCCGTAATGATAATCGCGTCGACTGCCCTCGCTCCCGGCAAATCGCTAATACTTCCGCCAGAGCGGGAAGTTTGGTCTTCAGACTTAAAGGAAGTGCGCCATTGGCTCCGTGCAGACCACCAAAGTAGCGGCCGTCAATCCGCCGCAACAAGCTGTCAACCGGCAGCTGCATCAATTCGGCTACCGCCCCTACCGCCGCCGCATCATCTTTGGTATACAGCTGCTCCACCAATACCGCCAGCGTGTCCAAAGGCTTTATATCATCGCCCTGATAAACGAAGCGCGCCGCTACATCAGACCATTGATACTCATCATAATGCGCTACCCAGTAGTGAAGCGCGTTCCGGCTTTTCACCCGATCATAGCCATCAGCCACCAACTCCCCTTCACTATCTTTCACCAACAGCCGCACGCCCGTCAGGCCTTCCAGCCTACTCCTGCTTTCCCCGCTCAGGTTCCGGGAAGAAAAGATATTCTCGTGCAGCGGAAGCGCCGCCAACTGCACCAATATACGGGGGTCCCGCATCGCTTCCAACTCCCGCAGCGCCTGAAACAGCACCCAGGCTTTTTGCCCGGGCCGGGTGATGAGGTATTCCAGGTAAGCACCACGGTCCGCAAAGTCTTCCGGGCGGGCAGCATCCGCCCGCCGGAACCCCAATTCTCGCAGCTGCGCCAAGGCGGGCAAGGAGTCCAGTAGGCGCTGATACTCCGCCACCAGGCTGTCTTGATCAGCTCGCCAGTCTGCTCGCAGGTCTATCCCCGTTATCCAGTTCATCGACGACACAAACCCATTATGCCCCCACCCTTCCAACCGACGGGTAAGCGTTAATACTAATTGCGCAGCTTCTATACGCTGGTAATGCGCCAACCCCTTAATGATCGATTCTATCACTTGCTTATCGCGCGGGCTCTCTCCCTTGCCCCAATGCTGACCAGCAGCGCACTCCTTAAGATAAACAAAGGCTTCCGGGGTTCCCAGCTTCCCGATCTCCGGAATCAATTTTACCGGCATAAAGAAATCTTTATGGGCAACAACACGGGAAATCTTGGTTTTGTAGTCTGATAACAACCTGGCCTTGTCCGTAAGCGCAGCAGCCGGTTGTAATTCATACCGAACTTCCCGCGTACCGGGTGGCACATCCGTAAACCGTCCAAGCAAGGGAGAAAAAACAATCTTATGGCTATTGTCCCGCCAATATTTCCATAGAGTGGCTCCGCTGATTGGCGCGCCCCAGCTCAAATTCTCCAGGTAAGTAGATTGAAAAAATGTCTGCCCGGCCAACTGCGCCACGGTCACCGTATCCCGGCCGAAGTAGTGTCGCTGAGTGGTTAATCGCTGGTCGTCCAGCAAGGCCGACAGGGGCACCAACGCAGTGGAGTCTCCCGCTTTCAGCTTCCGGGACAGATGCCTCAAAGAATCCGGTAAAGCCTCCTGCTCCACTTCCGTTAGCCAGGTAGACTGGGCGGTTACAGGAGCGGCGAGACAGTTCAGAAGGAGGAATAATATAACGGGGCGAGGCATATCGGTGGGTGCTTGGTGGGGAGGAAGATAAGCAGGGGCTGAGGATTGCTCAGCTTAAAAAATCCACCGCAAGCAGCCAACTTTCATATCGATAATCAAAAGCCCAGGGCAGGTTCCTAACTTTATCCCGACCCCGAAGGGGACGAACGTCCTTAACCCCGGGTGCAGCGCCGGCGAAGCCGAAGCGAAACCCGGGGATCGCCCAGCGACGCGCAAAACCCGGGGCCACACAGCCACACCACCAGTCCTACTCTTCCCCTCCCGACCACGAAGTGGTCGAACATCCTTAACCCCGGGTGAAGCAGATGGCACAGCCATCACGTAACCCGGGGATCGCCCAGCGACGCGGAAAACCCGGGGACTGCGCAGCACCACACGAAACCCTTAACCCCTGAAGCAGCAATCCCCCATAAATTTCAGTTCAGAACCATACCCGTCCGCTAACTACTACATCCAAAAACCAAAAAGAGGAAAAGAAGCTACTGCCCCTTTCCCCCTTGAAATCAAACCAATCCTAATAGTGGTTGAGGTTGGAAGTGTTCAGACTTAACCAACAGCTACTCTACCACCACTTCTTTCCGCAGAACCCCTTGTTCCGTAAACCCTTGCAGGAAGTAGACGCCTGCTGCAAGGCCTTGCAGCGAGACCTCAATCCGCTCTTGAGGTAACTCAACCGAAACCTGCCGGACTGGCCGTCCCAAAGCATCATACAAGGTCAGTTCCCGAAAAGAGACCGGCTGCATCATTTCCAAAAACAACCGGTCACTAGCGGGGTTAGGAAACACCCTGGCTTCAATCAATGGCAGATCGTCTACCCCAACGATGAAACAACGCTCATATGGCGTAAACGACGCCTGGCTAACGCAACCGTTAGCATCGGTCATTTCAAGAGTATACACATCCCCCGTGTGATCAAATATTTCAAGCGTAGCTCCGGTCTCTCCCTGAAGCATCATCCCGTCCGCGTACCACTGCAAACTCACGTCGGCAATTGTTGCCCCCTCAATAACGGCAGCGAGTTCCGCCGGGTTACTGTTACAGATAAAGCAAGGCCCTGCAATAGCAACGGTCGGTGGCCCGGTAAGGGAAATCACCGAAGAACGTACTTCCTGATCACAGCAGGGGCTGCCCACTAACACCTCGTAGTTGCCAGCGACCTCCTCTCCCGCAGCAGGAACGTAGAGGTAAGAAAGCGTGTTCGTCGTCGCCAATAAAACACCATTCCGGTACCAACTCAACACTTGTTGCGGACAGTCGGCGGGGAAATTTACCTGAGCCGACAGGGTCACTGAACTCGGCAGACAAACATCATCAAAAGCAGCATCGAAGCCTATCAATGTCAGCTCCTCCCGAATATCCAGAAACAGCGTAATCAAATCCTCCGCGCAAACGCCGCTCTGCTTCCGGACCTGAAACCAAGTATCTTCGTACAAACGGTTGGTGTAATACACCGGATTCTGGCTGCCAGCTTCCACTATTTGTACGTAGTTGACTCCGTCCGTACTCTCCCACCAGGTCCACATCATGTCGTCTCCGGTACACGCCGGTGCGTAGTGCAGAATAGCGTCTTCTCCAGGGCACAGCGGATTATCGTCCAGAGGGTCCAGCGTAAGCTCCCCGACCGGATCGTTTTCGTTGAATAGGCGAATCTCGGCCGTCGCTGTCGTAGTACCACAAACTGAAGTAATTTGCGCCGTATAGACAAAGCGCTGGTCACAATCCATCGTGCCTGTTGGTAATGACAATATTCCCGGAAGGTAAGTAAGCCCCGTAGCGCCGGGAATCAATACCCCCTCAGGGTCGTACCACTGGATGCTGTCGCCACAAAGAGTCGGGTCTCCTCCGCTCAGGGTCAATCGAAGTGTGTCCGGTTGAATGGGCGTTCCGTCAAAGCAGTATTCCTGAGCAGGCACGGAACCCGTCACCGGTGAGCAACGCTGAATATTGGCCACATTTGTCGTCACGGTTGTACAGGCGCTTCCCGCAAAATCAACTTCTGCATACACGACAATATTCCCCGTGTGGTAAGTTGGCGCCAGGTCTAAGGGCTGGTAACCGTTAGTGATCTGTAGTGGCGTGCCAAAGGAACCAGCACCGGCATCCGCAACGTAATAGCGCACCTGCGTGATTCCCGTCAAGCCCGTCAGGTCAATGATCGGCACCTCCAAAAAGGTTTGGGTCTCACAAATCACCGTATCGGGGATGTGGAGCTCCAGACAGCATTCTACCTCCGCGTTCAAACCATAACTACAACGCGAAAATGCACCGTCGTCGCATTGACAAACCGTCGTCATATTGAAAGTGACAAAGGGGTCAAGAATCAACTCATCTGTAGTCAAAAAGAAAACAACCATCCCTGGAATCGCCGATCCATTTCCCGGATAACTCCCGGGGAAAGCCGGGTGATTGATGGTAGCCTGAAAAGAACAATCTGCGTTGCTACTACCAGAATCGTTGCTGTAAGGCACCTCCAATACGTAGCCTCCTTCCCGGCACTTCAACTCCGCCTGCCCCGGCGTTCCGCAGCCACGTTCTACAACTACGTTAACCAGGCATTCGCCCCTGTTGCCCGATGTATCGGTGCCAAAAGCAGTAATCGCTGTAGTCCCTAAGGGAAAGAAGTCTCCATTACCCGGGCCCGTCGGATCGTAACTGTAAGTGATCTCACCAGTACAGTTGTCATCAAAGAAATTTTCCGGCCAACTAGCTTCTACCCCATCGCCACAGCGGGAGGTCTGGGCAGTGAAGGTAGGCGGGAACGGGCAAGCCGGAGCCTCCTGATCTAGTACCAAAACCTCGTACCTACAGCGTGAATTTCCATTGGCAAAACCATCACGGGCATTAACAATAACGCAATCCGTCCCAACCGGTATCTGATGCGTACTCAGTACCTGTGCCGCATTACCAGCAACACGATTACCGCTATTGCAGGTAAACGAAAATACAGTGGGGTTCGGATTACAATCATCCATTACCGAAAAAATAGCATCGTGCGTGGCATAGCATTCTCCGGCATCAGCAATAAGTATTACCGTTGTATCCGGACAGGTGAGCACGGGCGGTTCATTTTCAAAAGTCACTTGCTGTTCGGCCGTGGCCGTGCAGCCGGTAGCTTCATTGGTAACCTTAAGACAGATATCGTAAGTCCCCGTCGTTAAAGTCCAGCTAACCGATTGACCCGTCAGTTCCGGCATGGCCGGATCATCACAGTTGATGTCCCATTCGTAGGTAAATAGACCACTGCCATTAGCAATTCCGTCAAGTTGAAGGTCGCCACATTCTAAGGTCCAACTGAAATCCGCTTCGCAACCTTCAGGACAGCTTTCCAGCTCTTCTCCTTCTTCACAGATAACGTCCCCATTGATGTCTTTCCAGAAATAATTTATTCCAAACGAGCCGCCAGCGCCAAGTACACAAAAATTGATGGCTTCCAGAATTTCGCCGGGGGGCAAAGCTGGCCCCGTCGCACTACGGATTTTGATCTCATTTGCCGCAGCATTAACACTGGTGCTGAACGTTGGCTCAACGAAAACGTCCGTAAACATAACTGAGCCACTGACTTTCAGACACAGTTCATAAACCGGAACAGGAGAGTCGTTGAAATACGCTGACTGAAAACAGCATAAACTATCCGTTTCCTGATTTGCGAAGGAGAGTCGAAGATCTTCCGCACAAGAAAAATCATCCACATCTCTCTCCCGGCAGTTTTCCGCTTTCGTAAAGTATTCATCAGTACTAATCCCACCATCTATAATGGTGAACATAGGCGTATCCGCGTCTGCAATAAAATCACTAACCACCGAGCTCGGTTCCGTTACGGAAGCAACCAAAGAGTTGGCACAACCGCTATTAAACGCTAACGCTCCGCTTAAATCAGCCCGAATGAGCATTTCATCAAACTTGCGTGTGTTAACAATTATCCCGCCGTTATTGATCAGCTCGTTTGTCCAGCATGAACCCGTCACCTGGATGCCACCATTAAAGATTCCGCCAAGCAGTAAATCCGTCGGTTCCGAGCCTTCTGACAATAAGACTTGGTTTAGCCACAATTGATTTCCAAAAGGGTCTAACCCCATCAGAAATGTCTTTTGGTTTTCAGGAGCACCAACGTTAACTACTCCCACGTTAAGCAACGCTGAGGTACCCGTCAAGATCAGATCACCATTGAAATCGACTTCAGCATCCACAATTTCTTCTGAACCGCCAGGTAAATCATATAGCTTATTGGTAAGTACCACTGGCAAACCTGGCTGCCCCGAAAAGCCTAATTTCAGCATGAATAATTTTTGTTCTTGCAGAAATCCAAGGGGACCTCTCTGTAAGGAATTCCCAAGAATAACCAGCTCATCTCCTATCCGCCGAATACGAATACCTTCTTCTTCAGTACTCCCGTCCCCGTCTATATCATATGCCTTGGTCAGGCGTTGGGTAAAATCAGCAGCTAGTAAAAAGAGGTAAACTTTGTTACCCATCGATCCGGTTACAGCGTATTTCGCATCAGGGTACCCAGGCAAAGGGGTTTCGAGTGAGAATACAGAGCGTCCCGTAACTGGCACCTGGCCCGTGTTATCCCGGAAACCGAACACAACGTTTGTTACCGGAGTCGTACAGCTGTTTAAACGGGACAACATCAACTCATTGAAATTCGGGAAAGTAGAAGCAGCCCTTTGTGTTCCTACCCAAATAAGTTCATCGTTATCTGCTTTGATCAGCTCGTGTACAACTTCTTGGTCCGGAGCAGCCGTACTCGTTACATCCGTGTAAAAAGTCATTAGCCCATTGGTGTTGTATTCAGTATAGAATACATCTTTGTTAACGCCATTATTGACTGTACCAACACCTGCAAAAGCGCCTCCATGGCAGGGCATATCGGTTTTTACGACTTGAAGGTTTTCAATCCTGTGCTCTCCCGGATCGCTATCAACAAAGTCATTAAGCGTAGCAATAGGATCAATGTTATTGGTTGCATTGTCCCAACGCTTACCAACAATATCCTCGTCACTAACTACCCCGGCGTTGGTGTTTACACTGGAGAACATATGGGTATACGGAGTCGAAAAAAGGCCGCCTGAAGAGGCAATTGCGAACCCCTTCTCGTTATGCGTATTCGCAGGGCCAGCCGTTGTGTCACCGTATACACAGGTAGCTACGGTCGGGAACTCAAGCCTGCAATTGAAATAGGTAATCGATTGCACTCCCGAAGCCCCTACCGTAACCGAAATGGGTGTTGAAAACCAACCAAACGCTTGCTCTGCGCGAACGGTATAGTCCCCCGCCATCAGATTAGTAAACTCGAATCTACCCGATGCATCACTCTGTGTAGTAGCAATGATATTTCCCGTAGCGTTATCCAGCAGGTAGAAAACAAAGCCTACACCAAGCTGGTCAAGGGATGAATCATAAACTCCGTCACAGCCATCGTCCTCTACGCTGAGCCCCATAATCACCGAAACGGCGCTCTCTGGTTTCTCATCTCCATATTCACTACCGTAAGTTGGTAGCACGACGGTTGAAATATCTTTCGCGCTTACCGCGTGTATTCCCAGCAAAAGGAAGGCAAAAATTATAAGGTGTTTCATTATATCGTTTTTTTTAAGGCAGCAGCAAGCGAAACCCCCAATAAGAGCACCGCACCTACCACTCGTTTTTTTAGAAGCGGTTTCCACAAGGCGTAATCGTTCGGGAAATCGTTACTGCACAGCCCGTTGTACTGTCCGTTACCGTCAGCGTAATGGTCGTCGGTGTCAGCGGAGGAGTCGTGTTCGGATGCGCCGTGTAGGTGAAGGTTTGCCCGGTTCCCGCTTCACCGGAGCTGGCCAACCAGCTATAAGTCAGCGTTGCATTTGGCCTGTCGACCACAAACGACGCTGAGGCACTCAGCGTCACCTCATCTCCGGGCCTCAGACAGTCATTCGGTTGAAGCGGACAACTCATCACCGGTACTACTTCAATTTCATCTATCTGAAACAAGGGGCCTTCGGTTTGTACACAACCGTTATCCGCCACTACCTGAAAGTTGCCGCTGGTATCAACCGAATAGCTAGCGGTTGGGCCAGCAACCAACAGCCCGTCATGGTACCAGTAGTAATCAATACCCGCTTCAGGATTAACCAGGGTAAGCACTGTATTATCCCCCAGGCAAATCTCCGCAGGGCCAACGATTTGAGGGACGACAGGCAATGGCCGAAGACGAATTTCCAACGTATCGCTAAAGGCTGGTTCGCAGCCCGAAGGCTGGTTCTCCGGATCACAACGGTAGCGGTAGTAAATACGATCCGCCCCGCCTGGCCACTGACTCGTAGGCAGGATATTCGTGTTCTGGGAGGAGTTGCTGAATCCAAGGTCCTGCCAGACTACCGTCCCACTCAAATCAAACGTGTATTGCCATTGGGGAATACAAAACATCGGCTCCAGGAAGGGCCGAACGCCTATCGTAGCATCCTCTCCAGGACAGATGTCGTACACCGGATTGTCAGGAGGGAAGAGCTCCGTTAAGTTGCGCGGGTTGCCCGAAGGCAGGCCAATAATATCCCCCGCAATTGGTTCCGGATCTACGGTTACTCCAGCAGAGAAGCTGACCGTTCCGGCACAGGACGTAATGGTGGCCGTAAACGTAAAGGTTTTTTGGGCGCTCAACGCAGGTGCAAGGAAAGGATAGGTGAACGTTGTGGCGTTCGGCGGAGTAGCAAGCGTAATCGTTGGCTCATTCGTAGCAGATAAGGTCCAAACAATCTCCGTATCAGTCCCCGACGAGTTAAGCCAGGGGTGAGCCGTCTGCAATTCCACCTCCAACAAAGCGGTGTCTTGTGCACAGAAAGGACCACCCGGTACGATCGTCACCACCGGGTCCGTAACCGCGCAACGTATCCGTAGGGTATCCGTCTCACTCAGGTAGTCACAGCTGGTTCCGGAAACCGGGTCAAAGACCAGAAGCTGTGCCCGAAAAAGACGGTCAATGTAGCCCAGCGCATTGGTCGCACAATCGGCCGTCAGAAAGTTCGGAGGTACCGGGAAGCAAAAGTCTGTAAATGGTGGCATCTGAGCTACGGTCCAGGTCGTACCGCCATCATCCGAATATTCCCAATCAACGGCGACCGGGCCGGGAAGTCCTCCGGGCGGGCCGTCCGGACCCAGGCAAAAGGTCACCGGGTCTCCGCTACAGATCGAGTCCAGCACCATCGTCCGGTACGGGTAATCCCGGATTTCGAAGGGCAGATTCACCAATGCTTCCCCCACTAACGGGGCGGTTGACATCACAAAGTTGCTGGTAGGCCCATTCAGGGTAAAGCCGTAGAGCTCGCCGTCCAGACCGGGAGTGAGTGTCCGGTTCTCCACTGCTCCAATACCCGTATTGGCACCTGCGGCCGCGCCCTGATTGAAGTCGTAGTACACCAAAAGATTCGGATTAGTGACATCCGGAACACAGTACTCTCGCACACATACGTTGTTGGCAAAACGTCGTGGACCTGTCCATATTTTAAAGGACTCCACCTCGCCGACCCAAGACTCAGCGAAGGTAAACCCCGTAACAGTCTCACCACCCAGCCACATATTTTCCACCGGCCCGGTAAGCCCGGTAAACAAGCGATCGCGCTGGATGCAGTCCATATAAATGGTCAGGCTGTCCCCGATAACATCAAGACGAAGGTGTTGCCAGCTGTTCGACGGTACGGGGCCGTAGAAGCTCAACGGCTCGTTTAATCCACCGCTCCCATCTCCACGGGCGAGGGACAATTGGTTTGCGAATAAGGACAGTTCGATCGTTCCAGAAGCGTTACTCAAGCTAAGCAAACTCCGGGTGGTTATCTGCTGCGGGTCGCTTTCGCCCCGATACCAAAACTCAACGGAAATGGTGTCTAGATCCGACGGTAAAAGTTGCGAGATTGGTACGGCCAGCGAGTCATCCCCTCCAGCAAAATGGAGAGCGTTGGACTGTCCACTCAACCCAAAACAGGATAGGAGCAGGCAAAGCAATAGCAGCTGGGTGCCAGGCACCCGAAATATAGAAGTATTCATCAGTGATGGTATTAAAAGGCGTCAACGCAATAGCCGTCCGCGTTGGTCACCCTCGTGTTGACGTTTATAGGTAAGTTTAACGGGTGGTTGCAGAAGACAGGGAGAGCATTTCCAGAGGAGCAAAAGTGCAACTAAACACCAGCAAGCTGATACTCAAAAGTATACGGTACATGATGCTTGATTTATGGGTTAATTAGAGGGAATACCTCCCGGCTATCGGGAGGCACTTTCCGTAAAATGTACCTCCCTGGCCGGTCAAAAAACTATCCGAGAATCTGACTTAATTAGCATTCATCAGCTGACTAAGCTCACAAGCCTTGCAGGAGTTGCAAACAATCTGCGGCATCAGGTCAATATAGAGCTGAGAGGTAACCGCTGAACGAGTTGGCGTCACCAGATTAAAGCCACCTGTTTGCCCTGTCAGATCATCATAATTCTGCATAATGCTGGCTCCAAGGTTCTGCACATCAATGAAATTGGTAAATACCGTGACCTCATTAGCAATTGCACTCGCAATTGCGTCTTTTGTCGCGGCAGTTTCGTTGGCAAAATCCCCTTGAGGATCCGAACCATCCAGTTCTTCATCACTGATGTAAAAGATGGCCCGGCAAGCTCCCTCTCGCCACGGAGCAAAATTGGACAGGTCCTCAATTGCATGGGCTCCAAGCTCAGTGGTGTAGCCTACAGGAACTACATCACTAGCTAACGGAACAGTTGTTCCCTGAGCAGTATAAATAAACTGACGGTGACTTGTATTGAACACCGTTCCAAGCCAGGTGCCATCTACTGCCAAAAAATGGGTAACTAAATCCGTTGGACACTCCATTTTAGCAGAATCAAGTGCCGTAACTGCGGCGTTACTAATGGTATTGGCAATGGTTCCCATAGAACTACTCTGATCAATAAGGATGATCAGATCCACCATCGGCGGTCCTTCGTTACCGCCGCAGACTTCCAGGGTAAGTTCATCACAAGGTTCACAGCCCAGGAAGAAGAAAGCGAATACAAGGGTGAGGTATTTCAAAAATTTCATAGCTAAGGTTTTTTAATTGGGATGAAAAACGGAGAAGTACCAGCTACTGGTTAGTGCCAGCAACTTCTCCGCGAATGGGGATTTAGCGTTTAAATGATTAATTACAGATCAGCTTCGCTTCGGTACGGCGGTTGATGCGGTGTTCGCTCTCGCTACAGTTCACCCCGTTGGCACAACGGTTAAGCAGACGCGTTTCTCCGTAGCCACGGGCCAGGATGCGGTCCCGGCTGACGCCCTTACCGATGATGTAATTGACGGCACTACCAGCCCGCTGTTCGCTCAGGTTCTGATTGTAGCCCTCCGTGCCCCGGCTATCCGTATGAGAGCCTAGCTCGACCCGGTCACTCGGGTTGTCTTTGAGGTATTGCACGAGGCGATCGAGCTCAAAGCGGGCTTCGGTAAGGATATCCCACTTGTCGAGGTTGTACTTAATGTCAAGTACCGCATTGTGGGTACAGTCGAAATCATCGACACCGAGCTCAAGCTCCACGAAGAGTGTGGTGCTGCGCACCAACCCGATAGTAGAGACGCGCTCGATATCCGACAAGCGATTTTGCTTGCTGCCAACGACGGTGTAATCCGTTCCACCATCCAGCTGAAACTTGAATTTTCCGCCACCATCGGTGTTGTCCTGAGCTACGCTGCCCGTCCGCTCACTCGTCAACCGCGCAATCACGTTGGGCTCCGGGCTACGATCGCGCTTGTTCCGCACAACGCCTTTGAGGATAAAGCGGAGGTCTTCGTAGAAGAGTTCTTTACGGACGATGACGTCAGGTCCGAACTCAACCTCTGCAGCGGAAGCGGTAGTGGTAGCGATGCCGTAGAGCCGGCCTTCAATGACGTAGTTCCCGTGTGGGACGTCAGGAAACTCGACAATACCGTAGGCATTCGTCGTACCGGTAGATACCGGCTGGCCGTTCATATCCTTCACCACTACGTCAGCATCAGCAAGGAGCTGTTGCGTCGGCGCATCGCGGACGGTAACGATGAGCCGGTGCCCATCATTCGGACAACAGCTGGTACATATCTCTTCCTTAACCTCCTTTGCTCCTGCGCGCGCGCCACCAAACCGATAGCGCATCGTCAAGGCTCCACCAACAGAATAAAGGTCTCCGCAAACAGGATTTTCCGGATCATTCATAACTACGTTTGGTACTGCGCCTGACCTTACCGTGTAAGGATTGGGGCTCGAATCGTAGACGTTTTCTCCATGGCTGATTGTCATCGTACCGCCAGGCCCAACATCCAGTTGGTTGTCAAAGTGGACCTGAAAGTGGCGCATATAATACACGCTAACGCCAAGTGAAAAGCGAGGAGAAAAATCATAGTTAAGCTCCAAGTCAAGCTTAGCCGCCCATGCCGAGGTATTGAAGCCTGTATTAATGAGCTGCGGACTACCATTCGCTTCTTCATAGACGTCACCGCCACGCAACCAGCTACGACCAACCGTTGGTGTAAGCTGGAAGGAAAAATCGGAAGGGCCCAGATAAGTCCGGTAGCTAGGACCAATGCCCACGTATTGCCGTGACAAGTTGTTTTGCTGCCGCGTTACGGGGAACGGCATACCTGCATAAAACACCTCCTCTGGAAGCAGGCTCTCAGGTCGCGTTTGAAGATTAGCATACACCAGTCGCCCACCAAAATGACGGGAGAAAAAGTAATCTGCCTTAACGTCAAAATAGTGGCCACCCCGGTATTTCAACTCGTTGTAGGGAAGGTCGAACAAGGGGTAGTCGTAACCTAAAGAGGCGGATAGGGAGAAAGGGGAGAAATTCTGGACTGGAAGAGGTGCTGTGCTTTGGCCTTTTGAAACGTTGCTTAGCAGTAACGCCAACAGAAAAAGCAAGCCACACAGGTTTTTTTGAGGGTACATAAGGATTTGATTTGAAGAGTGAATAGGTTTTAGTAACTACCTCGGAGGAGATCCATCGAGGTCTGTTTTCACCCTACTATCTCTTATCCCTTTACTTTTGTGACCGCCTCTGACTTTTTTTTCTTTTCTTTGGTAAAAGAACCTCGGTGGCTGGCAACACACCAACATCAAATACAAAACCCGCAATGCAGGACGATCTCGCCCTGTTTCAATACCTTCAGGTAGCCAGGACCCCAATCCCCGGAGCAATATTTTACCGCCGGGCCAGAGCCCTTCTCTTAGCGTATGAAGCTGAACAGAAGCGGTACGGAGAAGAAATACTCAAAGCCATCAGCAAGGCATTTGCCACCTTCATCGACGCCGTACAAACCGGGGCACTCCCCCACCCCGTAAAGCACAGTTTGTGGCACACTTTTCTCGCCTTCTATAAGGCATCTACTAAAAGACCGTTTCAGGAAAACAGCAATTCCCTCCAGGCAACCTATTTCGCCAGAGATATCCTGTTGGTCGCTATTTCAGAAGACAAAGACAACGCCTTCAACGCCATCACCACTGCTTTCAAAGCTTCATCCCAAAAGGTGATTGAACGCAAATACCCCACCCAGGCCGTTGACTTTGAAGACGTTTACCAGGAAGCAATGATTAGTCTATTCAAAAACCCACCTTCCCCTGACAAAGCGCATACCGCCCAGCTCTTTTCCTTTTTCCGAACAATTCTCGTCCGTAGAGCAGCAGATGCCTTCCAACGTGATCAAAAAATTGACCCGCCGGAAGATTTAACAATTAATCCTTCGGAGAACCGTAACAATATCAATGATTTTACAGATCATATTATTGAAGCGAACAACCTCGCCGAGCTTTTTGGCAGTGACGACATCGACAAGATATTGACCAAGGCCCTCAACAAATTGGGCCCGGACTGCCGTTCTCTTTTAAAGTATAAGTACTTTGACCAATTAAAACAGCGCCAAATAGCCGAAAAAAAAGGTTGGAGCACTAACTCTGTAGGAACAAGAATAAGCCGGTGCCTCTCCAAAATTAAAGACATCCTAAACGGAGGTAAGAAATAACGTAATGACTGAGCAGCAAATACAAGCCTATGTGATGGGGGAATTGCCTCCGGAAGAAGCCGCTCTGGTAGCGGAGGCGATTGCTCAGGACCCAAGCCTGGCGGCTCTCGAAGAAGAGTACAGAACCATTAAGGAAGGATTTCGAAGACAACGCGTAAAGGCCCTTCAGCAGGCAACGCTTGACTACGACAAGACGCTCCCACCACCGCCAACGCCTCCAACTTCAGGTGGTTGGGTCAGGGGCATCCGCTTTGGGTTGATTGCGCTTATTACCGCCATTGTACTAAGCGCAGGCCTGGCGATTCAGAAAAAAGGGTACTACGCTGACGAGGCCGTCGCACAACGCTACTTTCAAGATCCACCTGATACCCGCGTAGCTGGTGCTAATGGTGACATTGACAGCATTGGGCAGCTACGGTTTGACAACGCTATTGAACAATATTTTTCAGGCGATTATCCCGCAGCACACGCCAACTTTGAGCAACTGGCTGATGTGGAAGGGTTCGTTGCTTCCGCAAAGCTCTACCTACCCCATGCTTCCTTTAAATTAGAAGACTATACTACGGCAGCCCTAGAGTTCGAAGCAGGCTTGCAGGACCCCAACCTTGCCCCACCAAGTCTCAGACTTTTGCGCTGGAACAATATCGTCAATGACCTCGCCCTGGGCAAAGACATTGTGCCCAGGCTCGAGGATGAGAAGTGGCCCCAAAGCTTTAAGGCCGAGGTACTCCGGGAAGAACTGGACTCCTTTTGGAGGTAATGGCCCCACCATCAGCCTTTTAGTAATAGTACAGTGGAATTTAAATTATCGGTCATTGAGGTTGCCCCTCGGGGACCGGGGGCTATTGCAAGGCCATCCGCGCGTTGCGCGCGGATGAATAGTCCCAAAACGCCCGGTGCCCGGGTAAGCTTCGAGCGAGCCACGACGAAGGAGAGGCGAACCGAGAAGCGCACCAAGGGCCTCTTAAAGTGTTTAAAAACTAAACTGGTCTTACTGAACAAAAGAAGCCTCCAGTACTTTGCTGCTACCCGTATTGAGGAAGGCCGCCCAGTAGTAAGGATGCTCGAAGCCTTCTCCTGAGCCCAGGAAGTGAAGTTTAGCACCACGTAAAGCCTCATCTCGCCGGTCTCCGGCGGCCAATTGCTCGTAAAACCGATCAAATAGCTCGGCCTTCGATGCCTGGTTAGCGACCCATAAGGAGGAAACTACCGACCGGGCTCCCGCAATCGCTCCAGCCCGGCTCAGGCTGATAACCCCTTCTTCTTGTGCCAGTTCTCCTTCCCCCGTTCTACAGGCACTCAATACCAGTAAATCAACGTTCAGCTTTTTCGCTTCCAGATCAGGGAGACGAAGTAAGCAGTACACTCCCTTTTCCGGTAAATCAAGCACCAAAAAGGACTGGGAAATATTATCCGGAAACACCTCCCCGTGGCCGGAAAAATGGACTACTCCATAGCTGCCGAATTCAGCTTTTTCGACCAACTCACAGGCTTCCGGCCCACGCCATACATCGCTCCGGATATGTTTTTCTACGGCATCAACTTCTTGCGCTACGTAGCCCAAAGCGGCCAGGGAGATTTCCTTTCCGGAGGGTGCCATTTCGATGCTCCGGCCCTTTTCCTGAACGGGTGCGATTACCAATGCTTTAGTTCCTCCCGTATAAGCCGATTCAAGGCGATCCCGCCAAATCCCCGCTGAGAACTCATAGTTAACCGTATGGCTCACTAATAAGTAGGGAAGTTTGTCTCCGCTTGCGGGTCTCTCCGCTGGCACTTCCTCCGTGAGCAATGCGCCAAAGGGCAGGAAAGCCAATATACCATCAGGGATTATGGTAATCCTTTGATAATCTGAATGGTTGGGCAGGACAGACGCCACCAGGCTTTCATACAAGCGGAAGGAAAGATTAAGCCGTTCCTTCTCTTTTCCCTCCCGCCATGGCCGGTCATTACTCCACTTACGCCCCTCACCCGGTGCCGCCAGGCACGTCCCTAAGCGTTTGACCATACCGACCAGGCTATCGGTAAGAAGAGGAAGGCGTTTTATTTCAACCCCCTCTTTCGTCGCCAGGGCCACGTAGCCCGTCTCATCGCCAAGGAAGTAGTCAAGCACGATTTCATCGGCTTCCAGGGTTTTACTGATTCCTTCCAGCCCGATAAATTGCCCGTCGTATTCGTACACCGAAGTTTTCGATTGGTAAATCTCTTCCTGCTTCTTGTACATCTGAAGCTCCTGTCGATTGATTTTCTCCCCTATCTCACGCCGGGTTTTCACGTCTTTGGTTTTCCGTAGACGCCCTTTTAACGCATAAATATTCTCCCGTAAGTCCCTGACTTCCTGCAACGACTCAGTGTTTTGTCCGTCTTCTTCATTCAATGTCCTCCGCTGGCGCTCCTGAAGAATCTGGGCCTTCCCCCGCTCCAGATAGCTGATCCCCAACTGCTGATATTTTTCATCCCCGGTTTTCTGCCATTGCTGGTAAGAAAAGTTAATCAGCCCGTCGTAAAGGGCGCGTAGCTCTGCAATTGCCTGCCGCTTAGACAGCTCGGAACGTACCCCATATCGTAAAAAACCAATGATGCTGTCTACTCTGGCTACGCTTTCGATTACGCTTTCCAGCGGAAAAGCATCCGGCCGGCTGAGGTGCAGCGTACTCATAAGTTCGGCCTGGCTAAAAATAGGATCTTTAAGTTGCTGCTTATCCAACGCGAAAGCTAAACTGGGGGATTCAGGAAAACCATGGTAGGCCGTCGCCGCAGAATCCAGGTAGCCTAGTGCCGCCAGGGTGTCTCCCTGAAACAGGGAACTCTTTGAAAAATTTTCGTAGCAGGTGCCTTGGTCAGTATAGTGCTCGTTTAGACGGTATAAGCTGAGCGCTTTACGCAAGTAAGCTTCTCCTTTTTTGTACTCCCCTCCCCTAATTAGGATTCGCCCGAGATTATTATAACTATGGCCAGTACTAAGACTCTGTGAGTCGAGTACTATATTAAGCCTCAAGCCTTTGCGGACTTCTACTTCTGCACCTTTCAGCTCCCCTTCTTTATCCGCAATTGCAAAGTAGGTTTCATAGATATCAACAAGGGCCTTCGAATCCCAATAATTCATTGTGTCAATATTAGCAATGTACCTCTCGCCCTCCTTAATTATTTTTTTCGATTCTTCAAGCCTATCAAGCTCTAATAACGCGTAGGCGTAACCGTCCATCAACTGGCCACAATACCTATCACGTGGAGTATCTGTTCGGCATATTTCAGCCCCCTTTTCAAAAAAGGTAAAGCTACCCGCGAAATCTCCTACGTCCCTTAAATTAACACCAACCGTACGATATAGATATACTGCCTTTGCTGCATCCCCATCGCAAAGTTCTTTTGAGTAAATAAAATCCAGTCCCTTATTCGCGAATATGTTGGAGCTGTCTCGTATTCCTAATTTAAAGTAGTTGTTCGCGATGTTAAAGTACATCTGTATAACACGATCAAGAACAACTGTATCAGCGGCAAGGAATTGACCCAGTGCTTCTGAATATTGACGAATAGCACGACTTCTACCTCCAGGAACATCGTATAGCTGCCCTACCCGATAAGACAGATAGGCTTTTTCTACCGCCAGTGCATTCTCCTCCCGAAACAGCGAATCTCGCAGGGCTAACAACTTGGCTTTCTCTTTTTTATTCTTATAAGACAAAGCCCGCTTGAGGACAGGTCCTTCTTCGTACTTACATAAAGTAACCTTTGATTGGGTTACCTTCTCTTCTGTTTGGCACGCGGCTACAGTCAACAACACACAAAGGATCGTGGAAATACGGATTAGAACGTTTGCCATGTCGTTAGCTTTAATAACCAATTGAAGAAAGAAGAGTAGTATCATCTGTATAATCATAAATTCTGAAGTCCCCCGCGCACATATCATTTCCAGCAACTGTTTGTGCGAGTAACGCGACCTTTGTCGCCTCTGCACTCAGCTTAACTCCTCCGGCATACATTTTTATAGCTGCCTGCCGAGACATCACCGCAGCAGACATAGAAGTGCCGCTCAATCTGATGGTTTGGTCAGTTCTCACTAAAGCCCCCATAATATTCGATCCAGGAGCAGCAAGATCTGCGGAGGTCCCGTAGTTTGAATAACCCGCTAACTTCAAGTCTCCCACCGGTTCATTATTGGTGAACGTTGCTAGTGCAGCAACTGAAAGAAACGCTTCCTTAATCCCCGTAACCGTGCTAAAATTAGACGGCCAATGCAGACAGCTATCTACAGAGACACTATCATTTCCCATAGAGGCAATCATTAGAATGTCAGCATCTGCCGCTCGTTGGATGACGTTCCTCAATACCTGATGGGTATCTGTTGAGTAATAACCCCAGCTCATATTGATGATATCGACCTTCTCGGCCGTGGCGTAACTGATGCTACAAATAGCCGAAAACAAATCGCATTTGAATACCCCCGGGTTACTACTCCAACCAGTATAACCACCAAACTGGAGTGGCAGTATTTTTGCGTTCAGCCCAGGTATATTGTTTGCCGAAAGGACCGTGTAAGCAATGTGGGTGCCATGCCCTTTTAGGTCAGACGGATTATTGTCTTCATGGAAAAAGTCGTAGCCGAAGAAATCATCCTCCAGGCAGTTCCCATCATCGTCCGTTCCATTGAGCGTAATAGAGTTACCATAATCGAACGAATTAATGCTCTGGCTCAAGGGCCAAGCAGTAAATTCATCAGTAAAAACATGCGTCGCAACAAGGGTCGATGAATTTTTAAGGTATTTGTACAACGGATCAACTCCCGTATCAATTATAGCGATTCTGGGGCTCGCTGGCGTCAAATCCTCTTGCTCAAGGACTGGAATTAAAAGGGTGTCACAAGGAAGATCTCTTGGAAAATCTTCATCCAGATCGGGATCTCGTGTATTTACGAACTCCTTTGGTCTTTCCGGTGAAGAAGCAGACGAAGGGGTTACCGTTGTACAAGTTCCTGCGTTTGTCGGGACAGTCCCCAACGCAAGGTTGTTTTCTTCACGGCGGTATATCTCATAATTGTGGCCAATAGCCCCAATCGGGCCATTGTTTTCTTCGGTAGAGGAGCTTCCTTTGGCAACACCGTTATTGATGTCGACATCAGGCGGTAGACTGATACTGATCAATATTAATCGTTCTTCACAGTTACAATCCTTAATGACTTTATACGAATTGATCTTCGGCGTAGCAGTAGGGTTGAACTGGAAAGCAATATCATTAAGTTGTTCCAGAAAGGCATCTTTCCCTGTATAGAAAACAGTAGAGCGACGAAGGCATCTTATACCTTGGGGGGCTTCCTTTACCTTAACGCGTATGCTATCCAGTTGATCATTTTCCTTTCGGAATGTACAAATTTGAAAACTATCCCGCTTTTCAGAGATGATATCGCAAACTTCGTAAAACGGGTTTAGTTGAACGATAAGCTCTCGTTCCTTCCTGCCAACATCCTCCCTTGGACAAAACGTTGAAGGTTCACATACTTTAGTTTTGGGGGGGCAGCCAGTAGTAAAAATTACGGTGAGTATTACCAATGTAAGGCAGGCATACAACCAATATCCGTTTTTCATAGTGTATAGTTAAATGGGTTTACTGCTAACTCTTTATTAACCAATAAAAGAGTCAACAGCGCTTTAATTTACTATACAATCTGCACTACTTAGGATTTTGTGACCAATCGCTAACCATTTTTCATGAATAAGTAGCCTTCTTCACCCCAGTAACCTCCTCCTCAAACCCCGCCAACAACTCCGCAAACTCCCCCTTCGCCAATTCCATAATCTTCGCCTTTACCGCGTCCACCAGGGCGCGGTCCTGACGAAAGTCTTCCAGCGTTAGCTTCCGCCCCAGGGCTTCTTCTTTCGTCTTGATGAAGATACTCGTAATCGCATCCGCCCGCAGCTTCTTCACCGCCTTGTCCGCAATTTTAGGGTCTTTAGCCGTTAGCTCTTTGATCTTCTCGTTGATGGCCAGTTTCTTACGTTCCTCGATTTCAGCTATGGCCAGTTTCTCTTCCTTCCTGCGCTCTTTCCGGGCTTTCTCTTCCGTCTCGTCCGTAAAGCCATCTTTAACCGCTTTCACAAAAAAGCCCGCTACGCTCTTCTTGATCTGCTGATTATACTTCGCCCGGTTCGTCACTCCTATCGCCTGCTCGATCTCCGCCCGGCTGTGCTTGTCCAGCAAATGCATAAATACCGAGGGCGTCACCCCGAACCGCTCAATCACGTCCCGATGGAACAAGTTGAACAATTGGTCTTTTTCCGTTTCCGCTACGACCTCTTCAGACTCCACCGCCTGACTCACCGGATCAGCGCCCGGTAACTCCAGACTAAGCTGCGAGATATCTTCTCCCCGCATCTCCGCCAGCTCAATCTCATTCTTCAGCCGAAAGGTGAATTTCATCGCCACCACTCGCCTACCCTCTTTGATCTTCTCCGTATCCGTCACCAACAAGTCCGTATACTTATTGATCTCCTTGATGGCCGGACGAATCACCCACCGGTTAAAATCACCAAACAGCCGGTACTTGTCCTCCACCTCAAACATGATCTTCATCTCATCCACCCGAATCTTCCGGGAGCCGATCGACTGGTACTGCTTCAGCAACTCATATACCCGGATCGGGTACACCCCCAGCTTCACCACGTTCTGAAGATCATAGGCCGTAAAGTTCTTCTGCAGCTGAAGCAACAACGGACGCATCACGTCCTCCACCACCACGTCAACGTACTCATTACTCTCCGCACCAGACTTCCCTTCTTCCCCGTCCTGCATCACGTCCACCGAACGAAGAATATGGTACAGCTTCTCCCGACCCACTCCTTTTTCCTCATAGTTCAAGACAAACTTCTTCGACATCAGGCTCTTCGCACCGTCCCGCAGGTAAGCATAAGAATCCCCCGACTTCAAACCAAATACGTTGATAACGTCCCGGTAACGAATACGATACGACTGAAACTCCTGGTCGTCCCGACGTATCTGCGACAACACCGACAAAAAGATCCGCGTCTCCCAGATATCAAACTTGTAACGCGACTCAATCAAATTGTTCGCCTTCTTAATCAGTACGATCTGATTACTCTTTTTCTTCTTCGATTTCCTAGACCTGGTTGCCATAACAAAGAGACTTTTGGAAAAGTCAATCCCACTGATATGAGGGAATTAGAACACAAAGTAAGGCTTTTCAAGTAGAAAATTTCCACAACTCTCATATTATGGTCCAAATACCTCATAGTACGCCCCGCCTGCTTCCTCCAAATCTCTCATATTTCACCTCAAGCCTTGCTCCAAAAATCTCATACTAGCCGGACAAGCTTGCACTCCAAATTTCTCATAACACCTACTACTACCTCTTCCATTTTTCTCATAATAATCCGCGAGGCCCTTATTTAGAGGTAAAGCATCTTTACGCCTGCTACTAGCTCCAAATTTCTCATATTTACCAGAGCACAGCTCCCCCCCCCCCCACACCTAATATCACTTACTCCATTCCCCACATAATCCCGGATCTTTAATCAAAATCACTACCGAAAGGGGCTCTCTCCTTCGGATGAGGGACTGGAGAGAGGTCTCCCTTAAACATGAGCCTTTTGGAAAACACCCCGGCAGCGCCTGGGTAAACGCTATCTTTTCACTCCAATTCTCTCATAAAAAGAGGGAAAGGAATCATTCTTTGACGGTCTCCTTCCAAAACACTCATAGCTCTTCCAAATTCATCATAACAGATTCCAAAAGACTCATACCTTTCTCCAAATCTCTCCTCACTTCGTTCCAGTATTCTCATAGATTCCTCCAAAAGACTCATAGATTGACTTGTAATAAGCTGACTATCAATTAGTTGCAAGAGCCTAAAACAGATAAAAGAATTAAAAAATAGAAAAGCACCAAAACACAGACCAACTCTTGTTGGTGATTCTATTTTTATTTCTTTTGTTCTGCTACCGCTGTGATCCGGGGTAGAAGCGGCCTGAAGTGTTGCCCCTCCCCCATTCCGCGGCCCCCCTCCCCAAAATTTGCGCCTTCTCAGCTCCAGATCTTTTCCAATTCTCTCACCTATGAGACTTTTGGAAAAACCAACTATGAGTATTCTGGAGACCAAGTCTTCCCTCCAGCTGCGCGGCAGCTACTACAATACTACCGACTACAATACTACACTACTTCCCCCCAGCTGCGAAGCAGCGTGCTCTATCCCCGCGCGGCAGCCTACAAGACTACCCAACCACAAGACTACATTACTCCCTCCAGCTGCGAAGCAGCGTGCTCCTCCCCTGCGGCAGCTTCAGCAACACCTATCCCGCGCGGCAGCCTACAAGACTATCCAACTACAAGACTACATTCCCCCCTACCCCGTCCGCAAAGCATTAGATACCCTTTTCGATTCTTCAGCTCTCTTTTCCTGGTCATTCATTATGGTATGTTCAAACTCCTTAGCGTATAGCCTCCACCAGTAGTGAGCAGGAAGTTCTCCGTTGCTATGCTTGTCCAGCCGGTACATCAGTTCGACGTTTGGCTTTTCCTTTCCGTTCAGGAGCCGGCTCAGCTTGGAGTGGTGTAAACCCAGGTCTTTTGCGAACTCTTTATTGGAACGATTGATGATACTAGAATACCCTTTCAACAAGCGAGCAAACGAGTAGGCGGGGTCAAATTCCTTCGTCTCGAAGTAGTCCTGCATCCGATACTTCAGCTTCATCAACCTTCCGAAGAGCTTCTCCCCTTCTGTCATTTCTGACAACCGCTTCATCCGAAGAGCTAAAAATTCCTGATGGTCAACTTCGCGCTCTTCAGCACTCACCTCATCATCGTTGAAGAGGTAGCCATCAACAATTTCCTCGTCCGTTAGGCGAGCACTGAGCTTAGCATACATTTTTTCACTCTTCTTCATCCTGTAGGTATTTTTTGATCAATTGGTTTGAACCTTCACCTTCGATACCCAGCAAACGGCCGTACTGCCTGAATCCATACACTTCCTGGTAAAGACTGATCAGTTTGGTTTTGGGCTTGAGCGAGACAAACCCAAAGTAGTCCCTGTCAAAGGCAATCTTGCAGGCTACGGCAATTAGACAACCTGCAATGTTGTCGATCGTTTTCTTTTTGCCAACGTTAGACTTACCAACTTCAATCAGATTAAGATGGATTCTGTACTCTTCAGGATAGTCCATTAGCGAAAGCAGGCCAAGGATATTTTCCTGCTTGTCTTTGAGGTAAATCTTGAAAACTTCGTTCCCAGATTCTGCCGTCCAATCAAAGCTAAATTCCCCCGATTTATCAATCAGAACATAGTCGTCATTCACCACCCTGCTTATTATAGATGGAAGAGACTCCCCAGTACTAATTTTCTTCAGCGGCATCCGCAAATTTTACAACCACAAAATACAAAAGTTGATGAAAAGCATCAACTTTTGTGAGGCTTATTTTAAGTGTAATTCTCTTCTTTTATCCCTCCAGCTGCGCAGCAGCGTACCCTATCCCTGTGCGGTAGCCTACAAGACTACCCAACCACAAGACTACATTACTCCCCCCAGCTGCGAAGCAGCGTGCTCTATCCCCGCGCGGCAGCCTACAAGACTACCCAACCACAAGACTACATTACTCCCTCCAGCTGCGAAGCAGCGTACTCCTCCCCTCACGGCAGCCCCTACATTACTACCGACTACAATACTACACTACTTCCCCCCAGCTGCGAAGCAGCGTGCTCTATCCCCGCGCGGCAGCTTCAGCAACACCTATCCCCGCGCGGCAGCCTACAAGACTACCCAACTACAAGACTACCGAAGACTCCTCTCCACCACCCCAATAATATAATCCTTCATCGAGATCTCCTCATGGATCGCCAGCAGCTTCAGCTTCTTGTGCAGCGACTGCGGAATATCCAGCGTCAGCCGCTTCGTCCCTTCCGCCGGATGAACCGACCGGGGCGACGTCGCCTTTTCCCCCGCCGGCTTCCGGGGCCGTCCCCTACCCTTCTTAGGCTGCGGAGGGGCAGCGGTTTCTTTCCGCTTCGCAGCGGGCTTCTTGGGCGCGGGCGCAGGGGCAGTGGACGTTGAAGCAGCAGGGACCGACTCCACCACCGGCGGCGGATTGTCCGCCACCTTCTGCACCACCGCATCCATCGTCTCCTCCGTCACCTTCATCTCCCGCTTCAGACTCGGCCGCTTCAAATTCGCCGCCAATAAGTTCTTCTTTGCCATTTTATCGTTCTTTACGTCTTTAAATCTTTATTTCCTTAAATATACACTTTTTTCTCAAATTACGTCCCATCTCAGGAGCTCTGCTAAAAAACGCCCAGCGTTTTCAAAAGCCCCTCTCCGCCGAGCCTTAGGCGAGGCCTGCCGGAGAGGGGTTGGGGAGAGGTTTCCTACCCCTACAAGACTACCCAACTACCAGACTACTGACTCCCAGTAGCCAGTCCCACCAACTCCTTCATCAACCGACCAATCTCCACCTTAGCCTTCCGGTCACTCCCGTACTCCAGCACCCCCATGCCGGATACATTCGCTTCCCCGTACACCACCCGGTTGCCCAGCTTGACCTTAAAGACGCCCACATCATAAGTGGTCGCCAGCTGCTCCACGATGCCGGCCGCCAGCTCGTGCAGCGTCACGTTGCTGCGGTACATATTGATCAGCAGCTGCGCCTGCACCGGATCATCCCCCGCATCTTCCTTCGCCTCCCGGATCTCCTGAAACTTCTCCAGCAGCTGCTCCGAGACCCACACGTCGCTACCGCCCGTCGTACTCACCGGAATGACCAGCAGATGACTGGCGTACATCGCCTTCACGGCCAGGGGGCTCAGGGCTGGCGGACAATCAATAATCAGCACGTCATACGCCTCGTATTGCGCCCGTACCTGTTTGGCAAAGCTCTTCGGATTCGTCAGGCTCACACACGGGATCGAAGGCTCCACCCCGTTCTCGTCCCGCTTGTCCGCCCAGCTCGTCGTCGCCTTCGTGTCGTCCGCGTCAATCAGGCACACTTTATAGCCTTCCAGCACCAGCGCTACGGCCAGGTTCTGTGCCACCGTCGTCTTGCCAACGCCGCCTTTATAGTTTATCGATGATATGATCATAAGTCGTTAATGATTTCTGTGTTTAAAGATGTACGGAAGGCTTGACGAATGGGCGCAAACCAGATTGTCGCTCAGGACCGGTCATCGGATGTGTCTCCGCTCATCCGATGTCTCGGACCGCGACAATTCGGTTGGCGCCCTGAGGAATAGAGCGCATAAAGACATCTTTAAATGAAGACTTAAAGATTTGTGCCCTTGTTTGAACACAGTCGCTTTAAATCTTTACTTCTTTAAATAATTATTTAAAGCCTTCTTTTCGTCTTTACGTAAAGATGTCTTTACACAAAGAAAGACTTATTTCTTTATGTCTGCAAATAAAGCGTTAAGTTTTTAAATCTTTATTTATGTCTTTACTACTTTATTTAAGGGTTTAAAGAAATAAAGAAGTCTGGTTTTAATTTTCTTTATTTAAAGATTTAAAGAGGCGGGTAGTGAATCGTGCTTCTTTATATCTGTGTTTAAAGATTGCTTTAAAACTCAGGCTGTGCACGCGAAATAAATAGAGTAGGGTAGGAAAGCTTTTTTTCTGTGTTTAAAGATGTAAAGATGTCTTTATGCAAGTGTTGGGCAGAAGGCTCTCGTTCACCTAATAGAGCCCTTAAAATTGCTTGCAGCACAGTTTGATATTGCGCAAAACCGCCTTAAAGCTGCTTTACAGCGCTTCAGAGCTGTTTTAGTCTGGAATCCGACCATTTCCTTTGTTTGGTCTTTTGTGGTGATCCTGAGCGCTAATTTGAGGTCGCTGCGTTGTTGGTCCCCATGCTCCAATAAACTTCCCCCCGCACCTGCGTCCCTCGCCAAGCCTTCTGAAACCTCCCTGGGGCCACTGAGTTTGCCAAAAGTGCCTGAAAAAAAACGATACCGGAACCCCGTATGAGACCTCTCTGGACTATTTTAATTGCGCTTTTTTCCCTCTCCCTGTACGCGCAAGACGTTCCCCATGCTGTCAGCGTAATCAACCTTACGGCCGAAAATAGTGGCAACGGTAACACCGGTATTGAGGATTTTACGGAAATCGATGGGCGCTTATTGGTCCGGATAAGTACGGGTGATTTACACACTATCGATCTGCTGGTTACCCTCGATGGACAGCAAATTGACACGCTGACTACCCAGGGAGAAGTACGGATACCACTCAGGGAAGACTTCATCGGCCGAATCGATGACCGCTTGTTTTACAGCTCACCGGAGCACCAACAAATCATCGAAGTAGACCTCGGACTAAGACTGATCCGGGAGCGGATCGATTTATACCCTGATGCCACCTCCGACCGAATCAGTAACACGGTGATGGTGGACGAAACCCTGTATTACCTGAACGCCTTCCGGACGAGCACTCCCCAAGTAAGCATTAATGAGTTGCTGGCCGTTGATCCCTCCTCCGGAGAAGCTACAATACTCCACCTCGATACGGTGGCCAATGCCGCAGGTCTGGTACCTGCATATTTGTTGGTAGCGGACGAGCAAATTTACTTTCCTGACCGGAAAGACACCTTAATTCAAGCCGCTCGTTACGATGTAGCTATGAATACAATCACTTCAATCGGCCCCTCCGTGGCGGGAGAGTATTTATCCTACACCAACTGGAACGATATCGTATACGTTCGCTACCCGCCAGCTTTTACTAGAGCCGACACCTTTAGTGGGTGGTATCCAATCATCAACGATACGCTTGGCAACCGGATCACGGCGGACCCCTGGGAGCAGTTGGCCAACTTTCCTGACAAGTTGATAGCGGCAATTGATGAATTACTCTATGCCATAGACAAAGCCTCCGGCGATAGTACGGTACTGATGTCCGGTGCGGGAGAAATCAGAAACCTTACGCCCATTAACGACGAAGAGGCCATTTTTCTGCGCCAGAATGAAGGCTCCATCCGGTACGCTATCTGGAGAACGGACGGTTCCCGGACGGGGACACGTAAGATGATGGATGTACCAACGAGCTGGAATACGGAACCCTACAGCACCGCAGTATTAGGCCATTACCTGGTGCTAAACGTTGCGCTTGCTTCACGCAGCTACGTAATCGACTTCAACCAAGAATACATCGAGCGGGCAGGTTTTCGTGCGTTGGTCGAGGCTGACCGCTTATTGGTAATTGACGACGCGCTCTTCCTATACGGATCGGACCCAGCTATGGGCCGCGAAATCCACCGCATTACCATCGCTGATCCCCTCTACCTCGAGGGCCGGGTCTTCTACGATGCGAATAGCAACGGGCTGCAAGAGGAAACGGAAGACGGTATCGCAGGAGCAATACTGGAGGTGACCGGTGGGAACAATCGGCGGCTCTACAGCCAGGAAGATGGAACGTATCGCCTACCGGTGAAAGATGGAGAAACGTACACGCTAACCATCAACAATCCTGACTGCTGCGTGGCGATGACCACGCCGGATTCTTACACCTTCGCCTTTGCAATTGACTCTACTTACCAACTCAATTTTGGCTACGCTCAGGTCGCTGGCCCCTCCTCCCTCCGCCCCCTTCTCAACTCCGGCACCATCCGCTGCGGCTTCGAGCACGACTTCTGGCTGAGCATAATTAACGACGGCTGCCAGCCGCTGGCGGGGGAGGGGAGGGTCCACTTCCCAGAGGAGATGGAGTTTCTCAATTCCGACGTCGTGCCGCTGAGTCAGGAGGAGAATACGCTCACCTTTGCCTTTGATACCCTGCAGCCGAATGCTTCCCAGCGTTTCCGGATTCGCTTCCGGATGCCGGACGAGAATTTTGCCGGGCTGCCGGTAGAGCTGGGCGCGGTCGCAGGTGCAGTGGACGGACAAGGAGCCATGATCACCTCCGACACTTTCGCCTACCGCGAAATCCTCCGCTGCGCCATCGACCCCAACGACAAGCAGGTGAGCCCCAGCAGGCCAGAACCCTCGATGAGCAACTACACCCAGCTCGACGAAACGCTCCGCTACACCATCCGTTTCCAAAACACGGGCAACGACACGGCTTTCACCGTCCGTATCCAGGACCAGATCTCCGAATCCCTCAACCTCGAAACCTTCAAACCGCTCGCCGCCAGCCACCCCTACAGCGTCTCCGTGCGGGAAGACCGCACCCTCATCTTCCTCTTCGAAGACATCCTCCTTCCCGACAGCACCACCAACCTCCCCGGTAGCCAGGGCTTCGTCACCTTCGAGATCCAGCCTTTCCCCGACCTCGACGACTTCTCCACCATCGATAACACCGCCGGCATCTACTTCGACTTCAACCAACCCGTCATCACCAACACCGTCACCTCCACCCTCGTCGAGTTCCTCGACGAAGACCAGGACGGCTTCCTCTTCTACGAAGACTGCAACGACCAAAACTTCAACATCAACCCCGCCGCCGAAGAAATCCCCGGCAACGGCATTGACGAAAACTGTGATGATTCAGACTTCCACGTCAGCACGAGCTCTCAACTCCCCGGCACCCTGAATTATTTCCCCAACCCAACCTCCGGAACCTTCTACCTCAACTATTCCGAAAACGACCGCCTCAACGGTGAGCTTTACTCCGCCGCGGGGCAACGGCTCCAAACCTTCGTGTTCCAAAACTCACATAGTTTGGACTTGGAAGGACTGCCAGCGGGGCTTTACCTGCTGCGCTTGTATAGCCGGGAGGGTAGGGGAAGGACGGTTAGGGTGGTGCGGCGGTAGGAAAGAGAGCCCGATCCGGCTGGGCTTTCCAGTAGATTATCCCTAAACCCTGGCCCCCCGATCCTCTTTGAAATAGCTGAGCAAACATCGGTTGCCCGACTCTCGCAAAAGCAGCCTGAAGGATAATTAAAAAACCACCTCCATTAGCTTTTTAGGGAGCGAATGAAGGCGGTTTTTTAAGGTTACAGGGTAGGGGAGACCCAGAACTTAGCGACCAGAAGCCTGATCCTCTGCCTGGAAGCAAGGCACTTACATCCTCGAACGAGACTTTAATAAGCAACTTTATCAAAAACGAATCGCCAAACTCCTTGGCAACTCTTCAACGGCCGATGCCTTTAATTTCATAATTCTCTATTGCTTTTTTTGTAAAGCCGCCAATTATTTTTGCTATTCTGCTTGTTTGGCATACGTTTCTTTATTTTCTTAACGTTTGATTTTTGCCCATCACACACCCAGTTTCCCTTTGCAACACATTTTCTTAGACACGGAATTTTCTGGTCTACACCAAAACGCCGCCCTGCTTTCCCTTGCCATCGTACCCGATGAGGGCCCCTGGTTCTACGCGGTGTTTACCGACGTTGATACTACCACGCTATCGCCGTGGCATCAGAATAATGTAGTGCCCCACCTCCTGCTCACGGACGAGCAACGAGCCCAATTACCCACCGGCATTTACCTACGCGATACCCCGGAAAAAATAACTCACGCTTTACGGAAATACCTCGAAGAGCTCGGGGAAGTCGTTTGTTGGGCCGACGTACCCGCCTACGACTGGGTGCTCCTCTGCGAACTCTTCGGCGGAGCCTTCGGCCTGCCCAAAAACGTCCATTACATCGTCCGCGACCTAGCCACACTGCTGGAGGCTAAGGGCTACGACATCGATACCGATCGCTTTGATCTGGCCTACGAAAATCATCAGGGCGCGGACGCAGGTGCAAGAGTAAGTTCTGCGGACGGCAGGGTGGGGGAGGGGCAAAAGGCTGCTGCTACCCAAGAGGGACTGCTGCGACATAATGCTTTGGGGGATGCGATGGCGTGTAAGATATGCTGGCAAAAAGTCAACGAACATGTCTAAAAAAAAGGAAACATCACAAGAGCTTATCAGTCACCATGTATTTCTTCTTCCCTTCAAGTGGGAAAAAGAAGATGGGGCAGCTTATGAAATTAATCAGTTCCATGACTTGATCCATAATCACCTCGATCTTGAAAAGGCTACCGAGTGGAAACGAAGCGATTTTAACTTGGAAAGGGTCGTCGATTACAATGAGTTCAATTACTTCTTCGACTACGTTGCAGAAGTGCTTTACCAAACCGATACACATAATAAAGAAGAACAAAATTTCATCGGCCACTTTACCTACAACCTCCCTCCAGGTAAAGGAATCTATAAGTTTGAAGCACCTGGCCCCGATGGAAAAAGTAAGGAGTATACGCTAGAGATTGACTCTATCCTCCTGCACCTCTACTATAGTGGGGTAGGGGTGTTAAGCTTCCATCTAAACAACCGAAAACCGAGCCAGGGCGAACCCGAGGACATTATCCGTATCAACCAGTTCGGCCGCCGGGTATATCCTCCGTTTTACTTCATCGATCAGGACAAGGTAGGGCACCAAGCCCAGTTTGATGAAACCCAATTTGTAGGCAAATCACCAGCAGGGGCAGAAATCGCTAATTGGATCGAGATTGACTTCAACGATGGAACAAACCCCAGAAGAGAAAACTGGAACCAAGACCTCGCACAACGACTCAAAGAAGGCGAAATATTCAAATTCAACTTGCCGGCATTTCTAGAACCATTTTTATTCCGAATTGAAGATGGCTACGATATTTATCCAGTACTTGATGATCGTATGTTCGTCCTGTCTTGGTATGGCAATGATGGGCTCGCACGCCGCATCGCTAGGGGCGAACCTGGTCGCGAAGAGTATCGCCTAGACGACTGGTGGTACCGCTACATCTTCGTCGACGCTAAATACAGGTCTGTACAAGACCCTGCCGATCAGGAAGCTACCACTATTCCCGCTACTTACGCTCGGTGGCGCAACTACAGCACGCTGTACGGCGTAACAGAATACAGCATGGTACTCCTGACCAAGTCCCTGCCTACTTTACGCAGTGGCTACTCCGCCTACCTGGTAACCCATCTGCAAACCATTTATTATCGTCTGGCCGAACTCGTCTTAGTGCAGCGCGCTTCTATCCAGCGCTTCTCCGACGATATTACTCATATTTCAAAACTCGACGGTGCAGACCCTGCTCAAGCAGAAAAGGCCAGCCTGCTCAATCGTAGATATATCCGCTTTGTCAACCAGATATACTTTAGGGAAGTAACACCCCAACAACAAGGTATAGAACTGTATGATTTACTTCAACAACAAGCTCGGATTTCTAACCAAGTAACCGCACTTCAAGACGAGATTGAACGGCTACAAAATTACGTACGACAAGAAACCGATCGCCAGCTATTAGCAGCCGAAAAAAAACGGATGCAACGCGAAGAAGAAAGTGAAAAAAGAAGGTCAGATATCCTCGCCGTACTCGGTGCCATCTTCCTCGCGCCTGGCTTACTTATTGCGGTCCATGACCTAGGCTATATGGGGACATGTCTCGAGCAGAACCCTAAATACCTTTTTGGCCTAACCCTACTTGCTGCAGTTATATCCGTCAGATTATGCTGGTGGGCCTACCCCGGGGAAATAGTAGAGTCTTCAACACTTACGTCATCAACAAACACCGATGTACAGCCTAGAGCATGGTCGAGACCGGTGCGAGGTATTCCCATTTGGCGGCTGGTCGTCGTTGCACTTGCCTATTTGATTTTGCTATCCATTCCCCTCATTTATGCGCTACTAGCTTGTCCCGCAGGCTAAAAACTCTATAATCATGTACACCATTCCCATCCCCCTCTATCAACACACCCCCCTCATCCACTTCCAGGCCGATCAGCAGGGGGCCACCCTCCGGGCTACTGAAGTGAAGCCGCGGCTGGACCGCTTCATCATCACCCGTATGGGCTGGGAAGCTGCAGGAGGAAAAGACAAACTTGCAGGGTACACCGAAAAACAACTTTATGACAATGGCTGGGGCTACATTAAAAAGCACCACCCGCTGTGGATCAGCAACAGCGATGAAGAACGGCAAAAATCGCTCAACTTTCGCCTGAAAATTTTCTCGCGGCCGGAAGACGAAGTAGCCGGCGTACACCAGGAAAAAGCGAATAAGTTTGGGAATTATTTCGCCGATGTAGGCAACGAAAAGAAACCGGAGGAAACCGTCCGCCTGGTCACCTTCCACCGGGTAATCATGCTGAAAATTACCACGCCAGACGCTGAATTAGCTAAGTGCCTCCGCCACGACTCCCCGGAAAGCCTCCTTACGCCCTTCTTCTACGCCAATAATTTCGGCACCCGCCAATCCAAAGGCTTTGGCTCATTCTCCCCAGCTGTAAAACCACCAGAAGAGGAGGTCTTTAAATTCTATCTAAATACCACTGACTACGAAAAGCTCTTCCGCTACCTGGAACTGTTCAATCGGGTGGTTAGAACAGGGGTGAATAAAATCACTGATCCCGACACTGGAACATTCAATCGCAATATTGAAATTTACATGAAGCCGCTGATCTTCAGCTACGCCGCCAGCAAAGACCGGGTATGGGAGAAAAAATTGATAAAGGAAACCGCAGGCTATGGCGTTTATAATAACCAGAAGAGCAGAACCGATACGCCCAGCCACGTAGAACCAGCAACCGGAAAATGGCCCGCTTGGTATCAAGGGCAGGGTAAAGAGGACGGTAATCGGAAAGAAGGAACTATCAGGGATGTAATGGGCCTGTCAACCAATCAAACATGGATGGCGTACGATAAAAAATCTGTCATCAAAAAGTCTACTAAAGACGGAACCCCCCAAAGCATCGACCGGGCCCCTTCACCATTTACGCTCGTTCCCGTCAAAACAGGAGCAGGCTTCACGGTCTACGTCTACGTACAAGCCCCCAGCAAGGCTTATCTCGACCATACGTTTAAGGTCACTTTCGGTAGCGCGCCCGTCGGTAAGCTGAATGGCAACCCCGGTCAGCTCAAAGTCTTCCCCGACTTCATCATGAAGGATTTTATCGACGGCTTCTTTAAAAAGTCCGTAGTGGAAGACTCCCTCATCACCCCAAACCCTCGGGATAAGGAAATTGGCCAAACCCTGCAAAACATTTTCGGCCAGATCGAGAGCAACCGCAAAACCCAAAACATCCTCCCCGCATGAGCACACTTCCCACCCATTACCTCGGCATTTCCACCGGCCCGGTGGTGGATACCATCTTGAGTGCCCGTAAAACCCGCGAACTCTGGACAGCTAGCTACCTCTTCTCTACCCTTATGCGAGAGCTCGTGCGAGCAGCCCTAAACAACGGCCTTGAGGTATGGTCTCCGACTTCCCCCGGCGTTTACACTGCTCAATCAACCTCCCTGGCACCTGCGGCCGCGCCCCCGGAAGTGCCTTCCAGTAGTTTGTTTGGTGCCGGCATTTATCATGATCGGCTCTACGCCGCCTATACCGCTCCGGGAGGAGGGAGCCCGGAAGAATTACAGACTAAGTTTGTGGCCATCCGTGATGAAGCCATCAAAGCTACCACGGATCAGTTGGCTGGCGGAGCCGCATTTTTCAAAGACTTCTTCCGCATTGCTCATGTCTGGCTACCACAGGGAAACGCCTCGGCTAACCTACTGGGCGACCTCAATGGCCTGCTTGATACCCAAGAGCTTTTTCCAGCCTTGCTTTCCCCCGACAACCTGAAGCAAAACGCCCTGGTTGACCTGCTCGAAAAGCCCTACCGCGCCACTATGGTCCAACGTGGATTAGCCGCTAATGCTCAAAATACCTATAACGAAATTTCAGCCGCCCATACTAGAAGTGGCGTACGCCTCCTGTTTGACTTCTTCCCGAGTACGGCGCAAATCGCTTCCGTCGACCTCTACCACAAAAACGACGCGGCCTATCAGGCATTACAGACTGACATCGTCGGTACCAGTGAATTCAAAGCACCGGAAAGCCAGGAAGAATTAACGGATGGATCAACGGATGATCCGCTTTCCGACAATGCCGTCCTGCAGGAGTTTTATCGCCGACTCGATAATAAAGAAGTTCCTGCTTTCCGAGACCATTTCCAGGATTTTCATAAATACTTCTGTATCGTTCACGCCGACGGCGATCACTTCGGTCAGGTGATTGAAGGGCTGGGGAATGATCGCCTGGCCATCGAGCGCTTCTCCGGCCAACTAGCCAATTTCGCCGCAGCGGCCGCCACTGTCATCAATGATCACGGTGGCCGTGCCATCTACATTGGTGGTGATGACCTGCTCTTTTTTGCACCAGTCGCCTATGGCACCAAGACCGTCTTTGACTTGATCAATGCTATCGACGATACCTTTAAAGAGGCCTGTAGTTTCACACCACAACCATCACTTTCCTATGGGGTGACGCTCAGTCATTATAAATATCCCCTCTTCGAGGCCAAAAGTGATAGTTACGCGGCACTCGAACGCGCTAAATCCTTTAAGTGGAAACGAGGCGAAACCAAAGGAGCTAAAGACGCCATCGCTTTTCGCTTCATCCGTCATTCCGGCAGCTTCTTCACGGGCGTAATGGATAAGCCTTTATTGCAAAAATTCCTCGAAGTACGAACGCTGCGTACGGAACAGGACTTTCTGTCTTCTTTCACCTTCAAGCTGCAAGAACTCGAGCCCCTCATTGATGCTTTGGGCGCCAGCCTGACGGAGGAGCGACTGCAAAACATCATCAACAACTTTTTCGACGAGCCCATTCATGGCCAAAACCGTGCCGCACTCAACAAACTCATCGAACTGTACACCTGCATTAATGAGCTGTCTGGCTCGCTAGACGATCCGGATTTTGCGCCCCGCAGAAATACCTACGCCATTCTCCGCCTGATGACTTTCACCCTACCGAAAACTACCCCCGCCCATGTCCTCGCCTAACTACTACACCATAACACTCACGCCCGAATCACGCTTCTTCTTTGGCAGCGAGATCACCTTCGGGCAGTCTGGAGAACAAAAACGGCGGCGGTCTTACCTCGTGAAGTCGGAAGTGCTGCCGCAGCAAACCAGTCTGCTCGGTATGTTGCGCTACGAACTCTTACGGGAAAATAGCTTGCTCGCCCCTTACGATACCAACGATAACCGCCAGCAAGCAGCTGAAGCGCTCGTTGGCACCACCGGATTTGTCGTTGACGATAAGCCCGACTACGGCGTCATTGATGCCCTCAGCCCCCTGCTACTCACCGACGGTAAACAGCGTTGGGTGCCCGAGCCACTCGACGATGGAGCGTATGAAAACAAAGACAAAAAAACAACCAACGCTTTCTGCTGGCAGAAAACCAAGAGCGGAAACTGGAAACTGAAGCACTACAATCCCAAAGCGCCGCGCTATGCCCGCTTTGTGCGGGAAGATGGCCGGTTCGCACACGATCTGGACGACTGCTTTTCCTCCGTGACCCTCGTCGGTAACCGCATCTCTAATCGGTTGTATCGCCCTGGGGAAAGCAGTGAGGAAGATGAAGAAGGCCTCTTCCGCCAAACTTTTCGCTCTGCGTGTAAAACCCTGCCGGTAAATGAAGACAATCCGCCGGCTTTTTCCTTCGTCTTCCGCGTTGCCATTAAGGGTAACGTTCTGGATGCCTTTTTGACAAATGAGGGCGCAGCCAACGAAGTTGGCGCTTATGCCGAGCGCAGCCGAGGTACAGATGCAGAGGAAAGAAAAAAAGCAAGGCTTGTCTTCCTCGGTGCTGAACGTTCCGCTTTCCTGATGACCGTTGCCGTTGCCAATGACCTGAACCTCGTTCCTACGCCTACCTACCGCACCAACACCAAATCGCTATCCGGTACGGCTCGCATCGTGCTCACTTCAGACGCCTTCCTGCCGGAAAAGCTGTTCGCGAAATGCCGTGACCACCCAGATTATTTTCTAATGGCCAACGTCAAGACCTTTCGCTTTCTTTCTTCCCGGCTTGACAATACTACCAGCTTCGCTTCCCTCCGGCGCAGCGAAACCAAAGACGATACCGAAACCACAACTGAGAACCAAACCAAAAAGGGCCGTCGCCGCGAAAGCGACCTCTTCCAGCTTGCCGAGCGGGGTGGGGTACTGCTGGTCCCTACGGAGCAGGCAGACACCGTCGTACAGCAGATTGAAAACCAGACTGCTTTCCATACCATTGGCTACAACCACTGCGCTGTCGCCTCCATCACTCCAAAAGCCTAAACACTATGTCAACTACCTACACCAGCCATCACTACCTCATCCGGGCCCTGTCTAACCTTCATCCCGGATCAGGCACGAATACCTTTGGTAATATTGATAAGGTGGTCCAGCGCGATTACGCTTCCGGACTGCCCACCATCCACGCCTCCAGCCTGAAGGGGGCGTTGCGTGAACTGGCTAACTACCACCATCCTCCCTCGGTCACGAAGCGTGAAGGAAAGCCGGATAAAGTTACCGAGAATGCATTCATCCGCCACGTTTTTGGCTCTGACAACCGCCGGGGCCAGGCGGCTAACCTTCAGCAGGGCTCTCACTTGTTCCATGACGCCCAGCTGCTGGCCCTTCCATTACGTAGTAGCCACCAGCTGTTTTACCTGGCCACAACACCGGTTTTACTAAACGCTTTTTTGGTGGCTAACGAAGGTTGCCTATCCGAACAAGCGCAAACACAGCTTGCTGCCCTGGCTGCTACATCAACCAAAAAAGGAGAGCCCGTCTGCCTGGGGGGGACGGAAGACATCATCTACCTGGAGGAACTACGCGGAAGGCGAAAAACGCCCACACCGCCGGTAGATGCGCTCCAGGCTTTGCTCGGCGAGCGCATTGCCTTACTGGACGTCGACGACTTTGCCAACTACTGCCAACAAATGCCTACTCTGGCCCGTAACGTACTCAACAACGGCATCAGCGAAAACCTGTGGTATGAGGAGATCGTCCCCCGCGAAACCCGCTTCTATACCCGGATAACCAATACCCGCCCCGATGCGGAACAGCGGGCATTGGCCACCTTGCTTAACGATAAGGCTGAAGTCCAGATCGGGGCCAACGCCACCGTGGGCTACGGATTCACCGAATGGTCATCCCTAAAAAAAGCCTGATATGTACACCTTGAATAAAGACTACCTCCGCGTTGCCCTGGCCAAGCTGGATGCCTCCGGCCTGGTGAAAGCGGGTGGTAGGGTAGACAAAGCTATTCCCAATTACGTGGCGGCACTAAGCCCTTCCCTGCGCGCTACCGGGCTCATCGCTACCCTTGCCATCTACGCCAGTGACGATGCCGGTAAAGGTGCTGCCGCAAAATTACCCGTCCTCAACCTCATCACAAGTATGCTGTCGGACGACGAGTTGCAGCTGCTGCCCGAAACTGAAAGAAAGTCGCTGGCCAGCGCTTCCAATATGTTCTACTGGGCGATTAAGCAGGACAAAAAGCAGTTTCCCCGCATTCAACGCCAGCTCGAAACCGCTACTGCCGCCATCAAAGTGGCCATCCGTACCTATAAAATCCCGAAAGCATGAACCAGACGACAAACCCCGGGCTGCTATATTCTCGCTTCTATTTCGATGATCAATACGATGAGGTACTGGATCAAGCATCCTGGTTGAAAACCTTAGAACAACGACACGAGGCTGCCGAAGACGTCAAGGAAAAAGAGCACGAAGAACGGGAAGAACGAAACCGACAATGGGCGAAAAAAAAGAATAAACAATTTACTCCAAAAGACTTTCGCCGCGCTACCTTCCGGACGCCAAGAATTGGTGGCTTTAGCCAGAAATACCTGCTAGATCCGCCAGACAAAAAAAGGCAACCTACCGAATTCAAAGCCTACAACAATCACTTCAGCCTCCGCAACCACCAGCTGTTCACCACCAGGTTAACTAATGAGGCCAGTAAGCAGAACCGCGAAGTCTACCGTGGCCGACAAGCAAGCGGTTTCGAATTAACCACCACCTACCCGGGCCTTCTTGTCGGCTTGGGCTACAGCCATGCTGTTTCCGCCGAGCAAGCCCTCAATGCTGGTTTTTCCTTCGATCACACCACCGGCCTGCCCGTCATCCCCGGAGCTACCGTTAAGGGCATCCTTCGATCCGTATTCCCACAACGGGATCATGACCGGGCCACCGACGCTAAACCGGAAAAAAAGGACTGGTACCGCAACACCGCCAAGGCTAAAATCGCCTGGCTGCAGCAGGCGCTTACTGGAATCGTGGGGAAAGAGAGAAGCGATAAGCTGGACCTGAAAGTACTGGAAGCGGAACTGTTCGACAGTCGATCCACCCCACTGGCGCAGCCTATTTTCCACGATGCCCTGGTGGTGGCGGCCTCCGGTGATCTCTTTGGCCCCGATAACATCACTCCGCACGTACACTATGCGGAGGGAGAAAACGTGCCGCCCGACCGCTACAAAAACCCGACGCCCATCAGTATGCTCAAGGTCATGCCTGGCGTCTCTTTCTCCTTCGCTTTCCGGCTGCCGGACCAACTGACCCAGCCCGATAAAGACGGGAAGGTTGCCCTAAGCCTTACCGCCGAGGAAATTCGCCGACTCTTTCAAGCCATCCTGCTGGAATACGGCGTAGGGGCAAAATCACGCCTCAATTATGGACGGTTCGTAGAGGAAACTATTGACTTTCCTTCGGCTGAGAAGTTGGATGCAGATTTAGCCACCTTTAGAAATTTCGAAACAGAAGCCTTTAGGAGTGCTACCATCACTGATAAGCGCAGTAACCGCCAACAAAATCAGGCGAAAGGCAACGATCGTGAGCGTAGACGGGATGAACGGGAAGACCCAAAGCTACGTGCTATCCGTCGTGAAGCAGAGCAGCGCAAGCGCGAAGCAGAAGAACAAAAGAATAAGCAGCCCAAAGTAACTGGGAAAACCGTTGTGCTGACCTATGAAGGAAAATTTGGTAAATGGCACTCCTTTAAGGTTTCGGGGCAAACTCAAAAGCTAACCCTGAAAAGCAAAGCGGTTATGGCGCTAGCCCCTCTGGAAAAAGGCAAGCAGTACCACGCAGTCGTAACGGCAAGAGATAGCGGTCTGCCGGGGTCTCCGGTTATCGGCGTTGAATTCATTGCGGAGTAATCATCATCAATTAATCCCCCTCTATTTATGCAAATCGTAACCCTAACCTTCCCCTTCTCCCTCCACCCCGGAGATATCCCTAAACTCCGCGCTGCCATCATCGGCTGTCTTGGCACTGGTCATCATTTGTTCAATGGCTTCGACAACTCCGAGCAGGGCGTGGAAAAATACAGCAATGCTTACCCCCTCGTTGAGTACAGCGTTTACAAGGGTAAGGCCCGTATCCAGGGCATTGGCACTGGGGCAGATGCCATCCTTCGCTACCTGCTTACGGCACTACCGGATGATCTCCTCATCGGAGAACGCTACTGCCGCACCACCGACTTTAAGCTCGAGGTGTCTACCTGGACACCCGAACTGCTACCTGAACAATTCACCTTCGGCCTCTACCAATACCTCCCCCTCAACAAAAAAAACTACAAAGCCTGGAAAGCACTGGAAGGTAACGAACCTGCCCGCCTGGAACTCCTCGGCTCCTGCCTCACCGGCCACCTCCGGGCACTCGCCGAAACTGCGGACCCCAACCTCGATCGCAAGCAAATCGAAGCCCGCATCCTTAGCGTAGACAAGGTGAAAATGACCCGTTGGCACGGGAATCAGTTCGTAACGTTCAACTTGGTGGCCTGTGCTAACTTCATCCCGCCCTTCGGCCTCGGTGTTGGACGATGCCACAGCTTCGGCTTCGGAGAGGTTTGTGGCAAGGAGCGGTACGCTCGGCTTTCTGCCTCCAGGCGTCAGTCTAAAAAAGAGGTGGCCAGTACCATTACAAAGTGACGTGGCGGCGTACTTTATGCATCGCTACAACGTGATAATCGCCATTAATCACCTCTTCTAAAATTGACATAAAAACCGTATTTTCAAGCTTACGTAAGCGATTTAAATCATATTATGAATTCTGCCATACATTTTTTATTTCGCAATTGTATTGATAATCAGGTAGTTACAAAAAATAGCTCCCGGAGTCACTGTGTGCCGCAATAGGGCATTCCGACATTCTGGTCGCGGTAAAACCGCTCATACTCCCGGAGTCACTGTGTGCCGCAATAGGGCATTCCGACCCCTTGAACGGTTAGGATTTTTTGTTCCCGGAGTCACTGTGTGCCGCAATAGGGCATTCCGACTTTCCCGACCAAAAGTACCAAAGACAGCCCGGAGTCACTGTGTGCCGCAATAGGGCATTCCGACAGTTGAGGATAATGACCAGCACCGCGAGCCCGGAGTCACTGTGTGCCGCAATAGGGCATTCCGACTCATAAGAATTGTATTTATAGTTCAATCTCCCCGGAGTCACTGTGTGCCGCAATAGGGCATTCCGACTCTTTTCCGAATTTACGACCTAGAGAGTCCCGGAGTCACTGTGTGCCGCAATAGGGCATTCCAGAATACTAGTCATCCCAATCCCACCGCTTTTGAGTCCGGCGGAAAAGGAAGTGACACCTCCCTTCGGTCGGCTTACATTTCCCTTTCCGTCGGCCGCGGCGGGCTTGTGCTGACGGGCCGTTTTGGTGAGGTTAGTTAGGGGTTATAATTCTATCATTCTACAAAATTCCATTACCCTGATTTCTTTGTTATTAGGCTGGCGAATAATCTTTTGGATGTCGTTAATAGTCCAGGGCCCCAAGGCGCAAATGTTGAATTTTAAATGTTGAATTGAACATTGAAAATTGCTCTCGGAGTCACTGTGTGCCGCAATAGGGCATTCCGACGCTAAAAGCTCGAAAATTGCCCTTGGTTAAACCCGGAGTCACTGTGTGCCGCAATAGGGCATTCCGACTCAAATAGAGTTCCATCTAGGTTACTTACCCGGAGTCACTGTGTGCCGCAATAGGGCATTCCGACTACTCTGACACCTTGTCAGTCTGTTTCTACTCCCGGAGTCACTGTGTGCCGCAATAGGGCATTCCGACCTTGCTGAAACTTAAAGTTCAAGCTAGAGAAAACCCGGAGTCACTGTGTGCCGCGATAGGGCATTCCGACACATGGAAAGTTTTGAAGAACCCAGCGATCCCGGAGTCACTGTGTGCCGCGATAGGGCATTCCGACTTACCATTTTTGCCAGGAGTCTGGTCTTGCTCGGAGTCACTGTGTGCCGCGATAGGGCATAACCAGAATACTAGTCATCCCAATCCCACCGCTTTTGAGTCCGGCGGAAAGGGAAGCGACACCTCCCTGCGGTCGGCTTACATTTCCCTTTCCGTCGGCCGCGGCGGGCTTGTGCTGACGGGCCGTTTTGGTGAGGTTAGTTAGGGGTGATAATTCTATCATTCTGCGAAATTCCATTACCCTGATTTCTTTGTTATTAGGCTGGCGAATAATCTTTTGGATGTCGTTAATAGCCCAGGGCCCCAGGCGTAAATGTTGAATTTTAAATGTTGAATTGAACATTGAAAATTGCTCTCGGAGTCACTGTGTGCCGCAATAGGGTATCCGCCAGGATGGTCGCAAGTTGCCCCGCGAGGCGAAGCGGTCCTCGAAGCGTCCTGGAAGGACCTTCGAGCGTCCGTGTTCCTTCATTGCACCTGCGCACCGGCGCCCCCATCCCATCGGCCTCCGCCCCCTGTCCATTATCTTACATACAAAAAGGAACACATGGCTAAGAAGGTAAGCATCTACGAATTACGGCGCCGCGCCAATAGTTTTCTGGCCTGTAAGGGCACGCTTGACCTCGCCCGCCACTGGCGGGTCGATAATGTACGTCTGGCGGTATTGGCCATTGAGCCCGAATACCGGGAGTTCCGCATCCCCAAAAAGAAACCCGGCACCTTTCGCGAAATCGAAGACCCGCGCCCAAAACTGAAGGCCATTCTTCGTAAGCTCAACCGCGATCTCCAGGCGGTTTATTACTTTCAGCGATCGCCGGCTGCGTACGGCTTTCTCACCAGCCCGGCCAGGGATCCCGACCCCCGCAATATCCTCACCAATGCCCAGCAACACCTCGGGGCCAAGTGGCTGATGAACGTAGACATGCGGGACTTCTTCCACCAGATCGAAACCCACGAAGTAGCGGAACTATTCCGGCAGCCGCCCTTCTCTTTTCCTAAAGCAACCGCCAAGTTGCTGGCCGGCCTCACCACCTACAAAGGCCGCCTGCCAATGGGCGCACCCACCAGCCCCATCCTTAGCAATTGGTACGCCATTCCGCTGGATAAGACCCTAACGGAATTCGCCCGGCAGCGAGAATGGACCTACACCCGCTATGCCGACGACATCACCTTCAGCAGCAAAACCTCCCCCATAAAGTTTGAAGACGTTGGCCGGGTCAACGTCCTGGTCAGGGGGCGGGAGCTAGAACTCAATCATAATAAAACTGTAATCTACCCGCCCGACGCCCCGGGGAAGGAGGTGACCGGGCTGATCGTCGGGGCCGAACAAGTACAGCTTTCCAGCGAATTTCTGGCTAAAGTGAAGGATGGTCTGCGGCGGCTCAACGATGTGGTCGATACCAAATACCTCATGCCCAGCGGCCGCTTGGCCAAAACACCTTGGGTGGAGGAGATTGCGCAGCAGGTACGCGGCCTGGTCTCTTTCGCCCAAAAAGTCTTGCCCCCGGCTGACCCTCTGGGCATGGAACTCGAAGAAGCCTACGCTACGGCACTGGCACCACCGCAAAACTATGGCCCCGTATCGTGGCTGGAGTTTGGCTACCTCGATTTCAGAATCGATACGAACCCTGACCAAATCAAGTAAATTGATCCTTATGCAGCTTGTCTTACACACCCACGGCCTGAGGCTGGACGTTGCCGCCGGTATTTTTCACCTGACGGACGGGGAGCACGAGCGATCCATCAGTCCGGAACTAATTGACAGTATCTCCGTTCTTTCCGGCGACTGCCTGCTCACCGCCCGCGCCGTTCGGCTGGCCGCAGCGGCGGAAGTACCGATCTATTTCCACGACGACTTTGGCGAGGCCGATGCCTGCCTTCGCAGCGCCTACTTCGAAAGCCTGGCCCGGCGGCGGCGCGGACAAGTGTACTTCAGCGACTCCGTGGCCGGCGCCGCCTGGGTCGTAGCCCAGTTTTTACTGAAGACGGATGCTCAGGTGGATAACCTACGCTACCTGTCCAACCGCCGGAAAAAGCATTCGGAGGAATTGGGCGCTGCCGCAGGTGCAATGGAAAAGACAAAAGAGCATTGGGAGGCACTCGCAAAGCAAAAGCCCTCTCCGAAATGGGCAAGTCAGGTCATGGGCCACGAAGGAGCCATCGCCCGTACCTACTGGCAAGCCTTATCCGCTGCGCTGCCTGCCGAATGGCAATTCGCTGGCCGTAGCCGCCGCCCCGCCCAGGACCCTTACAACGCCCTGACCAACTACTGCTACGGCATCCTCTACGCCCGGGTCGAGCGGACGCTCTTCGCCGCTGGTCTCGACCCTCACCTCGGCATTCTGCACGCCGATGAATACGACCGACCAACCCTCGCCTACGACCTCATCGAGCCCTTTCGCCCCTGGGTAGATCGCTTCCTCCTCCAGCAAATCCTGCAGTTTAAACTCGACCTCGCCACCGTCGAAGCCCGCGACGGCGGCTGGTGGATCACCCACGCCGCCAAAAAAGAACTCGTCCCCAATTTCAATCAGTATTTCCAAGGTCTCACCCTTTGGCGCGGCCAGCGCGCTAAGCGAGAAGGACAAATTTACCGCCATGCCCAGGATCTAGCCCGCACCATCGACTCTTCTACCCAACGCCCCAATTGATGAGTATGCAAACCTACCTTATCTCCTACGACATCTCCGAAAATAACCCCCGGCTCAAAGCTAGCAGATTACTGCTGCGCGCTGGCTGCTTCCGCGTTCAAAAATCCGTCTTCATCGGCACCCTTTCCGATACCCGTTACCTTCGCCTGCGTAAAAGTCTCGATGCACTCCGGCAGCGGCCCCGCTGGTCGACCACCGATCAAATCCTCCTCTTGCCTCTGCACCAGTACACCCGTGATAATCTCGACACCATCGGCTCCTCCCGCAACGATTGGCCCCTCATTTTTCGCGAGCTGCATACCTTGGTTATTTAACCCAAAACACCTATTTTACCATCGATTTGATGCGTTTTAATCATATTATAAATTCTGCCATACATTTTAATGCTTATTATTGGGCTGATAATCAGGTGTTTATGAAAATTAGCTCCCGGAGTCACTGTGTGCCGCGATAGGGCATTCCGACAAACCGTATTTGAATTTATGTTGATTTTCATATTCCCGGAGTCACTGTGTGCCGCGATAGGGCATTCCGACATGCGTATATCGCAAATAGTGAAACAATAAACCCGGAGTCACTGTGTGCCGCGATAGGGCATTCCGACTTTAATAACATAACAAATCTGTCATCATCTACCCCGGAGTCACTGTGTGCCGCGATAGGGCATTCCGACCTTTTAAGTGTCTCTTCGCAATCCCATACGCACCCGGAGTCACTGTGTGCCGCGATAGGGCATTCCGACAGAAAGATTCCTAACTAAGATCTCTCTAAACCCGGAGTCACTGTGTGCCGCGATAGGGCATTCCGACTCTAATTTCAGTTTGGATAGATTGTCTTCTGCCCCCGGAGTCACTGTGTGCCGCGATAGGGCATTCCGACAAGCTCCTCAATTTCGCCTTTCTTTAGGAACCCGGAGTCACTGTGTGCCGCGATAGGGCATTCCGACATATTGGCGTCTCTCCGAAGTATCTTTTAACCCGGAGTCACTGTGTGCCGCGATAGGGCATTCCGACAAGAAATTTGTATTTTTGTTCCCAATTATCCCGGAGTCACTGTGTGCCGCGATAGGGCATTCCGACGCAATTGGTTTATATCTGTTATCCATTCCCGGAGTCACTGTGTGCCGCGATAGGGCATTCCGACAAGTTGATTACGATCATTTGGTACCAACAAACCCGGAGTCACTGTGTGCCGCGATAGGGCATTCCGACAACTAGGACCTTCATTACATTGTTCTGGAGACCCGGAGTCACTGTGTGCCGCGATAGGGCATTCCGACATAAATCTAAAGACAAATAGGATTAAGACCCGGAGTCACTGTGTGCCGCGATAGGGCATAACCAGAATACTAGTCATCCCATTCCCGCCGCTTTAGCGTCCGTCAAAAACGCAATCGACACCTCCCTTCGGTCGGCTTACGCTCGCGTTTTTGGCGGACGCGGCGGGCCATGAGCTGACGGTCCGTTTCGGTAGGGTTGGTGGGTTGAATTCTAAAAATCCTACCAAAATCCAATTAATCCTAATCTATTGGTTATTGGGCTTGTGGATGATCTTGTGGATACCGTCGATGATCTTCGGGCTTGCGATGAAATGTTGAATTTTAAATGTTGAATTGAACATTGAAAATTGCTCTCGGAGTCACTGTGTGCCGCGATAGGGCATTCCGACGATACGATGATTGTGGACGCGCAAAGTTGCCCCGGAGTCACTGTGTGCCGCGATAGGGCATTCCGACATTTTGTTGGTGATATATCGTTGTTAATTATCCCCGGAGTCACTGTGTGCCGCGATAGGGCATTCCGACAGAAGGAAATAAATTCGTTGTAACGTCATTGGTTCCCGGAGTCACTGTGTGCCGCGATAGGGCATTCCGACAGTTTACTTTGTTTTCGAGCTGTCGCGCGTACCCGGAGTCACTGTGTGCCGCGATAGGGCATTCCGACTCTCCGTGGTTTAGTAAATGTCGAGCAAGGCCCCGGAGTCACTGTGTGCCGCGATAGGGCATTCCGACTCGGTCTCCGTTACGAGGAGCATGTCGTACCCCCCGGAGTCACTGTGTGCCGCGATAGGGCATTCCGACAATTTGTGGTGTTTTACGGTGAATGGTGAAACCCGGAGTCACTGTGTGCCGCGATAGGGCATTCCGACATTTTATATCGCGATGCTCAATGCAGTGGGTACACCCGGAGTCACTGTGTGCCGCGATAGGGCATTCCGACCTGTTTCTTTATCGCCCAAATTTTCACAGACCCCGGAGTCACTGTGTGCCGCGATAGGGCATTCCGACCAGGGATGTTGACCTCCTCTCCTTTCCACCCACGCCCGGAGTCACTGTGTGCCGCGATAGGGCATTCCGACCCGAGTGAGTCGGTCCATACGTACGTGTAGGGCCCGGAGTCACTGTGTGCCGCGATAGGGCATTCCGACTTAAACATGCCTGGAATTTTACTTCTAATCCCGGAGTCACTGTGTGCCGCGATAGGGCATAACCAGAATGCTAGTCATCCCAATCCCACCGCTTTTGAGTCCGGCGGAAAGGGAAGTGACACCTCCCTGCGGTCGGCTTACTATTGCGTTTTCAACGGACGCGGCTGAAATGGGCTGACGGGGTTGCTTCGGCTGAGATGGTTGGTGGGAATTTTAGAATCCTAAAAATCCTACCTAATCCTTTTAATCCTACCGCGAAGCAGCTACGAAGTGAATCTATCGGTTTTGAGGCAAGTGAAATTCTAAGGTTCTAGAGACTGTCTGGACGCCTCGGTTCAATCGCCAATCAAGAATCGAGAACAGCAAATCGCATATCTTTGAGGAGCCATGTGTGCCGACAAAAGGCACTGCGACGGGTCATTCCTACCTACGCAAGGCCCAAGCTCCTGCAACGCCCCCACCGCTCTTTCATCCCCCGCCTTGCACCTGCGCTCCGTCGCCCGGATACGCTTAACAACGTATTTGTCTACGGGCCAGGAAAACCACTTGACACGTATCGAAAATAGTCCCATATTTACGCGTAGCTTTAATGCTGACGTTTACACACCTACCGATCAACCCATGCGTTTACTCCTGTTTTTCCTCCTGCTCTTTCCCCTGCTGCTCTGCGGACAACTCAAGAAAGCCGACAAATTAGTCGGAAAAGGAAAGTATGAAAAGGCGCTCCCGCTCTACGATGAGCTGCGCAACAGCACCGATAGTGTAGAACGGGCCGCCGCGCTGTTCGGCTACACCAAAAGCTTCGCCAAGCTGAATACCACGGCTGAAGCTTTACCCACTATTCTGGATCTGCAGCAGGAAAGTAGCCGCTTCTTTCGGGCACTCAGCCAAGAAAAACGAAAGACCCTGAGCAAAACCTGGCGGCGCAGCGACCGCAGCCTCGCCACCCAGGAAAAGATATTGTGTAAACGACTGATTCGGGATCTGGGGCGATGCAACGTCACGTCCTTGTTCTCGGAGATGCTGGACCTGCTAAGCCACCGAAGCTGGTCACCGGAGTCAAAAGACCTCCTGAACGTCGCCTATGGCGAGCGGGAAGCAAGGCTGCTGAACGAGGAGCTAACCGCTGCCGTTGAAGGCGGACTCGTAGGACTACGCCGCTGGTCCGAAGAACAACAAGGCCGCTACTGGGGGGGCTCTGCCCTGAGAACCATCGGCGCGCTGCGGGAAAGGCTGGTCCGGGAAATCGTCAATAACCCCAAGGCGACTTACGACGATTTACGGGAGGTCTACAACCACCATTTTCAAACCGAATCGGCCCTGAACCCCCGGTTTCAAAGTTTGATCAATGGCCGGCTGCTTGAAGTATTTCTGTCGGAAAACCCCGTGTCTGACTTTTACCGCTTCGTGGAGGAAAACCCCGTTCACTGGGTCGCCAAAGATTGCTACGTCGATGAACTCGCCGCTATCTTGAAAAATGATGATTGGCATAAGCTAACGAACTTCCTGGACGATCACCCCTACAGCGTGCTGGACGAGTTTGTCGTCGGCGTCGTCTATGAAGGGATGACTCAGATCAGACAACTTCCCGGCGCCGATCAGGCCGCCCTCGACCGCATCAAGGCCGAAATCACCGTCCGCCGCAAGGTCCTCAACGAAAATGATACTTCCCAGGAAACTTACCTCCAGCTGGCCAACCTCCTGCAGGAGACCGTCCCCGCCACCCGCTGCCACGCCATCTTCCGCCGGGCCGCTCAGGTCTATCTCAAGCAGCAGGAATGGGAACTGCTGGACGAACTCGTCGCCCTCGGTAAACAACTCTTCGTCAACGGGCAGCCAGACGATTGCGATAGGAACTGGATCCTCTACGAAGACAAGCAACCCTGGCTGGCGGATGTAGAGGAGATCCTCCGGCAGAACGCTTTTCCTACGAGGTCAGCTGTCGTCGAAGAAGCCAGCGTCCCGGAGGTCGACGAATACAGCCCCGTCATCACCGCCGACGACGAGCACTTGTTCTTCGCCCGCTACCGTGGCGGCGCCGCTACCTATGATGTCGTGGTCTCCGACCGGAACAAGCAAGGACAATGGAAAAAGCCGCGGGCCATCCCCGCACTGTCCTCCGAAAAAGCCAACGAAGTGCCGCTCGCAGTCACCGCCGCCGGCAACGAGATGTTGCTCTTCCTCGACGGGCGGCTCGCCCGCAGCGTCCGCACGGGCTCAAAATGGTCAGCGCCCCAACCGTTAACCGGATCGATCGCAAATATGGACTGGCACGGCGCAGCAACCCTCTCGCCCGATGGCCAATTCCTCATCCTCGAATCCAACTACAATGTCGGCGACCAAACCGAACGCGCCGATACCGACCTCTATCTCGCCAGGCGCGTAGCTCCCGGCAGCTTCGATGTCGTCACGCCGCTAATGAAGCTCAATACGGACAGGCGCGAAACCAGCCCCTACATTAGCCCCGACGGCCGCACGCTCTACTTCAGCTCCGACGGGAGAAAGGGCCTCGGGGGCACGGACGTATACGTCGTTCGCCGCGAGGATAACACCTGGCGAAACTGGTCTACGCCCCAAAACTTCGGCAAGTCCGTCAACTCTTTCTTCGACGACAGCGACTTCCGGCTCGCCACCTCCGCCAGCGGTAGGGTAGGCTATTACGGTATCAACATCAGTAATGACTTGCTGAGCGGAGACATCTTCTCCGCCGAACTGCCCGAAGAAGTTCGTCCCGAACCTTTCCGCATCGTCAAGTTGCCCGTCAGCTGGTCCGATTCCCTCTCCGCCGCCGAACGGGACGGTTTCAAGGTGACCGTCCGCTCCCCCGACGGAAGCGTGCTCTCCGGCAGCGCTGTCGTCGACGGACAAGTCGTCCTCCTCCTCCCCGAAAGCCTCGATAACGCCGAGATCACCCTCACCAACGCCCCTGACTCCGAAACCGCCATCCTGCCCGTCACCCTACCCGTTGACCTGAGCGAAGGGCGCCTCCTGACGCCCGTCGTCGTCAATACCCTCGACAACATCCGCCGCCACGGCGAACGCATCCGGCTCGTCCAACCCTACAACATCAACCAGGACGATTTCACCCCCACCCCCGAAACCCAGCAACAGCTGCAGGACGTCTATACCCTGCTCCGCGAAACCGGCCTCAACGTCACCATCCACGCCTACTCCGACGCCACCGGAACCCCGGAATACAACCGGGAGCTCTGTCAGCGCCGCGCCGATGCCGTCCGCGCCTACCTCATCGCCCAGGGCCTCGCCCCCGAACGCATCCAAATCAAGGCCCACGGTAGTGAAGACTTTATCGATACCAATGATACCGAGGAGGGGCAGGGAAGGAATAGGCGGGTGGAGTTGGAGGTGGGGTAGGGGGTAACGGGATCATCATGGACTTCCTCTCTCAGGTAGGACTTGCGGTACTTCAGTTTGCCTACCGTTTTCGCAACCGGCCCAAACCGCTCCGTCCATTGCCGCAGCAGAAAATGGTTGAAGTACCCCGTCTCTTCACTGAGATGACCAACAAACACTTGCCGACCCTCTCGTATATTGGGCAGAAGCCCTTCCAGCTGTTGCGTCAGCGCACGCTTGCGTTTCCGGCTATTACCACTCGTAAATCAATTAGCACAATCGCAATGCTCAATAAAGCAACAAGTAGAAGCATCTCAATCGACATAATGATGAGGCTTGTTTTTAAACGAAAGCCGAAGGTAATAATCCCCTGACAAAATATTTGGCCCACCTCCTGTTTCTCTAACACCGTTAAGTTTTTGGGCGAAAACGCAGGTGCAATGAAGGTTAGATGAGCAGGGTAGAACGCAAAGGACCTCTTCTAATACGGTCACAAAATATCGGCAAATTTGTCAGCACCCGGAGGTGTATTTCGTTGTTTGTTGTAAAATTTATAAATATATTGTGTCAACATGACAGAGTCATGACACTGGAGCAGTACTTGCTCCTCTGATTGAATGGAAGCTCCTAAACCCAAAATATTCAATATACTTACCATCGATGGAGGAGGTATTCGTGGATTATACGCCGCGAAAGCGCTTGAGCAAATAGAACGGCAATACGGCCCTCTGATCAATAGCTTTAACCTCATTTGTGGAACATCCACCGGCGGCCTGATCGCATTAGGACTCTCCCTTGGTCTATCCGCCCAACAACTCGCCAACTTTTACAGTAAACGTGGCGACAAAATATTCCCTCGCAAGCATTGGCTCACACGCGGTTACGGCTTCGCTCGGCAAGCATTCTTCAACGGATATTCAAGCAAAAAACTACGCAGAGAGGTCATCGCAATTTTCGGGGAAGAACTTACTATGTCTGATTGCAAAGTCCCGACCTGTATCTTTTCCTACAATATTTCTAAGGGTGAACCAATCGTTTTCAAGTCACCCCACCAGCATGCCGATTACGTTCGCGACGGTAACCTCCCAATTGTAGACGTGGCCATGGCGACGGCTTCGGCCCCTACATTCTTCCGTAACCACCACATTGATCATGATCACCTGCCGGATACGCTTTGCACCGACGGAGGGGTCTGGTGCAACAACCCATCCCTGGCCGGACTACTCGAAGCCCGAACGCACTTTGTTGGAAACGGCAAACCATTCGACAGCATAAGAGTCCTATCCATTTCCACCGCTCCCAAACCTTCGGGAAAACAGCGAAAGGGTGGGGGGCTTCTCCGCTGGAAAGGAGACATGATGGGGGCTGCTATCCAGGGCCAGTCTTTCTTCGCTAATCGGTTTCTGAATAACCTGAACGATAATCCGGAATCTGGTGTGAGCTACCGTAGGATTGCGCCTAAGAACCTATCCATCGAGCAACAAAAGCTACTCGAAATGGATCTCGCCTCCCCCAAAGCCCTCAACCAACTCGCCCGCCTTGGCACCGATTGCGGACAGCATTTCGTAACCCAGCAAGCTGCTTGGCTCAGCTCCGTTTTTCAATAATTTTACCCCCCCTAAATACCTTATTGCATGGCCAATTGTCATTCCCTTTTTTCTACTTTCAATGGTGAACTTCAAATCACTTCTACTAAGCGCGCAAACCTGATTAAATCTAAAGACGCACTCCGCAAAGCCATCATTAAATGGTTTAAGGAGAACCATCCGGAGTACGTTCCCAAATTCTGGATCCAGGGCTCCTACAAAATGAAGACGGTCATCCGCACGAAAGATGATATGTGTGACCTCGACGATGGTATCTACTTCCTCTGCGAGCCAGACGTTACTCCAGCTACTTTACAAAATTGGGTTTATCAGGCTGTATGTGATCATACAAAAGAAGGGGCAACCCGCCACCGTAAGTGTGTCCGTGTCCACTTCGCGAAAGATTATCAAATCGACCTCCCTATTTATAAAAAAGCCGATGGTGACGATCACCCTTGGCTTTGTGTCAAAGGAGGAACCTGGGCCGAAGAACAAAGCGACCCAAAAGAATTCGTGGAATGGTATGACGAAGAACGTAACCACCAACTCACCCGCATTATCCGCTATTTAAAATCTTGGGGAGACACCGTCCGTCACAATATGCTCAGTGGCCTGGCTATGACCCTCGTGGCGCAAGCCAACTATGATGAGGACGATAGAGATGATCAGGCTTTATACAATATACTTGTTGCCATTCGCTCCTCTCTCAAATCCAACTGGCAAGCTAAAATGCCTACAACGCCTGGTGATGACATTCTCGCCGAATACGACCACGATTTTCGTGATCGCTTCTTTAGCCATTTGGATAGCTTTATCGAAGATGCCAAAAACGCATTGGAGCAGGAATCTGAGAAAAAAGCTAGTAACCTCTGGCGTAAGCATCTGGGCAAACGCTTCCCTGAAGGAGAAGACGATGACGCAAAAACCGATAATGTCAATCGGTTGAAAGAGGTTGCCAGCCGCGGTACCGTAGCCCCCTATTGGGGCGGAAAGGTATCTAACTAATGACAAAAGAACAGATCAGAGCGGCGGTCATCGCTTACCCAACCTTGGCGTTGAAGAGCAGCCCGTTACGCGTTGAGGGTAATCTTCCCATTCTCCACGACGATGGAGGGATACTGGACACCTACCAGATCAGCATCAAATTTTATCAAGGAAGCTTCATCAAACGATTTCCCCATGTTTATGAAACAGGAGGTCGTATCCCACCAGTAGCTGATCGACATGTCTACTCCGATGGTCAACTGTGTTTAGGAACAGCCCTCGCGCAAGAACGGCGGCTTCACGCCCGCTCAATGAGCTTGGACGATTTCTTTAAGGAAATACTCTACCCCTTCTTTGCTAGTCAGTCCCTCATCGATTTAGGTGAATTGAATGTTTTCCCCCAGGGAGAACGTAGTCACGGAATCTTAGGTAAGGTAGAAGAGTACATGGATTTTTGGCAGGTGAGTGCTGTGCAGGATGTTGCCGAAAGACTTTCTGCTTATGTTCATAAGCTGAAGCGCAATGACCCGTGCTTCTGCCAAAGCGGAAAGAAATTCAAGGCGTGTCACCAAAGGGAAGTCAATAAAATTGCTTTTGTAGATCGGGAGCTGCTCAAGTTTGATTTAAAAGAAATTCAGGAATGGTTAGCAAAGGGAAGGCCCAAACCAAAAGGACTGGGGAGGCGGTTTCAGCGGATGTTTATTTGAGAAGTGATCGCTAAGATGTCCGGTCTCACTCGCTTTAAACATAACCTTTTTTGAAGGTGTAACATGTAGAACTTTTTAGTACGGGACTGGAGGGGAACAGATAAGACCATCACTACTTTCGAGGGAAAGAGCTCAGCGTAATGGTTACGGTGAGGGTCACGGCCGCAGGCGCAAAGAAAGGTTTAAAAAGCAAAGTTGAAAACTAACTTGCTTTAGCCAACTCGCATGTAGTAACTTGCCCCACCTTCCCGATTACATTTCAGTATTCCGATTGACCACCTTACATGTCTAACCACGCCGAACATACCAACTTCATCTGGCAAATCGCCGACCTGCTGCGCGGCCCCTACCGGCCGCCCCAGTACGAACGCGTTATGCTACCCATGACGGTATTGCGGCGCTTTGATTGCGTATTACAAGACACAAAAGAGAAGGTGCTCCGACAGCACGAGAAGTACGGCCCTAAATTTGACGGAGCGGCCCTCGACGAAATGTTGAACCGCGCCTCCGGCCAGCAGTTTCACAACCATTCTCCGCTAGATTTTGAACGGCTGAAAGGCTCGCCCGACACGGTCCGGCAAGATCTGGTCCGCTACATCAACAGCTTCTCCGAAAACGTGAAGCGCATCTTCGATTTCTTTGATTTCGAGAAAGAGATTGAGAAGATGAGCGAGGAAAATATCCTATACCTCATCGTTTCCTCTTTCGCCAACGTCGACTTACACCCAGAACGGGTCGGGAACCACGAAATGGGGCAGATTTTCGAACACCTCATCCGGAAGTTCAACGAAATGGCCAACGAAACGGCCGGAGACTACTTTACCCCCCGGGAGATCATCGAGTTGATGATTCACATCCTCTTCAACGAAGACGACAAGTTACTCACCGTGCCTGGTACCATCCGTACTATGCTGGACCCTTGCTGCGGAACGGGAGGGATGCTCGCCGAAGCCCAGAGCTACATCAACGAGCACAACGCCGGCGCCACGCTGTACACTTACGGGCAAGACTACAACCGCCGCGCCTACGCCACGGCCGCTTCTGATATGCTAATGAAGGAGGTTGCCCACAACGGCCGGGGCGACAACATCAAATACGGCGACAGCCTGATCAACGACCAGTTCGAAAGCTATAAATTCGACTACCTGATCTCCAACCCACCCTTCGGCGTAGACTGGAAAAAGCAGCGCAGCCAGATCAAGGACATTCATGATCTGGGCGACGGCGGTAAATTCCCTGCTGGCCTGCCCCGCGTAAACGATGGTTCCCTGCTCTTCCTGCAGCACATGATCGATAAGTTCGAGCCGGTAGACATGGCTGCCCAGCAGTACGGCTCCCGTATGGCCGTTGTCTTCAGCGGTTCGGCCCTCTTCGCAGGCGGCGCGGGCTCCGGCGAGAGCAACATCCGCCAGTGGGTCATTGAAAACGACTGGCTGGAAGCCATCGTCGCCCTGCCCGAAGCGATGTATTACAACACTGGTATCGGAACATACATCTGGGTACTCACCAATCGAAAAGCGGAAGAGCGGAAAGGCAAAGTCCAGCTCGTCGACGCGCGGGGTGAGGATTATTACATCCCCATGCGCCGGAGCCTGGGATCCAAACGCCGCAAGCTCGGCCAGAAGGAAGAGGGCGAACCCGACCAGGTAGGCGACATCGTCAGGCTATACGGCCGCTTCCAGGAACACGACGACTGTAAGATCCTGCCCAACGAAGCCTTCGGCACTATCAAAGTCACTGTGGAACGCCCCCTTCGGCTCACTTATCAGATGTCGTTGGAGCGCAAATCGGCTTTCCTCAATACCTTTCCCCACTTACTGGACGACATCCAGGCGCTCGACAAACAACTCGGCCGCGAACCACTGCGCGACTGGAATAAGCTGCAAAAGCAACTCCAAAAAATCATTAAGACCAACGGCTCCAAATGGAAAGCCCACGAGCGTAAGGCCTTTCGCCAAGTCTTCGCCGTCACCGACCCGGAGGCAAAGAAGGTAAAAAAAGGGAAAGGCTACGAACCCGACCCCGCCCTGCGCGATTACGAAAACGTCCCCCTGAGCCGCGATGTAGACGAGTACTTCACCTCCGAAGTCCTCCCTCACCTCCCCGATGCCTGGATGGACCGTTCGAAGGACAAAACAGGCTACGAAATTAACTTTAACCGGCACTTCTACAAGTACGAAGCCCCCCGTGACTTGTCGGTGATCGATAAGGAGCTGGAAGAAGTGGAAGAGGAAATTTTGCGGTTGCTTAAAGGGATTGTGCGATGAGTTCTGAAATTGAGTATAAACTATCGAGCATTGACTGGCTAAATAAAATACCCAGTCACTGGACCGCTTATAGACTTGCCAATACGGGTACCTTTTCTAAAGGCAAAGGAATAGCAAAAGCGGATATTATAGAAGATGGCAAACCCGCGATCTTGTACGGAGACATCTACACTAGATACAGTATAGTCACAGACTCTTTAGAGCGAAGAGTATCTGATGAGACGGCAGCTAACGCAGTCCCAATTTACCAAGGCGACCTGCTTTTTACGGGCTCCGGAGAAACTCCTATAGATATAGGTCGCTGCGTCTGCTATACCGGAACCGAAACTGGTTACGCAGGGGGCGACATTATCATTTATCGGCAAAACGAGATAGACGGCAAATTCTTGTCGTATATGTTTAACTCATTCTACCTAGATCAGCAGAAAGCGGTTCTTGCTAAGGGAGGAATAATTATTCATATTTATTCTTCACAACTTAAATCCATTAAATTTCCACTGCCTCCACGAAAGGAACAACATCAAATCGCCACCTACCTCGACCGGGAAACCGCCCGCATCGACGCGCTGATTGACGCCAAGGAGCGCTTGTTGCGGGTGCTGGAGGAAAAGCGTTCCGTAATGATCGCCGAGGCGGTGACGCGGGGTTTGAATGCGGACGTAAGAATGAAAGATTCGGGAGTGGATTGGTTGGGGGAGGTACCGGAGCATTGGGAGGTGGTCCCAATTAAGTATTTAGCAGATTTGAAAAGTGGAAACACTATTTCACCTTTGGACATCGACGAGGAAGAGGAATACCCCGTTTATGGCGGTAACGGTTTTCGAGGGTACACCAAGGACTATACTCATAATGGCCTATATGCCCTTATAGGTCGGCAGGGCGCACTTTGTGGCAATATAAACTATGCTGAAGGCAAGTTTTGGGCATCTGAGCACGCGATTGTTGTTGATCCTAAGCCGGAAGTAAATACAATTTGGCTAGGTGAAGTGCTTCGTGAAATGAATCTCAATCAGTACTCAATATCGGCAGCTCAGCCGGGTTTGTCAGTAGATAGAATCAAAAATATATTTATACCTTCCCCTCCAGTTACTGAACAGAAAAAAATTGCCGACTACATAACAGAAATTATCTCTTCACATGAGCAACTTGGCGACAAGCTAAACGACTCGATCAACCTTTTGTCGGAAAGAAGATCGTCTTTGATTACATCTGCGGTGACGGGCGCTATTAATGTTTAGATATGCTGATTAGAAAAATTGAATTCTCTAATTTTCGGGGCTACTCTCAAGGAAGTCTGGCTTTCCAAGAAGGATTTAACCTGATCGTTGGGGTAAACGGAGTCGGCAAGTCCACTGTTTTAGAAGCTATTCGAGTTTCCTTGTCGCATGTTTTGCCATTAGTAAGTGATTACGAAAAGCGATGGACCTATGGCTTCAGGCAAAGTGATATTAAAATGGGGGCGAAAGAGGGAATGGAAATCAGAGCCGATTTCACCACTAATAGTGCAGCCTTTGGTCTTAGAATTCAAAGAGACAAAGAAGATCAAGCTGACGACGTAGAGGATAAGCCGTCAGCACAGACTGAATTCGTTCCACCGTTATCGTCACTGGAACGACTCTTAACCAGTGAGGACGTAGGCAAACATCAGCCGATAGGCTTATATTTTTCGACACATCGTTCTAAAGTCAGTAATAGAAAAAGTGACAACGCCATAACCGGTCAAGGGGGAGCTCATTATGAATCTCTTATTCACAATCGTGATTTCAACCTCCGAGAAATTGCCGAATGGTTCTCAGTGCAAATGATGCTGGGCGAAGAGAGTGACGAACTTAAAAACCACATAATCGATATTGTAGATGCAGTAAGTAGTCTAATGCCTGGCTTTACTAACTTCGGTATCACAAAGTTAGGACCTAACTACAATGGGCCATTGACCCTTTCCTTGAGTAAAGATGGAAATATTCTTCCTGCTAACTGGCTTTCAGACGGAGAAAGAAGCATGTTGTCGCTCGGCTTTGATCTAGCGCGCCGTTTGATTATCGCAAATCCCGGTCTACCTCATCCAATCCGCGACGGCCGCGCCATCGTCCTTATCGATGAACTGGACCTGCACCTCCACCCCCGCTGGCAACGCCTTGTGGTGAAGCAGCTGACGAGCACCTTTCCAAATTGCCAGTTCATCTGTACAACGCATTCACCGCAGCTCATCGGGGAAGTACCGGCGGAGCGAGTGACGGTTATTGGGGCGGGGACGGTTTATCATCCTCGGCAAACATTCGGGGTAGATTCCAGCCGGGTACTTGAAGAGGTGATGGGAGCTGCGCCGCGCAATGCCGAAGTTCAGAAAGTAATGAATACTCTTTTTGGCCTTATTGATGATGAGAATCTGGACGAGGCGCGGGAGGTTCTTCAAAGGCTTATCGAAATGGTGGGTGAAAGCGATACGGAAGTCTTACGTGCCGAGACGATGATTATGTTTTTGGAAGATTAAAGCTCATGCGCAAGATCAATAAAGGCAAAGAGCCACATGAACTGAAGCGCCATCGCACTACACCGGGCGCGGACTTCGAAAGTTTAGACAAACGAACCATAAGAGCTGCGCTGGTTGCTGAGCAGGGCGGTATTTGCTGCTATTGTATGGGCCCAATTCAGGCGCAGCACGACAAAATGAAAATCGAACACTTTGCCTGCCAGAAAGACAATCCGGAACTGGCATTGGTCTACTCAAATATGCTGGGGGCTTGTCGTGGTAACGATCAGCCGGGCGTTACTCCGGCTGACCACCACTGCGATACCCGTAAGGCAGACGGCGTACTGAGTTTCAACCCCGCCAATCCGCAACCCGACGTTGGCACCTTGATCGAATACGGTACGGACGGTACCATCAGTTCGCCAAATGCGCAATTCGATACCGAATTAAACGAAGTGCTTAATCTGAACTGGATCAATCTGGTTAATGCCCGTAAATCGCGCCTGTCTGCCTTTCGTGCCTTGCCCCGGAAAAAAGGAACCGTACCGAAGGCTACCTGGGAAAAGCATCTGCGTAAGTTTGAAGGTAGAGGCCGTAGCGGTAACTTTCAACCGCACTGCGAAGTCGTAATCTTCTACCTCCGCAAAAAACTACGGTAACTTCGAAATCCCGGCTCCTCCCAACCTTTCCCCCGCACCCGCGTCCTCGCCCAAAACCAACTTCGATGACTAACCAACACACCAAGGAAGCCGCCTACGAATCGGTCATCGAAAACCACCTCCTTCAAAACGGTTACGTTTCCCTCCCCTCGAACACCTTCGACCGCGAGCGGGCCATCTTCGGCACGCCGCTACTGGATTTCATCCGCACCTCCCAGCCCAAAGCCTGGGCGCGGCTCGAAAAGCTGCTGGGCGAGCAAACGGGCGAACAGATCCTGCGCGACCTGTGTAAGTGGCTGGAGATACACGGGGTGCTGGCGACGCTGCGCCACGGCTTCAAGTGCTACGGGCGTAAACTCTTCGCCGCCCAGTTCGCGCCCGTGCACGGCATGAATCCGGACGCGGATGCGGCTTACGCGGCTAACATCTGCGGACTGACACGGCAGCTGTACTATTCGCCGAGCAATACCAAATCGTTGGACCTGGTACTGAGCCTCAACGGCATTCCGCTCATGACGGTTGAACTCAAGAACCAGGGCAGCGGGCAGACGGTGGACGATGCGGTGAACCAGTACAGAAAAGACCGTGACCCCCGCGAGCTTATTTTCAAATTCAAAGCCCGGACGCTCGTCCACTTCGCCGCCGATACCGATAGTGTACAAATGACGACGCGCCTGGCGGGCAGCACGACCTATTTCCTGCCCTTTAACCGGGGCAACGGCGGCAGTGCGGGCAACCCTCCCGTCAAAAAAGGCGGTGGCTACCGAACGGCTTACCTCTGGGAGGAGGTCTTGCAGCGCGACAGCTTTCTGGATTTGGTCGGCCGCTTCATCCACCTGCAAACGGACGAAAAGCGAACGGATGAGGGGCGAAAGATCACCAAGGAAACGATGATTTTTCCGCGCTACCACCAGCTCGGAGCGGTCCGCCAACTCGTCACCAAGGCGCGGGCCGATGGGCCGGGCAGCAACTACCTGGTCGAACATTCGGCGGGTAGCGGTAAGAGCAACACCATTGGCTGGCTGGCTCACCGGCTAGCCTCACTGCACACTTCGACCGATGCACGGGTATTCGATTCGGTGGTCGTCATCACCGACCGGAGAGTACTCGACAAGCAGCTGCAACAGACCATCTACCAGTTCGAGCACAAATTGGGCGTGGTGGAGAAGATCGATAAGCACTCACGGCAGCTCGCCGAAGCGCTGGTGAACGGTACGCCAATCATCATCACGACCTTGCAGAAATTCCCCTTTGTGACCAAGCAATTGGAAGAGCTAGCCGAAGAAGGGGGCGCGGCCGCAAGTGCGATGCAGGGGATGAAGAGCAGGGAAGACGGTGTACTACCTACCCGCCGATTCGCCGTAATCATCGACGAGGCTCATAGCTCCCAGGGCGGCGAGACTGCAGCCGATCTCAAGCAGGTACTGGGCGGCGAAGACCTGGTAGACGAAGCCAAACGCCGTGCGGCCGAAGATGAAGTCACCGATATGGACGAGCTCTACCGCAACATGGCCAAGCGCGGGCGGCAGGCCAACGTAAGTTTCTTCGCCTTCACGGCTACGCCCAAGCATAAGACCTACAAAATCTTCGGCGAAGCCGGCAAGGCTTCCCACCGCTACACGATGCGGCAGGCCATCGAGGAGGGTTTCATTCTCGACGTACTTAAAAACTACACGACCTACGCCACTTACTTCAAGTTGGTGCAGAAGTCCGGAGAAGAGTTATCTGTAGATAAAAGCCAGGCCGCCCGCGCGCTGGCTAAAATGCTGCGGACCCACCCGTACAACATCGCTCAGAAAACGCAGGTGATGGTCGAGCACTTCAACGCCGTAACCAAGCATAAGATCGGGGGGCGCGCCAAGGCGATGGTTGTGACCGGCTCGCGCTTGGAGGCGGTACGGTACAAGGAAAAGTTCGACGAATATATCCGGACAAAAGGATACGAAGTAAAAAGCCTGGTGGCTTTTTCCGGGGTGGTTAACGACGATAAAGTACCCGCCGTGACCTACACCGAGGTGGAAATGAACAACGGTATCAAAGAAAGGGAATTGCCGGAGAAGTTTGCCAGCCCGGAATACCACGTACTGTTGGTAGCCGAAAAATACCAAACGGGTTTTGATCAGCCACTGCTGCATACGATGTACGTCGATAAGCGGCTGGCGGGTATTCAGGCGGTACAGACGCTGTCTCGCCTCAACCGTAACCACCCACTAAAGGAAGATACCTTTGTACTAGACTTCGTCAACGACCGCGAAGAAATCAAACAGGCTTTTTCGGATTACTACGAGGGGGCCACCATCGGGGAAGAAGCCGACCCCGCTGCATTGTACCGCCTTAAGCTCGAACTGGAAGCGGATGGCATCATCACCGAAACGGAAGTGGACGACTTTGCGGCTATTTATTTCCGCCCCCGCAGCCGACAAAGCCCCGCCGATCATCGCCAGATGAACGAGGCCCTCGACCCAGCAGTAACCCGCTTCGCCGCCCTACTCGCCTCCGACGAGCCGGAGGCAGAGCAATGGCGGGGTAAGCTGGCGTCTTACCGTAGTCTGTACGGTTTCCTCAGTCAGGTACTTCCCTACCAGGATAGTGAATTGGAAAAGCTATTCGTTTACCTCCGCTACCTTTCTCCTAAGCTTCCCCGTCGTAAGGGGGTAGAGGCTTACGACTTCGACGACGACGTACGCCTGGAATATTACCGGCTCCAAAAGATTAGCGAGGGGTCCATCTCGCTGGCTAAGGATTACGCCCGGCCACTCGACGGACCGACAGAGTTAGGGGTAGGCATGGTCCGTGAACCCGAAGTCGCCCTACGTACCCTCATCGACCGGTTAAACGACCGTTTTGGGACGGATTTTAACCCCGCCGACCAGTTGTTCTTCGATCAGATGGTAGCGACCGCCGTAGCCGACGAAGAGATCATCGAAGCAGCGGCAGCTAACCCAAAGGATAAATTTAAACTTATCTTCGAAAAACTACTCCGAACCCTGTTCTCGGAACGGATTGACCAGAATGAGGAGATATTTGCTCGTTACATGAATGATGGTGTGTTTCACGAAATCGTGACGAGCTGGTTAGCAGATACTGCTTACGATGATTTACGGCAAAGGAACCCACCTAATGAATAGTTCAATGAAAGAACCCAATCTAACTCTGGTCCACGATAACTTCGAGCGCTTCGTCTACGACTTTTTATTCCTCGGCAACAGCATTCTGACCAAAGACAAAAACATTGCAACTTCGGAGGCGGTAGCCGAAGTCTTTGAGTGCTTCGTCAAAAATTATATCGAAGGAGCAGAGAGCTTTGAGGCAAAGCAGAAGGCACAGTTTGCCGGAGCGTCCTACAACGCTAAGCTCCTATTTGCGCATGCCCTCTGGCTTTGGTCTTTTGCGGTTTCTGACATTTCCCCGGCGAAAAAGCGAAGCTATGTCGAAGAGATATTGGATGGTGAGTCTTTTGATCTCCTGCCCGACTTGTTTTCTGGCGGTATTGGATCCGGCGGTTTGCACCATACGCAAAAAAAATTTGAAGAAATACTCTTCGTCGTCAAACTCATCCTCTACACGCGCAAACACCATCAGCAATTCCAGGGCAAGGAGCGGCAGAATACGAGCTACAACATTAGAGATTGGATCGCAGATGTTTGCCTGTACGCCATCTATAAAGTACCATTGGTAGCTCACGAATTCGCGCACCAGGACGTTGATCAAATAGTTCTCAATGAGCAGCTAGCAATGTCAAACATCTTAATGCACCTGGCTTGGCCCAACCGACATGAACGTATTTTTTCCGCCAAACATAAGCGAGATTTGGTGGCTACTTTCGATAGTTTTCTTACAAAGGGATACCGAGCGTTAGACCGTGAAAAACAGATCAAGTGCATCCGTGGAGCTCTTTCTCAATTACCCGGGGTCGATGAAGATTTCGACTTCTACACCCACCCCGTCATCCGCCAACTCTGGTACCCCATCAAAGACTCCGACAACTTCTACTCCCAGGAACAAGCCCTCCAGTACAAAGGTGCGATCATTCTCTACGGTCCTCCCGGTACCGGTAAGACCCACAACGCTAAACTGCTTGCGCGTAAGCTTGTCCTGCAGAAATTCTTTCAAGACAAGGATAAAATTCGAAGCTATCTCACTGAAGGTGAAAACGAGATTGTAAACAGCCGTATCCAACGCCGCCAACTCCATCCGCGATATGGCTACGAAGACTTCATCGCCGGCATCCACCTTAAAGACGGAAATACCATCGCCCAAAAAGGCGACTTCCTAAAATTCTGCGAAACCGCTGTGGCCGATCCTGATCAGAACTACGTACTCATTCTCGACGAAATCAACCGCGTCGACCTCAGCCAACTCCTCGGCGAAGCCTTCTCCGCCCTAGAAAACCGGGGCGAAACCATCGACCTCCCCATCGGCGGCTTCCTGCTCACCGTGCCCAAGAATCTCTACGTCATCGGCACCATGAACGAGATCGACTTCTCCGTTGAAAACATTGACTTCGCCCTCCGTCGCCGCTTCCACTGGTTCTTTTACGGCTTCGACCCCGATGCCCTGCAAAACATCATCGAAGAAAAAGATGAAAACAATCACCTCAAGGGAAACAAGGACCTCGACCGTTTCCTCCGCAACGTAGCACAACTCAACCAGGGAATCACCGATCATCCGGAACTTGGCAAACAGTACCAAATCGGCCACACATTCTTCGCCGAAATTGTCGACATATACTACCGCTACCACGAGCTCGAAGGCAAGAAACGGAAAATGAAAACGCCACTCTTCGGTGAAAATGGCCCTGCAAAAACCTTATGGGAAATCTCTATCGCTCCCATCATCTCTGCCTTCCTCGGCAACCACGATAGTCAGCATCGCGAAGAGACCATCAGCCACTTCTACACGCTCTACCTAGCGGACTAATGGACGATCCAAAAATCATCAACATCACCGCCCAGGATTGTTCTCCTTTTCAGCTTCAGCGACCTGCGATAATGCAGCACCTGCTCGCTACCCCAGATCTTTACCAGGCGTTCCGCCTCACTACTCAAAAAGCGGTCGAAGAAGAGTTCCCCATCGTCCGCTACGACTACCGCCTCAACCAATGGTGCGCCGGCCGGATGGTAGGCAGTACCGAGTTTGAACACGCTGGCCAGCAGTACCGCCTCACCATCACGCCCCGCTTCGGCAATGGCTTCTTCATCCACCTCCTCGAAGAAATCTACAACATCCGCTTCTTGGAAACCGAACGCCAGGCGCTGGAACAGGGTAGTGACATCCGCCCCCTCCTCCAAAAGCTCATCGGCATCCTCTGGCTACGGCTTCTCGGAAAAGCCAATCGCTACGGTATCCCCCGCCGAAAAATTACGCGCCAGCACCAAGGCTCCAGCATCCGTGGCCAGTTCGACGTACGCGCCAGCCTTCGTAACGCCGTCACTTCCGCAACTCTTGTTAGTACCTACCGCGAGCGCGAAACTAACCCCATCATCACCTCTATTCTCGGCCGGGCATTATCTATCCTTCAGGCCAACAACAACCTACCGACCATTCCCAATGAGAAGCCCGTCCGCAGCGGCTTGGCAGATTTGGCGCGGACGCAGGTGCAACGGGAGTTATTAAAAGCAAGGCACTACCAGTCTCTCCGCTACCGATCCACCGATCGCAACTGGAAACCTCTAGTCGATCTCTCCTGGCGCATCATAAACCACAACCCTTTCCGCAACCAACATTCCCCCGCCGGCAAATCCTTCACTTCCTTCCTCGATATCGCCGAAATCTGGGAAGCCTACCTCCGTTCCATCCTCCGCCGGCACTTTGCACCCCTCGGTTGGACCGTCGATACCGAAACCCACCCAACCTATCCCGGCAAAGACTTCACCCGCAAACTCACTCCCGATATCGTCCTCCGCCACAAAGACGGCCAACGAGTAGCCATCTTCGACGCCAAGTATAAACAAATGCTCTTCCGCCACTTCGACTACGATCGCTCCGACTTCTTCCAAATCCACACCTACGTTGCCTATTACCAAGCCCAGGGCCTTCAGGTCGTGGCCTCTGGCTTACTCTACCCATTAAATAACTCCTTCCTTCCTGCTCGTCAGCAGTCCAATTACTCTCCAACCTTATTCGGTGGCAGGGTGGGGGATACCCCGTTCCTGGTGGATGGTGTTGTCTGTGCTGGCGATTTGCAGAAGGAGTCTAAAAATATAATCTCTCGTATAAGCTTATTGCTAGGGTTTAAACCCACCATTGATCTACTCTATTCTTAAATTTAGCAGATCAGTATCTGTGTGTCAGCCAACTAAACGTCATTGAACAATGGGAAAAGTCGAATTTAATGTCCCACCATCACCCTATTCCCCCCCTCACACGATCGAGTTTGAGGCCAACCAAGAAGAGTATAATATTATAAGAGCATTCGGCCGAAAAGTATTTGAAATGGGATATTTTCCCTATGAGCGCACCGCCGAAAAAAGGGTACTTGATATCTATCGGATAGGTAAGCTGGAAGCCCTTAAGGTCCTACTTCACCAAAAGCCACGTCTACTGGGGACTCTCCGCGATCGAAATGGTTCTTGGCCTGTAGGAATCTATAATTTAATCGATTGTTTTGTAGGAAATACAAATCCCAAAAGAATCTTCGAACTCAATGTGGAAGATAGCTCTTGGGTCGTCAGAAGAAAACGGGAGAACATTTACGGAAATATCAAAGACAAAAATCTTGAAGAACTATTCCGTGATTTTTTAGGAATTTCTGCCTCGTTGCAAGTTGGTGACGTAACAGAGATTAACCATCAACCTTATTATAGAGCAGTAGACCTCGTCATTGCATTTATGTCTGTATACGATACGAAAAATTTTCCGGAGATACTCAACAATATCGAAAAATTACTTAGTAAAGAAGGTAGAGTACTGCTATTTGCTGGAGAAGCTCTTCTAAACGAAGACAATAAAGCCGTAATGGAGCACATCGGTATTCACCTGAATACGGTGCTCAATTTTCCCACGAAGGTCTTTAGCTTTGAAATTGGATTTTCTCAAAATGGGAATGAGCATTCTAGCGAACTTATGATCCTGTCACGGGAAAAAGATAAATTCATCTTTACGGGGCAATTCGCTAATGAAGCTGTACACAATGAAGAATTACTGACGAACTTGTTTCACCGGAGAGAGCCAGGGAGAACCCCTGAGCTCGGTTTACTAACCCATTGTCGCCAGTACGTAAGTTGTCTGAATACAATTAGCAAAGCTAAACTAAAAGAGGAGTCAAAATCTCAGCGATATCCAGGGGTGCAGCTAAAGGAGTTGGTAAAACCTTCAACGGCAATCATGAATGAAACACTGAACTCACACTACACTACAAATCATGGAGAACTCCTCACAGCTATTTTCATGCACGGTACAGACTTGGGATTAGTAAATGATGAAGCCGTCGAGGAGATGTTAGGAGAATGGCAGCTAAGTAATATGAGTGTCATCAAGCTTCCCCTAGATCCCACCAAAGTATTTTATCCTTATTTCCGGATTTACTGGGAATCCCCCCTTCACCAACTCGCTCTGGAAGGAGTTCCAAAATCGGAGGACGCATTTCTGGGTAGTGTCAACTCAGAAGATGTTGAAACTATAGTTGTCTATCTTCCTCCCTACGCCGAGCAAGTACGTCGGTTTGAACTTGCCGAGGTCATCGACCGAACCCAAAAAGAGTCGGAGCAACTGAAAAGTAGTATTTGGTCCGGTGAGCTATCATTCAACGAATTTAGCGCTCGAGTTGAAGCCTTGCAGAAAGGTAATGACCTGTCTTTTTGGATTGCCCGCTTACCGGCTCCCTTAGCACGTATTCTCAACCGATACGAAACTACAACTGATGTAAAGGCTCGCAGCGAACACCTCTATCATTTTTTCGAGGGCTGTGCGGAATACATTGTGTGTATTTCCCTGAGTTTTCTCAAACACAGCTCACTAAAGTATGATGAGGTAATCGAGAACTTTAACTTCAAGGAGGATCAAAAATCAAATAAAAAATTCGGAGCTACTTTTGGCACTTGGACGCACCTTATCAGTAAAATTGCGATTACCGTCCGAAGCCTGAAAGAAAAAGGTGCGTTACCTTCTACTTCCTTTCCCCAAGAGCTAACATCACTACTTCTCGGGTCTAATTTTATAAAGACCATCGAAAGTGCCCGTATCCTGAGAAACAAACGTAGTCACGAGGGCCTGTTAGATGGCCAGGATGCCGAAAATCGCTTAAAAGAACTAGAGGTCCTGATCCAAAGCATCAGGTACGAACTAGTTGGAGCGCTTTCTCCAATAGCGTTGATGTATTTGTTCGAGTCGAGAAGAAAAAAGGGGAAGTATCTCATTCAGTTCAAGGACTGTCGCGGAGCTTCAAACAGGTTGTCTTTACGAGATTTTGAGCGGTCTGCTGATTTGCAGGATGGACTTTACCTCAAACTCAATGAATTGTTTATTCCCCTTTTACCGGTCATTCAGTATGACGACGACTTAAACATTTTCACCTTCTTCAACGCACTTCAACGCGATGAAGTAGCTGTTGTCAATTACACGCATGGCGAGTATTCAAGCCACAGCTTTTCTGATGCAAAATTAGTAGTAACGATAAGAGAAACTTTGGGCTTAATCACTTAATTTATTTTCTATCCGGTATTTTAGGATTATCTCAATAGACTATGCAGTGTCTAGTCACTCTTATTATTGCGTGTCACGACCAAATACTTTAAGCTTTTTCTCCCCATCAACAACCATAACCGCAGACTCTCCGAACTTACTAACCTCCCCCGTAACCGCAATAACCTTCCCGTCAAACTCCGCCTTAGGGTCACCCGAAAAATTGACCAAATTTTCCTTCCGGATCATCACCGAAAAAATCTGATTAGGGTACTGCTTATCCAGATTAAACCAGAGATGCCCAGCCTGGCTGTACCGGCTACTCACCACTTTCCCGACCACCGTGACCTTCTTTCCTCTCCCCATATACAGCTTCGCTTGCACCGTATTAAAGTGACCCCGGGGTAGAGAAGGGGCATAAATCGGGTCGACGTCGCCGGCGGCCACCGCCGGAATCCATAACTCAGTATCAGCCTCCTGCTCCATCGACTCCTGACCTTCGACCAGATTAAAGAAATCCAGCCCCGTCAACTCTTCCACCTCATCAATCGGCACGGCGTAATGCTCGATGGGGTAGGGGAGCTTCACGTTTGGCATCAGGAAAGCGATCGCTTTGCCCGCCTCCAGGTCCAGCACAACCTTATAGTACTGCTCCGGAATCGACACCTTATTCGCACCCCGCTCGATCACGGGTAAGCCATCTTTCAGAACGCCGCCGGTAACCACGTGTAGATGATGTCCGGTCCTGGCAACATAGCCCCTCAGCAACCCCTCCAGCTCCGCCCAGCCATCACGGTTGAAATCATCTAGTTGTGGCGACATATTGGAATACAAATAGCTCTCTGACAACGCCTTCTCCGACCACCGAAAATCCGCCGACGGAGCCAAGTGGCCACGGTCCCAGCCGACCACGAAGTAGCCGCGAAGCGAACCCATCATATTTGTAAGTGCTATCGGGCTGCAGGTACTTTAGAAAGTAGTCCGCTTCCACTGCGGAACCGGTAACAACCAAAGGATCTTCCCTGAAGTCATTTGTCCGTGCTCCCCGTCCGTCCGTGACCTCCGGACGAATAATGTGCGCCACCCACCGTGCCTGCTCATATTCCTCCGCATACGACAGTACCATAGCCGAATGCCATAGCTGTTCACCGGAAGGGAGGCCAACGCTCTGCAGATCTTGCTTAATCTGCTCAAACTTCAGTGCTTCAATTTCTGTGTCAAGCTGCTCTAGCTGTTTAAGCAGTAAAAGCTGCTTTTCCTTTTTAACAGCGAGGCGGGATTCCACGGTCTGGCCACTCACAACAAAGGAGCTGAGTCCCAGGATAATTAGTAATCTGAATTTCATCACAATCAGTAGGCTTTCATGGGGTTACTATTGAACTCGCGTCAAAGCTATCGTTTTTTTGCTGCTAAACAGCAAAATCGGGCAAGGCCCAGAGCTATGATTTGGTAATAATTAACCTCACTAATCATCTTCTCTTTTGCGGACTTTCTCGAACGTAGCGTACTCTTCCTATAGACGCTTCAAATTTTCGGAAGCTAAAAACAACAGCTCATCGGAAAAACAACAGGCTTCAGAAGGTTTCTCCTATTAATTGGCAGACATCATCCAGTTACGTAGGAAACCGACAATAACTTTGACGAGCAATAACAACATTGTTATTGCTCGTCAGCCATGACAAGTGCCCCTTTCAAAACCTACCTCATGAAGCCTTTTATTTACCTGTTGTTGTCGGTCCTGTTTCTGTTTGGAACAACCCTTTGTGCTCAGAACCTCTGTACTGCAGACCCAACTATCCCCGATCAGGCAGCCTATCTCAACGGAAACGATCCCAGCTTAGATCCTGACTACGTTTTTGACGCAAGTCTGCCCGCTTACCTTAACCTCCCGGTCGTTTTTCACGTATTCTCGTCAAACGACGGTAACACTACAAACCTCTTAGCATCACGTTCAGAGATCGACAATGCGATAGCTGAGGCAAACAGTTTCTACGCACCAGCTAATTTGGGATTCGAACTTCTTTACGATCCAATCGAATATTCGCCAGCACAGAGCCAGGCATACTTGGATGTTGACCCCGCAGACATTAACAGCTACGGAGAACTACCGTATCAGCCAAACGCAATCAACGTTTACGTTGTCCAACTGATCGCAGGCCTGTCTAAAAACATCGGCAACGCTACTTTTCCGCAAAGCGTTACTGGCCAGACCGTCCGAGGAGATCAAATTCTTCTCAAAACGGGCTTCGTTTTCAACGACGGTAACTTCTCCCATGAACTCGGTCATTTTTTTGGACTTTTCCATACCTTCCAGGATGTGGGCTGTCGTCTACCAGACCCCAATGAAGACGGTATAGAGCTATCCGATATGTGTGCTGCCGTGGCGGCCTGTTCAGGATACACGGAGTCAAACCCCAACTTCGAAGGAGACCGCTGCGTTGACACACCTCCGGGCTTTGAGGGTACAATTTATAACAGCCTCGATAATGGCTGTATGGAATTGTGCCCAGATTTGGACTTATCTACAACTAGTTTCTCAACACTTACTGAGAATGATTTGAAAAACGTAATGTCCTATAGCAACTGTAAGCAATACCTTTCTGATGATCAGTACGCGAGAGCTTATTGGTACGCTGTGAACGCTCGTCAAAACCTACTCGCACCACAAACCAACGCTAGTGGTCTATACCTCATCGCTCCCAGTATTACATCGCTCACTAGTATGGAAAACGTCACTTTTATTGCCGCTAGTCAGTACCAGGGTGAGCATTCTGTTAACTTCGAGTATCGGCCACAAGGAACAACTCAATGGACACTCATCGGTGAGGCATCCCGTACCGATCCAGGGCTGCTCTACCTTCCCGCCAACGTACCGCTTTATGAGCCAGGCACACCAGATCAAATCGTGGAATTTAGAGTTGTCCGGCCCGACGTAGCTGGAGCAGAGGAAATTAGTGCTCCTGTCACCATTACTTCTGTAGAGAACTTTGATTTCAAAACGGGCTGTGAGCCTTGGGCTGATTACACTCCTTCCGTAAACCTGGAAGTCGTTAGTGTTGAAGCTGGAGAGGCCAATAATGTCGTAGAGTTTACTTGGGATGACTCCGTCATTCCTAACGTAGCTACAGCGAACCTCGACTTATACTATACAGCGCAAAACAGCTGGACTGCATCACTAATCATGAATGGCCTCAACAACAACGGTTCCTTTACTGCGGTTCTCCCGTCTGATCTTGATCTTTCCGAACAGTACTTCCTTTTATATTATAGCGCGGCAACTACTTGTCCAGGAAGGCCCACTCCTGTATTCGATATTGGCTTAGATTACACATTAACGAATTGTTCCAATATTTCCATCGGCGAGGCCACAAATTCGTCATGCACCGATGGCACTTACGATCTGTCAATCGTGTTCACGGGCGATGCTGGAACCAATTACACCATTGAAATTGATGTTCCAGCTGATCAAACATCCTTAAGCGTTACCGGATCGGGGACTTACACCTTCACCGGCTTGTCTACGCTCGGGGCTATTGAGATTTCTGCTTTCGAGGAAGGTAACCCAAGTTGTAAGGCACTTACGTTCCGAGGTGGTCAAGACTGTTCTCCCGCTCCCGTCGGTATACCTCAACTTTTTGTTATGTCAGCATCTACTTCTACGCCAGATGGTAACCGAAGGATGAACCTGGACGGAAGTAACGCTGTAAATTTTGATGCCAACTTCACTGAATGGAACATCGATATAGTCGAAGAGTCCGGGAAGATGTATACAAGCGCACTTATCAACGGTAGACTACGAGAACGGAACCTTGACGGAAGTTCTCCCGTGACCTATAGCGTAGGCGCCACCGGGTTCGGAATGGCCGTGAGTGAAACAGGCTACTTCTACAAAAACGGAACGGGGAGTAATCCTGAACTTCGCTTCGGTCAGCTACCAAGTACAGCATCTCAGCGGATATTTGGTACTAATGCCACCTCGATTTGTGTCAGCGATCCGCTCAATACAGTCTACTGGACGTCAACCTTTGGCTCCAGCATCAGAAGCCGCCCCATTGGTGGGAGCTCCACTTCTACAGTTGCTAGTGTCCCCGTTTCTTTAGTGGACGCCCGGGGCCTCTCCGTAGATCATGTCAATGAATACCTGTACTGGTGTAATGAAGACCTCGGCCACATCTGCCGGGTCAAATTGGATGGCTCTGATTTTTCCATCGTTCTGGAAGGACTTGACGAACCTTACGATATAGCGCTTAGCCCCGGCACCAACCAACTTTTCTGGACCACCGGCCAAGCTACCCAGAAAATTATGGTTGCTTCTTTAGACGGAAATGATCCTCAGCTACTACCAAATCAACCAGTATCCGGTCCTCGCGGCATCGACATCTGCTTCTCCTGTGGAGCACCGCAATGTCCCAGCGGTGATGTCACGCTAAGTAGCCAGGAGGAAGTCGATGGGTTCATTACCAACTATCCAAGTTGTACGGCAATTAATGGTAACCTTACTATTACTACTGCCGCTGGCTTCACTACGAACTCTCCAATTGTAAACCTGGATGCGTTAGCAAACTTGAGAACCATAGAGGGAGATCTTATCATTGACAACAACCCGAACCTGCTAAATCTCGATGGCCTGGCTGACCTGGAAGAAATTACGGGCAACCTCGTTCTTTCAGGAAATCAACTCCTCTCGGTTTGCTCTAATCAAGCTGTCTGCGAATTGATCACAACCAGCAGCGGAAGTAGTACGGTGCAGAACAACGAGGAGGGGTGCAACTCCGCAGCACAGGTTACCGCTTCCTGTATTGCACTTCCCATTACGCTTCAAGACTTCACCGCTGTACCCAATGGTAAAGTCGTTCTGTTACGGTGGAATACGAGTGCTGAGTTCAACCATGGAAGATTTGAAGTTCACAAACTTAACGGCGACGAGGATTGGACTTCACTAGCCACGATTTACGACGATGAGAGGAACACTGATAACGACTACTCCTTTGTGGATGAAACTCCCGCATTTGGCGAGAACGTTTACCGCCTGACGCAGTACGATCTGGATGGTACCGTAGGTGGAACTTGGCTTCGTAGCGCATCAATCTTTTCGGAAGGAGAGATAGACGTCTTTCCCAATCCCGCTACATCAACACTTCATGTAAACGGTAGCGTCTCCGGCATCGAGAAAGCTGAGGTTCGCAAAGTCGACGGAACGTATCTATTTATCACTAAGGACGTAGCTACAATAGATGTTACTCACCTCCCCCAAGGTGTCTACTTGATCCGTTTCTACTACGGCAATGGTGATTCAATCCTGAAGAGATTCATAGTCGCTCGTTAACCCATTAGACATGGGTTACTGAAAAGTGGAAGGCAAATACGTGCTTACACAGGACGAAGAACAAAATTGAGGCTGGCTATGCAAAAGCCTTCCTGCAAATCAAGCAAAGGTTTGTTCTTCGCTCCTTACCTTACATCAAATAGACTACTCAACTTCAGCTGCCTCAACGATGGACTTAATCTTACAAGTCGCTATTAACCGTACCTCTATCGAAACGGCTGATCCATTTGCGTCGTTGAAATCAAAGCCGCAAACGTTTCCGACCTACAAAGAAGTAGAATCTTCACCCGATAGCCCCGGTCGTCGATTTCAACTTGTCAATCAGGAAACGGTAAAAGAGCAACGCAAAGCAGACTATAAGTCAGGTATGATTAGTACGCCCGTCGCAGTAATCGGTAGCATCATACTCGGCGCACTTATCCTTGGCGCTACCGCAGCTCTTGGTTTTGAAGACCTCGCTGTTCAATTCGGAATATTGTTGGTTCTAGGGGTAATCATCGGAATCGGCAAAATCTTGTTATCGCTCGTTCCTCCGACTAGCCCGCCGGAGTTTTTGCAAATTCAGGGAAACCGCATGTTCTTTCTTTCAAAAAAGCTAGCGGTCAAATATGACTTTGGCTTTAATCAGGTAAAGGGGATCAGGTCCATTGATGTAGAAGGGACGAAATACCTGTATTTTGTATTGGGTGAGGGCTCATCTGAGCACCTTGTCGGAGAGAGTCCAGTTTTTGTATTCAGTAAAGCCGCAGAGAGCTTCTTTAAAGAGGTGATCAACACTGTCCACAACCTTTAGCTACATTAGGGCGCGGTCGCAGGATGCAAAGCAAGTTGGACGAGCAGGGTAGGGGTCTTGTTCCTTCAACCTGGTCTCGAACGCCACGCACCATCCGTCCCTTCCGTCGGCCCAGCCTCTGCTCCCCCTCCTGGGGGGCGGGGGGCTCCGGCTAGCCGCCCGGAAGCGCCGAACCGTGCTGCCGGGTGACCCAACCATAAACACCGCTCTTCGACTCCCCTCCTTCGGAGGGGCTGGGGGAGGATAAGGCTTGCCCCACTTTACCCGCCGGTTTCAACTTTCCCTGAAACTCTTTATCCAGCCTCCCGCGTCACAGCGGACGCAAGGCGCGGCCACTACTTCGCTAACGCTCGTGTGGCCCCCCCCTGCCGTCCACCGCGCCGCTAACACCGCTCGTTGCTGAGGCCTTAGTCCCTAATTGATGGCAAAACCGGCGGCCACCTCCGAAGGAAGCCGCGCAGCGAACGAGCGGCAGACCATTATAAAAGCACCATTAGTGATTTGTTCCTTCCACAAACGAAGTCCGGTGCTGAAGGATATAGTAAAACCTCACTCAACTTCTCACGCTACTCTCTTCCGGATGCCCCGCACCGCCGCCCGCTGATAGCCGGTCGACTCAATTTCTAATCTAGCCCCTTAATGTTTTGGGCTTTTACTCCCCCTTTGGGGGTTGGGGGGGGCACCCGCAGCGGTCCACCGTGCTCTTCAGAGAAAGGGCCGTGCTGCAAAATCCCTAATTTGTGGCTAGCCACTAAGATCGCAACTCCCAATAAACGCCCTATGCAAGTCGCCTTACTCTTCTTTTTAATACTCACCCTCTACACTTTTTTGTACAATCTCGCACTCTTGTTGCCGCTAAAACGTAGCGGCATTCAGGTAGAGAAATTTTATATCTGGTATGATGCCTTTTTTAAATTGTTCAGCTTCAACGTAGGCGATACTGAGTATGGCCTCGGGTGGTTGCCGCTGGGCGGTTATTTGAAGGTAGCGGGGATGATAATGGAAGAAGGCGAATCCCCATATCCGCATCACTTCCAGTACCTTTCTTTGGCAAAACAATTCTTTTTTTCGCTATGTGGTCCTATTTCAGGACTGTTGATAGCTATCGCTACGCTATTGTATATTCAAGACGCCTCCGACGCTCAGTCCTGGTTAGTTCTTGGAGGACCGGTTGGTTTCATCTTGGTTTACTCATTGATTTTTAACTATTTAGCTCCTATAATGTGTGGGCTTAATTACGGCGTAGTAGCTCAAAAGATTCTTTATGCTTCACTTGTCCTAGGACATTTATTGCTTCTTTTTGGTGTCGCACTTCTTATCAATAGTGCGTTCCCGATTTTCAACCACGTGCACGATGTTTTCATCGAACACGATCGCGTACGGCTCTTCCAACAAAGCATCAATGATGTAGGCATGCCAAATCTAGTGTTTTGGTTAGGCCTTTTTATGTTTTTTCACAATGTATCGCCGTTCCCGGGTATGGTTGGTGGGGTATTAATAAGTACTACCTACCGAAGTCTTTCCGGGCAATTACCTCAAAGAGAGTATGAGGAAAAGGGGGCGATGTTGTTCTTTGTTTGGTCGCTCGTTCTTTACGGAGGGGTGTTCTACTACGTATTAATCTAGCTTCGCTGTTGCACCCTCATTTGGACGTGACCGCATGCGGCACGCAGTTAGTCCTCGACCTAGTCGGGATGCAAAAAAAGTTGGAAAGAGCAAAGTTGGTAGCAAGCCAGTCTCCTTCGGAACGTCAATGCTGTAGAGCTCAAGAGCAAAACTTATAAGCACCCTTCACAGGGCGCAGGGCCCGTCCGTTTCGGCAGCCACGCCCGCCGAGCCACCTCCAGTCAAAAGACCGCACAAAAAAGCCCTTCTTGCAGTGCTGGCTTTTTTGCGCGGTCTTTCTCCCTCCGGTGGCTCGTGGTCGCGGCCGCCGGCTCTGGCCGGGCATTGCAGCCCCTTGTCTCGGGCGCTATGTCGGTCCACTCCGGAAAGGCATTGCCCTGAAACTAAAGCATCGCCCCTCCGCTCGAAACAACGGGGCGACCAGGTTTTCGCGCGGTTTTTCTCTTTGCTCGGCTGCCCGTGGTCTCCCGCAGTATTGCGGGACGCAAACCGCCAGCCCTGCGTCAACGCTACAAGTCCAGGGCTCTGCGTCCAGGCTTGGGGCTTCCGTGCGTCCAGGCTGAGCGCTCCGCTTCCCGGGCTACCCAAACCCATACCCCGCCCAAAATCCAGCAGCCAACCATACTGCAAGGAAGACACGCTCACCCAAAGACCTGCCAGTCTAAAGTGTTGACCATCAGCGAATTAAATGAAATTATTTGTTGTTTTAGCTTGTGAAAACCAACTAAAAACTGTATCTTTAAGTAGGTTAAGAGGCTGACATACAGCCGTTTATATCACTTTTCAACCTTATTGATAACCACCTCTGATCGCCACCCTTTTTTTAGGCTATCCGGGGCACTTACTCAACACCAATGCTTTTAAATACGCTTCTGGCAAAGGCCGGAGGTATGCCAAATTTCGAGATTTGGCAAGACCTCGCCCCCCGCCGCTTCCTCATCAATCACCTCCTGGCCGACGTCATCAAAGCCACCGAGGTGCTGCCCGCAGATACCGAAAACGGACTCTTTGCCGTCATCACCACCTCCCCACACGGCCTGCCCCAAACGCTTCCGCCCGGATGGAGCCAAATCGATCGGGTAGGGGAGTATTTCGCCACTCTGCGTACCCCTCCGGGCACCAGCACCCGGCAGGTCATGGAAGAGCTTGCCCTCGAGTTGGTCCCCCTGTTCTATCCCTCCGAGCGCTTAGAAAATGAGCTGCTGGAATGGTTAGAAAATGAATTAAGTGAGTCAACTTATCCCACTGATGATGAAGAAGATAGGGAAGATGAAGAAAAGACTGTTTCTGAATACTCCGGCTTCCTGACCGAACGGGAGCAAGACCTCAATTTTATCTACGGAAATGGTCGCACCCCGCCGCAGTACCACGGCTATCGGGAAGATTGTGGCGCGCACGAGGGCCCTGCCTACGGTCCGCCGGAGGTGTCCGACGTAGACATCCAGCACTTCGAGGAAAGAAGCTATTTCTACTGCTAACCCCTGCTCCTCATGTCCCTCCCTCGGCACCTGCGGTCCCGCGCCCCACCACTCCACGAAACACCAACGCACCAATTTTCCAACAAACTAATAAATCATCACCATGACAACCAATTACTCCCCCCTCTCCAACCCCGATTCCTTTGCCAAAGCCCTCCCAGAGCGCATCACCTACCTCGAAGGCATGCCCCGCAACTACCGCTTTAACGCCAAGCGTGGAAATCTCAATTTTGAAGACGAAAAAGAAATCACCGCAGGTGGCTCTGCCTTCTCTCTCCTCCCGCTGGCTATCCGGGTGTTTCGGGCACCACTTTTCAAAGGTCCCGACCGCCTCTGGCTAGAGATCTTCTTCCTCAATAAGTCCGGCCACCTCTGTGGCGTCCTGTTCCACTCGTCCAGCGTCGATCGCTTCTACAATGCCGCTGGAAAGCGGATGGTCTACGACCGCGTCAGCCCCCTGGGCTCCCTGATCACCGTCCGACCTTTACCCCGCATGCACCCCGAACACGGGCCGTATTTCGTGGCCGATTTCACCTTCGAAGATCTCCCCACTCCCGCCCAAAACAAGGCTCAGGAAATCCGACAGGCCATTCCCCCCATCTACCGCCGTGATACCGTCACCCACCCCGAAACCATGCTGCTCCAGGAAGGCTACCAGGCCCCCGATTACGAAGCCCAGTCTACCGAAATCACCAACCATGCCCCAGCTTAACGATCTCCACGCCCATGCCTCCACTCGCCCGCCAGGCGGGTGGAGCGCCACGGCCGTCCAGTCCTATCCCTTGCGGCCATCCCCCAAAATCGCCGCTCTCCTTATCGACCCCGACGACCAGACCATCCGCACGGTCTACGTCCACGCTACGGCCGCTGGCCTGCGTGCCATTTTCGGCGATGCCCGCGTCACCTACACCGACAAACACTTCTTTCGCGCCTACGGAACTAACCAATACCGTGAGGAAGTAACCGACCGCGCCACCCTCCCCAACGCCCGCTTCAGCGTGCAGGGCAAAGTACTCATCACCGGCCCCGATGGCACCGGGGTGTCCCCGGATATTTCCACAGAAATCATGCGAGAAACCACCTTTAGTCGGTGCGATGCCTATCAAGCTAAGCGGTTGAATAATTTTTACTCATTCAGTAATTTCTTAAAATAATTTTGCGTGTTAGCCTGCAGTTTTTAACAGGGTAGGGGAAGCTGCAAATGTCTCTCCTGACTGCCTTTCCTTATCTCTCTTTGGGGATTGGGAGCCCCCCCTTTAGTCCCCGAGGGACTTCCACCGCATCTGTACTCCGGCTACGCCCAGCATAAGCGCCAGTCTCATCGGCCGCGCCCCTTTACTCTTTCCTCCTTTCACCCCCTTTATTCCTTCACCCCCTTACTCCTTTACCATGCAACGCACCACCCGCGTAAAGCCCGATCTATATCAGGTCATCACCGATAAAGTCATCGCCCTGCTCGAAGCCGGGACTGTCCCCTGGCAGCGCCCATGGAACCAGTACGGCCTGGCCCGTAACTACGCCACCGGCCACGTATACACTGGCATTAACGCCTTCCTGCTTAATTTCTTTCCGAATTTCGATGTGCCCTTTTACCTGACCTACAAGCAAGCCCAGGCGCTCGGCGGTCAGGTACGGAAAGGGGCCAAATCTGAGACCGTCTACTTCTTTAAAACCCTGTATAAAGACGATGACGGGAAGAACCTCAACCCCACTCAGGTCGCCCAACTACAAAAAAATGATAAGTCCGTAAAGGCCATCCCAATGCCCCGCACGTTCCATCTCTTTAATGTCGCCGATGTCGACGGCATCGACTTCGCAATTCCCGAGCTCAAAGAGAATCCGAGCGCCCCCATCGAGGTGTGTGATGATTTCGTTGACAGCCTGCAAGCCGTTCCGAATGTCCACCACAAAGACCTTAATCGCGCCTTCTACGCCCCTAAAGCCGACGAGATCAACATGCCCCCACTCCCGCGTTTCAGTTCACCGGAAGCATACTACAAGACCCTCTTTCACGAAATTATCCACAGTACCGGCCATGCCTCCCGCCTCAGTCGGCCCGGCATCACGCTACCCATGGAGCAACGCACCCCAGGCTCCGAACCCCACGCCTTTGAGGAGCTCATCGCCGAACTCGGCGCCGTCTACCTCTGCCAGCACGCCGGTATTTCCCGCCAGCCGCTCCAGGAAAACGCCGCCGCTTACATCGACTCCTACCTGAACCTACTCAAAAACGATAAACGCTTCCTCTTCCAGGCTTCCAGCCAGGCGCAGAAGGCGCTTAATTTTTTATTGGAAGCGCCGATGTAGGAAAAGGGCCTTTTAAGCTAAAAGTGAGAATAAATATATAAAACAAATAGTGGTTTTTTGCAGCAAAAAACGTATCTTGTGGTGAGGGGTTGGCTCATCTGTAAAAGAAACATCCTGCCACCTCTACGCCTCAAGCATCCAACTAAATTTCCACCATCAAATAGTTCCCAATCAAAGACTATGGAAGACAAGAAAGAAACAGGAATGGCCATTTTTGATGGACAAGAGATTCGCCAAATCTGGCACAAGGAAGAATGGTGGTTCGCCGTAGCTGACGTAGTAAGCCTGCTTAGCGAAAGCCGCGACGTTAAACAGTACATCAAGAAAATGCGCCAACGAGATCAGGAGCTCAGCACCAAGTGGGGTACAATTTGTACCCCACTTCCAATGATCGCCGCTGATGGGAAGAAGCGGAAAGTAACCGCATCTAACTTAGAGGGCATTTTCCGCATCATACAATCCATCAGCTCCCCCAAAGCTGAACCCTTCAAGCAGTGGCTCGCCACGACCGCAAAGCAGCGGATCGAGGAAATGGAAGACCCCGAACGCGCCATCGAGCGAATGCGCGAAGATTATCGCAAACTAGGCTACGAAGAGGATTGGATCAACAAAAGGCTCCAGTCCATTGACATTCGCAAGCTCCTGACTGAAGAGTGGCAAAAACGTGGCGTCAAGAAAGGTAAAGAATACAGTATCCTCACCGCTGAGATCAGCCGCGGCACCTTCGGTGTTACCCCCAGCGATCACAAACAGCACAAAGGCCTGGAGCGGGAGAACTTGCGCGACCACATGACCAACCTGGAGCTCATCTTCACCATGCTCGGAGAAGAAGATACTCGCCATGAAGCCGTAAAGCGCGACGCCCAGGGCTTCAACGAAAACCATGAGGCCGCTAAAGAAGGCGGTGAAGCTGCCGGCATGGCCCGGGAAGCCTTCGAACTGCGCAGCGGCCGTAAGGTCCTTTCTCCCGAAAACAGGAAGGACCAAATCAAAGCTGCAAAGACTAAAGCGAGACTGGAGGCTGAAAAGAAAAAGCTTGATAAGTAACGCAGTCGCAAAACAACCCTCAGCACCGGCACTGTTGCCAGTAGGTCGGTATTTCCCACAAGTTTACCCCCTATCCTAAAGTCAAAACCTCCTTTCCTCCCGCAGGCTTGCCTTTGCTTGCTTCCATTAGCATCTCCCCATTTCTATCCCAATCCAAAGTCCGGCCTCCCCAAAAAGAGAAGTACCGCGCAAAAACTTTATTGATGCCCCGAAGACACAACTATTTGTGCGAACAACCTTCGCGATCAGCTTAGAATGCTTACTCCGGGTAACCTCTAGATAGGCGATTTTAGGTGCATTTTGTGTAGACAAAGTATGTAATCATTTAACACTAAATCCGCCCTTCCCACATCTAAATTTCGTACATTTGATTACGATTCTGACCACACTTTTACACCCGTTTTTATGCTCCCCCTCCGGTCTGAAGGGCTGTATTTTGTCCAAACTAAGTGCTCGTTTTGGCCCGCGCCATCATGGTCCCCACCAACTTTAACACCCACATGTCTAATAAAGAAAACGAAACCTCCAAGAAGAAACTTGGCCGTCCCACCAAAGACCCGCGCATCGCCGTCAATATGCGCTTACCCAGCAAGCTCCTGGAGAAGCTCCGGATAGAAGCCGCTGAGAAAAACCGCAGCGTCACCAGTATCATCGTCGAACTCGTTCATGATCGTTACGGATCGTCTGACAACTAGACCACCCCTTGTCTCACTATTTGAAAGCAAAACACCTCACTCCTGAAATGCTAAAATAGACTTCCACCATTCCTTATCACCTTATGTGGTTGTCACGACTTATACTCATGATTTTGTGTATACAAAGTCTACACTTTATACTATATTACGGTCATGATCATCGAACGGCACCTTTCACTCAACCAGCTTCCAGCGAAACTCCTTCGCTCAGTGGTTCAGGATGCCCTCATGGCCAACCTTCCTGTTCCTACCCTGATCATTGTCGGCTTCCGCAATAATGTCATCAGTTACTACCGCACGGTAGACACTACGTACGCCCTTACCGCCTAGAATTTTACTATTGCGAAAAACACCGTCGCACTAGCCCGATCTACACACCTCCTACTTACATACTTATGTGTGCCTTATTATTCATGAACACCGAGACCACCGGCCTCGACCCTGGAAAAGACCACATCGTACAGCTAAGTACCCGCTTGGTCTCCACCACGGGTTCTCAGGACTACAACCAGCTGGTTCATCCCGAGAATTTCGCTACCCCCATTACGGCTACCAAGGTTCACGGAATCACCAACAAGGTCGCCAGTCTGCGCAGAATTTCTATCACCCAGATACTCGAAGATGTATCCCGGCAGATCGAACAGGCCGACATAATTGTTGGCCACAACGTCGAATACGACATCGCCATTATCATCGCTGAGGCGAAACGCAACGGCTACCACAACCTGGTGGCCACATTGACCCATCCCAGGTTCGGCCGCGACGGCGGCCGCCGCGCCGCCATCTGTACCCGGCAGCTCGCCATGGAGTACTTCAGCTTCCTCGGCGAATCTCTCTCACTTGCCGATACGAAGCTTACCAACGTTTACCAACGGATTTTCCAAAAAGAACTCGTCGATGCGCATGATGCCATGGCCGAGGTCATCGCTTGCCAGCGCGTTTATAATCACCTCCGTAGCTTCCAGCTGAAGAATGGAATTGATTTTCAGGCCGATATTGTCTGTTTTGAAGACTAATTCAGCTACAGACGACTTTGAAGGGGCTCGATGTCCGTCAAATTTATAAAGCTAAAATGAAAATTTCCTGCCGCAAACCAGAACCTGCCAGGGACTAAAGTCAATCTGTACCACCATCGTCAGGCCAGCGGATACTACTACGGACCACTTCGTTAGTATCGGAGATTCCCTACTCTACAGCCTCACCGGAGCCTGGGCGATGAAGAACCATCCCGTAAGAAATTGACAACACCATCTCCCAACCGCTCCGGCAGCTGATGCCGAATGGAATGGTGTGATTAATGTTGTCCGGGTACTTAAATACTACCGTCATGTCAGGATTAGGTGGTGCCGGGCCTCGAACCCGGTACCGAAAAAACGGGGCGCCTGGTTTTTATAAGGGCTACGATAACGCTGTTCGTAATCGGATATATAAAGCTAAGCTCACCTCCCCTGCGGAGGGGCGCGAGTGGGGGAGATTCCTCCTCGCCCTTATCACTCCTCCTGTTGCACCCTCTGCAGCGCCAGCCCCGTCACCGTCAGCAGACCATCAAGCTGAACATAAGAAACAACCAGGTCCGTAGCCCAGCGGTTACTGAGGCCTGCACTGTACTCAGGGTAATGGAGGGAAATACCTTCCGGCGTGAAAAGAAAGTTGTCCGGTAGGGGAAGGTCGACATTTTCGTGACCGCCAGCCAATGCAGACGCATTAAGCGCAGCGAGGAAGTCAGCTTGCCTGTTCCGAAGAATAACATCTTTCAACTCAATCCGTTTTCCTGTTTTCGTAGAGAAAGTAAGATCGTCTCTGTAGAAACCACCATTGGCTCCTCCTCCGTAAACGTAGGATTCCAGCGAAAGCATTAAAAAACTGGCATCGTTATGCTTCAGCGTAGTCGTTACGGCGTGATGAAGCGCTGAGTATACATCAGCGTCCTCATCTGCTTTCAGCTCGCGTTGAAAAGCCCGGGTGGTCTGCTTCGCAAAAGCCCGCAGACGTTTTTCAGCATCACCCTTTTTCACCGCCCCCTCCGTAATGCACTGAATGATCTGGGTGTTAATCTGATCGTTTATCCGTCCATTTGGGCCCGCCGCCAGGTCAATCAACGAAACGAATATAGCGTTGGCTTCGAAATCCTCCTCTGAATAAAGCGTAATGGTGTCGGTCACAAACAAACGGTGCAGTGGCATTCCTCCCTCCGTTTTGGCTTGCAGCTGACGGTCTCTCCGATCCGACATTTCCGGCCAGGCACGGTCCCAGATCCTCAAGGGCTCTTCTTCAACTACTTCCTCCTGAGTAGTTGCCTCTTCTTCAGGTTCAGTTGGCATAGTTGCCTCAGGCGTTTTCTTATCGTTTACTACGACACTAGTAGCGTCGGGAACTTGTGGTGGCGGTGATCCGCATCGAAACATAAACAGCAAAAGCAGTAAAAAGAGGAATCGCATACAATCGGAGGTTTTTAAATAAGCTGGTTTGATCAGTCTGATTAGATAATGCACATTTTTGCCCCCTATCCGCAGGGCTGCTTTGCGGTGAGCGTCTAGGGAGTATGCGTCAGCCCTGCCCCCTTTCCGTCGAACCTTGGGCCAGGCGTGTGGGAGAGGAGGAGGAAGCAGCAGAAAATCGAAGATGTCTATCAGTGTGGTTACGGATACATTGAAGCGGTTCAAACTTATGGATTAACCGGATATGTAATAGATTGCTTCTCAAAAGTAGGCTATGAATATTATGAGATTCTCACATAACACTCAATTCATAGCCATAATACGTATCTTGGATAAAGGTACCATCCGTCGTCTACTCCTTCCTCATTTTAGTGTAGCCCAATTTACTACCTTAGACCAGCAACACCCCACCATGAGCAAACTGTCTCCCCTATCACCAGCCACCATCGAAGCGGTAGAAAAATTGGCTTTTACCTCCCCCGATAACATTATCACCGAACTCTTCAAAGGCCAAGAAGTCAACGGGGTGCTACCCGCTACAGAAAAACCAGCTCCCACAAAATGGCTGAGTTCCAAAACACTTATCGTTGTCTTGATTGCTGCCTTCACCAGTGTGCTGGGACAAATCCTGGCCCAAAGCCCACAAGGAAAGGCTTTAGGAGCCCTAGTCATCGGCATCTACTTCTTAATAAGAGAACGAAAAGGTAAGCCCACCACAGATCAAATCCCCAGCGCAATCGTCTTCACTGAAAATCAGGTAACCGTCGTTGACATCGTCAACAATGATCCCAAGGGCGACCACCCCTACCAGTTACTCGCCTGCCAAAGCATTGTGGCGCCGGAAGAAGAACTGACGAACCACCTTCAGTTTGAGCGCAACTTCGGCAAAATCAGCAAAGACTTCTACCTACGATTTTCGGACGGCGAAAAACGCTATTTCACTATCGACACGTCACGGGGCGAGGTAAGCGCCAGGCATTATCAGCAAGACCTGATTCAGGAGCAAGCGTTGCGGGAGGTTTTTGAGTAAGTTTACGAGCTCAAGACCCACACGTAAATTCCCGCTTTGAGGGCGAGACAGCTCACTTTTCAATACCAATAATCAAAACCAATTCCCCAATGAAGGACCAGGAAAAGGAGACTCTCAAACCAGTTTTTGTCAGTAGTGCCGCAGAATTCGCAAGGTTAACCGGCATCAATATTGGAGCCATTCAGGAGGATATCGATGAACTAGCGAAGAAAGCCGGAGAGCAAGCAGCAGTGGAAGAGGAGTAAGTAGCTTCTATCCACCTCTACATCCGCTCCCGAAACCACTTCCGCTTCCGCTCCGGAATACTTAGGTGGATATACGCTCCGGATGGTTCTAGCTTTAATAAGCAAACACTGTAGTTCTCTTCAGTGCCCCACAGCATACGCGTATTGATCAGGTGTTTATTACTCATCCGGTAGAAAACGGGAAAGGGGAGTTCCGCTTCCAGTTTCACCATACTACCGTTGTAAATAACTCTTCGCAAAGCTTCGCCGTTCAGATAATAAATCTCAGCATAGTTACCCGAGGCTTCAGCATAAGCAATGCTATCAAAGGAAATCAACTGCCGAGAATTCCCGTGACTCACGGCTAATTTATTTAGCGGAGCAATCTTTTTTCCAGAAGGGTTTCCCGCAAAATATCGCTCCATCTCTACCGCCAGCAGCTCCGCCTCAATCGGCTTAGACAAATAACTGTACACAAACCGCTGACTACAAGCCCGCATGATCCGCTCCAGATGCTTCTTCGCGTAGGCCGTTACGAAGATAATGGCAGGGCGGGCCTTCATCAACGCTACCTCTTCCAACAGAGGGTAGATCTCCTGGCGATTCACTTCGATGTCCAGAAAAACCAGTTGCGGCCGGTGATCGCGGATACCTTTAATAGCTGATGCCAGGTTCGTGCAGCGTCCTACGATCTTCATATTAGGAAAGGCTTGTAGGTGGTACTCGAGTAACTCTAGGGCGTGCGGTTCATCGTCTAGTAGTAGGGTAGTGGTCATCAGTCAAGGGTTTCGTAGTTAAGGTAGAGGTGCAAACGGACGATCGTACCGCTGTTAACCAGCAAAGGGTCGCGCAGCAGAATCTCTATCCGAGAATTACTACCGTGGTGTTCGTCCAGGTAGCTAAGAATTTCGCTCGCCGCCCGAATGCCCGTGCCCGTAGGCTCGCCATCTACGAAGTACCCCGGCCCATTATCGGTGATCTCTACTAATAGATAATCATCGTCGGTCAACCGTAAAGTAAGTGCTAGCTCTCCGCCGGATTCCAGCGGCTCAATCCCGTGCTTGACGGCGTTATTGACGAACGATTGAATCAGCAAGGAAGGAACCAGTATGTTCTCCGCCCGCTCCCGGACCCGCTCATCGATTTGAGTGTCGTAGCGAAGCTTTTGGGGGAACCGCAGCTTCTCCAGCTTCAGGTAGTCCTCGATAAAGTCCAGCTCCTCCCGCAAGGGCCGCAACAGTGGAAGACCGTCTTCTAGCACCGGACGAAATAGTCTCGCAAAACGTCCCGTGTACCGCAGCGCCCGCTCGTTTTCGTTCCGGACGATAAGGTTACTGATCGCCGTCAGGGCGTTGTTCGCGAAGTGAGGGCCGATCTTATGCTGCGTTAACCGCCGGTAAAGCTGCAAGCGATCAACTTCCAAACGCTGAGTCAACAGCTCCGCCCGTCGCCGCTGCCACCACTGGTAAGCGATCAGGGCAAAAGGCAACAATCCCAGAAAACCCGCCAGCCAAGGAATGAACCAGTACTCGTACCAGCGGCCGGGGTATACTGTGATCTTCATGGATTTTGCGGGCGTACATTTCCCAAGCAAGCAGGTCCGCAACTCGAAAGTGTACTCCCCCGGCGGCAACTCCCCAAACTCAGCGTAGCGGGTGGGCTCCGGACGCGACCACCCATTCCGGTAACCCCGCAGCCGGTACTGGTACCGAATGCTACGAGGCTTCTCGTGGTTAATCGTGAAAAAACGAACCTTGATGCGCTGGTCGGTAGAGGATATGCTGAAGTGCTGCTCTCCGTTCACGTTGTACGGAATTCGGTATTCAATCTCTTTGTCGGTCAGCGGGTCTAAGTAACTGAAAGATAGAAACTCTGGTAGCGTGGGCTCGAAATGAAATACCAGTCGATTGGGTTCGATTTTTACGACGGACTCCGTAGTGCCCACCCATACATGCCCCGCCTCATCCAGGTGCACCGCCGCCTGTAGGCACTCCGCAAAGGGAAAGCCATCGTCTTCGTCGTACGGGTAGATGCTAATCTCGTCTCGGTAAAAGGCGGGTAGGTCAAGAAAATAGAGCTTGTTGGTGCCGCCCAGCAACAGATATTCTTCCCCGATGGGCTGGACGAACTTAACGTCCTCCGTAAAACCCGGCGTAACCCAGCGTGGCAGGCTGTCGGTATAATCATAGAAAGCAACGCCCCGGTGAGTAGCAAACCAGAGGTTGCCCCGGTAATCCGTCTTGATGTCAACCACCCCGGCGGGCACCCCGGCACCGTTAGGGTAGTTATGGAAGCTGCCGTCGGGCTCCCGGACCGCCAGCCCCCGGTGCGACCCAAGCCACAGCCGACCGTCGCGGCCCAGACCCAGAGTCTCGAAGTAGCCAAATTTCGCCACGTCGAGGCCGTCCGCTTGACCGTATACTTTACGCAGCTGTTCATCTTCGTAGACAGCTAGCCCTCTAGTGGCTGCATAAATCGTGTTGCCCGTTTCCAATAGGTCATTAGTTGCGCGGCGCTCCGGTCCGTCGAGCGGACGAAGCTGTTCGGTGACGGGGTCAAAATCATATACCCTTTTATTGGTAGGTACGAGCAAATGACCGTTACTACGCCGAAATATACCGGGGTAAAAATGACGATCGTTTGTCTCCGTTAAGCCAGTAATCCGGGTGTAGCACCCGTTCTCAAGCTTAAGGATGGAACGCTCGGAATAGGGAAAGAAAAACATCGCTCCTTTCGTCCCTCCCCCCGCACCTGCGCCCGCGCCCATCATGCTCCAAACGTTCTGCAACATACCCAACTCAGTAGGAAAAATCGTCAGGGCGTCGTCTGGTCGCAGGGTCACCAGCCCCTGCTCACCGGGGATGAGTAAGCGCTTGCCCCGTTGAAAAATCCGCACCAATTGGTCTTTGCCCGCGTACAGCACCGGACGCTCTCCCTGCGGGTCCACGACCGAATGCAGATAGCGGGCAAAAACTTTGCCTTCGTGGCGGGTGAGCTCCCCGATAAATCCCGGAAGCGGAAATGCTTGCTCAAAAACCAGGTGCCCATCTTTAATTTGGTATAGACTATCGTCTATCCAATAGGTCCCCACACTCCGGGCATCCGCTTCGTGTACGTGCGTCATGTGCTCCCCGCTTGCGAGAGGTCGAATAGGGCCGTTGGGGAAGTCTTTCTGGTAGAAAAGCGTATCACGTTCGGCTGGGTAAAAGGTTGGCCATAATGCCGCCCCCGTAGTGTCATCCGTTACCGCAAAAGGGTACCGGGTAGCTGCCGGAAAACCGCCAATGACGACGGAGTCCCTTGTCAGGTTCCACTCACCTGCTTGTGATGTTGAAAAACGGTACGTTTCGCTGTTGATGCGGGCAATAACAAGATGATCTGGACCAGCATCCCGCTTTTTCCGCTCAAACGTTCCCCCGTCGTAGCTATAGTCAACGTCCTGGCCAAAGAACCAAAGCGTCCCGTCGGCATCCTCATCGATGTCCAGGATGTATTCTCGGATAGCGTTTGTGTCGTTTTGGTACGACAGTACCTCCAGCCCGTCAAAACGATCAACTCCCAGCTTACCGGCCAGCCAGACGAAGCCGTCGCGGTCCTGCCAGACTTCCATGATCTGATTGCGCGTCAGTCCTTCCCGCACGGTCAGCTTACGGTACGGTATCTCGTAAATCACCGTGTCCAGTGGCCTGTTCTGGGCGCTGACGCAGGTGCAAAGGAAGGTTGCAAAAAGCAGGGTGAGGAGGCCCCACAGCTCACCCTTAATTCCCGTACCGGTTACGCTATACATTTTACAAAAATAGGGTATACGCAACTCGGTGTTTACCCGCCTAATCGGCAACCGTCACGAAAATTCAGGCATCTATCCTTTCTGTTTGGGCAGTGGTCTTTCGGAGGTGGGCATCGGTCCTTCCGGCGAGCTTGCCGTCTTGTCCGGCGGGAAGGGCCAAGGGTACTTTTGCAGCGTACCTACTAAAAGAAATCTTGTGAAAAAATTTGGACTGGTGTTGTTTTTGGTGTTGTTGGGGGTTTGCTTGTTGCGGGGGCAGCCGGTGAATGATAGTATTCAAGGAGCTATATTTTTGGATATATCAAGTACGCCGATAGAAGTTGAAATAGACTTAGCGAACACGACTTTAAGTATGGAAAATATAGGTTGCTCGGTTTTTAGGCCTGCCAATTATCTATGGTATAAGTATGATTCAGATGGTACAGAACTGGTAGCATTTGAGACACAGAGTAATAGTAATCGTCCATTCACTGTGCAAGTTATTCGGCCGATGACAGATGAAAGCTACCAATGTTTGAGACAAGTCTCTCTGTCTTCTTCGAGAAAAAGCTTAGGTGTTGTTCCAGAGGGAGAGGTGTTTTTACGGGTTGTAGACTATTTAGATGGAGAACATGTAGGGACAATCTCTTTTCAGCAATCTCCGCTACCACCTCCTAACGACGATCCTGCCAATGCTATATTAATAGAGGTCAATGAGGAATCAAGTACAACTGTGTTTGATTTGATTGGTGCTACGCCTACATTTTCTGAATCCAGTGGCCCACAAGATTGCAGGACTTATAGCAGACAAGATGTATGGTATAAATTTAACTCCTCAGGAGGAGATTTACTCCATTGTCGTGAAAATCAATTCCGAGGCTTCTCTATCTATCGACAGGTTGTCGGTAATACTTATGAACGAGTTGATTGCAATCAAAACAACCAAGTTAGCCGCATTGAAAACTTACCTTCTGGATTACTATTCATAAGGTGCACCGGAGTCTTTCCAAGACTTGAATTACGACAGTACCTTCCTTCTTCTTTCAATACTATTAACGATGAGTTTCCAGGGGCGATCAGCATTGTACCTTCTGATGGGGGCACTGACTTTTTAGTAGATGTCTGGTCCGCTACTAACTCTAATTTGATGTATCCATCACTGCCTAATAGTGCGCTTAATGACGTATGGTATACGTTTATGTCAAATGGAGGGGATATATCAATTGAATTCGACGGGAGCAACTGCACGGATATCAATTTATGCGCCCTAGTTCAGGTTGATGAGAGTGGTACTGCTAACGTAGTTGAAAGTAAATTCAGATCTAGAACAATGAATTTTACAAACGTTCCTGAAGGGCCTTTGTATCTCACTTTTGCGGCTTCTGAGTTTAACAATATTAGAAAGTTCTATGACAACTTCACAATTAGCCAAGCGGGAGCCCTCCTTCCCGTCACCCTAACCACCTTCACCGCCACCGCCCGCCAAAAATCCACCCTCCTCAACTGGCAAACCGCCTCTGAAACGGGCAACTATTACTTCGCCGTCGAGCGCTCAGCCGACGGGCAGACCTTTACCGCCATCGGCGAAGTAGCCGGCGCTGGCACCAGCCAAACCGTCCAGGAATACACCTTTACCGATAACACCCCACAGCCCGGCACCAATTTCTACCGCCTTCGCCAGGTGGACTTCGACGGTACCGCCACCTTGTCGGAAGTACGCGCGGTAGCATTTGCTATTGACAACCTACTGCGGGTGTATCCCAACCCTGTCGGCCGCGGTGCCGTAACGGTTCAAATCCCGGAAAACCTCAAGTACCAACCACTAGAAGTGATGACGATGGACGGTCGGCGGGTACTCAAACAGTCTGGGGAATTGAACGGCTTTTCTACGGCTGCGTTGGCGGCCGGTGTTTATCTCGTCAGGGTAGGGGAGCTAGTGGAGCGATTGGTGGTGCGGTAGCTCCATCGCGCTCATTATTTCAATTAACTTTTAAAGCTCATTTTATCATGAAGAACACCCTTGTCCTGCTACTCCTGTCTTTTGGTCTTTTTTCAACAACCAACCTCTCCGCCCAGTCGAACGGAGACCTCGAATACCAAATAACGAAACTACTTGACAATTTCTGCGACGACTACTTCGAAGGCTGCTTCGGCTGGAGGTACCTTGATATTACCGACATTAAAGAAATGAAGAAGCTAAGTGATGGTCGCCTGAAAGTAACGGGCACCGTACGTAACTCAGGATGGTTTGGCACTACCCACAATCGAAAGTTCATCGCTACCCTCACGTTTTTGACTAATGATGGGATAACCATCAACTTCTCTAAACAGGCGATCAATGGCGGCGTAGAAACCTGGAGCGATTGCAGGAAGACAATTCATCCTAGCCGCTAGTTGGTAAGACGGGTGAGCGAACAATTTACTCACTGGTCGCCAACAACAAAATACTATCACCTAACCCCCACCCAGCACCTTGCAGTCCAGCATGCTTAGCAAGCCTTTCAGGTACTTATTCCCTTCGCCGGGGAGAGGTCGCATACGAATCGTCTGGAAAGCAAATGGCATCATTAGCAAGCCTCCGTTGCGGGTGCCTTGCCAGATGTTCCCATACGATCAGTGTACGCACCCAGCAGAACCCAGGCACGTTCTTCCGGTGCCCGGCTTAACCGACGCAGCAATGGAATAACACTACCAATCATCAGTAAAGAACTGCTACCTTAGCGTAGACCTATCCCTACTTCGTGTTCCAACGGCTTCTGTTTCTCCTATCGCTTGTCGCACTGGCCCCCTCCGGTACCATCACGGGAGAAAAAATCGCAGACCCTGCTCCAATCCAAATACCAAACTACTCTCTGCGCTCCGTATTTAGCGCCGAATACCGCCTGGGGCAAGACCGCTTCAAGTTCATTAAACCACGCTACCAGGAGCTTCTTACTGATGACGGGGCTCGGCGACTTCGGGGAGATTCCACTTACCTTTACCTACCACTTGAGCCCGTCGATAGCTTACTGGATCAAGCGAATATCCGCTATAACTTACTTGACCACAACGACTCCCTGACGATCTACTTCGCTCCCCGTACCCATCAGTATTTAGTGGCGCGGACGCGGGTGCTGGGTAAGGGTAGGAGAGAGCAAGGGCTAATTAAAGCGTCCCGCATGGCGGAAGTCGCCGGTACTTACCGCGATCCGGATGAAGCAGACTTCATGATCCAACTAACTACGACGCAACCCACAGAGTCAACAGCAGCCAAAGCGGGAAACACCGTCGGAATTATGACCGAATATGACCGGCGAGGCGCTCAACTCACAAAAACCATTATGAACCTGCACGATGGGGTTCTCACCACCCAGAGCAGGCAAGTTAAGAGCTTCCAACTCTGGCGGGCGGGGAGAAATCTCCTCCTCGAAAGCAGCAACCGCATACGATTCCTGCGCCCCGCCGCAGGGCCTGGGATCATCCTCCCCAACCTTGGGGCAAAGGAAATCCCGGATGGCTATCGTTATGTGCACCCCGCTGACCAGACCGGTCTGGTAAACCCCGCCGGTAAAACCATCGCTGATGCCAACCATAGACTGATGACAAGCCTCCCCAATGGAGATTTCCTACTCCGAAAAAACCGTTCCACACTGCTACGCATGAACGCCGAAGGGAAGGTGATCTGGTCGGTCGCCAACGCTGTCATCAACCCCCAGCCCCCAAGTTACTTGGCCGTACTCACTTTCGGAGGAGAAGGCCTCCTGGATAACGACGGAAACTGGGTAATCCCACCCAACAACCCCCACGTAGCAATCGCTCCGGAAACAGGACTACGTATTTTCGGTGCCCCCGGCAACTACCAATTACTACTATCCAATGGACGAAAGCTTCCCCTGCCAACATCCACTACTGATGGCTACCTCCTTAACAATGGGACCGTTGCCGGACGCGACAAACACGGCAACACGCATATCTACAACGAGCACGGACAAGTAGTACACACCTTGCAGAAAAGCCCCGAACGGCTACTGGTAATTGGCTACGACCGCTACCTGACTCCGCTAACGGATAGTACCTACGCCTTACTGCTCCCCTCCGGAGAAGAACTCACCCGCTTCAACGCCACGGCACTCGGTGAAACGGACGGCCAACGACTCTCCTTTTACCAGGGCGCGAAGGTGGGGCTGCTAAATCTTCAGACAGGAACGATCGACGTAACGCCCGGGCCGGAAAAAATAGAGGTATTAGGTGCCTTACCAAATGCACTGGGAAAAAAGTTGCTTAGCTCAGTCTTGCCTGCATGGCGATACACGGTGGCCGGGCGTGGGCGCTTCGATGGCGCCTTTGAGCCTTTAGATTAGTTTTGAAATGATTCCCGTTAAAATTTATCCCTTCATGAAATATCTATCCCTTTTAATCCTGGTCATCTCCATCTCCTCCTCGCTGTACGCTCAGGGCGCTGAACCCGAAAAAGTAAGCGAAGAAAGTGTTGAGGAAAAGGCCATGCCGGACCTCGGAATCAAACACAGCACCCGCGCCCGCGCCCCCAAACCTAGCCCGGTGAAGGGAGCTCCGGATGTATACCTAACTACTATCAATGGCACGCGGACGTTCACCAACGCTAAAGGTGAAGAATTCCCCGAGCTAACAAAAATCGGCCCTTTCAAGATGGTGAGTAATTTCCGGGGAGGCTACTGGTATTTACAGCCGGATTATTCAACTACCTACCTGTTCGACGTGCGCCTCAAGCAACTGGTTCACCCTACACCCGTAACAAAATATGACGTCTTACCCAACGATCAGTTGATTTTCATGGCGGAAAACAATACTTACTGGTCCGATCCCCAAAGCCGCCAGGTGTCTTTATCACCCTACGCGGACCTAAGGGCTTACAAATATCCGGAGCGGGCCGGCGGACTACTTTACGTCGCCAAAGACAGCTTGTACGGTTTGATCGACGGAGATCAAATTGAACTATTGCCCTTCAGGTACCAGAATATTTATCCTTGCCCCTACGAGACCCCCGCCTTTCAGGTGGAGGCTACGGATGGCACCCAAGGCATTTACGTACCCGGTAAAGGGATGGTGCTGGAAGGAGCGCTGGAGATTAGTGCCCGCGACCGTGAGACCTACTTCATGGTTAAAATGAAACAGCCCGACGGCAGCGCTCTCACCGGAGTATACTCTTGGATGGGGGAGGAAATCGTCGCCCCACAGTTTACGTACACACGTGGGGTGAAAACGCTGGCTTTTGTAGGCCGAAAACCAGGTCAGAATCTATCCTATCTGTATGACCTGAAGGGCGAACTACTCAGCGAAGAAGGATTTGCCCAGGTCTACCCCCTCAGCGCCCGCTTCGTCCGGGTAAAGAGCCTTGAATCCTATACCGAAGAAAATATCCTTCGGTGGATGAAAGGAGAGGAAGCCCTCCCCACGCAGGAGATCAAATACGCCCTCTTCGACTTGAACGCAGGCAAGCGCGTAACGGGCTATCTGTACGAAGGAATTACACCCCAGCGGGGAAAGGACGGTTTCATCGCCCGGCGCGATGGCCTCTCCGGGCCATTAAGCAACACCGGGGTGGAACTACCAGGTTGGAAGTAAACACGTAAATAGTTTGCAATTGGTCAGTTTCAGATAAATCTGATCTTAATCTTCTAAATACAGTATCTTACTTTCATTTAGCCTTAAACACCCAACCGTGAAACCCTTTCTCTACTTCCTCCTTTCCCTACTCACCATTGGCACCCTCCAGACCCAATCTCTGCCTCAGCCCTGCTCTCTACAAGCCCGCATGGCCCGCTCCATTTGTTTTGACCCTCCGGGCTGCCGGGGACTAAGCCCCACCGATATTACCGGAAGCACCCCGCCCTACACCTACCTCTGGGATAATGGGCACACCGGTACCTCCATTACCTACTTCGGCGCCCAGGCTACCCAGGCCATTTGTCATTCGGTGACAATAACCGACGCGTCGGGTTGCAGCGTCGTTTTGAGTGACTCGCTGAGCGGCGAAACCCTCCTACTTGATATCACCCCCGATACCATCCACTACGGCAGCCAAACCGTTAACACCGACCTGAGCGCCAACGATTCAACCGGCCTAACCGACTTTCTCATCACCCAACCTCCTGCTTACGGCGAGCTGACCATCAACGCGGAAGGCATAGCAACTTATACCCCGGACGATACCTGGTGCGGCGTCGATTACTTCCGCTACCAGGCCCTGGTCGACTGCAGGTACACCCCGCCGGCCACCTGCGTCCTGAAAAGAACGGACTGCTCCGGCGTGCTGACGTTCAGCGATGACTGCAACGGTGCCTGCACTGGCAGCGCGTTTTTTTATGATGGGCAAGAACTACCCACTCCCCTAACGTACGCCTGGTCAACCGGGGCTACGACAGACACCATCCGTAACCTCTGTGCGGGTCAATACGGGCTGACGGTGACCGACGCCTCCGGCCAAACTCACCCCCATACCTTCAACGTTCAGGCGGCTTCCATCGACCTGTCAATCGCAGGCCCCACGGGCTTCTGTCTGAACGAGAGGGTCCAACTTCGCGGCGAAGTGGAACTCAACGGAGGAAACACTACCCCCGTCAACTACAACTGGTCGCTGCCCGGATCCAACTTTAGCCTGGCGGGCCCGGAGCTTACCCTTTCCGGCGGTGGTCCGCGAAGCCGGACTTACCGGTTGGAAGCCGTTACCCAGGGAGGTTGCGTAGATTCGGCTTTCCACGACATCACCTTCCACCCCCAGCCGAGCGTAGAAAGCCTATCCAGTCACGAGCTGGCGTACGCTCCGAACACCCTGGTCCTGGAACCGGAATTCGAAAGTGGAACACCTCCTTATCAGTTCCTGTGGACTGGCCCCAATGGCATGTATTCCGACCTGCCCAATCTCGTCTGGCCCGACGTTTCATCGTACTACGACGGAAGGATCACCCTACTCATCACCGACAGTAACGGTTGCCGTGGCGGCAGAAGCCGAACTTATGCCTTCCCCGATTCCCTCGACAACAACACCCGGATAGGAATCTACCAACCGGACCACCCGATCTGCCGGGGCAGCGAACTGTATTTGCGCTTCGGCATCTTCAACAACGTCCTGGCCCGACGTAACCTGGACTCCGTTCGCTGGACGGGTCCGAACGGCTTTTCGACAAACGAGGAAGAATTTACGCTGGAAAATTTGCAGCCGGAAAACGCCGGAAAATATCGGCTTACAGCTCATTTAGGCCCGTACGTTCTAACCGACTCCATGCAATTGGAGGTATCCGCCAACGAGGCGTCCATCGTCAGTACAGAACTGATACCTCTGACCTCCTGCACCACCCCAACCGGCGGAACCTTCACCATCAACCTGGACGCCCCCGGCCCATTTCGGAGTAGTATCTGGGCCACCGGCGGCAGTTCCGTAACCGCAGAAGAATCACCGGTAATTCACGAAAATTTACGCAGCAGTTACGGAAGCCGAGAGGTAGAGATCCGTACCGGCTACGACGACCAATGCTATATCCATACCCGGATTCCGGAAACCATCGGCCCGGTGACAACTACCTTCAATGTGACACCGGCAGACTGTACCGATGAGGGCGGCTCGGTCACCCTCGTCGTCGACCCACCAGCCGACCGGGTGCTGTGGTCCATTACCGGGAGCAACAGCTCCTGGGATTCCACTTTCACAATAGATAACGTCCCGCCGGGATGGCACAGTGCCAGCAGGATCGAACGACCCCAGGGCTGCACCCTGTTCAACCTACCGTTCTACGTGCCACCGGCGGTTGCCTTTAACGTCGTGGTCAACGCCCGGCCCGACTGCGACAACGCCACTGGCGAACTCGAAGTAATGGTGGAGCAACCCGCAACGGGTTCTTACAGCGTGGCCTGGAGCGACGGGGCGGAAGGCCCCGTCAACGCCAACTTATCTACGGGCTGGTATTCCGTTACCGTTACGGACGACGAGGGTTGCGAAAGCCACCAGAATTTCTACCTGCCCGCTACGGAACCATGCCTGTCCACCATATCCGGCTACGCTTATCTGAATACCGATTGTGTCTGCGCAGCAGACAGCAACTATTTCCCCCTGTCCGGCATCGAGATCTGCGCCACCTCCACCGACTACACCCAGTGTACCTACACCAACCATGCAGGGGCTTATACGCTGGTACTCCCCGAGACGGGCGTTTTTGAGATCACCTCCGATGCGCTCAGCGAGGATTATCTGACGGAAAATTGTTCCCCCGGTACAGTAAACATCTCCACTCTCGGTCAGCAGGTTTCCGTTCCGGCTATCTACTACTGCGGGGCCCCGGTGTACGACGCCGCAGTAGCGATCAACTGCAGTACTCCCCGCCCAGGCTTCGAGCAAACCAGCACCATACGGCTCCGAAATAACGGGGTGCTGCCGTTTGATACTGTTTACCTAAACGCCACCATTAGTCCGCTGATCGACGTGAATTACATCTCTCCCCAGCCCGCTTCCTTTGACCCCGTGACGAACGAGATTACCTGGCTGTCCCGCACGAGCCTTAGTCACCAGGCATACCTCAATTTCAAGGTAAGGGGTACGGTAATCGGGGAGCTCGGCGAAGAGGCTGTCAGTAGCGTCAGTCTCTCGCTCAACGAAATGGAGACGGTCTACAACAACAACGAAGCTGCCTGCCATTCCGTCATCGTAGGCTCCTACGACCCAAACGACAAGCAGGTCTTCCCGAACGGAGTAGGGGAGAGCGGAACCCTCGCCCCGGCCGACTCCCTGCTGAACTACACCATCCGCTTCCAGAATACCGGAACGGATACTGCCTTCACCGTCATCGTCCGTGATACCCTTGACCGGGAGACCTTCGATCTGAACAGCTTTCGGTTCACCGCAAGTTCTCATCCGGTTACCATAAACATCGAACAGAAGAACATTCTTGTGTTCTCCTTCTTCAACATTCTGCTACCCGATTCCACCACGTCCCTGGCGGGAAGCAACGGCTACGTCCGGTTTGATATCGAACTCAGCCCCGACCTGGCTCCGGGTACTCCTATCGAAAATTCGGCAGCTATTTACTTCGATTACAATGAGCCCATCATTACCAATACAACGATGAATGTACTGACCGCTACCCGAAACCCGGATGCGCTGGCATTGCAATTCTCGGTATTCCCCAATCCGGGCCGGCAAGACCTTAACCTGACCGCCGAGTTGGAGGAATACTCGGAGCGGATTGTTGTGGACCTTTACGACCTCCAGGGACGCCGCGTACTACAAAAGCAATGGGCTGGCGGGTTTTCGCCCGGTCCGTTAATGCTCGCCTTGCCTGTGCCTGAGTTAAGTACAGGAACCTACTTTATTCAGCTAAGTACGAATAACCGGACGGGGGTTAGTAAGTGGACTAAGTGGTGAAAATCTTCCTGTCCTTAGTACCCAGTCGAGGAATCCACTTGCGCCACTACTTGAGTAATTTAGAACTCAACCAGTACTCAATCAATTGCCTGAGCTTCGGTCAACCTCCCGAAGGCGAGCTACACAAAGGTATGACTGGGTTACCAACTGGTCATTATGCTAAACCAATCATCACATAGAGAGTAGGGGAGTAGTCAACCGGTCAACAAGTTCTTCATGCTCACAATACACGTCGGAATCTCAATTGTAGGACAGGTTCCGACGTAGAAAACGTCAATTTCCAAGGCCGTTAAAGTTTCGACGCGAGAAGGGTAAGAGGATTTTATGTTGCTTCGCCTACTGAATTCCTCTCCCACATCACCACCAACAACCGAGCAAAATGTGGCAGCCCCCGGGTAACCGTGGCTTTGACTACTCCTCCATTCTTAAACCCAGCCAGCTTAGCTACCTCATTGTAATCCAGCCCCTTAGCCTTCATCATCACCCGAAACCGCCGCCAGGCAGCCACGCAGCGAATCCCGCCGAATCTTCCCCGCCATAATCGACTGAAAGTGCTCCCAGTGCCAATCCTCGATCTCTCCTGCCTCATAGCTCATCCGGACAAACTCCAGCGTAACCTCCAGCTCCGAAAACGAAGGATTCTGTTCCTTTATCCACTCACGTGTCCCCAGCACCCCGAAGTTGAAGAAACTGGCCGCAATCTCCATCCGCTTACTCCCGGGGAAACCAGCGTAGATTTTCACCTGCAGCGCCGCCGCTTCTTCCGTTACGTTTTCCATTTTGCCCCAATACTCCATACAGGTAATTTTATCTTTGAGTATAGTCAGTTACGGTCGTCGAAACAAATCATCCCCTCCCAGAAAATGATCAATCACCCCCTGACTATTCACCGTTTGCTCTCCGCCCTCTGCAGCCAGTAGCACCCAGCTCAACTGCTTCCGGCTTTTAGTTGCCGCCTGCAACACCCGCCGCTGTTGTTCCAGTCGTTCAAGTGTTCGCTTATCCGGCCGGTAGGGGCCGTCGTAAAACTTCGTCTCTATCAGGTTAATGACCCCGTCATTTCGGTCCAGTAATAAATCGATCTGTGCCCCCTCCTGAGCTGCAGTGCTTCCCTGATAAAAGGTAGAAGATTGCGTGTAAAGCCCCCCAATCCGCAGCGCCTCCTTAATCTGCGGAACGTGCTGTAAGCAAACGGACTCAAAGGCATAACCACACCAACTTTTATATGCCTGATTTTGACTTAAGGCCATAAAGCTACCCGCTCCACCATAAGCATTTGGCTCAATAAACCGCAGATAAAAACTCGAGTACTGATCCGTCAACCGGTAGCGCATCCCCTTTTTCTTCTTCCCGTAAATAGGGTAGGTGCTAATGAACCCGCTCTCGGTCAGTTCGTCCAGTACCCGTGTCAGGTACCCACCGTCCGTGACCTTGGAATTACTCAATAACTGTTGGCGGTCATACCCCTGTTGTGTCTTCGCCAGCGCCCGTATCACCTTTACGTGCGACTCCGATTGGTCAAACAAGGCCGGGTATAAAGCCTGAAATTCATCCCGCAACAAACCATCATCAGAAAAGCAAATCCGGTCAATCGCCTGCGCCGCACTTTCCCCAGCCTCCACTTCCTTGAGGTAATGAGGAATCCCACCCATAGCCATGTACAGTAGCATTAACTGACGACGGTTCATATTTACGTGACGCGCCTTCAGGTAAGCCTCCGTATCCGCCAAATTAAACGGGTTAAGCCGTATCCGCCGCGTCACCCGATTGTGCAGCCCACCCTTATCCCGCAGCACCTTCCGGATCATCCAGGAAGCCGCAGAGCCGCAGATCACCACCACCACATTGCGCTGCACCGCCCAGCTGTTCCAAAAATAACTCAGGCCCATCAAAAACTTAGCTTTATGCGTAGCCAGCCAGGGAACCTCGTCAAAAAAGATCACCCGCTTGCCTTTGCCGTCGTCCGTAGCGTCCAGCGCTTCCGTCAACTGGAAAAAGCCGTCCAGCCAGTCTTTAGGAACCGGCAGCTCCGCACGATCAGGAAATGCCCGGCGCAGTTGTTGATGGAAGTTGCGCAGTTGGTCTTTCTTCTCTGCGTATTGTAAACCAGAAATCTCAAAAGCAATTCGCTCTCGATACACCGACTGAATCAGAAAAGTCTTGCCCACCCGCCGCCGGCCGATCACCGATACCATCTCGGATTCATCAGACGCCAGCGCTTTTTTAAGCGTCTCGATTTCATTCTCTCTACCGGTTAGTAAGGTCTTCATATGCACAATATACGTCGGAATCTTCATTTTTTAGATACATTCCGACGTGTAAAGTGCGGTTTTTTGCCGCCTATAATTAAGTTTATGATCAGCAATCAACTTCCCACACCAATTACCGCCCCATACAACTCAAAACAAGCTCAATTGCTCCCCATCCTGCTCCTTTTCCGGCTTAACTCAACCATCCAGCCGCCGACCGCCATAACGGTAGGGTTCCCGATTCTCCTTGTCTAGTAAACCCTGGAAGTCCGGTAAATCGATCATGAGAGACCTTATCGATCTGTACGGTGAGCGTATTACCAAGCACCTCCCAAGCGCTTAAAAAAGCGCGCCCGTAGTCTCCGCTCAAGTCTCTGGCCCTAGGGCCAGAGACTTGAGCGGAGACTACGGGCTTCGGAAGGCTTCGCCTTCCTCAGGTATTAATTAACCCAGACACACTTAATTGAACTATCCCAGCTAAAAAAAGGCTATTTAGGAATTGTTGACCTCATACAACCATGGCTGCCAGGCTGTACCTTCACCCTCTTATTACCTTTGTGCAATCACCTACGGATACTTCCCTATGCGCGCCATCGCCCTACTCATTAGCACCTGCCTTTCATTTTTTACCTACGCTCAGGCGGACCTGGTGTTATCTTCCGCCAGCTTCGAACCATTAGCCATCAATCGCGGAGACGTTCTGACGACCTTCGCTACCGTCACGAATATTGGAAACACTACCGCCGGAGCAAACTACCTCTTCGTATACTACTCCACGGACCAAACCATCGCCGCCGAGGAAGTCATCAGTCGCGTAGCTATTCCCTCCCTTGCACCCGGAGAAAGTCATGATGTCACCTTCTATTACCCTACAGCTGCAACGCTCCCAACCGGAAATCACTTCATCGCCCTCGAAGTTGATCCCTTCAACGACGTCCCCGAGTCCAATGAAGAAAATCTCTTCTGTGCCGGTACGGGCCCGAACTGCGGAACCTTCACCGTTCTCCCCGGCGGCAGTCTCGGTGGTCAGCGCTTCGTCTATCCCGTCCTCTTCATCCACGGCCTCAATGGAAATAGCAAAACCTGGAATGAATTCGGTAGTGAACTTCAGCGCGAACTCGGTTGGGTCTACGGCGGCCGCCTCGACTACTGCCTCAACCCCGATAACGATCAAACGACCTCCGACGGCAACATTCTGTCTTTTGTCGATCCAGGGCAGCTCGGCCTCGGTGATTTTTACACCCTCAACTTTGACATCAACGCCAGCGGCGACCTCTTCGTCAGCGACGATGGCATTCCCTTCAATAACTTTGAAAGCAACCAGTCCGCCATCGTCAAACAGGGGTGGGCTGTCCGCGACGCTGTAAACCAAATCATGCAGTTCGCCGACGTCGATCGCGTCATCATCGTCGGCCACAGCATGGGCGGACTCGCCGGCCGCCAGTACCTCACCAATCCAGAACTCTGGCAGGATGACGGCGATCACCACATCGCAAAACTCATGACCGTCGGTACTCCCCACGGTGGTAGTAACCTCAACAGCGGAGGACTCGGCTCCATTTTCACGGGCATCGACGAAAGCTCCGAAGCTACCCGTGACCTCCGTTACCAAAGTCTCTTTTTCAATGGCCAGTTCCTGGATGGCGGCTTCGAGAGCGCAGTATCAAATTTCTACAACAACGACGTCAATGCCAACGGAGTCGTCGGAGACCTTATAATAGGCCTCAACGAAAAGCCCGCTATTGGCGGCGTCGATTACTCCTGTATCGTTGGGGTAGGGGATAACCTGCCTTCCCTCAGCGGAGACGGCGTCGTAGACGCCGACCGTGCAGACCTTAACAACTACCTCCCAGCCCCACCACCTCTACTCGGCCTGCACGCCGACCGCTTTCTGGTAACCACCGCGCACACGGAGATCCATAAAGAGAATACCGACATCATGCTCCGTGCGCTCGATGAACCGGACTTCGAGGACATCGCTTACCAACTCCCCCTGGAGCAACTACACTTTTCCTTCGTCTCCGAACAACCCACCAATAATCCTCAGAACCCAGGCGACAATGCCGATTACGACGACTTCCGCATCACCCTTCCAACTGCCGGTCGCATCGAAGTCCTCGTCAGCAATATTCCCGTCCACGATTTCGCCGTCGCCATCCTCCCAATCACCAACGACGATGCCATCGCCAGCGGACTATCCGAAGGCCGCAGCGAAATGACCCTTTCTGCCGACGTAGCCGCAGGTGATTACATCATCGAATTCGGTGGCCTCCCAACGGCCAACAGCTGGCGTTTTCCCTTCGCCCACTTCGTTGATTTCACTCCCGCCGAGCCACTAATCGCCAGCTTTACCACTGACCTTACCGAGGGATGCTCACCGCTCACGGTCGCCTTCATCAATGGCCTCAACGACAATGAACTCACCTATAACTGGTCCTTCCCCGGCGGTATGCCGGCTACGTCAACTTCTCCGAACCCGTCGGTCGTCTACAATGCTTCCGGATCATACTCCGCTACCCTCATCGTGTCCGACGGACTACAGATCGATACCCTGAACCAGCAGCAACTGATCACCATCGTTGATCCTCCCCAGCCCGGCTTCGACTTCACAACGGAAAACAACCTCTCCGTCGAGTTTACCAATACCACCACTTTCTCCGGCACCACACCTACTTATCTATGGGATTTTGGTGACGGATCCACCAGCACCGAAGCCGCGCCCTCCCACGAGTTTCCCAGTGCAGCAATCTATACCGTAACGCTCACCGTAACCTCAGTCTGCGGTGTAGAAACCACCACTCAGCAGGTAGACCTGTCCACCGTTGCAACGACTACGGAGACGACTGAAGATTATCTCCGAATTAGCCCAAACCCTGCTTCCTCATCAGTAACGGTAGAAACCACTCACATTAACTTTGGACCAGCCATCATCGAACTGGTTTCAGTGACAGGAAAGACCGTTTACGAGAAGCATCTTCCCCAATCTGCAAGAGATATTTCTTTCGTAATCGATCTTGATCGAATTCCCGCAGGTAGCTACATCGTCAAATTAAGCGCTAACAATGTTCTGGCCACTCGGCGCTTAATTGTCCAGTAAGGCGGTGGGGCGACGGAGTTGACGTTACGGTTTATGCACAAAGAAAAAGGCTCGAATTAACCAGCCCGCCTTTCTCTGCTGTGGTAGAGCCTTTGAAGAAAACCGTTTGGCCCTCCAAATCGACCGTAAGTAAAAAGAAGGGAGAGGTCACCAGCCTTTCGGCAGCAACCGTTTTTCGGGCGCAGCCGCAGGTGCGAGGTTAGGGTGAAGGCGCAAAATAATATGCTGGCACCCTATGTTCATTCGCTACGACCGTTTTGCAAATCCACAGAACGAACGTAAATTTGGTCTGTTAATTTAGTATTAATACTAAATATAGTTGTATCTTAGACACCGTTATGGGAATCCCCATATCGGTAAAACATCTAATATGTCTGACGTCCGGAAATTCAACTATAATAATCAGGTAGTGACTTTTGAGTTTGTCGACGGCCAATCCATGGTAAACGCTACGCAGATGGCAAAACCTTTTCCTAAAAAGGCTCCTGCCGACTTCCTTCGTCTTAACTCCACCAAGTCGTTCGTCTTGGCATTGGAAGAAGACTACAAGAGAGGAGGCTCCCCAAAAGAAGTCCTACGCATCGTCAAAGGAGGGAACGATGTAGAGCTCCAGGGCACCTGGATGGATGAGCACCTGGCACTCAAGTTCGCGGGTTGGCTTGCTCCTGAGTTTGAGGTTTGGGTCTACAAGAAAATTCGTGAACTGCTTACCTCCGGCAAAACTGAAGTCCGCGGCAAGAACGAAAATTTCGGCTACGTTCTCCGCGAGATCGCGCAACGCTTCGATGACCAGGAACTCGTTAACCAAGACTTCGACTCCCGCATCACCGAAGTAGAAGCTAAGATCCTCTCTAAGGACGAAGATTATTACTCAATCGCCGGTTTCTGTAGCCTCTACAAAATTGACTGCCCACTGCCTCGAGCCAAAGCCTGGGGCAAAGCTGCTGTAGCCAAGAGCAAGGAGCAAGGTGCTGACACCGGTAAAACGCACGACGAGCGCTATGGCACCGTCAGAACCTACCGCCACGATATTCTGAAGCATGTGATAATAGATAATTGATGAATTGCCCCTTGCCCTCACGCTAAATTTCAGTTATGCCTACTATCCGAGATCGATTTGACACACTCCGCAAAGCCATGAATTGGGCCTGGTCCGACATCGATCGCATCACCGGCCGCAAAAATGCAGCCACCAACATCACCAAGCGCGTACCCGCTTGGGCGCACCTGGCCATCGAGGCTCACGAAACCTACGAACCCCGCCTCCAGCTCCACGTCATCGATGCCATCAACCAGCGGCTTGGTGACGAGTGGCTACTGAAGCAAGAGCCATCAGGAGCCATCGCCTACCAGTCAAACGGTGACTTCAACGATGAAATTAATCTGACTTTTGCCCCAGGAGCCTTCATCCTTAGTGGGAAGGGACCTCGTCTCGAAGGGCTCATGGAGCAACTGGAGTCCTTGTATCCGTACTCGGTTCCGGAAACTTCCGGCCGATTTCGATTCTCGCTGATCGAGCAGCAGGATCGGAAGGTGTCAGTGCTAAAAATGGCCGAAGAAAGCAAAGTGATATTTTAGAATTGCGGGATCAGTTTTTGTACTAATAACCAATCGGCTAATGGCTGAGTGTAGAGCTATTTCAGGGCGAAATCATGCAGCCTATAATTAATCTTATGTTAAGTAGAGTGTTTTATTTGTAATCCCATCTCTCCCCCCTTTCAGCCCCCTACTTTCATCACAGCTATCGATGCTCCTCTTGCTCGAACCAGGAGGCAATGCTTCTAAACGAATGGCCAGCTCCACCTAAAGGCGCATTCAGCCCTGTATTATTCCCGTTCGGCGAAGAAGGAGGTTTTCTTAAGCCTAATCTGGCTCAAATTGCACCTGATTTTAAACGAGAACTAAGCGTCAGTTATCGTTCTGCAACTAAATCTCTAGGCTTTTCAATGGAATGCCTGTAGAGCATAGTTGTTTCTCAAGAATGATAAATCTGATAAAATACATTGGTATATGCTAGACTACTTGACACTACAGGGAAGTACTGAGAATCCTACTTTTATGACAATACTTCTTACTGTATTACTGTCATTTTTACTGTCTTCGCTAATTGCGTTTACATACCAGAAAACGACGCGTTATGTGAAGACTCCAGTTGACTTTTTGCAAGCTATCATATTAGTGGCCATTGTTGCTGCAATGGTAATGCAAGCCATTGGTGACAGTTTGGCAAGAGGGCTTGGAATGCTAGGAGCATTGGCTATTATTCGGTTTCGTACGAACCTTCGCGAACCGCGCAATATGGTTTTCACTTTTGCTTCCTTAGCGGCAGGTATTGCTTGTGGCGTATACGGATTTGTAATTGGAATTGTTGGAACTATTGGGTTTTGCACGGTCACGTTTATTCTTAAGTATAGCCCCATGAGCAGGATGTCTCCTTTAGTTGGTGTCTTGAGTTTTAACGTCCCTAAATACTCTGAAGATGTGCCAGAGTTAGAGGCAATTTTAAATCGTTTTTGCAGCAGATATACAAAAACTAGATCTCAGATTTATACGCCAAAAATTAAAGGAATTGTAGAGGGGGATCCGCCAGACAAGAAGATAGATTATGAATATCACTTCAAGCTAATCAATGAGCAGGATGGAAAAAATCTGGATACGGCTTTGTCGGCTCTAGAAACCCTGGAGTCTCTGAAAATAAGCTTTGAGAATTTCCCAGAAAAGATCTAACTATGAAAAAGATAAATCTATACCTCCTGGCAGTCGTACTGACAATCACTTTCCTGTTAGGGTACAATTGGAAATACGGAAACGAAACATTTGTGTTTTTCGGATTGGCAGAAAATAAGGAAACAGAAATCCGTCTGGAGAGTCCAGTTATCATTGACGCGGTGAATGTTTCAGCAGGGTCAAAGGTCGCAAAAGGAGATGTAATATTAGAGGCAACTCGTTCTAGCCTTGAACTGGCGACCAGTGATTTGAATCATGAAGTAGCAGCGCTTAAATCCCAGTACAAAATTTGGGAATCAAGTTTAAAAGGCAGCATTCAAAGCCTGAAGGCTCAAAAAACTGCCAGGCAAAGCGAGATTCAATCTCAGATTGATCAATTAGAGTCTAAAATGTCCATTAATGAGAGCCTGGCCCAAGGGCTTGAAAGCATTACCCCTGCAAGGGGAGAGAACGTACGTAGTCCTGGAAGGATCAGGATAGAAGGGTTAAAAAAAGAGATGGACCTGGTCGTAAAACCATTAGAAGCTGAAATTAGAAAATTGGAACAAGAGTTGTATGGTTCTAAAAATCCTTTGAAGATTCAAATCGAAAAACTGGAAAATGAGTTAGGCTATGTTCATCAACAAGAAGAAAATTTGATTATTTATGCGCCTAGCGATGGTGTGATCGGTTCTATTTTCTGTAAGGTTGGAGAGCAACTCCCTTCCTTTACAACACTTATTACCTTCTATGAAGAAAATCCGACTCAAGTTAAAAGTTATGTCTTAGAAAGTTTGCTGCTCAACATCAGTATGGGAGACAGCATAATTGTTCAATCAGGTGTGCAATTGAATACTAATTGTGTTGGTGCTGTAATCGGAATGGGGTCAAGAATCGTCGAAATACCAGAACGGTTACGGAAAAACCCTGATTTCAAGACTTATGGGCGAGAGATCCAAATTGCTATTCCATCTAATAACACATTCCTTCAAAAGGAGAAGGTAATCTTAAAGCGCAAAGAAGAGAAAGGTTAATTTTTATAAAGCACGAGTACAGGAACCACTCTGTTAATTAAGAAATCTAAAAAGGATATCTCTTTTATGAAAACCATATTTCTTTCTTGTCTCCTATTGTTTGTCGGTTTCACTTGCTATAGCCAGGACCAGTTAACTGTCGCCTCTTTCTTGTTAGATGCCAATCAGGAAGAATTTGTCTCGTTCCAACGCCAAAAGTTGTACTACTTTAACTCCCTGCCTTTTGATCTCCCTATAATTGAAAATTTGGAACTTAGAACAGAGACCAATGAATTTGATTGGAGAAAGCAAGAATATGTATTACGCGTGTCGCCGAATAGCTTGAAAAATATCAAAACTCAAAAGCAATACCAAGAATCCGTTAAGTATTTGACCGAAATGGAGTTGCAAACGGCTTTTAGTGGAGCCTTGAAAGAGCGCTATGATTTAATGGTTGATCTTATTTATTTGAAAAAAATACTAGAGGTAAAGAATAAGCAAAAAGTTCTTTTCAATGATCAGGTAACACTGTTACAGAGAAGTGTGGATTTAATCGACTTTGATGTTCTTGAGTTAATAAGTGTGACGCATGACGCTCAAGAAAATAGCCGAGAAATACTCAGCTTGAAAAGTTCTATTCGTACTGTAGAAAGGACCATCCAAAAAATGCTAAAATCAGATAGACCTATTGTTCTAGCTCCCAATATCCTGCCGGGAATAGAAGATTTGAAAGCCATTATCGTGGGGATAGATGAAGAGGTTCAAATGATGCATCCAGAATTGGAAGTACGTTCTGCACAACTTTATAATGTAATGTTGGAGCACGAAATGGAACTTTCGGCTTCCTCCTTTTCTATTGGGTATGTTCAGGCAAAATACGGATACAATGAGAATGACCCATTTAAAAAAAAGTTTTTCCGTTGGAATTGGCTTTGATGTTCCACTAAGGAGGTCATCGACGAGGGAATTGAATGAGTTGAAAATCAATATTTTAGAATCGCAAAGCCAGCTTAGGTCCCTGGCCAATGACTTAGACAAGGAAGCTTTTGCTCTGCTTCAGGATCTTAGTAATCAAATTGAAAAATATGATTTAGTCGACTCTCAAATAGAGAAAGGGCAGTCAGAATTTGTACTTCAAGAATACAGGAAAATAGCAGAGACTCCTCCACTTGCCCTACTCAAACTTCGTGAGAACACGCTGAAGATTGAATTACTACTTCAGGAAATACAATATGGAATAATGCTTTCCTACATAGCTTATCTAGATGTTACCGGGCTACTTTCCGAAAGGCCGCTTAAGAACTACTTGTCCAAAGACTTAACGGTATTAGAGCATTGACACAAAAACTTGAATTTTAACAAAGGGCGAAACAGCGTTGATAAAATTCCTCAATAGTCTCGATCAAAAAGAGACTTCTCTGATTGCTCTAAGCCGTTGCTCCCTGAACGGTTGAAGATAGTCAGCTTCGCTATAAAGCATCTTTAGCAAGAACTGATAAAGTCGATCCAGTGGGTTAGAGGGCGCGAACGCAGGTGCAGTGGAAGGATTAAAAGCAGCAAGGAAGGTAAGCTTATCCTTTAGCCTAAAGACGGGATCACACTAGCCTCTCACAGCGTATGATCCCGTTCAAAAAATAAACACATGAACAACACTAAAGGCTAGGGTGAAGAGGAAACAGATAGATTTCTCATTGAATCCTTCTTTTGAAGGATATGTTTCTCCGTAATCTTCATTCCCAATATTTCATTCAATGTTATAAAAGTAGGATGCACTGGCAATGCCGATTATGCCAAGAAGTCTGAATGGGAATGTTTGCTAGCTGAACGGGTTATGTGGCCAAGCAACTTGTAAACAAAGCTGCTTCAATTGGTCCTTGCATCTGGGTTGCCTTGTTGGGAGGAAAATACTTTCACTGCCTGTAGAGGGGGTGGACGCAGGTATAAGAAGGCTAATAGAGCAGTACATCCAGAACATCTTTCACCGCTGGAGGTCCCATTTATGGGTGCGGCCACAAGCATTTGAAGATATGAAGGCGTTAACGCCGAAAGCAGTACATGAAGTGCTTCCTTTTGACGGTGCCAATAAAAAATAATTACGACGCAATTTAGATTCGGGTTCAAAGTGCAACCTGCTCAACAGGTAAATATTCCCGTTCAGACTTTTTGGTGGAAATGACAATCCCAATGCCTCTTACTTTTAAAAGAAACTACACTTCACCTTGAAACACTCACTCATTAAACGGGACACTTCCTGGCTTCACTTCAACCGGCGCGTGCTGCAGGAAGCGGATAATCCTTTGGTACCGCTTTACGAAAGATTAAAATTTCTGGCGATCCATAGCTCTAACCTCGATGAATTTTATCGCGTAAGGGTGGCAAGTCTGCGTCAATTCAAAAAAGTGAACAAGGCAGAACGTAAGAATCTCTTCGATTTTACTCCGAAAAATGAACTGAGGATCATCCGCGCCAAGGTGCGGGAACAACAAAAAATTTTTGACAAAATCTTCCGTAAGAAAATTCTTCCTCAACTAAAGGAAGAGAACATTCACTTGATCCACGGGGATGAGATGACGGAAGAGCAAGCAGCCTTTACCACTGACTATTTTGACAAAAAGGTTAAGCCCAACTTGCACCTGCACTGGTTGCCTGAGAACAATGAGGATTCTACCGAACTTCCTTTTTTAAAGAGCGGCCAACTTTGCTTGGCAGTTCACTTCAATGAGAAACCCTCGCAGGACGGCAAAGAAGTAGCCCTGGTACCCATACCTTCTGAAACCCTCCCTCGCTTCATCGTTCTGCCTTCTCCCCCAGATGCCACAAATGGCTATTACGTTATCTTCCTTGACAGCATTATCCGGGCTAACCTTAGTCGATGGATCGATCGGGAGGTAACTTTCGGCTATTCTTTCAAGCTAAGCCGTGACGCTGAACTATACATTGAAGACGAATTTGATGGAGAACTACATCATAAAATAGCTGCCCGACTCAGAGACCGTGAAGATGGCCTGCCAACCCGATTCCTCTTCGACCGGGCAATGCCGAGCTGGATCAGAAAACGGCTAAAAAAAGTTCTGAACCTCAGTAGGTATGATATGATAATGGCCGGGCGGTACCACAACTTCATGGATTTCTTTCGCTTTCCCCTACCGCCCGGACGTGAAGACCTTACCTATCCTGAGTTGCCCCCGTTGCCACATCCACGCCTGGGCCACAAAGGCAGTATAATGAAAACCATGGAAGCCAGCGACTTGCTGTTGAGTTTCCCCTACCAGCAATATGACTACGTCCCCCGACTGATCAGAGAGGCTGCCAATCATCCTGAAGTAGAAAAAATATGTATTACGCTTTATCGGGTTGCAGGAAAGTCCGCCGTGGTACAAGAGTTGCTGTATGCGCTGGCCAAAGGAAAAGATGTTGAAGCTTTCGTTGAGGCCAAAGCCCGATTCGACGAAGCCAGTAACCTATATTGGGGCAAAGAGCTGGAAGAAGCTGGTGCTTACGTACGTTATAGCATTCCGGAAATTAAAGTACATACTAAGCTGTTACATATCCTCCGAAAAAAACCGGATGGAGAGACCAACCATTACTCTTACATCGGCACGGGAAATTTCAACGAAAAAACGGCCAAACTATACACGGACCACGCTCTAATGACCTGCCGACCACGTATTGGTAAAGACGTAATCCAAGTGTTTCGGTTGCTGCGTGGCAAATTGATCTTACCCAAATGTAAAAAGTTACTCGTCGCCCCTTTCTCGATGTACACCAGGTTTATCGAATTAATTGATGAAGAGATCGCACGGGCAAAAGCGGGAAAGACAGCCTACCTCTTCTTTAAAATGAATAGTCTTGAAGAAGAAAGCGTGATCAATAAAATCCGAGAGGCAGCAGCAGAAGGGGTAAAAGTCCGTATGATCGTTCGGGGTATTTGCCGACTTGCTCCTTCTAAAGAAGAGAACATCGAGATCATCTCCATTGTCGATCGTTTTCTCGAGCATGCACGTATTTACATCTTTGGCGGCAGCGGCCAGGAGAAGGTTTTTCTGGGCTCCGCTGACATGATGGAACGCAACTTGCACCGTCGGGTGGAAGTGATCACTCCGATCGAAGACCAACTCCTGCGACTTGAACTACGCCGGATTATGGACATGCAATGGAGTGACAACCAAAAGGCGCGTATCATTTCTGCAACTCAACTCAACACCTTTCGAGAACCAGGAAATTTTCGTGCGCAGAAGGATATCTATCAGTATTTCAAGCGGCGTAACCATTTGGTCTTGAAAGAAGCTTAAAATGACAGTATGTATAATCAAATCCCTCTTGCTTTACTCCTCTCCTTGTTCAGCCCCTAAACTATCCCATTCAGCAAGATTCATTTCACCAAAAACGTTCCACTCTGGTATCTTCCCCTTTGAATACTCTTCTCAATGCGCAACTTCTTTCTTATCATCCTTAGTGCTTTTTGTTCACTCAGCTCCGTTGCTGGCCAGTCAGCAACCATATTTGAGTTTAACGATGGGCAGGTTGCTTTTACTTCCGATGCCCCCTTGGAATTGATTGAAGCACAATCAACCGCACTCCGCGGATTAATTGATACGGAGAAACGAACTTTTGCCTTCAGTATTCTCATCTCTTCTTTTGAAGGGTTTAACAACCCATTACAGCGGGAGCACTTCAAAGAAAATTACATGGAAAGTTCCCAGTTTAGTACGGCAACTTTCCTAGGTAAGATCATCGAACCTGTCGACCTAAGTCAGGACGGCGATTACATTGTAAGAGCTAAAGGGAAACTAACCATTCACGGTGTTGAGCAGGAACGTATTATCAAGAGTTCCGTGAAGGTTTTGGACGGGGTGCTCGATATAAGGTCGTCGTTTACCGTACTCTTACGCGAACATGACATCGACATTCCTCGTATTGTATTCCAGAAAATTGCCGAAGAAATCAGGGTAGAACTGACCGGTCGTATGAAAGTCAGGGGCTTATGAAAAAACGTTACCCTTTGGTTTTCTGGCTTTGCCTTACTGTCGTCAATTTAGTTGCTCAACAGTTTCATTGGACCAACTTTCGCCTGCCAAATTCCTTGGATGAGGCTCAACCACGGATGCTATTCGAAAGCTACGATGGTTTAATCTGGCTCGCAACCTCAACCGGCTTATGCTCTTTTGACGGTAATTCTTTCACTAACCTATCCCGTCACGACAGCCTGCCCGCTGATGTTCGAGCAGTGTTTGAAGATCGTGATAGCACACTGTGGGTAGGCTATGCTGATGGCTCAGTCGACCGCCTGTTGAATGGGTCCCTGGAGCCTTGGGAACCAGAAGAAGGCCTTCCAATCTCCACCATTACCGGATTCGCCGAAGATAGTGACGGCCAGCTTTGGATATCAACTTATGGCGAAGGAGCTTACGTGGTTGCTGGCCCTCACCTATACAATTTTAATATTGATGATGGCCTTTTGGGTAATGATATCTACACCATCGTCAACCAGCCCGACGGAGTAGTATGGTTGGGAACCGACGGGGGCATCAGCATTTGTAAATTTCAAGATGGGCAAAAGTCCGTAACGAATCTTACAAGGGCCGATGGACTTCCCGATGAAATTGTCCGGGTGATCCTCCCCGACGAGACGGGGAGTTGTTGGATCGGCACCCATGACAAAGGCATGGTTCATTATGATCGCTCATCAAAAACATTCCAAACTCCAATTAAAGAGTGGCCCTACGGCCCAATTAACGACCTGATTTTGGTAGAGGGCCGGGAGTTGATCATCGCCACAGAAAATCATGGCGAATGGCAACTAAATCTTGAAAACAACCAACTTCTCCCGCTATCTCCCGTATCAGGAAAGTCTAATGCCAAAACGAAGATTCAGGACTTACTCCAGGATGCCGAAGGCGGACTATGGTTGCTGTCCAATAGTAAAGGACTCTTTAGAACAAACCAACAACTAACCTTCGTAGAGGCCGCAGGAAAAGAGATTCAGGCCGTACACCTGGATCAAAGCGGAAAATTATGGGCGGGCACTAACCGGGGACTTTTCACCTTATCACTCACAGGAGAGTTGGAAATCTTCCCACCCGCTGGAGACCTGAACATCGTCAGTCTATTTGAAGATCGTTTCGGAAATCTCTGGTTGGGGACCTTTGGCGACGGGGCCTATATCCTTAACCCTGCTTCCGGCCAACGGCGCCATCTTGGGCAGAAAGAGGGATTACTAAACGGAAGCATTCTTTCTATTGACGGTAAGGGCGATCACCTTTGGTTAGCCTCGCTTGGTGGGGTGACGGAAGTTGTTCTGAAAACTGACCCGCTAGCAAACGCTCTCCTGTCGTTTAGTAAAATCGAAGGGCTCAAAACCGATTTCATCTATCAGGTCCTCGCAGAAACTCCTGATCGGGTATGGTTCGCTACTGATGGGGAAGGGCTGGCTTTGCTGGACCATGGCAAGATTACCCACTTACGAAATACACAAACTGTTACCGGTGATTCCGTTGACTTGCGAAGAGTCTATTCTATTTCCACCTCCGCCAAGGGCCATCTATGGTTGAACACCGCGCGAGAAGGACTTTTTGAACTCGTAAATGATAGCCTCTATGCACTCGACCCAGGCAAGGCGTTGTCGGGAGAAAACATCACGGGCATGGCCTTTACGGGGGCTTCGCAACTAATCGTCTCTCATACGGAAGGCTTGGACCTACTAAACCTTACTACAGGGAATTACCAGAATATTAGTGACAATCAAACCGGAGGACCAGACTTCCGCCCTACCCTGAATGCCGTAGTTACCGGCCCTCAAGGTCAAGCCTGGTTCGGTTGTTCCGGCGGACTCATCCGTTATCAGGATCTCCCTCACCCTACGGTTAACCGTCCCCGGGTTGTGCTAAAATCCGTTACCATTTACCCCGATAATCGGCCAGAGCCAAATGGAAAGCAATTTACCCATGATGAGAATACCCTGGCCTTTGAGTTTCTAGGATTATGGTATACCGCTCCCGACAAGGTCCGCTGTCGCTACCAACTAGAAGGCTACGACCCGGGCTGGACCGAAACCAGAAACCAACGAATAATTTACTCAAAACTGCCCCCTGGTAATTACACCTTCCGGGTAGCGGCCTCGTCGGGCGGCGATTGGACCAGCCCAAGCAAATACAGCTTCAGTATAGCCTCGCCTCTTTGGCGGCGCTGGTGGTTTATTTTTTTGACAGTCCTGACGGGAACTTTTATCGCCGCATACTTGATTCGCCGCCGCGATCGGCAACTCCGTCGTGAATCCTTATTACAAAAACAGCGGATCGAAAGCCAATACGAAGCCCTGAAAAGTCAGATCAATCCTCACTTCCTTTTCAATAGTTTCAATACTCTGGTCGCTATGATTGAAGAGGCCCCTACTGACGCCGTAACCTATACAGAAAAATTATCTGACCTCTTTCGCAACGTTCTGCAATACCGGGATCAGGAAACGATCCCGCTCAAAGAAGAACTCGACTTATTGGCTGACTACCTTTTCTTGCTAGACAAACGTTTTGGGGACAAGCTCAGCGTAACGATTCAACTCGATAAAACAACCGGATTTATCGTCCCCCTCAGTCTGCAATTTCTCCTGGAAAACGCTATAAAGCACAACGTCGTCTCCAAAAAGCTACCGCTTCATGTGAGCATCGGTGTAAGTGAAAACGGGAAACATATATGTGTGTACAATCCCATCCAACCCAAATTGCGAAAGGACCCCTCCACCGGCTTTGGGCTTCTAAGTTTAAAAGAGCGTTATGCAATGCTGACCCGACAGAAGATGCTCATCGAGGAAACCGGTGAATATTTCCGCGTCTGCATTCCTATACTCCTCTCCCCCACTTCCATAAATAAATATCAGGTATGACCGCCTTAATCATTGAAGACGAAGCCGCCGCCGCTAGGCGGTTACGCAAACTGGTGAGACAAATTGATTCAACTATTCAAATCATTGGTGAGTTGGACAGCGTTGAAACAAGTGTCGATTTCCTACTCAATAATGACTCCCCCGATCTTATTTTTCTCGACATCCATTTGGCGGATGGCTCCAGTTTTGACATCTTCCACTATGTCGAGGTCCGCTGCCCGGTAATCTTCACCACCGCCTACGACGAATATGCATTAAAGGCTTTCCAAGTCAACGTTATCGATTATTTACTCAAACCGATTAAAGCGCCGGCCCTCGAACAGGCCCTGGAAAAGCACCGTAGGCTCAATGTAGGCGCTCCTGAAATCAACTATCGGAAGCTGGTAGAAAGTATGCTTCCTGAAGGGGCTGACAAACGATTTCTTCTCCGGGTGGGTTCCCAGCTGCGGGTGGTGAAAATGAATGAAGTAGCTTATTTCAATACCGAAGATAAAGTTACACTCCTTACCACTCATTCAGGAAAACGCTATCCAATCGATTATTCCCTGGAGCAACTAAATGAAATGGTACCCTCAGCGGAATTCTTTCGAATCAACCGCCAATTCATCATTCGCTTAGCGGCTATTGCCGAAATGCATGCTTATTCAAAGTCCCGTGTGAAATTGGTGCTAAATCCCCTCTGTAAACTGGAAACCATTGTAAGTACTGAACGATCTCCACACTTTAAACGGTGGCTGGAGGGTCAGTAACAGAAGGCTTTCCCGTTCAGACGGGTAATTTTCCCATTCAGCTAGAATTGTCTATACAATCGTAACATTGGGGTTATGTTCGTTCGGTCTTCCTTAATTGGCGGGGACGCAGGTGCAGAGGAAGGTTGAAAAGCCAGGCCTCCCTCACTAACTACGTCTTCCTCACCAGGAATACATTTTCAGCTAGTTAGCTAATCGCACATGAAACGAATACTTTTACCCCTCGCCTCGCTTTTTATACTGTCTTTTACCCTCAGCGGCCAAAACTGTGCACTCTCCATCGGCGTCACGATCAGCGATTGTAACCCCGATGGCACCGTTACCCTTGGTATTACCATCTCCGACCCTTCGGACAACGCCCGGGACGTAGCCGTTTCTGTCGACGACGTTCTCCTGCCGGGAAGTCCCTTTCGCGTCCGGGACGATGAGCCGGTATTCCTGACCACCGAAGTTCCTGGTGACGGCCTCGGTCACCTCATTAACGTTGTCTCTGAAGACGAGGAAAATTGCTCTGCCCAGACCACCGTTAACGTACCGGATTGTGGATCTGATTGTTTCCTTTCTGGGCTGCAGCTCAACTTCGACGGCGGAACTACCCACTCCGTCGTCGTGGGCAATGGGGGCAATAATACCTTCACCCCCAGTCAGATTACCATCACCGTAGGGGACATCGTCTCCTTTGATTTTGTCGATGACGGTCATACGACAACTTCCGACGCTACCACCGGAACAGACAGCTGGAACTCAGGGTTCCGTGGAACCGGGACTTCCTTTCCCGTAACCATCATAAATCCAGGGCTACATCGCTATTACTGCGTCCCGCACGGGAGCCCTGGTGGCTCAGGTATGGCTGGGAGTATTGTGGCCAATTGTCCTGGCGGGTCTGGCTTTGGTCTTACTGCGGCGTTTAGTACTACCCAGGCTGGTGCCGCTGGTTATAACCTCGTGATTGACGGCCAGGTCCATGCCGGCAGCCCCTACACTTACTCCGGTACTGGCCCGCAATCAGTAGCTTTTTCTCTACCGGGAGACGGCGCCCTTCATACCGTTGAAATCATCGATCTAACGGACGGAACCTGTACCCTCAGTCGGGACATTACCGCACCAGATTGCGGACAAGCGCCTACCTGTAGCCTTTTCCTCTCCGCCGAGGAGACCGGCTTTTGCAGACCTGATTACCAGGTCAACGTTGCCCTTTCAGTAATGGCTGTAAACGCAGGCAATAGCGGGTTCAACGTCCTCCTTGACGGGAACCTGGTTGCGGGAAGTCCCTTTGCGTACGTCAGTGGCGGAAATACAAACCTCGACATTTTAGTTCCTGGAGATGGGCAAAATCATTCAATTACCGTCACTGATGCCGATGACGCCACTTGCTCCGCCACCTCATCCCTAACTACCACCAACTGTACCATTCCCTGTGAGTTGACCAATTTAACGGCTACCACTGGCGTTGCCGGTACCATCCACATCGTCGACGTAGAGGACTTCGTCTTCTCCCCCCGCGACATCACCATCGCCGCCGGCGATCAGGTCGAATGGCGCTGGACCGGACAGATCGCCCACACCGCAACTTCCGATGCCGAAACTGGCCCGGACAGCTGGGACTCCGGATTGCTCAACACCGGAGCTACTTACCAAAGCCCGGTACTCTCCGCCGGACTACACAATTACTACTGCATCCCTCACGGCACACCCGGTGGCAATGGCATGGCAGGAACCATCACCGTTCTACCCGACTGCACCAATGGTCAGGTGGCCGTAGGTATCACCTTTAACTCAACAGGCACCGGCGCGGGCTACAACGTCTTCGTTGATGGCTCCGCAATCACAGGCGGCCCGTTCAGTTACGACGCTTCCGGGACGACTTCAACCTCCGTCTTCGTAGCGGGTGATGGCCAAAGCCACTCCATCGAAATACGCGATTCCGACGACGCCACCTGCTCCGTTTCCACTACAGTCACCACGGTAGACTGCAATGCCTCCACTTGTCAGCTTACCGCTTCGATTGAGGAAACAACCGGCTGTGATGCCAACCTCAACGTCGGGGCAACGCTCACCGTCAACGATGTGGGCGGCTCTGCTAACGGTTTTAGTTTAACCGTAGACGGCCAACCAGCCGGGACTTTCGCCTACTCCGGTAACGGCACTACGACCGTCCCCCTCACCTTAGCCGGTGACGGACAAAGCCACGAAGTCATCGTCACCGACGCGGACGACACGGCCTGTACGGCCACCGCTTCCATCACCACCACCAACTGTACCATCCCCTGCGAACTGACCAACCTTACGGCTACTACTGGCAGTGAAGGAACTATCCACATCGTTGACGCAGAGGACTTCGTCTTCAGCCCCCGCGACATCACCATCGCCGCTGGCGACCGCGTCGAGTGGCGCTGGACAGGAGAGATTGCCCACACCGCTACCTCCTCCGTTGACACTGGTCCGGACAGCTGGGACTC
>NZ_FOFB01000005.1 GCF_900110645.1 Neolewinella agarilytica
CGGTGGGGCTGTGGCGCATGGCTTTTTGCTTTGGTTTAGGGCAAAGCTCTGGCGCGGAGTTGGGGTTGACAAGATGTGGTTGGTCGGACGCTTACGTTTAATAAACCTAAATTAGAAGTTGCTTCAGTGACCAAAGGATCGGCGGTCATTGCTACTTCCAGTAACTGCTCTATTTTGGTTAACCGGTGTAAGGTGGTGTTTTGATTTTTTTGTTGTTCAGAGAAAGCTAATCCTATGGTGGACCATTGGGAACGCTCTTCTGATTTGGTGGCTTGCTGGCTACGGTAGAAAACGCGCTTGGCTTCCCAATCAGAAGTCTCAGGAAAATTCCCATAAATGAAGTTGTCTTGCAACACCTTTTGGGTAAATTCATTATCTGCTGCCAGTCGATTGAGCGAAGGTCTTTCACAATTATCTGCATCGTCTTCGCATACTAATGATTCTTGGCCTGGCACAAACCATTCTGTAGTTGAAGCTGCTACAAAGATGTCTTCTGGCCAAACAGGTGTTCCTTCGGGGGGAATAACAAAAAATCTAGACTGGGCAACATTAAAGCCGTCTTCACTAAGATGCATAGCGTCATTCCAAACGCTTTCACTCCAAGCGTTCCCTGCGGCAATTTGTGGACCTATTCTAGCGCCTTGGCTTAAAATAAGACCAATCAAATTGTCTTTAAAAGTATTATGACGAAGTTTGGTCTCATCACAAATGCCAAAAAATATTGCTCCAAACTCAGCATCCTCAACGTTGTTACAGCATAATACATTACGGTCCCCACTATCAACGGTAATCGCTATTTCCTTATGGCTTAGTCCGTTGCCAGATACTAGGTTGCCATATAAATAGTTGTCACTTGATGAACGAAGAAAAAGTCCTGATCCACTATGAATCTCACTGTAGGTGGGTAAGAAATTAACTTGGTTATTTGCAATAGTAACACCATTTACATTGTGGAGAGCTATTCCATTTCCAAACCTGCGTAGATTAATAGTATTTCCAGTTAAGTTTAGGTTGTCTAGGTTTTCCCCTGACATCATAGCATCCTCTAACCTTATCGCTGAAGTGAAAATAGGACTTATTTCAAGGCCAGGCTCTGGGGGGTAAAGCTCTACTGTGTTGTTTTCAATGAACAATTTGTTGGCATGCTGAGCATTAGAAATTAAGATGCCAAATTTTCGGGAATAAATTCTATTCTGGTTGGTTATTGAGGCAGTGTGTCCGATGCTCATACCTAAGGATATACCTGTTTTGATATTGCCCCGATCACCCGATGAGTTTTCTCCAATAATATTATTCCGGCAATCGAGAGAAGATTGATTGCCTAATATGCCATGTTCCATGTCATATAACCGACTGTTTCGCAAGCCAATCCAAGAGTTAGACTCCGCCAATATACCAACATCTCCACCAGAGGCATCCAGTGAAGGAATGGTGTTGTAGATACTTGAGGAAACAATACTTACATTGGAACCACGAGCGATGACGCCATAATTTGCACCAGTAATATTGATGCCAATATTACTGGCACCAATCTGAAACTTCTTACAATCGTTTATTTCTACACCCGCGTAGCTCTTGCCAGTTGTCTGTACTTCCTGGCCGAGGTAAGGAGGTAGCAGGTCTCCTGAAGCTTGAATACTTGAATAATGGATGGGGGTTGGTTGAAATACGACCTCTGTGCCGGGCGTAAGGGCAGGTCGTTTGTAAATACCAATATGGTTTCGGTTTAAGGTAGAATAAATCATTTCGAAAGAGCTACCATTGCTAAGGGAAACCGCATGAACGGCGTCTTCGATTCTGGCACCGGTTAGTTTCAATCTACCTCCAGGTCTATTGGTTGTTTGGGGGGCCAGAGAAATCCCGTGCCATAGGTTTTCGCAGCCATGGATGCCACCGTTAGTGCTAAAGCCAACTGAAAGGGCTGCACCCGACTCGATAATAATGTGCGCGCCGGGCTGCATGCGAACTTCACTGGAATTGATATTATAGAATCCATTACTTCCCATAGCCGCCTCGTCAATAAATAAATTACCAGAAATAGCGAGGCATTTTTTGAAGATGCTGTTAGGTGTGATTTCACCTAGGGCAATAAACTGACTTAGTAGGGTGCCGTCACCTGCATCCAGGTTGATGGCGTTGGTTCCCTCACAGGCGCAAGTGAATGGCGAATCGTTACATTCTGTTACGGACACAGTAAATTGCTCCGTTAGTGACTCCACCGCGCCGCACTGGTTTTCTGCATTAAGAGTAAGTGCGATTGAATGATCGCCTTCATTAATTTCTGCGTTTGGTAATGCGTTGAATGTGACGGTAGAACAACTGTTCCCTAATATTTCGAAGTTGTCATCACTAATACTGAATTCCCAACCAGGAAGGTTGTTTATACCCAAGGAAAGAGAGACTGATTCAGTAGCATTGTTGCATATCTCAAACGATAATAATTCAGAAGTGCTTCGGCATAGAATATTCGAGGATATTTGAGTTGTTTCAATGTTTATTGGACAACGTGTAGTGACTTCTATGTTGTCTAAGTAAAACCCTCTGGTTGTATTCGGATTTTCAGGTGAAACTAAAACGTATATGAAATTAAGAGGGGATTCAGAATCATTGCTGAAAGTAAATGTGTAAGGTTCAAATGGAGGAGGAGATTCAAATACTCTATTCCGGTTATATGTATCTGCTCCTCCTGTTACATCATTGGATTGCCCCAAACAATAAGGAACAAAAACATCATCTCCACAGTCAGTTCCAAGGTCGTTGCAATCTGCGGGGACACCAACTGGGATTTCATTAGCTGAACACATCCTTACTTGACTTCCCCAGAAGTCAAGTAATCCCGAATTACCCGAAAAGACAGCGTCAAAACCAATGGTAACTTCGCAACCCGGGAGAATAGGGTTCAGTAATTCAATAGTTAATGGAGTCCTGGTGAAAAGATAAACGTGATTGTTAGGAGGGGAGGTTGAGAATCCAAGTCTTGGAAGCCCCAATGCGTCGCGATTAATTTGCCGAGTAATTTCACCAAGGCTAATGAAAGAATTCGTCCGAGGGTAATTTTCAAAGTCTGTACTGCAAGAAATATTTCCGCAAATTGTTTCTTGGATATCACTACAGTCGTCACAAACTGCATTTACAAAAAAGGCATGATTAAGCACAGTCGTTTCACCATTATCACAAGCTGTTACGGGAAATTGCACAAGCATGTCTCCATGAGAGTTTGGGCTTACAAAAATTGTAATCATATCACCATTGATGTCAATTTCAATGGTGCTGTCCACCAGATCATCACCGTTTTCAATTAGTACAATAGGTTCTCCCCATTCAAAATTTTCACTATTGGTATGTATTCTAGTGAGTTCTGACAACGATAATGTGGTGCTGTCACCGGCACAAATGTTTGGTATAAAAGAGCAAGGGTCTGCAATCGCTAATCTTCCGTTATTATTGCTTATCCCCATAACAAAGCACCAAGCTCGTTAAGCTAAGCATTTTCAGGCTCTGCTTTCAGCTTACTACAAACACAAAAATTTGTACTGGAACAGCATTTTGCCCTAATGCTGTATCTTAGACAATAAGGTGCCCGTCCAGGCATAAGGTGGCTGGTGTTTTTGTGACCCGATAAAGTTGATGTTTAGAGCGTTGGCTTATAATTTGATTCATAAATATGTCGTCCTTGGCCCCTTAAAATTTTTCGATTTCTAGGTCGGCTTGGTCGGGGCCTTTTAGCTTCCAGGTGATGTGTCATTTTATCCAGTAGAACCAACAATCGTGCTTTCCATTTCCTCATTGGGTCTAGGAAAACATAGGTTAGATTACGCTTGATCAGCCCGAGGGTCACATTTCGATTGATCGTGGCGGGATATTTTCTTTTTTGGCTTACTTTTTTTACCTCATCCTCTTGGGAAGTGATCATCATGGACTGAATGTTGTACATGGCGTATTGTGCCCAAATATCTTGTTCTATGCCCTCTGGTTTATAAGAGGAGAATGCCGTTAATTTCCCGTAGCTCTTAATGCAAAAGATAGCTGTTTCAACACCCCATCGAGCGTTGTACAGCCCTGCGAAAAACCGGTGTGGATACTTCCTTTTATCGCAGAGAGTAGTCATAAGTATTTCAACTTCGCCTGTGGGCAATAGAATTTTGAGGAGCCTGACTTTGACGAACTCATCATGATCGATACGGACGCCTTGTTGAGCTACGGTTCTACGGCATTTATGCTTAGGCGATACGTTTATATGTCGTTCTTTATCAGTGCTTTGGATGAACTGCTTAACAACGGGACTTACGTCTGTTCTTAGTCTTACAATACAATTGGATCCATATCGGAGATGTAATAATGGAATAGCATAACTGGCAAAACCTCGATCATAAACGGCCAGGAAGTCTTTGGGGAAGTCAGGAATCCAAGCATAGTTAACTTTAACCTCAGATACTTCCCGAGGGTGGTGCTCTACATCGTATATGATTTTATTGAGAACATCAAAAGCAATGAGTGCTCTGGTGGAAGGGACTCTGTTGTGTTGATTCCCGTGCCACCCATAACTTTCTCCAATGTCATTGTCCTCAGGTAGTCTAAATCCAGTGCCATCAATAGCTATTAGCCGGAAGCCTTTCCAGCGTTTTGCTTTGAATCTTTTATAGAAAACATCTGCAGTGACTACGAATAAATCCCGGAAGAAAGCAGGCTTAATCAACTGGCGTCTTTGGCATAAAGCGCTCTTAGTGACGCTGTCTATTTTCAATCTGCCAAAGAAATCAAAGAGTTCAATACTAAGGCTATTGCGGAGAAGACCAAGAACGAGCAGAACTGTCCGAGAAAATAGCAATGGGCTTTCTCTTATAAACCAGCGATGTGGTTCATAGAGATAAGCGTGTCTTTTTTGAGTATCTAGTTCCAGGAACTCTCGGATATCTCGAATGGCTTTGAATATAGGAGCGTGCTGCATGGCTCCTTAAATTAGGTGCAATTGTACTATCTTGGGTTTGGGCTTAGCTTAATGGGCGTGAACAAAGCACCCCTCACAATCAATAGATGGTGTTTGATACCCCATTGCGCAAAATATCGCCTGTTCCTCTGCACTGATAGTCCTCACGGATTGACCTGGTGATAAACCTGGGCCCATTACGTAATTTACAGTCTCTCCACAAATGTTCACAAAATGACTAAACCCATTGCCGATTCTTTCTATCGGAAATCCACCACTCTGCATAGCTATTTCATCAGAAGCCAAAAAGCCGATAGATAGATCATCATTACAATCATTAAATAGAAAATCATTTATATCAGGATGGTAGGTGTAACAGCCTGGTTCAGTAGGATTAGGAATAACGAGTGGTGAGTTTATGCCAGCATCATCTTGAACCCGTAATTCTAAATCATATCTTGAAGATCCATTAAGTGATGGATCAATACGTGAAGCAATTCCGAGTACATGTAATAACTCATGAAGAAAAATAGAATGTAAGTCAAATTGAGATTGTGTAGGGGTGGATGGATTGTCTACTGAGTTTATTAAGTAAGTGAAATCTCCTCCGGAATAGTCAGATACATTACTGTTTAGGAGTATTCTTCCATCAAGTGTGCCTGGGGAGCGAATCCATCCTCCATTAATTTTGGAAAAAGGTCGGTCTGCTGCAATACCCAGACAAAAAGACGAAACTGTTCTTTCGTAAAATGGAGAGCCAATTCCCAAAACTCCGGTATCAGGTGCAGGAAGGGTATCTATGTTGTTTTCCTCCCAAACTTCGGCGTCAGGGTTTCCAAAATCCCCCCACAATATGTCTAAGTTGAGTTGATAGTTTTGGCTGCATTCATCTACTCCTTGAGTCTGAGTAAATTGAGTGGATACTTCTAGTAATATCGCATTGATCAGAGATTGTACTTCTTCCGGTACGTTTTTATAAATTGGATTAAAGTACCCCGTTTGAAATTTAATAGGTTCTCCATATTCACTTACTCTATCAAGTGTACTTTCAGGAAGGGAGATATCTTCTGCTGAATAATAATTGCCAAAACGATCAGAATAAACACGATCGCCGTCTTCGGCTATTGGAATGTCCGGTTTTTCATTGTGATTGGAGGCTGGATGAAGCGAACCACAAAAAGAAAGTGTGGTTTGTCCGCCAGGCTTATCTGGTTTTTGTGCAAAAACCGTGACACTTGAAACGAATAAGCAAATAAGAAGGAATAATGAGCTGAATCGGGTAAACCCCAGGATTGGGGTATGGGGGGGGCGATAAACGCATGTTAATAGTTTATTTTAAGGTGATTAAATTGTGTGGTAAACATGAAGACTTACTCAACTACATCAATGTACATTTTTTTTGCCGAATCAACATAAAGCCACTAGCATTTTTTTATCAATTCGCTAAATCTATTTGGACTTCCAAATCCCCTCCCTCCTCCAAAACCACCACCGTCTTCTCCACCCCTAAATGAAACAACCTGGGAAGTTCCTGCTCCAGATGGCCGTCTTCTTTCAGCTGCCGGAGGCCCATCTTGAACGCAAAGGGAATATTGTCGGGATAGCGGGAGAGACCGAGGTAAAAGCCTTGGGCGAAACTGATGGCGACACCGTTTTCGATTTCGTCGGACATACCGACGACGTAGGGGACGTAAGCCGAAATCACCCGGGCCTGGTTTTCGCTCAGGCAGGCGTTGAGGAAGACGAGCTGCAGATCAAGTACTTCCTGCAGGGTGCTGAAGATGTCTTTAAGGTCTTCGGTGGAGGCCACCTCCGGGTTACGCTCCCGGTTCTGGAGGATGATGCCTTCGGGGTTCCAGCCGTCCTGGTCGTCTACGCCGTGAACGGAGAAGTGTACAAAACGGGGCTTAGCGTCGAGGATGGTTTGGGTCAGGGTGTCGCGGCGGAGGTCCATTTCGGGCTTCAGGCGGAGATCACTGTCGCTGATGACGATGGATATTTTGGAGATCTCCGTGTCCACCATCAGGTCGCCAACGCCGCGGGGGTCGGAGGCGAGGAAGAGGATGGTTGCAGGTTGCAGGTTGGGAGTTGCAGGTTGCGAGTTGCCGGGTGCCCGTTGCGTGTTGCCGGGTGCCGGTTGCCGGGGTGCGGGAGGAGCGGGAACCTCAGCCGTGATGGTGTCGATGATTCTCCGGTGGCGATTCAGTATTTTGAGTAAATCCCCTCTGGCCTGATTGTAGTCAATGTCGATCAGCCGCTGTTCTTTTGTTTGGTTCATCTCATCATCTTCGATGCCACGCAGGCGGCCGCTAAACAAGGAAATTTGCTGTTTCGCCCGCCGATTAGCATTGATCTCAGGCTGTTCGCGCAGGAAATCGATGACAGTGCGCAGGTGATTTTCGGCGGTGAGGTCTTCTAGTTGACTGAGAATGGTGGGCATGTTTATTGATATGGTGTACAGCCCGTGATTTAGACGAAGAGCTATACTGGTAACTTTTACTTGGAAGTGGGGCGAAGCCCCTCAACCGGGCACTTTCGGTCTATGCTTGAGGGCTATGTTAAGAGCCATAGCCATTGCTCTCTAAAAACTCCCCCTTGCACCCGCGTCCGCGCCCCCGGCTAAGCTTACAAAAGGGCCTAAACAGGAGGCTCCTCCGGAAAGATATCCCTAAGATAACTTTCTAATCGTTCAATGGCCGCCGGCGTGACGAAGTAGCTCATGTGATCGGACGGAACGGGAGCTTCTTCAATCTCCAGCCCCGGCACCTCCCGCTGGCTTTTCACCGAAACGGCAATATCCGTTGGTGCCTGGAAGAAGGTCGCATCCACCAATTTCTGATAATCGATTTTCGCGATAATTCGGCGGAAAAAGCCCATGGTTTCTTCATTGACGTCGGGCAGCAGGCGAATATCTCCATTGATGAGGGTGTACCTGACCGCTCCCCGGTCGCCGTCTTTGGCCAGCCGTTTAAGAAAATCGGAGCCAATCCTCATTTCTTTAAGCGTGGCCAGTGCCGTGTTGATGAACCAGCGCAGGCCTAAAATTGCGGGCACAAAGGGAGCGGCGGCGGAGGCGGCTCCTCCTTCCAGCGCCCGGGATAAAAGCGGCGTCATCCACTGCGCCGCATTACCGTAAGGACTGCCGCCGTTGGGCGTCCCGAACTGAATCAAGTGGCTCACTACCTGACGGCCGTGCAGCATTTCGATAAACGACCGGCTCACCAGCCCGCCCATGCTATGGGCGTAAACGTGCAGCGTTTTTCCGTGGTTTTCTCCCAGCCCTGCGTCCTTCAACTGACTTTGCAGTATCTCGGCGGTTTTCCCGATGGGCGTTCTCAGGTTTTCGTAATCGTAGGTGAGTAGCAGTGAATACCGGCTTCCCAAAGAGCTGCCGTCCGGAAATTTTGCCCGTTCCAAAATGCCCGGTGCGGTCGTAGTGTCTCCAATAATGCCGTGGATGAAAAGGGCGATCGGACCGTCCGCCTGGCTGATGGCCGTTTTCGGGTCATCCGTAAGGTATTCCGTCGTCAGATCCTCTTTTACCCGGGCGACGCGCAGTTTGTTGACTTCGCCGACGGGCCAGGGCAGGTAGTCGTTGATCACTTGCCGGAAGAACAGCTTGATGGAGCCGCCCAAACTCCGGGTGTATTCTTCGGGTTGGGCATCGGGCAGTTGGTGCAGGACCATGACGCCCTTCTCTTTATCCGGAAAACCGACGGGGTAGTAGAGGCCACTGTCTTCATCGTAGCCAAAAATCAGCGCGCCCTGGCTGGCCATGTTTGTTTTCAGTTCCAGAGGAGACTGCTCCGTGACGGCTTCAGGCTTGTTCACGTTGAAGAGCTGGATCATGTCCAGCGGCGTCTCGTCGGCCAGGGCAGACCGGCTCGCCATCAGGCTCATGGGCTCCAGGAGATTTTTGCGGACGGGGCAGAGCGCACGACCAGCTCCGCACATCGCGCGGGTGGTACTCATCGAGGAATCCAGGGTCATTTCTCCGAAGCTGAAGCCTTCGGGGGCATTGGCGACACTTACCGGCGCAGCGGCATCATTTCCGCCGTAGGTTTTAACCCCGCCGGCGAAAAGCGGACGGAAGATGGTTACCGGTATATCCTTCACCCCCCAGCGATCGGGCCGACGCTTGAACAGGCCGCCAAGGCTGCCGGCGGCGCGGGTGTTTTTCGTCAGGTCATCGAGCCTGACTTGCTGCTGCAGCCCGGTTTGTTCCCATTCGTTGAGCTCAAATTCTGTTTCGGAGACGATCACCTTCAGGTAGTTGGTGATGTCCGTCACCCCCCAGCTTTGCAGCTCCTCAGAGATTTCTAAAACGATGAATTCCACCGGCGGGCTACCATCGTTACTCTCATCGGGTTCCGTACGGGTGGTGGTCGGTTCGTCGCCGGCTTCCAGCTTGATGACGGGCAGGAATTTGCCGCTTACGCCAAAGGCTTCATCGAGCAAAAGCATACCCACATAAAGCGGTTTCACCTGATTGGTTTTTACCTTGACCCGAAGTCGAAGGAGGGCGGGCAGCAGTTGGTCGCCGACCTTGGTGTAGGAGAAAACGGCGGTGCCGTCCAGCGCTTTGTTCTCGCTGTCGATGATCTCCCCGTATTCATTCGGGATGACTTGCTCGAGGGTGATGTCAACGGCCTGGTCAAGATCCAGAATGTTGGCCTTCGGGGCGAGGTTGAGCGTGCTTTCGTAAGTGCTTACTTTGGCGAGCTTATCGACAAAATCTACGGCCCAGCCGTCGGTCGGTTTTGGGACGCTTTCGAAGAGTGGCCGTTGCTCGCCCGGCAGCACCATACTGATGCCATAAACGGGCAGACGAACGACGTGATATTTAGCTGCTGCGGCATCCTCCGTCAGGCGGAGACAATCTCCTTCGTCTTCGATCAGATTGACGACGGAGGCGCGGGCCAGGGCAGGGAGGTCATCCGCAACATAGATCGCCATTGGATCCATCTTTTTCTCCACACTTACCAGCGGATAGGGCGCGGACGCAGGTGCCAGGAAAGGTTGAGGAGCAAGGTAGGCACGGCCGGCGTCCGTCCGCTGGACGGTCAGCTCCCGCTCCTCTTCTCCGTCCAGAACGATTACTTTGGCACCGGGCTCCACGCCCGCCATTGCTCCTTCATGGATGAGCCAACCGTCTTTTTCATCGTAGTGCAGCACGAAGTCACGGCTCATCTTCAGCGCGCCGTTGAAGAAGTGCTGGTCCATGCTCGCCGCTCCGCTTGCCTGGGTATAAACGTCTTGTCCGCGATGATGATTCTTTACCCGCACGCGCACCCTGGCCATCAGTTCCGCGTAGCTGCAGCTGGCCAGGTCCATACTGCTCATTACTTCAATCAGGTAATGGGTAAATAAGCCCCGCCGGACACCCTTGATCGGCATCTCCATCGCTACCTGCTCCGGCCGGCAGGCGGAGAGGGTGATGTGAGTCCTGACCGGAGGGGTGTAGTGCTCTCCGGTCCGGGCATATTCTTTATGACCATGAAAGTCTTCGATCCGCATTGCGGCACCGTTCTCGGGTACCGTCCTTGGCACGCCGACGGAAAGCCGGCTGATGGAGCCGGAGTTGCAGCTATCGGCGATGACCAGCACCTGACCGGCATTTGCCGTGTGTTTAGCGATCAGGTAGCTGATCTCTTTATCAGCCAGGTCCTTGCCGCCGGGCAGACGGCTGTCGTGCAGCACCATCGTCTGTAAGCGGCGTTTTACCTCTAAGTGCTGAAATTCCTTCGGCGCCATCATCTGTGCGCCATGACCAGTGTAGTAAAGCAGGCAAATGTCTTCCGCTCCCGCTCCTTCAAAGTGGCGGAAGCCCTCGAGCACGCCCGCCCGGCTCGCTTCGGCGTTACGCAGGCTTTTAAAATTCGTCTTTACGCCGTTCCGCTCAGCATACTCCTGCATAAAGGCCTCCATGGCGGCTACATCGTTGAGGCAACCGGGCAGGTCACTGATTCCCTTCGGGTATTCCGAGATAGCGACGAATAAAGCGTAGATGGTCATGTGTCTATGGTGTTTCTGGTGGGAGGCGAAAACGTTTGCCGGCGCCGCTCAAAAGTCGCTACGCGATGCTAAGTGGACCTCGAAGCGTTCCGCAGTATTGCGGGACCTTCGAGCGTCCGCCTTACCCCAGCGTCCTCCATTTTCCCGGCATACGATTTCCCGGTAGGCGAAGGACCGTCCCTCACTGCATTGCTGAGCGCCCGGTGTTTTCGTTAGTGCAAATGGTTATTCACATGGGTGAAGATAGGGATTAAGTAAAAAAATCCGATTCCCTATCTTTGCCCCATGAAGCAAACAGCCTTAACCACTCTGCTATTCCTCCTGGGAATCAGCCTTTTTGCCCAAACCGACAGCGACAACGCCGACGGTATTGACCGCAGCCTCCCCGAATTCTCTTTCAGCGAAAAAGAACTTGCCGGCGAAATGCATTTCCTGGCCTCTGATTTCCTGGCCGGCCGCCGTACCGGCAGCACCGGAAACGTCATCGCCGCCAATTACATCGCCGCTCAGCTGCGGGGCTTCGGCTACGCACCCATCAATGGGGATAGCTACTTTCAGCCCGTACCCCTGATGCAGACCGAGTCTCCTGAATCCGGTAAGCTGATGGCGGGTGACTTTACCTTCACCCACGGCAAAGACCTGCTCGTGATGCGCGGCCCCGCCGCGAGTGGCGAAGCCAGCGTCGTTTTCGCCAACTACGGTTGGGTAGACGAAGAGACGGGCCACAACGACTATGAGGGGCTCAACGTGAAAGGTAAGATCGTCATTACCCGCGCCGGTATTCCCGGAGACATCAGCCAGCGGGGCATCTTCCGTGGGGTCAGCGAAAAAGCAGACTTCGCCGCGAAGAACGGTGCCATTGCCATCTTCGAGCTCTACTCCCTGCCGTTTCCCTGGTCTAGCTTCAAGGGCTACTTCGGTGGAAGCCGGATGGGCCTCGACTCCGGAGAAGAAGGGGCAACGATTCCTTATGGTTTTGTCAAAGCCGACGATAACTTCCTGCCCGCACTCAAGGAAAAGAAGAAGGGCCTGAAGGGAAGCATGGCCAGCACCGGTATTAAGATCGAACGCATCGAGAGCATGAACGTTGGCGGAATCCTGGAAGGAACGGACCCCGCAATGAAAGACGAATACATGATCGTTACGGCGCACTTTGACCACGTAGGTGTCGGCGCCCAGGGCGGCGGAGCGTACACGGAGCAGGACAGCATCTTTAACGGTGCACGGGATAATGCCTTCGGTACGATCTCGCTGCTGGCTACCGCCCGCGCCTTTGCGGAAGTGCCTACCCGCAGACCGATCATTATGCTCGCCGTAACCGGCGAGGAAATGGGATTGCTGGGAAGCCAGTATTACGCTGAGAACCCACTCATCCCACTGGAAAAGACCATCTTTAATTTCAACACGGATGGAGCTGGCTACGACGATACTTCCGGTATCTCTCTGATTGGTGCTAACCGTACGGGAATTGATGAACAGGTAGAGAAGGCTGCTGCCGCTTTTGGTAAGAAAGTAATTAGCGACCCTGCGCCGGAACAGGGTCTTTTCGACCGGTCTGACAACGTAAGTTTCGCAAAGAAGGGTGTGCCGGCGCTTAGTTTCTCTCCTGGTATTACGGGCTTTAGCGACGAGCTATTCAAGTACTACCACCAGGTGACGGACAATCCCGAAACCATCGACATGACTTACCTCAAGGAATACTGTCAGGCCTTCGCCCTGGCTGCCCGCTTGATCGCCAATCGCGATACGGTCCCATTCTGGGTGGCTGAAGATAAGTACGAAGAAGCAGGCAAGAAACTCTACGGTACCCGCAAATAGCTTGGGTCCGCCGAAGTGTTCTCATCCTATTCTCCTAAGTGTTAGGTGTCAGGTGCAATGAAGAAAATCATGCACCTGACACCAATAGACTATCGCATTAATGAAGCCTTATTATTCTTACGAAGACATCCTTGCGCTTGACTTTCCGCCCCTGATTGTTTACGCGGTGCCCGTAATGGTGACACTCACACTGTTGGAGTGGTTTCTACGCCGCCGGGAATATAAGCACGAATTGGCCGAAGCCGCTGCCAGAGGCACTTCTCCGGAAATTGCCGATAAGTATAAATACGACGTGAAAGATGGCCTCGCGGCCGCTGGTGTAGGTATCGGAAACCTGATCAGCACCGCCATGGTAAAGGCACTCACCTTTGGTGTGATTCTCTTCTTTTACAACCTCACACCGCTTTACGTTCCAACCACCTGGTGGAGCTTCATCGCCTGCTTCTTTGTCGTCGACTTTTGCCGTTACTGGGCGCACCGTATCGCGCATGAGCAGCGGTTCTGGTGGGCTACCCACGTTACTCATCACAGCTCCGAGCAGTACAATTTTACGGTCTCCTTCCGGCTTAGCTGGACCCAGCACATCAAGGTGATCTTCTTCGTGCCCGCAGCGCTACTGGGCTTTGATCCCTTCGTTTTCTTTATCTGTATGCAGATTGGTGTGCTCTACCAATTCTGGATCCACACCGAGATGATTGATAAAATGTGGGCGCCCATTGAATTCTTTTTCGTGACCCCAAGCCACCACCGGGTACACCATGCTACGGAGGAGAAATATCTGGACAAAAACTATGGCTCGTCCTTCATCATCTGGGACCGGATGTTCGGTACTTTTTGTCCGGAAGAGGAAACGCCTAACTACGGCATCCTGAAACCCGTCAATAGCTACAATCCCATCACGCTGGTTTTTCATGAGCACGTAGATATGCTGCGGGATATGGCCACTTATCGTCATCCGAAAGCCTGGTGGCGCATTATGTTCCACGGCCCGGGGCTGACGCTGGATAAGGAGAAATACTACGGTTTTTACAAGAACGATGGCTCTGATGGGACTTACGCAGGAGGCGCAGCCGCAGGTGCAGGGAAAGTTGAAGGAGCCCTGGAAGAAGAAACCCGTGGGAACGTACTCGTCTGAGCGGGGCAGCTTTATTCCGTCAGGAAATCCATCTTGTGGAGGTAACGTTGGCTCTGCCGGCGATGATAACGGATGTCCTGCGCAATCGAGCGCCGGTCTCCGGCATGGCTAATGTGCTGCCGGCTATCCGCCAGCAAGTAACGGATTTCCTCCAGTACAATCTCTTTGTTCCGATGATGGTTTCCTGTTTCCGAATACAGCTGGTAGAGCATCCGGAATAATCGACGGGTGACTAAGGTGTCTTCCTTACAGTAAGTGCGCAACTGCTGCATCACTTCCATCAGGATGGATTGAAAGTTCCGTTTACTCATCCATACTTCTCCGCCTGCCTCGCTCTGATAGTGGTTGTGGATGGGCGTATGCATCAATCGGTTCAGCAGGCCCGTTAGCCGTTCGATAACGTTAATGGCAGTGCCGGGGTCATTTATGCCGGGAGACATAGCCTTAAGGGCAATGTCTACCAATAAGCGGACGGGAGGTAAATACCAGTCGCCAAACTTTTGCGCAATCGGCGAGACAGCCTCGATCAATTGCTGAACCTGATGCTCCTCTAATGAATCTTCGCATTGTAGCAGGGGAAGGCCTTTAGGGATGTATTCCCCCTTTTCGGTACAAATGTACAGGCGTGTGTTGAAGGTTTTGGCCAACTCCGATAGTTTTGCGTAATCAACGGACCCCAGGAAACCGTCGATGGGCGAAGGAATCACAGGCCAGTTAACAACTTCTTCCGGGAGGGATTGCTCGGAAAAACCCTTTGCCGTCCGCTCTTTTTTTACCGCATCAACTCCCTGTCGGTAAACGCGCTCGATGATGGCGTCCACCCGGATTTTGCCCGAGATGTTGGTGACGAAGTAAACGAAAATCATGAGGCTCGCCACGCCACTGATGATACATAACAGAACGGACAGATTGGGGACATACCCCGCCTCATCACTACGGATGCTGAGCAGTACGATCAGCGTCATCACGATAGTGCCCAGATAGAAGCCCATCGTAAACTGTAGGGAACGGTCTCCGGTAAAGAGTGGAAGTAGCCTAGGGCTATAGCTGTTCGCCACCTGGTTAAAGAGTGACATCAGCTGGGTGAAGGTGAATACCACCAGCGTAATCAATCCGCCAATAAAAATGCTCAGAATGCTGCGGGCCGTTTCCTGACTCTTGATCATCAGGGCCGGAAATTTTTCGGCGACCCTGGCGCTCAGCTCCGTATTCGTCTCGAAATAGAATAAACCAATGCCCAGCAACAAGCCAGTAAGCATCATCGGCACGGGGAGAAAGGCGATGCTGCGAACGGCACTCTTGCCCCAGGTAATAATACGACGATATAGCTTCTGCATGGATTCGGTAGTCTGAAGTCAATACTACCTAAAGGTAGTTCTTAGCCTATCTGTTCATATCGATGAAAACCCCAATCGTAAACGCCGGTGCCGCTGCAATCACCCGGCCACTCAATGCCGTCGCCACGCCGGCGCTGATGCCTAGCTTGTCCGCTACATAAAAGTTGACCTCACCACCCAGGCTCAGGTATTCCGCATTGTTGCTGAAAATACTGGTCGTTGGGTTACTGGCGGCTGTTTCTCCGTTCATTAAAGATTCACTGCCGATCATCCGACCAATAAACCAGAGGCGGCGATCCAGCAGCCCGACACCCGCTTCCAGCCCGAAGCGGAATTCATCGCTGAAGCCCTGCGTTCGGTTGTTGAAGCCAATGTTGGCGCTGGCGTAGCCGGAAGTTTCTCCACCAAAATCGAGGCTGAGACCAGAACTCAGACTAATTATCTGGTTGAATTCGCCATCGCCCGTTTGCAGATTACCTTGCTCTCCGCCGGCATCTTCGCCGAGTGGTAAACCTAAGGTCAGCGTAGCCGCCACCGGAAAGGTTGACCCCGGCTTGTTCAGGGCGTAGCGCAGGGAGACATCCGTATCGCCCAGTCCATTGATAGCGTCGCCGTCCAGAATTACGTTGCCACGGGTACCTGAAAGCTGAGTGTTGATCGTTGCCCTGCTGAATAGGGGAAGGTTGATCACACCAGTCAGCCGGTCACTCAGGCCATATTCCGCGTAAATGCTGGTATTGTAAAGACCCAACGTAGCGTTGGGGTCCAGCTCTCCGTTAGAGGTGTAGTGCTCGTCAAAAGACGTCCACCACTCGTAAAACTTAAAGTAACCCTTGCCTTTGGGTTGTGGCCAGGGGCCGGCCAGTAAAGAACCGCTAATCAGCAGGCAAATGCTCAGGAGTGAAAAACGCATGTTGAATTTGTGTGGGTGGAAATCGTGGTAAAGGTAAGTTGGTGAAGCGGTAAGCAGGCAAACACAGCCTTACTTCGTCTAATTGGCGACGGTTTGGTAAGCACCCTGGTCGAGACGCTCCAGCGTCGAGCCGGGCAAGGGAGCGATAGCGACTTTGCTCGTGTAACATCTGCCTCGCGAGGAAACTGCCGCGAGTACCCGCTCCGGGAGCCTTCGGCCCCGTTCGCGTTCGACGCTGGAGCGTCTCGACCAGAGATCGTGCACCCTGGCCGAGACGCTCCAGCGTCAAGCCGTGCAAGGGAGCGCCAGCGACTTTGCTCGTGTAACATCTGCCTCGCGAGGAAACTGCCGCGAGTACCCGCTCCGGGAGCCTTCGGCCCCGTTCGCGTTCGACGCTGGAGCGTCTCGACCAGAGATCGTGTACCCTGGCCGAGACGCTCCAGCGTCAAGCCGTGCAAGGGAGCGCCAGCGATTTTGCTCGTGTAACATCTGCCACTCCAGGAAGCTGCCGCACAAACCCGCTCCGGGAGCCTTCGGCCCCGTTCGCGTTCGACGCTGGAGCGTCTCGACCAGAGATCGTGCACCCTGGCCGAGACGCTCCAGCGTCAAGCCGTGCAAGGGAGCGCCAGCGATTTTGCTCGTGTAACATCTGCCACTCCAGGAAGCTGCCGCACAAACCCGCTCCGGGAGCCTTCGGCCCCGTTCGCGTTCGACGCTGGAGCGTCTCCACCAGGCTCACCGCACCACAAACCTCCGCTCCAACCGCGCCCCATCTTCATCAACGACCGTAATGGTATGCCGCCCTTCCGTTATCTCAACGGCCAACGAGTGAAAGCGGGTGGTGGAGCCCATAAACTCCCCGTCAATGTGCCAATGCACGGTACTTTCCTCTTTCTGGTGAGACAGTTCAAAAAAGACCGGCTCGATTTCCCCGTGCCAGTTTTTGCCGGCGCTGATGGCGCCGTTGCCGTGGGGATAGATAAACTGCATCGGAGAGCCCGCATCCGCTGCGTTGGCACAATCCGGGTGCCACGGAATTAGGGACCGATACTCGGGGTGTCTCCGCCGATAGAAATAGGCCTGGCGGGAGGGGAGTTGAAATTGGCGTCCGGTCACTAACTGGCCCGGCGCACAGTCTTGATTAACCCGGTAATCGCCCTCCGGAGTGGTAAAGATGCGTTGGTGAAAACGACACACGCTCGCGCGTTCTGCATTAGCAGCCTGCCATTCGGCGGTCGTCGGACAGTCGGGCCCAGCCAGGTATCCGCTGGTTTGGCAGACGGTGGCTTCGGTCATATCGTCATAGGGCGCTTCAAACCAGCGGGGCGCCTCTCCGCCATCCTGCTCCAGGGCGCGTAAAATGCGGAAGAGCAGGGGAGCGGCGGCCCGGACACCGACCAGGCCCGCCCGCCCTTCGCCGTCTGCGTTTCCCGTCCAGACACTTACCACATAAGCAGGGGTGCAGCCCACCGCCCAGGCATCACGGAAGCCAAAGCTGGTACCCGTTTTCCAGGCTACTTTTTGGTGAGAACTGAAGCGATGGCTCGCGCCCGTTTCGTCCGGTCGATTCAGGGCCGTCAGGGCCTCCAGGGTTTTGAACCCGGCCCCGGCGCCAACGGCGCCGGCGACCTGGTTGAGATCGGCTAGCGGATCACGGCTTTCCGCATCCAGCAGCGTGGCCGGCTGAAAATCTGCCTCCGCATACCAACCTTGCCGCTCATAGAAGTACCGCTGCTGCCGCGCCATCCCCAGAAACCAGGCGTTAATTTCCTCCATGGTGATCTCCCCGCCGCCGAGCACGAGCGAAAGGCCATAGTGGTCCGGGCCGCGCAGCAATTGCTTAAAGCCGTACTCTCGCAAAGCGGCGTGGAACCGTTCGGTGCCGTAATCCTGCAGCAAATAGACGAAGGGAATGTTGAGCGACCGGGCGAGTGCTTCATCGGCGGGCACCGCCCCGTCATAGTCGCGGTAAAAATTGGCGGGGCGGAAGTCGCCGAAGGAGGTCGGCACGTCCGGCAGCAACTGCTTCGAGGAAATGCGGCCTTCCTCCTGGGCCAGGGCGTAGAGCATGGGTTTCAGCAAGGAGCCGGGGCTTCTTGGGGAGGTGATAACGTCGACATCAGGCGCGAACGCAGGTGCAAGGTCCGGTACATTACCAACGTAGGCCACCACTCTTCCGCTGGATACCTCCGTCACCATCGCCGCCGCATTGTGGATGCCATTGCCCGCCAGCGCCAGGTGATGCTCACGGACCATCCCCGCCACCCGCCGCTGCAGCGCGGCGTTCAGACTACTCCGGTAGCGTCCCGCTCCCTTGTCCGAGCGAAGACGTTCCAACAAATGCCCCGCTTCACGCGGAAGGGGGTGTGGGCGCTCGGGCAGCGGCTCCAGCCTGGCCAGCCCGACTTCCTCGCTTGAGCAATGGCCCGCAGCCGCGAGCTGATCCAGCAGCCGGTCCCGTTTGTCCCGCAGCGCATCCCGCGCGCGACCGGGGTGGATGAGCGCCGGACTATTGGGCAGCACCGCCAGTGTTGCCGCCTCCGCCCAGCTCAGCTCCTCCGGAGAGCGGCCGTAGTAGCGGCGGGCGGCGGCTTCCGCGCCCACTACATTCCCCCCGAAGGGCGCATTCGCCAGCCAGAACGCCAGAATCTCGTCTTTGTCGTAGCGCCACTCCATCCGGGTGGCCCACAGGGCCTCCATCACCTTTTGCCCGAGGGTGCGCGATTTGTTCCCCCGTGCCATCCGCGCTACCTGCATCGTGATCGTTGAGCCGCCCGAAACGACGGCCCCTGCCTGCCAGTTGTCTCGTATCGCCCGGCCGATACCGGAGAGGCTTACGCCCCAGTGCTGACGGAAGCGGCGGTCTTCGTATACCAATACTGCGGCCTTCAGCCGCGAGGACACACTGTCCGCCGCCGGCATCCGCCACTGCCCGTCCGCTGCAATCCGCGCACTCAGCAATTCTCCCTCCGCGCTCAGCAGTTGCGTCGACAGCGGCGCGTCAAAAAGCGGCCGCGGCAAGCAAAAAAGCCACCACAGGAATACCAGGAGGGTGAGGGTGAGGGGGATGTATTTTCGGGGTCGGATGGAGGGCGGTTTTTAGGCGACTAAGGTACGGCACCCGGCGTAAGCATCGCTCCGCGTGCGACCGGGCCGAAGAGCGCTCCGCGCGCGCTATATTTTAGTTAGTAGCGCGGCTGGAAGCCGCTTCGGCCCGTTCGCGGGCGGCGCCTGCGTGCGCCATTCCTCTCCAACATCGTAATTTACCCCCACCAATCCAACCCATCCAAGATGAAACAACTCAGCTTTTACCTTCTCTGCTCCCTGGTCCTTCTCTGCACCTGCGTCCGCGCCCAACAGACCGACTGGACGGTGGATGACATCCTCTCTCAGGAATCCATGAGTTCCGTCACCTTCAGCCCGGACGGCACTATGCTGCTCTGGAGCAAGCGCCGCGGCGTGAAAAAGAAGGACAGTTACGTGAGCGATCTGTACCTGACGCGACTCGACAAGCAGAAAGACAGCACTTTTCTGACCACCCAGCTGACACGGACGGACGACAGTGATCATTCGGCCATCTTTAGTCGCGACGGAGAATCGATTTATTTCCTCAGCTCCCGCGAGAAGGGCAAAAAGCTTTGGCGTATGAGCCTCTACGGCGGGGAAACCGAAGCCGTTCATGAGTTCCCCAACGGCATCAGCAGCCCGCAGTGGAAGGACGATCATACGCTCGTCTTCCGATCTTTTGACGGCAAGGACCTCCGCAAAATGGAGCTGGAGAAAAAGAAAGATAACGTGATTGTCGTGGAAGATACGACGAGCTGGACCATCAACCGGCTCTATACTTTCGATGTGAAGAAGAAGGAAATCAAGCGGCTGACGGACGATAAAAAGCCCGTTCGCGGCTTCACGCTTTCCCGCGACGGAAAGTGGCTGATCTATTCCCTGAGCGGCAGCCCGCACCAGGGAGCAGACGCCCAGCCGAAGTCGCCCTACTACCTGCTGAACGTGGAGACGGGCGCGAAAACCCGCATCCTGGAAGGGATGCAAACCCCGGGCCGATTTGCCTTTACGGATGATTCCAAGGCCTTTTATTTCGTCTCTCAACTCAGTAGCAATCCGGAGTGGGACGGCGCGGGCATCGGGGAGTTGTATTATATGACGGTGGCCGATAAGAAGCCCGTCAAGGTGGACCTCGACTGGGACCTCGGCGTAGGTGGCGGTATTGAAGTGATGGGCAACGACGTCTGGGTCTCGCTGGCCAACCGCGCTACCCGCCGCGAAGCGTTGTACGTGAAGAACGGCAATGGCTGGACGCGTAAAGACATCGACCTCGGGGAGATGAAAGACCACGTGAGTCTGGTGGCGACTTCAAAAAAGGACGACCGGGTAATCCTGAATTACAGCACGGCGGGCAAGTTGCCGAAATACCTGTTGGCGGACCGCAAAGGATCGGCCATCAGCAACCCGAAGGAAGTCGTGAAGCTCAACAAAAAGCTTGCCAAAAAGAAGATCACCCGCAGCGAGGTGGTGGAATGGAAAGGCTGGAAGGGTGAGATGGTGACCGGCATTTTATATTACCCGGAGGACTATCAGGAAGGCCGCAGCTATCCGCTGATGCTGAGCATTCACGGCGGTCCTTCCAGCGCCGATCTTGACCGCTGGAGTGAACGCTGGAGTACTTATCCTCAGCTGCTGGCGCAGCGGGGCAGCTTCGTGCTGAAGCCGAACTACCACGGATCGAATAACCACGGCCTGGCCTTCGTGGAGAGCATCAAGGAGAACTACTACGACCCCGAGATGGAGGACATCATGAACGGCATCAACTGGCTGATTGAGGAAGGCAAAGTGCACAAAGACTCGGTGGGAACGATGGGCTGGAGCAACGGCGCTATCCTGACGACGATGCTGACGGTTCGCTACCCCGAGATGTTTAAAGTCGCCTGCCCGGGAGCCGGCGACGTGAACTGGACGAGTGATTACGGAACCTGCGGCTTCGGGGTGTCTTTTGACCAGAGTTACTTTGGCGGTGCGCCCTGGGACGACCTGGACGGCAAGACGTACAACGAAAAATACATCACCAAATCTCCTCTCTTCGAGCTGGAGAAGGTGACGACACCGACCATTATATTTCACGGCAGCGAAGACCGCGCCGTGCCGCGCGATCAGGGCTGGGAATACTACCGGGCACTGCAACAGGTGGGCAAGGCACCGGTGCGCTTCCTGTGGTTCCCCGGCCAGCCACATGGCCTGGGTAAGATTACCCATCAACAGCGGAAGATGAACGAGGAGCTGGCCTGGATTGATAAGTACCTGTTCGGAAAAGCAGATAAGAAAAATCCGACCTTCAAGAAAGACAGCCCGCTGGCGATGCTGTTGCAAAAAGACTCGCTGAGCAGGGTCAATGGGCTGTATGGCCAGAATTTGGCGCGGACGCTGGTGCCGGAGATGGTTAAAGTGAGCAAGGATTCGATCAGCATTGGTCGCTTCGAGGTGACGAACGCACAGTTTGCCGCCTTCAGCCCGGAGCATGCTTATGGGCGCACGGAGGGCAATCACCCCGCCCGGGTTACCCGCCCGCAGGCGCAGCAATACCTGAAGTGGCTGAGTGCTAAACTGGGCACAACAGCTCGCCTGCCCAACGCTAAAGAAGCTGCTGCGCTGCACAAGCAGGCCACCAAAGTGGGCGCTAAAGAAAACACCCTGAACTACTGGGCGGGCTACGCCATTACCCCGGATGAGGTGGCGGACTTCCGCCGCAAGATGGAAGAGGTTGATGCCCTGAGCCTGTTCAAATCCGTCGGCAGCTTCGCCGGCGTAAAGGTCGGTAGCGCCCTGGTGTATGACCTCGGCGGCAACGTGGCAGAATACGCTGCCGGAGGCAAGAGCTATGGTTACGGGGCGTATGACTTTGTGGACCCGGCCGGAAAAGGCCTAAGCACGGGCGACAAAGGGATGGGCTTTCGCGTGGTGGTGGATTAGCAAGAGGTAGCCACTAATACAGTGTAACATAAGTATTCGCTGGTTTCTGCTTGGTCTTTTGCCCGCTGGCGTCATGAAAAAACAGGTCCGTCCCGCAATACTGCGGGATGCACCGATTTTTTCAACTAGCCAGCGGCCAAAATCCCGGCGCAGAAGCCTAACTCAACTTATATTACACTGTACTAGAAATTAGAGGCTTTAGGACTCTCCCCAGCACCAAAAACACCAATTTTAGCATCCTATACCTAAGTCAGCGTGGTTTCGCGGCGCAATATTCATGCAGGGCCTGTCTCACATGCTATCGCGGCTCCTGACTTAGTAAAAAAGCCTGCTTACGTGTGGGAACCTTTACCCAACCGACGCTAGCTAAGGCTTTGCCTACGTTTTTGCCTTGTCTCCAACCACTCCGGTTAAGGTATACGACTTAACATTAACATAAGCCTTTAGCTATGCGCTTTTTACTCCTCCTGCTTTTTCCCCTTATGATGTTTTCGCAGCAGCGAATTGATACGGTTCAATTCGAGAAGGGCGAACTTTATGCACTACGGTATATTTCGGAAATGCCCGCCGATTCTGCGATGTCAAAATCGGAGATGTTTATGCGCGGTATCCGGGAGAACGACAGAGTGGTGGCTTCCGTCTGGGATCGATTAGACAGCATTGTGGTTTTCAATCAGGCCGGGGAGCGGCAGAAGCAGGATAAGGACTTCTGGAACCGTAATACCAATACCAATAGTAAGCCAAGACCTTTAGAAAATGCTCCAGGACCAGATTTTTACTTATATCAGAAAAACATTTATCTCACCGGTCGGGTGGGGGAGTTAACTGATCACGATATCGAGATTAGGAATGATGCAGATAGGCAACGTTTTCTTCGCAGGGTGGACGATAGTGAAGAGATTGAGTTTTCCTCGGAGGAGTTTCGGCTCCCGGCTAAGCAGAAAACCGCTTTTCAGGCGGAGACCCGTCTTCCTCCTGGCTCTAAGTCTACGATGCTGGAATGGGAGGATGAACAGGGCGGGAACAAGCTTGAGCTCACCTTCGTATTGTTGGGCTATGACCTGATGGAAGACGATTTTCTGACTGATTGGGATAAGGCGATGGAGAACCCCTGGCTGGTGCCGGCAGGAAGGGAAGTCCTTTATCTTCGGCTGGAATCCACCGAAAAGCTGATGACGATTTATCGGGAGGGCCGGCCCTTTAAGAAGGTAACCGTAGGCAGGCAGCTGGACGAAGTGAGCCTGCTGGCTCTGCCCAAAGGGGACTTTATGCTGGAAGTAATCGATCTGGGCACGGGGAAGAAGCGCTATCACTCGATTAGGAGATAGCGGATAACTTTTTGTTGCCGTTCCTGAATGATACCTTCGCGGCATGGCCAGATTACATCACGATTATTGCCCGCTGTGCGCCTCTACCGTTATTTCCGCTCAAATGGAGGTGAAAGACCATAGCATCACCAAGGAGGTATTCGAGCTTTGGCGCTGTGCTTCCTGTGATTTTCTTTTTACTCAGGACCCTCCGGTTCCGGAGGAGGCCGGGGCCTACTATCAGGGAGAAGAGTACATCAGTCATAGTGATAACCAGGAGGGTGTGGTGAATAAGCTTTACCACAAGGCGCGTGACTTCATGCTGGGGCAGAAGTTCAAGCTGGTAGACCGTCTTGCCCGAGGAAAACACTTACTCGACTACGGCACGGGGACCGGATATTTTACCGACTTCATGGTTCGGAAAGGGTATAGCGCCGAGGGTATTGAGATTGACGAAAATGCCCGCCGCTACGGGGCGGAGAAATTTGGCATTTCGGTACATGCCCCGGAGGCTCTTTTTACGGGCTTTGCTGATAATACCTTTGATGTCATTACACTTTGGCACGTGCTGGAGCACCTGTACAACCCTAAAAGTTACCTGGAGAAGTTTTACGATGTCCTTAGTCCGGAGGGAGTATTGGTCATTGCCGTTCCTAATCATGAAAGCAAGGATGCGACGAGTTTCGGCCCCGACTGGGCGGCCTACGATGTTCCCCGTCACCTGTGGCACTTTAGTCCGGCAACGATGAAGATGATGGTTGGCCTGGCAGGATTCCGGGTGTCGGAGACCCATCATATGCCATTAGACCCCTTTTACGTATCCATCATGAGCCAGAAGTATGCCTCCGGCGGCGGGTTGATCTCTGGCGGATTGAAGGGGCTTCGTTCTTTCGCTACGAGCTTTAGCGATGCGGAGCGGGGGAGTTCGGTGATCTATGTGTGTGTGAAGAAGTAGAGGGGGGATTTGTACCGTCGGCTTCAGTCGAGCGGCACGCCGGCTGAAGCCGGCACTATAACAAACCTTGCACCTGCGTTCGCGCCGCGAAAATCATAATTTGGGAACTAAACCCTGACTAAAACCGTTAGCAATTCCCGACCTTTACCGCTGTATGACTTTACTACCCCGCGATACCTACGAAAAGCTGGAATTCGACAAAATTCTCCTCCTCCTGGAAGAGAAGTGTACTGGCGAAATGGGCCAGAGTTTTGTCCGGAACCTGGAGCCTTCCACCAGTGTGCGGGAGATTAACCGCTGGCTCGACGAAGTGGCGGAATTTAAGCAGGGCACGGATGACCGCAACATGTTCACCGTAGGGGCCTACGATGATATCAGCGAAGAGCTGCGGATGCTCGGCATCGAAGGTTACGTGCTCAGCGAATCCGGCCTGGCCAAAATCAATGTGCTGTTGCTGCAGGCGAAAGAGATTTTTACCTTTTTCAGCAGCGAGGGACGGCAGACGAATTACGAAGCGCTCTACGGCCTCGTTCGCCAGTTGAATTACAACTACGAGCTGTCAGGTGAAATCGAGCGCGTGATTGATGCTGAGGGCGTAATTCGTTCCGACGCCAGTGAGGAATTGAGCCGTATTCGTCGTCTGATTCTCAGTAAACAACGGGAAGTAGAGAAGACCTTCCGGCAGGTAATTGAAAAATATCGCCGGGCGGGCTATCTGTCTGACACGGTGGAAAGTACCCGTAACGGCCGGCGGGTACTATCGGTGCCGTCAGAGCACAAGCGGAAGATCCGGGGTATCATCCATGATGAATCGGCCACCGGTAAAACGGCTTTCATTGAGCCGGACGCAGTGATTGGCATTAATAACGACATCTTCGACTACCAGCAGGAAGAAAAGCGGGAAATCTACCGCATTCTGCGGGAGCTCTCCGCCAAACTGCGGCCCTACCTCGAAGATATTGAGGGGTACCGCGACCTGATTGCTTACCTGGATCTGGTGCAGGCGAAGGCCATTTTTGCCCGGCAACTAAAAGCTGAACGCCCGAAGGTTGGTCATCGCCCCGCCATCGGCATAAAGGAAGGTCGCCACCCGCTGCTATTACTGAAAAATAAACCCTACGGAAAAAAGACCGTCCCCTTCGATCTGAAGATGACCGGTAAGAATCGCATCCTGATGCTTTCCGGGCCTAACGCCGGCGGTAAATCCATCTCGATGAAGAGTGTTGGCCTGCTGCAACTTATGGTGCAGTGCGGTATGCTGGTAACTGCTGATGCGGAGTCCGAGATGGGCGTTTTCAAGAAGCTGTTTGCCGACATTGGGGATCAGCAATCGATCGAGGATGATCTGTCCACTTACAGCTCCCGCCTGAAGAACGCCAAGGCTTTCCTGAAGGAGGCGGATGATTCCACTCTTGTGTTGATTGACGAATTTGGCTCCGGCACGGACCCTGCTTCCGGCGGAGCTATTGCCGAAGGCATCCTTGATGGGCTGAATTACCGCAAGGTGTTCGGCGTCATCACCACTCACTACTCGAACCTTAAGATTTTCGCCTACAAGACCAAGGGCATTCTCAACGGCGGGATGCACTTTGATACGGAGACCCTCGATCCTACCTACGAGCTCCGGGTGGGCCGTCCGGGGTCAAGCTACGCCTTTGAGATCGCGACTAAGTCCGGTCTGCCGGACCGGGTCCTGCACTACGCCCGCAAGCGTGCCGGCAAGAACGAGCGGGCCGTGGATCAGCTGCTTGTTGACCTGCAACGGGAGAAAGCAGAATCCGAAGAAAAGCTGGCAGAGTTAGCCCAGAAGCAGAAAACCCTGGATGCCCTTACGCGCACTTACGAAGAGTTGCACAAGAGTATGGAGGTACGTCGGAAGCGACTCAAGCTGGAGGCAAAAGAACAGGCCCTGGAAGAGACCGCCAAGTACAATAAGGAGATGGAGAACCTGATCCGTAAGCTTCGTGAGGGGAAGAAGATCGAAGAAGCCAAGGAAAAGGCGAAAGAACTGCGGGAGAAGCGCACGAAAATCAGTGAGCAGGTCAATGAGCTGGTGGAGGATATCTACTACGCACCTTCACCGAAGGAGGAAAAGCCCATCGAGGTGGGTGACTTTGTGAAGTTGCGGGCCGGAGGCGCGACGGGGCAGGTAGAGCGCATCGATAAGAAGAGCGCTACCGTGATCGTTGGTGATCTGCGCCTGACGGTCAAGCTGCGTGATCTCGAGCCCGCCAACAACCCGATGACCTTGCGCCGGGAACGAAGTGTGAGCAGCAATTTGTCGGCGATGGACACTTTCAGCAGCAAGCTGGACGTGCGGGGCATGCGCTACGAGGAAGTATTGGCGACTACGGAAGCCTTTATTGACCGGGCGCTGATGGCCAATGCGAACCAACTACGCATCGTCCATGGTAAGGGGACCGGAACCCTGAAACGGGCCGTCCGCCAGAAGCTGGCGGAGTATAACCACTCCTTTACACTCAGTACACCGCCGCGGGAAGCAGGGGGGGATGGAGTGACGATTGTGGAGTTGTAGTACGTTTGGCAATTGCGGGTTGGGAGATAAAAAGCTATAGAATAGAGAATTAGAGAAATCGAAGGCTTGCGGTTTTTGTAAAAAAATTAGATGCTTAAAATCCAAATTTTTTATATATTTACGTTAAATACAATTGAGTAAGTGTATTCTTAATTAAGAAACTCTAGAAACCCGATATTCTGTTATGAAAAAGTTTGCTTCTCTATTTTTCATTCTCACTATCTTAAGCTTAAGTACATGTAAAAGTGATGATGATGTCATAATCCCTGGTTGTGAAGGGACTATTGGTGATGAGCTGCTTGTATATGGATACTTCAATGATGGAACTCCTACTGTTACTTCTTCACCTCAACAAAGTAGGGGTAATATATCATTTGATCCTGCATTTGCGGAACCTGTAAATAATGGAGTAGATATTGTAGTTCCTGGAGTTAGAATAAGGACAGAATCTAATAATTATGAAATTACACGATTTAAAATAGATGAGAAGAAACGGGGCGACGATTGTTTCATTTTTCAGAATGAATTCGCAAATGATCAGTCGAGTTTTCAGACAGATATAGCTTCTGTTCTTGTGTTAGACATGAGTACTTCATTACAAGACAATATTAACACATTAAAACAGTATGCAAAACAGTATGCTCGATTTGTGGTTAACAGTTCACCGAATTCTACAGTAGCAGTCGTCTTTTTTTCTGACCGGGACGCAATCGAGTCAACTCTTTTTTTTACATCTTCCACTATTAACCAACTAGATAGCCGTATAGATAATTTTAGAAATTATCAGGAAAGAACAGCTCTGTTTCAGGCTGTAAAGACAGGCGTTGACTTGTTAGGCTCGATTAACTTTGACGGACAAAAATCTATAGTTGCATTTACGGATGGTGGCGATAATGATAGTAACAACCCAACTGAACTACTCGGACAAATTAATGGGAGCGATGTTGAAAAATTTGCTATTGGCCTAAGAGGATCAGATTTTCAAGAAAACAGCCTTAGGTCAATCGTTAGTGAACAGAGTAACTTTCAAGTAGCAGACGATATCAGTTCATTAGAGGAGATTTTCAGGAACGTAGGAAGAGGTGTGATTTCAGTCTATGAAATCCGCTACAGAAGATCAGATCAGTTGTTGAACTCCACCGAATCTGTGGATATTAGAATAAGTATTGAGGCTGAGAAAATTGAGTAGAACTGTTGTCATGATTTTGACAACATCTTTCATGTTGCATCACTTTAAGAAGTAAAACAAATTACTCAATCAGAGACTAAAGTCATTGTTTTCATTGGTCTGTAGCTTGTTAGGAAAGCTTTTGATGTTAGTTTTCCCTGCAAAAACTTCCCCCAAAACCGCTCAATCCCCCCGAACATAGTTAAATTTGTTATGTTTAAGGCCTGAAAGTCTCGGGTTTTAGCGCCCTTTATCAGCCGCTGCCCTATTGCAGTCGCCCTGTTTTTTCTTACTGTATACCACTCAAAACATGAAATCATTAATCCAATCCCTCCTCGTCCTGCTTCTGCTGGCCGTGGCGGTTCCCGTTCATGCCCAGTTCCGTTCGGAAATGCGCACGGCGAACAAAGAGTACGAACTCAAGGCCTATAATCTGGCGGTTGAGTCTTACAAAAAAGCATTGGCCCGTCGGCCCAGTGACGTAACTGCCCTGAGTCGGATAGCGGATTCGTACCGCATGCTTAACCAGATGCAGACCGCCCACGGATACTACCAGCAAGCCGTTCGGGAGCGGAAGGCCGAAGGAAATGTGTTCCTGGAGCACGCCCACGTGCTGAAGGCCCTCAGCCGGTATGACGAAGCCAAGCAATGGTATTTGGTTTACGCCCGTGACCATGACCCCGTCGTTGGTAACCACTACGCCCAGAGCTGTGACTTTGCGAAAGCCCAAGCCAATGCAGATGCCGGCTTTACGGTACAGTCTGCTAACATCAACTCTTCGGTATCAGACTTCGGGCCCTCCACGCCTTCTCCTGGCCAACTGGTGTTCAACTCTGCCCGTACCGCTGCCGGTCAGGCCTTTGACGGTCAGGCGCGCAACAAGCCTTACGTAGCAGCCATCGGACCTGATGGCAGCCTGCAGCAGGCCTTCGAACTGCAAACAGGATACACGGATGCTGCTGGCAACGTTGGCCCGGTGAGCTACACCCCCGATGGCCGCCAGGTCATCTTTACCCGCAATAACTTCACTGCCGGGACGCGGATGATCCCCGAAGCAGGCATCAACCTTAACCTGATGATTGCCGACGTGAACCAGAACGGTAACTGGGTGAATCCTCGTCCACTGCCCTTTAATGGAACGGACTTCAGCACGGGCTTCGGTACTTTTTCTGCTGATGGTAACGCTATCTACTTTTCCTCCGATCGGGGCGAAGGCTACGGTGGCTTTGACATCTACCGTGCACAGCGGCAGGGACAGAGCTGGGAGACCATCCCCGAGAACCTGGGAACCGTCGTTAACTCTGTCGGACACGAAATCACTCCCTTCTTCGACGGTGCAAGTCTGTTCTTCTCCTCTAACTGGCACCATGGCCTCGGTTCTTACGACGTCTTCCGTGCTGAAATGGCTAACAACCGCCCAACGACGCTTTACCACATGGGTAAGGGCATCAACTCTGACCGCGACGACCTGGGCTTTATCTATGACCCGGTTACCAGCAGTGGTTACGTTGTGTCTAACCGCATTGGCGGTAGCGGACAGGAAGATGTATACCGCGTAGGTCGTGCGAGCACCAACAAAGTCCTGGTGGTTCAGTCCGCTCTTGACGGCTCGTTCATTCCCAACGCAGCGCTTGACTTTTCTGCCTGTGGCGGCCAGGTATACGCTACGGACGCTGGCGGACGCTACGTCCTGCAGCCCACTGCCGGACTGAGCTGTGATATTGTGATTAGTGCTGACGGCTTCCAGGCCGTTCGTATTCCGCTGCAGAGCCTGCAGCCCGACGCACAGAACATCGTTCGCGTTTCCCTTAATGCTGCCGGAGGCGGCGTTGCCGGAGGTGGGCCTGTCCAGGGTGGCGGAAACACTACCCCCGGAGGTGGACCGAACACGTCCACACCAATTCCTGGAGGTGTGTTACCTCCGGGTACTTACCGTGGAATGGTAACGAATGCACAAACGGGAACCCCGATTCCACAAGCTAACGTTCAGATTACGCAACGGACGACCGGCGCGTCAGCGAATGTGCTGACGAACATCGAAGGGACCTACATCATGGCCTTCGAACCTTACAATACTTACGACCTGGTCATTTCGGCTCCGGGTTACGAGACGGTACGTTTCCCGATCACGAATAATGATGGCAGCGATCCGAATATTCTTGGTAACATGACGCTGCTTCCCGTTCAGGGCGGTGGAAGTTCTACGGGGACGACCAGCAATGGCAGTCCGAGCACCGGCGGCGAAAACGTCTCTTATACTCAGGTGAGTGGATATTCCGTGCAGCTGGCCAGCCTGGGCAAGTCTCCCGATCTGAATAAATTCAACAATGTGTCTAACCTGGGCCGGGTGTACGACGTGAATGACGGTAATTCCTATAAGGTGCGCCTTGGTGTCTTCACTACCCGCGCAGCTGCGGAAGCTGCTGCCGCCCGTGCCAAGCAGGCGGGGTATAGCGGAGCTTTCATCGTTCCGGATAGCGGAACTCGTGCAGACGGCTCCTCTACGTCGTCTTCCAACAGCCGGACTTACATTCCTTCGGGCAGTACGACTACGACTACCTACACGCCACCACCCACCACGACCACGACCACCTCTTCCAGCGGTACCTACAAAGTACAGATTGGCGCCTACGGTAAGCCAGAGAATTTTGACCGGAGTAAAGCCAGTCAGCTTGGTTCGGTGGAGACCACTACCCGTGGCAACCTTACGCTCTTTATGATCGGTAACCTTTACTCCCTCAGCGAGGCCCGTAGCGTTCAGGCGCAGGCTAAGTCCATGGGCTATTCCGGTGCCTTCGTGCTGGAACGGGTGAATGGGCAGTTAGTGAAGGTGAGTAACTAAAGCGTATCCCCTCTGATTCGCATGAATCACCCCTGTTTATGATCGAACAAACCACCTCCGCCAGGGTTTGACAGTCCAGGCGAAGGAGATCGGTTCTGAAACATGAGTCATCCCTAATTTTCGGATTAGATGACGGTGTTTTCTGGCAAATAATGGGATTTTTAGCGATCAGCGGACAGCATTCAGAGCCGTTTGGCCTGAATGCTGTCCGCTGATCGCTTTTTTATACCGACTGAACCAGGTTCCATCCGAGAAAACACAGAAAAGGCTGCCCAAACTCCGGGATGAGCCATGTTTTGGTGCCGGACTCTCCTGGCGAAAATCTGGTAGGACTCGTGTTTTTTATTGAGGCAGGTTTATTAATCATGCCCACAGTCCTATCTTCCACCTGAAATACCTTTTCCATGAGAGGATTACTTGTACTTCTTACGATCGTCACCATCACGTCAATGAATGCACAGTCTGTAATTGAGTTATACCCGGAGGGAATTCCCTGCGCAAATGCCTGGGCAGACGAAATGGAGGACCGGCCAGCAAATGGCAAAATGCTCACTAAAGTACATACGCCCTTATTACATCATTATGCGCCCGTGAAAAGAATGGCCTCGGGAAGCGCCCTCATGGTTATTCCGGGAGGAGGCTACGTAGTGGAGGCCTGGGATCTTGAAGGAGTTGACATAGCTAACCGATTTACTAATGCCGGCCTGCAGGTTTTTATCCTGCAGCACCGTCTGCCACGCTGGGAAACGGACGAATGCAAAAGCCACGTAGCCTTAGACGATGCCCGGAGAGGAGTGCAAACCATTCGGCTAATGGCTGATTCATTAGGGATCGACCCCGCCAAAATTGCGGTGATGGGCTTTAGTGCCGGAGGGCATTTGTCGGGGTCCGCAGCGGTCCACCCGCTGCCGGCCGATAGCACGTCTTCTCTCCCCGCAGCGAGGTACTCCAGCCGCCCCGATGCGAGTATGATGATATACCCCGTAACGATAATGGATGATAGTGGCTACGGACATTCCGGAAGCGCCGTCAGCCTGATGGGAGAGGATTACCTCCGCCATAAGTTGCGGAGCTACTACAACCTCCCGGAGCAGGTTCATCCCGACGTTCCACCTACCTTCCTGGCGCACGCCAGTGATGACCAGGCCGTCCCACCAGAAAATGCCCTGCGCTACTACCGGGCACTTGTGGCTAATAAAGTTCCGGCCAGCCTGCACATCTACGCTAATGGAGGGCACGGCTTCGGCTCAGGCAAAGATTCCTCCGGCCCGGTAAGAAACTGGCTGGATCGGGCGCTGGATTGGTTGGAGAGTTTGGGATTTGTAGAATAGGTCGCCAGACCGAAGAACGTCCCGGTGTTTTGCGATTGCCCTGAAGTCCGCGCTGAAACGCTACTTTAGCTTTCCATTTGCGTTACAATTTTACACGCACACGTAGAAAACAAATTATGCCCAACTCCCTCATCAACCTTCAGCCCCTGTCTCAGCCGCCTAATCAGGCAGATCTGCTGCTTACCCACGAGGCCATTCATTCGTTCGTACACCGTACACCGGTGATGCGCAATCACAGCCTGAACGTAATGGCGAGTTGCAGCCTGCACTTTAAGTGTGAGAATTTTCAACGGATCGGTGCCTTCAAGATGCGCGGTGCGGTATCGGCAGCCTTGCGGCTAACCGAAGAGGAACGTTCCCAGGGGCTGGCTACACACAGCAGTGGTAACCACGCGCAGGCAGTGGCCCTGACGGCAAAGTTGTTAAATATACCCGCACATATCGTCATGCCGCATGATGCACCTAAAGTAAAGGTGGCAGCCGTGGAAGGCTATGGTGCCAGCATCACCTATTGCGAAAATACCCCCGCAGAGCGGGAGAAAACCCTGAAGAAGGTCGTGGCTAAAACCGGTGCTGCCTTTATTCATCCCTTTAACGACTATGGGGTGATCGCCGGGCAGGCAACGGCCGCTATGGAACTGATCGAAGACGTAGAAGCAGCACTGGACATCGTCATGGCTCCCGTAGGCGGCGGAGGCCTGATGGCGGGTACCGCTCTGGCGGCCCGCTACTTTAGCCTGCAGGCCGTCGCCTGGGGCGCCGAACCCAGAAAAGTAGATGATGCTGCCCGCTCCCTGCAGAGCGGAAAAATTGAGGTTAACGAAACCAATTTCACCGTAGCGGATGGCCTGCGGACGAATCTGGGCGAACGGACCTTTGAGGTTATTCATAAGCGGGTCCCGAAAATTCTGGTCGTGTCCGAAGAGGAAATCGTTCACGCCATGCGCCAGATTTGGGAGCGGATGAAGATCATCATCGAGCCCAGCTGCGCGGTGCCCTTTGCCGCAGTTCTGCGTTATCCGGAAATGTTTGAGGGCAAGGAAGTAGGCATCATTCTTACGGGAGGTAATGTGGATGTGGACAAGCTGCCTTTTTGAAGGGGTTAAAGTCTCATATTCTTCCTAATTTGCCGCCATGCTAACCATTACCCTCGCGTACACCAGTGAAAATCAATCAACGGCTCATCGGCTGACCGGAGACCTGTCCTCTCACGTCAATTTTGAGCACGTGGTGGTGGGCAAAGCGAATGAAGGACCGGTGCTGGCCGACCTGTTGGAGCCGGTGGAAACGCCCGTGCTGGTGCTCATCAGCGATGATTTCCTGACGAACCCGAATTGTATGCTGCGGGGGCGGAAGATCTTCGATGGTCAGAGAGAAACACTTCCCGTTTTTATCCGAAGCCATAGCTACGACGCGGCTGCGGATGAGGTGATCTCCCGACAAACCTCATTGGCTAACCAGGCGGAGGTAATGCATTATGTCAACCACTGGCAAGATCGCTACATCGACCTGCGCAGAGAGGCCGAAGAGCTTACGGCCCAGGGGGGCGAATCATTCAAACAGTACCTGAAGAAAATTCGGGAAACGAGCACCCAGGCCGAAGAGCTGCTGCATTCACTCAAAGACAGCTGGTCATTGACCGAGGCGCAGTTTGCGGCTAACCACTACCACCAGTTGTTCATTTTTGCGGAGCGACCCGCTCTGTGGGAGGAGTTCAAAACCTTTGAAGAAGCACCTCCCATTGACGTGTCCGATATACCGGGGCTGAGTATGCTGGGCGCCGGAGCGCCGGTGCAGGGGGAGGTGGAAGAGCAGAGTTTGGTCAGTGAGGCGCAAACGCCGCCTCCGATGGATGATAATGATGGCCCGGAGCCACCCAAAGAAAAAGTTGCACCTATGCAGGGAATGGATGATCAGGCAGGCATCTGGATTGAACGGGCCTGGGCATTGTTTGATGACGGAGATGCTGCCTCCGGCCTGGAACTCCTCAATGCGGGGCGCGAAGCCTTGCCCGACCAACTCAGTCTGCACTACCACTACGCCTTATTGCTGGCGACCACTACCGGAGAAGCTACGGCCGCCCAGCGCGAAATCGAAGCGCTGCTGGACAAAAGCCCCGACCACCCCGATGCCCTTTTCCTCAACGGAGAATTGCACGAAGCAGGAGGTCGGTTCCAAAAAGCCAGAGACAACTGGGAGAACCTCAGCGACGTAGAACCCTTCTATCCGGACCTGAATTACCGCCTGGGGGTCTTGCTGGCGGATCACTTTCCGGAAGATTACCTGGATGCAGCGGCCTACCTCCGGCGGGCAACCAAAGCCAAAGAAGCTTCGGGAGATGCTTTTTACCGCTATGCCGTCCTGCTGGCAGGGCCGGTTGAACGCCGCAAAAAAGCCATCAAACAACTAAAAAAAGCCATTGAGATCAGTCCCTCTCACGCTGCCGCCCACTACCAATTGGCGGTCTTACTGCACGGACAAGGAGAACTCGTAGGCGCCCAAAACGCCTTCAAGACAGCGGTAGGGCTTGATCGTGCCTACGATACGCCCGTTAACCGACAGGCTTTCGCTTCGGCCCCGGCAGCAGTAGAAATGCCTGAAGTCGTGGTGGCGGGCACTCCCGCCGAAGAGGATGCTCTGGCGTCCCTGAAAAAAAGCATTGCCGACCTGGAGGCCATGATTAAAGATCGGGACGCTGCTGCCGCGGAGTCTTCCCCTGCACCTGCGTCCTCGCCCAAAATCGGCTCCGGAAAAACCGTCTTCATCTCCGGCGCTACGGCTGGTATCGGCCGGGCTACCGCCCGCGCCCTGGCCGAAGACGGCTACCGCCTCATTCTGCTTGGCCGGCGACGGGAAAGACTCTCAGAACTGGAAGCCGAGCTGCACGAAAAGCATGGCGTGGAAACTTATTTACTTAGCATTGACGTACGGGACCGAGACGGCCTTACGGCAGCTATTGCCTCCCTGCCGGAAGCCTGGTCCACCATCGATGTGCTGATCAATAACGCCGGAAAGGCGAAAGGTGTAGACCCCATCCATGAGGGAAGTCTTGATCACTGGGACGAAATGATCGACGTAAACCTGAAGGGCCTGTTGTACCTCACGCGCGCCATTACCCCGGGCATGGTGGCCCGGAAGAGCGGTATGGTGATCAACGTGGCCAGCACCGCAGGCAAGGAAGTTTACCCCAACGGAAATGTCTACTGCGCCACCAAACACGGGGTGGACGCTCTGACCCGCGCTATGCGCCTAGACCTGGTCAAACACGGCATCCGGATCGGACAGGTCGCCCCCGCCATGGTGGAAGAAACGGAGTTCTCTCTCGTTCGCTACGACGGCGACGCCGAACGTGCCAAAATCTACGGCGATTTTCAGCCCCTCCGCTCACCGGACGTGGCGGAATCGATTCGCTTTATGATCAACCAGCCCCGACACGTGAACATCCTCGATATCGTTCTGCAAGGCACCCAGCAGGCCAGTTCTACGGTAGTAGACCGCAGCGGGCGGGAACGGTTCGCTCCGGAGGAGGAATAGTCTTGTAGACGGTAGACGGCGATACTACCGTTCTACCGTCTACCGTTCTACCGTCTACCGTTCTACCGTCTACCGTTCTACCGTCTACCGTTCTACCGTCTACCGTTCTACCGTCTACCGCTCTACCATACTACCAAACTATCATACTCCCCATGCGTCCACTCTTCATCGTCATCGAAGGCCTTGACGGCAGCGGCAAAACCACCCAGATCGAAATGCTTCGCGACCGCTTTCAGGGTGGGGGAGCGGCCTGCCACCTGACGGCAGAGCCAACGGACCTGCCCACCGGGCGGCTGATCCGGTCTATCCTCCAACACGAAATTACCGCTAACCCCAAGACGGTGGCGGCGCTCTTCGCCGCCGACCGCATCGAGCATATTCATCATCCCGAACAGGGGATGCTGGCCCAGCTGGCAGAGGGGTATCACGTGATTGCCAGCCGCTACTACTTCAGCAGCCTCGCCTACCAGAGCGAGTTCGCCGATCCGGGCTGGATCGCCCTGCTCAACATGGAAGCCAAACGAACCCTCCCCGCCGACGTCACCATCTTCCTGGACCTGGAGCCTGACCTCAGCATGGAACGCATCGCCGCCAGAGGCGAAGAAAAAGAACTCTTCGAAACGCGAGAGAAATTAACCCACGTCCGCGAAAGCTTTCACCTGGCCTTCGAGCATTTCGGAGAAGGCGAAAATATCCACATTGTCGATGCCTCCCGGGATCCGGTGACGATTGCTGAGGAGATATGGGGGATTGTGGAGGGGGTGCTGGAAACTATCGAATAATCCTTGAGACCCTCTCTGTATTAGCTGATATGTTACTAGAAATTGTTTCCCAGTCAAGATGATTCCCTAAGTCATGCTCTAGCCATATTTCATCGAGATATTTTTGGAAAAATGATACGTTATTCACTCGAGCCCGAATGTCGCTTGAAGTCTTAATTATTTTTCTATTATCTGAATTAAATATAGGTGTGTCTATTATAATTGCATCTAGGTATGTGAATTGTTCGATTAATTTATCGATATGATAAGCTCCCAAACTTGTAACTCTTATCATTGATGGCATGTTGTCTTCACTAAATACGTCTCCTCTTCTCGTTGATTCTATAAGTTTTCGAGATAGATTGTACGAGATTACATGGTCTATTTGCCCTACCGTAAATCCTAGCCCTTGTAATTCATTGTAAATTTTTTCAACAGTAATAAAACCATTGCTCTTCTTATTAGTAGATTGGTTTTTAACAATAGCCAAAAGTATTGGAGATATAAAATGCTCTTTTTTATCGTTACTTATAATGTCAAATACATTTGTAATAGTAGTATTGCTGGAATTGTAATAACTATTATCGCCAAATATGACAGCTCTTTGAAATTCGTGGAGAGGAATAAGGTAGGACCCATCTTTTTCCTTTATATTTAATATTTTTTCTGTATTGACGTGCCCACTTCCTAGGAATAGTTTTACATAACCAATTGCAATTCTGACATTTCCATTTGAAATGTTGTCAATGAATTCAAATAGGTCTGGATTTATTCTTAAAGAATATAGTAGTACTTCAATTAATTGGTCTAATTTATGAAAAGAAGTAGTGACCTGTGCAGACTTCAATTCTAATCTTCCTTGAGTTATATTTCTTGCAAATTCTAAACGTTTCAGAATGACATCGTCTACTCTTGGAGGTGCTATTGTGAATGCTTTTGGGTGGTACCCGGATAGGGCACCCTTTTTTAGCGATAAATGGAAGGTTTCAGGACGAAGCGCTAAGAATACCAGAACGGGCCAGCTGTTGGCAAGTTCTTCACTTATCAAAAAAGCCTGCTGTTGAGTTTCGTAACTCCTTTGGTCACAATTGTCAAGAAATATTACGACTTGCTTCTTTCTTGCTTTAGTAATGTGATTAAATGCAACTAAGTAATGCTGAGGTCTATCGTTAACCTTAGAGGTTAAAAAGTCATATTCTTTTAAAAGTGCAGCCTTTTCGTCAATCTCAAATAGTCTTTTAATAGGCCCATTCTTAAATCTTTTTAGTTCTGAATGGTATGCACCTCTAACAAATCCATCGCTGTTTATGTCTATATCGTAATTGGATAATAGGATGTTGTATATTTCATCTAATATAGCTTCTCCTAAATCGACTTTGAGTATCGCACTTGACCCTAGATTTATTTTTAGGGCTATACTTTTGTTTATAACTTCCTTTGCTTCAACCTTCATTAAATTATCAATAAATGTAGATTTTCCAACACCTACATCACCGATCAACATGATAGGCCTTTTAGTCAAGCTATTTGCAAACATTTCTTTAAGGTCGCTAGATATGCCTTTTCGATTTGCAGCCTCATCGATTACAAAAGAACTTTCATTGTCTTCATATAGGTACTTGTATCTGCTAGTTAGTATGTCTTTACTTAGGGATGCATACTTGGAAAGTGCGCCACTCTTGGCATAGCATTCTTTTAAGAAAATTTCTTCTATTTCTGATTCGTTGAGTACATCCTCTAGGACTAACTCGCTTAAAAGTTGCATCTCCGTCTGGAAATTGTTTCTGCCCTTTATTCCGGGATAAACAGGAATTCTAGAAGATTTTTTAGGGGGTAAATTTTCAATAGACTTGCCTAAAAGTGAATATTTTAAATATTTTTCACTAATTCCAGAGTACGAAAACGAATTCCAAAATTCCTTGTAATGATTTTTAATTCTATCAAATGAATCAAAAACTATTGCATTGCCCTCTAGAGGTGGGGTCCCATCAGTTCTGTTTGCAATGAATCCAACGAATTGCCAGCCATTTGAAACAATTCCAATTTCAACTCCTCTTTCTTGGCAATATCCTCGAACTTGGTCTAATGCAATTTTTAAATCTTTATGATCTCTACATAATGATTTAAGCGAATAAATTAGCCGGTTATGTTTTACTGGGAGTTCGAAGGATAGACCTTCTTTTTTCGCCTCTAAGATTGCTAACCTTCGAGTAGACTTGAGGACATAATCAGCATATTCACCGTTGTGCGATTCTTCAGCTATAATATTTTCAGGTTCCCAGTTCAACACTTCTTTCAGGATGACATCAATAAGGTGAAGTCTCGTAGTCGCTTCGTTCCTTGTCATGTCACTTAGTTTATACCATCTAATCAGCTCTTCTAGACTTAATAAACCTTGTTCGTAGAAACTTTCTATTTCGGACATGCGATGTTTTTGAAAATTTGTAAGAAAAATTGTTGACATTAGTCTGAATGAAAAATCATCACTCAATGCCCTTTCTATAGGCTTCAATCAATTTACTCGCGTAAAACTCAGCGGTCGTCCACAAAATAAACTAAATTCGGCATCCATAACAAAGCCGCAGAGAGAAAAAGGAGGAATAGGTCCCAAATGGGTCTTTTATTTGTTTCAATATGTCTTTTGTGCCGGGAAATGACATGCTTTTCCTGATATTGTAATAACTAAACAGCAAGCTTAACTTGACTTCCATCTCCTTATTTACCCCTAAATTATCCTCCTACTAATCCAGGGTCATCATGCTAAAGAACAGAATTGAATCCATCGATATCCTGCGGGGTATTACCATTGCCGCCATGATGCTGGTGAATAATCCGGGGAGTTGGGGCAGCGTCTATGCGCCGCTGCTGCACGCGGAGTGGCACGGCTATACGCCGACGGATCTGGTTTTTCCTTTCTTCCTGTTCATCGTAGGTTGTTCCATTGCCTTTTCTTACAGCGGCAAAACGGCCAGCGGGGCGACTTACGGAAAGATTAGCGTGCGGGCGCTGAAGTTGATCGGCCTGGGACTGTTTCTGGGGGCGTTTACTCTTAATTTTCCCTTTGTCAAAGACTTTGCGGACATCCGCTTTCCGGGTGTTTTACAGCGTATCGGACTGGCCTTTTTCTTTGCGGCTTTGATCGCCCTGCACGGGAACTGGAAAGTGGTGCTGGGCACCGTTGCCGCCCTGTTGCTGGGTTATTGGGGCATCATGGGTTTTCTGCCGCTGCCGGATGGCAGCGCGCCGACCTACGAGCGAGCGCCCAACAATTGGGCAATGTATCTCGACAAAGCCATCCTGGGCTCCCACACCTGGCAGCCGGATTATGACCCGGAGGGCCTGCTCAGTACCCTGCCGAGTATTGCTTCTGCTCTGATCGGTGTGTTGGTTGGGCGGATGTTTCTTTCCGGACGCAAGGATAAGCTGCGGGTGCTGCTGATGGCAGGCGCCGGCATGCTGGCCGCCGGCCACCTTTGGAATACGGTGTTCCCGATCAATAAGGCCCTCTGGACGAGCAGTTTCGTGCTGGTAACCGCAGGCTGGGCCTGCCTGCTGCTGGGGCTGATCTACTATTTACGGGACGTGCGGCAACTCCAATTCGGAGAGCTCTTCAAAAGGGTGGGGGCGAATGCCCTGATTCTCTACTTTTTGTCGAGCTTCATCGCTAAGGTGTTTGGCCGTCTGAAGGTAACTGAAGACAGCTCCCTGCATGGCTGGATGTACCAAACGATTTACGTCCACGATTTCCTCCCGCCAAAGCTGAGCAGCTTGCTGTATGGACTGACGGTGGTGGCTTTTTATCTGTGGCTCGGAAACCTGTTGTACAGGCGGGGAATATTCTTCAAAGTGTGAGGTAAGGCAGGGCAAACGCATCAAACTTCGTTTGCTACGTTTTTGATTGGCGATTGGCGATTTGCTTCGCAGTACTTCGTGCTCTCGATATTTGATTAGCTTCGCTGAGCCCTTCGGGGTTCTTGATTTGCTACCGCAAGTGACAGCTCACTGCGTTCGATCGAAACAAAAATCAACTATTAGATTACAGTTTTAGATTTGATGCGTTTGCCCTGGAGGTAAGGATAAGGACGCCTTGTGTTATTGCTGCAGCACTATGCGTCCGGCAACGGTTTTTCCCTTCGTGCTATGCAAGCGGTAGAGGTAAACACCCGGCCTTAGACCGGAAGCAGTCAGATTCAGATGAAGCTGGCTGCCCCGACCGGGTAATACAAGGAGTTGTCTGCCAGCCAGGTCATATACTTCTAATTGATCAATACCGGCAGGATTCGGCAGGCGGAAACGCACTTCCCCCGGGCTAGGATTGGGGTATACTTCCAGACCAATGGTAGCGGGCGCGTCGGGTGTCTGGGTACTGACCAGTACGGAAGGTGTGCATTCTTCGTCGTAGAAATCCTTTATCTGTTTAGCCGCAGCAAAAATGGCCGTAGTGTCCGGGCAGGAATCGGTAGGGTAATCTACCCCGAAGATGGTAGTTACTGCCAGGGTGAAACCGGTCACTTCTCCTGGCTGCAATTCATAGGGGCCGGTCGCATAAACCTGGCGGATGTCGGCAATTCCGGGAGGGAGGTTACACTGCGACCAGGGTACTCCATTTGCCTCCTGTCCATCAAAGACAAACAGGGTGGTGTCACTGCCATCCTGATAACCGCTGCCTCCCCGGGTAATGGGAGTTCCGTCCGCCCACAGCCCCCGCAGCGTGCTGTAGTAATCGACTGCTACTCTGGGCGAAGTAGTTCCCGGCGCCGGCGGGTTCAGGTCAGCGCGGTAAATATTCGTGACGGAACGCATCAAAGGATCTTCCACCTCCGTGTTTCCACCGCCAACATCGGAGCGAACAACCTGGAAAATGTTTACCGGAGCAGTATTGCCGTAGGACGCCACGCCACCTTCACAAGTTTCGGGCTCCAAACCGTTTTGGTTGTACACATAATACAGCTCGTGTTCGGGAGAGCTTCCCACCAGGTCGTTCGTGAAGCAGCCGAGGTCAGAGTCGATCCAGTGTCCGGCGTAAAGATTCAGGGCGTCCTCCTGGGCGCGGTTGATGATTTTGTAGTCGTAGAAGGTTGTCCGGTGCAGAATACTGTCGTTGGAGGCAATGGCGTAGGCAAGCAGATGGATTTCGGCCTGCAATGGTGAAACCGTACCACTCTCCTCATGAGGAGCACCAGCGTCATTGAATACCCCCCAAACAGCCTGATCTCCGCAGAATAGCGGGTAATCTCCATTGCGCGGGTCGTAGATTCCGTCAAGGTCCACATCAAAAAACGGGGCCAGCCCCTGCGGGCTAAGGGGGAGTGTAAATCCATATACTCCCTCAAAGTTGGGGTTGCCTGCGCCCGGCCAGCCCAGTACCTCCAGGGGGATTCGGTTGAAGGGGATGGGAAGATTGTCTTCAGCAACAGCTTCTGCGTAAACGGTCTGGAAAATATCAACGGTCGTTCGGTTTACTTTGAATAGTCGGTCCCAATCGGAGCAATCGCCTTCTACCGGCAGCCCCTCATCGCTTAGGGGGCCAGGGTAGTAATCGAAATTTCCCTGGCCGCGGCCATACTGTTGGGCGGCGATTTTGAGTCCTCCACCGGGGTCCTCCGCACCAAGCCAGAGCCCCCCGGCAAAGATGGCTACAGCAGGGTTGCTGGCAGGAGAGTCTGCACTGGCGGTGACTTCATAACGGCCATCCTGACCGTCGAACCAAAGGTCGCCACCATTGGTGATGAGCGCGCGGACACCGTTGATGTCCAGATATTCCGTGGCGGTCGGGTTGGCACAATCCGTAGACCGTTGCTGAGCGGTAAGCGCAGAATGCAGAACGAAAATGAGGAGAACTGAGAGTGTGCTTTTGCGGTACAGGGTAGTCATGGTGTATGGGGTTTACCTTTTGAAGGTAAGTCAATACTCCACGACGGGGCAGTCAGTATTCAGGTTCTGGCAGGTGTCCGACATTTTTTGGCGCGGTCGCAGGTGCAGGGGGGAGTTGGCCGTTCGTTCTCCGCGACAATGCTTTGCCCGCTGAACGCTGCCCTTTAACCAGCCCTTGCACCTGCGTCCGCGCCCTGATTTATTGCTGTTCGCTAAAACAATAAAGCCGGATGGAAAAAACCAACCTTTACTGCTTATTCTACCGGGCCATCATCTCCGTCAGTTCGGGATGCCTGGAATTAGTGGAAGCCGCTACTTCGAGGTAGGGTTGCGCTTCTTTTTTCATATCTTTTTCCTGCATCAAAGCGGCAATCAACCGGTTAACGTCGATATTCCGGGGGCGCTTCTCGTATTCCCGCCGGGTGTATTCCATCGCCTTGTCGTAGTCCTCGAATTGGTCTCGATAGAAGGAGGCATATTCCAGGTCCATGTTGTGGCCGGAGTCAACATCGTCTTGCAGCATGACGAAGATTTCTTCTTCGGCGGACCTCATTTCCTCCTGTCGGCCGGTGGCTTTGTAGAGCTTAGCCAAAGACATGTAATAGCCAACTTCCGGGATGATGCCAGCCGCTTCCTTGAGTAGTTTTTCCGCTTTGGGGTAGTCCTTTGCGGCCAGCGCGAGGTCGCCCAGTGCAGCGATGGCGAAAGGGTAGTTCGGCCGTTCCTTGAGGATGGTTTCGTATTGTTTGCGGGCGGCTTCTTTGTTGCCGTAGCGCTGGTGGATTTCACCGAGGGTAAGTCGTGCCCAGGCGGTTGATTCATAGCCTGGGTAGCCTGCTTTGACGGCCATTTCCATGGCTTCGATGGCGCCGTCCACGTCGCCGTAAATCTCCCGGAGGTAGGATACCCTGGAGTAAGAACGGAGGTCAGGGCGAATGCTGACCATCTGATCTGATGCCTCCACTGCTGCATCGTAGTTTCCCAATTCAACGTTAGCATCTACGAGTGCACCATAGATTTGTGCATTATGTGGGTTGATGCGGATGGCACGCTTAGCCGTCTCCAGCGCACTGGCAAAATCGTGCTGCGAGAGCTGCACACTTGCCTTAGTGGAGAGTGCGAGGAATTCCAGGTTCTGGTCCAGACCTTTGTTGATGTTGAGGGCCTGATCGACCATCTTCAAAGCTGCAGGGTAGTAGTGTCCGTGCTCACCAGTCACCCTGGCTTCATTGACAAATATCTGCGCCAGCGTTACCCGGGGCTCTACGGCATTGGCGTTTTTAAGGCGAAGATCGCTGCTTAGTTTCATGTAGCCACTTTGAGTGCGTTCCCATTCAGTAGCATCCTGCAACGCTTTGGGGCGGGGGAGTAGCTCCGGAATGTCAACTTGATTTGTACCCGTTTGGGCACTTGTGTTGGTTGCGCTTGTCTGGCCGCAATTGGTCAGGGTTATCATCGTCAGGCCGATGAATAGCCATAAGGTTAATGATGTGATTTTCATGTTGTTGAGCTTGGGTTGGTCATTCTGATCCTTGGTCAGAATTTTCCGGAGGAAATAAAAAGCGGTGCGGAGTTGAGTTGAACTACCGCACCGCATAAAATGGAGTAGGTTAAATCTTTAACTAATCACTTTCTGGAAGATCGGCTTCTGCAAATCCGGAAGCTGATCTTCCATTGGGTTGATTAATTTGACTTAACCATTCGGATGGTTTGCAGAATCTGTCCGCTGCCACCGGAAATAACGGCGATGTAAGTTCCCTGCGGGAGCCTGCCTGCGTTAACCGGAATGACGTGCTCACCCTCGGGGAGCGTACGACGGCTAAGGTTGCTCAGCAGGCGACCGTTCATGTCGTAGAGGTCAACGGAGACGGCCATGGGCTGTCTTACGCGAAGCTTAAGGGAAGTCTGCGTAGAAAAGGGATTCGGAAAGTTGATCCCCACCACGTCCGGAGCGTTAAGTCCGACACCGGGCGCGAAGAAATCATTGCTGGTGGCTACGAGTCCGCCACCACATTCTCCGGTTCCGCTGTTGGGCATTGGCAGATAGGGAAATGCTCCGCGGAAGTCCTTGTCGTTGCTTTCAACACCAGTCGTGTAACCCAGTACACCGCCCAGTTGAGCGGTAACGGGGGACGGGCTGGTGGCAGGGTCGTAATCGTCATACCAAAGGCCAATGGCGGCGAGTACCACACCGGAAACCGCTTGTAGCTCGATGCGCGTGACGTCATCCTCCAGGCGGCGTCCGTTAGGGAAGCCATCCATATTAGGGATCAACTGCAGATCGGCCGTTGCAGCGTAAGTGGGGTCCGTAAGGCCAAGCACTGCTGCCTGGATCAGGCCAAGAGAAGAAAAGGATTCATCGTCTCGCGGCGTCGCCGGAACGGCCATGTTCAGGCGAAGCATATCACCTCCGTTGGGCAGGAAGTTGTTGATGAAGGGTTTACCTGCCGCCAGCGGATCACCCGCTTTGCCCGTAGCCAGTTGGTACGGACGTGCATTGGGGACACCGGTGTGGAAGATGGGCCACAGGTCAACGGAACGCGGCTTGCCGGCACCGGGGAGTAGTAAGGTGCCAAATACCGCATCATCGAGCGCGGTTCCGGCTACGGCGTCGGAACCCTTCAGCGGGAAGAGGCCGTCCGCACCGTTCGTGAAGTCCAGGCCCATGCCGAGGCTGTTCTGCTGAATCCGTAGTGGAGCGAAAGCAGGAACGGCTCCGCCGAACAGGTCGTCGTCCATGTACAGAGCGAGCTCCGGGTTGTAGAAGAAACCGTCCAGCAGAGTATCCGTAATCTCTTCGTAGGGAGAGATGGCATTCCAGTAATCTTTCATGCCTACGGGGATAACGGCTTCGTTGGTCAGTGGCATACCGAGGCGGGAGACCTGCACCCAGTCGCCGCTTACTGCTGGCTTGCTGCCGTCGGTTTGCAGCGTTTGAATGGCCGGGCGGCTGGAGGAAGCCCATACGCCGATCACGTAGTCACCGTCGAGAATGTTCGCCGGGGTCGCCGCTGCACCATCCTTCAGGAGGGTCGCAATCGGAACATTCAGTACAATGGCCGAAGTGTTGAAACAAGCCAGGCCGTCGATGGATTCTCCGTCCTGACGAGGAGCGTCACCGAGGTCGAAAATACCACCCAGGTCGACGAAGAAGGGATCATCCACCGTGCCGGCGAATACCTGTTCACCGCTGGTGGCGGTAGTAACCTTGCTCATCCAGTAAGCTTCGTAGCTTTCCTGTCCGAGACCAACGGCAGACTCAATCGAGCGGGGGCCGATGTTAGGGGCGGGGACTTCCCCGTTGGCCACTACTGTTTCAAAAGTAGCACCACCATCAACACTACGTTCCAGGGTGTAGGTGGTCTTCAGGTTTTCCTTACCCAGGCGGATATTGAAGAAGGTGGAAGGATCTTCGTTCACCCGCGTGAAGGTGAAGCGATAGGTAATCTCATCACCAGCAACGGCAGCATCATTATCGATGTGAATCTCATAGCGGATGTCTTCTCCGAAATGATAATAGTTGGGGCCACCGTGCGGGAGTTGCATGGGGATGTAGGTGGCGATGAGGGTAATCATGTCTTCGTTTTCCGGAGACCGGAAGGCGTAGACGTCGACGTTGTCCGCCAGCGGGTCATCTGAAATGAGCGGTGCCTCCCGGTGACTGGACGCAAACAGCGCAGTGCTGCTCATAACCGCCAGCAGCACGACGAGTGTCCGCTTAAAGTTGGTTAATAAATTCATTATGGTTGTATGCTGAGTCCCGAACGGATAGTCCGGAACGATCATTAAAATTGGATGCGTGGTAGTCCCGGATTAGTTTCCTGGGTTGGTGTGTTTAACCACCGTACCTCTCCACGGAGCCGCTACGTAGGGGAAACTGGCCGTGAACGGCTTGTCGTTTTCTTCTACCTGAGTGCTGTAAGAGAGTACGCTCACCAGATTGTCCGTTACCGGACTAGGGCTGGTAGTGGGGTCATAGTCATCATACCAAAGTCCGATGGCGGCAAGAACGACACCCGATACGGCCTGCAGTTCAATGCGGGTGACATCATCTTCGAGACGGCGACCATTGGGGAATCCGTCCATGTTGGGGATCTGTTGCATGTCGGCCGTACCATTGTAAAGCGGGTCGGTTAATCCAAGAACAGCTGCCTGTACAAGCCCCAGGGAGCTGAAGCTTTCGCTGTTTCTGGGCGTTACGGGCACGGCCATATTCAGCCGGAGCATATCACCACCGTTGGGCAGGAAATTGTTGATGAAGGGTTTGCCCGCTGCCAGCGGATTACCCGCTTTGCCGGTAGCCAGTTGGTAAGGCGGCAGGTTCGGAGCGCCGGTATGGAAGATGGGCCAAAGATCCACGGAGCGGGGTAAGCCCGGGCCGGGAAGTAAGAGGCTACCAAAAGCAGCTTCTGCCAGTGCCGTACCGTCAAGAGCGGCGTTTCCCTTCAGGCCGAATAAGCCATCGGCTCCGTTACTGAAGTCAAACTGGCCCAGGCTATTGGTCTGTATGCGTAGAGGCGCGAAGGCAGGAACAGCCCCGCCGAAAGCATCATCGTCCATGTAAAGGGCGAGTTCAGGATTGAAGAAGAAGCTGTCCAGCAGGACGTCGCCAATTTCTTCGTAGGGAGTAATTGCATTCCAGTAATCCTTCATGCCAACGGGAATGACGGCTTCGTTGGTCAGCGGCATACCCAAGCGGGAAACTTGTACCCATTCTCCGGAGTAGACGGAAGTATCTCCGGCGGTAAGCGTCCGGACTGCCGGACGGCTGGCGGATGCCCAGACGCCAATGATGTGGTCGGGGTCAAGGATGTTTGCCGTTCCTACGGACGCACCCGCTTTGAGCAGCGTAGAAATAGGAACCTGAAGGGCGATGGTGTGGACATTGAACTGTGCCAGACCATCACGATTCTGTGCGTCGTCTCCCTGCCGGGGGCTATCGCCGAGGTCAAAAATGCCGCCGAGGTCAACGAAGAAAGGATCGTCTGACGGGCCGGCCCAAACCTTTTCTCCGCTGCTGGCGGTTACGATGGCGTTGGTCATCATTTCCGTGTAGGTGGAGTCATAACCAACCGGAGACTCAATGGAGCGTGGGCCGATGTTGTAACCTGGCACGGGGCCGTCTTCCACAATGGTCTCAAAGCTTAGGCCTCCATCGAGGCTACGCTCAAGCGTGTAAGTAGCCTTGAGGTTTTCTGCGCCGAGGCGGATATTGAAGAAGGTAGTAGGGTCTTCGTTTACGCGTGTGAAGGTGAAGCGGTAAGTCACTTCATCTCCGGGAATACTGGCGTCGTTGTCTACATGGATTTCGTAACGGATATTCTCCCCGAAGGTGTAATAGTTCGGGCCACCCTGGGGCAGCTGCATGGGAATATAGGTAGCCATCAGGGTGATGGTGCTGGGGTCGTCCGGGCTTCTAAAAGCATAGACGTCGGTATTGTCCGCCAGTGGATCGTCGGCAATCAGGGGCGCTTCCCGGTGAGAGGAAGCCGCTAAACTGAAAGTCAGTGCGAAAAACAAAGCGAAAAACACCAAACGTTGATGTAAGGATGTTTTCATTGAAAACTGAGTTGAATAATGTGCAAAAAGTGGCCATTTCGGACCTGTCAAACTCAGTTACGAGAAAAAGCTATCTGTTGGATTTGCTGAAGGGCTATTTAAATCAGTACGGTTGCTTTCAATAAGTGATCAGCCCCTACGAAAATGAATCCCACATGATCGGAGGGGCATGGCCTAAAACATTGCTACTCTTAGCTGTCTTTGCATCCTGCGTCCGCGCCCCCAGCTGAATCTGCCAAAGCCGTTTAGTAATCAGTTCGCCTGCACCCTGCAACCCGCACCCTGCAACCCGCACCCTGCAACTTGCACCCTGCAACCCGCACCCTGCAACCCGCACCCTGCAACTTGCACCCTGCAACCCGCACCCTGCAACTTGCACCCTGCAACCCGCACCCCATCACCCCATCCGGTTCCGCTTCACCATGTACTGCTGTAGTACGGTTCGGAAGCCATTATTGATGTCTGCTTCTACGTAGTCAATTTTGTACTGGAGGCATTTAAGGCGCAGCCGTTCTTTATAAGCGACCACCTGCTCCACGTAGTACTCTTTTACCTGATGGGGTTGCAGTTTTACCCGTTCTCCGCTTTCCATATCGATGAATTCGTAGGGGCGGTTCTCAAACTCGAAGTCGATTTCTTTTTTCTTGTCGACCGTGTGGAAGAGTACCACTTCGTGCTTGGCGTGGCGAAGGTGCTGGAGGGCCGCGAAGAGCTCATCTTCCTTCTCCGTATCGTCGAACATGTCACTGAAAATGATCACCAATGACCGTCGGTGGACACTCTCGGCAATCTGATGCAGAGAGGCGGCCGTGGTGGTTTTGACCTCCCGGGTAGGGTTTTCGATCAGCCGTTGCAAGTGAGTAAGCATCAGGCGGTAGTGCGTGGTGCTTGATTTTGGACGGGTGTGCAGATTGACGGACTCATCATAAAAACTAAGGCCGAAGGCATCCCGCTGCCGCTTCAGCAGGTTCATCAGGGCCGCTGCGGCCAGCGCACTGAACCTGATTTTATTGACGTGGTCCTCAGAAGTTGTGGTTACCTCGGGAAAGAACATGGAAGAACTGGTGTCAATCACAATCTGACAACGCAGATTGGTTTCCTCTTCGTAGCGCTTGGTGTACATCTTGTCCGTGCGGGCAAAAACCTTCCAGTCAATATTCTTAGTCGGTTCACCGGGGTTGTAAATCCGGTGTTCCGCGAATTCTACGCTAAAACCGTGGAAAGGACTTTTGTGCAGGCCGATGATGAAGCCTTCCACTACCTGCCGGGCGAGGAGTTCGAAGTTACCTAAGTTGCGGACCTGATCGTTGTCAATAAACTGCATGTTGGCTATTTGGGGCTGAAGAAGACCCAACCATCGGATGGCGGCGGGTGTTCGTCGAGTATAACGAATGCGAAAGTACGCATCGTACTATCTTTTCCACTATGTTAGGCAAAGTGAAACAATGGCTGGGCATCGAGGGCGTCAAACTCGAGCTCATTTTACCGGAAGATTTTGATCCTCGTCAGGGCGTCCTTCAGGGGACGATCCGACTGATGAGTAAAAACCCGCAGACGGTGACGGCCATCAAATTGGCGATTATTGAAAAGTACTCCCGTGGTCGGGATGCTGAAGTCCTCGTGGATGAATACGAGCTGGGAACGGAGATCATCCGGGACACCATCGAGGTGCCCGGAGATGGCGTTGAGGTAGACTATCCCTTTACGGTCAGGTTTACCCCGATGACTTCTGAAGTAGATGACTTTGGCAACCGAAACATTCTTTTCCGCGGCCTGGCCTGGGTAGCCAGGAAAACGAGAAACGCCGTTTCTGAATACCGGATTGAGGCGGAGGCCGTAGTGCGGGGTGTCGGGCTTAATCCTTTTGATAAGAAGGTTCTGGGGGAATAACAAGGTGTGCACCGAGGGGCTTAAACTTCACCGATTTTGCTTGTAATTCGCATCAAGGTGTATAAATAGTAGCGCGCTACGACTTCCAGCGTCTGTTCTCTAAGCCTTTCCCTTTTCATTGGCCACTTTGCCGGTGCGCCAGGAAGTGCCCGATGGTGCTGGATTTATACCGTAGAATTTAGTTTTCGCTGCAGTAGCGATGGGAAAAGTCTTAAACATTTTTTAAAGCAGCTGGTAAAACGGATAGAACGCAACTGCTTGGTTATCTTGTAGCTAAAGCAATATTCTTACCAAACCTGACTTAACCCACTATACATGAAACCTTTATTTACCCTTGTCCTTTTAGCCTTGCTGATTTCCTCCTGCACGCCCCTTCGGGTGGTCCGGTTAGAGCCTGATGCAGAACCAGACCATTACCGTTACGGTGAAAAAATAGTGACGGATGAACAGGCTGATGTGGCCGTTGCCGTTAGCTACTATGATGCCTCTCCCAATTACATCGTCTTTAACCTTGAAGTAGAAAATAAGGGCACGGAACCCTTTAATTTTGATCCGGCAACCTGCCTGCTGGTGCCCGATGTCGGTCCGGTATCTTTGGCGATCGATCCGGAGATGGAGCTGCTAAGCATGGATATCCAGACGATTCAGCAGGAAAAAACACGACGGACCTGGGGCTGGATTGGTGCCGGTGCACTGGTGGCCGGAACGGTGGTGGCGATAACTTCTGATGCAGGCCTTGAAGGTCTCGATCCTGTGGGGAGTTCTTTTGCCAGCGAGCTGGCCTTTTCCGTTACGGAGAATCTTGCTTTTGCGGTGGTCAACGCACAGGCGGCCAGCGATTTTCGAAGAAATGCTATTCCGTACGCAGACGAAATACCAGTGCCCGAAAACCGATTCTTCTGGCTCGATCATGCAGTAAGATATACGACAATACGTCCGGGCGAAAAAGCGGTAGGCAAAGTTGTATTTCCCCGAAATGACGAAGCAGCAGCTTTCTCTTTCAACCTGGAAGTGCAGGGAAAAGATTTTCGTTTTCCGTTTAGCCAACGGGTTTACAAGCCATGATTTGGGCAGGCTTTCAAAGCAGGCGGCGCGCACGCAGGTTCTGGGTCCTGTTCCTTACGGGGTGCAAAGAACAGTCTAAAGAAAGCCGGGAGCTAACGAACCAGAGAGCTTATTTTTGCGCTATATTCTGAAACACAGAATACAACTGGCCAGGGGACGTTACTATCCCCTTACCTCAAGCCTGCGCTACTCGTCTAATGCTCCATTCCACCCGTCTGACCCTTCTCTGCTTGTTGTTGTCCTCTTGCTTATCCGCTCAGGTTCGCCTGATTGTAGCGGGTAACACTGCCGATGCTGTTCCCGGGCTGTTTGAAGCAATCGATCTTCGAATACAGCAAGCTGATTTGCCCGCAACGGTCCTTTTTGCGGGTGATTTTGTGGATGGCTGCACCGAAGAAATGTCGGCTTGGAAACGGAAACAGGGTAATGGCGATCAGGTATTCTCCTCCTTAGCGCCTCTGCTTGATTTAGTTCGCCGTAATCCGGAAACGGATTTTTACTTCATTCCTGGTGATCGGGACTGGGACAAGTCCGGAGTCAACGGGCTCGCTTGTGTGAAAGCCATGGAAAACTATCTGGAAGACCAGTTGCTTGACAACTTAATCTGGCCCCTCAAAAATGGCTGTCCCGGGCCGGAACTTATCCAGTTGTCGGAAAGCGTATTGCTGATGCCCATCAACACGCAATGGTGGAATCATCCTCACCACAAGCCGCTCCCCGCTGAGTCCTCCTGCGACTTTGCAGATCCAGGGACAGTCCTGGATGAAATGAAGAGTATTTTTCAGGAAAACCGGGATCGGAACATTATCGTTGCTGGCCACTTTCCTCCTAAATCACAAGGGCGTTACGGTGGTGAATTCCCCGCCAGGGATCACTTCGCTCCTCCAATCATTGGTGGCATACGTCTTTCCTGGCGGCAAAATGTAGGCACGCCGGAAGAACTTACCAATGAAAGGTTTGCTCCCCTGGCCAAAGCCATGAAAGACTATAACGGTTTTTACGATGGGCTTCTTTTTGTCGGAGCACAAGATAAGAGCCAGCAGCTGATCCGGTTTCGCCGCAATTTTATCCTCAATGCCGGAGCCTCCGGCCCGGGGCGCTGGTCGGCGCAGCACAAGCCGGCCCAACACATCAGCCGCGAGGCGGGCTTTACGGAAATAACTTTTTCTGAGGACGGAGAGGTTAACTACATCTATCTGGACGCAAAGGACGCTAAGCCCCTGGCGGAGCGGATCCTGTATCATGCCCCCTGCGACAATGCTCAGGATACACTGCCGGTCAACCCTGCTTTCCGCCCCTGTGGAATTACGGAAGAAGATATGACGGAGTTCAAGGTGGATATTCCGGATAGCCAGATAGTTGTCCCCGGTGCCCAGTATGAGGTCAGTAAATTCGGTGAAAACTTTTTAGGTAAGCACTACCGGGACACCTGGGCCACCCCGGTAAAAGTTCCGGTGTTAGATGTTTCCACCGCTTTTGGAGGTCTTACACCCGAACGGGAAGGTGGCGGCCGACAAACGACTTCCCTTAAATTGAGGTCAGAAGACGGAACGGCCTATATTTTTCGCTCGATAGATAAGGATCCGGCGGTAACACTGGACTGGCAGATTCGACCTACCATCATTGGTGATGCCTTTCGGGATCAAACCTCCAGTGGTCATCCATTCGGAAGCCTGATTGTAGCCCCTTTGCTGGATCATTTGGGGGTGTTGCACGTTAGCCCTCAGGTGTATTCCATGGCTGCTTGCCCTACTCTGGGAAACTTTAATCCCCGCTTTGCCAATATGCTCGGTACACTGGAGGTTTTTCCCCAGGACGAGAAACAAAAGAGCGACCGCCCGGGCACCTTCGGAGCGGATGATATTCTAAAGAGTTATGAACTATTCCGGGAGCGCTATGATGACCAGGAAGTAGTGGTCAATAACCGGGAGTTTCTGAGAGCCCGTCTCTTTGACCTGTTGATTGGAGACTGGAGCCGGCACGAAGAAAACTGGAAGTGGGCCAGCTATAAAATTGGGGGAGTTCACCATATTCGTCCTATTCCCCGTGACCGCGACAATGCCTTCTCCAGAATGGATGGCTTTTTTCCCTGGTTTGCCTCCCGCTCGTGGGCCGTTCCCAATCTGGAAAATTTTGGCTTCCGTACGCCGGACATCCGCAGCTTGTCTCATCAGGCCCGGCATATGGACCGCCTGCTGCTAAGTCCGTTGAAGCGCACTGACTTTGAACGGGAAGCACAAAAAATTCAAACGGAGCTTACGGATGAGATCATCGAACAAGCGGTAAAGCAAATGCCTGCGGGCGCTTTTGCTGTTTCCGGAGAAGAAATTATTGCCAAGTTGAAGCGTCGAAGGGATGATCTGCAAGACTATGCAGAAGCCTACTACGAGTTATACGCCAGTGTGGTAGATATCGTTGGAACTAATGACGAGGAAGCCTTTACGGCTGAAGGTTTGAGTGATGGCTCCCTGCGGATCCGTTCTGTAGACCTAAAGGGTAAGAGCGAAGGAATGGTGCTCTATGACCGTGTCTTCTCACCTAAAGAGACAAAAGAAGTCAGGGTTTATGGATTGGGCGATGATGATCAGTTTACCATCACCGGTGAAAACAAAAGCAGCATTAAACTGCGGTTTATTGGCGGTGAAGGGGAAGATATATACACTGCTGAATCAACTACTAAATCGGTCAAAGCCAGCATTTACGAGAATGACAGGGAGGAGGAGATCGTATCAGGTAACGGTCTTAAATACAAGAATAATTGGCGGGATGAGCTCTATTACTACGACCGGACGGCGCATGAATACAATGAGATTTCCCCTCTGGTAAGCGTAGGCTTCAATGGTTTTTCCGGGCCTAAGCTTGGTCTTGGGGTGCAGTTCACCCGTCGGAATTTTACGCGTCGGGACTTTAGTGCACGATACCGGATTGCTGCCGAGGCGCGCGCCATTGGCAGCGCTGCCGTTAAAGCTTCCGCTGAGTTCGGAGAAGTTTTTGGCAAAGCTGACCTGATCGCCAGAACGAGAGCTGGCTTTCCCGATTTCTTTAACTTTTTTTACGGCTTGGGCAACAATACCGTTATTGATCCTGATCGGGTTCGCAACGATTTTAACCTAATTCGCTTAAAGCATTTTTCCGTTGAAGGTGGCCTGAGAAGACGCTTTGCCGGAAGGAGTTATTTTAATCTGTTAGCTGGCTATCAGATCAATGAAACGATAGAAACCGAAAATACCATCCTGAACGCCGGGACGGACTACTACGGCGACGGTAATCTACGGTTTGCCTACCTGAGGCCGGAGCTACAGCTTGATCTCAGGGATCACCCACAACTCCCTTCCAAAGGGGTAATGCTGGAGGCGAGTCAGAAATGGGGCTTTGGCGATTTCAATAATAACTTCGGGGTGAGTAAAATCGCCGGGGAAACACATTTTTCCACCAGACGCTTCCCCATTTCGCTTAGTTTTCGGACCGGGTTAGCCCTTACTCAGGGTACCGTACCTTTTTACGAACAGCCCAGCCTGGGGCGTGCCAATGGTCTGAGGGGCTTTCAGCGCAATCGCTTTGTCGGAGATGGCTACTTCTTTTACAACGTCGAGTTCCGAAGCCCGGTAGCCCTGATCGAAAGTCGGGTTGTCCCTTTTGCCGTAGGCGTGAGAACTTTCTATGATCGTGGGGTCATTCTGCAAAAAAGCGAAGAAGCACGAGACTTTAAGTCTGCTTATGGGTTCGGAATTTACCTGATTCCCCTGTCGAGATCTTTTACGGTTAGTGCGGTAATGGGCTTCACGAAAGAAGAAGCTTCGGTCATTAATGTTTCGGCCGGGACTAATTTTTAAAATCGATTGAAAAAAGGATTGGTAAATCGGTCATTTTTTGCCCGAAAAAGGCAACCAAGACGGCTTGTCATGGCGTTATAATTGCAAATATCCCAAGATGCCTTTCAATCCCTCTAAATCCGCCATGATTGCTCTCGGTAAGTTCTATTTACACCGATGGGATAAGCATGTGTTGGTGGATTGGGCGGAGTCAATGATCGCTAAGGGACATGCCTCAGATTCAATGCATTTTCTTTCGGCCATGAGAGGAGATAGCCGGGAGTTCCAGCTGGAACAATTCCTTGAAGTTTGCCAGGACCAAAACCTGGTCGTATATGATGTTGAAGAGCTGGCCTTAGAAGCTTACATCTCTGATTTGAGAAAGCGCGTCATCGCCGGAGAAATTGAACCGGAAGCGGCTTTTGCACAAGTCCGGCCACTTGCCTATGACGAAGAGATCATCATGGTCAGCGGCCTTGACGAACTTGATCAGGACCTTAACCTGCTGGATTCAGCACAACCCGTTTTCTACAATAAGGACCTGACGCCGGAAACCCGTGAAGAAGTGATTCGACGCTTCTTCCGTGAATTCACAGTAGACACAGAACCCTCCGCCCAAAGGCCAACCTTCGAAAACGAGGATGCTGCTAATATGCCACCTCCTTTTTTCGATGAGAATATGTTGAAGCAAATTGAAATGGCGGCGATCGTTTTTGTCTCCCTGATCTTCGTCGTTTGGATTCTGCTCTTTCTCCTCACGGTTATCGGTGGATTTACGGCGATTTAACCAAGGGTGATCTGTCACATTTTGCACTTCCTGGCTGCGGTACTACCTATTCACTTCGTTACGGAAGGGGAACAATCTTAATGGAGTACAGACCGCTTCATTAAAGAAAACCGTCAGCTGTTTCTTAGGCTTTCCTTCAATAAAGTAGGAACGACTCTGCTTCGTTCCTGATAATCCTACTTACTTTTGCCCCGCTATGGAAAAAACGCTCCCCGAAATTATCGAAGCCGGTGTTAAAGCCGCTATCACCGACCTGTATCAGGCGGATGGTTCTTCTCAGGAAATCACCCTGCAAAGCACCAGGCGTGAGTTTGAGGGTGAGTTTACGGTAGTAACCTTTCCACTGACGCGCCTTGCGCGGAAGAAACCCGACGAGATTGCGGAGGAATTAGGTGCCTACCTCAAGGAAAAGGTGGCCGAAATCGCGGATTATAATGTGATTAAAGGTTTCCTCAATTTAGTCATCGCGGATGACTACTGGCGGGATTTCCTGCTGGAAGCCCCGATTAAAGAGGGCTACGGTAGCTCCCCCGCCAACGGCGAAAGTGTGGTGGTAGAGTTTTCCAGCCCTAACACCAACAAGCCCTTGCACCTGGGCCACGTCCGGAATATTCTTCTGGGCTGGTCTTCTGCCCAAATGCTTTCAGCGGCGGGCTACGACGTGAAGAAGGTTCAGATCATCAACGATCGGGGAATCGCTATTTGTAAGTCCATGCTGGCCTGGCAGAGATTCGGGGAAGGTGCTACACCGGAGTCGACGGGTACGAAGCCAGATCACTTCGTCGGAGATTACTACGTGCTTTTTGAACAGAAGTTTCAGGCAGAGTACAAAGCCTGGCAGGAAACGGCTGAGGGGCAGGAGGTTTTTGCTAAGCTTGGAAAGGAAAAGCAAACGCCAGAAGCTTTCTTTAAGGGCTACGCCAAGAAATACTTCAACGACTACAGTGAACTGGGTGCTGCCGCCAAGAACATGCTTCTGCAGTGGGAAGCCGGTGATGCTGAGACGAGAGCCCTGTGGGAAAAAATGAACGGTTGGGTATACGAAGGTTTCGAAGAGACCTACCAGAAGCTCGGCGTAAGTTTTGATAAGCTGTACTACGAATCCAATACCTACGTATTGGGTAAAGACATGGTGGAACTCGGCCTGGAGAAAGGAGTATTCCAAAAGCGGGAAGACGGCTCTGTTTTCGCGGACCTGACCGACGCCAAGCTTTCCGAAAAAACCCTGATGCGGGCCGATGGAACGAGCATTTACATCACCCAGGATTTAGGGACGGCCCGGTTGCGGTACGATGACTTCGGCGCTAAGCGGATGATTTATACCGTTGCCGATGAGCAAAACCATCACTTCGCGACGCTCTTCGAACTGCTCAAGCGCCTGGAGGAGCCCTATGCTAATGGTCTTTATCACCTGAGTTACGGCATGGTAGATCTCCCTTCCGGCCGGATGAAAAGCCGGGAAGGCACCGTGGTGGACGCTGATGACCTGATGAAGGAAGTCATCCACGAAGCCCGGCTCATGAGCCAGGAGCGGGCGGCAACCAGTGAGCTGAGCCAGGAAGAACAGGATGAAATTATCCGGCAGATCGGCATGTCGGCACTGAAGTTCCACATCATTAAGGTGGGGCCACAGAAGCGGATGACTTTTGACCCTAAAGAGTCCGTCGATATGCAGGGGCAAACCGGCCCTTACGTGCAAAACGCTTACGTCCGGACCCGGGCGGTATGGCGGAAGGCCGGCAACCCGGATGTGTCGCTGGCGAAAAACTACACGGGACTGGCACCCGCAGAGCGGGAGCTGGTCAATCAGCTTTACGCCTTTCCTGGGCTGGTTAAAACGGCGGCGGAGAGCTATGACCCGAGCCTCGTCGCGATGTTCTGCTACGATTTGGCGAAGAGCCTCCACAAATTCTGGCACGATCACAGTATCCTGAGCGCGGAGTCTCCCGAAGCCATTGCGTTCCGTTTGCAGCTGTGTAAGGCGGTGGGCAATACCTTGCAAAAGGGAATGGGCCTGCTGGGTATTGAGGTGCCGGAGCGGATGTAGTAAGGGCGCAGCCGCAGGTGGATGCGAAAGCTTAAAGAGCAAGGAGCGTTTCTTCTTTGCGTGCGCTGGGCGCACTTCCCCGGATTGCGGCGGAGGCAATGCCTCCACCTTTATCCGGGGCTAAGGATGTTCGACTCCTACGGAGTCTGTATTTCGATCCCGGAGGGATCCAATATCCTTAGCCCCGGATGAAGACTTAGGCGGAGCCTGAGTCGTAATCCGGGGAAAACTATGCACTCCAACCTTCCCCTGCACCCGCGTTCGCGCCCAAAAAACGCTCTTTTCCTAAAATCCTTTGCTATTTCGATGGCGCCACTTACCTTTACGCCATGCACAACAAGAACCTCAACAACTGGTGGTGGCTGAACAGATCTCTCCGAGCATCCTGATCAGGCCTTTGTTTGTGTAAAACAGAAAAATTTAAAGCCCGTCGGATTGCTCCGTCGGGCTTTTTTTGTGCTCCGATTGTAGCAGGCGACATAAAACGTAAAATTTGGAAACGATTCTTAAACCTTCGGTGAAAACCAATATTCGGGTGCTGACGAAGCGGATTACCGCTGACCATCTTACTCCCGTAAGGCTTTACCTGTCCGTTCGGGACAACTTCACAGATCCGGTATTGCTGGAGTCTAATGAGAGCCGCGATAATGAGCACTACTATTCCGTTGTTGGCCTGGAAACCCTGGCTTCCTTTCAGGTGAATGAAGGGGTGATGGAGCGCCGGCACCTGGGGCATTGGATTCAGGAAGAACGAGTCGAAGATGTGGAGACAGTGTCCAGGCGCTTGCACGAATTCTTAGCCTCTTTTGAGCTTTCCCCTGACGACGAAGACCCGATCATCGGGCAGTTTAACGGCCTGATCGGACACACCAACTTTGAGGGAGTACAGTATTTTGATACCCTGAAATTTGATAACCCTAAAGTCTTGAGCGCACCCGATCTGCGCTATCATTTATACCGTTTTATTCTGGTGTTTCATCATTACCGGGATGAGTTGATCCTGATTGAAAATCTTCCCGAAGGCGAAGAAAGCCGCCTGGAAGAAGTGGAAGCAGCCATTAAACGGGGTGGGGGAGTTCACCCTTTCAGCCGGATGGGAGAAGAGAGTAGCAATCTGACCGACGAAGGCTTTATGGAGCTGGTAGCTGCTGGAAAGCACCACTGTCGGGTAGGTGATGTATTTCAGATTGTTATGAGTCGTCAGTTTAAGCAAAGCTTCAAAGGGGATGAGTTTCAAGTCTACCGTGCTCTCCGCAGCATCAACCCTTCGCCTTATCTGTTTTATTTTGATTACGGTGATTACCGGATCATGGGCTCCAGCCCGGAAAGCCAGATGGTCATTGGGGAGGGGAAGGCGAGATTGAACCCCATTGCCGGCACCTACAAGCGTACCGGAGACAAGAAGAAAGATCAGGAGGCGACCGAAGCCTTACTGGCCGACCCTAAAGAAAACGCAGAACACGTTATGCTGGTGGATCTGGCCCGCAACGATCTGAGCCGGCATACCAAGAATGTGAAGGTGACCAGTTTGCGGGAAGTCCATTATTACAGCCACGTTATTCACCTGGTGTCAACGGTGGAAGGAGATAGTGTGAAAGCGGATGAGACGGTCCGCATTTTCGGGGATACCTTCCCTGCGGGCACACTTTCGGGCGCACCAAAGTACCGGGCGATGGAGTTGATCAACCAATACGAAAACCAACAACGTGGCTTTTACGGCGGTGCCATTGGCTTCATTGACTTCAAAGGAGGGATGAACCAGGCGATTCTGATCAGGTCATTCTTCAGTCAGGACAACAAGCTGTACTACCAGGCCGGCGCCGGCGTCGTTGCCGCCAGTAATGAAGAGAGCGAATGCGCAGAAGTGTATAACAAGCTGCGAGCTCTTACCAAAGCCCTTGATAAAGCCGAAAATCTGTAATGATGAAAGTATTAATATTAGACAATTACGACAGCTTCACCTATAATCTGGTGCAGTACATTGAAGAAGAACTCGGGCAGGATATTGATGTGTTCCGCAACGATGAAATCAGCCTGGAGGCCGTAGGGGAGTACGACCTGATTGTACTCTCTCCCGGGCCGGGTGTACCCGCAGAGGCGGGCATCATGCCCGCTCTGCTGCAACGCTACGCCAGCGAGAAAGTGATCTTCGGCGTCTGCCTCGGCCATCAGGCCATCGGTGAGGCCTTCGGCGGCACTTTGATTAATCTCGATGAAGTCCACCACGGTATTGAAACAGAAATGACCCGCACGAAAACCGATGATACGCTTCTGGCGGGTGTTCCTGAAGCCTTCAACGCCGGCCGCTACCACAGCTGGGTCATCGATCCGCAAACCTTACCCGCAGAGCTGGAGATGACCGCAACGGGAGAATATGGCGGCGTAATGGCCCTTCAACATCGGGAGTATCCGATCTTCGGTGTTCAGTTTCACCCGGAAAGCATAATGACGAAACACGGGCGATTGATGATCCGGAATTTGCTCAGATTTGCTAAAGACCGGGTGGAAGAGGGTGTTGCTTAGCGGATGCAGAGTATATCGGTAGATATACGCTGAATCAGCAGGCACCGCATTTTTCACAACAATAAGCTAAAAACCGGGTATAAGTACAGATGTACCCGAAAAAGAAACCGGTACAAGTACAGATGTACCCGAAACATAAAACATCATGACCAAAAACCTCCAAATAGACGTCGACGAAAGAGGCTACTACGGCCGTTTCGGCGGAGCCTATATCCCTGAAATGCTGCACCCTAACATTGAGCAGCTGAAGAACACCTATCGTGAGATGACGGCTGACCCGGACTTCAAAAAAGAGTTCGATGCGCTGCTGAAAGACTACGTCGGCCGGCCAAGCCCGCTCTATTTTGCTAAACGACTGAGTGAGCATTACGGTACCAATATTTACCTGAAGCGGGAAGACCTGAACCATACCGGCGCCCATAAGATCAATAACACCATCGGTCAGATTCTGGTAGCGCAGCGCCTGGGTAAAAAGCGGATCATTGCCGAAACCGGCGCAGGACAACACGGCGTAGCTACCGCTACCGTCTGTGCTCTTGTCGGGCTGCAGTGCATCGTCTACATGGGCGAGGTGGACATCGCCCGGCAGGCACCCAATGTAGCCCGGATGCGGATGCTGGGCGCTGAAGTGCGCCCAGCGCTCAGCGGGTCTAAAACGCTCAAAGATGCCACTAATGAAGCCATCCGCGACTGGATTAACAACCCTGAAGATACCCATTACATCATTGGCTCGGTCGTCGGTCCGCATCCTTATCCGGACATGGTCGCCCGTTTCCAGAGCGTCATCTCAGAGGAGATGAAATGGCAGTTGCAGGAAAAGCTCGGTCGGGATTATCCGGACGCCATCGTCGCATGTGTAGGCGGTGGTAGCAATGCAGCCGGCGCCTTTTACCACTATTTGAACGATGAGCGCGTACGGCTCGTCGCCGTCGAGGCGGCTGGGCTTGGGGTGGATTCCGGTGAATCCGCCGCTACTTCCGTATTGGGCACCGAGGGTATTATTCACGGCTCCCGCACCTTGCTGATGCAAACGGAAGACGGACAAGTCATCGAGCCTTACAGTATTTCTGCCGGACTGGATTACCCTGGCATTGGCCCACTCCATGCTTTCCTGATCGACTCAAAGCGCGCCGAAGCCATCAGCGTCACCGACGAAGATGCGCTGGCCGCAGCGCTGTTTACTGCCCGCACGGAAGGTATTATTCCTGCTCTGGAAACCGCCCACGCTTTTTCAGCGCTCGACCAAATGGAATATGGGCCGGACGACGTAATTGTCGTTTGCCTCAGCGGACGGGGAGATAAGGACCTGGCCGCCTTTACTACCTATTTGAACGGACTGGCCGGTTAACCAATAAAACGAATCGCGATGTGCTCCTTTGGATTGTCCTGCGGAACAACCCACGGTCAGCCATCACTACGATAGACGCCCTTCCGGGGCTAAAAAGTTAAACATGAATAGATTAACTCAACTCTTCGATAAAAAGAAAGATAATCTGCTAAACGTCTACTTCACGGCGGGCTACCCCCAACTGGATAGCACCGTAACCATCATCAGGAACCTGGCAGAAGCCGGCGCTGACTTGATTGAAGTTGGCATGCCCTACTCTGACCCAATGGCGGATGGAGAGACCATCCAGCAATCCAGCATGAAGGCGCTGGCGAACGGTATGACACTGGAAACACTGTTTCAACAATTGACCGAAGCCCGAAACCATACCCAGGTTCCGCTCGTGCTGATGGGCTATTTCAATCAGGTGATGCAGTATGGCCCGGAGCGTTTTGTCAAAGCCGCCAGGGAAGCGGGTGTCGATGGGCTTATCCTGCCCGACCTGCCGGTGTTTGAATACGAGCAGGAATTCCGGGAGATTACAGATCGCTACGATATGCAGGTAACTTTCCTGATTACTCCGCAGACCAGCGAAGAGCGAATTCGTCAGATCGGCAAGCTAAGTACGGGCTTTATCTATGTGGTATCCAGCAGTAGCATCACGGGCAAAAGTGGCGAAATTACGGAAGGACAGAAGGCCTACTTCGCGCGAATTGCAGCCATGGATTTAACTCAACCGAAGTTGATCGGTTTTGGCATCAGTGATGCGAAAAGCTTCCGGACAGCCTGTGCGTATGCCAATGGTGCCATCATCGGTAGTGCGTTTATACGGGCCCTGAAGGACGTGGACGATGTAGCAGCGGCGACCCGTAGCTTTGTTCACGGTATTCTTTCGCCGGCTTCAGTCGGCGCATAAACTTTCGCCGACTGAAGTCGGCGCTACAAAGCAAATCATGAAGCCCAGGCTCATCGTTATCGGAGGCCCAACGGCCAGCGGGAAAACTTCCCTTGCCATCGAAGTGGCTAAGCATTACCGGACGGAAATCATCAGTGCGGACAGCCGTCAGTTCTACACCGAGATGAAAATCGGGAATGCCCGCCCGACGGAGGAGGAATTGGCGCAGGTGCCCCATCATTTTGTGGCGGACCGAAGTTTGATGGATCCACTTACGGCGGGGAGATTAGCGGAAGCGGCACTCGATTTGCTCACGGAGCTGTTTCAGCGCCATCAGGTAGTAGTGCTTACCGGAGGTAGTGGCTTATACCTTCGCGCACTCTGTGAAGGGCTCGATGAGTTTCCTGAAGTCACCGGGGAGGCGCAAACGCAGGTGCAGGGTCTGTTGGAGGAGCAGGGAATCACCGGCCTGCAGGCATTACTCCAGGAACTGGACCCTGCTTATTTCGCAGTGGTCGATCATCAAAACGCCCGCCGCCTGGAGCGGGCCCTGAAAGTCTGCCTCTCCTCCGGTAAACCCTATTCCTCCTTCCTGGGTAATCGCCCCGAACGCCCCTTTGATTGCCGGTATTTTACCACCAATCTTCCCCGTCCGCTCCTCTATGATCGTATTAACCGACGGGTAGACCTCATGCTGGAAGCCGGCCTCGAAGCTGAAGCCCGCTCCCTTTCCTCTTTTCGCCATTTACCCGTTCTGCAAACCGTCGGATATCAGGAGTGGTGGCCTTATTTTGAGGAAGAATACTCCCGTGACCGGGCCATTGAGCTGATTAAACAAAATAGCCGGCGGTATGCCAAAAGGCAGGTGACATGGTTTAAAAAAGGAGGACTTTATCAACCGGTAAATGATCTGGCAGACATTGTCGAGAAAATGACTGATGCTAACTAATACATTGTGGCTTTACCCTTTAGCATACTCCTCCAAATAGCCAAAGTGAGGGCCCAGTTTTCCGTCTACGGTTACACTGGCCCGCTCCAGAATGCCGGATTTCTCCCGGGCATATTCGGGCAAAATTTTCTCAATGAACACTTTCCCAAAGGCTTCGCTGGCGTCACGGGGGAGCTCACTGGGAAGGTTGTCAATGGACATGATATCAATGCCATCCGTTCTGTATGCCTCTGTTTCTTCGCCCGTCAGCGGGTCATAACCGAAAACCGGATCCGCGATGGTGGAGGCCCGCAGAGTAGAAGGAACGCTCGCCGCCGGGGCAATATCACAGGTAACGTCGCCGATTACCCGAATACGGAAGTCATCCGTTGTCATTTCCTCCCGGGTAAAGAAGGCTGGGGCCTTCCCATCCCAAAAAATACCATTGATGAAAAGGTCGGACACTTTTGCGTAGGGCGCAAAATTTGACTGGTACTCTTCCCCGTTTTGATAGAAATGCTGTTTGTCAATGGGGCCACCCTTGGGGTGTTTGGCGTAATCCCGGACGTGTAATTGGGTGAAGACCGCTTCGTCCTTCTTTTCGCCATTGAGATAGGCTGCAGGGCTGATTTTTGTGAAGCCCATATCTTCCAGCACCTGGGCAGCACCCTGGCCCACGCGACCGGTGCCAGTAAGTACTATGCGGATTGGAGGTAAGGTCAGTTTGGCGTACACTTCTTTAGCAGCAGCATAATCATATAAATCCTTCAGGCGGGGGAGTTGGAAGGCTCCCGTACGCTGAGCGTAGGTCCACACGGTATTATGCGCGCCCACCATGCCGGCCCAGTAGCCGAAAGCAATGAGGCGTTTGCCTTTTTCGTCGGTGAAGTATTCGTAATCCATATGCGTGATGCCCTTGTCAAGCAGCGCGCGCATCAGTGGCTGATTATAAGGTTGCTCTTTAGCTACGTGTGCGAAAAAGCAATATTTCTTGTTGGGGATCAATTGAGAAATCGGGACCTCTTTGATACCCAGAAGCAGTTCCCGGTCAGAGATGTCTTCCACCATCGGAATACCCAGTTCAGCGTATTCCTCATCCTTGAAGGTTCGTCCCGGGCTCGGCTGTACGACAATATCGATGCCTTGCTTTCGAAGACCGGCTACTTGAGTCGGGGTTAATGGAACCCGGGCATCGGGTGGAACTTTTCCTTCACGGATTACGGCAATGGTAGGATACTTCAAGGCGGACTGGTTTTATTTGGGCGATATACGCAGGTGCAAAGAAAAGAATAAAGAGCAAAGGAAAGGCTACTCTGGAGGCGGAACACTTCGCCTGGCTGCCGGGGTTTTGTCAAAGAAGGAAAGCCAGCCCCTGTCCAGTTTATAAGCACGGGGGAAAAGTCGATGCTGAATAAGATAGACAATAGTGGCCAGGCAAAGTCCCAGCCCGGCACCTACCGTTACGTCCCGAAGGAAGTGATACAGGAGATACATCCGGCTAAAGGCTACCAATACGGCGAGCCCGAAACACAGCAGGGCTACCCAAAGCTTCCCTCTGCGGGCGGAAAAGGTCAGAAATCCGTACAGGGCAAAGGCTGAGGTGGCATGCCCGCTGGGGAAACTGCTATCGGGGGACCAGTTCCGGTAAGCCTCTTCAAAGTGATTAAGCGAATGCCAGATTTCTTCGTAGTTGTCGAAGAACCAACGCATGGGCCTGGCCTGCGCAAAAAGGAGCTTCAGAACGCCGGCTACAATGCCGGCCGTCGCACCGGCAACCACCGTAAATATCCCCCTCCGGTAACTGTAGGCTGAGACCATAATTAGCACAACCACGTAAGCCACGGGCTCCGCCAACTGGGTGCCAAGTTTAAAGAAAGTATCCCAGAAAGGGCTTCGTAACCGATTGATGGCTATCAGCGTATCTCCCTGATTAGAGGTTGCCCACAGATAACCATTAATCAGGAGCAAGAACATCGTCCCACCAATGAACAGCCAGTTGTTGCGAAGGAAGCTGGAGAATGATGTTTCGACTTGCTGATTGGGGGAAGTTTGCAGCATGCCGTGAAGGTATGGAATTTTAGAAAAGCCCGTCGGTTGGGATTTGCTTAGTGTGGGTAACAAGTTGCAGGAATAAATGATTACAAGCCCCTTGACTACGCCCTCCACACCCATTCGACTACGCTCAGGAGCCGACTGCCAAAGTGTGGCCGTTCACGAATTTCGCCTTGGGCGAACGTCCTGTTCCCAGCATCAAAATTACCATGGGCAGAGGAGCTCCAGCTCCGAATCGGGTAAGAGGGCGGAGAGACTTTGGCCATATCACGAAAAGCTATCGGGATAAGCTGTGGTAGTTGCCCGCTTCGGGGGACTGGCTCATTTATGGTCGGAGCTGGAGCTCCTCCTCCCCACTGCTTCCCTGCAACCTTCTACTGCACCTGCGCCCCGTCGCCCGGTTCTTCCTGCTTCTTAACCCGTCCTTTTGCCCAGGAAAACAATCGGGTTATGCCGTCTGTACTTACCAGCTTGGCGTCTTTCAGGGCCCGGGATGTAATGTAAAGACTAACGGGAAAGAGAATGATGCAGGGTAACCAACCCGCAAAAGCACCATTGACCACAAAGCTCTCCGCCAGCTTTCGGCAGAAGATGGTAAGAATGATGAAGATGACGAAAAAGATAATACTCACCAGGATGGGGTAGCCGAAACCGCCCTTGCGAACAATGGCCCCCATTGGTGCTCCGATGAAAATGAAGATAATGCACACCAATGATAAACTGTATTTCATGTGCATATCATAAATATGCTTTACGCGGCTCTCCCGTACGCCGGGCAAGATGCGTTGCGTTGACTGTGCCTGACTGGTAATGGATCGGGCGGCAGATCGCGCCCGGTTGATGACCCGGGTAAAGGCCGTCTTTTCCAGACTATCCATTATTGAGGATACGCCAGGCCAATCTTTCCCGTATTGAACCAATGGGTTTTCCAATGAACGTCGTTTAGCCTCTGTCTGACGAAAGGTTACCTCAGCCCGCTTCTCATCTTTACTCTTCGTCGCGTTCTTTGGCTTGGTCGTTGGCGCATTTTCAATTCGCACAATGTTGCTGGGGGTTTTATTCACCCTGGTGGCAACCTGAGGCAATTGTCGTTGGGTCTGAGAGCTCGTAGCTGGTTGATCAACAATGTCTTTGATACTGCTGGTGGCAGCCGTTGAGTCTCCTTCTATCCGTGTTCGCGCTTCGGCGTCATCTTCATCAGGAGATTCAAACTGGGGGGCAAATTTTTCCCGGTATACTGTCGTGTCTTTACGCGCCAGGGGCAGGTAGTTGACCACGTGATTGCTGATGGTCTGTTTCCGAACGGCAATGTCAATGTCAATCGAATCCACCCCCTCCTGCAGCTGCCAGGTAGCCAGCATACTCCGGTTCGTTCGAAACAAGGTCTCGTTCGTTTTACCGAGTTTAAATTCACTGAGGTCAAAGACCTTGGTGTAACTGTCAAAGCGAGTACGTACAAAGGGCAAGCTACTGCGGTTTTTGCCCGTGTTTTTTCGCTCTGAATATTGATACCCGTCGTAGAGCTTCATGACGAAGAAGCTACCGTCGTTCTCGGAGTACATCTCTCCGGTTTTTGCTACAATCTGGCCAAGATCACCAGTAGAGGCTTTGGTGTGGTCATAGATCAGGATGTCAGCAATATCCCGGCCATTCTCCGATCGTTTTCCGAGCCTGATCGATGACTGACTGAAGTCATCATTGAATACCCCGGGCTCCATGGAGAGCGTTGGTTTCTTTTGCTGGATGTCGTACATCCGGGCACCGAACTGAAGGTTGGCTGCCGGAATAACGTAATCTGCACAGGCGAAACTCACACCCGCCGAGATAATACCAAACAGGATGAGCGGGCGCATCACCCTTAGCAAACTGGTCCCCGCTGACTTGAAACTGGATAGCTCATAATGCTCCGCCATCCCACCGAGCACCATCACCGAGGAGATGAGCAAGGCCAACGGTAGCGCCAGCGGCACCAGCCCGACGCATTTGTAGGCCATCAGCTCGAGGACCGTGAAGAAACCAAGTCCCTTACCCGCAATATCGTCGAGGTAAACCCACAGCACCTGCATCATCAGGACGAAAATGGCGATCGCGAAGGTTACCACGAAGGGCCCTGCGAAGGATTTAGCCATTAATTTGTCGAGACGTTTGATGATCATGGGAGGCAAAAGTAAGGGGGGAAAGGGGGAAGGGAGAAAATGATACAGCCCTTAACGAAGGTTTAATGAAAATAATGACCAGAGGAAGGTCGGGGAACAGGGTAACGCGGACGCTCGAAGGTCCCGCAATACTGCGGGACGCTTCGAGGTCCGCTTTGCCTTGCTTAAGGGACCTTTGAGCGTCTCGGCGGATATCTAGCGATTGTCCTGGGTCAGGGAACCGAAAGCCCACTGATTACCGGACTTATCCACGCCCCGCCAGTGTCAAAATCCACCCATAGTCCCGCGCAATATCCTTGATCGAGTCAAAGCGGCCGGAGGCGCCGCCGTGGCCGACCTTCATGTCGGTGTGGAGCAGGAGCTGATGATCGTCGGTTTTCAGTTCCCGGAGTTTGGCGACCCACTTGGCGGGTTCCCAGTACTGGACCTGGCTGTCGTGGAGGCCGGTGGTGACGAGCATATTGGGGTAATCCTTGGCTTCCACCTGATCGTAAGGGCTGTAGCTGAGGATGTAGTCATAGTACTCCTTGTCGTTGGGGTTGCCCCATTCGTCATACTCGCCGGTGGTGAGGGGGATGGAGTCGTCGAGCATCGTCGTCACTACGTCAACAAAAGGAACCTGAGCCACGAGCCCGGCCCAGAGGTCGGGGCGCATATTAGCCACGGCACCCATCAGCAATCCGCCGGCACTTCCACCCATGCCGTAAAGACCGGATTTTGTCGTGTAGTTATTTTGGATGAGCCACTCGCCGGCATCAATGAAGTCCCAAAAAGTATTCTTCTTCTTCAATAGCTTACCGTTGTCATACCAATGGCGGCCCATTTCTTCCCCGCCGCGAATGTGGGCGATGACGAAAATGAAGCCCCGGTCCAGCAGTGCCAGTCTGGCCACACTAAAGTAGGGGTCCATGCTATAGCCGTAGCTGCCGTAGGCGTAGAGAAGGAGGGGAGCGCTACCATCTTTTGGGGTTCCCTTCCGGTAAACGATGCTGAGGGGCACTTTCGTCCCGTCCCGACTTTCGGAGAAGCGGCGCTCACTGACGTAGTTGGCTGCGTCGAAATCACCGAGGACGGGCTGCTGCTTCAACAGGGTTTTCTCCCGCGTGACCATGTTGTAGTCGAAGGTGCTGGCGGGCGTCGTCATGCTCTGATAGCCGAAACGGAGGGTTTCGGTGTCAAATTCGGGATTGACGGAGGTGTAGGCCATGTAGGCCTCGTCTTCGAATTCGAGATAGTGGGATTCTCGATTCTCGGTTTTGGATTTACTACCGCTGTTGGTCAGCACTCGTAAGCGCGTCAGCCCGTTGGTGCGTTCACTGAGGACAAGGAAATTTTTGAACAGGTCAACGTCTTCCAGCAGGGTGTCTTCCCGATGGGGGATAAGGGTGGTCCAGTTCTCTTTAGCCGTCGCGTTTTCCGGGGTAGTCATCAGCTGGAAGTTGCGGGCCTTCCAGTTGGTAAGTACGTAAAACTGATCGTCGAGGTGAGCAATGCTGTACTCCAGGTCGCGCTCGCGGGCCTGGAACAGACGTAATTCGCCCAGCGGCTCGTCGGCCGGCAGCAAATGATATTCATTACTGACGGTCTGGGCGGAGCCGATAATGATGTATTTCTTCGACTTGGAGCGGTAGACGAAAGCACGGAAGGTTTCGTCGGATTCCTCGTAGACCACGGCGTCGTCCTGCGGAGCAGTACCGAGTTTGTGGCGCATGACTTTGTAGGGGCGCAGGGCTTCGTCCTTCACGGAATAGAAGAGGTATTGCCCGCAGGCACTCCAGACGGAGCCACCGGTGGTGTTGGGGATTTGATCGGGCAGGTTCTGCCCGGTCAGGAGGTCTTTTACGTGGATGGTGAAGATGCGACGGCTGACGGTGTCTTCTCCGTAGGCCAGGTAGCGGTTATCGTCTGACATGTTCAGCCCGCCGACCTTGTAAAAGTCGTAGGGTTCCGCCATCTCATTGACGTTGAGCATGAGCTGGGCTTCTTCCTCTTCGACTTTCCGACGCAGATAGCGCGGGTACTGGTCGCCGGTTTCGTACTTCGTCTGATATTCGTAACCGTTTTTGATGTAGGGGACGCTGCTGTCGTCTTCCTTGATCCTCCCCTTGATTTCCTGAAAGAGTGTCTCCCGCAACTCACTTTGCTCCTGCGTTTGCGCCTCAAAATAGGCGTTCTCGGCTTCCAGATGACTAATCACCTCAGGATCTTCCCGTTGGTTCATCCAGTAGTAATTGTCGATGCGATCATGGCTGTGAGCCGTGAGGGTATGGGGAACTTTTTTTGCCAAAGGTGGGGTCATGCTGGTCGGTTGGTCAGTTTGTTTTTGTGTCTTTTCGGCTGTAGCCGCTGGAGGGAAACGCAGGGAAGCGTGCAGGGTTGAACAACAGACGGGATTTGGGCAACGGCGCCCCATGGCAAGATCGGGCGCGGCCGCAGGTACAGGGGAAGCAACTAAGGGAGCAGGGGAGGGGCTTGACTAAAGAGCAAAGGATCGTAACTTGAAGTCTCTCTCTAAAGCAAGCGGTAAACATGTACCGTCCGAAGGAAAATGGTAATAATTGAGTCTATCGATGGAGTGCTGCCTGCTGCGTATCGCCAGATGCACTAACGAAACGCTCTTGTTTGTTCCAAAGGCCTAACGGGTAGTCAGTCCCAGGGCAAACGCATCAAACTTCGTTTGCTACGTTTTTGATTGGCGATTGGCGATTCTCGATATTTGATTAGCTTCGCTGAGCCCTTCGGGGTTCTTGATTTGCTACCGCAAGTGACAGCTCACTGCGTTCGATCGAAACAAAAATCAACTATTAGATTACAGTTTTAGATTTGATGCGTTTGCCCTGTAGTCAGTCCCAACTTGTCATTCTCATTAAAAAATGGATGCGTAGTTTTGATGGTCACTAATTGGCCCTGAAAGACGGAAAAATGGGTAGAGGTTTACGAAGACTTCTTGGTTTAATATGCTTTCTGGCACCCATTGTTGTTTTTGGGCAGATCGAAATATGTGACAACGGTATCGACGATGACCAGGACGGCCTGATCGATCTGAATGATGATGACTGCGCCTGCACCGTAATTGAGCCGGTGTCCGTAATTCCCAATCCGTCCTTCGAAGATATGAATTGCTGCCCCACGGAGCGTAGCCAGCTGGAATGTGCTGACCTTTGGATTCAGGCCTCAGAGCCTACAACGGATTATATCCATAACTGCGGATGGGGCGGCAGGGATGAGTTCCTGCCACCTCAACCATTCCCCGATGGGGATGGCATTATGGGTTTTCGCGATGGTCGTGTCCGAAATAATACTACGGCGGAAACGAATTGGAAAGAATACGCCGGGGCTTGTTTGATTAGTCCGCTTCTGGCGGGTTCCACCTATCGGTTTGAGTTTGATGTAGGGTTTTCTGATTCGCAGCGGTCACCTCCGCTTGATATCACATTTTTTGGCACGAGTAGTTGTGATAATTTACCCTTTGGCGTTGGAGATGAAGCATTTGGTTGTCCTACAAATGGGCCTGACTGGTTGCAACTGGGGGAGGTCAGTGTCTCGGGAGGTACCGGAAACGTTTGGGTAAATACCTTCATTGAAATTACCCCCGACATAGATATCGCCGCCATTGCCATCGGGCCTGGATGTAGTGCCGGTTCAACGACCATTAGCACTTACTACTTCTTTGACAACTTACTGCTGGCGGATATCGAATCTTTCGATTTTGAAATATCTGAGAACCTTCATCCTTGCAATGACAATTTCACCCTGTCGGTTCCCTCGAACGATGCTTTTGAATACCAGTGGTATAAATCAGGTGTGGCTCTTTCCGGAGAGGTTTTTCCTGAGCTGACGCAAAACTATGGGGAAGGAATTTATCAGGTCCGGGTATTAGATGGAGCCTCCTGCAGGGTTTCTATGGAGTATGAGTATGTTCTGCCTCAGGTTAATACCTTTCCCGCTGTCGCTATTTGTGAAGGTGAATATTATGATTTTGGAGACTTAAGGATTACGGAGCCCGGCTCCTATCTGGATACCTTTAAGAATGTCAATAACTGCGACAGTATCGTTGCGCTGGAGCTGGAGGTGATCGGGTTGGGTTACGATACGGTGGAGGCGTCAGTCCTGACGGGGCAGGCGTTTGTGATTGACGATAATGACTTTTTCCTTCAAGGGGAATATGAAGTCAGATTAGTGTCTTCCATCGGCTGCGATAGTCTTGTGCTTTTACGACTAAATAACTTTAATGTCTACATACCGACGGCTTTTAGCCCTAATGCAGATGGCGTTAATGATACCTTCTTCCCATTCGTTCCGGCAGAGGAGGTGGAGTCAATAGACATGCAGGTCTTCGACCGCTGGGGAGGTCTGGTATTTCAGGGAGAAAGGTGGGATGGTCGGGATCAACAGGCAGGTGTGTACGTGTACACCATCAACATCGATTTTGTGGGCGGCTACTCCCGACTGTTTAATGGAGCTTTGACCCTCGTGAAGTAGATTTTTTATCATCTCCGCCGAAGGGGGAAATCGGCAAGCTATGAGCGGATCGGAGAACATTTAACCACTAATGTTAACTCAACCGAAGGTAATCGTTAAAATCAGAGTCTAAGGTCTCAACGGGCAGCATGAGCAGGCCTGAAAAACGATTCACTGTAAACGTAATGTAAACTTAATGTAAGTTTACAGAGCTTTTTTAAACTCAAAAGATTGCATGTTCGATATTGAATGGTTGAGCTACAACCCAGACACACCCTCTTTTTACGTGGTGTTGCTGACCACTTTGTTTTCGTTTTTTCTATCCTCCCTCATCGCCATCACTTATGAGCTGACGACCCAGAGTATTTACCGAAGAGCACACTTTTTACAATCACTGATTCTGATCGGGATTGTGGCCGCCACGGTGATGCAGGCCATCGGTGATAGCCTTGCCCGTGGGCTGGGAATCATTGGTGCGCTTTCCATCATTCGCTTCCGTACGGTTCTGGATGATCCGCGTAATATCACCTTTATGTTCGCCTCGTTGGGTACAGGCATTGCCACAGGAGTCCTGGGCTTTAGCGTCGCTCTTACGGGGGCAGTGGTTTTCTGCCTGGGGGCAATTATTCTTCGGTTCTCTCCCATGAGCAACAACAATGAGTTTATTGGGGAGATCAAGCTTAAAGTGCCTAAGGAAGATAAGCAACAGTCAATCATTGAAAAGCTGTTAAAGCAACATTGTCGGGATTTGGAGCTGGAGCAAATAAGGTTTCTCTCCGATAAAAGAGTCCAGACTTACACGGAGGAAGGTATTCCTAAGATAGAAGAGTTCTCCCGGGAAAACCTTCAGGAATTTACCTACCTCATCCGACTGAAATACCGGGCATCGATCAACGACATGTCATCTGATCTTTACAAATTGGAAGGCCTGGAAGATCTTAAACTTAATTTCCGTAAACGCCCTACAAAACTATAAAGCTATGCGGTTCAATTTATTTTACCTGGTTCTTGTGGTGCTGGGGCTGTCACTCGTTTTCCTTTTTCGCCCACCTGAAGAAAATGATCTGAGTTTTTTCGGCTTTGCTGAAAGCAATGAGATAACGGTCAATTACAACTACCCGGTCGTGATTGATGAGTTACTCGTTCGCCCCGGACAGGCAGTAAAGAAAGGAGAAGCACTAATGAGGGTGAGTCGTCGTAAGTCAAAAGAAACTATGGCTGATCAAACCTTTAGAATCAGAGAACTACGGGCGGAAGAAAAGCTGTGGCGGCAACGAAAAGAAAGTGAGTTAGAGGAAAAGACTGGAAAGTCTATGGATGAGTTAGCCCGGGTAGAAGAAGAAATTACTTCCCTGCGAAAAGAACTCGACTACAGAAAATCGCTAGCTGAAGGCCTGGGATCTATTGCTGCTACGGCTGGTGATTACCGCCCGATTGAGGACAAGATTTCCGTTTTAGAGGCCAGGAAGACTCGAGTGCTCAATGCCAGTACATTGAACAAGGAGAACCTTCGAGAGGAGTTAAGCCTGGGGCAAAACCCATATGCCGAACAAATTCGCCGGCTGGAAGCTGAAATTGCCTTCGAGGATGATCAGAAGGTGCAGCCCTTTATCGTAAAGGCTCCTGAGAATGGGATCGTTGGGAATATAGAAGTAAGGGAAGAAGAGCACGTCCAGTCTTATTCTACGTTGCTTTCTTTCTACGAGCCGCATTCCAGTTTGGTCCGTGGTTACGTTCATGAAGACCTGACGGCAAAAGTCGCATTGGGTGATGACCTGGAGGTTTATTCCTTAAAAACAGGTGGGCAAATCTATTCTGGAAAGGTGATTGGTTTGGGCTCCCGCATAGTGGAGACCCCTACGAGATTACGAAAACTGCCCGACTTTAAAACTTACGGGCGGGAGGTAATTGTGGAAATCTCTCCCGAAAATTTATTCCTGCAAAAGGAAAAAGTTGGTATCAGGCGGGTAACGGCCGTGCCTTAAGCTTCTCCCCCCATAACAACCAATAATTAAGCATGGTATTACCGGACATCGTTACCGTTGATCTACAAAGAGTCTTCTTCTCTTTACTGTTATGGTCTTTGATTCTCTTTCCCTCAGTTGATCTGCTCGCCCAGGATGTAATTGACGCAACGGATTTTTTTCAGATTGGCCAGGAAGCAGAAAACGGATTAGCTGCTGAGAAGCATTCAATTTCTTCTTCCCGAATGCCATGGATTGAGGAATATGAACTGAGAACAGAAACCAGAGATTTTGACATTGACCGGCAGGAGTACACTTTTCGGGTTTCGCCCAGTACCGGGCGAAAAAGGCGGGCATTAACGGCACTGTATAATCATCAGGAAAGGGCTCCGGACTTTGAAGCTCAGGAGTCGAGTTGTGATGACTTAGCAGATCGGTATTACCAGTGGCTGGTACTCTATCTGATGGACCGGGAGCTGGATATTCTCAACAGGTTAAAAGTAGTGTTGGATGATCGGCAATTAGTGCTCAGCCGGCAAGCCGGCAATCTGGATTTTGACTGGTCTAAACTGATCGGGCTACGGCAGGATATCTCCGATTTTGAGTTGCGGCTGTCCCGGTTAAAGACGGTGCAGGCCCGGATCAATAAAGAGCTGGGGCTCAAAGATCCGTTCTTTTCCTTCGAGGGTTTCATCTCTCTGTCTGAAATCGGAGAAGCCTTTCCGGGGAATTTTAAAAAAGGTCTTGACCCTAAGCTAGACTATGAGCTGGCGACGGTTGCCCATGAGCTGGAGTTAGAAAAAGCGGAGCAGAAACAGTTCTTTGATTTTGCCCAATTGAAATACCAGGGGCCACACACCGATGAATTGCAAGAACGTTTTTCCGTCGGCCTGGCCTTTCAGTTACCAAACTCTGGCGACAAAAAACTGAAAATGCGGGAGCTGGAATTGGAAGTACAAAGCCTTAGGAAAGAGCAGGAAGTAGAGGTAGCCACAGATAAAGAAGTGTATGAGGCAGAAGTAGCCGGATGGCTGATTGAATATGAGCATTTCAGGTTTATGACCGCTACGCATCGTAAAGAACAAGAAGAACTGAGGCTGATCAGTAACCAATTAAAAAAGAAAGAAGGGTTCAACCCGCTACCGTTGTTAGCTATTCAGGAAAGAGCCATCAGGAACGAACTAAAGTTGCTCGATGTCTCTACCGATCTGTACCAGAGCTACCTGAAGATAAGAGAACGGGGCGGGGAGCTATGTACAGCAACTAGTGGGGAGTTATTGCGGTAGTAGACCAATCTCCTAAAACCGATCCAAAAACCGTGATAACAGCGGTTTACTATCCGTAATGATGCTCGCTTCCCCCTCCATAAAGGGACTGGCTTCCAGGCGATTACCGGTTGTGGTAAGTAACTCTTTAGGGAAGCCGACTTCAACGTTGATCCGACCTTCGCTCTGCAGGTTGCCTTTTTTTATTACCTGTCCCTCCACCGAGCCGTACTCCAGGTAAGGGTAGCTGGCAAAGCGGACCATGACCTTTTGGCCAATGTCTACAGCACCGGAGCCTCTCACGGGTAAATCGATACGGCCAATAATGTCTCCCGGGTTAGCGGGGATGATGGTAGCCACCTTGGTTCCCTGTAATATGTACTGCTCGGCCCTAACCTCCTGATCGAGTACGACCACACCATTTACGGGGCTTACCAGCGTATATTTTTGCATCCAGTTGGAAACGCCCGCTCGCAGAGCGTCATAGCTGTTGCGCAGGTCATCCGCCGCCTGATTGAGCGTGCTGGGCAAACCTCCACGGTAGCTTTCGATTTGGTTACGCATCAACTCAATGTCAAAGCTTGCAGCCCGAACGGCTGCCCTGCTTCGCTGCAGATTGTCTTCCGCAATTTCCACCTGCCGGCGGGCAAGGGTAAGCTGTTGGTCGTTGTTCAGCCCGTCAGAGGCGAGCTGCTCTTCCCGTGTTAGCCGCTCCCGCTCTCGTTGCAACTCGTCTTCCAGTCTGCCCTGTCGGGCCCGTTCGGTTCTGATCTTACGCTCCTGCTGATCAATACGACGTTGAAGTTCCCGGGTAGTGAGCCCGTCCAGCCGACGGTCTTTCAGGTTTTTGTAAATCTCTTGCTTCTCCCGAAATTCGAAGACGGCCTCTTTGATCTCTCCCAGATTCCAGTTGGTAGGAATGTCGAAGTTTGCCAGCCCGTTGTCTGATTCATCAACGGGGTTGAACAGTCGGGTATCCAGAGAGGATACATCGTCGAATGCTGCAATAGTTTTCGCCACCACGAGTATCTGCATCGCAGAAACGGAGTCGTTGTCTTTAATGAGCACCCGGTCAACAAGAAAATCCTTCGGCGCACGCAGGGGGCGTGGCGGGTCAATGGTGGTAAGGGTCAGTTTGCCGGTTACAACGTCGGGGTAGGTATACATCGACGTCATAAGTACAAGCAAAAACATGATGATAACAAGAATGAACGTCCCGGACTTAGCCAGCCAGGCTGGCGGAGTGCCAATGATTTCTTCTACATCCTGACTCCGTAGCTCCGGCTGAGTAACCGGCAGGGAGCTGTTTTCTTCCAGGCCTGCCATCAATTACCCAACAGGGTTTGATTCCGGACCAGCCGGAAGTAACTGGAACGAGTCTCCATTAGCTCCGTGTGTTTGCCCTGTTCCACAATAACTCCGTCGTTTACCACAACGATGTGATCAGCCCGTTCAAAGGTAGAGTGACGGTGGGCAACAATAACGATCGTAGTCCCCTTCATGTATTCGAAGAGCTCATCCATAATGGTCACCTCCGTAAAGGCGTTAAGCCCCGTGGTCGCTTCATCGAGGAACAAATACTTAGGCTGCCGGTAAATCGCTCTGGCGATGAGGAGGCGTTGTTTTTGCCCGCGACTGAGCCCTACGCCCGCTTCCCCGATAACCGTTCCGTAGCCGTTGGGTAAACGGTCAATGAACCGTTCAATCTGCGCAATTTTGACGGCCTGTATCAACCGTTGCTGGTCAATGTAATCTTCGCCCAAAGCAATGTTGCGGGCAATGGTGTCACTGAAGATGTACCCCTCCTGGCTGACAACGCCAGAGATGGATCGCCAGTACGTCCGGTCAATGGTCGATAGATTCGTTCCACCCAACAAAATTTCTCCTTCAGTGGGTTGATAAAAGCCCTGCATTAGCTTGAGAAGGGTCGACTTGCCCGAACCAGAAGCACCAACAATAGCCGTTACCTTGCCCGGAGGAATCGTAGCATTGATGCCTTTCAATACTCTTGGGGCATTGGGGAGGTTGTAATGAAAGCCAACGTCTTTCAACTGAAGACTTCCATCACCAGGAATGATTGCCAAACGGTGAACCCTTTCCTGTTCGTCGGCCTTGTTATGGATTTCGTTCATCCGCTCCAGGCTGATCATACTTTCCCGGTAGCCACGGGCGAATTCGTTGAAATCTTCGATTGGTGTATCTAACTGTGCCAGGATGTAGTGGATTGCCACCAGTGTGCCAAGGGTAAGGTCACCGTTTAACACGGCAGTAGCCGCCACCAGCGTAATCATCAGGTTTTTAACCTGATTGATGGCCGTACCTCCAGTGCGTTGCCACTGGTCAATGGTGCTCAGTTGCAGCCGCGTACGGTAGAGCCCGGCCCGCTGCCGTTCCCAGGCCCATCGCTTTTGGCGGGAGGCATTTCCTTGCTTGATCTCCTGCATGCCGTCGATGATTTCCATCAACTGCTCTTTGCCCGCCGCACTTTGCTCAAACAGTCGGAAATCGAGGTCTCTTTTACGGCTCTCCTGCCAGCTGACCCAGCCGATGTTGATGGCCGTGCCAATGAGGAAGATCAGGAAGAGAATACTGTCCCAAAGTGCTAACACGACCGCAAAAGCCAGGAAGTTGAAGATACTGAAGACCCGGACGAGCGTCGGGCCGGTCAGGAAGTTCTGCAGTCGTTCGTGGTCATTGATGCGCTGCAGCAGGTCTCCGCGGCTGCGGCTGTCAAAGAATTCAAGCGGCAGGCGGGTCAGTTTGCGGATGTAATCACTCACCAGGCTCACGTTCACCCGTCCACCAATGTGAAGCATGATGTAACGCCGCATCGCCCCCAGCAGAGTAGTGGATAAAAGCAGAATACCCTGAGCGATCACAACGAGGAGCACGAAATTGTAATCGTCATGAACGATGCCAAAATCGACCATATTCTTCAGCAGGAAGGGAAGGAGGATCTGTAGAATACTGGCCAGTACCAATCCTGCACCAAACTGCCAGAGTAAAATGCTGTAGTTCCGGAAGTAGTCCAGTACGTATTTCCAGCTGCTTTTGTCAATGCCTTCGCGGTCCTTAGCAAAAAAGTCAGGTGTGGTTTCCAGCACCAGAACGTTTCCGGAGTAGGTGCCCTGATCATTATTCAGCGTAGCCCAATGCCGCAGCATCTCGGCCTTGCCAACATCGTACTTTCCTCTTGCCGGGTCAGGGTCGGCCAGATAGAAACGCCCTTTCTTGGCTTTGTGTAAAACCACAAAGTGCTCTTCATTCCAGGGCAAAATACAGGGTAGGGGAATGTCTCTTTCCAGCTGTTCCAGCGAAACGGGCAGGGCAAGCGTCTGTAAACCAATACTTTCGGCTCCTTCGCTAATGCCCAGCAGGCTCACGCCTTCCCGGCTGATGCGGGTTTGCTCGCGCAGGTATTCGAGGTTGTAATAACGGCCGTAGTGCCGGGCTACCATCCGAAGACAGGCCGCGCCACAATCCATTTCCTCCAATTGCTGGTAATAGGTAAAGCCGAGCATAAGTTGAGTAAAGATAATGCCTTGAACGCTAATTAGTTCAGTCGCCTGAAAGGCAGCCCGTTCCCGAGTAATCAGCTACCGTTTCGTGAGGAAAAGGTGTCGCTTGTCCTGAAAGTTTTTTCGGAGAGAGAATAAGCTTTGTGGCGACGGATACTTTTAGCAAGCTCAGGCGCGGCCGCAGGTGCAGGGGAAAACACAGGGGGCAAGCCCTCACTTTGCTCCTCAACTCTCCTTTGCACCTGCGTGTGCGCCGGCTATTCTTCCACTTCGTATTCCTTAATTTTCCGATACAAGGTCCGTTCACTGATACCCAGTTCCGCTGCCGCCTCTTTCCTGCGGCCGTTATGCTTTTTTAAAGCTTTGCCAATGAGTTCTTTTTCAGCGTTAGCCAGGCTGAGGTCTTCGTCTACAACCTCACTCTCATCGTAGGCCCGGCGCATACTGTGATCCACAATAATGGGGTCTGCTGCCGAAGGGGAGGAGTACACAGGAGCTGAGGGTGCATGGGGCCGGCGATGGCCGTCCCGGCTGCCAGCCATACTGCCCAGATCGTTCAGTGTTACTGACGGCCGATCAACATCATTCAGCTCAACATCGTCCATGAAGCGGTCAATCTGTTCTGCTGCCGCAGGGTAATTGCCCGGCATACTTAGCGCACGGGCCTGGGCCGCATCCGGTACCCGAAGGTCGTTGTTTCTGATCAACTCCCGAACCAGGTTTTTCAGGTAAGCCATGTCCTCTTTCATGTCAAAGAGAACTTTGTAGAGAATTTCCCGCTCCTGCATAGACGGCCCGCCAGCGGCAGCAGGACTATCCTCATTGCGGATGGCTGGCAAATTACGCTTCAGCAGCTGTGGCATCATTTCGGCCAGGTCCACGGCTGTCATTTCCCGCTTTTCGGACAGGATGCTAAGCCGCTCTGCGACATTCTTCAGCTCCCGGATATTCCCCGGCCAGGTGTAATTCTCCAGCAGCCAGCGGGCTTCTTCATCCAGTTGAATGGATTCAATACTTTGCTTCTCCGCAAAGTTGTTGGCGAAGTAACGGAAGAGCAGGTAGATATCTTCGGGCCGCTCCCGCAAAGAAGGCATGTCAATCGGCACCGTCGCCAAACGGTAATACAGATCTTCGCGGAATTTACCGTCTGCCACCCGTTCCATCAGTTTGCGGTTGGTGGCCGCAACAACGCGTACATCCGTCCGCTGTACTTTATTGGAGCCCATCCGGATGAACTCCCCGCTTTCCAGTACCCGCAGCAGGTAAGACTGGGTTTCCAGGGGCATCTCCCCGATTTCATCGAGAAAAATGGTGCCGCCGTTCAGCGTTTCGAAGTACCCTTTACGGTCTGCCCGGGCGTCCGTATAGGCTCCTTTTTCGTGGCCAAAAAGCTCGCTGTTGATGGTGCCGGGAGGTAAGGCACCGGCGTTGATGGCGATAAAGCCTTCGTGCTTACGGGTGCTGTTGTCATGAATGATCCGCGACATGACCTCTTTGCCCACACCACTTTCTCCGGTGATCAGAACCGATAGGTCAGTACTGGCAACACGCAACGCCGTTTGCAAGGCATTCTCCAGAGCGGGAGAACGACCGACGATGCCGTAGCGGCGTTTGATGGAGTCTATCTTGGGCATTTTCTAGCTTTTTTTAACCACAGAGGTTCACGGAGGTATACACAGAGGTTCACGGAGCGAATTTCTGTGGACCTCTGTGGTTTACTTCTGTGGTTCTACCTGTGTCCCAAATAAGGTAGCACTGGTAGAATCGTGGATGTTTACCGTAACGTAGTCTCCGGGCTTTTGCCCTTCCAGTTTGGGGAAAATTACCATCCGGTTTTGTGTCGTCCGGCCCTTCCATTCCTGGTCCGATTTCTTCGAGTCGCCTTCGATCAGGACCTTGAAGGTTTTGCCCACCTGTTCAGCGTTAAGCTTGCGGGCGATGCTGGTCTGTAACTCAATAATTTCCGTCAGACGGCGCTTTTTCACTTCCAGCGGAACATCATCTTCCAGTTTGCGTGCTGCAGGAGTGCCAGGCCGTTCACTGTAGAAAAACATGTAGCTCATAGAGTACTGAGCGTAATCTACCATGCTCACCGTGTCCTGGTGTTCTTCCTCCGTTTCTGTGCAGAAACCCGTGATGATGTCGGAACTGATCGCACAGTCGGGCATGATTTCGTAGATGCGGTCAATCTTGGCTTTATACCACTCCCGATCGTAAGTACGATTCATCAGGTCGAGGATCCGGCTGTTGCCGGACTGTACGGGCAGGTGGATGTACTTGCACACATTCTCATGGTCGCGCATGGCGTAGAGCACGTCATCCGTGATGTCTTTCGGATGGCTGGTGCTGAAGCGGATGCGCAGGTCCGGGTCTACGGCGGCGGTCATCGCTAGCAGCTCAGCGAAGTTGACGGTATCCTCAGTTTCGGGATTCGTCCATTTATAGCTGTCGACATTCTGGCCCAGCAGGGTCACTTCCCGGAAGCCCTTGTCAAAAAGGTCCGTCGCTTCGGCTACGATACTGAAGGCGGAGCGGCTCCGCTCCCGCCCACGGGTGTAAGGGACGACGCAGAAGGAGCACATATTGTCACATCCCCGCATAATGGAGATGAAGGCCGTTACGCCATTGCTCTGTAACCGGACGGGGCTGATATCAGCATAGGTTTCTTCCCGACTCAGGAAAACATTGACGCCCTTTTCGCCTTCTTCGGCACCGGCCACCAGGCCGGGGAGGTCACGGTAAGCATCGGGACCAACAACGATATCGACCAGCTTTTCCTCGTCGAGAAACTTAGCTTTCAGCCGTTCCGCCATGCAGCCGAGTACGCCGACCATTGTGCCGGGCTTGCGTTGTTTAACCTTGTCGAAAACCCGCAGACGCTTACGCACGGTGTCTTCGGCTTTCTCGCGAATGGAGCAGGTGTTGATCAGAATCAGGTCCGCAGCCTCCATGTCCCGGGTCGGGCCGTAGCCTGCTTCTCCGAGAATAGACGCGACGATTTCAGAATCGCTGAAGTTCATCTGGCAACCATAACTTTCTATGTAGAAATGCTTGTCGCCCGGCTTCTTTACCGCGAATTCAGCACCAAATACCTGGCCTTGCTTGCTTTCATCAACGACCTTATTATCAAGGCCGGCGATGGTTGGATTGTCGTTGTACATTTGTTTGCACCCTTTAGTGGGGCAAAGGTACGGCGATTAGCTGACAGATTGGCAGGAAATGCAAAGTTGTTTTGATTGTCCCGTAAGCCTGGAGATCTTTCCTCAGCCTTGTGGGCGGGTATACGGATGGTAAGGGGTATAGCTTACCGGAGCATCTTGCGATACAGATACTTTTCTCCACCTTCTTTTAGACCTTTGCTTACTTTGCGGACTTAACCAGCACGGAAGCAGATGGAAGAAGGATTACAGCTAAAGAAGGGGCTTATTGAGCATTGTCATGCTCATGTAGACGAAAGAATGTCAACCATCACCCGTTCTTTGCGGAGCATTGAAGAGTCCCGGAATGGAGAGACTAAATCCAGTGCCGGAGATAAATTCGAAACCGGCCGGGCGATGATGCAGATGGAGGAAGCCAAACTTAACGCGCAGTTGGGCGAAGTGATGAAGCTGCGGGAGACCATGGCGGGAGTGAAAGAAACGGCCTCCGGAGATCGCATTGCCACGGGCAGCCTGGTGGCTACCAACCGGGGTTTGTACTTTTTGGCCGTTGGAATCGGTAAGGTTAAGCTCGGCGGCAGAACGATTTTCTGCACTTCTCTGACGGCTCCCATCGGGCTGCAACTACACGGTAAGCAGGTGGGGGAGTCCTTTACGTTTAATGAATTGGACTTTGAAGTGCTGGGGGTGGTGTAGTAGAAAGGCGCAGCCGCAGGTGCGTAGCGGGGTTAAAGGAGCAAGGTAGCTTAAGCTCTACACTTCAGATTTCTCCCTTAAACACGCTCTCCGCAGGCCCCTCCAGCCAGATGTTGCTGTATTGCCCCTCTTTATGCGTTCCGCTGACGGCGAGGAGGCCTCCTTTTGCCCGGACGGGAATGCGGAAGTCTCCCGTCGGAGCATTGATACGATGCACTGCAGCAATGGCCGCAGCCGTTACGCCGGTGCCACAGGCGAGCGTTTCGTCTTCCACACCACGCTCGTAGGTCGCGATGCTTAATCCATTAATGTCTCCGCTAACAAAGTTGACGTTGATGCCTTCCGCCGCGTAGGGCGGAGATTGCCGAATGGCCCGGCCGCGGGAGACAATGTCTACCAAGGCCGCATCCGCCACGAAAGCGATGTAGTGCGGGCTGCCGGTGTCGAGCACAAAAGCTTCTGCTCTAGGGCTGCTGATGGAGGCTACGTCGATCATCTCCAGGGTAACGTTCCCGTTGGGTAAGATCTTTGCCCGGTGAGGTCCGTCAACGGCGAGGAAATTGTATTCGTCCTTATGGATGCCAAGGTCGTGCGCGAAGCGCACAATGCAGCGACCTCCGTTCCCACACATCGAACTCGGCGCTCCGTCGGAGTTATAATAGACCATTTCAAAGTCGTACTCAGCGTGGCTTCTCAATAGCATAAGGCCATCGGCTCCGATGCCGAAGTGGCGGGCACAGTAGCCGGCGATGGTTGGCTGATCCAACTGTGTCAGCAGGTCGCCGTCCCTGTCGTCCAATAAGATGAAATCGTTGCCGGCGCCATGGTATTTGTGAAAGGTGGGCATTTTGCGGTATTTCTGGGAGTTAGCGGCGGAGAAGTTGTTCTATTGGCGGAAGGTAGTGTCCTGATCGGCAGCACCGGCCGGCGCGTAGCGGGCTTTCTCTTCCTCACTTTCCAGCGGGTCATCAAACCCGAGTGGAACATCCATCGTGTAATGGCGGTAGGCGATTACGGCCGAAAAGAGAAGGATTACCCCCAGGCCAATAAACGAAATCTTCCAGCCAAAAATGTTACCGATGTATTCGCCGTCGTAGGGGTCTTTGTCTTCCATGCCGCAAAGATAGAGCGATCATGGGATAGAATGATGAAATTGACAATTCTATGCCGCGGGGCATTACACTATTCCATCTGTGGCGGACGTTTCCCTACCCGAATGAAAGTATCTCAGTTAATAACCCTTTTTGCTTGCTGTCTTTTGTCAGCAGCTCTGGCTCTCCTTGCTCAACAAACCTTCTTTGCACCAGCGGTAAGCGCCCCTGATTCTTCCTCCCTGTCAGTTGCAGAAAGGAATGATGTAGCCAGGCGGTCTTTTGCCAAAGGTCTGCCCGCGGATTTTACCACTTCGGCCAAAGCGGTTACGCCCGCAGTAGTATTCCTGCGTGCTTATCCTTCCTCCGTCAGCCGGTTTGAACCAGGACCAAGAGGATCAATTACGGGCTCCGGCGTGATCATTGATGAACGAGGCTTAATTGCCACTAACCGGCACGTGATTGAAGACGCTAACCGGATTCGTATTGTACTGGGGGACAAGCGGGAATACGACGCAACTTTGATTGGGGAAGACGAAAGCACGGATCTTGCCTTGCTGAAGATCAAGCCGGAAGGCAAGCTCCCTTACCTGACTTTCGGCGACAGCGATAGCCTGCAGGTAGGAGAATGGGTACTGGCGGTGGGAAATCCCTTTAGCCTGAATTCTACCGTCACGGCCGGGATTGTTTCGGGGAAAGGACGAAGTATTGATGTACTGGAGCCAGAAGACCGAATTGAAAGCTTCATCCAAACGGATGCTGCCGTAAACCCCGGAAACAGCGGTGGCGCACTGGTGAATACTTCCGGAGATTTGATCGGGATCAATACTGCCATCCTCTCCAGCAGTGGCCGCCATCAGGGCTTTGCCTTTGCCATCCCGGGGAACCTGGCGCAGCGGGTGCTGGAGGACCTTCGGGATTTTGGCGAAGTTCGCCGGGCCGTACTTGGCGCCTACATTCAGGGCGTGAATGCTGCTCAGGCAAAAAGCCTGGGGCTAAAGGCGGCCCGTGGAGTCCTGATCACCGGATTACGGGATAACAGTCCGGCGCTCCGCGGCGGACTAAAAGTTGATGACGTCATCACCGCAATCAACGGTACGGCCATTAACTCCGCCAGCGAGTTTCAGGAACAACTCAGCCGCTACCGGCCCGGTGACCGGATTCGGGTAAATTATGTCCGCAATGGTCGCGCACTGTCACTGAAAGTTTTGCTGAGGGATAAGAACAATAACCCCCGGAAGCTGGTGGGGCGGGAGGAGGTGCAGGATTAGGAGCCGAAGGCTTTTTCAGAGGCTGCACTAGACCACCCCATTCCCATGCGCCATTTCCTTCGGCACCTGCTGAATCGCATCCCAATGCTCCACAATCTTGCCGTTTTCGTTGAAGCGGAAAAAATCCATGGTGACGTATTGGTCATTCCCTGGCCAAATCTGATGAGTGTGTAAGGCTACGAGGTCTCCCTCTCCGATTACCCGCAGGAATTTGATGGATTTCTCGGGGTACTCTTTCTGCATTCGGTTGAAATAGTCGATGAATCCCTTCAGTCCATCGGCTACGTCCGGGTTGTGTTGGATGTATTGATCACCAACATAAAGTTCTACCGCTTTTGTGGGGTCTCCCTCGTAGGCCATTTTGTAAAACGCTACGGCATTCTTCTTATTTTTGTCAGTGTCCATATTGGTTTGATTTAAGTCATTGAGACTTGTTTACCGCTGGTAAAAAGTACTACAATGACAACTATGAAGATAAAACCCGCCGTGCTGGTAGTTGGTTTGTCGTTTTCATTTCGTCGTCTATATAAAGCTGATTGTTCATCGAAAATTAGCCAGCCGATGACTCGTTAACGTTTATCTTTGGCCTACACCAACTCTTCGACAAGCAATGTCAGTTATCCGCATACGTAATCTCCGAAAGGCCTATTTCCAAAAGAAAGTTCTGCACGGCATTGATCTTGAGGTAGAGGCCGGTCAGATCGTCGGCTATATCGGTGGTAATGGAGCGGGGAAATCAACGACGATCCGCATTTTAGCCGGGCTGGATTCCCGTTTTGATGGCGAGGTGGAAGTCATGGGGTTCGACGTGCAAAAGAACCCCATCGAAGTTAAGCGACGGATTGGTTACATCCCCGAAGCAGCCGACATTTACGAGATGCTTTCCCCCAGGGAATTCTATGAACTGGTGGGTGGGCTGCAGGATCTACCCTGGGAAATTACCCTGAAGCGATCTCAACGACTGGAAGAATACCTGCAGCTTAGTTATGGTGAAGATCAACGCATCGACAGTTTCTCCAAGGGGATGAAACAGAAGGTATTGCTCATCAGCGGACTGCTGCACGACCCTGACCTCATCTTTCTGGATGAGCCCCTGGCCGGCCTGGACGCCAACAGCGTCATCCGTGTCAAAGAGTTGCTGCAGAACCTGACGGAGCGTGGCAAGACCATCTTCTACAGCTCTCATATCATGGAAGTGGTCGAGAAAATCAGCGACCGCATCATTTTGCTGGACAAGGGCAAGATCGTTGCCAATGGCACCTTCGCCGAGATCAACGCCCAGGTGCGTAGTGGCAGCCTGGAGAACCTCTTTTCTGAACTGACGGGTGCTGGTAACGAGTCCATCTCCGACTTTGATTTTACCGCCGATGAATAAGCTGTTTGTCTGGCTGGTAGGTCTGGCCAACCCTCTCTGGAGCCGCCTGGGGGCGGATCCCAAAGCGATCTCTCTTATCCTCTCCGCCAAGCTTAAAATGGATGACCGGGGTGGCTTCGCCATGGGGCGCCAACAATCGAAAAAGTCGGGGATGCAGGCCTTTGTCTACCTCTTCATCGCCATGTTCGGCGTCTTCTTGGTTATGATCTTTAATTTGGTGAATGACGTGCCCACCGCTCTGGGGTTCGTCTTCTCATTCTGGATGATCTACATCGGCCTGATGCTCATTACGGAGATGAGTGAAAACCTCTTTGATCAGCGGGATTTATACGTACTGCTAAGTCGCCCCATTAATGACCTGACGCTCAGTTTATCCCGCATCCTGCACATTGGGGTGTTTGCCAGTAAGTTCGGGCTGTGTCTTGGAGTGCCAACGGGCATCTACTTTCTGGGCTGGGTAGGAGTGTGGCCGTTCTTTGTCTACCTGCTGCTTTCGGTGTTTACCTTATTGATTACGATGACGGGCACCCTGGTGTTTTACCTGATCTTACTTCGGCGGGTAGCCCCGGAGCGGGTGAAAAAAATAGTCGGCTATTTCCAGATTGTGGCAACGTTCATTTTCTTCATCGCTTACCAACTGCCCAGCCTGGTGGGTGACATTTCCCAGTTTAAAGAACTGGTGCTGGTCGGAGAGCCCTTAGGCTTTGCCTTTCCCGGCTTATGGCTGGGTGGGCTGTATAAGGCAATGACACAATTGGGGGGAGGCTGGATGACCTTTGCCCAGGCAGGAATAGCCGTCGTCGCGGCCGTTGGTGGCCTATGGTTTTATGTACGGCAAAGCAGGGGCTATGCAGACCGTTTGTTAGCGCTTCGGGAGGTAGGCTCCGTTACGGTTGATGATCTGCCCGCCAGCGGGAAAAAGATCAAGGGTTCACCCATCCGGGATCGTCTGGCCAGTTGGCTTACAGCCCCGAATCTGGAGCGGGTGTCTTTCAACTTTCACTGGAACGTTATGCTGCGGGACCTCACCTTCAAGCAGCGGACTTACCCCGCCATGGTTTATATGCCGGTCGTTTTAGTTATCACGGTTTTCCGGGATGCCTTCACCGGAGAGGAAGCCTTTTCTGTTGGGGAAGGGACGATGCTGATGCTGCTTTACTTCGTTATCTGGATTATCGTCATTCCCCTCGGGCAGACCAAGGTCAGTGACCAATACCGCGCTGCCTGGATCTTTGAGGCAACGGCCAATCCCTATCCTCATCGCATTAAGTATGGTCAGTTGATGGCCGTATTGGGCATGTTCTTTTTGCCAACCGCCATTTTGGTGTATAGCGTGGTATTAGCCTACTGGGGCCCGTCTTATTGGTTGGATGTTGTGCTTGGCTGCGGAAATGCCATTCTGTTTGCCATGATCTACAATGTGGTGGATAGTGGCCATCCCTTCTCCCGGGCTAAGGATGATTCCAAGTTTTCCAATTTCGGTCCTCTGTTGATCGTCAGTCTCCTGGCTCCCCTTTTTGGCTTCGGACATTATTACCTCCGGGAGATTCCCTATGCCTTGCCGGTGTCAGCGGTGATCGTCTGGGGGATGGTCATCGGCTGGATGTACTGGATGAGGAATGCGAAGGGCGCGGCCGCAGGTGCCATGGAAGTTGAAGGAGCAGGGTGGTGATTGGTGGAGACGCTATGCGTCGATCCGCGAACGGGGCCGAAGGCTCCCGGAGTGTATTTCGTTTTTGAGCAGTGGTTGCTGACACGGTCAAAGTCGCTTTCGCTCCCTTGCCCGGCTCGACGCATAGCGTCTCGACCAATGACTAGCCTGCGGTATATTCTTATCTTTCCAGAAAAATGCCCCGATTCTGCTTCCTGGTATTTCTTGCCCTGCTAAGTTCCACTACTTCCTGTCAACGATGGACCGAGCAAGCCATCACCTCCGCCAGTGAGGCCCGCTTCCCGGCGGCCATTCAGGACCTCCGCGACTTCGTCGCGATTCCCAACGATGGCCATTACCCCGGGCAAATCCTGGCAAACGTCAACTGGGCAGGCCCAAGGCTGGGCTCGCTGGATTTCAACACACAAGTACTGACCGTCAACGAAGTCCCCTTCGTGCTGGCCACAAAGGAATATCACCCGGATCGCCCCTGGGTACTCTTCTACCTCCAGATCGACGGGCAGCCCGTCGATGCCAGCCAGTGGGATCAGCCTTCTCCCTTCGAGGTGGCGCTAAAACGGATGGACGCCCATGGGCAATGGCAGACCATTCCCTGGCCTGCAGGAGACAAGGTGCCCGAGCCCGATGATCGCTTCTTCGGCCGTAGCACTTCTGACTCCAAGGGGCCAGCACTTTCACTGATCAATGCATTGGAAATACTCAGGGACAGAGGCAAAAAGCCTGCCTTTAACGTCAAGCTCATCCTCGACTTTCAGGAAGAGATGAGTAGCCCGCAGTTGCCAGAGTTGGTCAGGCAGTATCGTCAGGAGTTGGCAGCGGATCGTCTGGTGGTCATGGACGGCACCCGCCACGTATCCAACATGCCAACACTCACTTTTGGTGCAAGGGGGATTGCTACGACGACACTGCGGGTATTCGGCCCTCGCCAGCCGATGCACAGCGGTCAGTACGGTAATTTCGTCCCTAACCCGGTCTTCCGATTGTCCAAACTGCTGGCGGGGATGAAAGACGATGACGGCCGCGTCCTCATTCCCGGCTGGTACGATGGTATTGAGCTCTCCGAAGAAGAGAAGAAACGGATGAACGCCGTACCCGAAAACGCCGACAGCATTGCCGCCCGCATCGGCATTGCCCGTCCGGAGCGGGTAGGGGAGACCTACCAGGAAGCCCTGGCCTATCCCACGCTCAACGTTCGGGGGCTGAAGGCCGCCTACGTGGGTGGGGCTGTCCGGACGATTATTCCGGAGGAGGCCATTGCCATGATCGATATCCGTCTCGTTCCGGAATCAGACGGTCAGCGCCTGCTGGATGCCCTAAGGGAGTACGTCGAGGCGCAGGGCTATTACCTCGTCAAGGAAGAACCTACGGAAGCGGAGCGCCGGACCCACGACAAGATCGCCGCCCTCTACGGGAAGGTCTCTTACGCCGCTTACCGGACGCCGCTGGATGCACCGATTGGAGACTGGCTGGGGCGGGCGTTGACGCGTGCCTTCGGCACGCCGCCGGTCAAGATGCGAACGACTGGTGGCTCGCAACCCATCTCACCCTTCATTCAGGCACTGGGGCTGCCTGCCGTGTCTGTTCGTATCCCTAATCCGGACAACAACATCCACGCTGCTAACGAAAATCTCCGCGTCGGAAACTATCTCGAAGGCATCCGTACTTGCCTGGGAGTTCTGACGGAAAGCTTGTAAGTGCCCATTGCTTTGCCTAACTTACCCTTGAACCTGCGCGATGCGCCACTGCTTTCCTCTTTCCTAAACACTCCTAAGATGCGTTTTCTGCTCCTTTTTCTGCTTGCTGTTGGCCTTTTTTCTGCCTGTACGGAAGAAGTCTCCACCTCGTTTGTAGAGCCTCCCATGGTGGAAGAACCCACCATCACAGCGTCGAACTTTACCTTCCGTGTTCGGGATTACAGCGTTAATCATGCCTATATCAGCAGTCAAAAAGTATCCCTCGATGAGGAGTACTTCCATCACCTGGTGCTTACATCCTCTGATGTTTATGTCAACAATGATTTACGGGGAAGCAGTCAGGCGATCGTGATCAATTTCCGTACCCGGGGTAGCAGCATCGTAGGTAACCACCCACTGATTCGTGAAGGGGCGGATCGATATACTGCGATCGGGGTACTGGGCTATGGCGGTAAAGAAACCACGGAATTTCCGCAGCAAATGGAGGCCAACAACGGTCGCTTAAGCCAGGGACTGCTAAGAATTGAGGAAGATGGAGACAGTTATATCATTGATGTTGACTTCGGTTCCGAATACCAGGCGGAAGATTTGAAGGGGCAGTACGTCGGTCCGATTATCCCGCTCACCTTGCCTAAAGAGGAAGTTGCTAATCCTGAATTGTTTCAGGGCCCTAATGAGTTTTCATACTACGGGGTAAAGCATGACCTCAATTATGCTTACCTGCTACCGATGGAAAATCATCCCTCCAATGAACTCTGGTATTACCTCTACCTCTCTACCGAAGAGATCGTTGAGAATAATGTATTCGTTGGCAGCAGCGACTTACTGATGCTGGTCGTCAGCAGTAATGGCGAATTGCTGGATGGTACGGTGGCCGCGAGAGGTGAGTCGCGTACCTATCAGGAAGAAGTTCATGGTAAAACGGTACAATCTGCCTTTTACTGTAAAGGCTTAAACTTCACTACGGGTACTGCTGAAGCAGATGAGTCAGTAGAAACAATCTCCGCTACGGTGGAAACCCAGGGAGAGAATTTCTTAATCCACTTTTCGTCAGCGGCTATCTCCGGAGACCCCGTTCTCGAGGGCCGTTTCCGTGGGGCACTGCAAGTGATTGATTAATCTATATGCCCCGTAAACTTCTTTTTATCTGTTCCCGCAACCAATGGCGAAGCAAAACCGCTGAAACCATCTTCCGGAAACGGGACGATCTTGACGTGAAATCCGCCGGCACTGCCTCCAATGCCCGCATCCGCGTAAACGAGGGGATGATCCGCTGGGCGGACACGATCTACGTGATGGAGCGCAAACATGAACGCTACCTGCTCACCCGTTTCTCCCGCCTGACCAAGCACAAGAACATCGTCGTGCTGGACATTCCGGATAACTACAAATACATGGACCCGGAGCTGATTGCGGAGTTGGAAGATGTGGTGTAGTTTGTACCGCCGACTTCAGTCGGCGAACGTCCGATTCCGCCGACTGAAGTCGGCGGTACAAACCAGTGCCTGTCGCAGCCGATTTTCTCCTTCGATGATTACCGTACGTTCCTTTGGCAAAACAGCCAGGTAGTGCTCGAACAATATTAACCGGTCTTCTGCCTCCGGCGCCTCCCGAAGAGGATCCTCTTCCCAGGGTAAGTCCGGGTAACAGAGCAGGATCAGGTCGTAGTGACGGGTTTTGGCAGCGTGCAGTACCTCCTCCGGGCAGCTGCCGTACTTCACCTCCGCCCATATTCGAATCACTTCCGGACCGGTGTCGCAGATCACAAAAGAAGCCGAAGTCGCACGGGCGGCGTCTTCGGCTTCTTTTTGTTTTTGCCAGATGGCGGGTAAATCTGCTGCGGAGTAATCTCCGTTTCGTTCTAACAAATAGGCACGGGCAGCTTCTTCCACGTAGAGGCCATCCAGGGCAAAGGCCAAATCTCTGGCGAGGGTGGTTTTGCCGGAGGATTCGGGGCCGGTTATGAGGATGGAGAAAGCTTCGCTTTCTTTAGACGCTTCGCTTTTAGGGGCCAACTTCATCATTTCTGGTTTAGGTTGTGGTCGCGCCTAAAAGGCGAAGCCGTCTACAAGATCGCGAAGCGATCTTCTAAAAGCGTAGCGTCTAAAAAAAAGCAACGTGTTTTTTACCGCTCCAACTTAATCTTCTCCTTTTGCTTTTGCTTACCGGCTTTGAGTTTGTCGGTAGACTCTTTCATCTGCTCACCCATTTGCTGGCTGGCGATGAAGCTGGCGGTCATCTGGCTGAGCATGTCGGAGCCCGCGTTAGGGGAGTTGGGCAACATGATCAGGTTAGAGTTTACGTTTTCGCCCATACTCTGCAGGGTGTCGTAGTGCTGGGTTACAACGATCAAAGCGGAAGCTTCCTGGCTGTTGATACCAACGGAGTTGAGGATGTCTACGGACTCTTCCAGACCTTTAGCAATTTCCCGGCGCTGATCGGCAATACCCTGACCCTGCAGGCGCTTGGATTCTGCTTCGGCCTTGGCTTTGGCGACGATGCGGATCCGGTCGGCTTCGGCCTCATACTCGGCGGCCAGTTTTTCGCGCTCGGCGGCGTTAATCCGGTTCATGGCAGATTTTACGGTAGCGTCAGGGTCGATGTCGGTTACCAGGGCGCGGACGATGTTGTAACCGTAGCTCTCCATAGCGTCCTGAAGTTCGGATTTAATGGCGTTGGCGATATCGTCCTTACGCTCGAAAACGTCATCCAGCTTCATTTTCGGTACTTCGGCACGAACCACGTCGAAGATGTAGGAATTGATCTGCTCGTCCGGATTGGCGAGCTTATAAAAGGCATCGTACACACTGTCTTCGCCAACGACGTACTGAACGCCTACTTTGAGTTTAACGAAAACGTTGTCTTTGGTTTTCGTCTCCACGTTTACGTCCAATTGCCGGACTTTAAGGCTCATTTTGCCCGCTACCCGATCGATAAAGGGTACCTTAAAGTGAAGGCCCGGGCCGCGAACGCTGCTGAAACGACCAAAGCGTTCGAGAACGGCCATTGATTGTTGCTTGACGATGTAAAAAGCGCCGTTGAAAACCAAAAAGGCGAAAAGGGCAATGATGCCAATAATGGGTAATTCCATGATGTTACTGTGTATTTGTGCCAATATAATGTTTTACCCGCGAAGTAAGTTGAACCTGGTGTTGAGAGGCTCGACGGAGCGGGATGGAAAGCCGACGAACAGTAAAGTAATGGGCGCGGACGCAGGTGCAGGGAAAGTTGTTGAAAGCAAGGAGTGGACAACTGCCCGCTGCTTTTTTGCGCAAATCTTTGCACCTGCGTCCGCGCCCGCCAACAAAAGTGAATCTTCTTTGCAACAATATTCTTGCCAAAAGCGTACATTTGCGGAACACTCACGGGAGTGGACAAACCTGGTAATGCTGAAAGATGCATTACCAGGTTTTCTTTTACCAAGAATACGATACCATGTACGATTTAAACGATGCTTACAAACAGCACCTGGAAGCCATTGCGGAGGCCATCCAGGCGAGCCCAAATCTGGCCACCTTCCTGGAAGAGGAAGAAGATGAATTTTATGATGCGCTGAAACTGGAGTTTGAACCCCAGATTGAACAGGCGCACCAGCAGCTGATTGATTACAGCCCGCTGGAGATTGAGGCGTTTGAAAGGTATCTGCTTGATGAACGCTTTGAAGGCTTGTTCCTTCCCCGGGCCCTGGGCTACGCTGTCTTGCGTGGTGAGGTAACGGAGCATTACTACTACGCCCGCCAGAACGATCATTTCGGGACTATCCTGAAGGCCATTGCTGTCAACAGCAATTTCGATCAGCTCAGTAGCCGCATCGGTCAGAGTGTTCAGTGTGGCTTTGCCCTAAGCAGCGATATTTTTGTGACGGGGCTGGTAGACGGTGTGCCCAGCAAACGCGTACGTCAGTTCCTGCAGGCCCAGCGAAGCAGTGATGCACGGACGATGGAAGGTCGCCGCCGGATTGAACGTCGCTATCGCAAGCAGTTCCGTAACCGGAACTATCACTACGCTCCTTTCCCGGTTACTACTTCTGAACTAACAACCTACAACTCAGCGCTAATTGACTTTTTGCTCTTCCGCGTAAGTGGAGATCTGCCCAATGATGCGCTGATGCCTACGCTGCACGCAATGGTAACCCGTCCGGAATTTGCGGGTCGTAAGGAGATTCTTCGCCCAATGGCGATCTACGGCGCTTACTTTACCCCGAGTGAAGAAGGCCTGCCGGAGTTTATGGAAGCCATTAACCGCGAACGCAAAGCAGACCCCGAAGGAATGGCAAATGCTATTCTATCCTTTATCCTGGAGCTTAAGCAGAACCGCGAAGTCCCCTTCGGCCCGGAGCAGGAACAGCGCCTCGGTAATGTTATTGACCGGACGATTGATGATGACCTCTCCGCTTACTTTAACCTGACAGATAAAATACACGGAGACGGCTACGTTAACCCCGACGTACACGAAGCCATTATGGAAGAACAGGGCAAACACCCTGGTCTTAGCCCCTTCAATGAAAACATCCGGGAAACTATTCACGGTTATTTCAGTCAGCTGGCCAAAGGTCTTGGAACGAACGAGCGAGACTACATGGAGTGGTTTGAAATCACGGGTAAGCAGTTCCCTGCCTACATTAAAATTTTCGGCAACGAGAGCTTTAACCAACAACTGCGCGCTCTGGCACGGAAGTATACCAAAGATTTGATCAAAGTTCACACCAATAAGCGGGGTAAAGACTATCGTGATATTAAGAAAACTACGATGGCTACCTGGCAGGATTACGGCTTCATGACGGAGAAGCAACTCAAAGAATTCTTTAAAACGCCACGAAAGAAGAAAATTGAAGAATAAGAGTAGTTGAGGTTTGGTCGTGAAAAAGCGATTGAAACTCCGAACATCAAAAAAAACGGCCGGTTCCTTAATAAAGGTCCGGCCGTTTTCTTTTTTACCAATTATTATTGGCTTATTTGGTCCGGGCTTCTACTAACTCACCCATCTACCCAGACACATCTATGTCCAGACTTGTTATTATTTCCAACCGCTTACCCATTACAATAAATCGTTCAGCGGGTGAGCTTCATTACCACCCAAGCGCCGGAGGTCTGGCTACGGGCCTGAACTCCCTTGATGCCAGCTACAACAAGTTATGGATCGGTTGGCCCGGAGTGGACATTGCTGACGAGTGGGAGAAAGAGGGAATTCGAAACGATCTGGCCAAGCGAAGCCTGGCTCCGGTGTTTCTGACCGAACGGGAAATTGACCTTTATTACGAGGGTTTTAGCAATAAAACCATCTGGCCCCACTTCCACTACTTCACGGAATACACCGCCTACAATGATGACATGTGGGACGCCTACCAGGAGGTAAACTTTAAGTTCTTCCAGGAAACGGAAAAGCACCTCCGGGAGGATGACATGGTTTGGGTCCATGATTACCAATTAATGCTGCTGCCAGCCTTAATCCGGGCCAAATTCCCGAATATCAGTATTGGCTTCTTCCTCCACATCCCGTTTCCGAGCTACGAGGTTTTCCGGATTCTACCCTGGCGCAAGCAGATCTTAGACGGTTTGCTAGGGTCGGATCAGATTGGTTTTCATACCTTCGGATATATGCGGCACTTCCTGTCCGCTGCTTACCGGATTACGGGCCATGAGCACAAGTTCGGCCGTCTTCAGATCGACGAGCGGGAAGTAAACGTCGATGTATTCCCGATGGGGATCAACTACGACAAATACGCACACCCTGACGTGGATGCTGCCAGCGACCAAAGCAGTGGGGAAATTCGCCGGCTGCACGCCAGCCGGAAGATTGTGTTGAGCGTTGACCGACTGGACTACACCAAGGGAATTCCGCATCGCGTACGGGCCTTCGGCCGGTTTATCCGCAATAACCCGGAGTATATCGGTAAGGTTAACCTGATCATGATTGTTGTCCCGAGCCGGGCTAACGTCGATCAGTACCAGAGCCTGAAAGCAGAAGTGGATGTACTGGTAAGCCAGGTGAACTCAGAATACGGAACCTTCGACTGGATGCCGATTCATTACTACTACCGTTCACTCAATTTTGCTGCGCTAACGACCCTCTACAAAGAGGCGGACATCGCACTAATTACCCCCTTGCGGGACGGAATGAACCTGGTGGCAAAGGAATACATTGCCGCCAAAGAGGATTCTAAAGAAGGAGTCTTGATCCTGAGTGAAATGGCCGGTGCTGTCTATGAGCTCAATGATGGCGCAATAACGGTTAATCCACAAAGCCATCAGGATATCGAGGAGGCCTTACTGGAGGCCCTTGAAATGAGCCCGGAAGAGCAGCGATCCCGCATGGAGCTCATGCAGGAGAAACTAAAACAATATGATGTTAAGCATTGGGCAGCTACCTTCATCAAGGAGCAGCATAAACTGAAAGACAAAAACAAAATGGCGAACACCACCCACCTCTCAGGCGATTCGCTTGAGGCCGTTAAGGCAAGTTATGCAGATGCAGGAGACCGACTCCTCTTTATTGACTATGATGGTACTCTGATGAATTTTCACGAAGACCCTCAGGCCGTGAGCCCCGATGAGGAAGTGATTTCGATTCTGAGCGGATTGGCTGCTGATCCCAAAAACAACGTGGTAATCAACAGCGGTCGGGATCGGGATACCCTGGAGAAATGGCTAGGCCACCTGGACGTGGAAATGGCCGCCGAACATGGTGTCTGGATGAAAGAAAACGGTAAGTGGCAGCTCAATCCCAACGTAGTAGACGGTTGGATGCCGAAGGTGAGAGAATTGCTTGAAAACCTCGTTTCCCGTACACCAGGCTCTTTCATCGAGGAGAAGGATTATTCCCTGGCCTGGCACTATCGTTCCATCGACCGGGATTTGGGCACCAAGCGCGTCCGGGAATTTCGGGATATGCTCAGCTATCTGATCCAGAATCAGGACTTGCAGGTGCTGGAAGGCAATAAGGTCGTTGAGATCAAAAACGCCGGTGTGAACAAAGGCAAAGCCACCAGCCACTGGGTGCAACGGCAGAAGTGGGCCTTCGTGTTGGGCATCGGAGATGATGCCACCGACGAAGACATTTTCAAGGCGCTGCCGGAATGGGGCGTGAGCATCAAAGTCGGTCCGGATCGGACGGCGGCGCGCTACAGCCTTTCCGGGGTGTCAGAGGTGCGGAAGATGTTTAAATCGCTATTATGAATTTTTTCGATTTACCCGTCTTAATGGGGTCCTTAACCGGACTTCTTTGGGTGGTACTGGCGATTTTCGAGCTAGTCATTTCCCTGTCTGCCCAAAAAAGGTATCCAGGGAAAGCGACTTCCCTTATGGTCGTGGGCAGCCTCGGTGGACTGGTGTTATCAGTGCTGAATCCATTTCTGTCTGTTTTCATAACAACCCTTGATTTACCAATGGAGGATATTCCAGTTGTATTCTCCATTACAGGACTCGTGAGAGGAGGCTTTGCTCTGGTCTTTCTTCTCGGGCTTTATCGTCTGGTCAAAGAGCGCTTTCGAGTGGAGAACCCTACGAGCCGACACCTGCTGTAGACTCTTTGAACTATCCATTTCAGGCTACGTTTCAGGGTAAATTAAAACCATGAAAGACGTAGGCCTCATCACCGGTGCCAGCTCCGGCATTGGCAAAGAGTTAGCGCGCATCCACGCAGAGAAGGGTAGAGATCTCGTTATTGTCGCTCGTCGAGAGAAGGAGTTGAACGATCTTAAAGCCGAACTGGAAAGCAAGCATGACGTGAGCGTGAAGGTCATCGCTAAAGACCTGACGGCAGAAAATGCCGGGCAGGAAATCTTTGATGAACTGACCACGGCGGGTATTGAGGTAGACTATCTCTTTAACAACGCCGGTTTCGGCGGTCATGGAAAGCTGCACGAACAGGACTGGTCTTTGATCAACGGAATGATGGACCTCAACGTGAAGGCCCTGGTAAAACTTACGCACCTGTTCCTGCCCGGAATGGTAGCCCGTGGCAGGGGAAAGATTTTGCAAACCTCCAGCACTGCCGGCTATATGCCCGGGCCGCTGCAAGCTGTTTATTTCGCGACCAAAGCTTTCGTTAATTCCTTCAGTTGGGCGATCGCTGCTGAGCTGGAGGGCACCGGGGTGACGGTGACCACCCTGAACCCGGGAGCCGTTAAAACGGAGTTTGGAGAGGTCGCTGATCTGGAAGATACCTCCCTGATGGATGGTGCCCGCTCCGCCCGTTACACCGCCCGGAAGGGCTATCAAGCCATGGAGGCAGGTAAATTGGAAATAATATCGGAGCCGGTATTGAAGCTCGCTTTAAAGGGCGGTTTACCCTTTGTGCCACAGAGGACGATCATGGGCATGGTCAAAAAAATGCAGATGAAAAAATAGGCGGAGGCTTAGGAATCGGAGAAATAGTCGTCTCCGTCCGACAAGTCTTTCGTTTCGATTGGCAAGCCTTGCTTTTAAAAAACTACTTTTGCACCTGCGTTTAGCGCCCGAAAATGCAACTTCGGGGCGAACGCACTGTATTTACACGCAACTCCAAATCATTAAACAACCAAACGATGCAGCTTTCCGAAGGCCGTTATCAAATTGACGGCGTCGACATTCTCGGCCTCGTTGATCAATTCAACGCTCCTCTTTACGTCTACGATGCCGCTACTATGAAACGGCAGTATGACCGAATGACGAAAGCTTTCAGTAAGGTGAAACGGTTGCGGATTAACTACGCTTGTAAAGCGCTGACGAACGTCAACGTTCTGCGTCTGTTCCAACAGTGGGGGAGTGGTCTTGACTGTGTTTCGGTGCAGGAAGTTGAAATGGGTTTGCTGGCGGGTTTTGCACCCCATGATATCCTGTACACGCCCAACTGCGTCAGCTTTGAGGAAGTACAGGAAGCTGTCGATCATGGCGTACGCATCAACATCGACAACATCTCCATCCTCGAACAATTTGGTGCCGTTCACCCGAACGTACCGGTTTGCATCCGCATCAATCCGCACATTATGGCGGGGGGCAACAGCAAAATCAGTGTGGGGCACATTGATTCGAAATTTGGCATTAGCATCCACCAGGTTCCGCACGTGCTCAAAGTGGTCAATGCTCTTGGCCTGAAGGTGGAAGGGCTGCACATGCACACGGGCTCGGACATTTACGACTCGGGTGTTTTTCTGCAGGCGATAGAAATCTTGCTTCGCGCAGCGGCTGATTTTCCGGACCTGGATTATCTCGACTTCGGCTCCGGCTTCAAGGTACCTTACAAAGAAGGTGGTATTGCTACTGACATTGAAGACCTGGGGGAACAGTTAGGCGCGCGCTTCAACGAGTTTTGCGCAGAATATGGCCGCGACCTGGAACTGATGTTTGAACCGGGCAAATTTCTGGTGAGCGAAGCGGGCACCTTTTTGGTACGCACGAACGTCGTTAAAACCACCACAGCTTCTGTATTTGCGGGCGTTGATAGCGGCTTGAATCACCTGATTCGCCCCATGTTTTATGACGCTTACCACCATATCGTAAACGTTTCCAATCCGGAAGGTAAACAGCGGATTTACAGCGTTGTAGGTTACATCTGTGAGACGGATACTTTCGGTGTGAACCGTCAGTTAAACGAAGTTCGCGAGGGTGACATTCTGGCGATGGCCAATGCCGGTGCTTACAGCTTCATGATGGCCAGCAATTACAATAGCCGCTACCGGCCAGCGGAGGTGTTGATCTACGAAGGTCAGGCGCACCTCATCCGCCGTCGGGAAACGATGGAAGACCTGCTGGGCACTCAGGTGCAGGTGGATGTGTTGAAGAGTACGGTGCCGGCTTAAAGTTCTACCACAAATCCACGCAGATCAGGGCACAGATTTGCGCAGATAATCCGTGATAATCTGTGCCCTGACCTGTGAAAATTTGTGGTAAATATGTTTGTATCCTCGCTGTACTGCTATCCCGTTAAATCCCTTGGAGGTCAGTCTGCCCAGACTTTGACACCCGAAGGCCGTGGCTTCAAAGATGACCGCCGCTGGATGTTCGTGGAAGAGAATGGTCAGTTCATTTCCTGCCGGGCGGTGCCGGGCTTACTCCTCTTTTCAGCGGAAGTAGCGGGCGATGAGCTGCGATTCAGACGCATTGCGGACGGAGCATTACTGGGCGCGGTCGCAGGTGCAAGGGAAGGGATAAAGCGCATCGAAGTCAGTGTTTGGGATGATAACTTTCAGGCCAGCCTGATCGATGTACCCGGTCTGGACCAGTTGACGGAAACGCTCGGCATCCCTGGCGCAAGGCTTGTCTACATGGGCCCGGAAGACGTCCGCCCCGTCGACCCTCGCTACGCGAAGGCGGGAGAGGAAGTCTCCTTCGCCGATGGCTACCCTTACCTCATTACCAACACGGCCAGCCTGGATGATCTTGCCTCCCGCCTCGGCGAAGCCTCTCTCGACGAGCGCCGCTTCCGCCCCAACATCGTTGTCTCCACCGATACTCCCTGGGCTGAAGACGACTGGACAGCCCTCCAGCTTGGCTCTCACCGTTTCCGCCTGCCCAAGCCCTGCGCCCGCTGCATCATGGTCACCATCCAGCCCGAAACGGGTGAGAAGGACCTCCGCGTGCTGGCCGAACTCTCCCGCTACCGGAAAGTGGGTAACAAGGTGATGTTCGGGATGAACGGATGTTGGGAAGGGGGAGAGGGCGTGCTCCAGGTGGGAGATACTGTTACGCCACCGGCGTAAGCTTGCCTCCGGCAGCGACGGGCCGAAGCGTGCTCAGCACGCGCTACAAATGGATAGCGCGGCTGGAAGCCGCTTTGGCCGGCCGCGCGCGGAGCGCGCGTATGCCGGGATGATCTACCCGTTATTCCTCCGTTGAAGCACTTACTTGCTTAACTTCTACGTCCATTCGATAAAGCCTTCTAACCCGGTAATCTTCTTCTGAAAGCCGGTAACCATTGCTGCCAATGGGGTATTCTTCCGCAATTACGGGCAGGCTCTCAATACTAATCAATGCCAGGTTGTTTATACAGTCTTTTAAGTCCGGGTCATTTCGAATGGCTAGTTGGAAAAGATTCTCCCAGCCCTTGAGCATAGCCGTATTCTTAGCGTCACTGCCAGGAGCGTGAACTTGAAGGCTTATTCGTACTTCTGTGCCTGCATTACAGTTCTCTTCTAAAGATCTTTTTAGTTCCCGAAGTTTGTCTCCCTGGTTCGTCCAGTTGGGTACGGCCGCACTACCGGCAATGCTCTGCCGTTGATAGCCAGACTTGTTTACGATACGATCACCGGAATCTTCCAGCAGCCTGGCAAAATCTTCTACAGAGTATGGTGTTTTGCCATTGTGGTCGTTTGAGCCAAAGTAGAGTGAAAATGGCTTTGGAATAAAGAACAAGCTCCCATCGGGCATCGTTGGCAGGCCTGAATTTTCCCTTGGGGGACCCTGCTGTGTTGCATTCCCAATACTTGCTGTGTCCCGGGAGGATTGCTGCTCCCGCTCCGGAGGCGGTGCGTTACCAACGCCCTGAGTCTGCCCGATGGTGAGGGGCCAACGGTAATTGAATTCTTTTATGCGACGATCAATTATAGAGTCTGCGCCGGGTATAGCCAGAACCAGAACTACAGAATCCGTTCTCCCGCGAATATTCTCATTAAGAAAGTCATATTCTATCCTCCATTCCTCAGACTGATCCAGGGAATAAAGCAAGGTATTCTCGTCGACGACCTGTCCATTGTTGTCTTTTAGCCCGATAATGAGCTCCGTCCCTTCCCGTTGTTGAGATTCGGAAAGAAAGATGATAGCAGATATATGCAGCCCTCGCCGGTTATTCGAAAGTTCTTTAACGGTAAAATCGACAATTCTGCTTTTCTCCTTGCTGATTATGGTCAATAAATTCGGCCGGTAGGAGAGGGTATCAAAATAACCGGACTCTTTAAGGGAGTAGAATGATTGAGCAAGTGGAGATGCAGGATCATCGTAGTTGATGGGCGTCTCATTAAAGACGGCATAATCTTCATCTACCAGGGCCTGTAAGTGTTCGTAGTTATTATTCATCCGGCCGAGGGGCTCATAGTCTAATGAGCGGTTCCTCCCTACTAGCTCTTCGTATGAACCAAAATAATTGGTTCCTTCATATAGAATATCCCAGATCATTGTGTCCGGAGACCCCTTGATCTTGGACGGATCATTGTAACGCTCTGCGTAATAATTGTAAACGGCCGTCAGGACATTCAATAATAGGACGGGGTCTGAATCTGAAGAGGCGGCATCAGCTTCGCGAGCGGCAGCTATCCCTTCTTCGATGTTACCGGCCTGGAAACTGGCAACAGCCTCCTGATGCTTCAATACGGCCTGCTCTTTCGGAGGTTTTTCTTTGACGAGCCAACTTTGCTTTGTCTTTGGCCCGAAGTACAGTTCTCCTGTATTGTGCTTCGGGTATAGCCAGATAAATAAGAGGAACAACAGCAAGCCACTGATCGCCGCTAAAACGGGCCACCACACGGGGCGGGGAACTTTTTCGGCTACCTTCTCTTCAGCAGATTTTTCTTCGGTGGGTGGGGGAGTAGCGTCGGCAAAATAGGTGTCCAGGTCAGGGGTTTCCGCCCGGGCAGAGATGCTTTCGCCCATATTGCTGAAAGCGGAGGAGGTGTTGGAGAATATGCCTTGCTCGCGTCGCTCTTTTTCGAGCTGGTCGATGTCTTCGGCGAGCTTCGTGATGTTGCTCACCAATAGTCTCTTGGAGAAGTTGCCCGCCAGAGGATTGGTAGCAGCTTTCTTGACAACTTTTTGCTCCAGAGGAGGTGGCGACTGATTTTGTTGATGCTTGTCAAGTAACTCTCGCAGCGTTGCTAGCCGGTCATCGAAACCATCGGGAGCAGTGTTGCCAAGCCTGCGCTGAAAATAAGGAAGAGTAGCGCCGTACCGTTCCGTAGAAATCATTCGATCAACGGCCGTTGCTGCTGTGAAGTTCTTTAGGTCAGTTTCGCTTGTCCATACTTCCTGGCTATGGCGGATGTCGTCGAGCAAAGCACTTACCTGCGGAGTAACACCATTAGAGAACCATTCTACATCAAAGGTTGTGCCTTGAGAATCTAGCCGCTCCGCAAGCTGGAGAGACTGCTCTGCAAAACCTTTAAATGTAGATGGTATGTCACGTTTTAGTAGCTGAAGAATTTCTTTTAATTCATAGCTCTCACTGGCGGTTTCAAGTTTTTTCCGTAATTCCCACCAACCTTCGGGGCCATCGTCCCGGTAGTCGGGTGGGCTAATCTCTTCCAAAGTTTGCGCGAAATTTTCTTCGAAGCTTTGGAAAGGATCCTTCATTAAAGCGGGCCGCTCAAACTCTAAGGCTACTTCCCGATTGAGCGTATCGAGCAGGTCGGGGTCAAGTGCATCCGCTTTAATGAGGTTAGCGATTTCCGCCTTCGCTTCCGTATTGCTGTGATCCAGGGCAAAGGTTTGCACCGCCAGCACATTCTCCAGTTCGCGGGCGGCGAAGCCGCCGCTGGCAGCGGGCTGCGCCTTGCGGAGTTGTTCAGCCAGGGCGGCGCGGGCGGCAAGCTCCGCCTCTCGGTCAAGGGTTAGTTCCTTTAACAGCTCCTCCCGGAGGCGACGGCGGAAATGGCCGTGATTAAGGGTTTCCCAGCGGCTAAGCTCCAGTAAGTTGTCATGGTTGACGATCACACCGTGAGGCTCCAGCGCCCGGCCGATGGCCACCGTGAGGTCGAAGTTGGGAGAGGGGTGGACGGCCAGTGCTCTTGCCCAGAGCAACAAATCAGGGCGTCCGGCAAAATACTTGCTCAGATCACTTGACCTGCGCCAGCGGATATGACTGGGGTCTTTGTCGTTACGGCCCTTTAGCTGACGAGCTTCGTGCGTCTCAAAGTCGCGTTGATCATCAGAGGTGCCGTCCGTGACCTCCGCAGCGGCTTCAAGAATGCCCCGGCTATCCGCCGGGAACAGGCTGAAATGGCGGTGCAATACCTTTTCCTCAAAGCTCCAGGCGACGGGTGGCACGGGCGTTAGCAAGGTCCGGTCGGGAAAGGCTTTAAGCCATTCTTCGTGTCTGGGCGTCAGCCCGGGCTTTTCACTGGCGTGGTGGTCAAGAAAATCGTGTCCGCTACCGATGACCAGCAGACGCTGGCCACCAAAACGAACGGCCAGGTCTTCTACGTTCAGGCCGTGAGGTTCCTGTTCGTTCCAGCAGCGGTTGAGCTGGCCCTGGTAGTAGAAGACTTCGGCGTAGACATCCCGGCGGGTAAGTTCTTTGGCCAGACGCTTGAAGAGGCGGCCCTGATGGCTGAGGCCATCGACTTCGTCGATCAGCAGGACGTATTCACCGGCGCGCTCCCGCACGTTAAACCGGGCTTCCGGGAAGCCGCCACTGGCGATGGTGGCCTTTAGGGTCTTTGCGGCATCGAGCTCTTTCCTGCCGGTGCTCCCCGCCCGGTGGCGCATGGCCCGGGCCAGCGCGAGTTGACTGGGCTCCAGCGGCAGGCGGTTCTCCTGACTGATCCAGGGGATGGTGTAGGGGGCCGCATCAGGAGCAGGTGTTATGCCAGGCTCTTCTTTTTCTTTTTTCTCGGCCGCCCGGGCTTCCGCCTTCTTGCGCTCAATTTCTTGTTTCCAACGGCGCCAGCTCCAAAATAAGCCACCTATCCAAAGGGCAATCAGGGTCAGTGGCCACCAGGGACGGAAACCAGCGATGTGCTCGTATTGAACGGGCTGGTAGTTGTAGATGGGGAGGATGACACGGGTCTGCTCCAGCGCGTAGTTAATGGTGAAATTGGAGGTGCAGAAATCCGGATTAGCTTTCGTGCCGACGTTCAGTTTAATCTCGTGGGTTTTTCCTGGTTCCAGCTCTGGCTGAAATAACCAATTAGAAAAGTCAGCGCTCGGCGTTCCATCCAGAAACCATTGGTAATTGAAGTCGTCGCGGGTGTAGCCTAAATTCGCCAGTTCGAGCGAATCAAATTGGGCGAGAAAATAGTTGGCCTCTTCCGATTCGTTAATTTCTATTGACTCTCTGGGAGTAAGGATGGTGATAATTGGCGGTGGAGTAGCACAGTTGACACGATAAGAATGAGTCGCATTTGCCGTAGCTCCGGTTGTCGGATCAGTGACCGTTAAGTTTACCTGACGCGTATTTTCACCTTCCCTGGAAGGTAAAATGGTGGTAGAGAGTGTCCAGTGACTGCTATCTGTCTTGAGAACTTCTAAGGTTTGATCGTTTATGATTTGCCACTCCCATTCAAGCGAAGAACTGTCTTTACCCGGAAAAATGCTGTTGTTGTAGAAATTTCTTTCTTCTCCTTCTCTTACCTCAGTAGGACCAATGATTTCAGCGACAACCTCTACCTCGAGGGGAGTATTCAGTTTATTGACAACATAGATCCCCAGCATTCCCCCCAATAACAGACTAATGAGCCCCAGGGCCCACTTCTCCACCAGGAACCTGTCGTACCACTTTTCTTCCCGGGTAAGCGGACGCTCAACTACTGTTGGCAGTGTTGTCAACTCCTTTACGTAGGTACTGTAAACGGACTTGAACATTTCCTGCTCCGCCCCGCTACGACAGAGTACGGGGCCAAGACGCTTTCCAAAGTCTGCCAGGCTTTGTGGCGTCATCCACTCCTTCGCCTCCGTAACGGACAGCAGCCTCCAGGCCCTCAGCCGGTCGGCCGGAGACAGATCAAAGCCAACGGCTTCGAGGCGGGAGAATAGCTCTCCGAGGGGGAGGATGTGGGACTGTGGAGTGATGGTTGTTTTTTAAACCCCCTCCCTAACCCTCCCCACGGGGGAGGGGACAGGGAAAACGCTTCGCGTTTTTTGCTGAGGGGACATGATTTAATGATTTATGTTACCCAAAGCGTTCCTTAATCTTCCGTCGGTCCTCCTCCGTTTTGACGAGGAGGGAGAGGTTGTTTAGTCCTTGCTGGTTAACGTCTCCATCCGGGCCGAGGACGGATATCATCCGCAGCCAGGCGATCATTTCGGCGGTAGACGGTTTCTTGCGCAAGTCCATCCCCTGCACCTGCGTGAAGCGCCCGATCAGGTCCTGCAGCTCTTGGTCTTTAAAGCCATGGTCTTCTCTGATCTGAGCCCTGGCAATTTTCAGCAGCGTTGCTTCATCCGGCAATTCGATGTGATGAAAAACACAGCGCCGCAGGAAAGCATTGGGGAGGTTTTTTTCGGAGTTGGAGGTCATGATGACGACGATACTGCGGTCTTGTCCGGCGGTCAGGCTTCGATTGCCCTGCTCGCGAATTTCGAAACGATTGTGCTTGATTTCGTTGAGCAGGTCATTGGGGAGGTCCCTCGGTGCTTTGTCAATCTCGTCGATCAACACTACGCTACTGGCTCCTTCATAACTTTCTCCGTTGAGGGCGTTAGCGGGCGCTGCACCGGTTTTACTACGGGCAATGGCCAGGCCAAGGGCCTGCAGTTGCAGGTAGTTTTCCACTTTGGCGTCTATTCCCTGATCCTTCAGGTTGGCTGCCCGGAAGTGGCCGAGTGCATCGTAAGTGTAGAAAAGGTCCCGGGCCTCCGAAGTCGTTTTGGTGTTGAACTGTAGTGGTTCGTTCCCGAAATTCAGCCCATGCTTATTGTTATCAGCCGCCAGGTCAGCGGCAACCTTGTAGGCTAACTCTGTTTTTCCGGTGCCCGGGGCACCAGTAACCAGCAGCGGTTGCCCGAGCGCAATGGCCGTTTCCACGGCCGCTTTTACCTCGTCGGTCAGAATGTAGTTGCTGGCGCGGAACGGGGCCGGCCGGGCGTTGCGGATATTGAAAGCCATCAGACTTGTTTTTTGTTATAGTCTTTGATCAATTGCTGAAGGACGGGGTTGATGTCCGCCATGTAATAATCCCGGCCTTTTTGAAAGCGTACGGGATCGTCTTCGTCTCCTTCTACCCAAATTTTAGGGTGGATGGGATCAATAAGTTTTCGGTAGGTTTTGAGCCAGCGGATTACATCGCGGCTACCAACTTTCTCAAATTCGGGAATTGATTTTGCCCGGGGAATCATACCGATGGCATCCCGAACATCGCGTGCTTCGTCCTCATCGTCTTCATCAAATTCGAAGGAAAAGAAGATGAGCAGCCGTGGGGCGTCCTCCGGCAGGGGCGCTTTTTCGATATAGTCAATGAACCAGTTGACGGTATTCACGGCGGTGTCCGGATCGTAAGACGGATCATCTAATTGGAAGAAGATGCAGATGTAATCACCGGAGCCGAGGTTAGCGGTTCTGGGGCCTTGCTTCCAAAAATGGGTGATGTCTTTTTCGAGCAGCGGGGCATGGGCGTTGGCATCCATGCCCGCTTTATCGTAAAGCTTCTGAAGTAGAGCTTTGCGGTAAGCTTCTTCATCCCGTTTCAAGGGGACAAAGTATGGCGTAAGCATTTCCACCTTCGATTCGTTACGCAAAAGTGGGTTGTCTACATCCCGGTAACAGCCCATTAATTCCCGGGCAACCCGGTGGAAAAAATGCTCGTGTTCGTGCAGTTCGTTGCCTTGTAGAATGTAGTACTGGCAGATCCCGCCTTCCTTTTTGTGCTTTGTCAGGCCGTCCATCTGATCATGACGGTTGACCGCGTAGGCGTGGTATTTGTCCACGGCCTGCTTTTGCCTGGGCTCATGATCGTCTTGTCGGGTTTCTATCCGCTCGATCAGATTCATCACATCAATGATGAGTTGCCGGCGGGCGGGGCCTTCATAGCCAGGCGTCCAGGCTCTGTTCTCTGTTTTTTCGTCGATGTCGTTCTGCTCAGCAGCGAAAGCAAGGACCTCCGCCAGAAAAGCCGGATAGCTAACGGACACCAGCTCGCGTAGCTCTTCGATCACCTCGATCATCGGGGTGTCACCTATCTTATTAACGATCTCCTCAAATGGGGAGGGCATGAGCTGTTTTCACTGGTGGTCGAGGCAAAATACGATGTTTATGCATATATCGTGTATTAATCCATGTGATGCCCCAAAACGTTACGCTTTCATGAAAAAGAATAAGACCCTCATTTTAGGCGCCACGCCCAACCGGGAGCGCTACGCCTATCTGGCCGCAAACAAACTGGTGCGCCATGGCCACGACATTATTAATGTGGGCATCAAGCAGGGAGAGTTGGCCGGGCAGGAAATCCTGAATGGAATGCCTGCACGAGATGATGTGGAGACGGTTACCCTTTATGTTGGGCCTAAACGACAACCTCCTTACTACGACTGGATCATCGGCCTGAAACCCCGCCGGATTATTTTCAACCCGGGAACGGAAAACCCTGAGTTGGCAAAGCTGGCCCGGGAGGCCGGTATTGAAACTACTGTAGCCTGTACGCTGGTCATGCTGGGTAGCGGACAGTATTGACATTCATTTATGGCCCCCCAAAAGTATATCCCACCACGAGCAGCTAATTACCTTCGCCTGGCAGCGGCCGGTGTCCTCATCGGTATGGGACTGCGCGGGATGCTGCACGATCTTCCCCTCCGAGCGCTCTTCTGGGATGCCAGTTGGTGGACCTGGTTCGCTCATATGTTTGGGTTTACCTGGAAAGAATGGGTGACCTCCGCAAGGGTAGATCAGTGGATCAATGTGATTGATTTTTCAATTGGAGCGTTTCTTACGGCTACTGGTTTGATGATCCTGCTGGCCAACAGGTTTAAATCGTTCAAAAGGATGCTTCCTTTTGCGAAGTTGGTGTTTGTTGCAGCTTGGTTTTTTTTACTCATCCAATATTTTCTCAATTTTAAAGAAGCTTTTTGGCAAGCAGGCAACCTGTTGGAGCATAGCTTGCAAATGATCGCTCTTCCGCTTTGGTTTTTTGTCCTGCTTGTCAATGAATTTGGCAGGTCAGGCCATAAGGCAGCGCCCGGTCAGCGGGAGGGAAAAGGCTTGTTGTGGGTGATTCGGCTGGCAATCGCGCTTACCTTTATCGGGCATGGTTTTTATGCGGCGGGCGTACACCCCGTGCCCGCGAACTTTGTGTTGATGACGCAGTCCGGGCTGGGGGTAGGGGAGTCCGCTGCCAGGAGTATGCTCTTGCTGGTGGGGATTCTTGACTTTTTGGCTGCGGGGCTTTTACTCCTGCCCTGGAAAAAAGCCTGGGTTGTTGCCCTGGGCTGGATCATTCCGTGGGCGATACTAACCACACTGGCCAGGCTATGGAGTTACGGCGGACTGGTGGATAGCCAAACCTTGATTACGCAGTGGATTCCGGAAGTTATTATTCGTTTACCGCACGTTTTTGTGCCGCTGGCTCTGTGGACGATTATTCGGGTACGTTCGGCCAGCTCAGTGGAGGCGCGGCCGCAGGTGCAGGGGAAGTTAAAAGAGCAGGGGTAATCAGACCCTCTCCAGCTTTACCGGTGGCGTCCGGTTGCCGTTCCACTGGCAGACGTAAACGTTGTCATCCCCGTCTACGCATACATCGTGGCCGTTGAAGAAGGTCTTTTGCGCGTCTTGCGCAACGGGCTGTAGCTGCTTGTTTTTATAGATCGGTGCTTCGCCGCCGGGGCAGGAAATTACCCGGTCATTTTCGTCCATAACCATCGTGAAGCCCGATTGCACGAGCCAGGGTTTATCCACTTTTGCTTCGGCAAAGTTGTGGCTCCAGCAAACACCACTGTAGACTTGCTTGCCGTGAATGACGGGGCGGCAAACCTGCAGGTTTGCCAGGTTAACCGTTTTAATCCATTTTCCCTCCAGGGTGAAGTACTTGAAAGATTTGGCCGAGCGACTGGTAACCATCAACCGGGGCCCCGCAGGATCCCGATGATCAATGGCGATGCCGTGGGCGCTGCTGAGGTTGTAGTTTTTATCGGCATTGTCGTGCCCGCCAAACTTGCGGATAAAGCGACCATACTCATCGTACTGGAGGATGTAATCAGAGCCATAACCGTCCGCCACGTAGATATCTCCGTTTGGGGCAACGGCGGTTTCGGTGGGCTGAAACAGCATTTCTGGGGTGTAAGCACCTACGGTCATGGGGTGGCTGATGGTGAAAAGTAATCTGCCACTAATGGTTGTTTTAGCGACGAATCCACTTTGACGGATCATGGACTTGCCGTCGGCCTGACTTCTGGCCCAACCGCTTTCTGAGACGTAGAGCATGTCTTCGCCGCCTTCATCCATCAGGGTTAGTCCGTGTCCTCCGGGCCAGTAGGTGCCCCAGCTGTCGACGATCTTTCCCGAGCGGTCAAAAACAATGATATTGTTTCGCGGGTCATCACCGATCATAATCAGACGGCCTTTACGATCGACGACCATCTCGTGGCAATTATCGATGAAGGTGTTGAAGGGATTGATTTTGGCCCAGTCTTTATGTACGCGGTAGCGGAAATCACCCTGGCCGATGATAGATTCGTCGGGCGCCAGTTGTTTATTGCCGATAGCAAATAGGGGGATGGTCAGTAGTCCGGTTGCGGTTGTGGCACTTGTTTGCAGGAAATTTCTTCTTCCGATCATGATCAACTGTTTTGCGTTGCACAAATTACGGCTGAACAGTTTGGGGCAGGGGAGAGCTTTTTCCAGAAGATTACTACGTATGGGTTAAAAGAGGACTTGGTATTAGGCACAGGATACTTTTGAGGGGAAGCGGGAAGCTGGATCAGTCATTGATTCGGTTCACTGCGGGCAAAGAATGCTACCCAAAGCCATAAGTCTATCACGTTTGGTATCAGCGCTTTTTAAAAGAGGCGTAAGGAAGGACCTTGCAGTCAGAAAAATACCTCAGTATACATGCGTTTATTCTCCTTGCTCTTAATCAGCCTTCTTTGCACCTGCGTCCGCGCCCAGGAAACCCGGCCGCCGAAAAACTATGCCGACAGCCTTGATTTTTCTGCTGCGCCCGCGAGAATCACTGCAAAATTGCCTTTGAGTGACCAACAAAATGAGGGGCGTTGGAAAATGGTTCGCAGCCTGAGTGAAGAGTTTCGCGGGAAGCGGTTGAACACAAAAAAGTGGTATCCCAATAATCCTAAATGGAAGGGGCGTCCACCTACCTACTTTCAGGGAGATAATGTATCCCTGGAGAACGGGGAACTGATCATTCGTGTCAATCAACACGGAGAGGAAGAATTGCCTGAAGAGTTCACGCACTCCACAGGCTTTATTAAGAGTAAACAAAAGATATTGTACGGTTACATTGAAGCAGAGTTAAAACCAATGGATGCTCCCTGGGTCTCCGGCTTCTGGATGACTAATGTGAGCAAAGACTGGTGGACGGAGATTGACATCTGTGAAAATGCTCCCGGAGTGGAATGGAATCGCCATGACCTGAACTCCAACGTTCACGTTTTTCGGGCACCTCCCGGGAAAGGAGACGTGAAGAAGCACTTTTCCCGTTCACAGAAATACTATGTCCCTTTTGAATTGCAACAAGACTATCATGTGTGGGGGCTGGAGTGGAACAAAGAAGTAATCCGGTTTTTTCTGGATGGTGTTTTGTTCAGAGAAGTGGAGAACACTCACTGGCATCAGCCATTAGAGATTAATCTGAATGCAGAGTCTAACAAATGGTTTGGAGCCTTGCCGGACGATAATCGGCTGGATGGAAAAATGAAGGTGAAATATGTACGGGTTTGGCAAAAGAAGCCTTAACCTAAGGTATAGCGAGTTCCTTCTTCTGGCTTCATTCAGAACAAAATTTGCCTTCGCACGCTCGAAAAGTGAACTCGCAACAAGTCTAATGAACGTTCGTGGTAGGTTTTTAGAGAAAGGAAGTAGTCAGGGCCAGGTGCAATTGGTGATCATATCCAATTAAGACCGATCTTAGCCCTAAGATGCATTATTTAAAAATACTATCGCTTTTATCTTTCGTCCTCATCGTTGATTTGCTGTCAGCCCAGGGGCAGTTCGCTCCACCGGGTGCAGAATGGTGCCTGCGGGGTTATGACGGTGAGGAAGAAACGATTGGTTTTGTGCTGGTTAAGTACGAGCGGGATACCCTGGTACGGGGTGTGCCGACAAAAATAATGAGTATCCGGTCGAAAAATCTGGCGCCAAGCGGGCTCGTGGATGGTTACTACTCCGGAGTGGAACTCATTCAGCATTCCCGTGATTCTGTTTTTTATTACGTCCCGGAAATATTGGACAGGGTCTTTCTTTTCAAGGAAAGCTATGAGCTGGGAGAGGAGACTACTACCTGGCTGTATAACGAGCCTTTTAATGTTTTGGAGGTGGAGGAGACTGTGATTGACGGAGTGGAAATACCGGTTGCGAAGATGAATCTGCCTGCCTGGCTTGGCCGGGATCTTCCGGTAACGATGTACGGAGCTCTGGGGCCTGACCGGGGCTTTATGGAAAACTGGAGTTACTATCTGGATGGCCTCGGAGGGGTGGATATGGAGGCCTACCGGGCAAGCGACACGCCCGAAATAAAGATTGTGGCCCGGAGTCAGTGTTTTGCACTTATGGAACAGGAGGTGGAAAGGGTTATTACCCGGGCAGGGGAGGATGAATGCTCGGTCGTTGCGTTCCCCAATCCGGTAGCTACCATTGATGAGTGGGTGAGGTTACGATTGGATTGCAGGGATTACGTATCGGGTAATTTTCTGCTTAGAGTATACAGTGTTGACGGCAAGGAGGCGATGCCTCCTAAATGGTTGGGCTTTCTGCCTAATGATTTTGCCGTAGGAAGCTTAGCAAATGGTAAGTATATTGGTGTGATCAGCGGCGAGGGAGAGCGGTACACTTTCACATTTGTGAAAAACAGGTGACCCGTGAGTCTATCCGGGGCTAAAAAGAAACCCGGGCCCCTTGTCTTGAAAGTAAACCTTTCCCTGACGGATCGGTTACTTCAAACTATGAGTAAGAACACACCAATTTGTGACCAGCAGGAAATTAACGCCTACGGCGTTTTTGGTGATATTGAGGTATGGCCCGGTAAGCCGTACCCTCAGGGGGCTACCTGGTCGGAAGAAGGAGTGAACTTTGCGGTCTTTAGTGGAAACGCAACCCGGGTAGACCTTTGTCTTTTCCGGGAGTCCGACCCGAGCGAAGAGGTTTACCGTATTCAGATGATGGAACAGACAGATATGATCTGGCATTGTTTCATTCCCAAGCTTGCTACCGGCTGGCGTTATGGTTTTCGTGCTCATGGAGAGTGGAACCCGCGGGCGGGACTACTTTTCAACCCGAATAAGCTATTAATCGATCCTTTTACCAAGGCAATTGATGGAAATATTGAATGGCATGATGCCATGTTTCCGTACCCCATCCATGATCCGGCCGAAGACCGTTATCTGACGATGGATACGTTGGACTCCGGTCCGTACATTACTAAGGGTGTTGTGATCGACCCATCGTACGACTGGGAAGGGGATAAGTTGCCAGAGCACCCGATGCACCGAACGGTGATTTATGAAGCTCACGTAAAGGGGCTAACCCAAACCCATCCGGATTTACCGGAAGAACTACGGGGAACTTATGCCGGCCTTGCCCATCCGTCTATTATCGAATATCTTAAAAATCTTGGGGTAACGGCCATAGAACTGATGCCCATTCACCATTTCGTCCAGGACGAAAGATTGGTGAAGATGGGACTTCGCAACTATTGGGGGTATAATACACTAAGCTTCTTTGCCCCTCATGCAGATTATGCTGCTTCAGGCAGCGCCGGCGGGCAGGTTCGGGAGTTTAAAGACATGGTTAAGAAGCTGCACAAAGCAGGTCTGGAGGTTATTCTGGACGTGGTATACAACCATACTGCCGAAGGAAACCACTACGGTCCGATGCTGGGAATGAAGGGGCTGGATAATGCTACCTACTATCGCCTGAAAAGCGATGAGCCGCAGTATTATATGGACTACACGGGGACGGGCAACACCGTGAATATGACCAGTGTGCGGAGCCTGCAGTTAGTGATGGACAGTCTGCGTTACTGGGTAACGGAAATGCACGTTGACGGTTTCAGGTTTGATCTGGCCAGTGCACTGGCCCGGGGGCTTTTCGAAGTTGGAAGGCTGAGTACTTTTCTGGACACTATTCATCAGGACCCGGTAATCAGTCAGGTAAAGCTCATCGCGGAGCCATGGGACGTTGGCCCGGGGGGCTATCAAGTGGGTAACTTTCCCGTCTTATGGTCAGAATGGAACGGGAAATACCGGGACAGCGTCCGGTCATTCTGGAGAGGGGACGATACGGGGGTAGCGGAGCTTGCCTACCGATTAAGTGGCTCTTCTGATCTTTACGAGCTTAGCGGCCGTCGACCTTCAGCCAGCATCAATTTTGTAACGGCACATGATGGATTTACGTTGCGGGATCTTTACTCCTACAACGAAAAGCACAATGAGGCTAATGGGGAAGGCAACCGGGACGGAGATAACAATAACCACAGCTGGAACTGTGGGGTAGAGGGCCCGACTGATGATCCGGAGATCAACAAACTTCGTTTGCGAATGCAGCGAAATATGCTTTCGACGCTTTTGTTGAGTCAGGGAGTACCCATGATTACGATGGGGGATGAGTACGGAAGAACTCAGATGGGGAATAACAATGCTTACTGCCAGGATAACGAAATCAGCTGGTTCAACTGGGACTGGACGGCGGAACAACGGGCGTTGCATTCTTTTACCCGAAAAATGATTAGTCTCCGGATGGATAACCCCATATTCCACCGTCGACGTTTCTTTGACGGCCATACCATCCATGATTCGGATATTGGTGACATCCTATGGGTTAGTCCCTCCGGGAAAGAGATGTCTGAAGAAGAATGGAACAGTACGAATACCCGTGCCATGGGGATGATCCTCAATGGAGAAGGAATGGTTGAGTTTGATGAAAGGGGGAGACGAATCAAAGACGATATTTTCCTCGTTATCCTGAATGGCTGGTGGGAAGGAGTGGATTTCACCCTTCCGGGCGTAAAGGAATTCACCATTTGGGAACAAATCGTTCATACGGATAGCAGTGAGCTTTCCCAAAACCTGGAGGTGAAGGCAAAAGAAGGCTTTTTGCTTGGCCCCCGCAGTCTTTCGGTGTTTAGACTGAAAGCCCGGAAGGCAAATCGTACTTCTGAGGGTAAACGTCGGGTCACCATTGTCGATCAGGTTCGTCGATTGTGGGATATGATTCAGGAGTAGTGGCGTAAAAAAAGCTATTCAGACCATTTATTGTTTGTATCATAAATGGCCTTTCCCGCGTGGAAATGGCTGGGGTTTAGTGTGTGATGAAGGGTGTTTTTATCGGCTCTGGACCGATAAATATCCAGTAAAAGCAAGGGTTGACCATTTGTTCTACTTTCAGGACCATGCGTAGCGTTATGGAGAAATTCTTAGCTCCACATTTGTAATGTCCGGAAGGAACATTATTAACGGCTGTCAGAACTAAAGGCCGTTCAACACTCACACTTAACTAGTTTATCATGCTAAGAAACCTTACTAAACTAACCCGTTACCGAGGGATTCCCGCGATCGCACTACTATTGCTGTTTTGCGGCTTTGGTGGTTCGGTCTTCGGTCAACTTACCGTTGCGGGAACCATAATCTCAGACGAGGGAGACCCACTAATTGGGGTTACGATTCGGGTAAAAGACAATCTTACTACTGGTACAGTAACGGATTTTGATGGAAAATACTCCATTACCGTTCCCGGAGGAGATAGTGAATTGCTACTTTCTTACACAGGCTACACCAGCCAGACAATTAAGGTTAACAACCGAACAACCATCGATGTTACGATGGAAACGGATGCGGAAACGCTTGATGAGGTGGTAGTTGTTGGCTACGGTTATGTTGATAAAAAAGACCTTACGGGCTCCGTTACTACCGTGAAAGGAGAAGATCTTACCCGGGTACAATCCATCGGCTTTGAGCAAGGTCTTGCTGCACAAGCAGCGGGTGTTCAGATAACAACCTCCCAGGGTGGCCCGGGTGCTTCGGCAACGATCCGTATTCGGGGAGGTACTTCGATTACGGCATCCAATGATCCACTATACGTCATTGATGGTTTCCCCCTGCTTGGTGGTTCCTCCGGGGCAAATGCTGGTCCGGGGTCTCAGTCTGAAAGTCCGCTTTCAACCATTAATCCGAATGATATTGAGTCAATTGAGGTACTAAAAGATGCTTCTTCGACGGCTATTTACGGAAGCCGGGGAGCAAACGGTGTAATTTTGATTACCACCAAAAAGGGAAAGGAAGGACGTGCACAGCTTACTTACAGCAACTCGGTTGGTGTTGGAGAACTGTCACGAACGATTGATATTCTCTCTCCTCAGGAGTACGTTGATTTCTGGAATGAGTACCACACTTTCGGCATTGTCAACTTCGGTAACCGTGACCTCGCTTACCGGGATGATCTTGGCAACGATCTGGATTTAGGAGACCCCGAAAGCGGTTTGATCGTGACGAACTGGCGGGATAAAATTTTCCGTAACTCTTTTACACAACGCCATAACCTTAACATAAATGGCGGAAGTGACCGTACACGTTACAACGCTTCTTTTGGGTACAGCGATGACCAGGGTATTCTGGAAGGTTCTTTCTACAAGCGCTATTCCTCCAATATCAACGTAACGCAGGAGTTAGCCAATAACCTGAGTGCAGGCATCAACATCAATGCCGGATTCATTGACCGCGGCGGACCAGTAACCGCGGGAGGTAATGCGGGCGGTAGCGCCCAGGCGAGTGTTCTGACCCAGATTCTTCTGTTTACGCCCGTTCAGGGACGTATTCGCTACGAAGATGCTGAATATGACGAAGACGGCATTTTGCTGAGCGTACGGGATGGAGCAGCCTTTAACCCACAGGCACAGATTGAGCGTACGCACAACTTTGGCAACACAGTCAACGGTTTTGGTAATGCTTACCTCCAGTACAATTTCAGTGACCATCTTTCTGTCAAGTCCTCTTTCGGTGGTAATTACTACAACGTTAATAACGAAGGGGTATACCCTAGTGATTTTGGTTGGTCAAGAGCCGTTGGTGGCATTGCCTTCACGGGCCTTTTCCGCCGCTACGGTTGGCTGAATGAGAACACAGTCTCTTACCGGAACACCTTCGGAATACATAGCCTTAACGCAGTAGCGGGTTACACGCAGCAAGGAAGCACAAACCGAAACCTGAGTACGAGTTCTCAGGATTTTGCCTTGCCAGGAGTAGATATTGACGCCCTGAATTCTGCAGGACTTACCCTTCCGGTTAACTCTGGTAAATCTGTTTGGGGTTTACGTTCCTGGTTAGGTCGGATCAACTACACCCTCAACGATAAGTACCTCATTACTCTTAGTGCCCGGGCAGACGGTTCCAGCCGATTCGCAGAAGGTAATAAATGGGGCTTCTTCCCCTCAGGTGCTATTAGCTGGCGTGTAAGCCAGGAGCCATTCCTGAAGGACAGCAAGGTGATCAGTAACCTGAAGTTGCGCGCAACCTACGGTGTGTCTGGTAATAACGGTATTGGAGAATACAGATCATTAGCTGCTTACCAGCCATCCCGGGCAGTGATTAACGGAGAGTTGGCCGCAGGTGCCCGTGTTAACCAGCTGGGTAACACAGACCTGACCTGGGAAACTACCGCACAAACGGATGTTGGCTTTGAGTTAGGGCTGTTTCAAAACCGCCTGACCTTCGACTTTGACTACTACATCAAAACAACTACTGATCTGCTTCTACAGGTGCCACTTCCTCCGGAAACCGGCTTCACCAGTGCGTTGCAGAACTTTGGAGAGGTAGAAAACAAAGGGGTAGAATTGGCTCTGAACGCTACTCCGGTTGATAAGGGTGACTTTAGCTGGAATTTCCGGATTAACGTCTCTCAGAATAGAAACCAGGTACTTGACATCGGCAATGCTGACTTCATTCTCGCTACATCACCTGGTGCCAATGAGAACGATTTCATCGTACGGGTTGGGGAGCCCATCGGAAGCTTTTACGGCTACGTTACCGACGGTATCTACAACTACAGCGACTTCCCCATTTTTGATGGGTTGTCTACTCAGGAGGCAGCGGACATTATTCGCAATGACGAAAATGGCCAGTTCTGGGATAACTTCTACGAACTTCGGGAAGGAACCGTAACGCGGGCAGGTTCTGCCCAGTACCGCCCAGGTATGGTGAAACTGAAGGATATTGCCAGCCTTGATGAAAACGGTAACCGCATTATGGTGCCCGATGGTGTGGTGGATCAGACGGACCGTACGATTCTTGGTAATGCTCAGCCCGATTGGTATGGTGGCATCACCAATGATTTCAAGTACAAGAATTTTGACCTGTCATTCCTCTTTCAGTTTTCTATCGGAAACGAGGTATACAACAACAACATCACAAGAGGCTCAGCAACGGCCATTGCCACGTACAATAAACTTGGATTTATCCGTGACCGTTGGACGCTCGATAACCCCGACACAGACATTCCCGGCATTTGGGGCTATACTGATGGTGGGGTAAACCGGGAGCTTATCAGTACTTTCATTGAAGACGGCTCTTTCCTGCGTCTGGCAAATGTGACCCTGGGCTACCGCCTTCCTCGTGGATTTGGTTCGACTAAGAATGCCCGCATTTTTGCTGCCGTGGATAATGCATTCCTTCTATCTGATTACACGGGCTACGACCCTGAAGTTAGCATTGGAAACAATCCGCTTACGCCCGGAGTGGATAGCGATAGCTACCCCCGCCAGCGTACTTACCGTGCTGGTTTAAGCGTAACCTTCTAATTCACTCTGAAACTATCAACCCGCTTCGGTAACAGCTGTTGCCGGAGCGGGCACTTTCAAATATTTAAGCATGCAAATCAAATTTAAATTTCTTTGGTTGCTGGCCTTACCGTTGCTGATCACATTGCCTTCGTGCGACGAAGATCTGCTTACGGAGTCCCCAACCAATTTCCTTTCCCCGGTAAACTTTTACCGGAACTCTTCTGATGCTCAAATTGCCCTGAATGGCTTGTACGCAGGCCAACAACGAATTCAGGGGTACTCTGGTGGAGACGCCGGTGTTGCTCTTCTGTGGGGTATGCACGGCGCTGACGAAATCGTCGTTCCACCATGGACGCCACCTGGCCGCAGAACACTCTTCCTGTTCTCCGCCACTCCAAGTCTGGATGTTTTCTTCAATGTTTACTCTCGCCACTACCAGGAAATTAACCGTGCAAACACAGTTATTGACCAGGTGACGGCCATGACGGAAGACAAAATCAACGATGAAGACCGTGCCCGTATCCTGGCGGAAGCCAAGGCACTTCGGGGTAGCTTTTATTTCAACATGGTCCGGATCTACAACCGCCTTCCCCTGGTTGTTGAAGAGCGGGTCAATCTGGAAAACCTGGAGTTTACGCAATCAGAACCTGAGGTGATTTACGCGCAGATTATTGACGACCTCACTACTGCCATTGCTGACCTCGAGGAGTTCGGTGCATCCGGCCAGTTATCTAAAGGAGCCGTGCAGGCGCTTCTGGGTAAAGTTTACCTTCAAATGGCGGGTATCCCACTGAATCAGACTGATAAATACGCCCTTGCTGCTGAGCAGTTCAAAGACGTTATTGACAGCGATGTTTATTCTCTGGAAGAAGACTTTCAACAAGTTTTCGACCTCGACAACGAGCTAAACGAAGAGATGGTCTGGGTCGTTGAGCACGATGCTCCTGGCCAAACGATCGACGGTACTCAAAACTCTAACCTCGGTAGCTTCATGGGGCCTCACGGTTCGCTGAACGACGGTGGTGGTTGGGGTACCGCCTGGTCAATGACCGATCTGGAACTGGCTTACGATCGGGATGACACCCGTCGCCGGGTAACGATCGCTTACGGTAATGCACCTAACGTTATGGACAGCGTACGTGGCCCTAACCAGTTCAAGCCCTGGAAATGGCAAAAGCCTGCAGGCCAGGCCTGGGGTAATGATACTCCCTTCGATTATGCTTACATCCGTTACGCCGAAGTACTGCTGGGCTATGCTGAAGCTCACGCTCAGGCAAACGGTAGTGTTACCACCGAAGCATTGGATGCCATTAATCAGGTACGTGCTCGTGCCCGTGGCGACAACAACCCCGAAACTGCGGTGGTGGATATTCAGCCCGGGCTTTCAATCGCTGAATTCATCGATGTAATTGACAACGAACGCTACCTCGAACTGGCCTTCGAAGGCCACCGCAAAGGTGATTTGATCAGGTGGGGACGCCTGGTGGATCGTATGAATAACCTGACTCCACAAACAGCTGTTTGGCCGGGACTGCCAGAGGCAGAGCCGCATGAAATTTTCTGGCCCATCCCACAAGGGGTTCTGGATGTAAATCCACAAATGGAACAGAACCCAGGTTGGTAAACTCAATAGTTTTTTAAACCGATTAAGTGATAAGGGTCCCAGTAAATTTTTACAATTTGCTGGGACCTTTTCGTATAGTTACAGGCTAAGTATCTTTCGGACATCCATAGTTCATTTATTATTCAACATCCGTTCTACATGCTGCGAATACCATTTTTACTTATACTATGCATCTCTCTAATTGCACCATCGTGTCAAGCTGATAAACATCAGGAAACGCCTGAAGTGATTTCTTCAACGGGGAAGTTCCAGAAACTTTCAGCAAGTGAAACAGGTCTGGATTTCAGTAACCATGTTGAAGAAAACTTCACTAATTTTTTCGCCCGGTTTCAATACGTTTATAACGGTGGCGGAGTAGCAATTGGCGATGTTGACGGGGATGGATTGAGTGATGTATATTTTACGGCTAATGAAAATCATAACCGCCTGTATAAAAACATCGGGGATTTAAAATTTGAGGATATTACTCAAGAGGCCGGAGTAGCTGCTGCAGAGGGGTGGAAAAACGGCACCGTAATGGCGGATGTTAATGGTGACGGGCACCTCGATATTTACGTATGTCGAGGTGGTTCGAAGGATAATAGCCCGGAGAATAAACGTCGGAATCTACTCTATATTAATAACGGTAAAGGGCAGTTTGAGGAAATGGCAAAAGAATTTGGACTGGATGATGCCGGCTATTCTTTACAGGCAGTTTTTTTCGATATGGATAACGACAATGATCTGGACGTATACATTACTAACCGGCCGGCTACTTTTTTTATTCCGCATACAGAAGTCTTAAAGGCTAAAGCAATTCAAAATCCCGATTTCAGCGATCAACTTTATAGAAATGACGGAGCAAAATTTACCCGGATTACAGAAGCTGCAGGTATTACCCGGAATTTTGGCTATGGACTTGGTTTGCTGACCACCGACGTAAATAATGACGGATACGCAGATATCCTTGTGTCAAATGATTATCTTGAAAATGACTATCTCTACGAAAATCAGGGAGACGGAACTTTTGTTGAAAGCATTGAGAAGTACACCAACCATACCAGTTTCTATGGCATGGGAATTGACGCTGCCGACTTAAACAATGATGGACTCGAAGATATACTCCAGTTGGACATGTCCCCGGAGGATTACGTCCGCTCAAAGACCACAATGGCCAGTATGAATGTAGACCTCTACCGGCAAATCATGAGTAGTGGTTTTCATGACCAGTATATGCACAATAGCCTGCAGTTAAACCGGGGAAACGGTTTCTTTAGTGAAATCGGGCAATTGGCCGGTGTAGCCAAATCAGATTGGAGTTGGGCCGTTCTGGCAGCTGATTTTGATAATGATGCGAATAAGGAAATATTTATTACTAATGGCTACCGCAGGGACGTTGCCGACAAGGACGGAAATATACGTTTCCAGAACTATCTGCGAAGTGACGAACGGGCAAAGCGAACGGACGAAGAAAACGCCCGCGTAGTGATTGATATGTTTAAGTCCGTACCGCTGCAGAACTACATCTACGATGACGAAGGAGAACTACACTATCAGAACGCAGCGTCAGCCTGGGGGTTAACGGAGAAATCTTTTTCTAACGGTGCTGCTTATGGCGACCTGGACAATGATGGGGATCTGGACCTCGTGGTCAATAATCTCGAAGCGGAAGCTTTCTTGTATCGAAATGATACGGAGCCCCAGAATTATCTGCGCATCAGGCTGAACGGCCCTCAGGGGAATAAATATGGAATTGGTGCGAAAATTACGCTGATTCAGGCAGAGGGACAGCAGTTCCAGGAGATGAAAACGGTGCGGGGTTATCTTTCTTCCGTGGAGCCTAAAGCTCATTTTGGCTTAGGCAATAAGGGCAAGGTGGCAAGCCTGCGGGTGCAATGGCCGGATGGAAAAGCAATGGAACTCCGGCAACCTGACATCAATCAGGAAATAACCATTAATTACGCCGACGCCAAGCTGCTTGCTGAAGAAAGAAAAGAGCAGTCACCCCTGCTGCGGGAAACCACGACGAAACGGTTTCGTCCGGTTTTTAACCATCAGGAGAATGACTTTGATGACTACGCCAGCCAGGTCTTATTGCCCCACGGGCATAGTAAGTCTGGTCCGGCCATCGCCGTTGGCGATGTTAACGGCGATGGCTTGTCGGACTTTTTTATTGGCGGCGCAAAGAGAATTGCCGGTTCTCTTTTTATTCAGCAAGCCGATGGTACGTTTTCACCGGGTAACAATGAATTTTCGGAGACTGACGCTGGCTTCGAGGATGCGGCTACTCTTTTATTCGATGCTGACGGAGACGGAGACAATGACCTCTACGTGGTGAGCGGGGGGAGTGAGTTTCCCGAAGGGTCATCGAAATTTCAGGATCGTCTGTACATCAATGATGGGGTGGGCAAATTCAGTCCTTCCGGTTCGCTTCCATCCATCAGAAGCAGTGGGGCTTGCGTCATTCCATTTGATGTGGATGCTGACGGGGACCTGGATTTATTTGTAGGCGGAAGGGTAGTGCCCACCCGTTACCCCGCCTCTCCGGAAAGCTATTTGCTGCTTAATGAGGGCGGTTCCTTTAAGGACGTTACGCAATCAATGGCACCCGACCTGAGCAGTATAGGTATGGTAACTTCTGCCTGCTGGAATGACCTAGACGAAGATGGTACGGCAGAATTAATCATAGTCGGAGAATGGATGCCCGTAACTGTCTTCGAGAAAAAAGGGGATAAGTACGAAAACACTACTGCTGACTATGGCCTGGACAAAAGCCAGGGGTGGTGGAATAAGGTCGTTGCAACGGATATGGACGGAGATGGAGATGAAGACCTGGTGCTGGGTAATCTTGGCCTTAACTACAAATTTCAGGCTTCTCCCGAAAAGCCATTTTACGTGTTTGCCTCAGACTTTGACCAGAACGGGAGTAACGATATTTTCCTCGCCAAAGAGAATGGCGATGAACTGGTCCCCATCCGTGGGCGGGAATGCTCAAGTCAGCAAGTGCCGGATATTGCTAAAAAATTCCCAACCTACAACGCTTTCGCCGACGCGGGGCTGGAAGACATCATTGATCTGGACAAACCGGATGCCATTCGGTATGAGGCCCGGGAGTTCCGGAGTGGATGGTTGGAAAAGCAGGCGGGGGAACTGACCTTCCATCCCTTGCCGCTGGCTGCCCAGTTTTCGGTGGTCAACAGCATCGTTGCCGCGGACCTAAATAAAGATGGCCGGCAAGACCTGATTACCGCCGGCAATAAGTTCGAAGTAGAAATTGAAACTACCCGGGCGGACGCAGGTATCGGGACTGTTTTTTTAGGGAACGGCGAAGAGACGAGCCTAAGAACGCTCAACCAGATGGAATCGGGGCTATTCCTTCCCGAAAACGTAAAGGGGCTTTACCCCATTTCGCTGGGTAAGGCCGGAAGCAACGGCTTGCTGGTGGCGACTAATGAAGGTTCTCTTCGATTGCTGGAGTGGTAAGAGCAATGCTTCTGCAGACCTTTCATTGCACCTGCGGCAGCGCCAAATACCGTGAAATCATGTGAAAACATGGGGAATTCACCCGGCAAATCCATATGTGTTTCCCTTTTAAACATCAGTGGTGCAGGAAACAAGCCAATGATCAGACATTTACATTGATCATGTAAGTAACCGTTCCGCAAGGGTGGTTGCAAATGGCTTAATTCAACTCTAGACTTATTATGAAATTATCTTTAGTCTCTAATCTTGGCAAACTCTTCTTGTTTTGCCTGGCCAGTATGGCTCTTTTTACCGCCTGTGAACCGGAGGACGATGACTTTTTCGACTTCCGCCCGGTCGATTTCTTTATCGATGCGGATAACGTTATCATCGATGCCGGCCAATCCATCACTTACGAAGACAAATCAAATAACGCTACCAGCCGGGAATGGACTTTCGAAGGAGGCTCACCCGCTACCTCAACGGATGTTTCCCCTTCCGTAACCTATGCCGAAGAAGGAACCTTCCTGACTTTCGTCACTACTACTTTCGCGGATGGCTCCACCCAGCGTCGTCGCCTGCAGGTTTTAGTTAATCCTCCGGTCGTCGCCAATTTTTCTGCGAACCCAACCGCACTTCAGCGCGGTAACGCCGTTCAGTTCTCCAACCTGACGGAGGGCGTTGGTGCCATTCCCGCAGTATTGGGAGCTGCCGATACTGCCATCATCCACGCCTGGTTCATCCCCGGAGTTACGGCTGATACTGTTTTTGCCAGCAACCCTTCAATTGTCTTCCCGGAAACCGGACTCTACGACGTATCCCTGACGGTAACCCGCCGGTCAACAGGATTTGTTAGCACGGAGACTAAAACAGAATACATTCAGACTTTTGACGATCCCGTAACTCAGTCTCGCAGCGCGCGCTTTAACCGGGATGGTTCGGCGATCTTCCTGGCACTCAACGAGCCCACGGGAGCAATTGCGGCTGATCTCACCAGCAGGCTCTCTCTCTCTGCTGCAGGAGGCAGCACGGTAGCCATCACCAGTGCAGAAAAGCCCGCATGGTCTGATAACGTCATTCAGCTGAATGTTGATCCGTCAGCAATGACTGCCGGGACAGACTACACACTTTCCTTTTCTGAGACGGGAACCTTTACGGTAGGCAGTGGTTCTGTCGTGCTCCCATTCTCCTACGGTGTTACTTTCCTGGGGGAGTCTCAGGACTGGGCGCTGCTCAACTTCGCCAGTGGTGGAGGAAACGACCCCGTAATGGCTACGCTCAACGGGAAGTCTTTCACTTTCGATCAGGATGGGGTAACCTTTGCGGCGGATGCCAACGTCAACCTTTTCATTTTCAATCCCGGAATGGGCCCACTGACGCAAACCTATCATAATAACGCCTCTACCTATTCGATGCTGATCACTCCTGGTGCTGATGCAGCACTGTCGGATATTGGAGATGTAGGCTTTGAGCTCGGGTGGTTAGGTCCTAATGGCACGCAGTATACCTTCTCTCAGCCAGTAACGGACCTTCGCTTTGTAAATGGCTTTGGTAACCCGGACTTTGTCCCGGAGGGAACCCTCTCCGATGACGGTAAAACGTTGACCATCACTAAGCAAGGCAACCGGAACCAGGCGGTGAGAATCTCCGGTATTCTGGAAGACGGTATCAGCGCTACCGGTCTTATGATCTCCCACAATGCACCAGAAGGTGGAACGGTTTACGTCACTGCCAGTGGTCGGTAGAAAACACTATAAGCCTTCACCCGCTGCGTCGGGTTAAAAGACTTACTACTTGATTATTTATGGAGTGGCTCGTCTGCACAACGAGCCACTCCTTTTTCTCTCCTTCAACGCCAAAGCTTTTTCAGTGGTTATGGTCAACCGTCTTCCATTGCTTCTTTTGATTTTTCTGTCCGGTTTTCTGTCCGGGCAGTCTTTTCAGGATGTGAGTGAAGCTTTAGAGATTCATGCTGCTGCTTTGGATGCTAAGCTGATGGCCGGTGGGGTAGTCTGGTTTGATTACAACGGGGACCGTTATCCGGATTTACTTTTCGTGAATGGTGATTTGCCAGCGAAGCTTTATCGCAATGACTGGAACGGGAAGTTTACCGACGTTACGGAGTCCGCTGGATTACTGGGAACGGCAGGAACCATGGGAGCTGTCAGTGCAGACTTTGATGTAGACGGCCATCAGGACCTCTTTTTTACCACCCTGGCGGGAACTCCCAATCGCCTGTTTCGTAATAACGGGGCGGGCAGGTTTACGGATGTTTCTTTGTCAGTGGGAATAAGCCACTCAGCCTACAGCGCCTCGGCTAGCGTAGGCGACCCCGATAATGATGGAGACCCTGATATATACGTTGCCAATTATCTCGCAGGGGAAGAGCCAATGGATGGAGGGCAGCCCAACTTTTTTTACCGTAACGATGGAAGTGGAAATTTCGAAGAGGTAGCGGCTGTTCTTGGCATTGACAATAATGGCTGTGGACTTGGAGCAACTTTTACGGACATTAATTCAGACGGCAGAGAAGACCTCTACGTTGCCAATGATTATGGCTATCTGGTACAGGCCAATGAGCTGTTCCGTAATGAAGGGGGGACTTACCGCGCTACGGCGAACGAGGATGGATCAGCCGCTACGATCAATGCCATGGGCATCGCCAAGGGAGATTATGATAATGACGGAGATCAGGACTTGTACATCACAAATATCAGAGAGAACCCTCTTTTCGAAAATGTTGGAGATGGGGATTTTTTCCGTTATGTGGCAATACCTGCCGGTGTTGCTCTGCCGGAGCTAACAAGCTGGGGAACCGCTTTTGCTGATTTTGACCTGGATGGCTTACTTGACCTGGTAGTGGCAAACGGGCAGGTGGCTGAAACAGAAAACGACGCTGAGCCAATGGCTTACTTTAAGAATGAAGGAGATGGTACTTTTCGGAGTATTCCCGGAATTCAGGAAGTGAGCCTGATGGGCAGAGGCCTTGCCGTTGCTGATTATGACCTTGACGGCTTACAGGATGTAGCCGTAAATGCGGTTAGTCCTGTAGCGAACGGGCCGGAAAGGGCTCGGCTGCTACGCAATACTTCTTCCGCTGCAGGCCGGTGGCTGGCGGTAGAATCTCCTTTTTCTGCCAGGAGAATGGAATTACATGCAGGAGGAAAAACCCTGTATCGGGAAAAAGATGGCGGCTCCAGTTACCTTTCTCACTCATCCGGTCCTCTCCATTTTGGAATGGAGACCATTGAGGAAATAGACAGTTTGGTTGTTCATTTTAATGACGGGAGCCGGCTGAGTTATTACGATCTCGCCTGGGGTAATCTGGTGGGGGTTGAGCAGGAAGGGAATTGGTATTCTGTTCGGCATTCGTCCGAAACCATTTGCGCAAATGAAGCCGCTGAACCAGTGGTAAGTCAGATAAGGGTGAGGGAGGACACCGGTGCGGAAACCTTGCTCATTTCCCGAACAGAAACCGTCGCCTACACTACTGAGCCACTAAAGGTGGTAGAAATTTATTCCGGAGAGGAGTATCAGGGTGTGGCGCATACGCAGGATGCAATGATTGTTGATACGATCGCCTCTGCGTCCGCTTGTCCGGTTCTTCAACCGATCGACATTCGAATTTTGCCTGAAGTCGAAGCGCTAACGATGTACCCTAACCCTGCGGGCAGAGATATTGTGATCGCGCTGACAGAAGCGGTTAGCGCCATAAAACTTGAATTATTTACCATCACGGGCCAGCTGGCTCATTCTCAGGATATTGAGTTTGAGGAAAGCCTGCGAAGCCTGCCCGTCACCTTACCAAAACTTCCTGCGGGGGAGTACCTCTGCCGTTTGACTCATCAAGAGGAAATCACCATTCATAAACTCATTATTCGATGAAGCCAACGCTAACTTCCTTTGGGAGTCTAATACTACTGTTTACCATTTTGTCCGGATGTAATGGAGGGAATGGATCTCCGGAAGAAACGGTTGCAGAGCGGCCTAACATTATCTTCATTATGTCTGATGATCATACCACTCAGGCAGTTGGAGCTTATGGAAGTCGGTTGGCCCGTCTGAACCCAACCCCCACGCTGGATGCTTTGGCTAAAGAGGGCGCTCTTTTCACCAATGTATTCTGCAACAACTCCATTTGTACGCCGAGCCGGGGAAGTATTATGACGGGACAGTATAGCCAGACTAATGGCATTCTCACCCTCAATGATACCTTACCCGTCGAACGGCAGCACCTCCCCCGTGAAATGAGTAAGCTCGGGTATCAGACGGCTATGGTCGGTAAGTGGCACCTAAAGGCAGAACCGGCGGCTTACGATTACTACCACGTGCTGGAAAGCCAGGGGAAATACTTTGATCCGGAGTTTCGATCCAGCGACGCGGGAGACTGGCCGGACAATTTTGTAAAATACAAGGGCCACAGTAGTGATATAGTAACGGATGTTACCCTTAACTGGCTTAAGACGAAGCGGAAGAAAGACCAACCTTTCTTCCTGATGCACCACTACAAGGCCCCACACGATGACTTTGAGTTCGCCCCGCGCTATGCCGATTATCTGGAAGATACGCACATTCCCGAGCCGGACAACCTATACGATCAGAACCAGCCGGATTTCGGCTCAGAAGCTACCCGTGGCACGAACGACAACTTACGCAACCGCATTGGCACTTCCGTTTCTGACCGCCATCCGTACCGAAGTTATACCGCCCAGTATGGGATAACGGAAACACCACGTGACTCTGCTACCAGCGCTGCTTACCAGGAGTACCTCAAGCGTTATCTGCGCTGTGTAAAAGGGGTGGATGATAATCTGGAACGACTCTTCGCTTACCTCAAAGAAGAAGGTCTTTGGGAGAATACCGTGATTATTTATACCGGAGATCAGGGCTTCATGCTTGGAGAGCATGACTACATGGATAAGCGGTGGATGTATGATGAGAGCATGCGAATGCCATTTATCATGCACTACCCGAAGAAAATTAAGGCGGGGACAAAAAGCGAACTGCTGATTAATAACACTGATTTCGCTCCGACGATGTTGACTCTCGCTGGTGGTGAAACACCAGACTATATGCACGGTCGAAGCTTTGCCAACAATCTGGACGGGAGCGAGCCATCTGATTGGCGTACTGCCACCTACTATCGCTACTGGATGCACCTCATTCACCATGACGTTCCGGCGAACTTCGGCATTCGTACAAAAGACTACAAATTGATCTTCTACTATGCGCAGCCTTTTAAAGAATCAGAAGTCGGGGTCGGGAGCATGTGGTGGAAAAAAGAGTCTTACCCCGTAGGCCCCACACCGGTCGCCTGGGAGTTTTATGACCTCCGGAATGATCCAACGGAGATCAATAACCGGTACGGTGATCCGGAATACCAGGAAACCATCCTTGAGCTAAAAAAACAACTACAACAATTACGGGAAGAATTTGACGAAACAGATCAGGATTACCCGCGCTTCCAGTCGATTATTGATCAATACTGGGATGCCTGATTTTTAGCACAAATACATTCTACCTTCCACCTTTTTAATCTTTCATCATGAATCATATTTTAATCTCGTTTCTGGCCTTTAGTTCCTTACTCTTTCTGGGTAGTTGTCAGTCTAGTGAAGCCAACGCCGGCGCGATGGACTCCCCGGCTACAGACGCAGAATATTTAGCCGATTGGTCTTCTCTGGAAAAAGTAAAAGAGGATCCGGAATGGTTTATTGATTCTAAGCTGGGCATATACGCACACTGGGGCCCTTATAACGTACCTGCCTTTGGTAGTGAATGGTATCCCCGCAATATGTACATAGAGGGGACTAAAGAGTACAAGCACCATCAGAAGACCTACGGAGACCAGTCCTCATTTAACTATCATGATTTTATCCCGAAGTTCACGGCGGATAAGTTTGATGCTGAAGAATGGGCACAAATCATGCAGGATGCCGGTGCCAAATGGGGCGGCCCGGTAGCACAGCACCATGATGGTTTTGCTATGTGGGACAGTGAAATAAATCCATGGAACTCAAGCGACATGGGCCCCAAGCGGGATATTACCGGAGAATTGGCTACTGCCATACGAAAACGTGGAATGAAGCTGATTACCAGCTTTCACCATGCCCGGAATCTGCAACGCAACGCAGATGAGAAAGAATACTGGAATGGATGGGACAGCCATTTCCCCTATAACCCGGACTGGGCAACTTCTTCCACAGAAGAGCCAACACGCTGGCTGTACGGTAATGTTCCGGAAGAAGAGTGGTACCCTTACTGGTTCGGGCAGCTGAAAGAAGTCATCGATCAATATGATCCGGACATCATTTGGTTTGACGTCTGGCTCAATCGCATTCCGGAACAGTACCGTAAAGATTTCTGTGCTTATTATCTCAACCACGCCGCCAAACGAGGCCAGGAGGTCGTGATCGCCCACAAAAAAGACGACCTGCCCATTGAGGTCAGTATCCTTGACATTGAGCAAGGAGGCAAGAAGGATGTCTCGGAGCGGGTCTGGCTTACGGATATTACCCTGAGTAACCAATCCTGGAGTTATGTGGACGGGCAGACGTACAAAGACCCCAAAATCGTAATCCGTAATTTCATTGATGTTGTATCCAAGAATGGTGTTGTGCTGCTGAATATTTCTCCGAAAACGGATGGTAGTATTCCGGAGGAACAACTGACCGTTTTACGGGCGCTTGGCAGCTGGTTAAAGGTTAACGGTGAGGCCATTTACGGTACCCGCTCGCGGCTTGAGTATGGGTACGGTAAGGCCAAGGCAGATGAAGGCAAACACGGCGGGCAATCGGCAACCGTTAAGTACTCCGCCAGTGATATCCGGTTTACGGAATCAAAGGATAAAAAGACAATCTATGTCTTCTTCCTGGGAGCGCCAAGCCCCGGAGAAAAGGTCGAGCTAAAGAGTCTGAGCCCTATCAACTACCCTCCGAAATTTCCCGTAAAAAAGGTCTCCTTGCTGAAAGACGGCAGAGAACTTGACTTTACCTTCAACAGCCACGAGAGCAGCATCACTCTTCCGGCAGAAGGCGGCTTCGATGAAATGGCGACAGTGGTGAAAATCGAGATGGAGTAATGGGGCAGGCGGTTATTATTCTGCTCTTTTAACCTTTCATTGCCCCTGCGTTTGCGCCCGAAATGCAGCAGTTTTCCCGCGTGAACATATATGGTAGGTTTCGAACCGATTGGTACTTCCAGCGGAAGAAGCGCTGTCTTACCTTCGCCAATAATAAAGGGGCAATAAGCCTTCAGTAGTAATAAAAATTGAATGAAAAACACAGCAACCCGGTATACCGGGAACAAAACTTTTGACGTCATTGATGCTGCATCACCAAGCCCCGGAAAGGGGGAGGTGCGTATTAAGGTGGCCTACTGTGGCGTGTGCGGCACCGATGTCCATATTTTTCACGGAATGATGGATCAACGCGTAAGTATGCCCCTGACGATCGGGCACGAAATGTCAGGTGTTGTTGATGCTGTCGGACCCGAAGTGGACGGCTTCAAAGTTGGAGAAAAGGTGGTCGTCCGGCCACTTGATGACCGGGGAGCAAAGCCTTCTGATAAAGGCTTCAACCACGTTGCAGCAGCGCTTAAATTTATTGGTATCGACAGCCCGGGCGCCATGCAACAATACTGGAATGTGCCGGCCTTCACGCTACATAAACTCCCCGCTGACACGGATATGCAACTGGCCGCTCTCGTAGAGCCGCTGGCTGTTGCCTGTCATGACGTCCGCCTGAGTGGTATTAAACCAGGCGAATATGCTGTGGTACTCGGCGGAGGGCCAATCGGAATGCTGGTGGCAATGCGGGCGAAGCACGCAGGTGCAAAGGTGCTTATCTCTGAAACCAATGCTACCCGCTGCCAGCTGGCTAAAGAGCTGGGTTTTGAAGTCGTTAATCCCATCAACGAGGATTTGGTTGATTACGTCTCTAAAGCCACCGACGGCGGACTTGCGGATGTCGTCTTCGAAGTTGCCGGTGTGCAACCCACTATCGATGTAATGACCGAGGTGGCAGGCATTCGGGGGCGTATCGTGCTGGTGGCCATTCACGGTCAGCCCAGGCCCGTTAATCTGTTCAAATTCTTCTGGAAAGAACTTCAGTTAATCGGCGCAAGAGTATACGAACCCGAAGATTATGATGACGCCATTCAGCTGGTCGCTGACAAGTCGCTTCCGCTAAACGCCCTGATAACTTCTGTCGCTCCGCTGACGAGCATACAGTCTGTCTTTGAACAAATAGATCAGAATCCGGACGGGATGAAGGTTCTGCTGGACTGCCAGGCATAAACACATGATTTTTTTCAAGTGGGCTGCGCCTACTAAAAAAGCACTATGAATAACATTTTGGATAAATTTAATCTGGCGGGCAAAACGGCCCTGGTTACTGGCTGCAAGCGTGGTATCGGTAAGGCGATGGCTGAGGGTCTTGCGCAGGCCGGGTGCGACATTATTGGCGTGAGCGCCACGCTCTCCTCCACGGGTTCGGAGGTGGGAGCTGCAGTAATGGCCACCGGGAAATCCTTCACGGGCTACTCCTGTGATTTCAGTGACCGGGAAGCACTTTACGCTTTCATTAAAACCGTAAAGGAAAAACACGGCACCCCGGATATTCTGATCAACAATGCAGGTACCATTTTACGAACCCCGGCAGCGGAGCACCCCGATGAAATGTGGGATAAAGTGATTGAGGTAAATCAATCGGCTCAGTTCATCCTCACCCGTGAATTCGGGCGGGACATGATCGCCCGGGGTAGTGGCAAGGTGGTTTTTACCGCTTCACTACTCACCTTTCAGGGAGGGATTACCGTTCCGGGCTACGCAGCCAGTAAGGGCGCCATCGGACAGATGACGATGGCTTTTGCTAACGAATGGGCGGGGAAAGGCGTCAACGTTAACGCCATCGCTCCCGGCTACATCGCTACCGATAACACGGAAGCCCTGCGCAATAACCCGGAAAGAGCTGAAAGCATCCTGGCCAGAATACCTGCCGGCAGGTGGGGAGAGCCGGAGGACTTTGCCGGACCGGTGGTGTTCCTGGCGTCGGACGCGGCGGCTTACATGCACGGCTCCATCGTTTTAGTCGACGGCGGTTGGATGGGACGCTAAGAAACCAATGAATCCACTTTTCTAACCTACAGATAAAGGATCTGCTTAAAGCTCATGCTGTGAAGAATTTTGAACTATACATCAACGGCCAGTGGGAAAGTGCCTCCGGCGGTAGAGATACGATTGTTAACCCGGCCAACGGAGATTCTGTAGGAAGCGTAGGCGTAGCCAATGCGGACGACGTGCTCAAAGCGCTGAAATCTGCCAAAGCGGCGCAGGTGAGCTGGCGAAGATTGCCCAATAAGCAACGGGCGGACCTGATCCGTGCCTTCAGCGACAAAATCAAGGAGCATCGGGAAGAGATCGCTCAAACAATTGTAGCCGAGCAGGGTAAACTGCTCAAGGTCGCCCGCTTTGAGGTCGACGTTACTTCTTCTTTTCTGGAGTATGCTGCCGGTTGGGCCCGCCATATTGAAGGTGACATTGTTCCTTCTGACAATCCCAATGAGCAACTCCTGATTAATAAGGTCCCCAAAGGCGTAGTTGTGGCCATTACTGCCTGGAACTTTCCGCTGGCGCTGGCGGGGCGGAAAATCGGTCCGGCACTGGTAGCTGGCAATGCCGTTGTGTTGAAGCCCACTCCTGCCGCTCCCTTATCTTCCCTGATGCTCTGCGACCTGGCTAAAGAAGCGGGGCTGCCAGACGGAATACTTAATATGGTTACCGGAGGGGTAGAGGCCGGTGTCGCCCTGGTGGAAAGCCCCCTGACGAATATGGTGAGCATGACGGGGAGTACCCCGACCGGACAAGCCATCGCCCGCTCTGCGGCGAAGAATCTTACCCACGTTCAGTTAGAGCTCGGCGGAAAAGCTCCCTGTATCGTTTTTGCCGATGCCGACCTTGATAAAGCCGTTGCGGGTGCCCTGCACAGCCGCTTCGATAATTACGGCCAGGTCTGTACCTGCAACGAGCGAATGTACGTGGAGGAAGAAATCTACGATGAGTTTATGAGCCGCTTCCATACAGAGGTGGCTAAGCTTAAAGTTGGGGACCCCAGTGAGGAAGATACGGACCTCGGCCCCCTTACGGAAGCTAATGTGGTGACCAATCTGGAGAAGCTTATCGCGGAGAGCGTAGCTGACGGTGCCCGCATCACAGCGGGTGGCGGCCGCCCCGAGGGCGCTGCCTTCGAGAAAGGTCATTTCTTCGAAGCGACCATTCTGGAAGATGTCACCCAGGAGATGAGCATCGTACACGAGGAACTCTTCGGCCCGGTATTACCCGTTATCCGGTTCTCCGGCTTTGAGCAAGCCATGGCTTATGCCAATGACTGCAAATTCGGACTGGCGGCCATCGTTTTTACAACCGACATCAGCAAGATAATGCGCCTTACGGACGAGCTGGAATTCGGAGAAATTTACATCAATCGCGGGCACGGGGAGCTTCACCAGGGGTTTCACAACGGGCTCAAACTGTCAGGGACCGGTGGAGAAGACGGCCGGTATGGCATTGAGCAATACCTCGAAAAGAAAACAACTTACCTGCGGTATTAGGCAGGGTGGAGGTTGCAGGTTGCAAGTTGCGGGTTGCAGGTTGTAAGGTTCAGCCTTTCTCTCCCGCAACGGGCACCTGCAACCTGTACCCTGCAACCTGAAACCTGCAATCTGTACCCCCCCCTCAACTATGAAAATAACCAAAGTACATACCCGACTATTCAAAGTGCCCCTGGCGGAGGTTCTCTCTGACGCTAAGCATGGCGATCATTTTCACTTTGAACTTGTCACCTGCACAATTACTCTGGAGGATGGCTCCGAAGGCACGGGCTACACTTACACCGGAGGTAAGGGAGGGCAGGCCATCCGGGCAATGATAAATTACGATCTGGCGCCAGCATTAATGGGCCAGGACGGAACGGAAGTGGAGAAGCTTTATGACTTCATGGAATGGCATATCCACTACGTAGGCCGGGGCGGAATTGCCAGCTTTGCCATCAGCGCCGTTGACATTGCTCTGTGGGACATCCGCTGCAAGCGATTAGGTCAGCCACTCTGGAAGGTTGCCGGCGGCGCCGGCAATACCTGCAAGGCCTATTGTGGCGGCATTGACCTGATGTTTCCTCTGGAGAAATTACTGGATAACATCCGGGGCTATCTCTCGCGTGGGTTTCGGGCGGTGAAGATTAAGGTAGGCCGGCCGGAACTGGCCGAGGACGTAGCAAGGGTGAAAGCAGTAAGAGAATTGGTTGGCCCGGAGGTGACCTTCATGGTTGATGCGAATTACAGCCAGAGCGTAGAGGAGAGTATTGCGATGGCGAAAGCCTTCGAGCCGTATGACATTTACTGGTTTGAGGAGCCGACCATTCCGGATAACTACAAAGGCTACGCAGAGATTGCCGCAGCGACCAGTATTCCGCTGGCGATGGGGGAAAACCTGCATACCATCCATGAATTTGAGTACGCCTGCGAGCAGTCCGATCTGGGCTTCCTACAACCTGATGCATCTAACTGTGGCGGGGTAAGCGGCTGGCTGGCGGCATCTGCCTTAGCCAAAGAACACGGTCTGCCCGTCTGCTCTCACGGCATGCAGGAGCTGCACGTCAGCCTGGTTTCCAGTCAGGAGCACGCTGGCTGGATTGAAGTGCACAGTTTCCCGATCGATGAGTATACCACCCGTCCGCTGGTGGTGGAAAACGCCCGCGGAGTAGCTCCGGACACCCCCGGGGTAGGCGTTGTTTTCGACTGGGCTAAACTCGTTCCCTTTGAAGAGAAATGAATGGCCGAAGGCTTCCATTTTATAGTAATCCCGGACACTAAGGTCCACTAAGAAAGTAAAGATCATGCCAAGAACAACGACTAAATTCGGAGAGCTGGACGGAAAAAGTGTTGCGCTGCACACGCTGGAAAACGCTAATGGAATGCGGGTGAAGCTAAGCGATTACGGAGCAGGCATAACCTCCATAGGTGTCCCCGACGGAAAGGGTGGGCGCGCTGAGCTGATAACGGGCTTTGATTCCCTTGACGGTTACTTCGGAGAGGCCTACCGTGCCAATGCGCCGTATTTCGGCGGCACGATCGGGCGGTACGCATCACGGATCAAGGACGGGAAGTTCTCCATCGGAGGAGAATCCTATACACTTGCCGTCAACGACGGCAGCAACCATCTGCATGGCGGTATTCAGGCTTTTGATAAGCGCGTGTGGCAATCCGAAGGGGTAGGGGAGAACAGTATAAAGTTTACCCTGCACAGCCCGGACGGAGAGGAAGGCTACCCCGGGAATCTGGACGTAAGCATCACTTACCGCTTAACGGAAGATAATGCGCTGGAAATGCACTTCGCCGGAACGACGGACAAAGCCACGCCCCTGAGCATGACTAACCACGCCTACTTTAACCTTTCCGGTTTTACGGAAACCATCCACGGGCATACTGCCCGCATTGACGCGGCGGAGTTTTTGACGCCGGATGAGACGAATATTCCGGTAGGAGAGCGGACGGCGGTAGCCGGCACTGCGGCGGATTTGCGTAAAGCGACGAAGCTGGCGGATGCCCTGGAGCACTTCCCGACGGGCTTCGAGCATTTCTACGCCTTTGCTCCTCCAACCACCTCTGCACCTGCGGCTGCGCCCCCCAGAGAAGTGGCCGAATTCACTCACCCTGCTTCTGGTCGTAAACTGGCGGTACTTACTACTGAGCCTGGTGCTCTTTTCTACACGGGCTACTTCACTTCAGATGAGTTAAAGCGGGAAAACGGGGATCAATTCGGCCGTTACCGGGCCTTCTGCTTTGAGTCAAGTCGCTACCCGAACGGCCCCAACCTGCCCGGTGTAACGGATGCGGTGCTGCGCCCCGGGGAAAGCTATTCGGCGACGACCATCTATCAGTTCACTTTTTAACCTTCGATCATGACTATAGGAATACTTACTGCCATTGCCGCAGGCATCATGCTGGGGCTTTATGCCCTGCCCGAAAAATATGCCAAAGATTTCGAGTTCGAGAATACCTGGGGAATGATGTTTTTCATCAATATGCTCATTGTTCCCGTTATCGCCTGCCTGCTGCTGGTTGATGACTTCGGGGGGATTCTTGGGTCATTGTCTACTGAGATTTACCTCAAAATGGGTGTCGCTGCCCTGGCGTGGGGCGTCGGCGTTATGCTGTGGGGTAAAGCCATCAATTATATTGGCCTGTCGCTCGGCTTTTCCATCTTTATCGGTACGGTGATTCTGGTGGGCTCTCTGTTGCCTTTTATGGTAGACGAGCTCCCGGCCTCTAACGTGTTGTTTACCATTCTTGGTGGCTTGTTAATCGTATTGCTTGGTATTGTGGCTAACGGTAAAGCAGGTATGGTCAGACAGGAAGACGAGCAAAACTCTGACACTGACACCACTACCCAGGGGTCAATGGGAACAGGAATTGGTATTGCCGTTGGTGGCGGATTATTGGCCACAGGCTTTAGCTACGCTAATGCAGCCGGCCGGCCGGCTATTCACGAAGCTGCTCAGGCGGCGGGTAACCCGGAGTGGGTGACGGCCGTAATCGTCATGTTTGTCATTTACGTGGCGGGGGCACTGTTCGTAATGCCATACTTCTATTATCAACTGACTAAGAAAAGTCTTTGGTCTAAGTTTAAAACCCCGGCGCTGGGGCGTAACCTGATGTTGACTTCCGCCATGGGGATTCTCAACTTCGCCGCCTCGGTGACTTTTGCTTACGCGGCCTATCAGTTGGGCAAGGCGGGCAACACCGTTGGCTACGCGATTTTCAATACCGTTTGCGTTGCGGTAGCCATCTTAACCGGCCTGTTCACGGGGGAATGGGCAAAGGCTTCGGGGAAAGCCAAGACACTGCTGTACGTTGGTTTGGCGGCCATGGTCGTCGGAGTTTTAGTCATTGCGGCGGGCAACGGAATGGCAAGCTGAAATTAATTTTCGGATTTGGGCGCGGCAGCGCAGGTGCAGAGAACCGTCCTGACAGCAGGGAGCTACCCCCCAATAAACCATATGTAGAAGAAGGAAACTTTTTTGTCGTTGTCTGACGCAGAACAAGTGGTCATCTTTACCAACACACTGAAAGTACTATGAGAAGATCATTTTATTATTTAAGCCTCACCACTGTAATTCTTTTTTTCATTGCATCCTGCGGCAGCGCACCCTGCCCGGAATGCCCTGACGCTACTTCAATGGAACCTACCCCAGAGCAACTTGATTTCCTCGGCATTACTAATGCTGATCACTTAAGCGCTGCTTCCAAACGCGCCCTGCTATGGCCGGAAGAAGCCAGAAGTAATGAATGGTTTTTGCAGTATAAAGTCCATGACCTCAAAGGAGACCTGGCCTACGAGGAAGGAGTGGTGCGGAGAGACCCCAGTGCTGTTCTCAAGATCGATGGCCTCTACTACGTTTGGTATACCCGCAGCACGGGGCCTACGCAGGGCTTTGGCGGTGATATTGCCACGGAGAAGGTCTTCCCCTGGGATCGCTGCGACATCTGGTACGCAACCAGTGAGGACGGCTGGACCTGGAAAGAAGAAGGCCTTGCCGTGGCACGTGGTGAAAAAGGAGCCTTCGATGATCGCTCTGTATTCACGGTAGAATGCTTGTATCACGATGGGAAGTATTACCTCACTTACCAAACCGTCGGAGGGGACTATGTCGTGCGGGTAAAAAACCAGGTAGGCCTGGCCTACAGTGACAGCCCCCGCGGGCCATGGACCAAGCTGGAAGAACCCATCCTCAGCCCCGCCGATAATGGCGTCTGGAAAGGAGAAACGCAAAACCGTTTCCTCGTGGAAAAGAAGGGCGATTTCGATAGCCACAAGGTGCATGACCCGTGTCTGCTTGCCTATAATGGAAAGTTTTATCTCTATTACAAAGGTGAGCAAATGGGAGAAGAAATCACTTTTGGTGGCCGTCAGATCCGGCATGGGGTTGCCATTGCTGATAACCCGCTCGGCCCCTACGTAAAGTCTAAGTATAATCCGATTTCAAACAGCGGGCACGAGATCTGTGTCTGGCACCATGACGGAGGAATTGCCAGTCTCATCACTACGGATGGTTTCGAAAAGAATACGATACAGTGGTCACCGGATGGCATCAATTTTGAAATTAAATCCGCCATTCCGGGTGCCCCCCACGCCATTGGCCTGGTTCGTGATAATAACGATGGGAAAGACCCCATTTCGATTATGAGTTGGGGCTTAACGCACCAGTATAAAAACTCCGACTACCAATTCATTCGCCGGTTTGAAGGAGAGCGGAAAGAACGCCATACGGCTAAAGGTGTGAAAGCCGAATAAGGTCTTTAGCTGGTCCTAGATCTAGACACCGATAAGAGAGACTTCTTTAATGAAATCCAAGACTGTTTTTTTTGTATGATCGAATTTCAGAAAGGGCTTTCGGATTAATCCGAAAGCCCTCTTTCAATACAACCAGATGTAGGAATAATTCCTGTGTGTTAGCGAAGCTGATCAGACAACTTATTCAAGAATCAGTGGCTCGGTTGCTGAAGTTGCTCCACGAATTTTTTCGAATTCCTCCATCATGGAGCCCAGCTTTTCGGGCATAGCGTCTGCCAGGTTATTGGTTTGGCTGATGTCTTTGGTGAGGTTGTATAGTTGAGGCGTAACACTATTACCTAGTTCGATATTTACCTGCTTATTGATGGGGACACCTTTATAGGGGGGGATTAATAACCATTCTCCCTGCCGGAATGCAGTGCGCCCCGTGGCTTCAATGATAAGCTCTTCCCGGCCGGTATCGCTATCTCCTAACAAGGCAGGCAAAAGGTTTTTACCATCGAGTTGATCCGTCGATACCTCGGCGCTGACCAATTCTGCGATTGAGGGCAAAAGGTCCATTTGGCAAACCAGTGCATCAGATACTCCCGGTTCAATAGTTCCTTCCCAGTACGTAATGAAGGGTACCCGGGTGCCTGCTTCGAACAGGCTGTACTTTCCTCCGCGGAGCGGCCCGGCGGGCTGATGGGTGCCAATCATCTCTACGGCATCATCATAGTATCCGTCATTAAGCACCGGGCCATTGTCTGAAGACAAGACAATGAGTGTGTTTTCCAGCAGGCCTTCTTCCCGGAGTGTCTTCATGAACTCGCCAATACACCAGTCCGCTTCCACAATCACATCTCCCCGTGGTCCGAGACCCGATTTTCCCACGAAGCGAGGGTGCGGGGTGCGGGGGACGTGGGGTTGCTGCATAGCATAGTAGAGGAAGAAAGGCTCGTCCTTATGTTTCTTAACGTAGGCTTGGGCGCGGACCAAAAAGTGGTCGGCCATATCTACGTCAATCCACTTCGCTTTTTCGCCGCCCTTCATGAAGCCAATGCGTGGGACGCCGTTTACGATAGTCGCATTATGGCCGTGGTGCCACTTCATGCTTAGCAGCTCCGGATTGTTTTTGCCGGTAGGCTGGTCACCAAAGTTGTTTTGGTAATCAACTTCGATCGGGTCATCCGGATCAAGCCCTTCTACCAGGCCGTTTTCGAGATATACCGTAGGAACCCGGTCTTGCGTAGCCGCCAGAATATAACTGTGGTCAAAACCTACCTCATTAGGGCCGGGGCTTACCCGCTCATTCCAGTTCACGTGTCCTGTGCCCAGCCCAAGGTGCCATTTTCCGACGATGCCAGTATGGTAACCCTGGGATTGGAGCATTTTGGAAACCGTTATCTGCTTTGTGTCAATGATCAGGGGTGCCGTCCCGGGCAGAATTTTTGCGTCCTTGTTCCTCCAGGGGTATACTCCGGTAAGCAGGGCATAGCGGCTGGGAGTACAGGTCGCCGAAGAAGCATAGCCATTAGTGAATCGTAAACCTCCGGACGCCAAAGCATCAATGTTGGGGGTGTTTAGCACGTCTCCGCCGTAGGCACTAACGTCTCCATAGCCAAGATCATCCAGATAAATGAAAACGATATTGGGCTTCGGAGGGGTTTCGTCTTCCTTTGGAGTTTTATCCTCAGTACTACACGAAACGATAAGCGTAAGTAAAAGAGGCAGCAGGAAAAAACGGGTGATTTTTCTCATTAGTTCTGTTTGATAGATGTTGTACCTAAGTCAAAGTACTTTAGGTATTGGAAAGATAGTTGTTTTGTTTATTCAAGTTTCCAGGTTCTTACCCATTCATATTCTGTCCTTCGGTCTTTCCGGCTAGCGTCTTTTATTACACCCCCGTCGGCAGGTATTGGGTTCCAGTCATAGGTTTCAATGGCCATGTGAATCCAGGCGTCGCGATCGTGGGGAACATTTGGCGTGATGGAATAAATGTATTTGCCATCCAGATAAAACCTCATTTCAGTCGGTGATTTCCACCATACTGCGTAGACATAAAACCGGTCTGCATTTTTGGTGGGCAACGGGACACTTCCCTGGTGTTGCGTTGGTTCAGGATTACACTCCGTTTTGCGGTGAATAAAATTTGAATGCATCACATAGTCCCATTCACGGGCCCATTCTTTGGCGTCGGGCGAAACCACACCTACACATTCCTGAACATCGAGCTCCATTTTTCGCTCACAGTCATACTTTGTCATGAGCCAGAAGGTAGAGGACATTTCGGTGCGGTTGGCTTTCATTTTGGCTTCCAGGTAATAGCCTGGTCTGGCTGGTTGAAGCGAGCGCACAATACCGCCAAAATGAGTGAAGGTATTTCCTTTTATTTCCACTGCTTCCGGAAGCACGCCAACGTTTACGCGGAGTTTTCCTTTACGAACTTCAATGTTCCTGGCCTGGAATAACCCGGGCGGACGGCCAATCCATCCCCAGTCGTTTCCGATGGGCTCTACCTGCCACTTATTCAGGTCTACCTTTCTCCCCTTGAATTCGTCAGATAATTCAGGAACCGGAACCCACCTTTTCCCTTCCGGTGCCGGGTCGTTTCCCGCCTGAAAGGTGGGTTGGGCGCGGACGCAGGTGCAAAGTAAAATCAGAAAAGCAAAGATTTGAAATGGTTTCATTGGTGATGTTTTCAATCTTATGGTGAGGCCGTAATATCTTCCTGAGGTGATCGAAGACATACCACGTTAAACCATTTTTATAATTCCATTGGTTTTAAGTGTATTTTTTACCGGCCTCTACATATCGATGCTTTATTATTGAGCCTCAACAATTTCATCTGAGTGGATTTACTCCTTGCATTTATTGCGACTGGCGAAGAGTTAATGTTGCCAGAATACTCGGTCCGGAAATGTATGTGCTTTGACGTTTCTATTTAATCGACGAGCCTTTATCCCCCGCTTTATACAAGAACTATTTTGTTCCTGAATGAGCAAATGAATTGAAACCATTAACTCCTTGAACTTCGTCTGTGATGCCGCTGCCCAAATATCTGATACTCCTTCTGTTTTTTGCTCCTTGCCTGCTCCTTGCCCAGGAAGAAGATTCACTTCCTAACGTAGTTGTTATTCTGGCCGACGATGTCGGTCAGGGAGATGTTGCCGCCTACCGCCGGGCAGCAGGACTGGAAGTGATCGTTGAAACGCCTAACCTTGATCGCCTGATGGCTGAAGGGCTTCACTTTACGGATGGGCATAGCCCAACCTCTCTCTGTGCTCCATCCCGGTATGCGGTCATGACGGGCAACAACCCCTACCATAGTTATGCTCCCTGGGGTGTATGGGGTGCCTACCAAAAATCTCCTCTGAAACCCACTGACCTGACATTGGGTAAGCTAATGCAAAAAGCAGGTTACCAGACCGGCTTTCTGGGGAAATGGCATATGGGAGGAGACTTCTACTTCCAGGGGGACTCCACCAGAATATACGATGGCGACCGTTCCCGGCCGCAGTTGAATGTGGATATTCGCGCGTATGCAGGCAATGGCCCACAGGATCATGGTTTTGATTACAGCCTTACTTTTCCGGCCGGCATTCAAAATGTCCCTTACGCAGTTTACGAAAACGGAAAATGGATGCCACTATCCAGAAAGTCCCGGATAACGGAAATTACCCAGGCTAAAATGACTCCACAGCGGGTAAAACTGGATAAATCCGAAGGGCTTGGAGATTCTCATTGGACACCCTATGACATGGGACCGTTGTTAGTCCTGAAGGGGATTGACTTTATCCGTAATGCTCCCGAGGATTCACCCTTTTTCATGTACTACTGCTCTCAGGCAGTTCACCTTCCACATACTCCTCCCTTTAGCCTGGATGGAGAGCGGATCCGTAATCAAACGCCCAGCTATCACCTTGATATGGTTAAAGAACTGGACGTTCAGGTGGGGATGCTCGTCAAGGCGCTAAAGGAAAAAGGAGTTTATGAAAAGACCTTTCTGATTTTTACTTCCGATAATGGAGGATTGTTACGGAAAGAGTCGCTTTCCGCAGGTCACAATTCCGCCGCTCCTTTTCGTGGAGGTAAGAACCAGATTTTTGAAGGAGGACACCGGGTACCTTTCATGGTTGTCTGGCCTGAAAAGATCTCTGCGGGAACTCAGTCGGACGCCTTAGTATCGGGCACCGATATTATTGGTACCCTGGCAGAGTTGACTGGCCAGCAAATACCCGCCGGCCAGGCAAACGATGCCTACGGCTTCTTACCCCTTTTACTCAGGGAGAACACTGCTAATAAAAGGAACTATCTCCTCCAGCAGGGAGGAACCACCAAGGAGGTAATCTACCGGGAAGGCGATTGGAAACTTATTATGCAGTTTGATCCCAAGACATCAACGGTTACACCGAAGTCTTTATTCAATCTGACAACAGACCCGGAAGAACAACCCGGCAGCAACCAAATTGATCTTCCCGAACAAAAGGAACGGCTTACTCGGATGCTAGCTCAGTATGAGAACATTCGTTTTCAAAAGTTACCTACGGGAAAGCAGGATAGTCCGGGCTTGTAAATTCGCCCCGATCATTCTATCCTTCTCCAGTTTCTTTGTTCTTGGCCTTTTCTTTATGTAGTCGAATATATTCGCTGGGCACAATCCCAAATTGTTGTTTAAAACATTTAGAGAAATAAGAGGCGGTGTTGAAGCCGGTCATAAACATCACTTCCTTGACGGAGTACCCACTGTTTTCTAATAGCTGCACGGCCCGTTTGAGGCGAATTGTTCTGACGAATTCGCTGCTTGACTGACCGGTTAAGGCTTTTAACTTAAGGTAGAGCTTACTTCGGCTTACCCGCATTTCCCGCACCAGCTCCTCAACGCTGAATTCTGTATTCCCCATGTTCTCTTCAACAATATCCATGGCTCTTTGCAGGAATTCCTCATCGACGTTGGTAACCGTAACTTCTTTAGGGGACGTGATCACCTGCTTACGGAAACGTTCATGCAGTTGTGTGCGGCTATTGAGAATGTTTTTAATTTGCTGGGTTAGGTCTCCGATGTCAAATGGCTTTGTCTGGTAACCATCTGCACCATAACCCAGCCCTTCCGTTCTGCTTTCCGCGGTGTCTTTGGCAGTGAGCATTATCACGGGTATATGGCTGGTTCTTGGGTCGTTTTTGATTTCTTTCAGTACTTGCATGCCGTCTACGTCGGGCATCATTAAGTCAGTAATGATGAAATCAGGGACGGCTGTTGTAGCGAGTTCAATTCCTGCTCGCCCACCATCAGCGGCAACCACCCGGAAATCGGACTCCATCCCTTTGCGAATGAAACTCCTGAGGTCAGCATTATCGTCAATGTAAAGCAGCAGAGGGGAATCCTCTCTTTCTGCCATCAGCATGTTTCGTTGCTGTAGCTCCGTTACTTCACTGTTCAGTTCCAGTTCCTCAGCAGAACTTTCGCTACTGGTTCCAATAAAGTCTTCGGGGTCATATTGAGGCAGGTAATTATGGGTGGATTCCGTTCTGAATTCATTGGATTCATACTGGTTTTTATCCAGGGTGATTCTAACCGTAAATACAGAACCTTTTCCAGGGCTGGATTCAACGTCAATTTTTCCCCGATGCAGTTCTACTAACTCCCAGGTGTAAGAAAGTCCAATTCCCGCACCTTCTCTATTTTTCACTTCTCCTGAGGAAGAAGTGTAGAAACGGTCAAATATGCTTTTTATCTTGTTTTTATTAATGCCGACTCCAGAATCCTCAACGGAAATTGCTACGGATCCATAGCGTCTGAATTTTTCCGGAGTACTTGACTTTTTCCCCATACTTTTTCTGACCCGTACCGTAACGCTACCGCCTTCAGGCGTAAACTTGAAAGCATTTGAAAGCAGGTTGTATAAAATCTTTTCCATTATTGCCGGGTCAAACCATGCCGTCAATGGCTCTTCTTCGGGTAAGAAATGAAAGGTGAGATTTTTCTTGCTCGCCAGAAAGTCGAAAGGGGAAGTAATGTCACGTAGAAACTTCACAACATCTCTTTTTTCGAGCTGAAGTGGGGTGGCGCCCTGATCGAGTTTTCGAAAGTCGAGTAGTTGATCTACCAGTCGGAGGAGGTATTTGGCATTTTTGTACATCAAATGATGATACTTGTTCCGCTGGTCTTCAGTTATCGTTTTGGACGTTTGAATCATGTTTTCAAGCGGGCCCGTAATTAGGGTCAAAGGCGTTCTGAGTTCATGGCTAATGTTGGTGAAGAACTGCAGCTTTAGCTGATTTAATTCCCGAATCTTATCCTGAGAGACCTGCTCTATCATCAACCTGTTTTTTTCCTTCACGTCAATGAGGGAAAATTTCCTGAAAGCGTAAAGCATCAGGACGAACAACAGGGCGTAAAACACCTTAGCATACCACTCTAACCAGATCGGAGGGCTGATTGAAATGTTGAGCGTTTTAAATTCTTCACTCCATACTCCATCACTATTGCTGGCCTTTACCCGGAACACATAATCCTGATAAGGGAGGTTCGTATAGGTTGCTCTACGATGATCGGAGTCGGTGTATATCCAGTCTTCATTAAATCCTTCCAGCTGGTAAGCATACCTGATATCATTGGGAGACTCAAATTGAAGCGCCGAGAACTCAATGGAAAAGTTATTCTCGGTGTGACGAAGATTAATGTTGCTGGTCTGCTCCAGGCTTTCTTCAAGAATTACTTTGCCGTTGATTGACGCCCCCTGCACTACAGGGATGTTGAGTACCTCAAGCCCCGTTAAAACTGGTTTTACCGTTGATTGATCAACATGGATGTCATTCGGATGAAAATAATTAACTCCTTTAACCCCGCCAAAAACCAAGGTGCCGTCGCTGAGGCGGCAAGCAGCCAATTCCTGAAACTCATTACTTTGTAAGCCATCTCCGTAATCATAGGTGGTTAGTTGCTTACTCTTAGCGTCCAGGTGTACAATGCCTTTATTAGTGGAAGCCCATATGTCGTGATCGTTATCAATCAGAATGGCTTTGATAACGCCATTGGGGAAACCTTCCAGTTCAGTAAACTGCTCAAAATTGGGTATTCCTTCTTCTGAGAAACTGGTCAAATGATTAAGCCCGCCGCCAAAGGTTCCAACCCAGAGCGTATTATCTGGCGCAACCCTTAAGGATAAAATATAATCGTGACTAAGAGAGGAACTATTCCCTGGCTCATTTATAAAAGTCTCGAAAATCGGATTGTCCTCTCTGGCCGCAGAAGATTTTAGCCTGACCAGTCCTTTAGCTGTACCAAACCACAAGTTTCCATCTAAATCCTCAGTTATACTTCTTATTATATTGCTTGGCAGATTGGATTGATTTCCCGTCTGCAAAAACTTAGTAATTTTATACCCCGATGGTTCAGATTCATCCGGTATCCACCGGGAGAGCCCTCCCGCATAAGTTCCAAACCAAAGAATCCCCCTTTGGTCCTGATGCATAGAGAAAACGGCATGCGCAAATCCGGCCACGGGTTCAACCGGCCAGTTCTCATCATTTAGATTTACCCGGTATAAACCTGGATTATCTCCTGCTCCCAGGTATACATAATGATCACTGTCCGAAATGACTTCCATCGTCGCATAGACTCTGCTGGGGGTGTTTATGCGTCGGAACTGAGCCTCCGTATCTGACCCGAAAGCCGCTTGGGTTACATCAGTTCCCCCGCCAATAGTGCCAATCCATAGTCTGCCATCTTTATCTTGATTAAGGGAACGAACAGAGTTGCTGGACAAGCTACTGCCTGAATCCCTGACGTTTAAGAGTTTGAATTTTTTACGATTCGGATCGTAATAATTTACCCCGCCGCCAAAGGTCCCGATCCAAACTAAGCCGTTTTTATCGACGTATAAGTCCTCAATCGAATTATTGGTCAGACTGTTAATGTCCGATGGGTTGTTTTTGTAAGTCTCCGCTGGTTGTGACAGGCCCTCAGAAAGGTAATATCGCCTGAGCCCATTTAAAGATCCAACCCAAAGACTGTTCTTGGTGGAATCAATGGCCAGATGGTTGCCAGGTTCAGAAGAAACATTTGTCCATTCTTCTCCACTCTTGTTTTGTAAAAAGATTCCGTTGGGATTGGAGACCACCATTTGTCCCTCCGGTAGCTGAATGATGGATTGAACTCCGGTGAAAATTCTTGTCTTGTTCCTGTATACAGCCTCAACTTTCCAGGACTCTTCTACGAATGTCACCTTATTAAGGCTACGATTACTGGCCAGCCAGATGTTGTCATCTTTATCCTCAAAAATGTCAATGACCTGATTGTTTTGGTTAGGCTCGCCTATTGAAATTCTGGAAAACAGGGCGGGTTTTTCCGGAGACCAGTCTTCGAGATGAAGAAGGTTGACGCCATTGTTAGTACCCACCCACAATCGGTCTTTGCTATCAACAAACAGGCTCTGAATGATATCATTACTGATGGAGTTTGGGTCCGACTCGTCAGCTCTGAAGACGGTGAATTTTCCCGTAGAAGAATCGTAGTAGTTGAGCCCTCCACCAGTAGTGCCTATCCACAGGTTGCCATGCTTATCTCCGGTAATGGCGAAAATCAGTATGCTGCTTAAAGATTCAGCGTCATTAGGGTCTGGTTTGAAAGTAGTTATTTCATACCCATCGTAACGGTTCAGACCGTCGAACGTACCAAACCACATGTACCCCGTCTCGTCCTGATAAATGCAGTTAGCGTGGTTTTCAGTTAAACCGTTTTCAGAGGTTAAAGCTTTAAAATAGGCTTCAGAAGACTGACCTGACAGGGTGGTCAGGGTAAAAACAAGGGTAAAAAGTAAAAGGTAGAGCTTCATACTCGAAAGGGGCGAAAGTGCGCCATTTTGTAGCCAATTAAAATAGTAAAATTCTCCGTTCGGACCTATTGATTTCTGGATAAAACAGACCGGTTCATGATCTCTGCAAGGTATTCAAATGAATTATCAAAACCGAAAATAGATCCCCTTTTTAAAGAGTAATTTAGTCGGAATGAGCCGGTTTGTGAGCTTAAAAATCGAAACTGAACATCAGTGAGCAACTTCGTCCTTACCTTCGCGCTATGCAACTCCTGAATCAGCAACAAATTGCCAGCAAGGTGACTCGCCTGGCTATGGAAATCCTGGAAAGAAACACCGAGGAAACAGAACTTTTCATCATCGGTATCAATAACCGGGGAATGGAACTCGCCCGAAGGTTGGTAGAAGGCTTACGAACACTATCGAGTTCTCCTTTTCATCTGTTGCCGCTCAAGATAGATCCCGCTGATCCACTCAACCCCGGTCCGATTGTTACAGGAAACTTAGCGGAGCTGTCGGGGAAAGCGATATTGGTCGTCGACGATGTCGCGAACACAGGCAGAACCTTGTTTTATGCACTAAAACCACTGCAGGACATCCTTCCTAAAAAGATCGAGGTAGCCGTTCTGGTAGATCGCAGGCATAAATCCTGGCCGGTCTATGTGACTTATAGGGGCATGGACTTGTCAACAACTCTGGGAGATAACGTACTGGTAAACTTTGGCGGTGAAGACGGAGATTCTGCCGTCCTGGAGTGAATTACTTCCGTATTAGACGCTCCTGATGGCCTACTCAATCAAGGTCATTTCATCCACCAAATGTCCGGCGCCGCCTAACTTATCAATTAGAAAGAGAACGTAGCGGATGTCAACCATTATGTTCCGGCAAATGCTGGGATCGTAATTTACATCACTCATGGTGCTTTGCCAGGTCCGGTCAAAGTTTAATCCTACCAATTGTCCCCGGTCATTAAGGGCCGGGCTGCCACTGTTGCCACCAGTGGTATGGTTAGAGCCAAGTACACAAACGGGAAGCTTACCTTCTTTGGTCGCATAACGGCCATAATCTTTTTCCTGGTGAAGTTTAACAAGGCCAGCAGGCAGGTCAAACTCGTAGTCTCCGGGAACGTACTTTTTCAGAACGCCGTCCAGATAGGTCATGTAGTGTTCATTCTTTCCGTCCAGGCCTTTGAATCCTTCAAATTTGCCATAGCTCACCCGCATAGTTCCGTTGGCATCCGGGTAGAAGCGTTTTTCCGGAAAAAAAGTCATCAGCGCCTTCATGTACTTCCTCTGTAAGGGAGCCATGCGTTCAGCAATTTCATTGTAAGGATTGATGACGTGCTTTTCGTTATGCCGGTTGAGTTGATTAGCAAATTGGTAGCCTGGGTCTCCTTTTAAAACGTCAATGGCCGTCTCCGGATCTCGCTCCAATAGTTGTATAAACCTGTCTCCTTTAGTCAGGTAGCTTCGGTCAAACAGATCGCCAATCATTGTATGCATTGAGCCGGCAAAGTCAACCTGGTCTTTGGCATAGAAAGCTTGGTGCTGCTCCGGAACTTTTGAAAAATATTCCGGAATGAGAACTTCCGCTACTCGCTTATCCACTTCTGCATTATAACCGGCATAAAACCCTTTCAGGTAATTGACGATTCCGGGGACTCGCTTTTTAAAAGCCTCAACACCATTGTTGTCAGCAATGGCCAATTGCCGCCGCATAATGTCCGCTATCCGGAACAAATCAATGTTGTAGTTGATCTCAGAAACGTAGGCCCTTGTTTTCGCAACCTCCTCCTGCTTTTGGGTCAACTTGTCAAGTTCAGGCAGGACGCTTCCGTAGTAAGACTGTTCGGCAGGCTTTTGGGCAAGCCTGCGGTTAAACTCCGTTTCCATTTTTCTGCGTTCAGCGATCCCGTCTACGGCTTTTACGCCCTCACTTTCTCCCCGCCATTTCTTCCAGTAATTCGCAATACGAGCCTGCTTGCTGGCATAGTCGATTTTAGTTTGCGGGTTTGCACGCATGGCGCTGTCAAGTACGGCCAGGCTTAGATCGCGCATGCCAATACGAATCGGATTAATTACTTCTGTACGCTGTTGCATGGCGCTGGCTGCCAGATATTGATCCGTACTCCCGGGGAAGCCAAAAATGAGAGAGAAATCACCCTCCTTCACACCATTCAGGTTTATTCCCAGGTGCTTCTTGGGCTTCATGGGGATATTCTCGGAGGAGTAGTCCGCCGGACTGCCGTCAGGAGCCGTATAGATCCGGAAAAGGCTGAAGTCTCCGGTGTGGCGCGGCCATTCCCAGTTGTCGGTGTCGGCACCGTACTTACCAATGGAAGAGGGTGGGGCACCTACCAGCCGTACGTCGGTATACTTTTTTGTTACGAAGGCAAAGTATTGATTGCCTCCATAAAAAGGCTTAACAATCAACTCTTCTCCTTTGCCAAGTTTAAATTTTTCTCTGAGCTCCTTCAGGTTCGCAGCGACCTCCACTTTTCTTTCTTTCTCGCTGGTATCCTCATCAATACCTTTAAGAACTTTTGAGCTCACATCTTCTATTCGTTCGATAAACGTGACAAATAAACCTGCGTTGGGGCGCTCGGCAGCTTTGTCTTTAGCCCAAAAACCGTTCTCCAGCAGATTGTCTTCCAAGCTGGAGTGACTTTGAATTGCACTGTACCCACAGTGATGATTGGTTAACACCAGCCCCTGATCACTGATTACCTCTCCCGTGCAGAAGCCTCCAAAGTGAACGATTGCGTCCTTTAAACTACCATTGTTAATGTCGTAGATGTCACGGGCGGAGATTTTCATCCCCATTGACTGCATCTCTTCCTCATTGAGGTTTTCAAGAAGCAGGGGAAGCCACATTCCACCTCCGGCGGAAAGTAGAAAGGGTAATAGAAAAATTAAGGAAACAAGGAGAATCTTGCGCATGATCAGTTATGTAGTTCATTGAGTAAGAATGAACCGACCCGATCTTTGGTAATTAATCTTCTGCCATCTTTTATCGGGAACAGTGGCTGAAAAGTCAGTTTAGATAATCGTAGTCAGTTCAGCCACAATAACGGAAATTGCCACGACAATAGTTCGGAAATAGTGAAAGTGGTGTGTATCACGAAATGCACGGTCAAGCCGCCTGAGACGTCTCCCCTCTCCTCCGGAGAGGGGCCGGGGGCAGGGCTAACGCATACTCGAAGCCGGACCCTCACCGCGAAGCAGCCCCGAAGGGAAAGGAACATTTTATCCTTCGCTCCGCTACGGAAAATGCACACTTCGAGGTCCTAAATTGGCAGTCTAGGACCTCGAAGTGTGCTCAGCCATGGAGCCGGAGGCGAAATTGCTGAGTTCCTTTGAGCGTCCGGTGAGTATGCGTTAGCCCTGGGGGCCGGGGGAGAGGTTTTTCTAATGAATCGTGCATCTCGTGATACACACGTGAAAGTGTGTAAATAACGATATCTACTGACTCACTTGGTGTTCTGTTCACCTGCTTGCGAACACAATGAAACCTCATTTTCCGGAAAGAGGGCTACTGCAGCTCTCCATCGCCCTGCCCGATTCTGATCTTACGCTCCAACTCTCCAAGGGCCTTTTTAATCTCATCATTGGTCTCCATCAGATCACGTACCGTTTTGATGGAATACAGCACGGTTGAGTGGTCCCGGCCGCCAAACATCCGCCCGATGGCTTTGAGGCTTTGATCAGTGTACTCCTTGACCAGGAACATGCTGATCTGACGGGCCAGCACTACGTGCCGGCGACGGGTGGAGCTGGCCAGCTTTTCAACCTCCAGATCGTAGTAGTCTGCCACCGTACGTTGGATGACATCAGGGGTTACTTCCTTGTTGATCTCAGAAACGAAATTCTTGAGTACTTCTTTGGCTAGCTTGAGGTCAATAGAATCATCACCGCGCACCCCTTTATGAAGTACCAGGTTGTTTAGCACTCCTTCCAGTTGGCGGATATTGTGCTGGATGTGGAAGCAGATGAATTCTGCTACCTCGGCGGGAATATCCACTTCGGTGGATAGTGCCTTAGAGTTCAGGATTGCCATGCGGGTCTCCAGAGCCGGCATACTTAGGTCCGCACTCAGGCCCCACTGGAAGCGGCTACGAAGACGTTCTTCGATGTCAAGCTCAATGATCGGGCGGTCACAAGTCATGACCACGGCCTTGTTATTCTGGCGGAGTACGTTAAACAGGTTGAAGAATACGTCCTGTGTTTTCTTCCGTTTAACGAGTTGCTGGATATCATCAACCAGCAGGACATCCACGTTCTGGTACCAATTAACGAGGTCATTGGTCGTGTTAGAGCCAATCGAACTAACCAGTTGGTTCGTAAAAGTATCGGTACTCACGTACAAGACGGCTTTCTCCGGAAACTTGTTACTAATGTAGTTGCCAACAGCCTGCAGCAAATGGGTCTTACCCAGCCCTACATTGCCATGAATCACCAAAGGGTTAAAAGCAGTGTTGCCAGGGTTGTCAGCAACGGCTTTAGCGGCATTTCTGGCCAGGCTGTTACAGTCTCCTTCGATAAAATTGTCGAAGGTGTACCGAGTGTCCAGATTGGAGGGAATCCGCGGACGCTTTACGCCCGGGATGACAAATGGATTGCCAGGGGCAGGTTGATGGCCCGGAATGCTGCCATTGGACTTTCCGTTCTTCGTGCTGGGAGAAGCCGCTTTTTCCTGACGGTTAGGGTTAATCCGGTACTGCAAACGACCAGATGTGCCAAGGGCCTGATTGAGGCTCGTTTTCAGGACATCAATATAGTGCTCTTCCAACCATTCATAGAACAGGCGATGGGGAACCTGAATCGTAAGTTCATTACTCTCCAGAGCAACTGGACGAATCGGTGCAAACCAAGTTTGAAAACTTTGGGGGTCGACGTTCTGTCGAATGGTTTGCAGACAATTGTTCCAGATGAGGGTGTGATCCATTTTGTATCCCAGTTGCACGTTTATAGCGTTCCGGTCGAGCCTGTTCGGCCGACAAGTTAAAAGTGAAAGTTTCTGAAGGTCAGTAAGTTAAAGACGGTGGAGTGTCGAGGCTTGATCGCCGAGGATTAGGTGTTCAACTTGCGTAGTCATTGGGTGAACCCTCTTAAAACGTTTCTTACTCCAACCACCGTTGCTCTAACGGCGGACAGCAAATATGAGGAGAAAAGGGGCACCCTTGCAAGGAAAACACTGCTTATTTATTCAGAATTATCTTTGGCAGGCTTTATCAGCCAAAATGGCAACTTTGTCATAAGCAGGAGGCGATTAAACATCGACCTATACTCGCAAATTATTGCAAGCCACGCAGCGTCTGAGCTTACCTCCGGGGAAGGTGACATCCATTCGGCCGAGGCGCAGACCTCCAAAGCCGACCTGATTGACAATTACGGGCTCTCCCTTCAGGTTCGGTACTTCCACCGGTGCGTCCAGAAAAGTGTGGGTGTGGCCTCCCAAAATGATGTCAATGTCACTGGACGTAGCGGCCAACTCAACATCGTCCACTTTGTCCTCCCGGTACTTGTAGCCAAGATGGCTCAGACAGATGACCAGGTCGCATTTCTTCTGGTTGCGCAACAGGCTTGCGGTGGCGTGCCCCTTCTCCAGTGGGTCCTGGTATTCTGTTTTACCATACAGCTCATCCGGCACCAGGCTTTTTAGTTCGATGCCAAGGCCAAAGACGCCAATCTTGATGCCCCCGCGTTTGAAGACTTTGTAGGGCATGGTCTTTCCTTCCAGCGGGGTTCCTTTAAAGTCATAGTTGGCACAGAGCATGGGGAAATCGGCGTGGCCCAACTGGGTCACCAGGTTCTCCATACCGGCATCAAAATCGTGGTTGCCAATGGTCGAGGCGTCGTAGCCCATTTGGCTCATCAGTTTCATCTCCAGCTCCCCCGCAAAGAAGTTGAAATAGGGCGTGCCCTGAAAAATGTCGCCACTGTCCAGTAGAATGACATTAGGTTCCACCGCACGAATCTGCTGAATCAGTCTCATCCGCCGAACGGCACCTCCCCGGTTGGCGTTTCTGCCACCGTCGTCCGGGAATGGCTCAATCCGGCTGTGCCAGTCATTCGTGTGTAAGATGGTAAGCCTGGGGGATGGCTTAAGAAGGTTGGCGGAGGCCAATCCGGGAACCATTAGCAATCCGCCACCAACGGCAGCTTTACGAATGAAAAAACGACGATTCATGGAGCGTTGATTTAAAAATTGAAGTTGGGCACCGGAGCTTTTCGGCACAATCAGGCGAGGCCGCAGGTGCAAGGGAAGAACAGAAGAGCAGTGATTATTAGCGTAGCGACATTCGTTTGCCTTCCGCCTTAACGCTAATGGGGGCTGTTGCTTTGGCGGCATACTCGATCAGCAGATCCCGGACTTTTTCATTGCTGCTGACCTGGGGCTTACCTTTTACCATTGAAGAGCCGCTTCCTCCATTGGCGACGTAGTCCACGGTGGCAACCAGGTATCGGGCATCGGGGTCAATCTCCTTTCCGGAAACCCTGACCATCAGCTTATCATTTTTTAACTGTACACTCAGCTCTTCGCTGACCGGCCAGCCCCCTGAGTTAGCAATGTGGCTGATGAAGGCTTTCATCTCTGCGCCGGAGAGGTCCAGCAATACCAGTTCATTGTCGAAGGGCATCATTTCATAGATCTCCGATACCAGCAATGGCCCCGTACCGATTTCCCTGACCCGGATTCCACCGGAGTTGGCAGTGGCAAAAGCAATGTCTTTACCCGGAAAGCGGTCTTTAGCTGCCGCCATCATCAGGTCCGCCATCCAGTTGCCAATGGTGCTTTCGGCACCGTCTTTAGTTAAGGGCGTGGCCAGTGTGGCCAGCTGGCGATTCATCTTAGCATCCAGTTGCGCTTTATAGGGCGCAATGGTGGCGGCCATCTTTGCTGTTCCGTCATCCCCCTGCACCTGCGCGCCGTCGCCCGCATCTATACTCCTGGTGATGTTGTACAAACGAGGTTGCACGCTTGGCGCAGACAGAGAGCCACAACTGCTACTAAACAGCAGGCTTAGCGAAGCTATATATATAAGGTAATGTTTCATCGGGGGCAAGATAGAGGGTATGTGATATTCTTATGTAAGACTGAGCAAACCACTTCGTTAAGTTTGTGTGTTCTCTCCAGGCTCGCTGCGCGGAGCCAGGAAGAGCAATGCCCAGCCGGCTATGAAAAACACACCGCCGATGGGAGTGATTGGGCCGAGAAAACCAACCGGCAGACCGTGTACTTCCCGCAAAGCAAGTAAATAGAGGGAACCGGAAAAAAGAATGATTCCCAGCACAAAGCAAAAGGCCGACTGCCGTAAACGCTTGTTATTCAGCCATTTTTGCCCCTTCAGTGCTACTAGAAGTCCAATGGCGAAAGTGTGGTAGAATTGGTAGCGAACGCCAGTCTCGTAAGTCGCCAGCGCCTCCGGAGACAGGAGAGATTTAAGGCCATGCGCACCGAAAGCGCCCAGGGCAACTGCCAATGCTCCCAGCAGGCCCACCAAACGTAATGTTCTTTGCATGGGGCGAAGGTAAGTCCCTTTGCTGGCCGATATGATCTGACTAACGTCAAACTTGGCTAAATTGCGCCCCGAAAACAAAAAAACGATATCATGAAAGCATATGTATTTCCCGGACAGGGCGCCCAGTTTAGCGGAATGGGTAAGGATCTTTTCGATCTGAGCACGGAAGCCAAGGCATTGTTCCGCCAGGCAGACGACGTATTGGGCTACTCCCTGAGTAAGGTTATGTTCGAAGGAAGTGAAGACGAATTGCGGGAAACCAAAATTACCCAGCCGGCTATCTTTACCCATTCCGCCATCACCTATCTGGTGGCAGACGAAATCGAACAGCCAACGGCCGTTGCCGGGCACAGCCTTGGGGAATTTTCAGCTCTGGTAGCCGCCGGAGCACTGGACTTTGCCTCTGCCCTCCGCCTCGTAGCCGAACGGGCCCTGGCGATGCAAGCCGCTACGGACGCTGTGCCGGGCACCATGGCTGCTGTTCTGGGGCTCGATGACAGCATCATCGAGGACGCTTGTGCCGCCATCGAGGAAGTTGTTGTTCCCGCTAATTACAACACTAACGGCCAGCTGGTGATCTCCGGCTCCGTGGAAGGCGTAGAAAAAGCCAGCAAAATCCTGACTGATCTGGGCGCTCGCCGTGTAGTACCACTACCTGTAGGAGGAGCCTTCCACAGCCCGCTGATGCAGCCCGCTCAGGATTGCCTCAAAGCCGCCATCGAAGAAGCGCACTTCCGCCCGCCCGCCTGTGAAATTTACCAAAACACTGACGCTCAGCCCAGTGCTGATCCATCCGTCATTAAGTCAAAACTCATCGATCAGCTAACCAGTCCCGTCCGCTGGACACAGACAATCGAAAACATGAAAGCCGCGGGCCTGACTGATTTCGTGGAAGTAGGGGGGAAAGGAAAAATCCTCGCCGGCTTGATCCGTAAGGTGGATCGGGGGCTGAATGTGGAGCAGCTTTAGATTGGTCAGTTGGTATTTTGGGCTGCCGCAAGGGATATGCAAGGCTGCTGCGCAGCCGGGCTTTAGACGGCAGTAAAGCCGTGGTAATCCATCGAGAATAAAGTACTGTTGTGCAGCGACCTACAAAGTGCGGTAGCCCAAAACACCAAAGAACCAAAGAACCAAAATACTAATTACTCTTCCGTCGGTTCAGCTCGTCCCGGATCTCTGCGGCCCGTTCGTAGTTTTCCTGGCTGAGGACTTCTTCAAGCATGTGGTTCAATTCGCCCACGTTGAAGCTGGAAAGCGTGTCCTTTTGTTTTTCTGGTTGGCGGTCTGCCATTTCCATATTGTCGTCCTCGTCGGCTTCTTCGTCTCCTTCGAGTACGATGCCGGCGGATTCCAGGATGTTTTCGTAAGTGTAAATCGGACATTCAAAGCGGGTGGCCAGGGCGAGGGCGTCGCTGGTCCGGCTGTCTACTTCGATGATCTCTCCATCCCGGTCAAGTACAAGACGAGCGAAGAAAATGCCTTCCCGCAGGTCACTAATGATCACTTCCCGCAGTTCCGTGCGTAAAGTCTCCAGGGTATTTTTGAATAAGTCGTGAGTTAGTGGACGCTGGCCCTGCATACCTTCAATGGCAATCGCAATGGCCTGCGCCTCCGTGCTTCCAATAATGACGGGTAAACGGCGGGGGCCGCTAAGCTCGCCTAGTACTACGGCATAGTTAGCGGACTGGGTCACGCTACGACTAATGGCCATCACCTGAAGCTCGATCTTATTCATAAACTGCTACTCTCTACTGGTGTTAACTAACGCCAGCACCTTCGGATAGGTTGATGCTACGGAGGGGCGTTCCCTTTCGGGGCGGCGAAGATACAAAAACCAACGTTCCTACGCCTCGGTTTTTGCTCTTTGCCAGAGGCCTTCCATTTCAGACAGGGGCATGTCACTCAGCCCCCGCTCGCCAGCGGCCTGTTCTACAAACTCAAAACGCTTGCGAAACTTCAAATTCGTCCGCTCTAAGGCCGTTTCCGGATCAATGCCCTTCCAGCGGGCGTAGTTAATCAGGCTAAAGAGTAAATCTCCGAATTCCTCTTCCTGGTGGCGCTCCGTTTCAGCCTGGTGAAACTCTTCCATTTCTTCCCGGACTTTATCCCAAACCTGCTCAACGTTATCCCAGTCAAAGCCAAACTGAGCCGTTTTTTCCTGCATCCGCATAGCTTTTACCATGGCGGGAAGGGCCGTCGGAACACCCGACAGAACAGTCTTTTTTCCTTTACCGGTGGCAAGTTTGATCTTTTCCCAGTTTCGTTTAACGGCCTCTTCGTCTTCCGCCACCACGTCTCCGTAGATATGCGGGTGTCGCTCAACCAGCTTGTCGCATACGGTATTGAGCGCATCGGCAATGTCCCAGGCACCCTGCTCGCTGGCAATTTTGGCGTAGAAAACCATGTGCAGCAGCAGGTCACCTACTTCTTCTTTGATGCCTTCCAGGTCTTCCTTCAGCAATTCATCGGCCAGCTCGTAGGTTTCTTCGATGGTGAGTTTCCGGAGAGAGAGGAAGGTTTGCTTCCGATCCCAGGGGCATTGCTCCCGGAGTTCGTCCATTATGGTCAGTAAGCGTTGAAAAGCGGTAAGTTGAGCTGTCATGCTGCAAAGGTAATGTGTCTTATATTTAGGCGTCTCTATCTACAGCCCACAAATGTTCAAAGTCGTCAATGCATTATTCCGTACTTACCTCGGTCGATACCGTAAGGAGCTTGCTATGCATTACGAAGACCCTTTAGCTCTGCAGGCGGAAGTGCTGGACCACATCCTGCGAACTAACCGAAATACAGCATTTGGCAGGGAACACGATTTTCATGCCATCATCAAGGACCGCAGACGCTTCTCGGCGGAAATCCCCGTAAGGACCTACGAAGAACACCTGCCTTATCTGCAACGAATATTGTCCGGAGAGAGTAGGGTGTTGGTACACGACGCCCCGGATTGGGTATCGACTACCAGCGGAACGACGGGGGCTACAAAGTATTTACCGGTTGCCCATACTTCCATCAGGGACATCCACCTGAAGGGGAGTTGGATGAGCCTCGCCTGCCTGTACGAAAAAGACGAAGAGTTACAGGTTTTCGGTTCCAGGAATTTACTGATCGGCGGCGCACTCAAAGGCTTACACCCAAGTCTTAATCTTCCTCAGGGAGACATCAGTGCACTTATCATCAATTCCATTCCACGAATTATGCGCCCTTTCTACATCCCGGATGTGGAGCTGGCTACGGCGGTTAATTATGAAGAGAAGATCGAGAAAATTGCGCACCTGGCGGCCGAAGAGCCGGGCATCACGGTGCTGGGAGGTGTGCCTACCTGGAATCTGCCGCTCTACCGCAGAATACTTGAAATCCACGGCGGAGAGAATATGCTGGACGTCTGGCCGGAGGCCAGGGTATTCAAACATGGCGGCGTAAACTTCGCTCCCTACCGGACAGAATTTGAAAAGCTCTTTCCTGCTGAGGACTTCATCTTTCAGGAAATTTACAACGCGACGGAAGGCTTCTTCGGCGTTCAGGACCGGGATGACCTGAGGACGATGCTGCTACTGCTCAATGCAGGCGTCTACTACGAATTCGTAAAATGGGAAGACTACCAGCGGGGCAGCCGGTATACAGTGTCCATTGATGGGGTCAGGACGGGAGAAGTTTACGTGATGATCATCACTACGGTAGCCGGTTTATATCGCTACCCGATGGGTGACCTGATCGAATTTACGGAGACAAACCCTTACCGGATTAAAATCCTTGGGCGCACACAGGAGTTCATTAATGCCTTCGGGGAGGATCTCCTGCGTTCAGAAGCCGAAGGGGCGCTGATGGAAGCCTGTGCGGCAACCGGGGCGAGCGTACGGGACTTTACCATCGGCCCGGTCTATATCGGGGTGGATAAACCCGGGCGCCACCACTGGGTGGTGGAGTTTGAGCAAACTCCCGCAGACCTGGAGCAGTTTAACCAGCTGCTCGACCAGGCACTCATCGATGCCAACTATAACTACGCCGCAAAACGAAGTAACAACTTTGCCATCAGCCGGCATGAACTGACGGTTGCCCCGCCCGGTTTTTTCCGCGACTGGCTAAAGAGCAGGGGGAAACAAGGTGGGCAACATAAGGTTCCCCGTCTGGCGAACCACCGGAATATTTTGGAGGATGTGTACCGTCGACTTCAGTCGATGGGTTACGTTGACTAATGCCGACGGTACAAACCTGACCCGCAAACGACGGTAAAGTCATCCTCCCTGATTTACCTTTGTGGTATGGAAAAATTCATGCGTCAATCCTGGTGGAAACTACTCTCCGTTGTCCTTGTCGTATACGCGATTGTGGTCGGTATGCTCGTACCGCTCAAGCCCAACCTGATTTCGGTCAGCCCCCGAACGGGAGAACTCGGCCAGCGGGTAACGGTGGAAGTCGTGGGTTATAACACCAACTTTTTGGGAGACAAGGCGGCGCCAGCCGCAGGTGCTATGCAAGCCTGGCTGAGAGCAGGGGAGGGACTCAGCCTCGCTGCCAGCGAGGTGAAGGTCATCGATGATCGCCGTGCCTCCCTGACTTTTGATCTGCCCGGTTTTTTGCCAGACCCGGAGGCCGAAAAGCAGACGCTCTCCATCATCGTAAATAACGAAACGGACGGCGCTTTCGTCGATCCCGTCGGCTTCAGTGTCCGCCAAAAGAATCCTGCCGCCAGTAAAGCACTCGCCGAAGCTCCCTGGCGGGCTACCGCCATCCAGAAAGGGCAGCTCTCCGCCACGCCACACATGACCTTCCCTTTCCGCGGTCATCTGGCGGAGACGATCCGCAACACCTACTTCCACGTAAGCCTCTGGTTTGCGATGATGTTCGTCTTCATCGCTGGCTGCGTCTACGCGGTGAAATACCTCCGCCGCTCGGGCAAAGCGAGTGACGAACTGCCCGGTGTTGTTTCCCTGCGCGATAAGGCCGACTACTGGTCCGTGGCCTTCACCAGCGTAGGTATGCTCTACGGCATCCTTGGTCTCGTTACCGGAGCCATGTGGGCCAAGTACACCTGGGGGAGTTACTGGAGTTGGGACATCAAGCAGTTTACCACCCTCATCGCCCTGCTCATCTACGCTGGCTACTTTGTGCTGCGCGCCAGCTTCCCTGACCCGGAGCAACGCGCCCGCCTGGGCGCGGCCTACAATATCTTCGCCTTCGTCTGCCTTATTCCCCTGATTTATATCCTGCCCCGGCTTTCTGGTAACTCCCTGCACCCGGGCGCGGCCGGCAACCCCGCCTTCGGCGGCGAAGACATGGATAATACTATGCGCACCGTCTTCTATCCCATCATCATCGGCTGGACGCTGTTCGGTTTCTGGATGGCAGCGGTGAGCTATCGGATTCGGGTATTGAGGGAAGGGGTAGAGTAGGGGCCTTGGTGGAGACACTATGCGTCGAGCCGGGCAAGGGAGCGAAGCGACTTTGACCGTGTAACGAATTCCTGCGAAAATGACTGCCGCAGATACACGCTCCGGGAGCCGGCGGCCCCGTTCGCGATCGACGCATAGCGTCTCCACCAATGCTGTAGGGCAAGCTGTTCCCTCCTTTCCGTCACCCGCCCGACCAAGCAAAATCCCCACCCGTAGTATCTTAGCCTCCCATGAAGGCATTTTACTTCTTACTAGTCCTTTTGGTAACATTGAGCAGTCTCAATGCCCAGTCCCTCATCGTTCAGTGGGAGGAGGGTAAAGACTTGGAGCGGAAGGTTGTTGGGGAGGAATCCCGCCGGCTCCTGGTTCCGAGCCTCCACATCGAGCAAATTGACTTTGCCAGCGAGGATGCCCTTCACCTTGCCGTCAAAGAACTATCCCCTTGCACCTGCGTCCGCGCCCTGGAAATTGACCGGAAGGTTGACTTTCGTACAGACCCTAATGATGATTTTTACGGTAGTGAGCAGGGTAATCTGATCCGGGCGGGTTTTGACCGGGCCTGGGACCTGACCTCCGGCGGAAAAACCTCCGAAGGGACGGATATTGTGGTCGCCATCCTCGACGCTGGTTTCGATGTGGAACACCCCGATCTGGAAGAAAACCTTTGGGTTAACCCCGAAGAAATTCCGGGAGATTTTCGCGACAACGATGGAAATGGTTACGTAGACGACATTCATGGTTGGAATATGATTGACGACAGTAACGTCTATCCTTTGAACACACATGGCACGCAGGTGATCGGTCTGCTGGGCGCCAAAGGAAACAACAACCGGGGAGTGAGTGGTACGAACTGGGACATCAAAATGATGGTCCTGAGCATCAGCACGATTTCCAACATTGTGGAGTCTTACGGGTACATTCTGGCACAACGCCAACTCTATAACTCCACCGACGGCCGCGAGGGGGCTTTCATTGTAGCTACCAACGCCAGTTTCGGGGTGGAAGGCGGTACCTGCGAGGACTTCGCCGTCTGGGGTGGGCTGTATGAAGAACTGGGCCGAGCGGGCGTTTTGACGGCTGCGGCTACGGCCAACCAAAACTGGGACGTGGATATGTTCGGCGATATGCCCACGGATTGCCCTACGGATTTCCTGATCGGGGTCGCTAATGTGGGTACCGATGATCGTCTTTATCGTTCCTCCGGATTTGGTAAGGAAAATATTGATTTGGGCGCGCCGGGTGAAGAAAGTTATTCTACCCTGACCAGAGGCCGGTATGGCCCCTTCGGTAGCACGAGCGCCGCCGCTCCTTACGTGACGGGCGCCATTGCGCTGCTGTACAGTACGCCCTGTCCGTCCTTACTCGATCGGGCCAGAAATGACCCCGCCAGTGCGGCACTATTGGTTCGGGATGCTATTTTGAGCAGCACCGTTCCCAATACTTCCCTGACCTTTCGTACGGCGACGGGCGGTTCGCTTGACGTAGCAGAAGCTCAGCGGATGCTGGCCGAAAGCTGTAATCTGGGGGAGGCGGTAGACTTTGCCATCACGGCGGTAAGGCCTAATCCGGCCGCTGAGGAAGCTCTTTTAGAGACGAATGCGATCGTCTTCAGTGAGAGTGGCCGTATTGATCTGTTTGATTCCATGGGGCGCCTGGTGAGGCAGCAGTCAGCCATTCGGGTTGGTGGGGCTACGGTGACCCTTCGCCTTAATGTCGCCGGACTCGCCTCTGGATGGTATTCGATATTGGTCACGGAACGAGACCGGGTAGCCCGGAGTGTGATTGTCGTTAGGTAATTCCTATTTTGCGGCATGAGAACATTTATATTTCTTCTCCTGGTGACCATTTTGGGCGCGGCCGCAGGATGCAACGAATCCGTACAAGAGCAAGGGGAGCCTGCCCCCGGGCCACTGCCTGAATACGTTCTGTCAAGTAGTTGGCCGTCGGACTCTACGGCGGCCACCATCGGGCAACCCGTTGGTGTAGGCCTAATGCCCGATGGCAGCGTGGCGGTCTTTCACCGGGGAAAGGGAACGCCCAATCCACACGTCGCGGATGAGGTTGTTGTTTTCATTGATCCGGATTCCGGAGAAATCATCAATAGCTGGGGAGAGGATTCGTTCATTCATTCACATGGCATGCACGTAGACTGGGCGGGAAACGTCTGGCTGACCGATATTAAGCGCCATCAGGTGTTTAAGTACTCCGCTGAAGGGCAGCTCTTGCTCAGCCTCGGCACCGCCGGGGAAGCGGGGCTGGACAACACTCACTTTGACCAACCTACTGATGTAGCCGTTTCTCCGGAGGGAGACATCTTTGTAACCGATGGCTACGGCAATCGCCGGATTGTAAAGTTTTCTGCCAACGGAGACTTTCTCCTGGATTGGGGTAAAAAAGGAGAAGCGCCCGGAGAGTTCGTTAACCCTCACTCTATCGACATCAGTAAAGAGGGTGTTTTGTACGTAACTGACCGGGAAAATCATCGTATTCAAACCTTTGATACACAGGGGAACTTTTTGGATACGATCCCGACCGGAGGAGCAGTATACGCTTGCATCGTTGATGAAAGAAAGGAGGAGCTTTTAGCCACGGATTTTCAAAAGCAGGACACCACCATTCTTGGGTCAGATGTTTTTTTGATGGGTTTATCGGACAGCCTTCCGTCGGATGCCTTCATCGGGCACAGCCATGACGGAGACCGTGCTGCCTGCCAATACCATGACCTGACGCGAGATGCAGAAGGCAACATTTACCTCGTAGACCTGATTGGTAAGCGGGTGGAGAAGTGGGTTTTGAAATAACTTTTTGGTTGAGGAGCTTTGCTCCGAAAGCCTGCGGCTTAAAAAGAGAATACATACATGCTAAAACTTGCCATCGCCCAAATAGCGCCCATCTGGTTAGACCGGGCGAAGACCCTGGCTAAAATCATTGATTACGTTGAAAGGGCAGCCATGGAAGGGGCCGGACTGGTGGTATTCGGAGAGACGATCCTGCCGGGCTACCCCTTTTGGCCAGACGGAACGGGCGGTGCCCGCTTCAATGACCCGGTACAAAAAGACCTGTTCGCGCATTACGCTACGGAAGCGGTATGCCTTGAAGAGGGACACCTGGACCCTCTGTGCTCCCGCTGCCGGGAGTTGGGCATCGCGGTTGTGGTAGGAACGGTAGAACGGCCGCTGGATCGCAGCGGCACCTCCGTCTATTGCTCTTTGATTTATATCGATCAATCGGGCGAGATTAAAAATGTCCACCGAAAACTACAGCCCACCTATGAGGAGCGACTTGTCTGGAGCCCGGGAGACGGGCACGGCCTGCGGGTCTTCCCGATCGGTGGTTTTCAATTGGGTGGACTTAACTGCTGGGAAAACTGGATGCCGCTGCCCCGGGCAGCTCTCTACGGCATGGGAGAAACCCTGCACGTGGCCATCTGGCCCGGGAACGCTCGTAACACAGAAGTGCTGACGCGCTTTCTGGCGCGCGAAGGGCGCAGTTACTGCGTCTCCGTAAGCGGTCTTATGCGCAAAGCAGACGTTCCGGACTACCTGCCACACCGGGAACTGATCCTGAAAGGTATGCCCGACATGCCGGCCAACGGCGGCTCCTGCTTAGCGGCTCCGGATGGTAGCTGGATTGTTGAACCGGTGGTAGGGGAGGAGGCCTTGCTTTTTGCGGAACTTGACCCTAGGGAGGTGTTGCGCGAGCGACAGAATTTTGATCCTTCGGGGCATTATTCCCGCCCTGACGTTACCCGGCTGGAAGTGAATCGTCAGCGACAGTCAACCATCAAGGTGAAGGATTAATTTGTTGCCAATGCCCTGGCCCTGTGCATTTCCCTTGCACCAGCACATTCGGCAGGCGAAGTGACCACGGCCGCTCGCCCCGATTGCCTGTTTTCTCCGGAAAAAACTACAATATCCCATCGAACATACCCGTTTGACCTCCGTTTTACCGAGCGTAAGCGTACCTTACGAAACGAGAGTTACTCATTAACCAACAATCATCCTTTTAGTAATGCAAAAACTGCTTATCCTCAGCCTGGCCCTTATGGTCAGCCTTACCTCATGTGTAAGCCAGAAAAAATATGATGAACTGCAAGCCAGTATCGACACCCGTGAAGCTAAACTTCGTGACGACCTGAGTAAGCGCGATCAGGAATTGAACCGCTACGCAGAGCGACTTGCCGACTGTGAACGCCGCGAAACGCAGCTGCAGGGCCAGGTGCAGAACGCTGAGACCCAGGTTAAAATCCGCGAAGAGCAAATCACAGACCTTAAACAACAGCGCGACCGTAGCGTCGAGCAGGTGGGCGACCTCACCGTTCTGAGCCAGGGAGCTAACGCCAACATTGGCAACACGCTCAAGCAGCTGGAAGGTAAAGACAAGTACATCCGCCTGTTGCAGAATGCTAAGTCAAAAGCAGACTCCATTAACCTTGCGCTGGCCGTTAACCTGAAAAAGGTACTGCGGGATGGCATCGATGATCAGGACGTGGACATCAAGGTTGACAAGACAGTCGTCTACATCAATCTCTCCGACAAAATGCTCTACAAGAGTGGTAGCTACGAGATCACCGATCGTGCCGGAGAAGTGTTAGCCAAAATTGCTGCTATCGCTAAGAGCCGCCCGAACCTGGAGCTGATGGTGGAAGGATACACGGATAATGTAAGCATCAGTACCAACTGTATCAAAGACAACTGGGACCTGAGCGTACTACGTTCCACTTCTGTTGTGAAGGCCTTACAGAGAGATTACGGTATTGATCCTAACCGTCTGGTTGCCGCCGGTCGTGGAGAATACAATGCACTGGCTTCTAACGATACGGCCGAAGGCCGGTCTACAAACCGTCGCACCCGTATCATCCTCTTGCCAAAGCTGAATGAGTTTTACGATTTGCTGGACCCCGCCAAGATTCCGGAGTAAGCCAAGACCCCTTCGGGTATTGAAAGCGGGCGCTATCTGGAAAGATAGTGCCCGCTTTCAGGTTTGCCTGCTTGCACGGCAGGTCTTTCCAGTGCAATCGCAAACTCCCTCTTGGATGCTTGAAGGTCCCGCAATACTGCGGGACGCTTCAGGGTCCAATGGATAATGGCAGGCAAACCTCGAAGCGTCCTGGAAGGACCTTCGAGCGTTTGCTCTTTTCCGAGTTTGCGATTGCCCTGCAGGTCTTTCCTTCGATAAATCCAATTAAAGATCATAAAGTCCTGGCAACAGTTCCTACCTTGCCTCTTCCTAAATAGTAGCTGAATATGCGCCTGATGCAACATAAACGGGAAGCCTACTGGTTTTACCGTTACTTGTCCATGTTTTATGATAAGCTCGTCAATCCTTTATTCTGGACGGAGCGTATGCGGGAGAAATCGCTGGATATTGGCTTCTGGGATGATGCCGAGGAGCTGACCGTAATTGACGTTGGCTCAGGAACGGGTTTTACGACCGAGGGGATTGTCCGGCGCGTGCCTTCTCATAATGTTACCTGCGTTGACCAGAGCCCGCACCAGATGGCACATGCCCGGGAAAAACGGGAGCTGGCCGGTTGTACCTTTCAGTTGGGTGATGCCGAGAATCTCCCCTTTGATGATGACAGCTTTGACCGTTATGTGTCGGCGGGATCTATCGAATACTGGCCTGACCCACAGCGCGGTCTTAACGAAGCCTACCGGGTGATTCGGCCTGGAGGCTGGGCCCTGATGATCGGTCCGTTGGAGCCGGTCAATCCCATCAGCAAATTCGCGGCTAACACCTGGATGCTCTTTCCGCCGGAGGAAGATTACTTCAGGTACATGGAGACGGCAGGATTCGACCGTATTGACTACACTTATGTTGCCCCACATTGGCAGCGTAACGAGCGTTACGGCATTGCCATCATTGGCCGTAAGCCCAAACCCGGCAAAAGCCCTAACCACTATGAAGCGGTGGCCGAAGAGCAAAGCCTGGTCGCCATAAGCGATGAAGGGGTCAGCCTGGGGCGTGGACTGATGTTAGCCGGACGCGTACTGGCGGGATCTGCCGCCGGTTTCATCTTCATTCCGATGGCATTGGTCGCTTCCGTAACCGCCCCCCTGAGAGGTATTGATGCTGAGCCTGAACCACTTAACAAACATCAGAAAGTGGCTCTGGCCGCCGTAGGCGTGGTAGCAGCAGTTTTCATCGTTAACCGATTGAGTCGCAGGAGGTGGTAATAAGTTGCCACTAATCACTTCTTTGCCGACCATGCTTTTTTAACCTGCATCCATCATGTCTACCCTCAACACCCGTATTAAGGATTTCTACGATGCCTCCACTCCGCTATGGCTGAATACCTGGGGAGAACAGATGCACCACGGTTATTACGGTGCGGACGGCCAGCTGGAAGTTGAGCACAAGCAGGCGCAAATAGACATGATCGAAGAGCTGCTGAGCTGGGGGCAAGCGCCTGAAAAGGTGAGATCATTCCTCGATTCCGGCTGTGGGGTAGGTGGCAGTAGCCGTTATCTGGCCCTTCGGTATCCCGAAGCTAAAGGATTGGGCGTAACGTTAAGCCCGGTGCAGGCCGCCAACGGACAACGCTATAACCTGGAGGCAGGGGTAGGAGACCGGCTGGAAATTCGCGCACAGGACGTTTACAGCCTGGACCCTGATGAAGATGGTCCCTTCGATATCATCTGGTCAATGGAAAGCGCTGAGCATATGGCCGATAAGCAGGCGCTGATGAAACTCTTTTTCAAAATGCTGCGCCCCGGTGGCCAGCTACTGATGGCTACCTGGTGCCATCGGGAAGAACCACCTGCTTTGAGCGGGGAAGACCAAAGAGTGCTGCAGAACATCTGTGATCTTTATCACCTCCCGCCTTTGGTGAGTATTCCTGTACTGGCCGAGGCGGCCAGGGTTGTGGGCTTCAAAGACACGATGACGGAGGACTGGTCTAAAGCTGTTGAACCCTTCTGGGGAGCGGTCATTCGCTCCGGCCTTGATCCCCGCAATTGGCCTGGTCTGATTAGAGCAGGCAAAAGCACCATCAAAGGTGCCTGGGCGATGAAATATATGAAGGAAGGTTTCCGGACGGGGGCTATTCGCTACGGCGTGCTGCGGGCTACAAAACCGATGCGATGATCACCTTTCTTCGCTTTGCCCGGGCGCATACCGTTATCGGAACCTCTCTGTCGCTTCTGGCCCTCTATCTGATGGCGGCAAGACACGTTGGGGTGAATGATTGGATGATGTTTGCCCTTAGTTTGTTTTCCTGTCTTGCAGCGAATGTTTATATCACAGGTCTTAATCAGCTGACGGACATAGACATAGATAAGATCAATAAACCTTATTTGCCGCTGGCAAGCGGGGCATACAGCCCACGGACGGGCCAATGGATTGTGGGCGTCTGTGGCTTATTGGCCGTGCTAAGTTGCCTGGTTTATCCACCTTATTTGCCCCTGACGGTGCTGTCCAGCCTCTTCCTCGGCACTATCTACAGTGCTGAGCCAATTCGTCTGAAGCGCTACCATTTCTGGGCAGCCTTTTGCATCATTGTGGTACGGGGGCTGATCGTCAATTTGTTACTTTATTTACACTTCAGGACGGCTTTGGGCGCCGGAGCGCAGGTGCCGGGGATGGTCTGGCTTTTGACTTTTGTCATCTTTGTTTTTGGCATCATCATCGCCTGGTTCAAGGACCTGCCCGATACGGAAGGGGACAAAGAGCATGGCATTCAAACGCTGACTCTGGTAAGGACCCGTAAATGGGTCTACACCCGTGGCGCAGGCTTGCTTGGCGGGACACTCTTGTCAGCAGCCATTTACGCCTTTTGGGTGGAACAACAATGGATAGCTGCAGGGCTGGTAGTGTTGCTGCTTTTCTTCGGCTACTTTACAACCCGACTGGATCTGGATGATCAACAGTCAATTGCCCGCTTCTACCAGTCTACCTGGGGCGTTTTTTTTGGGGTGTATCTGGTGTTTGCGGTTTGGGGGTGATGAGCCTGACAGAGAAGGGGCAATCCGTTTTCAGGTCATGGCAAAAGCCTTTCGGTTGAAAAATTTATCTTAGGGGCAATCAATCTGTACGCTTTCATGCATCGTTTACTGCCACTACTGTTATTCACCCTCCTTGCTTCCTGCAACCAAAACCCTGCACCCGCGACCGCGGCGCCACTGAGCTTGCCGAAGGTGCCCGAAGAAGCCGTTGCTGAAGAAACTAAAGCGGTATCCGATTTCAAAGCTAACCCTCAGGCTATACCTAAGCAGGAAGTCCCGACGCTGCCCCTTGGCGCACAAGCCCCTGACTTTAAACTCATGGGAACTGACGGTGAATTTCACGCTCTGGCGGATTATCAGGAAGATATTCTTGTGCTCGTCTTTACGGCAAATCACTGCCCGACGGCCCAGGCCTACGAACAACGTCTGAAGGACTTTGCCTCGGATTACAGGGGCAAAAGTGTGCGGGTTGTTGCTATCTCCCCGAACAGCCCCCTGGGGCTACTATATAATGAACTCGGCTATAGTGACCTGAATGATGATTACACGGATATGATCATCCGCCACCGGGATGCCGGATTCAACTTCGATTATCTCTACGACGGAGACGACCATGCCGCTTCCCTGCAATACGGGCCGGTAGCCACACCCCATACTTTTGTGCTGGACAAGGCCCGGAAACTGCGCTACGTTGGCCGGATGGACAAGATTGAGCGCCCGGGCCAGGCCAACGCTGAAGACCTGCGTGCCGCAGTGGATGATATGCTGGCCGGTCGTGAAGTCGCGCAACCGGAAACCAAAACTTTCGGCTGTTCAACAAAGTGGGCCTGGAAGACGGAGTATAAAGAGCAGGTAGCGCAGGAATGGGCCGCTCGCCCGGTATCTCTCCGTCCCATCGATGTGCAGGGAGTAAAAGAACTGGTGGCCAACCCCGGAGAAAAGCTGCGCCTAATCAATCTTTGGGCCACCTGGTGTGGGCCCTGCGTGCAGGAATATCCCGAATTCATGGTGCTTCAGCAAATGTATGAAGGGCGGGACTTTGAGTTTATTTCCCTGACGACTGACAAGCCAGCACAGGCTGATAAAGCGCTGAAGTTTTTGCAAAAGGTGCATTCTCCCGTTCAAAACTATCAGTTCTCCGGCGAAGACGTGTATGAGTTAATCGAAGCCATTGATCCGGACTGGAACGGCGCCATTCCTTACACTTTGCTGGTGGCACCCGGTGGGGAAGTCGTCTGGCGCCACCAAGCTGAAGTAGATTTCCTGGAGCTGAAACGGGCGATTGTTGATCATGAAATGATTGGGCGGTATTTTTAGTTGTAGGTTCCAGGGCTGGGCAACCTTCCAACCCGCAACCTGCAACCCGCAACTTGCAACTTGTAACCTGCAACTTGTAACCTGATTCTACGTTACGCTGCTATGCAAGACAATTTATCCCCGGAAGACATCGATCGTATTATTGAAATGGCCTGGGAGGACCGAACCCCTTTTTCCGCCATTGAATTCCAGTTTGGGCTGCCCGAGGCAGAGGTTATTAAGCTAATGAAACGGGAGCTGAAACTCAATAGCTGGAAGCGCTGGCGAAAGCGGGTGCAGGGAAGAAAGACCAAACATGCGCAACTTCGGGATGACGGAGTGCTCCGATTCAAATCCAAGGCACAAAAGCAGATTACTAACAATAAAATATCCAAGAAGAGGTATTGAGGCTAACCCTGCAACCTGCACCTTGTACCTTGCAACCGTTAACCTGCAACCTGCACCTTACAACCTGAAAAACCCTATCTTCGCTTCTAAATCAAACTAAGTAGCCGTGCATCCCGCTTACGTTGCCCTTATTCTTGTAGACCTTCAGGTCGATTTCATGCCTGCGGGCATGCTCCCCGTTGCCGAAGGAGATGTTGTTATTCCAATCGCGAATGCGCTAATGCCCCACTACCGAACCGTAGTCGCTACTCAGGACTGGCACCCGGGCAACCATGGTTCTTTTGCCGCTAACCACCCCTGGCGGAAGCCGGGCCAGGTAATCGATCTACATGGTCTGCAGCAAGTCCTCTGGCCCATTCATTGTGTACAGAATACCTGGGGGGCTGAGTTTGTGGCGGAACTGGATAGCGACCGTATTACCAAAGTTTTCCAAAAGGGAACGGACCCCGAGATTGATAGCTACAGCGGTTTTTACGACAATGGTCACCGGAAAAGTACCGGGATGGCAGAGTGGCTGAAAGCTAAGGGAATTACCGAGGTCCACGTGCTTGGTGTAGCGGCTGACTTCTGCGTAAAATTCACCGTACTGGATGCTTTAAGTGAAGGCTTTACTACCGTACTGATTAAGGATGCTACCCGAGGAGTTAACCTCCAGCCGGGTGATGTGGATCGGGCCATTAGTGATATGCAGGAGGCTGGAGCCTCGATTCAGTTGTCGGGCGAATTGGTGGATGCCCTGTAGTTAATTAAACAACAAGCTCCCCACCCGCACCAGGGTACTCCCGTGTTCCAGCGCGATGGGATAATCTCCGCTCATTCCCATGCTGATTTCTTTGAAGTGCTCGTCATCAAAAAAGACCTGCCGCTGAAGTAAACCAAAAGCATCGCTTAGGGATACAAACTCTCCGGCGATCTGTTCATCGTTGTCTGTGTAAGTGGCCATGCCCATCACGCCCGCAATGCGGGCGTGGCTAAGCGGTTCTTTTTTGACCGCTTGCAAGAGTTCTTTGGCGCCTTGCAGGTCCAGTCCGTACTTACTCTCTTCTTCGGCAATGTGAAATTGAAGCAGGGTAGGGATGGTCCGGTCAAAAGCTTTTGCCTGCTTGTCAATCTCCCGCAGCAGCCGAAGACTGTCTACGGCATGAATAAGTGTTACGAAGGGAGCGATATTCTTCACCTTATTACGTTGCAAATGGCCGATAAAATGCCAGCGAATATCTTTTGGCAGGGCGTGATATTTCTCCACCAACTCTGCATCACGGTTTTCTCCGAAATCACGCTGACCCCAGTTGTATAGCTCCATGATTTGATCCTGAGAGCGCTGTTTGGAAACGGCGACCAGGGTAGCGCCGGCGGCTTTGGTCTCTTTAATGACGGCTTGATAGATTCCCTCGCGGTCAGACATTTTATCGTTTTTGTAAGGTTGATTTAAGATTTCTTTGGCAACTAATGCACAATGTTGAGGGGTTGTTTCGTTATCACCTTTGATTTTTAATACCAACCCACACCGAGAGATGAATTACCGTACCGAAAAAAATGATCGTCGCCGCCGTCGCAAGGCGCTTGCTTTCACCACCCTCATTACGATCGGGATGCTGGCAGCTTTTGCTTATGCTACTGGCCTGACCGATGAACTGCCCGCCTTGTTCAAGGATGCTCCGGAAACGGAGGTCGTGGCTGACGGGCCAGTGGCTCGTGTTTAACGATCCCTGCCCTGGTGAGGGCAAATCAAACATGGCTCATCCCGGAGTTTGGGCAGCCTTTTCTGTGTTTTCTCGGATGGAACCTGGTTCGGTCGGTATAAAAAAGCGATCAGCGGACAGCATTCAGAGCCGTTTTGCCTGAATGCTGTCCGCTGATCGCTAAAAATCCTATTTTTTGCCAGAAACACCGTCATCTAATCCGAAAATTAGGGATGACTCATGTTTATGTTTGCAGATGAGGCTATTACTTCACTTTGAAGAGCTCCACGTCAAAGATCAGTGCTGCGTAGGGCGGAATCTTTGGCTGAGAGCCACGCTCGCCGTAAGCGAGGTTGTAAGGGATGAAGAAGCGGTACTTTGCACCTTCTTTCATAAGCTGTACGCCTTCCGTCCAGCCTGGGATCACCCGGTTGAGGGGGAACTCGATCGTTTCACCACGCTCTACGGAGCTATCGAAAACGGTGCCATCAATGAGTGTGCCGTGGTAGTGAACCTCAACGGTTTGGGTAGCGCTTGGGCTGGCGCCTTCGCCTTCCTTCAGTACCTCGTACTGCAGGCCGGAGTCGGTAACCTTCACTTCAGCGCGCTTGGCGTTGGTGGCCAGGAAGTCTTCGCCTTCCTTGCGGGCTTCAGCACCCGCCAATTCAGCTTTTGATCTCAGGAAAGCCTGAATCTGAGCGTTAGCGGCTGCGGGGTCCATGCTGGCCGTACCGGCCAGGCCTTCTTCGAAGCCTTTGGATAAGGCAGCAGGGTCAACTTTTTCGAAGCCCTGAGATTTTAGATTTTGGGAAAGAACTACGCCCAGAGCGTAAGAAACAGAATCCATATTGATGGGGTTAGTTTGGGCCACTAGTTGGCCAATGGAAAGGCATAATACAATGCCAAAGAAAAACGGTTTCATCTAAAGGACGATTAATTATTATTGGAGAAGGGGACAGGAGCTAATACCAGCCTGAAATTCAAGTCCCATCGCTGGCATAAAAGCCTTTGCCCACCTGCAGGCACTCAACGTGCAATCCGCTGCACGTAGTACCCGATACCCGAGAAGACCAGTAGGATAATACCGGCAAAAGCAAGGACGAAGGGAGCTTCAGGATTAAAACCTGCTACGGTTTGTGGCGCCAGGGTAACCAGTTCGTAGTTGAGCTGCTGCATGGCGGCACCACCAACGGGGCCATAGTAGCCCAGAAAAATTCCGAGCGTAAGCGTCGCTACGCCCAGGGGCATCCCGAACGCGAACAATCGGGCCAGACTGTCCATTTTTGCCGTCTCCAGTACCTTAATTAAAATGCTGAGGTGAAAGAAAATGGTGAGCAAAAAGACCAGAACCAGTGCCAGTCGGAAAAGCGGACTGGTCCAGAACCAGAAATCGACCAGTTCCGGCCCGCGCAGAGACATTGTTGCCAGCAGAAAAATGCAGAGAGTCAGGGATGGGCGCATGAGCCGGGACCATTCCACGTGCCAGATGGGCAAAAACAGCCGCAACCCACCGAAGTAGAGGACCAACCAGCCCACCATGACGGCGGTGAATATCGGGGAGCTCAGGCTGCCAAATAAGGCTGTAGTGCCCGCGCAAATGCCCAGATAAAGCAGTGGCGTAAGAATGTACTGTTCCCGAAGCCCCTTACCCCAGAGCAAGAGTATGGTAATGATCAGAAGCAGTAGGGAAAGGTAACGGCCGGCATTACTGCTTTCTGCTACCGTCAGGGCTCGCTCCAGAAAGGGCGTAGAGGCAGCGCGCAAATCTCTGCGGGAAGCCTCCCAGGTCAGGTAAGCTTCTGATCCGCCACGGTCAAGCCAGTTGTAAAAGTCGAGAAGTGCCTCTGCGTCTGGTGAGCCCGCCAGCGTTGTATCGGCCCGTTCCTGAAAATACCGGCTGGTATTCAGGGTAGAGCCGTCAGCAACGGCAACGGTAGGTGCCCATTCAGCAGTCTTTTCCGTTAACCAACGACCCAGCGCGAAGTTGAGGATATTGGCCAGCAGAATGCAGACGAGTATGCCAACGAGGCGTTTAGGCATTTTTAGTAGCTGGTTCGAAAAGGTAGAGTAAGTCCCCGAGGCGTTCTTTCAGCTCAGAGCGGTCGACGATGAAGTCGAGGAAACCGTGATCCAGCAAAAACTCCGAAGTCTGGAAGCCAGGGGGCAGTTCTTTTTTGATCGTTTCTTTAACGACGCGCGGGCCGGCAAAAGCAATGAGTGCTTCTGGCTCAGCGAGGTTGATGTCTCCCAGCATAGCGTAGCTGGCCGTAACTCCTCCGGTGGTGGGGTCGGTCATCAGGCTGAAATAGGGCACACCAGCTTTGGCGAGCTGGCTAAGCTTCACACTTGTTTTGGCCATTTGCATCAGGCTGAAAGCAGCCTCCATCATTCGGGCACCGCCGGTTTTGGAGATGATCAGCAGCGGCGTCCGGCTGGTGCGGGCCTCATCGATAGCAACAGCGATCTTTTCCCCTACCACACTACCCATGGATCCGCCGATAAAGCTGAAATCCATACAGGCAATAACAATGGGCCGCCGGTTAATTTTACCGCGGGCAACGCGGATAGCATCCGTCAGTCCCGTTTTCTTGTGGGCTGCGGCCAGTCGGTCTTCGTAAGACTTCAGGTCTTTAAATTCAAGAATATCGACGGCCTTCATGTCCGCCTGAAATTCTTCAAAATTGCCGTCGAAAAGCAACTCGAAGTACTCGTTGGAGCCAATCCGGTCATGATAATTACAGTTGGGGCATTTGTAGAGGTTTTCCCGCAAATCTTTACGGGTTACCGTCTCTCCACAACGTTTACACTTATACCAAAGGCCTTCAGGTGTGTCCTTTTTGTTACGTGTCGTTGTTTGTATACCGCTTGTGAGGCGTTTAAACCATCCCATGTGAATCAGTTGTGCGCCGCAAAGATAAGTAAGTATGTGGGCAAACGCGTGACGGGAGTCGGTGAAAGGGGGACTAAATGAGAAAGCGGCGCGGACGCAGGTGCCGGAGAAAGTTGTAAAACAGCAATGAATGCGGCCACTAATCTGTAGCTTCAGGCCCGATGCTTTTTCTTCATTTTTCTGAGAATAATTGCCGGGTCCAATTGCCGATCCGTTGATTTCAAGATCACAATTATGGTAGCAAAGGAGGCATCCTGATCAATCATTTCGATTAATTCATCAAAGTCTGACCGAATTTGCAAAACCTCCAGCAAGGGAAATTCAGGAGGGTCAGGAAGTGGCTGGGTGGCATCAGGGAAGGAGACCCGATCCTTAATGAGCTCTTCAAACTCCAGTTCAAGTTCCTGATATTTCAGCAAACGGTTAATTATTTTGCGGTACTCCGAGATCAGGTCTCTGAACTTCCGTTCAAAGGAAAGGAAGCGCCTGCTGTCAAATGCCTGCCTGAGCTGTTTGCTTGAGCGTTCCAGTTGGAAAACCCGGGCCTTAGTGTAGCCATTGTGTCTGTGAAGTTTATGGAGCGCTTCCGTGGCAAACCGTGTTCTGATGGCGGCCTCCCGCCAGGCACTTCGTTTCTTCAGGGCGTACTTCTTTTGGAGCACCTTCCTGGTGTGGTACAGATTCAGCAGAATAGTGGCGATTGCTGAGATGAAAACCCCGGTGCTCAGGAACAGTGTGATGGCAATGCACCAGACTTCAATGGTGTGGCTGGCAGACGGCCTGTAATGCCATACGACAATGAGGTAAACGGCCATGATGCCTGCCCAGACGATTTTTGACTCGCGACTGCGCAGTTCATCCGCGGTGAGCTCGTCCTCTGAAGGGTACTCTACCTCCAGCGGCTGGATTTGAAACTGTTCTACGGTAATATTATCGGAGACGGGCGTTTTCCAATAGTCCTGAGAGACCATGGGGAAGGATTTTATAGGGTTTGTGTAACGCCGTGTCTGATTGGTAAGATAGGGGAGTAGAGATGGTTAAATCAAAAATCGAGAGAATAAATTTAGCGGAAAAACACTTTGCTACCCGGTACCTTCCCTTGCACCTGCGACCGCGCCTCATTACCTTGGGGCCTATGAGGAAACATCACTTGATCTATCTGTTATTGCTCTGCCTGGTTTTCCCGTTATCAGCGCAGGATTATCCCGCTATGCTATCGCTTGAACGGCAAACGGAGCTGCATGATGCCTGGCTGACCGAGCGGGCACAGACGGTACTTCCTATGCTCATGAAACGGGCTGAAGTAGATATGTGGCTGCTCATCAGTCGGGAATACAACGAAGATCCGGTGCTGAACACCATGCTGCCCGGTAAATGGATGGGCGCACGCCGGACGACGATGCTGCTGATTTATGACCCCGGTAACGGCCAGCCCCTTGAAACCCTTGCCTGCGCCCGCTATGCTGTGGGCGATGTGTTTAAAAAGGCATGGGACCCCGAAGCCCAGCCCGATCAGTGGGCCGCCCTGAGTCAGCTTATCACTGACCGTAACCCGAAAAAAATTGCGGTGAACCGAAGCCCGGACTTCGGTCTTGCCGACGGCATCAGCTCTTACCACTACGACAAACTACGGGAAAGCATGCCAACAAGCTATCGTGATCGTATCGTCAACGGAGACAAACTGGCCATCGGCTGGCTGGAAACCAGAACGCCTTCGGAAATGACCGTTTATCGCCAGGTGATGGCGGTTGCCCACGCCATCATCGCTGAGGCTTTTAGTAATAAGGTCATTACGCCCGGTGTGACGACGACCGATGAGGTCGTCTGGTTCATGCGCGAGCGTTCCAATAAGCTCGGCCTGGGTGTTTGGTTCCACCCGACAGTTGATGTGCAGCGTAAAGAACAAGATGAACTCTATGCCTTTAGCGGCCGGCCGGGTAGCGTCGTTATTCAGCCCGGGGACCTGTTGCACTGCGACTTCGGCATCACTTACTGCGGTCTGAATACGGACACCCAGCACAATGCTTACGTGCTAAAACCCGGCGAGGACGAAGCGCCGGCATTCCTCGTCGATGCTTTTCGTCAGGGTATGGAAACCATGGATGTGCTGACGGCTGAGTACAAAAACGGCCGCACGGGTAATGAACTGTTGGCTGCCGCTCTGGCCAAAGGCAAAGCCAAAGGGCTGCGACCAACCATCTACACCCACCCCATTGGCTACCACGGCCACGGAGCCGGCCCAACCGTTGGTCTTTGGGATCAGCAGGGTGGGGTGCCCGTTCGCGGAGACTATCCGCTGCACCCCAATACGGCCTACAGCATCGAACTGAACACAAAGGTGTACCTTGATGCCTGGGGTAAGGATATCCGCATGATGATGGAAGAAGATGGCTATTGGGACGGAAAGACCTTCCGCTATATTGATGGTCGGCAGACGGAACTTTACCTGATTCGATAGTAATTTTGACTTATGAACAAGTACTTGTGGTTATTCATCGGAATACTGTCTTCGTTAATGGCTGCGGGAGGACTGATGCTTAAAGGGGATATTCCTAAGCTCTTGTCGGCAGGAATGTTCTTGGTAGGGATGATTGTAGCGATGGTCGCTTTTATCTCTTTTTTTGTTTCCCGGAGCAAACAACAGACCCGGGACACTCAGCGGGTCATCACCGACCTGGAATTACTCCGTCTTTTCTCAAAGCAGCCAGGCGGATTGCTTTCAGCGGATATGATTGCCGATAAAACGGAGCTGACTAAAGGCGAGGCTACGGCAAGACTATCGAATCTATCCACCGGCGGCTTGCTTATTGCTGGGGCTAACCCAACCGGGATGAAGTACTTCTACGAACTCTCCGCCCCGCTGGAAGAGATTTCCGGGATAGATCTCTCCGGGGAGCCTTTCCTTACCATCGAGGATTTGCAAAACATCTTCATTGCTTATGACTATAAAGTCAGCCCCCACGATCTGATGGTGACCACCGGTTTACCCTGGAACATGCTCTCCCGGGAGATGCAGCATTTCCGGAAGCAGGGGGTGGTGGACGTAGCTTATATCCAGCGGCCCGGAGATAGCTATAAGCAGTATATTCTGATGGAAGAATACCACCGGTCTGACACACTGGACCTGGAGAGCCGTATGCGTATAAATGAGGAGGTGAAGCAGGTGCTCTATGATGAGAATCTGCTTGTCTAAAGAAATTCATAAGCCGGGGTTAAGGTAAATTTAAACCGGCATCGGGACAGAGGGGAAATTCAGTGAAAGCGGGTTATTAGGGTATAAAATCCCTAATTATGCGACTCTTACTTTCTTTTTTAGTCTTACTTCTTGCGTTGCCCGTCAGTGCGCAACGTGGCCGGGGACCATCACTTGTTGGCGTTTGGATAGAAACGGCCGGCCAGCGGGCCGGGCAACCGGTCATTCCCGCCAGCCGTAACCAGCAAACCACGCTTATCCTGGAGCGGGATGGTTTCTTTGAAGAAATCCGCCCATCCCGGTCGCGTTACCGTCAGAACCGATATACGGGCACCTGGGATGCAGATTATCGGCAGGGGGGATTGGTGATGCAGGTAGACCGCGGCCGCCGTCGCCCGCAGCTGATTCGCCATACCATTGTTTATAGCGATCGGAATGAGTTGGTGCTTCGCAGCCGGACTACGGGGCGAGAACGGGTGTTCATCCGAAGGAGGTGATCCTTACAGAATGACAGAATAAGTATTCTGTCATTCTACTCTTTTTATTGTTCTCACCTCAACCAGCTTCCTTACCTTTGCGTCTTCTTTAAGCAAAGCAATTGTTATGACCGAAGATGGCAACGTACTCATTACCGTAGTGGATCGTCACGGTGAAGCTCACGAACTGGAAGCACCGACGGATATGAACATGAACCTCATGGAGGTTTGTAAGTCCTATGAGCTACCCGTAAAAGGTACCTGCGGGGGTATGGCGCTCTGTAGTACCTGCCATTGCTACGTACTGTCAGAAACGGCATTGCCCGAAATGGGAGAGGACGAAGAAGACATGCTTGATCAGGCTTTTTTCGTGGAGGATAACTCCCGTCTTGGCTGCCAGCTACGAATTACGGAGGCACTGGACGGCCTGCGGGTTCAACTGGCACCGGAAGCAGATGATTAATTTTTTTCGAAAGTTGCAATAAACTTTTGTAGTCTCAGAATTGTCTATATCTTTGCAGCCCCTTAACGAAGGGTGTACAGTAAGTCTTCAAATTGTTTCGGCATTTTGCAGCAACAAAAACTAACATCGCGGGGTGGAGCAGTTGGTAGCTCGTCGGGCTCAAGATTGTAACTTAAAGGGTCGCTTAGCGACTTTGAATCATACCTACTTAAGTGATTCGCTGATCTAATCAGACTTTAAGCTTGCTTGGGCTGCTATGGAAGAAACTCCATAGTGAATTTCATCAAATTCGGGGAAGCCTTTAGTATGGTAATCCCGAGCCAAGCCTTGTTCTTCGGAACTCGGAAGGTGTAGAGACTTAATGGTGAACACCGTAGTATTAATTTACCGGTGAAGAGAAAGTCCAGACCATCAAATCCGTCATAATTCGTTGACGGGCGTAGCGAAAGCTATAGTGGTACGCATAACCCGAAGGTCACAGGTTCGAGTCCTGTCCCCGCTACAATTTTTTTATTTTTTCAAAGGGCTAAACTATTGACTTTCAATGGTTTAGCTCTTTTTTTTTGCCTCCTTTTGCAATGGCTTTTGCGCAATACCTGCTACAAAATGAAAAAAGACCAAAAAAAAGTCAAAAAAACCGTGCCGGAGTAATCCGACACGGCAAAAAACATCCTGAAAATGATTGGCTTCTACTTACTCATCAAATGCACGGTAGTTTGTCCTCACCATGTTTAGCCCTGAATCGTCTACAATGAAGGTCGGCTCATCCAGGGGGTGGGGGCCTGCTGGCTTGACTTTGACCAGGCCGGAGAACATAATGTTCGCGCCTGTCGTCAAATCTGCCAAAGAAACGATGTTCGCACCTGCTGACTGATTGCGAGCGTTTGCCAGGTTAACCAGGCGTTCAGCACTCCGGTAAAGCTCTGCATCTGCATCAGTAGCGGCGCGTACTTCGGCACGTTCCATGATGGCGGCGCGTTCATCGGGGGTAATGGGGGGCGGGGTGAATTCATCCTTCCCATATCGCTTAGGGTCTTCGCTAACGGGGTAACAGTCGTTAGCTACCTCAATAAGTGCTGTAAGCTCTTTTGGGTAAAAGAAAGCGGTTGTAAGTGCGCTGTCTCGTACTGGCAAATCCTGATAACCTGAATAGTCTAACCATAGACGAACGGCTGCGCGTTCAGTATCGTCAGCATGGTTTCCAGCTGTCAAAAGTTTGTCCATCATATACGGCGTTGCGGCCTTGCCTTCTGTTAGGGGGGTTATTGCATCGTGTAGCCTCTGAAGGTTCCCGGCTATTTCCTTACGACGTTCTGCCAGGGCGGTGAGTTGTGCTTCTGCCAGGTCCCGGCGGCGGTGAATGAGTACACTCATAGTTTGAACTTATTTGGTTAAGAAATTTGTTTCACGCTCCCGGAATTGATGGATACCAGGTAGCGAAGTATTCGTTCATCTTTTATTAGTTCCTCTGCTGTGTAGCGGGTGCCCCTGATCTTCAGGGCGGGCGCTGTCAGCTGGTAACTAATACCTTCCAGCTCAAAAACACAACGGCTTAAAACGTCCTCGCTAATGACACGTTTTGCGGCGTAATACTTTTGATTTGGGAAGTAATACTTCTCTTCTCCGTCCCATTTTTTCGCGTCTACTTCAGCGATAAATTTTTTCGCTGCCAAAACATCAGGGCTTAGGGTAATGGGGGCGGGTTCAGCTGGGGGCGTGTCTTCCTGGGGAAGTAGTTGTTCTGTCAGGTGTTCAAGGTCTTTAAGACGTTCGTCAGCGTCTACGATAGCCTTTTCCACATGGGGTAGTTTGTTTTCTGTCATGGGGGTAATTTATTGAGCTGTCACGGTGGCCAGCTGGTGAGAATTATTTTTTGCGTCCGGCTAATGAAGCGGATATTTTTTGCGACATCGGAGTATTGAGGTAAACCCGCTTACCTGGGTTTGCCTGGGGTGTTGTGGATCTGCTTTGAAGACGTGCAACGCGGCCAGGGCGCTCTTTAAACTTCAGGCAATGGTTAATCCAGATCAACGCTTTTTGATAGCCGCCAATGTCATCTATCAAGCCCCGTTGTTTTGCTTCGGCTGCCATGAACATTTCGCCCGACAACGTGCCGTTAACGTCTCCCTTTAGAATCCTGTGTTCTTTGACTGCTGCCAGGAACATCTTATTTACCTGGTTAACCTTTTGGGTTAATGGCTGGTAATCTCCTCTTAGGGCTGATCTGTGTGCGTGGTTCTTCTTAGTTGACTTGTCAGCGTAGATTGTGAGGTACCTGGTACGCTCAACTTCAGCTGCAACCTTATCAACTTTCAGCATAGTGCCAATGCTTCCAACCTCAACACCTGGCGAGCTTGCGACGATCTTATTAGCCGGTAGTGTTCCCATGATGGCAGCACTTGCCATGAAGTGAGTAAACACAACTACCGGCTTACTCATTCCCTCAATCGTTGCTGCTAACATCTGGCCAGCTGTGACCATTCCACCACCACTATTTACTTCCAGCAGTACGGCGGCTATATTGGGGTTACTGTCGGCGGCGGTCAGCTCGGCGGTAAGGTGGTTTACTCCTCTGATCCAAAGAAAGTCCTGGGACAACATTAGCCCGGTCAGCTGAAGGTGAGCGATTGACTTTTTAGGGGTGCTGCTGCTGTTGTTCAGGTTCACCTGAACACCTCCGGCGGGGCTCCCGCTGGCACTCATCAGGCGGGCTGCTACGGCTTCCCGGCGGCGGTCTATTTCCGCTCCGGTGATGGTGTTCGCCAGGGTAGATAGTTCACTCTCAAACGCTTGCCAGTAAGCAGGTGAGACGGCCAGCGGTTCACCTTTTAGGCTGGTAATCAGTTGGTTAAGTTGTAAGTTGCTTCTCATATAACATCAAATTTTAGTGGTTTCTGTCCCAAAAAAAGCTAATCCGCGCACTAAGCGTTAGGCTGCTTTATTTGTTAAAGTTACTTTTTTGTTTCATAAGTCATTATTTAACAGCGTTTTAAACATTTAAATAATAAATTTTGAAATTTTGGTTTGTCGACGATCTGAAGCCGTTTTTGTAGCGTGTTTTTTTTACAGTAGTGGAGCGACACTTGCCAGTTCTCCGGTCTGGTGGTTCAGGGGTTGAAAACTACCGTAAGCCTCTATTAGTGCCTCATACCAGCACCTCCCTTTAAAGAACTTACTCAACTCTCTCTCCTCAAGTCGCGCGCGGCGGGTTAACGCTGTCTCGATGTTTTCAATCTTCCCTTGCATCCAGCACCATAAATTATTTTTTTCAGCAATAGAGGCGGCGGTTTGTAGGTGTTCAATAATCCCTGCATCAGTTGTCGAGGCTTCAGCGCGAAGGATAAGCGACTTTACAATTATCCTCTCCATACGGTCCGACTTAACCGGGGCCGGAGTTTGTCTTTTGTACTCTGACTTTTTGACCTGGGAAAAGTCTACAACCGTCACTCGCTGCCGGCGGTTACGTTTGCTATCGGTGCTGTTCGCTGGCACCCAATCAAACCAACCGGAAAGGGCTTGTTGCCCAATAGCTACCATCTTTTCACGGTCGAACAAGTCGCGCCAATCAAAACCAACTAAGGTTCTAAAATAGTCACCTTTCAACTCAACCTCCAGACGTGCAACGGTGTCCTCGATACCGTTAATCTTGTGAAATTCTGAAATGTATTCTTTCTTAGATGTTTCCAGCTCTTTAGTCTTATTGTAGCAACGAACAAACCTACCGGCTGATCGGCTCCCAAAACTGAAGCCTTCTATTTCATCAGTCGCCAGGCTAACATACTTTTTTGCCTTATGGTAAGCGCTCTGTCGGACGGCCTCAATGTTACGGTCATGGACGGCGTTCAAAAACGTCATCAGGCCGGGGCTATCAAATGCAATGTCTGCCCGGAATGGCTTAATGACATTTGAGTTTAAAGCCTTTACGGGATTATCAACAATAGCCTCCCGGCTTAGCGTCGTATCGTAAAGTGTAGAGTTGGTAATTTCCAACTTCGCGGAGCCTTCTAAACTGGATTGCCTTGCATCCCAAAGCACATTTGCAACGTGTACTCCTCGCGTCCATACTGAAGCCTTCCTCCCATAAAGTTTACCTCCGGTGCCTTGTTCATGAAAGTAGTATTCTCCGGCCTTGTGTAGCCCGTCTTTATCAAATTCCATAAAGGGAAGATCTCCTTCAGTTATTTTTAAAGCCATTGTATCCAGTTGGGCTAATGTCTTTTGTCCATAGCTAGTACCACAGGCTGAAGACGGAACCGGGGCGGCGTAATCGAGCGGGCAATCCGCGAAGGTTTGCAGCTGGTTAGCAACGGTGGCAGCGGCTTCGGTCATCTTCGCAATGATAGCTCCATCATCAAGCGCCCGGTTCATCTGAAACACCAGGCTACCAGGCCGGTCTTTCTGGTTCCATCGGACGGTTGATATGTGTTTCCCTCTTAGGGTTAAATAAGCCTTCCGGCCATCGTCACCGTATCGGGGTGCTACTCTTTCCAGCTGGTATGGGGGAAAATCGACTACATAGTTAGTGGCGAAGTGCGCATCTAAAGCCGTGAAGACTCTCTCCGGTACGGTGGACGTTAGGTAAAGGGCTTTAGGCTTCGTGGGGCCATTGTCCACTTTTATCGCGTTATACTCGGCGCGAAGATTAGGCGGGGTAGTATCGGAGGTGTTGCAGAATTTTGCTAAATCCAATACCTTTACCACATTGTTTATTGAATCGTGCGAAAGCATGAAACATTAATTTTGGCCCCGTTGGACGGCAATCCGGCGGGGCCTTTTTAGGCTCGCGCGGGGCGGTTATTGTTTATTGAGGCCTATTGGCCTACGTGCTGCCTGGGTGCGATCATGACGGCAATCAATTACGCGGGCGGATTCTCTGACGTCGGAGCGGGCGTTGCATCCCGTCTAACATGAACCTTTTTATGAGCCATCTAAGCCATAGCGTGACCAGATGAGGGAAAAGCGTGGTTGGGCTGTCAGCACGTCAGCAATGGAGGCTGACAGCCCGTCACGCATTAGGATGAGTGGCACCACATCGGGAAGGTTCAAAACCCTGAATGGTGCCTCTCATATCATTACTCTATTCCATACGGTTAGCTAGTCGGGTTAGCTCTGTATCTGGTATCAGTACACGGGTGCCGATAGGTATACACTTTATAATTCCGTCTTTCCGGTACTTGTCAAGCGTTTGAACGGTAACCTTGAGTTTGTCCGCTACTTCTTCTCTAGTATAAAAGACTGGCTCATTCTTAGCTAGGTTTATACTTTTCATCGCTTCGGCGTGTGCTTTCTCTGCTGCCATCTCTGCCACCATTTCTAATACAGGGGTCATTGCCTCTGTAATATCCAGATACAATCTTGGGGGGGAAGACTTACTCATTTTATACAATTTTGGTCGTTATAGAAATGGCAACGCCGTTGCGCTGAAGCTCCTCTCTAATTAAGTCACGGACTAAAGAGGAAACTGTTTCTCCTCTCGCTTCTGCCATGTTTTTAAGTTCGTCCATAACAGGCACATGAAGCCGGAGCCCTAAATGTGATTTGTTCAAATTATTATCCATGTCAATGAGTTTTACTTATTTGTTTAACGCAAATATGGGGGCCTAAATGTCTAAATACAAAATGTGTGATCTTTGAGAGGCTTCGACTTTTCAAACAAAAAAGCGGTTTTTCGTAGGCTTGTGTAACACTACGGACCGCAAGCCGTAACTTAGTGTAACACTGTGGTCCGCAGTAGTTTATGTTTTTATAAAATCGCTAATGTTTTCGTCACTTTAAAAGCAAGTACCATATTTCAGAAAATGTTTTAAATTGTTTTCGCCTGTTTTCTTTTGAAACATTCGGCTCGATATTTTTTTTCACTTTTTTTTTGGCGGTGGCCATTTTTTGAGCTGACCACCACCAAAAAAGACTATCCGTCGGCTCGATTATTCAATACCTGCTCCCTTATTTTCTCCTCAAGCCATCCGTGAAGGCACTTAGCAGAATACTCCCTAACAGCCATATCAAATTCAGGATTGACGACGGCGGCGGCGGTCGACATTAAATCTTTCAGGGTCCAATCCTTAAAAGATGGCCGGGGGCCGTTCTCGTTTGGTTCTATTGTCTTACTCATAAGTATAGTGTTGTGGCAAATGAAGTGTTACTCATTGCCAGGTGAAGCCGTTCCGATATTGGGCGGCAAATAGTTCTCTTACTTTTCTGTCAGGGCCTTGAGTAGTCCTTCGTAATGCTCAACCCATTGCCTGTTATTTGCTATCGCTTCAGCAGTCCGGGCCTTTACTTGTCCGTCCTTACGTAGCTGTGCGCTGGCTTTCTGCTGGTGAGCGCCTAGTCTCTTACGGTACTGCATAAGACGTGAGTAAGCCTTCTTTGTTTCAGGGTCTTGCTGTGTGGCGTTCGTGTGTCCACGTACCTTGTCTCGCGTGTGTGTGGGGGGTGTGTTTTGTGTGTTAAAGGTCGCACGCGGTTTGTGTGTGTGTGGGTCTTCAGCGGCTTGATAGAAGCGGGGCTCCGTCTTGGTGTGTGATGATACTAATGGCGGGGCATCTTCTATCGGTTCAGCTCTGGTATCAGTCCAGAATGAAACATAAGGCAAGTCTTTCTCCAGACGGTCACGGGTGCCGAAGACATAAGCCATTAGACGGCGGGCTCCTCGTTCTACTCTGTGACTAAAGACGGCTTTGAAGTCAGACCATACTGAAGGCAGCGCGTGGAACTCATTCGGTTCTATTTCTTCGGCTATCTCGCTCCCGGCCTCTATCTGTAATATGAGATAAAACAAAAGATAGAAAATCAGTTGGCCCGCAAATGTCAGGGCGGCAAATATCCATCCGGTATTCTTCGCTTCGCTCTCTACCAGGGCGGCAGCTTCGGCGGCTTCAGCTGTTGCCAGGTGGTTAGCATCGTCACGGGCTTTAAGGGCTTCAGATAGAGCCTTCCCGCGTTCGGTGGCAATGGTTGCAGCGGTGGCGTTATAGGCGGCTTCAGCGGCGTCTATTTCTGCCAGTATCGCACGGCGTTTTTTCTTGCACCACTTGTTGCCACGGTCAGCACAACCGGCGTAATCTTCAGCGGCTTTCTCTCTATTGGATTTGGTGGCGTTGAATTGCTGAAGGGCGGCGGCGGCGCGGATCTGGTAAGGCGCGAATAGCACGGCGGTATCAGCTGCAAAAGCTAGTTGCAGGCTGTCCAGGTTAGCCGGTGGTGCTTCGTCTGTGATGAGCTTCCCGGCATCCATACTTCCCATAAAAGAGAGGGCGAAGGATAGAACACCAACCAGCAATAAACCGGCACGGCTAAAGCGGGTGACTAACTTGTGACGGTGTTGTTTTTCAGGGTCTTCAGAGAACTGATTCTTAACGACCCATGGCCGTATTGATGGCCGTGCAAGTTTCCGGTTCGCCAGTTCAATAAATATGCCAATCAGTATTGCGGCGGTCACTATTCCCGTACTGGCAACACTTATTCCTCGTCCGGCGATTGCGTCAGATAGCAAGGTAAAAACTGCTAACGATAGCGAAGCCGCGGAGAGTAGTTGACCGATGTTTGCAATGGTGTAATAGGCTGGTAAGTGTCCACCGTGTTCGTTATAAAATGCCCGGTGTTTGGGCGTAGTCTGAATTTTACGCATTTTTGTAAAAGTTTACTGTTAGTAAATAGCCCCGTTCCCGTGATCGTCTGCCAGGACAATTTGCACGGGTTCGGGGCGTTTTTTATGCTGGCTGCCAGTTCGCCAGGTTTAGCGCAGGGCTGTGAATTGTTTTTACCGTTTCGGCTTTCTTTAGCTCTATATACTTCTGAAAAACAGATTCCGTCTTGTGTCCGGTGATCTGCATAATTGGATAAGCAACTCCGGTTGCCTCATACATATTAGAGGCAAAAGATTTGCGCCCTGAATGGCTACTAACATAGTCCGCTTTCAAGGCAGTCTCTTTTACCGTATTACCTCCTTCAGAATAAACACGCGTGAAGGTGGCCTCTGGTATTGCTTCTCGACATACTTCTTTTATCAGTCGGTTGAAGTACGCAGGTGCGATCCGGGGCAACTTGTAGTTATATTTCTCGAAGATGTTTTCCACCTGGGGCACTACCGGGATAACTACTGCCGTCATCGTCTTACTCGTGACCAGTTGCAAAGTAGTTTGCCCGTCTTTCTCGTGAAAGTTTGCACGGGTAATGCCGTACCAGTCGCTAATACGCAGACCTGTCCAGGCTGCAAAGATCATCAGGTCGCGGGCTTTATCCATTCCGGGCCGGTCTGATAAATCAAGATGCTCGATAGCATAAAGTTCGGGAACTGTAAGTCTTACTTTGCAGTTGGTAGACTGTCTACGAATAATAAATTCTCTGTCCTCTTGAATAGTATTCATATGAATTTTTTTACGGTAAGCGTCTCGCATTACCTGTCTTAGTGCAGCCATTAGTTTGGCGGCGTTGTTGTTAGCAAAATTGCGGGGGGGGGCATACATCCATGCCGTAAAGTCATCTTTAAACTGATAGTCAAATTTGCTCCAGTCAAGCTCTTGCTTAGTGTCTTTCTCAAACTCTTTCAGGTGACGTTGCAGGGCCTCAAATTTGCCCCAACTGGTACGGGTCTTACCTGGTGTGTCTTTTCTGAGGGCAATGAAGGCAGACAAGTATCCGTGGAAGTCTTTTGGCATTTCGCCGGGCCGGTCTTCAGCTCCGACACGGTAAAGAACTTCTTGTTTAAAACCTTCATTCGTCAGCGTCTCGCCTACTTCGCGGAATAGCTGGTGAACAACATCTTCCCACTTTTGTAAGGAACTTATAATGCGCTCCACATCATTCCGGCCTCTTAGCGATCTTTTAGGGCTTTGCTTCCTATTATCCCACTCCGAAGGCTTTATGTACATTTGCAGCGATATTGATACACGTTTGCCTCGATAGCTAAACCGAACGTTAATAATCCCTCCTTCAGTGATATAAAAATTGGGGGTAGGTGGCCTCCGGCCTGGATTGCGTTTTTTCATGCTGTAAAGGTATTGTTGTGCCTTTCATATATGCAATAGTCGGCACTATTCAACTACCTGTATAACAGTCATTTAGGCAAAAGCAATATATTCATTAAAAAAACACATATACATAATGCGCTGACAAGACAACTTTTTATACATAACGGCTTTAACACAATCAAGGGCGGCTATTCCTGTCCCCGCTACATTTAAAGCCGTCTTTGACCTGTGGTCATTGACGGCTTTTTTGTTTGTTTTTAGAGTTTACTTCCCTTAAATTGTGTTATGGACACTAAGCTGAAGGGAGATATCGCAGAACATGCAACAATACTTTATGCACTTACTCAGGGCTGGGGAGTGTTAACACCAGTTGGAGATAGACTTCCTTATGATTTGGTATTAGATATTAAGTCAAGACTGATCAAAATTCAGGTGAAAAGTGCTTGGTTTGACCAAGCAAAGCAAAACTGGGTAGTTGACAATAGGAGAACAAAAACCAACAGAAGGGCAATGGTTAGATCGCCATACGATGAAAAAGATTTTGATTTTGCTATTCTCTACATCAGCAAGCTTAAGGTCTTTTATATCATGCCATCTATTGTCTTTAACTCCTACGGATCTGAAATTCATTTAGTTGAGGATAGTAAACGACAGCGAAAACCAAAATCTGCTCAATTCAGAAATGCTTGGTCTTTACTTCTCCAATAGTATAAGTACCTCAACTAAATAGGCCCTCCAAGCATTAGCATACCAACTTCAATTTTTACCAAATACATGGCTACAGTTAAGTTCACCTTCGAAGATAAAAGCATCGCCCCCAAGACGGTGGAGAACGTTCCTACGGATATCAGCATTCTTGAAGTAACCGAAGAGAATGACATTCACCTGAATCACAACTGCGGCGAAGTTTGCGCCTGCAGCACCTGTCACGTTTACGTGCACAAGGGGGAAGACGCATTAGAAGAAATCAGTGATAAAGAGGAAGACTTCATTGATCGGGCCATTAATCCCCGTATCGAGAGTCGCCTTGGCTGCCAGGCTATCATCTTAGATGAAGATGCAGTCATCGAAGTAGAGATTCCGGATCAAAAGCAGATCATCGGGCACGAACATTGATTAGTCTGTTGGTTCGTTGGTCTTTTGGGCTACCGCATTTTGTAGGCGGCAAAAACCCCCTACTTCAGTGCGATTCTCCCTCTAACCAGCTAACTAAGTTAAACTGCTGTAACTCCTTCAATGTGCGGCAGCCCAAAAGACCAACTGACCAAACAACCAAAATACCAACATGAGTTTTAAAGATTTCGACGACTTTCCCTTCGGCTGGGCCGACCACGAAGACATTGCCATGGCGCTCTATGATCGCTTCGGTGACGAGATGGACCAGGGAAAAATCTACCGCATCCGTTTCACGGACCTTCTGGAATGGATTCTGGAGATCCCCAATTTTACCGGAACCAAAGAAGGCTCCACCGAGGAACACCTTGAGCAGATTCAGGCTAAATGGGTGTATGAGTGGCGGGAGAATCAATAAGGTTGCAAGTTCCAAGTTACAAGTTGCAGGGTGCTGGTTGTAACCTGCAACTCACAACCTGCAACTTGGAACTTGTAACCTGCAACTTGTAACCTGCAACTCACAACCTGCAACTCACAACCTGCAACCTGAATGAACGAACTAGAGAAATTCGCTGACATCAACACCTTCATCTTTGACGTAGATGGAGTGCTGACCAATTCCCAGCTCATCGTGATGGAAGATGGTAAGCTACTGCGGCAGATGAACGTTCGCGATGGTTATGCCATCAAACGAGCCATTGATATGGGCTATCGGGTAGCCATTATCACCGGAGGAAAAAGTGAGGGGGTAGTTTCTCGCTTGCAGGGGCTGGGTGTAGTCGATATTTATTACGGCATCAGAGATAAAGTGGAGGCTTATCGGGAGTTTATGTATCTCTACGATGATGAAATATCGGATGAGAATGTTCTCTATATGGGGGACGATGTGCCTGATTACGAAGTAATGCGCCTGGTGGGTATCCCCGCCTGCCCCAATGATGCCTGTTCGGAGATTCTCTCCATCTCTACTTACGTCAGTCAGGCAAAGGGTGGGGAAGGAGCCGTGCGCGAGGTCATCGAGCGCACTTTGCGCCTGAAGGGAAATTGGTTGCCTCATGACGAAGAAGATGAGCTGCCGACCAGTGTTTAACAGCTGGCACACGCCATAAATCCTGCAGACGGCATCTGATAGGTGGCCACACCTATTGTATGAAACACCTGACGCTGCCGGCGGTGCTGATGCTACTGCTTATCTCTTGTTCAAAGTCCGATAGTATTGAATCTTCGCCTCCCGATCAATGGATTGTGGTGGGTAACGATCGTGGTTTGCGCAATGAATTCATCGACATGGCAAACCTTATTGACGTTGAAGAGAGTAACTTAAGGGTTCGCTCATCGGTCATCCCGAATATGGAGTTAAACTATCCGATTCGCGATAGCCTGGTGATTGGGTCGGAAGAAGAGCAGTGGCGATTAAGCCGGCGTGGCCGGGATACGCTGGTGTTATTCGATTCGGTTAAGAATAATCATTATTATCTGGAGCGTCTTCGGGTAGTAAACTTAGACTCTTCCTGGATGGATTATGCCACCCAAAAGGTGTTTTTGGACAATGGTGGATTCATGGATGTATCGTTCTTGTTCGAAGAAAAAGGAGACCAAGATCAGGGGTGCTACATGACCCGGGCTACCCGATTTATTGGCAATCAACGGATATGGTACGATCAGGCAGATGGTTTTTGGCGTGCAGAGGATCGATTTAACCAGCCGATATTGTCCTATACGCTTGGAGGGAGTAGAGATGTTACGATCCTGATTGATTCCATCAAGGCTGGAGAAGGACTATATGGTCGAAGGATTGACAACAACAATATGAACGGTATCCGGAGAGGAAAGCTACTCAGAGAATCAGCAAACAGGAGTAGTGAAAATCCGGAAGAATTACTTTCGCACCTTGACTTTTCTAAAACTAAAGTCACCCTGATGGCGGATTCCCTCAAAAACCGACACACCCGTTTTACTAATAGCGGTAGCTTACCGAAAAACATCATCTCTCTGGCGGAGCACGACCTGGAAGGTTTTTGGCTTTTACTGGATGAGGCAGGTTTTGCCATAAAGGTCGGCGAGAAAAATATTCGCCAGGGGAGCTTTTCTTTTCATCCCCGGGCCAACTATATTTTACTGGACGGTGGTTGTCTTAACGTACATTACCTGCCCTATGAAGTGCTTAAGGATGGCCTGGTAGTGAATCTTCCCATTACCTTGATTCGCCCCGGGCTGGAGCCCAGAGGGATAGCCAAAGGAAAGATGTTTACAGGTGTGGCCTACTTTATGACAGAGTTGGAAATTGAAATACCGTTTATGGAAGGGAAGCGGTAAACGTGCACTGAGTATGTGGTGGCCGAATTAGCGACTTAGTAGGTCTTTGTCATCATTTCGGGCACTGCAATAATGAAGTGAGCTTTATTCTTATGCTCAGGCAGGAGTTCTTCGACTTGTTCCTGTTCTACGGTTGAAATGGTCATCACTTTCAAATCCGGAGCGTATTTATTGAGGTACCAGCCGATGCCCTCGAAATCGTCCGAGTGATAGCTACCGTTCAGATGCAGGAAGGGAACACCCTTCTTTTTATTAGCAATAATGAAGTGGGCCATTGTAGCGTCTTTGATGGCTTGTGCCATCGGGAAAGTCTCGCCGCCATGCCCTCCGGGCATCATCTCGAGCATTCGTACATAGCCCGGGAGGTTCTTGTCGTAGGGAATGGGCAGGGGAGGGAGGAGCTTCTTTTCCTCAGGGCTCAGCTCATCCAAAGAGGCAAAACCGCCCCGAAATACCTGCCGGGCAATGGGTCTGGGGACATTGGTGGCAATCACCGGGATTCCGACCTCGCTGGCGAACTCAACTACGGGCTGGTAATCAGTCTTGTAGTTTGACCAAAGCCCCTGGCCTACGGAGTCCAGCGCTTCCAGCGTAATCATCCCCTGGAGGTATTTATCCAGCGCCTGCTGTTGATCTGTTTCGAACATCTCCATACCAATACTGAGCTTCCCTTTTGAGGAAAGATCCCGTGTCAGGGTGTGCTGCAGCCAGTGGGAAATAGCGTTGTTATGTATTTCTCCAAAAAGGATTATGTCAGCGGATTCAGCGGATTTCAACAGTTTGCCGTATTTGGCTTTTTTGCCTTTGGGGCTAAAGAGCGCGAAGGGAACCGGATTTTTTTGTGCTGACATATTTTGGGGGATAAACAGCAAGGATAGTGCTAGAAGCAGGAAAAATTTCATGTTTGATCGTTAAGGCAGGGCCAAGGTAAGCAATGCCTGCTCTTTTAATAGTCTCTCCTTGCACCTGCGGACGCGCCCAAATTCTTAAATTGCGGCCCATTAATAAAATCTCATGAGTGATACTACAACATTAGGCGTTGGTAGCCGCGTGCGTCACCCCGCATTTGGTGACGGCGTCATCATCAAATTATACAAGGCTGCCTACGATGTTACCTTCATGATCCACGGCATTAAATCCGTTGGGCGTGACTACGATAAATGGGAAGTTCTGGAGGCCATTGAAGCCGAAGAAGTAGCTTCTTTCAATGAGGCTGAAAAAGCCCTGGTTCGGATCCTACGCACTTACAATGGCATTCAGGAAACCACCCAACTGGGCGATCGCTGGGTCGACGGACAGCTCATCCTGAAGCCCGGAGAAGATGGTCTGGCCACCAAGGAAATGCCCATCGATACTTTCTTTCACAAAATCGTCATGGTACGGGACCGCCTGCGGGTAATGGAGCAGCGCATTAACTCCAGCAGTATGACTGACGAAGAGAAGGTCAACCTGCAGCAGTATATCACCCGGATTTATGGCTCCCTGACTTCTTTCAACGTACTGTTTCGACGGAAGGAGGATCATTTTTCTGGGCAAAAAAGTTAGCGCTTTGCGCGTCTAACCATCGCTCAGCGACATCTCCTCCAGCTCCGCCTCTATTTCTTTATGCGACCCTTCCAGGATGGCGAGATTCTTCTCCTCCCGGCCAAGCATCTCATCGAAACGGGTGAAGTTGCTCTCAATGCGTGTACGCAGCGTTGAGATGTAGGATTTTAGTTTTTCTTCCAGGTCGGTGGCGAGGCGATCGCGACCAACGGCGATTTCGGCTTCGAAACCATCAACAATCCGCTTACGCTTTCCCCGGGTGCTGAAGCCGGCGAAAAGAACGCCTACGGTGGTAAGTATTCCTCCGGTAACGTCCAGGACGGGCAGGGTAGAGAGGGCCATCAGTACCACCCCAAGGGCAGCGATGCCGCCGCCGGCGGCGAGGTTGGGGGTCAGATTTTCGCGGTCGGCGAAAAGCTCGTCGTCCGTAAAGCTTTCTGTCTTGGAAACAAAGCGGTTGAATTGGTCTTGCAGGTCCCGGAGCACATTTTCCCGGCGTTCGGCAATGTCACTGAAAAGTTCGTGATCGTTTTTAAGAATCGTTTCGCTGGAGCGGATTTTCAAGTCAATAACCTTCACCATCTGCTGAATGCTTTCGGCCAGATCGATGACGTTGTCGTTGAGCCGGGCTTTAAGTTTGGTGTTCAGGTCGTCCTCAAGCTCGCTGGCGAGGCCTCCCAGCCAGGTTTTAGCGTCCGGAGTACTGCCAAAGGTGGAACTGAGGCTTCTTTTTAATAAGCCGAACATGCTCATGCCGCTGCGAAGTTCTTCCAGCTTTTCACGGGTGATGTTATCGTAGGTGTGCAGCAGGTTCTCGACCATGAGGTCTACCTGCTTATTGCTCTGGCCGGTTTGCTCGCTCAGGGTTTCCTGAATGTCGGAGCGGAATCGGGTGTCGGCATCAAACTGGTCGCGACGCAGCTCTAATCCGCCGGCAATCCGCTCATTAATGGTCTGCGCCGTAATGATGCTGTTGTTCAGCTTCAGGCGGGGCGCCTGGCCACCGGTGATGTTTTCGGTAATGTATTGACGTAAGGTCCCGAAACCACTGTCCGGAATGTCCTCCTGCTCCCGTTTGGCACTGACGGCGAATACATTAGGGTTTTCTACTCCTTCCTGTATGGCTTTGTTGCGGACTCCCTCTATGTTGGTCTCCAGTTCATTGTCGGTTGCGAGATCTTTTTGTTGAAGTACGAAAATGGTCTTCTTTTTCCAGTCTCCATGAATGTACTTGAAAAAGTCCCAGGCCGATTGCCGGTAGGGGTTCTTCGCTTCGAACACAAAGACGATCAGGTCGCTGGCGGGGATGAATTGCTCCGTAATTTCCTGGTGGTGCTCAACGATGGTATTGGTGCCTGGCGTGTCAACGATGGCAATTTCTTTGAGGATCTCTACCGGGAGGAATATCTTCTTCAGGTAGGGGTTGATCTCTACTTCCCGCTGCTCCTCTCCATAAATTATTTGCTGAATGGTGTCCGTCATCGGTTGCGGAGCAGCCTTGGCAATTTCCTGGCCGGTGGCCAGGAGCGCATTGACGAAGCTGGACTTGCCAGCCTTCACTTCCCCAACGATGACGAACATGAAGGGCTCAAAAATACGGTTGCGAAGCTCGCTCACGGTCTGGGCCATTTCGTCATGGCCGATGCGAAGCGTCAGTTCGTGAAGATTCTTGATGATCTCTTCAAGGCGTGCACGGGTAGCCTGAAGTTGAGCATCTATAAGTTGTGCCATGTTTTCTTTAATTCTACTGCTGCTTTAGACGCAAGAGGAGGCGACAAGTTACTACATGGCCGGTAGAGTTAAGGGGCTATTTGGCGCAACCGCGGGTGCAAAGAGATGTTTTTGGAGCTTGGTTTGTCTTTTGGTGTGCGCTGGGCGCACCTTGCCCCGGATTATGTCTTCATCCGGGGATAAGGGTGTTTGACTCCTACGGAGTCTTTATTGGCACCTGCGGTAGCGCCCGCTGATTATCTTGTGGTCATGAAATTTTGTTATACCGCATTTCTATTAATATTTCTATTTAGCTGTAGCCCCAAAGACACTTTTGTAGCTCCTGCCATACCAGCTCCTGAAGGAGTATCCATCGTGGTGCTCGGTAACGTACAGGACGCAGGCTCGCCACACATTGGATGCAAAAAGGATTGCTGTCGCGATCTGTTTGACCATCCTGATGCCACCAGAATGGTCACTTGTCTGGGACTCGTGGATGCGTCTACCAATCAGAAGTTCTTATTTGAGGCTTCTCCGGATATCTCCCGTCAGCTCAAAAAGCTGAAGGCCTATTCCCAAACCGAGGAAGAAATGGCCGACGGAATTTTCCTGACACACGCGCATATCGGGCATTACACGGGCTTGATGTACCTGGGCAAAGAAGCTACTAATGCTGACCAGGTGCCAGTATATGCTATGCCCCGAATGCGGGATTATCTTTCTGAAAATGGCCCATGGAGCCAGCTGGTGAGCACTAAAAACATAAAGATGCTTCCACTTACGGCTGATAGCACCTTTCAGTTAACCGCTTCCATTCGGATTACGCCATTCAGAGTTCCCCACCGGGATGAATATTCGGAGACCGTCGGTTACCGAATTGACGGCCCCAATAAGTCAGCCCTCTTTATACCTGACATTGATAAGTGGGAACGATGGGGCAGAAGCATTGAGGAAGAAATTCGGTCAGTTGACTACGCTTTCCTGGATGCCACTTTTTATGATGCGGCTGAGTTGAACACCCGGGATATTTCTCTGATTCCACACCCTTTCGTCAGTGAAAGCATGGAACGGTTCAGCAAGTTGCCCGGGGAGGAAAGGGCTAAGATCCAGTTTATACATTTCAATCATACTAACCAACTCCTTAAAAAGGAGAGTGCCGGGTACCTAAGCGTAGAAAAGGAAGGATACGGAATTGCGGATTTTGGAGAAATATTTGATTTGTAGTTTTACTCATCCAATAAGTTCTCAAAATTAATTTTGGCCTGTGGACCCAAGCAAAACAAGCTGTCCAAAACCGACAGGCCTGGCGTGAAGCCAAAACGATCCGAAAACACCTGAGGGTAGGGGAGCAGGCTGGTGGGTAAGTTTTTCGGGCGATGGTAGCCTTCGTCATCGGGAAACACAAAGTCGCCGGTCGAAACTGGCGGCACCCTGAGTTGAAGTAGCTGACTAAGCTTGTTGATCAATGCCTCGTTTAATTCCCAGATCGTGGCGGGACGCTGACGAGCGATGGAAAACAGTTCTTCCGCGTAAAACTCATAATAGGGGGAACGGCCGTAGGCCGTCCGGATAGATTGTTCATGCTCCCGCCACCAGTCATTCCGATAACTGATGGTGACTTCCTGAACGGGCTTTTTCTGGTGTTTGCCTTTTTCAAGCGGTACACTCAGGTCCAGTATTCCGTTTGGCCCGATGATCCGGCAGCGGTTTCTCCAACCTCCCTTTTGATAATTTTCGTGAGCTTCTATACGCCAGTCGCCCAGTTGATGGGCCGCTGCAAACCAGTGTGCGGGCGGGAAATAAGCCGTAGAAGTGAGCAGAGGTAAAACTTTTTTCATAACAATAAGCGGCTGACCGCGTTAGGTGTGCAAAAGTAGCTCGCTATGGACGACACCTCCATCTTTGAAAAAAAAATAGATCCACTCTATCAGGCAGGTGGTGCACTTGTAGCTGTCCTGCTATTCGATATTGTCGGCTCAGCAGTCTCCGCCGGGGCCGATGATCTGGTTTCCAATCGCTGGCCATGGCTGACTGCGGCCAGTTTCTTACTCTTCTTCGCCCTCTTCAATGCCATCATGAGTGCCACCTCCCAAAACCTGATGAAGTACTGGGGGAGAAGCATCTATTCCTTCATGGGCCTGGCAGCTGGCTCTGGCCTCTTAGCCTGGGCCTTCAGTGGAGTTCCCATTGGTGATGCGGGATCCTACAAATGGATTTTCTTTGTCATCACCTTCGGCTACCTTGTTTTCTTGTCCATGATTGCCTTTATGAAGAAGATCGTGGAGTTCGCGCAGAAAGAGGAGTGGACTAAGCCGCGGTTGAAAAACAGGAAGTAGTCTGGTAGCTCAACGAACCAAAATACTAATTATAACTCGCCTCTTCCGCCATATCCGCAATCACCGAAAAGGCATTGCCCTTATTGTTCATGACCTGGCTCCAGAGTTGAGCGGGCTCACTTTTAAAGAGATAGTTGGCGAACATGGGAGCAGTGACCCAGCTGCCATGCTCTATTTCTTCGTCCAGCTGGTTCTGGCTCCAGCCGCTGTAACCCACGAAAAAGCGGATATCATTGGGCTTGATTAAGTCTTGCCGGATGAGAAATTTAAGCTTCTCGAAATCACCTCCCCAGAAAACGCTGTGAGACACTTCGTCGCTTCCCTCCAGGATGTCTCCCTTGCAGTGCAAAAAGTGAATAGTATCTCTGCCAACCGGTCCGCCGAAGTAGACGGGCGCATCGAACTCCGGGAAGTCGTCGATCAATTCATCGATTCGGGTCTCGGTTTTGCGGTTGAGGATAAAGCCAATGCCTCCTTCCTCGCCGTGGTCAACGAGCAACACGGCAGCTCTCTTGAAGTTGGGGTCCATCATGAAGGGCTCCGCCAGCAGAATGGTACCACCTTTGATTGATTGTTTCATGGGAGTAATGACTTTGATTACTGGCCTAACGTTCTGTACGGCCGGAAAGTTACTTCTTTTTGGAAGACCTTAACACCGCATGTCGGCCGAATGATATAGCTCCTGATCGCAGCTGCGTCCAATTCCAGCTGCGAAAAGAGTTATAGTATCTTTGCGGCGTTATTAAAGAGTGATACCCCACCATACTTAAACTGTTCCCGCATGAAAAATCTAAGTCGATGGCTAATGTTATTGCCCGTTTTACTCCTGATTGCAGGATGTGGAGAGGACATTAACCCCAACTATCCGGAAGAGGTTGCACAACCTGAGTTCTATCACCGGTCGGTAAAGAAGCTGACGGACGTAATCGTACACGACATCTTCAGCCCACCACAAGCCGGCCGTATTTACGCTTATTCCAGCATCGCGGGATACGAGGCGCTGGCTGCAGGCAATGCAGACCTTCCGTCCTTTGCCGGTGGAATTGATCACATGAAAGAGGTTCCTGCTCCGCCGCAGGGGCGAGAGATCTCTCACCACATTGCCGCCGTTGCCGCCCAGCTCAAAACCGGGAAAAGCCTGATCTTTAGTGAAGAAAAAATTGAGGCCTTTGAAGAGGAAATCTTCAGAGAAATCGGGGAAATTGGCGTGCCGGAGGACGTGCTCACCGCATCCATCGCCTACGGTCGTCAGGTGGCAGACCATGTGATTGCCTGGTATGATGGAGACATGTATAAGCAGACCCGCACTTTCCCTAAATACTCCATCACCGATGACCCCAGCAAGTGGCAGCCCACACCTCCGGATTATATGGATGGTATTGAGCCCAGTTGGTCTAAAATCCGGCCCTTTGCTCTGGACCGTGCGGACCAGTTCAAGCCGCTCCCCCCAACGGAATACAGCGAAGAAAAAGGTAGTGAGTGGTGGAAAGGCGTAGAAGAAGTCTATGGCGCGTTGAAGGTGGAAGATGAGGCAGAGTTGGCTGAGCGTATTGCAATTGCCCAATTCTGGGACTGCAACCCTTACGTAAGCACCCACAAGGGGCATATGATGTTTGCCACCAAGAAAATTTCTCCCGGAGGTCACTGGGTAAACATTACTGCTATCGCATCCCGGAAGGCCAAAGCCGACTTTACACAAACGGCAGAAGCTTACGCCTTGGTGAGTATGGCCATGCACGACGCCTTCATCAGTTGTTGGGACGAAAAGTACCGCTCCAGCCTCGTTCGTCCGGAGACCTTCATTAACCGGCACCTGGACGAAGAGTGGTTACCGCTGCTGCAAACGCCTCCCTTCCCTGAGCACACTTCCGGCCACTCCGTTGTAAGCCGGGCCTGCGCGATCGTGCTAACGGATCTCTACGGAGACAACTTTGCTTTCGTAGATGACTCTGAAGTCGAATATGATCTTCCGGAGCGGAGCTACACAAGCTTCCTTGCCGCTAGCGAAGAGGCGGCCGTCAGCCGTTTATACGGCGGCATTCACTATCGTCCGGCCATTGACTACGGCGTAACTCAGGGGGAAGCCGTTGGGCGGCATCTTCTTTCCAAGCTTCACCCTGGTGGAGCCATCAGCAAAAAGAAATGATCAACTTCTTACTCATGCTGCTGGGGCAGATCATCGTGTATATGCTGATCATGCTGGGAGACGAATACGCTGGTTTTTTGCTTGCCGTCATCATCGGAGCTATCTGTTTTGGCATCTGGGCCATCAGTCATATTGTGGAGTGGATCGAACCCAGTCGCGTGAACAAGAATTATTACCGATACATGCTGGCCGGGTGGGTCGGGCCTGCGATCGCAGTACTGGGCTTCATCTTGCTGCGGGGTGAAATAAGTTGGCTAACATGAACGAGTTTACCGAATTCTGCCGGAAACGTTACTACGCCTTTGGCTATGCCTTCAAAGGTGCCTGGGATTTGCTTCGCAATCATGCTCCGTCCAGGGTCCATATGCTCGCCCTCCTGGGGATGGTAGCGATCAGCTGGTGGCTGGAGTTTCCCATGTGGAAATGGATTCTCGTCGTTATCTGCTCGGGAATGGTTTTGGCCGCAGAGGCACTGAATACTGCCATTGAGTACGTCGTGGACCTGGTTTCCCCGGAGTACAATGAGTTAGCCGGTAAAGCTAAGGACGTCGCTGCGGCAGCTGTCTTGTTTACAGCATTGTCTTCAGCCATCATTGCAGTGATGCTGATTTGGGACGCCTTATTCGGAGTCAACGTACCCTGATTGGAAGATTAACAGTTATAACTGAATCTGTAGTTTAACCCGCAATACCAGGTCGTCACAAGTGACGTACAAAACGGATTCGTCTTCATTAAAGGTACAATTAGAGGTTTTCTTGTCGGTCTTAATCGAGCCCAGGTGTTTCCCCTCTGGTGAAAAGACCAGAACGCCATCAGGGCCGGTCATAAAGATGATGCCATCCTGATTAATGGCCATCCCGTCGGGACGCTGCTTTGCGATACTTTTTTCCCAGAGTGAGGTAGCATCGAAGATCACGCGTTCATTTGTAGCGGATCCGTCTTCTTGTAAATCCAGGGCGATGAGTTTAGACGGAACGGAATTGGCGACGTAGAGTGTTTTTCCATCCGGTGAAATACCAATTCCGTTAGGCGTTGGCCATGATTTCGTGATCAGGGTTACTTCCCCTTTTGGATTAACCCTGAACACGCCTTCATAATCCATCTCTTTGGCGTCAGGATCGTCTTTGTCAAGACCATAATTCGGGTCCGTGAAGTAAATGTTTCCTTTTTTGTCGACGACCACATCATTGGGACTATTAAATTTTTCCCCTTCATACTGGTCAGCGATCGTTTCAAAAAACGGCGCAGGAAGGTCAGCGCTTGTGGCGAGCCGGGAGATCACCCGGTCGCCACTTTGACAAAGAATCAGGTTGCCTTCATTATCCATAGCAAGCCCATTTGAGCCCTTGCCCCCTCCACGCGGTTTTTCGCCGGTATAGCCACTGGGATTGAGGTATTCTTCCTCTCCTTTGGCCTCCGTCCACTTGTAGGCAATGTTCCTGGGTACATCGGAAAATACCAGGCATTTCTCGTAAGAAATCCAGACGGGGCCTTCCGTCCACGTATGGCCGCTGGCAATGACTTCGATCTTTGTCTCGGGTGAAACGATTTCATTGAACAATGGATCAAGAGCGACTAAATAACCCAGAGTAGGGTAGGATGGTGAACTATTTAAGGTTTCTGCAGGGGTGTCGCTTTCTTTCTCTGGCGATGTATTACCACAATGAAGGAAAGCCAGGGTGAGCAAGAGGGCAAAGCAAGAGCGAAGCAGAGAGAAGCGCAATGGAGTGGTCATGTCTTATGTAAGTATAGACAAGTATACGATCTCTTCAGGTCCTGTAGGGCAGCTTACCGCTTTGTGGTAGGAACAGAAACATTTAAACATTGAGGCGCGGCCGCAGGTGCAAAGGGGAGCCTGGGAGAGCCATGCTGTTTTGAGCCTCTCCTTGCACCTGCGCGCCGCGCCCCGAAAAGTCGTTATCAGCAAAAGTTTAATAATTTACGATCATTAAACAAATTGCAGCTAAAATACTTGGTAGCCCCTTTCTGCACTCCGTATATTCGCCCCGAGAAAACAGCCCCATGTCCGACACAGCCGTAAAGCCCCCCCATTATCTTGATGAACTGAACGAGATTCAGCGACAGGCGGCGATGGCCATCAAAGGACCCGTGCTTGTGGTGGCCGGGCCGGGGTCGGGCAAAACGAGAGTACTGACTTACCGGATTGCACATATCATCGAGCAGGGCGCTGCTCCCTGGGAAGTGCTGGCCCTGACCTTTACCAACAAGGCCGCCCGGGAGATGAAGGAGCGGATCGAAAAGGTAGTCGGCAAACGAGCCGGCAACATATGGGCGGGTACCTTTCACTCGCTCTTTGCGCGTATTCTTCGCGTCGAAGCGCCGCATATCGGCTACCCGAGCAATTTCACGATCTACGATTCTGACGACACCAAGAGCCTCATCGGACAGATCATCCGGGAGATGAACCTCGACAAGACGGTGTATCAGGCCAATGCCATCAAGAATCGGATTAGTTCGGCTAAATCCAGTCTCATCACGCCTAAGCTATACGAACGCAACGAAAGTCTGCTGGCGGAAGACAAGGGCGCCAAGATGCCCCTGGTCAGTAAGATCTATGCCAAATATGTTTCCCGCTGCAAGAAAGCCGGAGCGATGGACTTTGATGACCTCCTCTTCCGGCTTTTTGAGCTTTTCCAAAACCATCCGGAGGTGGTGAAGAAGTACCGACAGAAGTTCAAGTACGTCCTGGTGGATGAGTTTCAGGATACGAACACGCTGCAGTATGCCATCGTGAAGAAGCTGGTGATGTACCCCAACAGCCCGCGTAACATCTGTGTGGTGGGAGACGATGCACAGTCCATTTACGCTTTCCGCGGGGCGACGATTCAAAACATCCTGGACTACGAGAAAGACTTTGCCGACTTCGGCATTCAGACCTTTAAGCTGGAGCAAAACTACCGTAGTACGGAGAACATCGTGGCGGCGGCTAATGCTGTCATCAGTCATAACCGGCGTCAGATTCAGAAAAAAATCTGGAGTGACAAAGGGGAGGGAGAAAAAATCCGCATCATTCACGAAATGGATGATACCCAGGAAGGGAAACGCGTGGCGGACACTATCCTTGAGCTCAAGAGCCGCCATCACCTTAAGAATGAAGACATTGCCATCCTTTACCGGACGAATGCGCAGTCGCGTATTTTCGAGGAATATCTCCGGCGGTTCAACCTGGCTTACCGGGTGTACGGAGGCCTGAGCTTTTACCAGCGAAAGGAAGTTAAAGACTTGATTGCTTACCTCCGTCTGGTGGTCAACCCGAACGATGAAGAAGCTTTCCGCCGCGTGATTAACTACCCAAAGCGCGGAATTGGTGCCACCTCAGTAGGTAAGGTGATTGCCCTGGCGGGGCAACAGGGAATACCCTTGTTCGAAGCGCTGAAACACGTTGCTTTCCCTAATCGGACCCGGCACGCAGCAGACGGCTTTATTGATATCATCGAACAAGCCCGGGCGAAGATGGACAAAGCTGACGCCTACGAGTTGGCGGATACCATTGCCAAGCGCTCCGGGCTGCTGGACTTTCTGCGCAAGGACACCTCCATCGAAGGCATGGGCCGGCTGGAGAACTTCCAGGCGTTGCTGGATGGCATCAAGTCATTCGTAGAGGAGGACACGGTGATCGATACTGAAACACTGCCGGACAAAAGCCTCGCCACCTACCTGCAAAACATCGCGCTGCTGACGGACTTTGACTCTAACGAGGCGAAGAATGATACGGATGTGATTACGCTTATGTCCGTCCACGCCGCAAAGGGGCTTGAGTTCCAGGCGGTATTCGTCGTTGGGCTGGAAGAAAAGCTTTTCCCCAGTTGGATGAGTATGGATACGATGGAAGGAATGGACGAAGAGCGTCGACTCTTCTACGTTGCCATCACCCGGGCGGAGCGATTCCTGACGCTCAGCTACGCCAATACTCGTTACCGCTACGGTAAGATGACGATGAATGAACCCAGCCGCTTCCTGTCGGAGGTGCCCGCTGAATCCATTGAGAGCACCAGCCACAGCCGCCGCTCAGCCGGACACGAATACGACCGGGTGGAACGACAGCGGGCGAAGGTCAGTGGCATCACGCCGAGACAACGGAGCAGGGGGACTGCTCGTTTTGCCGCCCCTAAAGTTGATCCGTCTACCTTTAAGCCAAGCCCCATTGACATGATCGAGGTCGGCGTTCGCGTTATGCATCTGAAGTTCGGAGAGGGCCGGGTGACCAAGCTAGATGGCGGATCGGATAACCGGATTGCCTCCATTCACTTTAGTGACCTGGCGCAACCCGATAAACGGATCATGCTGCGCTTTGCTAAGTTGCAGGTGCTGGAGTAGGGTAGCCTGGTGGTCTTGTAGTCTACCGCACGGCAAGGTGGAATATTTGCCGCTTTCTGAGTGTTGTTTACGCTGAAGGAGAGGCTGTGGCAGGTAATCATTGGTCTGAATAATCCAATGCATGAAGGAGATGAATCTGCTTATTCCAAAGACCTAAATAGCATTCAGTTTACAAAAGGTCCGTTTAGCCCTTCGACTAGGCTTCGGATGGTCAGGTCAATACTTACTCCACAACCGCCACCTTAGGTTCCTTCAACCTGGCTAAAATTTCTTCTCCTTCGGTAGCATTAATGGGCGTCAGCTGGCTGCGGGCAATGCCGAAGCCTAAACCAAAACTTTGCTCGAGGTAATAAGTCTCTCCCGCCAGTGGTGTGATGGTTACCCGCTTTCGATTTTCCGTTTTACTCATGATTTCGATAGCGTCTCCGGTTCCTGGCACTTCCCAGGAGAGATAGCTCCTGGGGCCGAGCTTGCCAATCGGTTTGTCGTCTTGATAGATGCCAGCTTTAACGGCGTAAGCAAATATGGTAGGCCTGAGGACATAGATAGTAGCAGTCCCTTCTTTGGGAGGTTTCTCGGCGAGATTAACAAACTGAGTGGTGGCACAGGCATTAAATAACAATCCAATGGAGAATAACAGAAGCAGGCGCAGCATAGTGAGGGATGATTTCGACAAAAGATAAGGAAGACAGGGCTGTTGGGGGACGTCAGCTACTGGTCTTATAGAACCCGTTTAAACTTTTCGTTCGCGACCTTATCCGAGCCCTGATTTCCCCTGGCTTCGTTGCAAAAATTGTCATGTAGCTATGGCTATACTCCAATTTCCGCGCCTTGCCAGGAAAAACCAGGACTTCGGAGCGGCCAGCTCAGAAGAGTTTAAACGGGTTCATTCTGATTAAACGGAATATTCAACCTTTGGATTGCAATTGTTAATACAGCCCAAGCGAAGTGATTAATGACCTGAGACCACCTCTAATGGGCTTCTTATCCTGAAAAAGTGACTTTACTGTCGACCTTTCTGGATTTTAACTGTTATAGCGAAAAACAACCAACAAACGATGAGACCATTTACCTTACTGATCGCACTTTTTGCACTCCTTTTTTCTGCCTGTGAAACGACCAGCAGCACAGCTGACTCCGTTACGGATGCCGTGACTGAAACGGCTACAGACGCTGCAAACACGGCTCAGAACGCCATTTCAGACGCAGCTGAAGCGGCTAGCGAGCTGATGAAAGGCGAGAACTACGAAGTCAAAGTTATTGACGATAAGATTAAGAGCCCCCGCAAGGAGCTTACGGGAGAGATTGCCGGCGTTCCCGTTACGATCAATTACGGTAGTCCTGCCGTCAACGACCGGGTTATCTACGGCGACCTGGTTCCTTACGAAAAAGTATGGCGTACAGGGGCTAATGAGGCCACCCGTATTACTTTTGGTGAGGACGTAAAGGTCGGCACTGAAGGTACAGTACTGAAAGCCGGTACCTATTCTCTCTTTACGCTTCCGGCAAGCAAGGAGGAATGGACGATTATCTTCAACAAAGTAGCTGACCAGTGGGGAGCTTACGATTATGAAGATTCTTCTGACGCAGCCCGGGTTTCCGGCTCCTCTGCTGCCGCCAGCGCTAAAGCTGAAAGAATGGACTTTGTACTTGCCGGCAATGAAATACGCTTCATGTGGGACGACCTGATGGTCTCCTTCCCCGTGGATGCTGCCAGCAAATAGGGCGCAGACACAAACACGAGTCCCTCCTCTTTTTGTAGTAGAAGAAGGCGGATATCGTAAGCCAACAAAAGGCTTTTAGCGACCATTGTACAACATGCTGTACAATGGTCGCTTTTTTTTAGTCCTACAAACCTCCTCCATCGGGTTTACCGATGATGTTCACTTTTTCAGCTTGCTTAGGTGTAGGGCGTGGAGCATCATCGTAAGTATGATTGTACAGTTTCTCTTCCTCGTGCCACCGGCCATCTTCTCTTAGTTCAAGCGCGTGGTAACTACCATCGGGCATGTATACGGGGCCTTCACCGCTTCCGCCGGGCATCAGAATGAGGTTCTCATAAACGATGGTGCCGATAGCCTCTTCATAACGGAGCGCCACGCTTGCTTCTGCACCGTAGTTGAGAATGATCCGGGCACGGTCCTGCAGGAGCAGGCCTTCTCCGGAGTAGGTTACGAATATCGGCAGACCAAACTGAGCTTTGCCTTGCTCATCAAAGGTCAGAACATCCATGATTTTTTGCCGACGCCAGGTGCCGTAGCGGTCGTATCCAAAGAGGAAGTAGTAGGGTTTACCATCAAAAGTGCCACCTTTCACCAGATTATAGACAACGTAGCCTAACCAGTTATCTGCTCCCACAATTATGTTCTCCGGGTTTTCGCGGTACTGATCTCCCCGGTCCAGGAGTGGTATCAGTTTCAGCTCACTATTGTTCAGCTGAATGGCGCCATAGTGCCGGTATTGATCAGCCGTAACGTTGAGCTCCCAGCTGAAAATGCGAAAATTATTATCGGGAGAGGTCTTTACCACAACTCCTTCCAGTCCGGAAAAGTCAAAGTTGTAGCTATTGGGGACCTTAAGCGCCTCTACCAAGCCCTTGATGAGCTGCTTGCAGGCCTGGAAGCGATGCTCGTCCGTACTGTCCGTATGCATGATGTAAGACAGTTCAAGCAGGCGTGCCTGACGTGCCTCCAGCGTATCCAGATCTGCAGGCTTTATTTTTCCGGACTGAGCGTAAGCCAGAAAGGGAAACAAAAAACAGGCCAAAAAAAGAAGGCGATAGTTCATGGGGAAGATTCAGAGAAGGAAAAAATAATCCGGTGTTGACGGGTAACCGGACTTTATACGTTTTAGCACCCGAAAAAGTATACGTAAGACGATTACATTTGCATAATGGTAACAGTTGATTTCAGTAATAAGACGGTACTCGTAACCGGAAGTAGTAAAGGGGTAGGAGCTGCCACGGCTCGGATTTTCGCCAAAGCAGGTGCTCGCGTGTGCGTGCATTACCACGCCGATGTGGCGGGAGGAAAAGCCGTTCTAGCCAGCCTGGAAGGTGCAGGTCACACGCTTTTACAAGCCAATATCAGTGACCCACACGCCGCCAGAAGGCTGGTTGATAGCGCCGTCACGAAACTTGGCCGGCTGGATGTATTGGTGAATAATGCGGGCATCTTCCGCCCGCACCCCGTTGACGGCACAATGGACTTTGATCGCTGGCTGGAGACCTTTCATGCAACGATCAGTACGAACCTCATTGGTCCGGCAGCAGCAGCTTTTGCTGCCATTCAACACATGCGAAAGCAGGGTGGGGGAGCCATCGTGAATGTAGGCAGCCGGGGGGCATACCGCGGCGAAGCCGGGCAAGTTGGCTACGGAGCGGCTAAGGCGGGTTTGCATAGCTTATCCCAATCATTGGCCCAGGCCGTCGGGGGAGATAATATCACCGTTCATGCGGTGGCTCCCGGGTTTATTGAAACGGCGATGGCCCGCCCGCACCTGCAGGGCGAAGCCGGCGAAGCGGTGAAAGCCCAGAGCCCACTCAATCGGGTAGCGACCGTAGATGAAGTAGCCCGTGCTATCCTTTACCTCTCCAGCCCGGAGGCGAGATTTACCACAGGCTCTGTTTTAGACATCAACGGGGCTTCTTACCTTCATTAAAATGGCTGCCGGCAAGAATAATTTCAGCGAGCAACATCCAAACTTTCCCAGCGGAGACTGGGAGGGCTTTTACCTGTATGCTGCCGGACCAAGTGCTCAGCGACACCCGATGGCCTTTAAGCTTAACTTTAGCGACGGGATAGTCACTGGATCAGGGTCTGATGATGTCGGCACCTTTAGTTGGAACGGAGAGTATGACACAAGCTCCATGGTGGTTCGGATGGTGAAAAAGTACCCCAGCCATCCGGTTTTCTATGATGGGAGAGCGGACACTAACGGCATTTATGGTACCTGGTCATTAGAGTTGTTTGGCCGTGGCGGATTTCACATCTGGCCGAAGAAAGGAGAAGAGACTGCAGAGGAAGTTGCCATTGAAGAGAAAAAGCTTTCCTTGAGTAAGTAGGATTTTAAATGCCAGGCTGTGGTTTCAACCGTAGTAAGGGTAGAGTAATAGCTTATTCATAGGCTGACGATTCCTGAAAAATTACTCACCTTAGCAAGCCGTATCTTTCCACCATGGCCAAGGACACTCCCATTGACGCTTTTGCGGTCCCTCAGGACTTTGCGGTCTACCAGCACTTCAACCGGCGTGAGGATATGACTGAGATGATTTCCGTGTTGCGGGATCACCGGATTGCCGTGCGGGTGTCCGGCGAAGACGCCGGTGAATGGACGGAATCCGTCATCATGGGGGCGCCGTTAAAGCCGGAATTCTGGATTGAAATCCCGTCAGCAGATTTTGAGAAAGCGAACTTTATGCTGCTCGAATACGCCGAGGCTCATCTTACGGAAGAAGATATTGATGCTCATCCTTTTTCTGAATATTCTCCGCAGGAACTCAAGCAGGTGTTGCTGGAAGATACTGGCTGGAGCTCGCTTGCTATCGCCGTGGCCCGGAAGCTTCTGCTAAGATCCGGAGAAGACATTGACCTTACCCAGCTCCGGCAGGAAGCTCGTAAGCGTATTCAGGCAGCATTTGAGCCCCAAAAAGGAAGTCTCTTATCGATTGGGTTGAGCTTACTGCTGGGTATTTTTTCAGGCCTGGTACTGTGGTTCATCGGCTATATGATTTCGTTGGGAGTACTCTTGTATTATGCACTGGGCAGCCACCGCGACCCCGACGGCAATAAGCATTACGCCTACACGAAGACCACCAGAAACATCGGACGTACAAGCCTCCTGTTGATCTTTGCCGCAGCCGTTTTAGGGCTGCTCAATTTTCTTTATTTCCACGTGGCGGACTTTTCGAGACTGCAGCAATGGTTGTGGTTTTGGCCCTAGGAGCAGAATAATCAGGCGCAGCCGCAGGTGCAGTGAAAGTTTTTATAAAAGCAGGCGAAGAGGGGTAATTACTACCTTTAAACCATGAAAGCGTTAAGAATCTTCGGCACCATTTTGGTATGCCTTCTGGTAGCCTGTCTGGTATACCTTTATTTGTGGTCCCTGGTTTTCGGCGCTCGCTTTGACGACCTGTCGGCTGCGGCAGAAGCACGGAGCCGACAGCCTCATTACATCATCGACGCTGACACGGCCAACGAGGTAGACGATCTCTTTGCGATCGTGGGCGCACTGGCGCGGGACAACCGTTATCACTACGATCGCCCATTATTGGTGGGGCTCACTGCCGCTCAGTTCCATACTTCTCCCTTAGCCGGATCAACTACAGCGCTGGAGAGCCAGCGCATCAACGAACAACTGCTGAAACTGATGTACGCCACGGTACCTTCTTTCCCGGGCAGTGACCAACCCTTACGCTCCGCTACCGAAGCGCAGCCTTCTCCCGCCAGCCAATTCATTGTGGCGGAAGCGCGCAAGGCCAGCCCCGAGCAAAAACTTACGGTCTTCATCCTCGGTTCCTGTACTAACCTGGCTTCGGCGATCCTGTCCGACAGCAGCATTGTGCCCAATGTCCACGCCCGCTACCTCGGCTTCTGGTATGACCCCGCTACTGGCGTCTACGACAAGAAAGAGTTTAACACTGGTAACGACCCTGCGGCCCTGAACTTACTCCTTAATACCAAAGGCCTGGAGTTTACCGTCATGACCGCTACCAGCAGCCAGGCCCTGCAAATGACCCGCGAACAACTGGACAATAAGTTGCCGGCTGATAGCCCCGTTACCCAATACCTGCAAAAACGCTGGGACACTTATGATCGCTGGTGGACCGAGGCCGACCCCGGCAAAAAACAGTGGACGATGTGGGATGTTGCCTCGCTGGAAGCCTGGTTCAATCCCCAATTTGCCACGCTGGAAAACCGCCCTGCTCCCGCTGAAAACCTTCCGAGAGACATCAACGTCTATACTGCCATTGATTCCGGGCAAATGCTGGAGCAATGGTTTATGGTAGTTGACAGCTCGCTGCGGGCGACGGCGAAGGCGATACAGTAATGAGGCGATACTCAGAGGGAGGTGACTAATGGTCGGCAGCTATAGCTGCCAGGGGCGTCTCAGGTATTTGGCAATGAAAAGCTACTCAGGATAAACAGGGTAGGGGGTGAACTTTCGATAAAGACATATATCCGGCTGATGGTTGGTATCTATTAAAACTCATTCAGACTGGATGACTGAGGTTTTAAGGTTCAAATATTGCTTCCTTAAACCAAAACTGCACCTGCGTTTGCGCCCAAAAAAGGTAGGGGGGCAAACACAAGTGCAGTGAAAGTTCAGAAATCAATCAGTAAATAAATAAAGAAGCAACCCACTAAAAGTAGTAGTAGTAAATGCGGGAAGCTTCTTTATCAACTCAGGTTCACATCAATTAGTAGCCATCATTCTGGTCGATTACACCAAAGCTGGCCAGTACTTCTGACACTGGGATGGGGAACAAGTAATATTGAGAATTTACGTTTTCTCCCATTTCAGCACTTACCGTACCTGTTCTTACCAAGTCGAACCAGCGCTGGCCTTCAAAGGCGAGCTCAAGGCGTCTTTCGTCCTGAATGGCTTGTCTTACTAAGTCCTGCGTATTAATCACGGTGTGATCCAGTGGTGCTAGTCCGGCTCTGCTGCGGATGCCATCGAGTTGATCCAGTACGCTTTCAGCAGAGGTTCCGTTTTCATTGGCTGCTTCAGCACGTAACAGAATTACATCGGCTAATCTCAGCTCGATCCAATCATGGTCAGGGCCACCCGTTTGTGGGTATTTAGCAGACGCGGTGTACAATCCGGTGGCTGAAGATCTGGAGGAAGTATCCACGACCGTAGGGAATCTCAGGTCAGCGGTGTTCTCTCCTCCGAAAGCTGCTACCAAATCCTGATCGAGAGGCTCAAGTGATTTAGTGTCCAGGCCACCATACCAGGACCAAAACTCAGAGAATCCATATTCATCAACGATAGAACCAGAAACCTGAGTAGCGAAAATGACTTCTGAGTTCAGGTCATTGTCCACACCGAAAATGTTAGTATAATCTGACTGAAGGCTGATACCAGCAGCAGCAGCTCCGTTGATTACTGCAGCGAGAGGTGCTTCGGCACTACTGAAGTCGCCCTGCTGAACGTATACTTTTCCAAGAAGTGCCTGAGCGGCAATTTGAGAAGCACGCCCGCTGGAGAGGCCGGAGTTGTCGAGAGCTGAAATGGCATCCTGCAGGTCAGCAATAATGACGTTGTAAACATCAGACGCTGGCTGTCTTACCAGAATGTCGGGGTCAGTAGTACTTGGGGCTGCTTCCAGGTTGATGGGGACAGCGCCGAAGACACGTACCAACTTGAAGTAAGATAGTGCCCGGAGAAACTTGGCTTCTCCGACGTCAGAAGCATCCGTAGAATTTTCAATAACGCTGTTAGCGCTAAGAATTGACTTGTACATAGCCGTGTAGAAAGGACCGAAGAACTGGTCTTCCATCGCCGTCAGGTTAGGGCCAAATACATCGAATTCTGTATAGGGAGGCTCGAGCATGAGGGCATTGTCAGCTCTGAAATCACCCATGACGGCCATCGGCGTAACGGAGCCAAGCTGGTAGAAATAGGCAGCGTTGAGTACTCCGGTAAAGTCAGTTAAGGAGTTCGAGCTTTCGATGTTTGGCGGGAACTGCTCCAGGTCTTCACAGGCTGTCATAAACAGCAACGACCCCAATAATATATATACTAATTTCATTGTTTCTTATTTAAGAATTAAGGTTACATCCGAGGATGTAAGCACGATTCGGTTGTTTAGAAGTTGACGTCAAGGCCAAAAGTGAAGCTTCTTACAACCGGGCTAGCACCAACCTGCACACCGTAGGTAGTTGGGCCGAGGTAACCACCGTTGGTGGTTTCTACACCTTCCGGGTTCAGGGAAGTGTAATCGTTAGCCATCAGGTACAGTAAGTTGGTAGAGGCAACATATGCTCTTACGCTACCGAGACCGACCTGGCTAACCAGATCAGGGCTAAGGGTGTAACCTAAGGTGATGTTCCGCAGAGCGAAGTAGGAGGCGTCCTGAATCTGTGCGTCAAGCTGGTTCCGTGACTGGGTGTAGAACTTACCGTTGTGGTCAGCAATACCGTCGTTTTCAGCGTCGAAGCTGGAGCGTAAGCGTCCACCGAATTCTGATCTCCAGTAGATTTCATCAATGTTGAATACGTCTCCGCCGGAAGCACCCTGAAACTGAAGTGACAGGTCAAAATCCTTGTAGCTCACTTGTGTGTTCAGGCCGTAGTAAAAGTCAGGGGTGTTTTGTCCGATCTTTACCAGGTCTCCACCTTCTTCTACTGTTCTGGTCCGATCAATTACACCGTCGTTGTTCTGGTCTACTACGTAGTACTCAGAGCTGCTGATGCCGATGGCGCGGGTAGGATCCACCATGAATTCTGTTTCAACCATACCGTCGGTTTCCAGACCCCACATTTCACCGATTTCTCCGCCAATGTAGTTTCTGAAGACAGGGCCTCTGCCAGACTGTCCGTAAATCACCTGTGGCAATTCGTCAAGACCACCCAAGTCGGTGATTTCATTGTTAACGGTAGAAAGGTTGGCACTTACGTTCCAACGGACAGTACCGTTGTTAACCAGAGCTGCACCCAATTCTAATTCAACACCGGAGCTTTTGACATCACCGGAGTTCAGAGCGATAGAAGTCGTTCCGAGTACTTCGGATACACTCTGGTTGATCAGAATGTCTTCGATGTTAGAGGTGTAGTAATCTACCCCAATCGTGAAGCGGCTACCCAGGAAACCAAGGTTTGCACCAATGTTCGTTTCTGTGTTGGTCTGCCACGTCAGGTCAGGGTTAGCAACGTCAGACGGAATCAGGAATCCGGTTCCAAAGACGGTAGCTGAAGGGTTCAGCAGGCTTAGGGAGTTGTAAGCACCCAGGAAGGAAGTTGTTCCCAAAGATCCGGTACTTGCCCGAAGCTTCACCTGAGTTAAGAACTCCGAGTTGTAGAATGCCTCATTGTGCATGTTCCAGCCTAAAGAAATAGCCGGGAAGACCTCATAGCGGTTATTTGCGCCAAAGCGGGAGTCACCGTCTCTTCTGAGAGAGATAGAAGCCAGGTAGCGGTTGTCGTAGGCATAGTTGACACGTCCGAAGACACTGCGACGGGCAATGGTTTCGTCCCGTTCCGTAACGGCGATATCCTCAGGAGCCAGCAGTGCATAGTTTAGCGGCTGGCCAAAGGGTACGTTAGAGGCGTTCAGGTCAATGCCATTAATGTAGAAATTCTGGAATTCCAATCCTGCTACAGCAGAGACATCATGACGGCCAAGTACTTTGTTGTAGTTCAGCGTTGTCTCACTCAGAACGGAGGATCTCTTGACATCAGTCCGGTCAAGTGCCGTCTGGTTGGTACGTGCTCTGGAATCAAATTCCAGTGTTCTGGCGAAGAAGTCCCGTGTGTCTCTGATGTCAGCCCCTAAAACGGTTCTGATATTCAGGCCTTCCACGATGCTGTACTGCAGGTAAGAATTGACATTGCCGAAGAAGGTCTTCTGGAAACGCTCAGTATTGTCCAGTTTAGTTGCCGGACCAGAGTCACCAGACCCGCCGATGCCGTTACCACTTCTTCCGTAGTGCCAGTCTTGTGCAGTCATGCCTGGTTCGAGGGTGTAGATACTGTTATTGAAAGGAGCATCTCCGCCCCGGTAACCAGAATCAAAAGAAGCCAGACCCAGACCTTGTGCCTGACGGTCAAGATCCTGAACAAAAGCGATTGAAGCTTCGGTGTGGTAAATGGGGTGGATGCTGTATGCACGTAGTAAATCACGCATGTCATGTCCAACAATGTCCCGGTCAGAGACGAAACCGTTGGCGCTAATTCCTGTTTTGAACTTGTCACCAATCTTAGCATCAACGTTTAGGCGAGCGTTGTAGCGCTCAAATGCCTGCGTCTGTACTACGCCCGTAGCATCCAGGTAGCCAACAGAGGCAAAGTAGCTGACATCGTCAGACCCTCCACTCATATTAAAGTTGTGATTCATGGTGTTTCCGTTCTGGAACAGCCAATCTTCTACTGCAACGACATCTGGCGCGTTTCTGTAGGCATTTAAGCGGTAAGCAGCCAGGTCAGGATCTACCTCAGAGATGTCATAAGTTCCATCAGCAATACCAGCATCGAGGATGTCGGCCCATTCTCCTGCAGTCTTGAGTTGATCAACGTCACCTACGTAACGGCTGGAGGTGCTGACGTAGGTGTTATAGCTGAAGCTTGCTTTGCCAGATTTACCTTTTTTGGTCGTTACCAAAATTACCCCGTTAGCGCCTCGTGAACCATAGATAGCAGAAGAAGCAGCATCTTTCAATACTTCGAGGCTTTCAATGTCATTCGGGTTGACGGTTGCCAGACTACCAGAGATAGGGTAGCCATCAACAACGATTAATGGACTGGAAGTGCCAGAGATAGAAGAGGAAGCCCGGATCTGAATTTTTGGATCGGCACCTGGAGCACCGTCCTGATTTTGAATCAGAACGCCGGCCAGTTTTCCGGCTAGAGCCTCATCTACGCGAGTAGCCTGAATAGCGGCAACTTCAGAGCCTCCAACCTGAGCAATTGCACCGGTGTTATGTGACTTCTTCCGGTAACCATAACCTACTACGACTACTTCATCTAATAGTTCGGCATCAGCGGCCATTACTACGTTTAGTACTGTTTGATCAGCAATAGTAATGGTCTGAGAAGCATAACCAGTGTAAGAGAAGCGAAGAATGTCACCTCTTTTAACTTCCAGGTTGTAGTTTCCGTCAATGTCAGAAACGGTACCGGAGGTAGTTCCGGATTTTACGATACTAACTCCAATCAGGGGGATATCGTCTGTATCCGTAATGGTGCCACTCAAGGCGTATCCATTTTGCGCGGATAGTGAAATACTGAGGAACAATATTCCAACTGTAAAAAGCTTAGTTATTAAATTCATTTGAATATGTATTTCATTGCTAGTGAATTGAAAGAATTTCTACCCAGTTAATCTGAGTGTGTTTGCCCGGTAGGGAGGGCGGTTAGTCTTTAAATAAGGTTTGGTGTGGAGGTATGGGACACTGTTCAGCTTCTGTAGTTTTCGGGTATAAAATCAAAGAGGCTGGATAGATGATCTCGCATTGATTGCCTGGATTTTTCAACATCGCGAGCTTTAATGTGCTTTAGAATCAGGACGTGTTCGTTGAGCGCTTTGAGGTTACGGGCGTCGCGGCAAATGTCATATTCCCTTGTGTAGGTCATCATGTGAGAGACCATATAGGAGATCAGGTACTTGAGTACATTGTTTTTAGATGCTTCGGCGACCTGAATATGGAAGAGAAGATCTTCTTCCAGGCCGGCTTCTCCTTGGGACACTTTCTCTTCAAGTTGTTTGACCGCTCCCTCCAATGCTTGAATATCCTCAGCGGTGGCTCGTTCTGCAGCAAGCCCGGCAGACTCAATCTCCAGTACATTCCGGGTTTCCATTAGTGACTGGTAGTCCGGTTTTACCAGACTAAGACCATTCGCAATCATTGTCATGAAAGCTGAATCTTCACTGCTTACGACTACTCGTCCGCCATGAGGTGCCTTTTTCAGGACACCATAGAATTCCAATTGGGACAGGGCATCTCTAACAACAAATCTGCTGACTTTAAATTTTTCACTGAGTAGCCTTTCGGAAGGGATTTTGTCGCCCGCTTTCAGTTGACCAGAAGAAATGAGTTCATTAACCTGATCGACAATTCGATCGGCAGGTACTTCAAGTACAATTTCCTTCAGGCTACTGATTAATTCCGAAGACATGTGTGTTTTTTGCAAGATCTGGTTAACCATCAATTGGTCAACCAAAGCTATGCAAAGTCTTTTGCAAAAAAAAGCGATTAGAACAAATTTGTCTGAAATATTCAATATTCGCCCTTTTTGCAGAAAAATATTTCTTTATTAGCCAAATGAAAGAATAAAGTTTTGCCATGGACTCTTAATGTAGATTTACTACGCTTGCTTTTTTGGTTAACCATGGTCTTTCTAGTGCTCGATTTATGCTAGTATTTGCTACTATTCAGCCTTAGGTACTGATAATCACAGTAGAGCTTCATCTAAGTTTTAGATTCTACCCACCAGGCCATAACCCTGAAGGATGCTGAGCATTTTCCAGGAAAGTTCTTAGGTCTCGAAGACGTAAAGGGTAGGGGAAGAAAAAGAGAAGCAGGCAACTATAATGATGCCTCTTGGTGCTGCACAATTCTGTTTGTCATGAAGTGGTCGTTATTATGTTAAGTAGGAAGTTGTGAAAAATAGCTTCCTTATATCTCGTAGGGTAGGGGGCACTGTGCACAAAAGCCAGATTGCCAGGGATCTTCTTTTATCTCTCTTACAATATGCAGAGATCGAATAGTTTTAAAGCCAAGGAAAGGATGGAGCTTATCAGGTATATTTTTTCTTTCTGGAAGATTCAAAATTTATGCTGTACCGAGATAAGGGAATGTGGACAATAAAAACAGGAAACAGTTTTACCTATAATTTATATTATGTTAAGTAAAACTATTTGTTTCCCGGCCTCTTATGAGATGCTTAGCTCAGCGCATCTTCTTAGTCCGTTGAAAAATGACAGAGAAGTATAGCTGGTTAAAGGCTGCATCGCAGATTAGTACTCTGGAGATCGGCTACCTATTTATAGGATAGAAATTAGCTGTGTTCAAATCATCCCCTACCCTGCGGGAAAGGTTGGAAAGAAAATGCCGGCATCTACTTAACATAATAGTGAGTCTTTGTAGGTACTGCTAAGAAGTATATGTCAATCACCTCCCCCACTCCTTGTTGTCTTTTCTTGCACTGATACATTCCCTCCGCATTCGAATTTACTTTTCAATCGAAGGAAGGAGGTGCTGCGAAATGAGCAAACCAGCACAGTACAGTACAGGACACTAGCCTTATGCAGTTGTAATAAATTGCCTTTAAATAAAGGAATGCTCAAAAAATGAGCTTCCACATAAAAGATTTGATCATGCATAGAACACAACAAAAAAACGGGAGAGAAAACTTTGTCAGGACTTGCAATTTGAACGGTACTACACTACTTATTTTATTGTTTTTCTGTTTGGCGAGTTTTTCTGTTTCCGGACAAGACAGATTAGTTACTGGAAAGGTAATTGACACCGATGGCGTTGAACTGATTGGGGTAAATATCCTGCAAAAAGGAACCAACAACGGAACCGTTACCGATTTTGACGGTAATTACTCGATCAGCCTTATTGACGGAGAGGGAATGCTCACCTATTCCTATACGGGCTACCAATCAGTGACTGAAGAGGTCGGAGGCCGTAGTGAAATCAATATCACTTTAACCTCGGGAGCCACCCTTGACGAAGTTGTTGTTGTCGGTTATGGCCGGCAGAAAAAATCAGACTTAACGGGGGCAGTCGCCAGCGTAAAAGTGGAGGATTTAGAGGGAATTCCAACTTCAAGAGTAGACCAGATTCTACAGGGAAGATCCGCTGGTGTTCAGATTACGAACGTGAGCGGTGCACCAGGTGCTGGGACGGTGATTCGCGTAAGAGGAGGAAATTCAATTGAAGGAAATAACGAGCCACTATGGGTAATTGATGGGATCATTGTCGGGCAAAATTACAACCTGAACAACCTTAACCCTAATGATATAGCTTCAATTGAAGTGCTCAAGGACGCTTCCTCCGTAGCTATCTACGGTAGTAGAGGCGCCAACGGTGTCATATTGGTAACGACTAAGTTGGGAACTAAGGTAGCCGGTGGTAAGCCCGTCGTATCTGTGGGGCTTAGTTCTGGCATTCAATCGGCCTTAGGGCGTCCTGCTTTGTTGAATGGAGTCCAACATGCTGAGTACGCAAATGAAGACGCCAGGTTCAGAAATACTTCGGAGCCATTTCCAGATATTTCCAGCGTTACAAATACGGACTGGTTTGACATTATCATGCGGGATGCAGCCATGTACAGCGCGGATGTTTCGGTAGCCGGAAGTAGCGAAGATGGTGGTGTCAATTACTATGTTTCCGGCAACTACTTTAATCAGGATGGTATCGTGGAAACCACGGGGATTCAGAAGTTTATCCTCCGGTCTAATCTGGACATCAAATTATCGGAAAAAGTACGGGCCGGGGTCAGACTTAATTTTTCGCAATTCGATACCGATAACGGCGTGGTAGGCTATGGCAATGTTTTTAATCTGGGGGAAATACCTGCCCGGGATGCTGATGGTAATTTTACGCAGCAAGACCCGATCAGTGGTGGTCCTTACGTCAATGCGCTGGCCAATTCCCTGTTGAACATTAATGAGTCTCAAACGAATAATTTTTTAGGGACGGTGTTTTTAGAATACAGCCCGTTGGAAAACCTGATTATTCGTTCTACGTTCAACCCTGAAATAAATAATGTAAAACGAAACAGGTTCAACTCCCCTCAACGGCCGGACTATCAGTTCGTCGGGAACTTCGGTGACGCCAGTGTTAATACAGTTAGTAGCCTGGGGTGGAACAACGAGAATACTATTCAATACTCCCCTAACATTGGAGACAACCAATCACTGACCATATTAGGGGGTATGTCTGCCCAAAAATTCACCCTGGAATCCAGTTTTGCTCAAGCCTTTGGGATAACAAGTGACGCTACAACGTTTAATAATTTGGCGCTTGGGTCTGATCCAACCAGAAACACAATTGGCTCTGGGTATGATGCTTTCCAGATAGTATCTTTCTTTGGCAGGGTCAACTACTCATTGCAGAACAAATACTTATTTACGCTCGTTGGACGGGCAGACGGATCATCTCGTTTCGCAGAGGGCAATAAGTACAACTTCTTCCCCTCTGTTGCAGTCGCCTGGAAACTTTCTGAAGAGCAGTTTATTGCTGACATGGGGCTGTTTGATGAACTGAAGCTGAGGGCGAGTTATGGTCGGTCCGGAAGCCAGGCTATTGAATCTTTCAGAACTCTGGCGATCATTACAGATGCCTCGACGAGCTATAATGGTGTGCTGGCATCTGGTGCAACCTTAGGTAGACCTGCAAATGAGCAGTTGAAATGGGAGACCACAAATCAATTGGATATTGCACTGGAAGCTTCCTTTTTAAACGGTCGGATTTTTACCGAGCTCAATTACTATAAAAAGAACACTTTTGATCTTTTGCTCAATGTCCGTCTGCCAAGACAGACTGGCTTTGAAAGCAGACTGCAAAACTTAGGTGAAGTTCAGAATAAAGGACTGGAATTACTGGTGAACACCGTAAACGTTTCTAAGCCATCCTTTAAATGGTCTTCTATGCTTACACTATCGGGTAACCGGAATAAGGTACTTGACTTAGGTGGCGTTGATTTTATTAACATCGTTAGTCCTAATGCACAGTCCGGCCCCGGAGGGCGATTAATTGTTGGGCAGCCAGCTCCTGTTTTTGTTGGGGTTGATTATTTGGGAACTTGGAAGACTCAGGAGGAAATTGATGCATCCGGTCAGCAAAACCAGGACATCGGTGGCGCGCGTTTTGATGACCCTAATGGAGACGGAATTATTACCGAAGATGACTTTTACGTCTTAGGCAGCCCGCAGCCTGATTTTATCTATGGGCTACAAAACACCTTTAAATTCAGAAACCTTGAATTCTCTTTCTTTATTCAGGGTACCCAGGGTAATGAAGTTTCCAATTCAAGAACGGTAACTCACTTTTTCGGAAGACCAGGCGCTCCTAAATATGAAGAAACGCTGAACAGGTGGACGCCTGAAAACCCCACCTCAGATATTCCCAGAGCAGGAGCAATGGAGGCATTGGGTGAAATACCTAATAATTCTGAATTCATTGAGGATGGTTCTCACCTTCGCCTGAAGTCGGTAAGATTAGGATATGACTTGCCGGTGGATAAATGGGGCTTGGGCAATTTTAGAAGTCTAAATGTATACGTGGTAGGAAGCAACCTCTTATTACTGTCTGATTTCAGATTGCTAGACCCCGAAACAAGTCAGTTTGGAAACGGAAACGTAACCCAGGGCTTTGCAAGCGGACAGTTCCCAAATCCAAGAATAGTAACTTTTGGATTAAACGCATCTTTTTAACGGGTAGTCCGTATATCCGTCTAATTGTAAAATAAAAGAACGATGAAAAATAGTTTTTATCTAACAATACTGCTCTTGTTTGTAAGCTTTACAAGTTGTGAAAGCTTTCTTGAGGAGGACCCCAGAGATATCATTTCCCCAACGAATTTTTTCAATTCTGAGTCTGATGCCAGGGCTGCGGTTACGGGGATTTATGCAATTCTCAAGAATAATGCCATCTACGGCCAGGTTGGCCTTGATGCCTGGTATGAGAATGGTGCCGACGTCATAGGCCCTAACAGAGGTTGGGGAATTATTGCTTCCATTTGTAGTTATACAATGAATGAAGGTAATGCTGGAGATATTCAACAGCTAATGGGGATTGCACAGACCTGGAAGGATCTAAATAAAATAGTGCTCAACACTAACGTCATCTTAGATAATGTTGAGAACAACGAAAATATCCCCGCTGCGGCAAGGGGAGAAATTGTTGGTGAAGCTCTGTTTCTACGGTCCCTTGCTTTTTATCATTTGACCAATTTATGGGGAGACGTCCCCTACTATCGTGAGAATCTCTCAATTGATGAAATTGGCAGTTTAGGCAGAACCGACAAAGATCTTATCCGAGACGAAATCTTGGTGGATTTACAGGAGGCACAAAACCTGATGTTGGACGTTATTCCCGCCAATGAAAACGGCCGAGCCTCTAAATGGGTGGCTGCCATGGTTATGGCTAAAATCTATCTGATCCAGGAGAACTGGCAGGCAGCGAGAGATAAGAGCTTAGAGATTATCAATGACTCTCCTTATGAGATGCTGGCTGACTATGGAGAGGTGTTTAGCCCGTTTAATGAGTATAATTCAGAAATCATCTGGGAATTAGACTTTGCTAAAGATATTACCTCCGTTCTGGATGAGCCCTTCGCAGGGGCTGCTTTTGCCGGAAATGCCAACTGGCGGGCAAGTATCTTCAGCCCCCGAATTCGAGACGAACCTTTAAACAGTGGCGAAAGAGGAACGCTTCGCGACATTCTCGCCAGCCGTGGAGAAGCAATGAACGGGACAGGTCTTCAGATTCCACTCCCTGACCTGGTGAATAAGTTTCCGCTTAATGATTTGAGAAGGCCTCACAACATTATTACTAACTATCAGGGCGTAGAGTTGAAGTTCCCCTATATGCCCAAGCTCTGGAATCTTGATCTCGCTACCTCTCCACGCTTTAATCACAGTGATAACAGAATCGTATTCCGTTTATCTGATGTGTATCTGATGGCCGCTGAAGCGGAAAATGAATTGAATGGTCCCGAAAATGCTTATCAGTACATCAACGAAGTACGAAAAAGAGCATACGCCACCCAAGAAGAATGGGAATTAACCGGCCTGAGTCAGGTAGAATTCAGAAACGCTCTTCGGGATGAACGCAAATGGGAACTGGCTGGTGAAGGTCATCGCAGAATGGACTTAATCCGATGGGGAATCTTACTGGACGTGGTAAGGTCAACTGAATATCGGGTATATAACCCTGCTGAAAATATTCAGCCCTATCATGTTTTGTTACCGATTCCAACGGAGGAGTTGAACTTAAACCCGGCATTATTAACATCTGACCCAACAAATAATGGATACAGATAATTATCATCATCATTTCTTTTTTCGGTGGATCTTCGGCGGACTTGCCTGTACGGTATTGGCAGGTTACCTGACGGCCTGCAAACCAGAAACGGCTAACGTCGAACAAACTGATGAATTCAGCGAGCAGGTAACTGACCTGCTCGCTAAAATGACTACGGCCGAAAAGATTGCTGAGCTAACCCAGGATGCACCAGCCAACGAGCGTTTAGGCATTCCTTTAATGCGCTACAGTGAGTGTCTTCACGGTCTTTGGATTGAAGGTGCCACGGTTTATCCTCAGGCGATTGCTCTGGGGGGCACCTGGGAGCCGGACCTCGTTCGCCAGATGACGGACATTATTGCCCGGGAGGCCCGGGCGGTCAACATCAGCCATTGCTATTCGCCGAACCTCGATGTCGTTTCGGGTGACGCCCGATACGGGCGGGTCGAAGAATCTTACGGCGAAGATCCATACCTCGTAAGCCGTATGGGAGTCGCCTTCATCGAAGGCTTACAGGGTACAGGAGAAGAGTTTCTGGACGAAAACCACCTGCTGGCCACAGCCAAGCACTTCGTCGGCTATCCCGAGAACCGAAGGGGCATCAATGGCGGATTCGTTGACATTTCTGAACGGCGCCTGAAAGAGATTTTCTTACCTCCCTTTGAAGCAGCCGTAAAGGAAGCCAGAGTAGGCAGCATTATGCCCGGCCATCAGGACATGAACGGAATTCCGCTGCATATGGACGGCGATCTGCTCAACGGCTTGTTGCGAGAAGAATGGGGCTTTAAGGGCTTTATTGTTTCTGATAACAATGATATCTCAAGACTGGAACTCATGCATCATATTGCCCGAAACAGGACCGAAGCTGCCGTGATGGGGCTGAAGGCCGGAGTTGATATGGACCTCGTTATTGGCAAAAGCCCTGAATTCTCCGCTTACATTGATCACGTGTTAGCCGATACCCTGGCAGAAGATCCTTCTCTAATGAAGTATGTCGACCAGAGTGTGCGCCGAATTCTCACGGCCAAATATCAGCTGGGGCTCTTCGACGATGATAAGGTCTATGCCGATACTCTGGTAAGTACTCCCGAAGCACAAGAGATGGCTCTTCATCTTGCGCGTAAGGCCGTTACACTATTAAAAAACGAAGGTAATTTGCTGCCGCTCGATCCTGAAAAATTGAAGTCCGTCGCAGTAATTGGCCCTAATGCAGGTGAGGTACGTCTTGCCAACGGACGGTACACTCAGATGGGAGGATATTCCGGCATCCCACCCTACTATACATCTGTGCTTGAGGGCATCGAGGCTAAAGTGGGCAAAAAGCTGAAGGTAAACTATGCCCAGGGCTGCGATTTGAAGAGTAACTCTAAAGCTGGATTCCCGGAAGCAATAGCTGCTGCCAGACGTTCTGACGTAGTCATTCTGGCCATCGGCGGGTCTACCGTAACCTGTGGAGAAGGAAAAGATCGGGACGATCTGGACCTCTTCGGCGTTCAAAACGAATTGGTGGAGGCCATTCAACAGACCGGTAAGCCCGTTGTAGCTGTACTTCTCAATGGTCGCCCGCTCACGGTTAATTACCTGGCGGAGAATATCCCGGCGATCATCGAGGGCTGGTATCTGGGAATGCGAACCGGCGAAGCACTGGCTGACGTTATTTTTGGGGACTACAACCCTGGAGGTAAACTTACGGTATCCTTTCCCCGCTCCGTCGGGCAACTTCCCGTTACTTACCTTGAAAAACCCGATTTCGTGGGGTCCGGGAAGGGACAATACCGGTTTTCGGATAAGTCTCCGCTTTTTCCTTTTGGGTTTGGTCTTAGTTATACTACGTTCGAGTATGGGGCCCCTACCCTATCTGCTCCTACCATTCTAACGGGTGAAAGCAGCAGCGTTTCGGTTACCATAACCAACACCGGTGATCGGGCAGGAGAAGAAGTAGTACAGATGTACGTAAGGGATGATCACGCCTCGGTAGGCCGTTACCTTAAGATGCTCAAAGGCTTTAAAAGGGTTTCCCTCGCTCAGGGAGAAACAAAAACCGTCACTTTCCCTCTTGGTTTTGAAGAACTTGCCCTGTATGATAAAGATATGGAGCGAGTGGTGGAACCCGGCACCTTCACTATTTACGTTGGCGCATCTTCACAGGCTGATGATCTTCAGGCCACCCAACTAACCGTGGCCAGGAAGTAATATCCCATTTAATATTCCCAGCTGTTTAGCCAGGTAGTCTATCAGGGCTAATCAGATCAAAATAAGCCTTATAGAAGTTTTTTGTCACCAGACTGATCATCATAACCGCTGCGAACAGCTTGCCAAAGCAGTGATAATCAACGTGGACATGCCGATACGTAACATCTTATCCCTCTGCTACCCTCAGTGATTAGGAGGACAACCTACATTTCATTTGATGACAATAAAAAATTACTCCATGAATCATTTGCTCCTGACTTTCCTGGGAATCATTGCCTGCACCACCACTGCGGTTTCTCAGGAAGTGAAGCCACCTGAGGGCCGTATAGCGATTGTAGCTGACGGCAATTCCCCCGATCCGGATGACCTGGGAGCTACAGCTGTCTCCCTCGCTCTATTGCGCGCTGCTGGTCTGGAAGACAGACTGGTGCACTATTCCCATAGCTGTGACCTGATACGCGGGGCGAGAATATCACAGAGAGCGGAGGTTGAACGACACGCACTTATGCAAGCAAGCTGTGACGTTACTGCAAGGCGCTGGGGAGGTTTCGATTCCCTTACCTTTTATGATGCGAAATGGCAACTGGAAGCAACGATTAGTGATTTAACTGCAGCGATAAACGCATCTACTGCAAACGATCCGCTCTGGATAATAGAAGCTGGTGAACCCGATATTATCGGTTTTGCCCTGAAGGCCTCTCAAAAGGAGAAACATCAGTTCGTAAAAGTAGTAACGCATCATCCTGCTAATGACGACGCCGGTGATTTTTACGAATGGAAACAAATACTGGATTTTGGCGTAGAGGAGGTTCGGATACCAGACCAGAACATTTTGCTAAAAGTAGATCTCAAGGAATGGGATTGGGCAAAAAATCATCGGGACCCGCGTATTCAACAGATTTGGATTCAGGGGAAAATTGCTGAAGTCGATGATGTGGTTACCTTTCAAAAAGGGAAATGGGATTGTTCCGATGCTGGAATGGTGCTGTATTGGTTAACGGGGGCGACCAATGGCGGGCTGGCACAGGGTACCGTTGAAGACGTGAAAGCATTACTGACTGGATATATTGCTCTCCATCCTGAATAGACTTCCCAGCGGTCTGATCGTAGTGCCAATGCTCCCCTCCAGACATTGAGCAACGCCTATGTGCTCATCGCACTACTTCAGCCTTCTTATTTTTGATGCCACAATTTTTACGGGGCCCAGTAAGCCTGAAGGCAAAAGTTCAGAATCTTTATTCCAGTGTTTGTAACCGGCAAAGGTTACCCGCCCGGTCGGACGGGCGGTACTGTTTAAAAGCCATTCGGGCCATTGTTTTACAAGCGGTCCATTAGCTTCAAAATCTTTAGGGAATTGCTCGTCGCCAATTAGTCTGTTGGGCCAAAGATTGGTAATCTTCAGCTCCAGCTTATTGGCACCTTCAACTACGGCATGGTCAATATTTATCCTGAATGGTGCCTTCCATATTATACCAAGGTTCTTTCCATTTAAAATGACCTCGACGATTTCCTTCACACTACCGAGGTCTAGCTCTAAAGAAGTGCTTGATTTGAGCAGACCTGCCGGAACGGTAAACTGTTTCTTATAACTTGCTGTACCCGAAAAATAGCGGATGTGCTTGTCTGAAGAGTTGGTCCAGGAAGACAGTTCATTAAACACTCTGTTTTCAAAATTTCTATTGGTATCAATAAAACTCACCTCCCATGCTCCGGACATCCGAATTGGCTCTGGTACTGATTTCACCTTAAGAGTTTTGGTTTTCCCCCTGGAAGTACGGTAGGTGATTTTTCCGGCCAGAGGTGTTGTCCAACTTACTTTTCCACCTTGGCTGGTAAGTTTTGGTTCTGCGGTGGGTTGGGTTAAATTTAAGGTGCTTCCGTAAGGTACATATACCGTTTCCCGCTCACCATTGGTAGAATACACGAGACGTAGGACATTATTCTCATTCGCATCCTTTTCATCAGGAAGGAGGTTGCTGACCGGGATTTCGAATACTCCGGACGCAATCATGGATTTTACTTCCCTGGAAACATCATAGACAGGATTGTTAGGAGGTATACCATCCATTCCTCTTTCAAATTTGCCAAATACTGCTTTAAGTATTTCCAGCTTCTCATCCTCAACACCGGTAACTTCAAGGAACTCTTTTTCCATGGCGCTTTTTTCCAAAACCAAGCCTCCGGTTTTGTATCTGATCCGCAATTCCTTTTTATAACCGGGAGCCGGGTCACTCGCACTAAGTTCCCGGTTAGCTGCTATTTTTAATTTGTTGCCCTGGACGCTACTGGCGACTGCTTCTGTAACGTCTACAAGTCCGTCTGGTAAAAATGTCCCGTATTCAGCCTTGATAACCTTTAAGTTCGGAAGTGGCTCTACTTTTGGATTTTGAAGCTCCATCTCAGCGCTTACAAGGTGTTTAGCTGAAGACACGTTTTGTCTGAAAATAACGAATACAGCCCCTTCCTGCTCAAACGGAATGGATACCGTTGTCGTACCATCCTCATTCTGCTGCCATATGGCGGCCATTGTTATTTCTCCGGTTTCGGCATTCCAGAGTTCCGGCTGTTTTCCCGCCACCCGGAAGCGACAGTTTAGCTCCCGACCTTCCCTGGCCGAGTTTACCACAAAGTAAATATCTGCACCATCCTTTTTTCGGTGTATATAATCGACGTGCTCATTACTTCCTTGTTCAACTGAGAAGTCGGGGGGTAATGATCCACTCTTCAGATAGTCAAGGATGGAACCTTCTTTTATTAAGTTGTCGCCCCATAACTCTTCTGCCAGCTGCCTGACTTCCTCGTCACACGCAGGGTAATTCTTCAGGCTTGGAGATTTTTGTGGCTTTGTTCCAAAAATGATGGCTCCACCACCTGCCAGTTCTCTTATTTTCGTGAGTGTTTCCGGTGTAACCCAAGGGGTTGGGGGAAGTACCAGAGCCCGGTATCTTTCTCCGGTTGAGGTACAAATCAAACCTTCATTCACAGATAGTGAGCTAATCTTATTTGAGCCGATCACGTCATAATCATATCCCAAAGCCTTTACCTCCGGCATTAACAGAGCATCATTAGGAGATGATTCACCAGTAAAGACCAATACGTCGGCTACAGACCTCCCTTGTTGCAGCAGAAATTGACCCCGGCCAATGTAATCAACGAAGGGTTTTCCTTGATCCCACCAGGTGTTCAAGCGATTAAAGTCAATTCCAAAACGTTGTAAGGTCAAGCCGGGGGCTACATTCCATGGCTGATGTACGTAACTATGAAATACAAAACGATTAATACCCTGTGCCCAGGCTAAGTCTCCTATAGCTTTAAGCGAACCAGGATGCTGAATCCACCCGCCTTCAGCAGTAAAGGCTTCAGCTTCAGCAATTGAACTCCCGTTTAACTTAGCAATGGAAGCTACAAATTTTGGGGAGTCGAAAAACGCCAGGTGTCCACTCCAAAACTCCGACATCACAATGTCTGCCTTTTCGCCAACTTGCATGTTATCGAAAGGCCCCCAATATGGCTCTGCCGAAAAACTCATTCCATATTGATGACTAAGCTTAGCAATATGCCCGTAATAATTTTTTGCGATTAAATCGCCAATTGTGCGTCGGAAGTCCCAAAGGAACCGCTCTGTTTCTTCTCCGCTTTCAACATAGTAACCTGCAAGGGCAGGCAGGTACGCTTGGCAATCGTAGGAACGAAGCTTCTTGAACTCATTGGCAAAGCCTGAAGTCCAGTTTGCTGTACCCACCTCGTAACTATCAACATGGCAACGGGTGACTACAGTACCGATTAGTGTATCCAGTCGGCTGATAATGGGATTAATGCTTGTTTCCCAGAATAAATCAACCGCATGAGCATTCATTTTGTCACATTCTAAGCCTTGTCCACCATCACTGGGAAACCGATTCGTTTCACCCGTTGGGGTATGCCCAATTCTTAATATGACCCACTCTCCTTCAGGGGCATCCCACTCTAAGAAACCGTCAGTAGTAAACTTCGCGGTCAAATTGATTATAGTTGATTTCCTGACTATTGCCAGATCACTAACTGGTTGGTCATCAGGAGCCAGATGATTACGAACTTTACCGGAAAGGCTTTTTGCACTCAAATTATCAATGCGCTCTTCTCCTTTCGGCTTTGGGAAGGCAAGTACACTAATGTCTTTGTAGTAGCCGAGTTGCGTTTCTGGTTGCGCTAACCGGCCGTTAAATATTTTACCTCCCTGATGTATTGTTTCAGTATAAACCAGTTTTTGCATGCCATATTCAGGAGTAATCCCAGGGCCACCGGATGAGGACCAACCAGCACCATTATGAAAGCCAAGTTCAAGCCCCAGGCGCTTAGCCTCCAAAGCTGTAAAGTTTAGCAGATCCAGCCATTCAGTACTTAAATAGGGCGCAACTCCTCCGGGGTGACCTAAACTGACATTAAAAAGGATGGCTCCTTGAATTCCAACCTTTTTCATCGCCTTGAGGTCCTCTGTGATACCCGATTTGGTTACATTTCCGTTTATCCAGAACCAAATGGTGCGGGCTTTTGCCGTTGATGGAGGATGCTGAAAACCCTGTTGAAGAGATATACTTTGGGCTGCTAATGTGGGTAAAAACAAAATCCCCAGCAAGGCTACTAAAATGGTTTTGCGGAATAGCGTCATGAACAAGTATTTGTTGCAATTATTTGAACGAGACCATTTGAACTTAGGAAGGATCCTTACGGTCTTCATCAATTATGTATCACTACCGATTCTTTCAGACAAGTAAGCAGGAACCATTCATTTAGCTTCCTACCCATGGACTATGGACAAAAGACACACCACTGATCATTTGTTAGTACTATTGTCCACTGCCCGATTCAGTATACCGAACTAATTGGTGCAAACTTCCTGTCAGGAAACGTCAGTCTCTTCCCTACCCTCTTATATAAAGTACCTACTCGCTAACTTTAAAGCAGACAGAATTCGTTAAATCGAACACCCTGAATTCCGGCGCTAAGCTCGTTGTTGCCACTTCCTGCTGAAAACCAGAAACAGCACGCCACAAAGCAACCAGGCCGGCAGTGTTACGAAGCTGACAAAAACATCAAATTGCCACGAAAGGAAGTAAAACAGTCCAAAACTGATCGCCCACGCCCAGAAGACAGCCGGGTTAAATTGTATACCAGCGAGCTCAGCATAATTTTTCCGGATTCCTGCCTTCTTATGGAAAAAGTGTTCGAACACAATAACGGCGCCAAATGGTGCAAGAATAAAGCCGTAAAAGCCAACAAACCCGAGTAATTGCATGGCAAATGCGGGGAAAAGGCCAGCTACTGTGGCAAGTGCTCCGGCTACCAAAGTGCCCCACGCTGCAGGGCTTTTAGGTAACAGGGTCTGAAAAGCAAGACCTGCACGGTAAATTGTAGGGTTTGCTGTAGTCCATCCGGCCAGAACTACGGCAATAATGCCGAACCACCCAATCGCATTATAAGCCAGTGGCCCGGGTGCGACCTTAATGTCTCCGCTTGATAGCATATCAAGCCCAGCAGGAGTCTTAAGAAAGGCAGCGAAAAGGAGCGCTGCAGCAATCCAGGCCATGTAATGACCTACATACATACCCGCTGCAGTCGTCCAGCCAGAACTGGCTTTCTTGGCATATCGAAACACCGAAAGATCCGACATCCCAACGTGCATGGCCGCATTGGCAAACCAACTCCAGAGAACTACGTGCCAGAAGGTAAACTTGATCTGTCCTCCCATCGGTTGGCCCCCTTCGCCCCAAATATCCCAAAACTGACTAAAACTGTTGACTCCGAGCTGATTAAGTGCGACTATGCCGCAAACGATAAATGCCAGAACAATGACGGGCGACATCCAGTTAGCTGCCTTTGAAACAGTGTCATAACCACTGGCGGCAATAAAGGTCGTAACTGCGCCAACGGTGAGTACAATCAAAATATAGGTAATGCCATTGGGGCCAACATCATCAAGTGCCGGCATTTCCATCCCCAAAGGAATGCCAATGGCTGTAGCCGAAACAGTAAACATAGAACCCGCCAGGAAGCAGAAAAGCACCCCATTGGCAACGTTATAAAATTTCACCAGGGTCGTTCCACTGATCTTCTCCAACTGGAAGTACAGCGTAAGACGGTTTTTAACTGCAATTTCTGCCGTCAAAAAACGCCAACAGAGGACGGCAAGAAAATTACCAAGCAGGAGCCCTACAATCAGGTCAAATGCACTAACACCCGCAGTAAGAAATAACGGACCAATCATGAATTCAGTACCCGCTGCATGCTCACCTGCATACATGCCCAGGAAGCTCCCCCACCCTTTCCATTTGGATTGTGGAACTGGTTCGCGTTCAAATTCGCCCCCACCGGGGTTTTCAATAAGAGCTTCTTCGTTAGTCTTTTTTAGCATGATCGATAGGTTAATAAAAGGAGAACAACTAATTAGTAATCAGATAAATGGGATGCACATCCGGCATTTGTATGTAAAAATCAGGATGCCTGCTCGCTGTCAGTCGTAGCAGGTTCCAAAGAAAGAATAAACGGCCGATGCTTTTTCAAGCCGTAGTTCTTTTTCAAAAACTGTGCGTTGAGCTGCTTGTCGGAAATACAAATTGCAGCACCCAGGGCCGAGCCCAGGGAGGAATTTGTTGTCCGTATCTTGAATTCCCGGAAATGATGAGTTAATAGATTGATGTAAACATCGTTGTCGCTAAAGCCCCCATCAACGAAAATTTTCTTTAAAGCCTGTTTACCTGAAGCAGCACGAATATTATCGGCTTGCAGCCTGACGAGCTCCTCCAGCAGGTGATGGTACGCATACTCATAACTGGTACCAGGGGGAATCACAGTTTGCTCCGGACCTTCCGTTATTATTGCTTCAAGGTGGAACCATGGCCTGAAGTCTTCAAGAATATGCTGGTAGGTAGCAATGTTGAATTTCACCTTTTTATGCTCGCTTACTTCAACCCCAAAATGATCCGCTAGCCGTTGGGTCTGAATTTTATACTCTTCTCCCAGGAATAAGCGGGCAGCCTTTACCGGATTACCATCAATACGCATGTAGTTGATGCAATTGGCACGCTGGTCTTCAATAGATAAGGCTCCCTCAGCAAAAGGATTCAGGGAAACACTCCAGGTGCCCGTAGAGACCAGAATGAAGGGCTTACCCTGGCTTCTTATGTAGGGTAAAAGAGCTGCCGAACTGTCGTGAACACCAACCCCGATTTTGATTCGCTTGCCACTAAAGTTCATGTTAATGCTCGTCTCAGTGGAAACGATTGGTGGAAGTATCCGATGTAATTCTTCTTCGTAAACCCAGTCGTGGTAGTCTTTCTTCCGATAGTCCCATAGCGCAGTATGACACCCAATACTGGTATACTCACTTATGGGGATGCCGGTAAAAACGTAACTGAGAAACTGCGGAAGGTGTAGCGAGTACCTGATCTGAGCAAATATTTCCGGTTTGCGATTCTTGAGCCAGTAGAGCTGCATTCCGGAATTGAGCATCCCTGCATTGTTGGAACCAGTATGGGTGGTAAAGTCTGATTCAGGGCCGAAACGATCGTAAAAACCCTCTACCAGGTCCTGAGGCAGCGGTTTATTGTAATTGTAAAGTGGTGTAAGCACATCACCATCCGCATTCAGGTGCACAAAACTGGCACCGTAGCTGGAAAAGTTGATCGCTTGCACATCAAAGGTTTCTGCTTCCAGAATCCGGTAAAAAACTTCCTGTAGCCAGGTCGTCAGAGCACTAATATCTTCCGTTGGAAAGCCGTCTTCATCCTCGATCATCGGGAAGGAAACGTACTCCCGATGCACTTCACGTAAGTCCTCGTCGAAGAGGAAGAACTTCTTGTTGGTTCGGCCGATGTCAAATATGGCAGTTACAGGAAGCAATAGATATTGGATTTAGTGATATTGAATCAGTGTGAAGAAATCAAGTGTCATTTAGAGCCCCGTAGCTACAGTATGCATACCTCTTTCTCTAATCAGATTTTCCCGGACCTTAAGGCTGCGGTAGGCTGCCAGAGGAGAAAGAGCTCCTCCCCTGCTGAGTCGGGCACGTTGTAGTAACGGACGGACATCGGTTCGATATGCTTCCTGGAGAATTTCCTGACATTTTACGACATCGTGATTCAATTGGGCTTCGCTGAGGGCAATCTGGTCTATCAATAGGGCTTTGGCATAGGCTTCCTGGATGGCTTCAAGGCTCTGGATAAGATCCTCCAGGGGGTCTTTAATATTGTGGCTTGCGTCAATCATCCAAGCCAGGTTGGGGTTTTCGGGGTTATGGCGCATGCCGTAAACAAGTTCGTTGAAAATCAGGAACAGCGCATAGGGTTTAATACTACCCACGGTCAGGTCGTCGTCTCCATACTTGCTGTCATTAAAGTGGAACCCACCGAGTTTTCCCTTTGCCATCAGAGTGGCAACTATCTGCTCAATATTAGTATTCGGAAGATGATGTCCCAGATCAACCAGAGTGTAAGCTCGGTCTCCGCAAGCGTTAGCGAGCATGAAACTGGTACCCCAATCCATGATCACTGTGCTGTAAAAGTTAGGTTCGTAGGGTTTATACTCAATCAGAAGACTCCAGTCTTCGGGCAGGGCAGTATAGATTTCCTGGCAACTCTTTTCCGTCTGAGCTAAAGCTTTCTGGAAGGAGCGCTGACCGGGGAAGCTGGTACCATCAGCCAACCATATTGTAAGACTTTTAGAACCGAGCTTTTCACCAATCCGAACTACCTCCTGGTTGTGCTGGACTGCCTGTGCACGGATGGCCTCATCTGTATTGGCCAAAGAGCCATGCTTGTAGCTGTACTTACTTCCTGGTTGGTCTTGAAAAGTATTGGAATTTATCGCGTCAAAAACGATGCCGTTGCGGTTCGCAATTTGCTTAACGGCAGCATAGTCCTGTGGAGTGTCCCAGGGTATGTGCAAGGAGACGGCGCCAGCGGTTTGCGTCAGGGCATGAAGAATGCCAACATCATCCATTTTTTGCTCAAGATTTCCTGGTTCTCCGTGAAAGCTAAACCGGCCAAATCGGGTTCCGCCAGCTCCGAGAGCCCAGCTGGGTACAGCTACTTGAAAATCAGCAAGACTTTTCACCAATGACTCGACGTCTGTACCGGAACGGCTCAATTTATTGGCTAGGTAATTAAAGTCTGCCTCATGGTCGTTCAGATTGCCGTTTGCGGAAGCTATTTGGTCTTTGGTTAGTTGCATGATTGAATATTAGCTTATTGGATGAGTTTCGCGTCAGCTTAGCCCGTCCGATGGGTGGATTATACAAATATCAAAATATTAGGCGAGGCCGCAGGTGCAAAGAAGGTTAAAACAGCAGGGGCAAAAGGAAAAAATGCCTGCTCCCGCTAACTTTTTTTGCACCTGCGGCCCCGCCCTGAAAATCAGGAAACTGAGGATAAGTTTACTGGTTCCTTATGTCAGGTTTTATCTCACAAACGCAGTGGCCATTCCTCCGTCAACGTTAATTATATTTCCGGTTGTTTTGCTCAATAAGCCTACGCAGGCATATACTCCGTCAGCAATGTCCTCGGGCCGGATGATTTCGTTTAGGAGGTTGCGCTTAGCATAGTGAGCGGGCAGTTCATCGACCGTGATGCCGTAGGCTTTTGCACGCCCTTCCGCCCATTTCCCTTCCCATATTTTAGAGCCAATAATCACTCCGTCAGGGTTTACGGTATTGACGCGAATATGGTCTTTTCCGAGTTCTGCTGCCAGTAAACGTGCCATGTGTTGTTGGGCCGCTTTGGCGGTGCCGTAGCCAACGTTATTGGGCCCGGAAACCAAACCATTTTTGCTGGCAATACTAACGAAATCACCGCCGGTGCCTTGGTCCCGCATAACGCGAACAGCCTCCTGAGCGAGCATGAACTGTCCTTTCACAAGGACATTTTGCAGAATGTCCCAATCTTTTTGAGTATGGTCTTCTAGCGGCTTAGAGATCGCCAGACCGGCAGAGTGAACCACAATGTCCACACCGCCAAAATTCAAAGAGGCTTTATCGAAAGCCTTCTCGATAGAGCTGGCATCAGTTACATCACAAACGGCGAAGGTAGACTGATCGCGACCATAAGATTCATTGGCCTGCTTGAGTGCGTCTTCGTTGATGTCGGAGAGCACTACCACCGCACCTTCTGCAACCAGCTTGTCGGCAATGGCTTTACCGATGCCACCGCCTGCACCGGTCACCAGGGCGACTTTACGGCTAAGGGGTTTCTCGGCGGGCATCCGCTGTAGTTTGGCTTCCTCCAGCAACCAGTATTCAATATCAAAAGCTTCCTGCCGCGGCAGCGCAGTGTACTCCGATATTGCTTCTGCACCGCGCATTACATTAATGGCGTTGATGTAGAATTCACTCGCTACGCGGCTGGTCTGTTTGTTCTTCGCAAAGCTAAACAGACCTACACCGGGATAAAGAATAATCACCGGGTTGGGGTCACGCACCGCAGGGCTGTTGTCCCGCTTGTGGTCATCGTAATATTTCTGGTAGCCTTTGCGGTAATCAGCGAAGGCACCTTCCAGTTTTTCGAGGATAGCAGAGCGATCGCTCAGATCTTCGCTTGGGTCGAGATCGAGCACCAGGGGCTGGATTTTTGTCCGTAGGAAATGGTCCGGGCAGGAAGTTCCCATCGGAGCCAGGCGATCAATGTCGTGGCTGTTGATGAATTGCATGACCACATCGGTGTCCTGAAAGGTTCCAACCTGGCGCGCCTGACTGCTCGTAAGGCCACGGAGCAATGGCATCAATTTACCAGCCTGTGCTTTACGGGCATTGGGGGCGAGACTCTTGACGCGCTGACCGCCGAATACATTGTCTCCCTGTGCTTTAACACGATCCTCAATATACTGGCTGGCCATCTCAATAACCTCCAGACTGTTCATGTAACTTTCATAACTGGTGTTTCCCCAGGTGAAAAGTCCATGGCTGCCGAGGACAATACCGCGGATACCAGGATTGTCCGCCAGGCACTTTTCGAGTTGAAGGCCCAGGTCGAAACCCGGCCGCTGCCAGGGAACCCACCCCATGGTGTCTCCCCATATTTCTTTAGTTATTTTTTCACTGTCTTTTGCAGCGGCAACGGCGATGAGCGCGTCCGGGTGCAGGTGATCAATGTGTTTAAAGGGCAGGAGGCCATGAAGTGGCGTATCGATAGAAGGCGCTTTGGACTCAAGGTCGTAGATGCAATGATTGAACAGGCCCACCATTCGGTCTTCGTCATGCAAACCACCGTACACCTTTTTAAGATTGCGCAAGCGTTCAGTGTATAGCCCTGCAATACCTTTCCGGGTAAGGGTGCCGATATCTCCACCAGAACCTTTCACCCACATGATCTCTACTTCCTCACCAGTAAGCGGATCTTTTTCAATGGTTTTACAGCTGGTGTTTCCGCCGCCATAGTTGGTGATGCGCAGGTCAGCGCCTAAAATATTGGAACGGTAAAGGAACAGTGCCACCTGGTCATCTCCCAGAGAGGCTGCATGGGCTTCGTCCCAAAGGTAATCTACGTGTTTGAAGGTGGTAGAAGTTGTCATTAGCGGAGGATGTTATATTTTTGCATAATTCTTAATTATCGCTAAGTTAAGAAGGGCTATAGGCAAGAGGTGTCCTGTACCATCCCGGAAGGTGAGGATGTTTTTTGGCTGCTCTTCTGAAGGTTGTTTGCTTTTCTTCATTCCTCGCGAAGAAATTTACCTGATCAACAATTATTTTAAGTTAAATTCTACAGAATAGACATATTCTGTCACCGATTTTCTCAAATGCCAGTATGGAAATATTGAAACACATTACCATTGATGAAGACTCAAGAACACCAAAATATCGTCAAATTGTAGACAGCATTATAGAAAATATTGGTACGGGTAAACTCAAGATAAATGAGAAAATCCCTTCCATAAATATGTTGAGCGAAGAGTTTTCCCTTTCGCGTGACACGGTGGAGAAAGCGTACAACATCCTGAAGGAACGAAGGATAATCACTTCCGTAAAGGGAAAAGGTTTTTACGTCGTCAAAACACCACTGATCTCTAAGCTTAATGTCTTGTTCCTCATCAATAAGTTGAGCGCTTACAAGATGAGAATCTACAATTCCTTCATTGCTGCCATCGCCGAAGAAGCTCATACTGAGCTTAATATATACCATTGCGACGAGTCTTTATTTCTAAAACTCCTTAGCAAGGCAGAGAAGTCTTATGACTTTTATGTGATTATGCCTCATTTCAAGACCAATTCATTAAAGCACGCCAGTACAACAGACGAGGTTTCCAAAGCACTGAACGCAATTCCGGCACACAAACTTTTAATTCTGGACAACTACCTGCAGGGCCTCGAAAAGAAGTGTGCTCAATTGTACCAGGACTTCGAAAATGATATATACGAAGCCCTTATTCAGGGGCAAGACAAAATATCCCGCTATAAAAAACTGGTTATCGCCTATCCTTCTAACTCAGTTTACCCCTATCCTAAGCGTATTCTTCATGGGTTTCGAAAGTTTTGTGTTGAAGCTAAGATGCCCTTTGCCGTAATTGAAGAAATTGAAGAAGATATGCCACTTGAACCTGGCAGTCTCTACCTTACTATTCCGGAAACAGATCTTGTTAACGTTACTAAGGCTGCTCGTGACCAGGGCTTGATCTTGGGCAAAGACGTCGGAATTATGTCTTATAATGAAACACCCCTTAAAGAGCTTTTGGGCATTACTACTATATCAACTGATTTTTCGGAAATGGGAAGAATGGCAGCTGAGATGATAATAAATAAGCGACAGGAAGAGGTGAAAAATCCGTTTACGCTGCTTGACCGGGATTCGTTGTAAACTGACCTGTAAGGTAGACTATCGAAAAATAGACCTGACCCATTTTTTTATCGGCTACAGCTCAAACGAAACGGTGTAAACACCAGACCCGAGAGTTAAAGAATCCATTGGTGATGGAGCAAAAGTATCCTTTTTCCACTCCGTACCATTTACCTTAACAGTACCTGCTTTGGCTGCTGTGAGCGGTAATATCGCAGATGTATTAAACGGAATCGAAAGCTTCATAGAAAAAGAATCGCCTTCCTTTCTCCAATTATTTTTAATTAAACCGTAAGGTGATTGAATTTCCGCATCTGCATAGTTAATTGTTTTTGGTATTATAGGGTCGATGACAAACTGCTTGTATCCGGGATCGGCAATCATTGGCCTGATGCCTCCAAGCCGCTCATGAAAGTAAGCGGCAAATCCGCTGTGCATCGGGTGGTTAAGTGAGTTGCCGAATTCTATATTCTCTGACCAGTCCCACTGCCGCTCGGGCCAGGTAGTAAAACCGGTATGTAATACGAAAGCCTGACTGGGAAAGTCAGGGTGTGTTAATACACTGTATGCAAGATCAGCCATGCCGTGGTCACTAAGTACGGAATACAAGTACCGATTACCGTGAATACCAACGGTATGATGTCCGCTATTGACCACATCGATGTCATAAACAAGGCCATTCACTACATTTTCTTCTTCCTCTTCGGGCACCAGGCCAAACTGAAGGGCCATCACTGTTGCCGTCTGGCTCCCATACCAGGAGTAATTGGTTCCTGCCACTTGCTCCAGATATACACGGTTAAAGGCTGTATGTAAAGATTCTATCTCGCTGTCCAGAAAACCAGCATATTCTTTTTCGCCCATTACCTCTGAAAACGCTCTCATAACCTTGAGAATATCATAGAAGTAGGCAGTAGCTGAAACTACGGGGTGACATTCCATAGCAGAAGGATTGGACTTGCGATCCCAGCGCGGCGGACACCAGTCCCCCATTCCGTTTTCGATAATTCCATCAGCGTTTCTGAAACTCAGGTAGTAAGCCGTGAGCTGTTTCATGTCAGCGTAATATTCCGAGACGATTTGCTCATTACCATAATGAAGATAATGATACCAGGGTAGGTAAATTGCGGCAATTCCCCAATCAAGCTTTGCGATAGTCGACGTACGCCGGCCGGGGGCGATCATCGTCGGAACGCTGAATTTGTTTTTATCGTTTCCTCCTTTTACTGACCTGAACTGCGTTCGGATATCGTTCATATATTTTTCATAAAAAGCCGCTACATCGTAGTTATAAAGAATGAACTCCGCAGTGGCGTGGGCATCTCCCAGCCATCCACATTTTTCACGCTGCGGGCAATCTTCCGGGATGCCGTGCAAATTGTCAATAACGGTCCATTTACTTACTTCAGCCATTCGGTTTACCAGGGAGTCAGAACATTGGAAAGAGCCAGTCTCCCGGACATCTGTACTCACCAGAAAGGCCGTAAAGTCATCTTTTTCGGGTCGGCGGCTTATGCCGGTTATTTCTGCGTAGCGAAAGCCATGGTAGGTAAAACCTGGCTCCCATGTTTCTCGTTCATTGCTTCCACATACATAAATTAGTTGTTGAGACAGCCCACTGGCACCTCCCCCTGTAGAACCCAGATGGATTGCGTTCCCGCTTCTTTTCAGGGCTTCCGTGAGCTGAAGCTGAACTTTAGTACCCTCACTTTCTTTTACACTCATGCGAATCCAGCCGGCGATGTTTTGACCAAAGTCCAGAATCCAGTTACCATTTTCACCCCTGAATATTTCCCGGGGCTTTAATGCTTTTATTTTTCTAATCGGCGGGATTACCTGAGGTACTATTGTTCCCACTACCGGTGTAGTAATTTTCACCTTCTGATAAATGTTGTCATCGAAGTCGTTCTCATGCCAACCTTGCTGTTCAAAACGGGCATCATAAGTCTCGCCGCCGTAGATATTGTCGAATACGATTGGCCCGGGTATAGATTTCCACTTCGAGTCCGTAACGATTGAGCCTGTTGTCCCATCTTCATAGATTAACTTAAGCGTCATCCGGACGGCCGGCGGTCCGTAAGCCAGGCTTTTAGCGGATTCCGGATCTCTCCTGAAAGCAAGATTTTGACCATAAAAGCCACTACCCAGCTTTATACCAAGTGTATTTTGGTTTACTAGTAACTCCTCTTTTGCGTCCAGAACAACGTAGTAAGAAGTTTTGTCGTAGTTAGACGGTGCCGGATCCAACACCTGGTCTCCAATTTTTTTTCCGTTCAGGTAAAGCTCGTAATATCCCAGGCCCACAATATAAGCCCTAGCACTAGCGATTTTCTTTTTTACCTCAAAGGTGCGCCTGAAATAACCGGCAGGAAAACTGCTCACCTGAACGGGCTCTTTCATAGCACCGGTTTGGAAAAACCGGAAGCGGTGCTCTGATGTCCTTTCATCTGTCGGTACGGTAATCCACTGTGCGTCATCCCAGTCGGCCTCTCCCCCTAATCCGGTAGTAAAGAATTGTACCGGCGACCAGGCTGAGGCCACATCAGCTTCATCCCATATTTTTACTTTCCAATTGTATCGGCGCCCGGCAGCCAGTGCCGGGCCCTCAAATAAATTATGAGTGGTACTGGTTGATAATAATTTTCCGGAATCCCATACATCCCCCTCGTCTTTTGCTAATAATTCCGGACTGGAGGCCACCAATACCCGAAAGGCGGTTTGCTGCCGATTGTAGCCTGTTGCTTTCACTACCCATGAAAACTGCGGACGATCTCCGGCAATAACCTGTGGGTTCTCCTCATAATTACACAGCAATCGCTCGAATACAATAGCTTCCTGAGCACTATAAGCCGCGGCCCAATGGCCTGTGTCAGCAATTTTTCCGGCGCGGCCGCAGGTGCAAAGGAGTAGTAGAAAGAGCAGGGGGAGGAATAAGTTCTTTGGCATTGATCGGACGATTTGCCGAAAACTAAGACCCTCTGAAAAAGAAAGTGTCCTGTTCTGTACTGGCGAGCGTCTATGACAAATAACCCCGGGATATCGTATAAAGGATACACACTTCGTTTCGTCCTACCTCTGTTTTGCTTTGAATAACTATAAATTAGCATCTACGATTTTGCCTCCGTTGAACCTGGCAAAGTATTCAGATTATTAAAAATGACTCCATGCTTCCAATACACCACTCCGTCTTGTTATTGACAATCTGCTTATTGGTCTCTACTTGTGCAAATAGCGATACCGTTTCCCGCCAGGAACGTCCCAATATAGTCCTCATTGTAGCTGATGACATGGGGTGGGCGGACCCCGCCTACATGGGGAATACCCTCTATCAAACCCCTCACCTGGATCGCCTGAGCAAGACCTGTGTAAATTTCACCCAGGCCTACGCGGGCGCATCGAACTGTGCGCCTAGCCGTTCGGCGATGCTCAGTGGATTATGGTCACAACGAACGGGAGTCTATACCGTAAGCCCCTCTGCACGGGGCGACAAACGGCACCGAAGACTCGTGCCGATCGTGAATACCCCTTTTCCGCCCGATTCTCTGGAGTTACTGCCGCAGTTTCTGCAACGGCAAGGGTACAGGACGGGAAACTTCGGGAAATACCACATTGGGGAAGACCCCTTAGCCCGCGGGTTTGACCGCAATGTAGCGGGTAGCAAGTGGGGCTACCCAAAGGGGGGCTACTTTAGCCCCTTTCCGATGCCGAACATAAAAGATGGTCCCGAGGGCCAATACCTGACTGACCGACTCGGAGATGAGGCCGTCCGCTTCATCCAGGAGGAGTCTGGCCAAGGATCTTTTTTCCTTTACCTTCCTTTCTATTCCGTCCACACCCCGATTCAGGCACCGGATTCTATGGTTCAGCGATACATCGGTCGGCCGGGCATTACCGGTAAAGAACACGCAACCTACGCTGCTATGATGGAGGCGCTGGATCGAAATGTAGGTAAGGTCCTAGCTGAACTCGCCGCCCGAAGGCTGGAAGAAAACACCATAATCATCTTTACTTCTGACAACGGGGGCGTAGATAAAATTTCTGATCAATACCCACTGCGCGCTGGTAAAGGTGCTTATTATGAAGGCGGCACCCGCGTCCCGCTACTGATCGGTTGGCCGGGAACAATTTCCCCAAGAGTAGATGAAACTCCCGTTATTAACCTCGACTTCTACCCTACTCTGGCCTCATTAACCGACCTGGAAGCTCCCGCTCAACCGCTGGACGGTACCAACCTGAGCGAGTTGCTGTTGAACCAAAAGCCCCTCGCCTCCCGCAACTTGTATTGGCATTTCCCCATCTACCTGGAGGCCTACCGAAAAAATGGTGCAGAAAGCCGCGATCCGCTATTCCGAACCCGCCCCGGCAGCAGTATGCTTGCGGGAAAATGGAAACTTCACGAATACTTCGAAGATGGCGGTATTGAGCTTTACGACCTGTCCACAGATCGGGGTGAACAGAATGATTTATCTGATGTCTTTCCTGGCGTACGCGACTCTTTGCGTGCAGCATTACAAAGCTGGCGGCAAACGACTGACGCGCCGGTGCCTACTGTGCTAAATCCTCATTTTGATCCGGAACTCCCAGCTGCAGGGAGCTGATTTGAGTTGAAGAAAGATATTTTCAGGCAATGAGACCACTAGGTGGACACGACCGACACGCTAACGCGAGTTCCATTTTCACCAACCTCGGCGAATATTGGCAGCGCCTGGACCCCCGGCACCAAATTAAAGATTCGCTCGCGCTTGGTTATGTCAATCTGTAAAGGAACATTGGCCTCCAGTCTAACCATACCTGTCGGCTTAATGATATGAAGAGTACGCTCATCAATTCGTACTACTTCATCCGTGTTGGGTGATACTACGGGCAACACTAACCGGACTTCGTCTGCTGAGTCTCTGACTGGTGGTACCACTACCCTCATCTCCTCTTTGGAAATGTGATACTCTATTTGTTGTTGGATTGCGCCTTTAGAGGGAGGAAGTTGGTTCTCGTCAAGCAGTTGGACCGTTGCTATTGAGGTGATGGTTCCGCTGTCATCGGAAACCTTCGCTTTTGCTCCAAGATCATATAGGTTGGTGTACCACTTTCCATCAATGAACGTTTCGAGACGTGGTGTAAGGGCGTACTCTTCCTCGTCAGGATGTAGCTGTTGGTTGAATTTTTCAACCAGGATGTATTTGGCCATACTTGCGGCAAAGAGTAACCCGACTTGCTCGTGCCACAGAATGTTCAATGCCCCACCAGTGCCCTGGAAACAATATTTCTTGTAGATGAAGTCGTAGGTGGAAACGGTGGCTCGCCACGGCCCACGAGCGACCAGCCATACATCAACTTCCGGCTTGTGGCGCACGCCGTCAGCGATTTGCCGGGGCAAGCTGGCTGAAGCCTGCAAGGCGGTAAGTTTGGCGGGGCCGTCGAGCAGTGCGGTCAGTGGTTTAGCATGAGCAAAGGTATGATGGATACAGGGAGGTATCCCGTGTTCGGCATAGTGGAGTCCGCCGTAAATGAGCCCGCTCTCCGCAGTACAGCGCTGTAAAAGTTCGGTAGTGCGGATGGCAGCGGTAGCGAAGGCCGGGTTGCGATCCGCCATCATGGAAAAGGCTGGTTGGCTGCCGTCGGTGGTTCGGCTACCCCAGTAACTCCATTTGGCCTGGCGGGTGCCCCAGCTGTTATCCCAGCCACCATCCGGAAGCATGAATTCGAGGTGCCCTTCGAGAGACTTCGTCAGCAATCCCAGTAATTCCTCATCGCCAACGTGCAGAGCGTAGTGGATGACGCCATTCAGAGATTCTTCGACGTTGTATCCTAAGTCGACGGAATGGAGGCCCTTGGGAGACAGTGCATCGCTTGGTTTACCTTCGCCAAACAGCAGAAAGTTAGGCCTGGTAAACCATTGCTTTGCATCCCTTCCCAGCACCTGCGCCCGCGCCGCATACTTTTCATCGCCGAGCACCTCGCCAATTAGTACGAAAGCGTGCAGGGCTGTGAAGCCATAATTTATGTTGGTAAAGGTGAGATTGAAATTAGCCAGCAGATATTCCCCTACTCTCGAAAGCCGTTCGGTCCATTTAGCGCGCAGTTTTTCAGGCAGAAAATCACCATGGTGATGAAGCGTCTCGGCCAGGGCAATAGCACCAAAAACTGAAATACCACGCCATGTTTTCGGGTTAGGCATTACCGTCCAGCTTCCGTCAGACTGAGACACATTATTCTCCGCCCACTCCATAACCCGAATGGCAGCCGTGAGGTACCTTTCCTCTCCGGTTTTCCTGGCCATGTGGACGAATGGATACACCGAGTCCATACAGCGTCCATGGATATGATCGCAGGCGGGGCAGCCCAGTGCACCGTGCACAGTCAGGTCATCAGGTTGATCAATCTGCATGGATAGCATACCATCGCACCATTTTTTGAGCAGGTTTTCCACCAAAGCCCGGAAAGCCGTTGGCGCTGCACTTTTGGCATCAGCTATCGCTTCCTTGCAAGCAGCCACAGGAAGGCCTAATGCCGCAGCTGCCAGCAGAGAATGGAATAGAAAATTGCGACGTTTCATAATGCTGGTTTTGTGGCTAATGGAGAGGTTAAATCAGTTAATGGACAGCCGGCAGCCGCGGTTAAGGCAATTATGGCAAATAGAAAACTTCCCGAAGCGGAACCGAAACCGGAGAGTTATCCGCATTCGTCTCCATAATATCAGCCATGAAAGCCCACCATTTCTGCACGATCGGGTGGTCGGATAAATCCTGAGAACCACCTTCACCGCTTACTTTCTGGAAGGCAAATAGCGTATCGGTTTCCTCATCAATAAAGATGGAGTATTCGCTCACACCCGCGTCTTTCAGGAGGCGCTGTAGTTCGGGCCAAAGGGCATCATGTCTTTCCCGGTAAGTGGCTGTTTGGCCTGCTTTAAGGTACATTTTGAAGGCGAGTCTTTGCATGACGTTTTTATTCGTTGTTTGGATTTCTGGTTTTTCACCCCTCCTTTTTACTTAGCTGAACATTGAAAAAACAGCTGGGAGAGATCCGTAGCTGTTGTACTGCCGTCTTGCCTAAGGGCACAGAATTCCGGCACTTCCAGCCTGGCTCCGGTTTGATAAAACAAGGCCCGGGCTTTATCCCAGTAGTGCTTCTGCTCACCGAGTTGGGGATACGGCCAGGGCTTCTTGTCAAAGGCGAAAGGTTTAAGGAATGCATAGGCCGCAGGAATGCTCCGGCCATCGTCAGTTTTGTATCCCCATAGGTCTACACCGAGTTGGCGGCCATGCCATGCCAATTGGGTCATGCCGTTCAGGTTCATCGTAGAGTAGCTGATGGACTTTGTTCTTTCCAGTTCATGAGGCTGGCTCCCGTCGGGTTCAAGCTGTGCGGCAATAATTTTAGTCTTCGCAGTTTCCAGCACTTTACGTGCCGCATCCGGTCGGCCGAGATAGCGAAGCATACAAACCACCTGGACATCATACCAGGTTGCATGGTTATTGTGACGGAGGCCTTCTTCAATACCAAGCTCACTGGTTTGGAACCAGTGAAGCATAGCCGCAAGCCACTCGTGCATCCCCGTTTTAGTTGCTTCGGGAAGCATGCCGACGTGATCCAACATTTCCAGTGCATCAATCACGTCCTGAATAGCGATAAACTCGATGATGCCGAAGCAGCGCCCATCGTTTCGCCCGGGGATTCCCTGAGCGTAGTTGAAATTGGGGTTCATCTTCGTCGCCGGGTCAAGGAACCAGGTGTTGATGTGTTCCACGGCGCGTTGGCCGTACTGTTTGTTGCCGGAGATCCAGGCGGCTAAAGCCAGATCTTCAATCACTTTAAAAGTCTGACTTTTGGCCTTGTTATCCGTATTGGCATCTTTCGTCGCAGGGTTTACCTCACCGTCTTTACGGATCCATGGCAGGCCGTCTGCTTTTTCGGGGTCAGGCCACCAGTAAGGAGCCAAGCTCAGGTAGTCGTGCTTGTTTCCACTGGGTGGGGTGATTTTCTTTCGCATTACAGACAGCAGCGGTCTTTTCAGTAAGGTATTTGCCTCCAGCAACATTTTTTGATAAGCCTTCTGGTAGGGAGCATAACCGCTACGAATTTTGGCACGAAGAGCCGTCATGGTCTCTAAATCTCTATTCGTAAACCTTTCAACCGACCTTTCACCCTTCGTTTCCGTATTCGCCGGTGAAGTCCTTGCTTTTTGTTCCACGAAGTAGGGCTGAAAACTGTAGGAGGAGTGAGGGGCCCATTGGGCATTCTCTCCCGGTAACTGCTTCTTCAGTGAGGCTTTCTCTTTTTGATACCTGGGGTTGTCTGCCTGATTAGTAAATTCATGGGGGTCCTCCGTGTGATCATACAGTTCCTCTCCTCCATCTTCATATTGGATATACCGAAAGCGTTCTGACCTGACCGTGTGATTATTCATCCCGAAGGTCGTTATGGCGAGTTGCTCATCTTTTCCCTCATCCCCCCGCATGAGGGAGACCAGGCTACGACCTTCATTTCTGTCGTAAGCCGGTAGTCCACACAACTCCGTCAGGGTTGGATAGATGGAGAGCATCTCCGCCGGCTGATCAATTACCAGCCCTTTCGGCAGGTCGGGGGCTATGAAAAGCAGGGGTGCCTTAGTGGCTGACTCCCAGAGCGCGTGTTTGGCAAAGGTCCCCTTTTCTCCCAGCCGGTAGCCATGGTCAGACCAAAGGACGATTACTGTATTGTCAGCGTGCTGACTGGCTTCCAGCTCGTCCAGCAGTCGACCGATTTCGTAGTCGACGAAGCTGACGCAAGCCAGGTAAGCCTGCAGAATCTTAGGCCACTCTCCATTTTCAATGGCCCAGTCTGTAGTGGGCATCATGGGCAAATCGTTGATCTGCAGGGCGACGGGAGGAACATCTTTCAAGTCATCCGCCCGGTAGGGCATCGTCTTGATACTGTCTAAGGGATAAAGGTCGAACCATTTTTGCGGTACGTAGAGTGGTACGTGGACCCGCAGGAAGCCTACGCCCAGGAAGAAGGGCTGCTCGTATGTCCGGTTCAGGCGTTCGATGGCCCAGTTAACGGATTGGTGGTCGGGCATCAGGGAATCCACTTCAGGGAAAGCCCCCCAGTCGGTGCTGGTACGGCCGTATTTTTTTCGGTCGGAGGTGCCGAATCCATCCCAGACGAACCGCTCCGGAGGAAGTGGGCCAAAGCCTTTCACCCTGCCGCCCGATTCGTGAAAAGCACCAGCAGGTGCATGCTTATGGAAAAGCTTACCTATGCCCATGGTATGGTAGCCATGATCCCGAAAATACTCTGGCAGCAGGATAATGTCTTTGGTTGCCTGATTGTCCCCGGACCTGATTTTGTCGTCAGGGATCATCCCGTAAATACCAGTCGTTGATGGTCGTAAGCCCGTCATGATGGATGCCCGGGAGGGGCCGCATAGCGGCGCCTGGCAATGGGCGTTGGAAAAGAGTACGCCTTTAGCGGCCAGGCGGTCCAGGTTGGGGGTTTTAACGCCGTAGTTTACCCCCTCCAGCCGGCCAATCAGATTGTTCAGATCATCAACGGCCAGGAAGAGAACATTGGGCGGATTAGCTTCATAGTTCGTTTCGCCACAGGTAGTAAGTACCATCAGGGAAAGTAGGAGAAAAACCGAACCAACGCACCTGAATACTTTCCTTCTTGGGTTGAAATGTGCTGCTTTCATGTTGATTTACTTGTTCAGAGTACTCGTAACTCTGTACTTACCAGACGTTAATCTCAGCTCTTCGTTAGAGTTTGTTGCTTCACCTGCTACCGTGCTTCCGTCATCAGCTATTTGAATTAGTTGGTAATCTGCCTTATAGCCCTTGGGTATCGTTATGAAGCCAGTACTGTTAGGAGGAACTATTATTTCCCAGTCCAGGTGGCCGTCGATGACGGTCCAGGCACTGCTGATGTGACCGTAGGGAGATTCGTGGGTCGCGGCAGCGGAGGTTAGTGGCGGATTAATGACCGGCGCAAAACTAATTTCCCGGTAACCAGGGGCTCTGGGGGCAATTCCTGCCACTCGCTCGTACATCCACTGACCGATAGCCCCGTATGCATAGTGGTTAAAGGAGTTCATACCTCCGGGGTTAAAGCCGTCTTTTAGGGTGTAGCTATTCCAGCGTTCCCACATAGTCGTGGCTCCCTGATTGATGGAATAGAACCAGCTGGGGTAGGTCTCGCGAAAAAGAAGCTTGTAGGCCAGTTCAGCATGGCCATAGCGATCCAATACGGGGGCGAGAAGAGGGGTGCCCAGAAAGCCGGTCCTGAGGTGACCATCAGCAAGCTCGATCTCGTTGATGAGGTGATTGACGGCCAGTGGAGCCAACTTTTCCGGTAACAAGTCGAAGCCCAGGGCAAGCAGATAAGCTGTCTGCGTCGCCCGGTCCTGGGTAATGCGCCCGGCCTCATCGAAGTAGGCCTGGCGTAAAGCCGTTTTAATGGATTGATGCAAGCGATCGAGCTGCTTTGCTTCTTCTACCCTGCCCAGCACCCGCGCTGCGCGCCCGCATAATTCTGTACTACGGGCAAAATAGGCTGTGCAGATAAACTCCCGGGGAGTATCTCCCCTGTTGTTCCCGTTAGCGGGGTATGGCTGAAGCCAGTCCCCAAAACTCTGGAAGTCAACCAGGTGGTCTTTAGCCTTACTTTCGTAATAGCCGACCCACTGGCGCATCATATCGTAATTTTCCCGTAAGACGGTAGTGTCTCCCGTACGAAAGTAGACCTCCCAGGGAATGATGGTCGCCGCATCTCCCCAGCCAGCACTGCTTCGTTTGACATTGATGTTGGGAATGATGAACGGAATGGCACCGTTGGGTAGCTGTTCTTCACGCATACTTTGCAGCCAGGAAGCCCAAAAGGCGTGGGTGCTGGTCAGGAACAAGGAGGTAGGGGCAAAAACCTGGGCGTCTCCGGTCCACCCAAGGCGTTCGTCTCGCTGCGGGCAGTCGGTAGGAATATCGAGAAAGTTACCCCGCAGCCCCCATTCGATGTTCTGCTGCAGTTGGTTCAGCTTAGAGTGAGAACTGGTGAAAGTACCTGCTGTGCTAAAATCAGAATACAGCACCTTGCCTTCCACCCAACCCTTAGCCGGAGTAGCCTGGGGCGAATAGCCCGATAATTCAACGTAGCGGAAGCCGTGAAAGGTGAAAGAGGGCGTCCAGTCGATCTTGCCGTCTTCGGCCGCTACGTAATAATCCGTCGAACGGGCAGATCGGTAATTCTTAGTAAAGATGTCCCCGTCCAAATCCAGCATTTCGGCAAAACGAACCCATAGGGTATCTCCTTTTTTTACGGGAACCCGTAGGTGTGGTACGCCCACCATGTTTTGGCCAAGGTCGAAAATGGTGGCTCCAGGCTTAACAGAAGTGATGTTTTGGGTAGGCAGAGTTTTACGAATCTTAACGGTAGCGTGCCGTTTAGGACGCAACATTACGGTAGGCTCCAGTGCTTCGGCGATCACGGGGACCGGGGGCTCGGTCGGTTGAAGCTCAGAATAGAACTCTCCGTCGTAGATACTGGAATAGGTAAGCGGCGTAGCTGGCTGGGTTTGCCAACTTTCGTCGGTGACGACCAGTACCTGACCGTCGGTTTCCAGTTGAGCGAGCAGACGAGGAGAATCGGTATTAGTCCACTGCGGAAGTGTGTAGCCAATCCGACCGGCATACCAACCTTCGGAAAGTGTAGCCGTAAGCTCATTTTCTCCAACTTGCAGGAGGTCCGTCACGTCATATGTCAACGTTTCGATGCGGTGCTGGTAGGGGGTGTATCCCGGAGTCATCTCATCGTTCCCGATGCGTTGGCCGTTGAGTTGAGCGCGAAAAACACCCTTGGCGGTGATGTATAAACGGGCTTGTTCCGGCAATCCGTCGATGGTAAAGTTCTTCCGCAGGGTCTGTGGACGGAAGAAAGGCAGATTAAACTCAGTGGTTTCCGCAGGCGTGGTCGCTCCAACCCATTTCCCCTGCCAGTCCTCATTCGTCAGGAGGCCATATTCTACGGAAGCGGATTCGGACCATCCGGACAGCTCGCCCGACGGGTTTTCGTAACGCACCCGCCATTCCAGTTGCTGGCGTGACTGCAACTCGGGGCCGGCGTAAGGCACACCAACTGTAGCAGATGTGTTTACCCGACCCGACTGCCACACCGTGGCTCCATCGGCATCTGTAACCTCAATCTCATAAGCGGCCTGCTCCCCCGCAGCGGGCAGCTTCCAGGAAAAGGTGGGAGAGGCGTCATAAAACCCCAGGGGGTCTTCGAAACCTTCACTGATGGTGAGTCCGTTGGGCGCCTCTGGCGCCGTGCCCGCGCAGGTAACCAACAAAAAAGAGCCTGCCAACAAGAGTACATTGATGCTCATCCGCTTCAGCGGAGCAAAGTGGTTGTGTCTTTTCATTGATTCCATGACGCTTCAATTTTATTTATAAGTTGTTCAACGATTTCGGGCTTATCAGCCGCTAAGTCCTTTTGCTCGAAGGGGTCCTTTATGATATCATACAACTGTACCGTTTCATTGGGCTTGTTTGCCTTGTTCGGAACAATTATTTTATAAGGGCTGGTAATGGCCATTTGATAAAACAGGCTGTTGTCTACGGTCGTAAAGTCGTGGGCATAGATTTCTCCGTAGAGGGTCTCCCGCTTCTCTAAAGCAAGCTTATCCAGCACATTGATACCATCTAAGCCCTCCGGCCGCTCCATACCGAGGAGACTTAGCACGGTTGGCACTATATCCAGGCTACTTGCCAGGGAACGGGAGTTGTAACCGGGTTCAATGTGCCCACTCCATTTATAGATGATTGGCGTTCTCATGCCGTAATCGTAGGGAGAACGTTTAGAGTTTTTGGTGTATCCCGCAGCATTCTCTTCTTGTACCCAACCGTTATCACATACGTAGACGTACAGCGTATTTTCGTTTTGTCCTTTCTCGTCCAGGTAGTCAATCAACTCACCACAAGTATTGTCGAACCATTCACACATAGCCCAGTATTTGGCCACATATTCACTTGGGGCCAGGGGCAGGTACTTCTGGAAGAGGCTGTCTGGCGGGTTATGGGGCCGGTGGGGCAAATAAGGTGCGTACCAGACGAAGAAGGGTTTTTCTTCCTCCAGGGCGTAGTCGATATAGTTAAACAGGGTGTCCATTCCATTTCGGCCAATCTCCAGTCCATAGTCTCCGTGTCGGCCTCCCCTTGCGGGATCCCCATGTGTCATCCCCCGGTCGAAGCCGCCGTTGGCGTAATTCCCAAGCCACCACTTACCGGTTTGAAAAGAGAGATACCCTTTATCCTTCAGCATTTCGGGCAGGGTGTTGAGCTGTTTGAAATGATCAATGACCGGCCGGTAGCGCTCAGCCCTTATTTTCCTTCTATCCGCTTTGTCTTTTGGCTTGTCGGTCGGTAGCATCCGGTCGTTACCCAACACCTGGTGCCGGCGTGGATAGACCCCGGTTACAATGGAGGCCAGGGAGGGGGCGCAGAGTGAGGTAGGCACGTAACTTTGCACGAAAGTGAGTCCTTCATTAGCCAGCTTATCGATGTTTGGGGTTTTGAGCTGCTTGTGCCCCATAAAGCCGTAGTCGGTCCAGGCCTGGTCATCAGAGATGATGAAGACGATGTTCGGTGTTTTTTGCTCAATGGTTTCTTCCGGGACATCGGCTGTCTCTCCGCAAAAAGCAAAGGCCATACTGGCAAAAATTAAGATCAGGATGTAATAATTACCTTTCATATTGTTGTTTTTGCGCGGCCGCAGGATGCAGTGAAAAATAAAAGAGCAAGGGAGAGACAAGTGCGAACTAGTCAGGTTTAACGAGTTTCTCCGGTTCCCCCGAATAACTGAAGTACAGTGGCTCCGAAGTAGAGACTTTCTGTTGTGGGGAGCTTAGGTTGATAAAGGCCGACACACTTTCTTCACCCGCCGAACGGATGGTGTGTCGCCCGACTTTTATTTTTTCACCTTGGCCGAGGTAGACAGATTGCAGCTCTCCGGAAGCAGTCAGGGTTACCACTGCGTACCTCCCCCGGAAACTAATATCATAGTTAGGGTAATGGATCGTTTTGTCTGGGTCAGTTGGCAGCAACACGAGTTGGGTAATTCCTCCGGTCCGCTCATTGCTCTTCACAAGAATTCCTTCGCACCTGCGTTCGCGCCGGATGGCCTCCACAGCAGCAATGCTGCTCTCTCCGGCCATTGCGGGCTCATAAACGACAGCGAAAGGGGTGTCCCAGGCAGAACCTTCCTGGCGAATGACCAGCGTTGGTGCCCGTTCTTTTCGGTACTGATCCGGCCCTTCGGTTAGCGGCGGTGAGGTCGCCGTTGTATAGCTCCGGTTCGGTTGCCCGGGCAGGAAGGCCCTCATTTGAATGGGCTGCGGGCCCAGTTTTTCGGCCCTGAAGGTTACCGTTACATCCTTTGAAATCTGCGCAGAAGTCTTCACGTCTTCAAAGTAGTGCCAGCCCGGATGCCGGAAGGAGCGGTTGCTTTTCCATTCATCGTTTGCATTCGCCTGATAGCGTTCAGGTGTGGGACTAAGCTCTATATTTTTTTCGCCCGCACGCAGGACAAGGCTTTCGCCCGGGTTGCGGTAGATGTAATCATGGTACTGCTCCGGCAACTCAGAGTGCGAACGAAACAGGTCGACATAGTAACCGGTCGAGTCCGAAGTGCGAATGATGCCCAGGGTCCGCTCCTGATAAGCCTCAGCGGCATCGCCTACCGTATCCCGGAAGGCAGCGGTCGTGAAACTGAAATCAGGAGAAACGGGCGGGGCATCTGGTTCGGGCTCCGCTGCCAGTCGCCTGGCCCGGTCAGTGCCCAGGCTCACCCACCCGCCGGAGGATTGGGAAGCTCCATTTACAATTACCGTATTGTTGCTGGCAAAAATGCGGTAGTAGTTATCATGGATTTCGGTCCGGTATTGGGTTCTGCCGCCCTTACCACCCAGTACAAAACCCTTGCCAAACAACTCCATACTCAGGCCCGTGGCGTGGCCGTGGACGTAGGACCCTCCGCCAATGAAGCCCATCAGCCCGTCTTCTGCTTTACCGGAGGGGGAGAGATTACGCTGTATGGTGATGCCGGCGAAAGGCAGTTCATCAGTTACCGGCAGGGGGTACTCGCCCGCCTGGGTTGGCACCTCCGGTTCAAACCAAAGTAGTTTTACGGGCTCGCGGTAGGGCGAGGCGGGGTAAGTTCTTTGGCCGGGCGGGGCAAAACGTTTGTAGTCACCTGACTGGACGGAGTGATTGATCAGCGGGCCGAAAGTTCTGGTCAGTTCCGGCCGGCCTTCCCGCTGCCCGAGATGATAAGCGATTTCATAACCTTTGATCATGGGGTGATACGCACGGTGACCGTCGCCGTGCAGGATGGTCTCTTTGCCGCCAGGATAAGTAAAATAGTACGCTTCTGGCAGAGCCGCCACTACCTGTGGATATTGGCCAACGAGCCCGGAAGAAGGATCGTGATGAGACAAGACGGCAAAGAGGTAAGTCAGAAACTCTCCGACGTGCTGGGAGTAGCCAAAGCTTTCCGGCCAGCTGCCGCCGTGGGCATCATAAAAAGCGCCGATGGTGGGCAGGGCATCCTGCCGTTTCGTGTCCTCTTTGAGGAAGAACTTCAGGTAATGCGCCCGCTCGGCGGGGTCGGGCAAGGCCAGTGCGTTACCCACCAAACTGGCGGCTTCCAGAATGGGCCAGTTGTGGCCGGTGCCCCCTCTTGTCAGGGCCAGCTCGGCGTAGGTACGGAATACATCTGTTGCACGAGTCTGATCAAAGGCTACCTCAGTTCCTTTTCCGAGGTCAAATACCTTGCCGTTGGCCTCCAGCCAGGGCTGAATAAAGTCGTAGATGAGGGGAAGCTGAGCGCCGATCTCACGGGCTTCGCGCAGGTGATCCTGCGTATAAATCCATCCGGCATTATAGTGGTCAGTATTCAGTGGCATCTGGGTAAGTGCCTGTACGAAAGTGTGTAATACATCAGCGGCATATCGGGCGTAGCGCTCCTCCTCGGTGAGGAAGTAGAGAACACCGCAATCGACGGCAGTTTGTAGCTGGTGCATCATACGATCCTGCTCTTCCCGGTCGGCCCCACTAAAGCTCGTGTAGGTTTTAAAGGGAGGAATCATCTGCTTTTCTGCGGGATCGGCACTAAAAGGAAGTTGCCTGAAGTAGGCTTCCGGGTCTTGTTCCCAGCTGCGGAGGTCGTCCCCTACCCTTGCGGCAAAGGCAGCGTAGTATTTTGCTACGGATTCGTTGTCAGCAATTTTAGCAAGAATGGCCGGGCGCTCTGAAGGGCGCACCCAAATCATAGGACGTTGCTCTTCAGAAGACTCGCTTTGCACCTGCACATAAGTGCTGCAGCCACTAAACCAAGCAGCCAAAAGGAAACAAATAATAAGCTTGCTTACGTCCATTTAGTCAGCGATTAATCGGAATTTGACCGTTTCTCCTTCTGCAGAAGAAGTACCCAGCAGGATGGTGTAATCTCCTGTTTCCACCCCCTTCGTCATATCCAGGCGTGTAAACGCCAGCATCTCCGGCGTAATCTTAAAAGACACTGTCTTGGTTTCCCCCGGCTGCAGTAGAATTTTCTTGAAAGCCTTCAGTTCTTTAGCCGGCCTCGTGACTGAACCGATCTCGTCGGTCAGGTAAAGCTGGACAACTTCTTTGCCCGCCATACTACCGGTATTGGTCACCTTGACGCTCGCCGTGATCATGCCGGGTACCGTTAGTGTAGGGGCGGAAACCCTGGCATTAGAATAGTCGAAGCTGGTGTAGCTGAGCCCGTGCCCGAAGGGATATAGTGGGCCGTTTTCCATGAACAGATACCCTTTTTTATTATTGATCCGTTTACCGCTGTAGTGAAAAGGAAGCTGGCCAATGTGGCGCGGCACCGTGCTGGGGCATTTACCACTGGGGTTGGCGTCTCCGAAGATCATTTTAGCCATGGCTTCATCGCCAAACTCGCTGAGGTCCCAGCCATCTAGAATGGCATCAGCGTGTTCGTCAAAGCCGTTAATGGAAAGTGTTCTGCGGTGCGTGAAGACCACGATGGTCGGCTTGCCCAGGGCTTTCACCCGACGAAGCAACTCGTCTTGTGGCCCGACGGGATCAATGCTCGCCCGGTCACCGAGCGCATTATTGAAAAAGCCTTCCTTGGCAGTGTGCTCATCTCCCCCCAGGAACAGAATGTTGACGTCAGCCGTGCGGGCGATGCCCACCAGCTTATCCAGAGCAGCGTCGGTATTCTCGTTCACTTTTGGCACGGCCCGTTGCTCATCCGTTAAGCGAAATCCCTGCTCCGCCACGAACTCAACACCCGGTGCTATTTTCTGAAACTGCTCAAGACTGGTCTCCCGTAAAATCGGGCCGAGGAGGGCTATTTTCTTTGCCGTAGACTTACTAATGGGTAAGGCCTTATTGTCGTTCTTCAACAGCACGATCGACTCTTCGTCTGCTTCCCGCGCCAACGCCAGAGAGGAGGTCATCCGAACCCGCCGTTCGGTCTCCCTCACATCTATGTAGGGATTTTCAAACAGTCCGAGGATCATCTTTGTGCGTAACACATGGCCGGCGGAGCGGTCGATGTAAGTCATGATTTCCGGCATTTTTTTGGCCAGTCCGGGCAGCAGCGAGTAGGCGTCATCGGCATAAAGGTCAACGTCCATTCCGGCACGGAGGCCTAGGAGTGCAGCATCTTCGGGTGTTTCGGCAACGCCCATGAAGTAGAAGAGCCGGCCGATATCGTTAGCATCAGAGACGGTGTAGCCCTTAAAGCCCCATTGTTTGCGCAGAACTTCGGTGAGCAGCCAGGGATTGGCGTGGCTGGCCACCCCGTTGAGGTCGCCGTGGCTGGCCATAATACCCAGCGTGCGGGCTTCCTTAACGGCCGCCTCAAAGGGCGGAAATATCTCATCGATCAGCGTCCGCTCACTAATCTCAATGGCGGCGAAATTAGTACCGCCCAGCACCTGCCCATAGCCCGCAAAGTGTTTCGCCACGGCCCCGATGTGTGTCCCTTTTCCCAAGCCATCGTAGTTGCCCTGCACACCGGTGATGGCGGCTACAACGTTTTCCTTCACCAGGTAGGTATCCTCCCCGAAGGCTTCGCTCATACGCCCGAAGCGGGGGTCGCGCACCACGTCCGCTTCCGGGCTATGACACATGTGCATGCCGCGCAGGCGGGCTTCATTTCCCACCACGAGCCACTGCCGGTGGGTGAGCTCCGGGTTAAAACTGGCCGCGGAGGTAATCGGCCGGCCGAATTTGGTGCAACCTTCCGCATCTACTCCGTTGTAGGACTCGGTAACGAACAGCGCCGGGATACCAAAGCGATTGTTCTCAATGATGTATTTCTGCAGGGCGTTGTTACCCTTCGCCGCGGCCACGGGGTCGTTGTGCTCACCGGGGTTCTTTATGCCCGCAATACCGAGACGGAGGCGCTCTTTGGTGTCCCCCTCAAGACTGAGATTACCGGCATCGTCGATTTTGATGCCCTTGTTAGCATGAAAGATCCGCATCTGCATCACCTTCTCCTCGACGGTCATTTTACTCAGCAGATCAGCTACCCGCTCATCAATAGAAAGCTGAGCGTTTTGGTAGGGCTGTTGGGCACAGGCAGAAAGCGTGAAAAAAAGGAGGAGAACTGGAAGGTAGTGTTTCATGTTTTGTTTGTACCGCCAACTTCAGTCGGCGTGATGAATAAAAGTTTGCCGACTGAAGTCGGCGGTACGGTGAGGCTTGCGAATGATTATCCTTTTTCAAGTGGCTTAAGGGCAAAATCGGTATTGGTAGCTAAAGGACCATCCGGTGCCATCCGGTACACATCTACCCGAAAGTTTCCGCCGGACGCAGAGCCGTTCATCAGCGTTATTATTTTCATGACGTCGAGGCCGGTGATTTTGGGGAGGACGCTGCCAAAACACATGAATATCACGAAGAGTAGTTGCTTCATCATCAATCTTTTTCGGGCGCGGCCGCAGGTGCAAGGGGAAGTAATTGAACGGGGATCAACCGGACCGGCCCTAAAAGCCCCGAAGCCACCAATGGATCATCCTTTTTGTAGAAGTCAGCGGTGGAGAAGGTCGCCCTCGGCCCGGGAGGCAGCGGCTCATTATTTATATACCAGTCCACCATCGGCTTGGTGACGTTGTAACCGTTGCGGTAACCCTCCCGGCTGTAGCCCGCGTCTTGCTGGGGGTAGCGTTCGTCGCCAATCAGTCTGTTGGCCCAGGTGTTCGTGACGGCAACCTCCAACTGGTTGTTGCCCGCCTTGACGTAGTCGGTTACGTCAACGGTGTAAGGTGGTTTCCATAGAATACGTACCGCCCGGCCGTTAATGGTGACCTCCGCCGCAATCTGGACGTCGCCCAAATCAAGGGTTAGCCGTTTGTCTTTTCCGAGGTAACCGGGTGGTACCTCGAAGTCTGTCGTGTAGGTCGCCGTTCCGGAGAAGTAGCGGATGGAATCGAGGGGGTGGTCTTTCCAGTCGGTGAGGGTGGTCATGGTTTGGGTGCCGCCGTAGCCGCCTCTGCGGTCAAAGTCGACGGACCAGATATTGTTCAGGGATAACACGGCGGGTAAGTCAGCCTGCGGGTATTTACGCGCTGCATCCTGAATTACGTAGTATTTCTCGGGAGAGGTCGCTACGAGATAAGGAGTGTTGTCTTCGCCTACGATTATTGGTGCGTGAGGACTGACGTAGTCAATCATGGTATTCAACTCCGAATTGTCTTCACGGAATACCACGAATACAGATTCATGAGCGGCTAACTTGATTTGCGTGTAGGTTCCCCGCTCGTAATCATTGAAAATTGCGGATTTCAAGATCTTCCCCGAGGCCGCATCCCATATTTCTGGAATCTTACCGGTGACCCGGAACATATAGGAGCCGTAAACAGAACTATCGCCAGGGTTATGAATGAAGTATATGTCGGTGTCTCCATCACGCCGATGTACATATTCCAAGGCGGTACTGTCTTGGGTGACAAAGTCCGCTTCTAGTCCTAGCTCGTTCATTACCTCAACTATGGAGGCCGATTTCCGTACATTCGGCATTGACCAGATAACTTTGGTCAGTTGGTCAAATTCCGCATGGTCCGCAGGCTGATTTTTATGGCCCATCAGTTCCTTGGGCTGTTCGCCCACAATCGGCACCCCCGCCTCCGCCAGCGCCTTGATTTTTCTCAGGGTAGCCAACGTCATCGTCCGGCTGTTCTCCAGCATCAGGATGCGGTACTCGGTTCCCTCAGGGAGGCTTACGATGGGGTCCCCTTCACCCCCATCGACGCGAGCACCTGCGTCTGCGCCCAAGCGCCCCTGTAGCACTTCGTCGTTCACGCAGTCGTAGTTGACGCTCCGGGGCAAGTGGACCGAAAGGTCATCCCGGCCTATAAAGCCGTTCGGCGAACCGTCCCCCACAAAGACCAGCACGTCCGACACCGGTACCCCCTGTCGCAACAGGTACTGCCCCCGGGCGATGTACTCGTTGAAGGCCTTGCCCGCATTGTTCCACCAGGTCTGGGTGCGGTCATAGTGGACGCCCCATCTATTCATCGTCATGCCGGGCGTAACCTTAGTGTTGGGCTGGTGGGCGAAACGGTGGAAGACGTATTCGTTAAAGCCGCGTGTCCAGTTCAGGTCGTTGTCGGCCTTCATTTCCGCCGGGTGAATGCCCCAGTTGCCGGCCCAGTCGAAGGCGGTAAAAGCCTCGGCCGAGACGATGTTTTTACCGTAAGTCCGCGCCGCCGAGACCGCGCTGCCGTAACGCCCGGTGGGGCGTTTGAGCCAGAACTCGCCCATCGGGATGTTCGCCCGGCCACCGGCGGCCAGGTTGTTGAGCGGACCGCCGCCGTAGGGCTCAACGTAGGTCTGCAGCCCGTCGGCATTAGCCAGCTCGGTGAAGTAAGCGTAGTAGTTATCGTTGAGCATGCGGGCGATCAAATTGCGAACGTCGCGCTGTACCCGATCGGCGGTCTCCGCCTCTCCGATGAGGCGGCCGGCGAAGAGCGGCAGGAAAGGCAGAATATCGTAGCCGTATTCCGTCAGGAAGGTATCCCGGAAACCCTGGGTCCAGTTTTGCCCACCGACCTCGTAGCTGTCGATCTCCACGAAACCTACGCTGCCGGGGGGCGAAGCCTTTACCACCTTGCCGACGTAGGCGTCGTAGTGGATCTTCAGCGGTGCCCGCCGCAATTTGTCGGCTTCCAGTCCGCGCCCGCTCGCCGAGGCGGGAATGTTGACCGCCCCGGTGGAGGTGTAGCCGAAGCGCATGATGGTCCACTCGCCTTTGGGGAGTTTGGCGGTGAGCCGACCGTCGGCGTCTACTTTATCGCTCAGGTCGATGACTTGTGTCGGGTCAATTGCCGGAATTGCCGGAAGCTGCTTCATTCGCCCGTCTTCGGTGCGGGCGAGCGAGCTACGGTCGAGCCAGTCGGGCATTCGGGGCACAGCACTGAGGCTGACCTCCCGCAGGTCTGCCCCCTTGGTCGTTACTATCCGGAAGTAGCGCGCGGTCAGGCCCGCGTGGGTGAAGGCCACGGCGTACTCGTGTTTGCCGGTGGTCCTGAGGCTCAGGTTGGCGGCTTCGGTCCAGTTATTGCCGTCGTCGGAAGTTTGCAGACGGAGCTCGGGCTTGAAGTCACTCAGCAGGTAGAGGGATCGGAGCGTAAAGGGCTGGGTGTAGCTGAACTGCACCCAGCCTTCTTCCCCCCGTGGCACTTTCAGTTGGGTGATACCTTCGTGGAGACCGTCGGTAAGCACGGTCAGGTCCGTTTTTGAGTCAGAGGCAATTACTTCGTATTCAGCCGCCGCATCAGCCAGCTCCTCCGGGCTGGCGGGCCAGGCGAGGGTGGCAATGTCTTCGTAGAAACCCGCCGTTACCTGGGGGTGGTTCAACTTTGCTTTTATCCTTCGCCCCTGCACCTGCGTCCGCGCCCAAACCACCTGCTTCATCGAGTTTTCCGGTGTGTTCCAGGGGCCGCCGCTACTGCTCCAGCCATCACAGTTGTGCAGGCCGAAGGTAAGGCCCAAACGCTGGCACTCCGCTGCCGCATGAGCCATGATAGAGGTGTGCTCGTCGGAGTTGAACTTGACGTCGCCAACGGGAATACCCTGAGTGACGTTGAAGACTAACACGCCGCCGATGCCAACTTCAGCAATGGCTTCCAGATCCTTGGTCATGCCTTCGGCCGACATGTTCTCGCTCATGACGTGGAGCCAGGTTTTGGGGCGAAATCCGGGAGCGGGGTTCTGAAATATTGCTTCGGAAAGCTGGGCGGTCAGGATGGTAGTCCAACCTATCATAAACACCAGCAGAAAACTAATTTTAGACATAGTGATTCGTATAAATCGTTGGTTGAGACGCTGAGCGTCGAATAAAAATTGGCATTCGACGCACAGCGTCTCAACCACGGTTAATCTTTTTTGGGCGCGGCCGCAGGTGCAAGGGGAAGTTCTTGTAGCGCAATGATTCGTACCGGTCCCTTCAGCCCCGAAGGGAGTAACTCATCGTCTGCATCATAAAAATCCGCCGTAGTGAAAGTCGTTCTTGGTCCGAGCGGAAGGGGCTCATTGTTGACGTACCAGGCTGGCATTTTCTTCCTGGGGTGGTAACCATCCATCTGATACCCACCGTCCTGCTTCGGATACCGCTCTTCGCCGATGAGGCGGTTGCTCCAAAGGTTGGTTACGGCAATTTTCAGGACGTTGTTGCCTTCCCTTAGCGCGTCGGTGACGTCCAACCGGAAGGGTTTCATCCACTGTACTCCCAGATTACGACCGTTGAGTTTTACTTCGGCAACGATGTCTACTTCACCCAGATCGAGATGGTAGGTAGCATTGCTGGTGGGGTGAAAGTCAAATTCCGTCCGGTAGTTTGCCGTCCCGGAGTAGTATTTGATTGCTTCTTCCGGACGTTCTTTCCAGTCAGTTAGTTCAGGAAAATCAACGGCGTGGCTAAAGCCTGCCTGATGCCCATAGGTCAGGGTCTGCTGCCGGGGGAAGGCAGTTGAGTTAGTGTTCGGGTACCGGCCAAACTTTCGGAAGATCACTTTCCACGGTTCATCAATGGGCCGGTAGCCGAGCACCCGCAGCTCCGACTTGTCCCACTGCTCAATAGCGAGGGGAGCCATCATCGGCAAATCATCGCGGAAGACTAAAAAGGCACTTTCCTCGCCCTCTAGCGCCAGGTGGATGCGGGTGCCGGTAGCTGTTGCGGCGTAACGACGGATGGGGGTGATGGCCCCGGTCAGCGGATTCCAGCGCTCGGGCCGCTTGCCCCGCACTCGTAGGTCGAGGAGGAGTGTATCGGGCGAGGAGCTTTCGTTAACGAGAAAGTAAATGTCAGTGGCCCCGACACGACGGTGTTCGTAGATGAGGCTGTCATTACCGGCCGCCCGAAGGTCGGGCGTCAGGTCGTGGTTCGCCAGGTGTGCTTCCCAGTCGCTTGCCGGGTGCAGGTGTGCGGCCAGTCGCTCGGCCAGTTCGGTAAAAGCGGCGTAGTCTTTTTTGGTATGACCGTAGCCCATTAGTGCTTTGGGGCGATCTCCAATGACGGTCACCCCGCTTTCGGCAATCTCCACCAGCCGCCGTAGGGTCGGCAAGCTAAGATGGTCACAGTTTTTCAGCGCCAGCAGCGGATAGTGGCCACCCTCCGGCAGGGTAATCGCCCCGTCGGCCAGTCCGGCGCGGTTGATGAGCACATCGGCGTTCACGTTGTCGTAGTTCAGCCACTTGGGGATGGCGGGGTCGAAGTCGTCCCACTTGAAGCGGGAGTTTGGCTTGCCGTCTCCGACGAAGATCATCAGGTCGGCCACGGGATGCCCCTGGCGCAGGAGGTAAGACCCCCGGGCGATGTAGCGGAACCAATCCTTGCCGGCGTTGTACCACCAGGTCTGGGTTCGGTCAAAGTGGAAACCCCAGCGGTTCATCGTCATCCCGGGCGTCACGTTGGGATTGGCCTGGTGGGCGAAGCGATGAAACATAAACTCGTTGATGCCCCGGGCCCAGGCGCGGTCACCGCTTAGTTTGGCCATGGCGGGGTTGCCCCGCCAGTTGATCTGGGGCGTGGAGGTGAACGACTCGGCCGAGACCACCGGCTTGCCGTAGATGTGGGCGGCGGAGACGGCGCTTTCCACCATTGTCATCTCGCGGTTCATCCAGAACTCGCCCATCGGCAGATCACAGGTGCCGCCGATGTCCAGATCGTTGAGCGGGCCGAAGCCGTAGGGTTCCACGTAGGTCTTCAGGCCGTCGGCGTGGCAGAGTTCGGTGAAGTAGGCAAAGTAGTTCTCGGTAATGAGGTCGGTGATGACTTCGCGGAAGTCGTGAAGAACTGCTTCGGACGCACCCTGCTCTCCAACCAATTTTGCACCTGCGGCCGCGCCCTTAACTGAGCTGGCCGAAGTACCCATAAAACGCCCCGCCACCAACGGAAGAAACCGGATCAGGTCGTAGCCCTTTCGCGCCCGGAAAATTGAATCGAATCCCGTTGTCCAGTTCTGCCCACCCGCCTCGTAGCTGTCGATTTCGACGTACTGCAGGGCGTTCGGTGCGACCGGGCTCGAGTTGTCCACCACCTTTCTGATGAAGGCATCGTAGTGGGTTTTAAAGGCCTGCCGGCTCATTTTGTCCACTTCCAATCCGCGGCCTTCCCAGCTGGCCGGGTTGTTAAAAGCTCCGGTGGAGGTCTGGCCGAAGCGGAGGACGGTCCAGTTGCCCGGTGGGAAGTCATAGGTCAGTACCCCGTCCTCGTTCATATACTCACTCAGATCGAGTACCTTGTCCGGATCAATGATCATGCCCGGCGGCGGCGTTCCGATGTCGCCAAAATCACTGTTTTCAGTACGGGCCATGGCTATGCGGCCCAGCGGATTTTCCACGAGGTAGGTCCGGCTCAAGGTCGCTTCCCGCAGCTCCACGCTTTCGCTGAATTGCAGACGGAAATAACGCGATTCTATGAAGTCGAAGTGATCGTTAACGGCCCATTCTCCCTTTCCTGTACGAACCTTGAGCAGCTCTCGTTCATCCTTCCAGGTTCGGCCTTCATCGGACGAAGTTTGCAGCATCACCGTCACGTGGCGGTCGGTGAATACGGCACTGGCCGAGCGAATTCTTGCCGGATGTTCATACCGAAACTCCAGCCAGGGAGCCGAAGCTTTTTTCTCCCCCAGGCGGGCTTCTGCGTCCAGCCGACCATCCGCTACGAGCTCCACGTCGAAAGTCGGGTCGGAAGCTGAGACAACCGGCTTTCTTTGCTCGTCTTCAAATTCGCTCCCCAGGCTGGGATAGGCCACCACTGCAATGTCCTCGTAATAATTTTCCCGCTTAGTCGGAAGGCCCAACTTTACCCCCTTCACCTCTTTCTCCTCTCCCCCTTTACCCCCTTCCCCTTGCACCAACTTTTCGCTCCACACCAGCATTTTCATCGACTCCTCCGGCTTCACCCAGGGCCCGCCACTACTGCTCCATCCGTCGCAGTTGTGGACGCCGAAACTCAGGCCGAGTCGCTCGGATTCCGCTGCGGCGTGGGCAATCATCTGGTGGTGACGATCGGAGTTGTAGACCACATCACCTACCGGAATGCCCTGGCTTACGTTGAAGAGCAACAGGCCGCCAATCCCGACTTCCGCCATAGATTCCAAATCTTTAGTCAATCCCTCCTTGCTCATGTTGGCGCTCATGGCGTGGAACCAGGTGCGCGGTTTGGCTTCGTCGGGCGGGTTGAGAAAACCAGTCTCCAGTTCCGCCGGACCCGGCACGGAAACCTTGCCAACCATTCGAACGCTCTCTCCTTCGCAGGCAAACACTCCCGTCAGGAAGGCGAGTAGTAAAACGGAGAAGCAACGTTGCATACTGGATGTGTCTAAGTTGGTCCGGGATTACTGGAGAATAATTTTGCTAACTCTTTTGCCTTCCCGGCCGGAGACCTGCAGAATGTAGGTGCCGGACTTCAGCTCCTCCAGATTGATGGCTTTTCCATTGAGTTTACCCGTTAGGAGTAATTGCCCCTGAAGGTTGAAGACGGAGAAATCACTGCTCGCTTCGGCGGAGGGGATGTTGAGCCAACCACTTGTTGGGTTGGGGAACACCCGTAGTGGGGAGGTGTTGGCGGGAGCGCCTGTGGCGGTAGTTCCTCCGCTCAGTTGGTAAGTCTTCATCCGCAGGGGTTGGGCTTCTCCTGCCCCCTCCTCCATCAGGTAGATATAGAGCTTGTCTTCCCGTATCACACCATTGAAGTGGCGATAATCCGGCCCCGTTGTTTCTTCCAGGATGGTGACCCAGTCGTTAGTGCCTTCCGGCGCGGCGCGGAAGATCAGTCGGTCACTTCGCCGGTCGACCACGACGACGTAGTCGTTGTAGGCCACCATCACGCCGTTGGGCGTCAGGATAGCGCCGCCACTGGCGCTGCTGAAGGCGGTGTCTGCAGCAGACTTCCAGTAATGGACGTTAATGTTATCTACCCGAACCAGTGCGTGCATGGCTCCGTTTTCGGTTTCCGTAAATTTGGGGTAGATCGTCGATCGGGGTCGGTCGGCTGTACCATAAGTAAGCGAAGGCGTCCCGATTTCGATATTATCGGGGTGCTGAAAGGGAATGGAGATTGGTTCGCCGTAGGCGTCCTTCCAGTTATTGGGGCCGTAGGGAGCTTCAGCGTAGGCCCAGTACAGGCCCCGGTTCAAATCAAATGTTTCCCGCAGCGTGCTGTTAGTGGCGTAGCGAATCTGGAAGCAGGCGTGGAACTTTCCGTTGAGAAACCGGCCACCGGTACCATAGGCGTTGTGGCGAAAGGGCAGCGGAATGCTGCCGTCGGAGAGTAGCTGATTGTCCGACCATTCTCCGTTCCGGTACAGCGTATACAAGATGTCGCCATTACCGGATCCACCGATGCGAAAACGGGCCGAAAGGCTGCCGTCGGGCGCGCGTCTTATGGAAGGATAGGTCGTGCGTTCGTAGTTGACACCGGGCCGCAGAAAGGTCCGTTTCGCCCGAAAGAGATCGAGGGAGAATTCCTCGTCGGGCACGAAGGCAGTACCCGGCAGGCTTACCGAGTAATTGAAGTGATTGTCGCCATAAGAAGCTGCAGTGTAAGAATGGATATCATAAATCAGGTGAATCGTACTGTCGGCTGTGCTGACGCCAACGACGGCTACGTTGTGTGAGTCTCCGATGGTGGAATCCTGCTGGTAGCCAATGTGACGATGCGGAAATTGGAGGTGCACCCACTCTGCACCAGGTTTATCTTCGCGGCGAGAGAGCATCAGGTTCCGCTTATCCATACCGCCTTTATACCAGGTGACGAACTGATAGCCGCCAGCTACATCAATGCAATCGCCATGGGGTGCGATCCGGCGGCCAAACTGATAGTCCACCCCGCGTTCGCTGCCGAAGTACAGACCGTCTTCGGCAACCACTGAGGATTCGATCTCCTCGATACTCAGTGACATTTGGGCGCAGACGCTGGTGCAGAGGAGGGTTAAAAGCAGGCTTGTGAATACAATTTTCATAGTCGATCGCTTAAGAATTAATGACGATACTGCTATGTGTCGGTTCACAGCATAATCAATATAACTTTACAGTTTAGTGAACAATGAATTTTTTCACTCTAGAGCTACCGTTTTGCTTTACGAAATAGACTCCTTTTGCTAAGTCCATCTTTATGATCTTTTCCGTTCCGCTTTTCAAAAGAATTCCTTTTGAATTGAATATTTCATATCCTTTCTGGCTTTCAATGTTAAAATATTCATTTTGTCCAACAGGATTGGGATATAGCACTAAGGATTCAGGACCTGACTCCATACTAATAATGTTGGAAAAACTGAATCTACCATCAATATCTACCTGTTTTATTTTGTAATACAAGGTCTGATTAGCCACCCGGGTATCTAAGAACTGATAGTCGTTTCTCCCGGCTTCATCTTCAACACGCCCAATGCTTTGAAAATCGCTAAGATCACTTCCTCTTAATATTTCGAAGTGGCTATTATCTGTCTGGTTACCAATTTCCCAGTTTAATTGATTCCCTGTCTTTATTTTCTCAGCACTGAAACTGATAAAATCAAGCGGTAATGCTACGCTGCATGATGTGGCTTGCCATACGCTTCGATTATCAGTTGCCAGAGCTGCACTATGTGTTACCGTTCCATCTTCATTATGGTATAAATATCTACCAGCGGTTCTGGACTCAAACCTATACGTATCATTAGCATCGTCGAAATGTATTGTCCAGGTTTTATCAGTATCGGCTGCTGGAGGTGGTTTTAGTGTACTGACAATTACGTAGGCTCCTCCCGGACCACCAGCACCCGGTGCACGTAGTATTCCAGTTCCCCCGCTTTCACTCTGGCTGTCTATATTATAAAACGCTCCACTTTCCACAAACGACCAATGTGTATTTTGAGCATCTCCGGAGTTTGACATAGTGACGGGCTGAGTACTTCCACCTGCAGCGGTTAAGAACTGTCCTGTTTCCACATTTATCAGATTAAAACAATCTCCGCTTATTACCAGATCTGGATTGTCGGCAACTTCTACCTTTTCGTAAGTAGTATTTGCCCATCTCATTTGAGCTCTACCTCCTCTTACACGATACACTCCATATCTAATACCTGATTCCAGTCCTCTTTCAGGTTCAGGAATATTCCAGTTAAAGGCTTCACCGCCTATCACGGCATCAGAATAGTGTACTTTTAAATTTGGATCATTGGGGTCTTCTCTAAAGCCTACCTCTAACTCAATGTCGACTATTTCATTTTTTGCTACGTTCTTAAGGAAGACAATAGATCTTCCGTCAGCCCCTGATCCTCCTCTGTAGTTGATCTGCTCTCTTACAATATTAAAAGATACTTGTACTTGGTTCCCATTACCGTCATCACCATAAACAGGCATTGCTAAATACAAACATATAGCAGGGTCTGCCGGGCCGCCTCCCCCTGTATGCTTCCCTTTAGTTTGCATAAGGTAGCTTCCATCCTGATTGGTCCCATCGGTGTCACCGACTTCAAGAATTCTTAAAGTGCCGGTAAATTTTGCATAGCTACCCACACCCGTAGCAACAGACCGGCTTAATGAGCGCTCTATTCTGGGTTGCAGTGTGTTTGGCGCATCCCAATGATTGGAATTATTCGTTATGTTGTAAACACCCCAGGTTTGGCCATAAACAGAACTCTCACTATAGTCTGAATAGCAGGTTCTGTCATCCGCAACTCCAACATTAACGGCGTCCGGGATGTCAACCTCACGGGTGTTGTCATTTTGGAATTCACCGGAAGCCGGGCAACTTAAATCTGGATTAGTATCTTCATCGGGCGCTATCCCCCCCACTGGATTTTGCACAAGGGGAATGAGTTTCCAGTTGCTCCTGTCATCCGTGTCTGAGACAGAAATGTGGGTTACCGTTCCATTTACTTCCTGATACAGGAATCGTCCTGCCGTTCTCGACTCAAATCTGTAGGTGTCATCGGTAGCGTTATGATATATCGTCCACGTTTTATCAGTATCTGCTGCTGGCGGAGCTTTTAAAGTACTAACAACTACATAGGCTCCTCCCGGACCACCGGCACCTGGTGCCCGCAGTATTCCAGTACCACCACTGACACTCTCACTATCTATGTTATAATATGCGCCACTTTCGATAAACGACCAATATGTATTTTGAGCATCTCCGGAGTTTGACATGGTGACGGGCTGACTACTTCCTGAAGCAGCAGTTAGAAATTCTCCCGTAGCGACATTTTGCAATCTGAAAATATCATCAGAAGGTGGTGAATCCTGCGCTGCCAAAAAAAATGAAAAGAGCGTAAAAAATAAAAGCAATAAACGACTAAAAGGAGTTTTCATATTTCTAATATTTTTGAACATACCCTCCCTGGTGGTGGAAAGTATATTACACTATAATATTTGCATGAATGCTGTAATGACCCGAAGAGGCAGCGCCCCCCCGTTAAAAAGAATTCACATTAACCTCCAACACATTCTTACCCGGCAGTAGCTGGACGGAGCCAAAGGCAAGTATTGCCTTTTTACCATTTACGCTGAGGGCCTGGTTATCTTTCAGTTTCAGGCTGAACTCCGCCACCATATTCGCTGGAATATGGATGGTATAGATCTGCTTTCGACCGTTGATGTACTCGTATTCTCCGATGATCGGTCCGCGCAACGTCGGCACCTTAATGGACGTCTTCTTCAGGCTCCCCAGGGCAGGGCGGATCGTAGCGATGCCGTAACCTGGCGTCTTGGGCTGAATCCCCCATAGCTGGCGGGGGATGATATTAGCCGGCACCGCTCCCCAGGCGTGGTTCCAGTCCAGGTTGGGTTTATACTTGAAGCCCCAGGCTTCCAGCGTCACCGTTGAGCCCTCCCGGATCATGTTGTACCAGTTACGGTCGCCAACCGTATCGGCCATCATTTGCAGGCCGTACTCATCCATGCCCGATTCGTAAATGGCTTCCATGAGGTACTGAGCGCCGTATACCGAGCAGGCCATGCCCCGGCTTTTGATGTATTCGCCTACGGATTTCTTGTAGGCATCGGGCACCAGGCCAAAGGCCAGCGGGAACATATTGGCGTGGATGGAGCTGTGGTCCGTCCCTTCCCCGTCTACGTAATAACCTTTTTTGCGGTCTAGCATAGTGTTGTTGACGGCGCGTTTGACGCGGAGGGCGCGCAGCTCGAAGTCGAGCGCGTCATCAGTTTTACCCAGCACACGGGCGAACTCAGCCATGATGCGCATATTGCCGTAGAACATTGCGTTGATCACCGTATTGTTGGGCATGAAGACGAAGCCGTCCCGCTCACCGGTCACTTCGGGGTTGCCCTGCCAGTTGGCGGAGGGCCAGTCGACGATGTCGCGAAGCTTGATTTTTCGCTCTCCGAAGCCGAGCTTTTTCATCAACTCCGGCGTTTGCCGCTCGGAGCTGACCATATCGTCTTCGCCCTGGAGTTCGAGGAGGGTTTTGTGCTTAAGCTCGTCGTAGTACTCGGCGATCAGTTCGGTATTGCCGGTGTACATATAGTCGGCGTGGAACATGAGCGCTACGTGCAACTGCCACTCGGTTGGCCAGGTAGGGTACTCCATGAAGTACTCGATGGTCCGGCGGCCAATGGCGTACTCGCGGTCGGTGGAGTAATGGCTGAGCTGCTGTAGGTAAGCGTCTGCTTCGTAGGGGATGCGTTCGCGCTCACCGTCGACGTAAAGGCCGGCGAAGGAGGTGGCCTTCATGCTGTAGCGGCACAGCTCCCAGATCTGGTTCAGGATGTCGTTGTCGGAGGTGAAGGAGCTGGCGTTTTCGTCCCAGTAAGTATAGTAAACGAGCTGGGTAAGGTCCTTGCTGTCAAAACCCCTCTTTGCACCTGCGCGCGCGCCGTAAATCTCGGCGTACCGGAAGGGCATCAGTACGGGAATGCTGTCCGGCAACTGCACGGCCAGTGGCTTGGTGTTACGCTCGTTGGCCACGATAGGCAGCTGGTAGGTGTGCGTACCTTTCTTGACTGCCAGTTCGATTTCCTGAGCGCGGATATGGCCGCCGGGCTTCATCTCGATCTTGCCATCGGTCAGTTTTTCACCGATGCGGATGGTCAGGGAGCCCTTGCGGCGGGCCGTGTAGGTAAGCTCCATGGTGGCGAAGCCATGCTTACCGAAGTCCACGAACCAGGCATCACCGCGCTGCTCTAGTTTTACCGGTTTGACGCGGTCCATCTGGAAGATATTACCGGTACTCAGATACTTGCCGCCGGTGTCGCCCTTCTCCCCTGCCCCGTCGCTGGAAAGCGCGATGTAGTTGTCGGTTTCCGTATCCACACCCCGAAATTGCTGCGGTTCGGAGTAGCGGGAGAGACGGTTGACGTCGTCCCAGATGCGGACCTTCCAGAAATAGGTTTCGTTTACGTCGAGCGCCGGGCCACGATATTCATTACCAAAATTTTGAGTGCTATTCACCTTTTGGCTGTCCCAGACGTCTCCGTGATTGGCATCGATGTTGGCGCGGGAAGAAGCGACCAGGATTTGATAAGACGACTGGAACTCTGCGCCCGTGGGCACCACCCATCCGAATTCAGGTTGGGGATCACGAAGCACAACGGTGGCCGGTTCACGGATGTATTCAATGGAAAGTTCCGTAGGAGCTGCTGAATAATCATCACTGTATTTGGCAATTAGTTGATCACACTTTTCACGTAAAGCATCAAGGGTAGTCCGGTGAGCAGGATTGCTGGCAAGGTTGTTTATTTCCTGCGGGTCGTCCCCCAGATGGTAAAGTTCTTCAGCCCGCTGATCGTCGACATACCGGAAGTATTTCCAATCCTTAGTACGAACGCCTTCGCTGGGGGGGATTTCATCAAAATTCCAGATGTGCTCGATCAGGACGGTGTCCCGGTCCGATAGTTTTTCAGTATTGCCGTTAACGACGGGAAGCAGGCTTTGGCCCTGATAGGAAGCGGGTTTCTGCGCGCCGGCCAGGTCTACGATGGTGGCAGGTACATCAATATTTAATGCCATGGCATCACTATCGATGTGCTTTTTTCCGCGGGGATCAAAGACGATGAGTGGTACCCGGACGGAATTGTCATACATCAGCCACTTCCCGGCTAACTGACGTTCGCCAAGGAAGTAGCCATTGTCGCCCATCAGGATGATGACGGTATTGTCGGCGATGCCTTTGGCCTCCAGCTGCTTGCGCAGCTTACCAATTTCCAGATCGATGCCAGACAGCATTCGGTAGTAGCCCTTCACGCTGTGTTGATACTTTTCGGGCGTGTCATAGCGCCAGGTCCAGCGGAGGCGGTTGAAGCCATCACGGACGGGTTTTGGCAGCAGGTCAAAATATTTTTGGGCGCCGAGCGCGGGTGCAGGGATGGTGGTAGAAGCAAGGAGCGGGGCCGTGGTTTCCTGCCAGAAATATTGCTTCTCCGCCCGGTCGTGGGCGTGCGGTGCACTGAAGTTGAGGGCAAGACAGAAGGGCTTGTCCGCCGTAGCATTCTTATCAATAAAGTCAAGCCCCTGCTGGCCGGTATAGCGGGTCAGGTGAACGGTGTCTCCGTTTAGGGTCTTGTAATAATAGCCCCGTTTATCGCTGAAGGCATTGTTGCGGTCGTAACCGTCGTATTCGTCGAATAGCTTGTTTTGCCCCTGGTAACGGATACCATACTTTCCGAAGAACCCGGTGTAATAGCCGGCATCACGCAGCACCTTCGGGTAGGCATAATCCATGTATTCATCACGGATGTCGCCCGTTTGAAAGTTGAAGCGGTGGGTCCGCTCGTAGACGCCGGATAGCAGGCTAGCCCGGCTTGCCGCGCAGATCGGAGTGGTGACCATGGCGTGATTGAAGTAGGTTCCAGACTCCGCCAGTTTATCCATTTCCGGAGTGTGGATCAGTTCGTTGCCAGCGTAGCCAATGGCATCAAAACGCTGATCATCGGTCAGGATAAAGATGATGTTTGGGCGGTCAGCTGACTGCGCGCTTAGCCCCTGAAAAAGGAAGAGGGACAAAAAAGAAACGATAAGTTTGGCAGATGTAGATTGCATGAATAATCTTTAGTTACTGTTGGCTTGGGTAAAGAAGAAAATAATCCAGAAACAGGCAATGGAAAAAAGCAGGGGGCAACATCCGAAAACGGCGACCAAACGATGGCCGGTAGATTTCGGGTTGCCCCCTGATTAGATGCGAAATTTAAAATTCGGCATCTATGAAAAACTTAATCGATCAAACAAAAAATAATAGTTCTACAGAGAGGATAACGACTATGGCAAGTAATCCTGAAGCATTGTTCTCCTCTCTTTTATGCAGTTGTGCATTAAGGCTTAATACGGCCGATTTCGGACATAGTCACGAATATGATGTCCTACGCCGTTACTAAACACGTAATTATGTTGACGGACTTGGGTTCCTCGTGCGTTACCCGGCAGTCCGTCGGCCCGGTTTATATTCATACGGAAGCGTTCATCCCGATTTGCGGAAATGATGCCTTCCTCCCCTGGAATCAACGTTTGAAAAAAGTAGTGAACCAGCAGTACGGGAAGAGCATCTGGTCCCTGGTCTACGTAAGCATCAATGATGTGGTACCGTAAGATGGTCCGCAACCGATCTATCCCATCAGTATCTAGGCTATCGATGGCGTCTACGCCCAGTACTGCGAATATCTCACCATTGGCCGTGAACGCTTCGTTGTTCAACATCAGAAAAGTACGCCGATCATTAGGGTCGTTGTATTCGTCTTCCAGGCCAGTTGCCTCGATAGCACTGACCATGATGTCGAAGTTGACCCTACTGTTACTGGGATTAACCGATTCAGGACTACGCATCCACTCAAGCACCGTCTGATCTTCGAAAGTGACCAACTCGCCGATTTCGGATTCAAATTCAAATTTGGGTTGTACCGGTAGGTCGCAGCCCGTAACGAAGCATAGCAACACGAACATGGCAGCTACCCCACGAAGTATAGCAAAAGTATTTTGCATGATTATTTTTTTTGCGTTAAGAAAAGGAGGGAGCCGGGTTAGTACCCAGGATTTTGGACAAGGTTAGGATTATCGATCAGGTGGCCTTCCCAGATCGGGAAGAGCAACAGATCGTCTGGCACTTGGCCAATGGTGTCTAGTGCGACGTTTACTTTATCCGTCATGCGCAGGTCCCACCAGCGGTCGCCTTCGGCGAATAGCTCGAACTGCCGCTCGTCAAGGATAAAAATTTCGCGGGTATCGAGATCGCCGCCCAGCTCTTCGGTGCTTACCAGGGGAAGAGAACGGGCGGTACGGACTTCGTTAACGAGCGCCAGCGCCTCATCTACGTTGCCGAGACGGTTTTCGGCGAGAGCTTTCAGCAACAGGATCCCAGAGTAACGGTAAACGGGGATGTTGGTATCATCATCCTGACCGTTGAAGTTCAGTTTACTATACTTAGCTACCCGAGCTTCTCCGAGTGCGCGGTCTTCACGGGTAAAGTAGTACCGGAAATCACCCACTACGGAGTCTCCATTAACCACAACCGTCGGCGGCTCAAAATCGGGGTATTTTTCGGTCCATTCTTCGGCAGTTATGGGGAAGCGATCAATCCACTTGTTTTCTGCTTGTGGAGAGATGAAGAAAGAAGGAATACCCGCAAAGAACAGGGAGTAATTACCAGCGGCTCCATTACCGTCTTCCAACAGATCATAGCGAATACTAAAAATTAGCTCCGGGCCAACCTGAAATTTACCCAGATTGAGGTCGTTCAGGAACAGTTCCTGCCAGGCTTGGTTACTCGTTACCAGGTCATACTCGTTCAGGTCGATTAAGCTTTGTAGCGCAGCGTTGGCCTTCTCGTAGTCTTTAATCCACATATACACGTGGGCCTGAAAAGCGAGAATACTGGCGCGTGAGAAGCGGAACTCCCTGGAGGGAATACTGATGAGCTCTGCGGCCCGCAACATATCCGGGAGAACGACTTCATTCAGAATGGTCTGTCCATCCGTCATTGGGAGCGTAATGTCCTGGTCTAAACCATTAATCGGCTCCAGAAAAAGTGGCGCGCCACCCCAAACCCGAACGGCGTCGAAGTAGGCGTAGGCACGCAGTGCATAAGCTTCTCCCAGAAGATTGTTGTCCACTCCGGATATCGTAGGGATCTGCTGAATGGCGAGATTGGCCCGGCCGATCATCCGGTACATATCGTTCCAACGGAGGGCGGCAGTGTTTCCCGGGGATAAAGTATTAGTAACCAGCTCACTGTTAGCGCCAGAAACACGGTCACTGCCAATGTGGTTATCACTACGGAATTCACCCCAGAGATAGTGCTTAGTACGATAGGTCGACTGCATGGCGTCGTAGATCGCCGCTACGCCACTTTCTGCGTCACCGGGTGTTTGCCAGAATTGGGCATCACTGACCTGGGAAAAAGGCTGCTCATCGAGAAAATCGTCACAAGAAGTGTATGCAAGTGACAGGAATATAATAGTAAGTACCACTGGTACTTTAAATGGAGATTTCATTTTTACTGATTAGCTTTAACTAATAAAATGGGATGGGATGGGCTTAGAACCGCGCTTGCAAACCGAAGATATACTCCGTTGTGCTGGGGTAGCGCAGGAAATCGAAACCGGGCTGCAGGGCATTGCCACGGGTATTCAGTTCCGGGTTGTAGCCCGTGTACTCCGTCCAGGTTACAGGGTTGTTTACCGCCAGGGTCAGGCGAACACTATTGATCCAATCGGCTTTGCCGAGAATACTTTGTGGCAAGCTGTATCCGACCCGGATACTGCGCAGCTTGACGAAGTCTCCGGAGCTGACCATTTGTGAATTGGGGTTCAGCCGGTTTTGAGGACGGCGGCGGTCCATGCTAGGCCACTCAGTTACGTCTCCCTGCTGGAGCCAGGCTCCTTCGATACGCTCGGGGCTAGGCGTACGCCCAAAGGAGTTGTTGAAGTTACGCAAGTTGTCATAAGCACGAAAGATGTCGTTGCCAAAATTGTAGTCGAACAGCACTCCGAGCGACACACCAGCGTAGGTGAACTCGTTGAAGAATCCACCAAATACATCGGCGTAACCATTGCCGATCACCTGACGGTCGAAGGAATTGATGAGGAAGTTGCCATCCAGGTCGTCCCAGATGATGTCTCCACCTCTCAGCACTGTGTTGCCGAAGCGCAGTTGGTTAACCTCTCCGGTAAATTCGGAGCCATTCAGCGTATAGTTGACAAACTCTCCGGCATCGTTGAAATTCGGGGTCAACTGGACGCCGTCGGGCGTGAATGCGTTGGATTCGTCGTAAGCGAATACACCGTTGTTGACGTAGCCGAACATATTGCCGAGGGGTTCTCCTTCTTTAATGATGAAGTTTCCGTCCTCGAAGCCATCGTCATCGGCAAGGTCAAGTACTTTATTATCGTTCGTCGCAATATTGAAACTGGTGAACCACTTAAATTTGCCCGTATTGATAGGGGTACCACTCAAAGTAAGTTCGACACCACTGTTTTCTATGGAACCGATGTTTTGACGAACAGCACCAAAGCCCGACTCTTCCGGGAGCGGAACGTCGTACAGCAAATCATCAGTTGTCTTGCGGTAGATGTCCAACGTTACGCCCGCACGGCCCTGGAAGAATTCGAGGTCAAGGCCATAATTGAGCTGCTCGGTACTTTCCCAGCCCAGATTAGGGTTGGAAAGCTGGGTTGGAGCAACGCCGTTTACACCACCGTAAATGAAGCCGGGGCTGTACAGCAGGCGGGCATCGTAGTTACCAATACGCTCATTACCGGTGATGGCGTAACCAACACGTACTTTGAAATCGGAAACTACATCGCGTAGGCCGTCCCAGAAAGGTTCGGCGGAGAGACGCCAGCCAGCGGACACTGAGGGGAAGTTACCGTAGCGGCGGTCAGCACCGAAGCGAGAGGAACCATCCCGACGGACGGTTGCGGCAAAGAGGTATTTACCGTCAAAATTGTAACTCAGGCGACCATAGAAAGAGGCTAGAGCGTGTCCTTGACGGGTTGTAGTTGTTGCACCCAAGTTGACTTCCGCGACGTTATTGAACGTTTCTACCAAGTCAGAAGCAAAAGACACAGCCTGAAGGCGGGAGAATTCAATATTCCACTTTTGAATCTGGGTACCAGCTAGTGCGGTAATTCTGTGCTTGCCGAACGATTTTTTGTAGGTCAGGTAGTTTTCCTGCTGGATGTCATGCGTCAGGTCTTGTAACTCCGAACCAGTAGCCGGACGACCTGGGCGCTGCACGATCAGCGGATCGAAGTTATTCCGCTTACGGAAGCGGAAATTGATGCCTAAAGTCGACCGTAGCGACAGGTTTGGGGTTATCTTAAATTCGACATAATTGAACAGATTGGCGCGAAAGTTTCGATCGTCGCGCCGTGTTTCCAGGGCTTCCGCTAAGGGGTTTTGACGACCGAAGGTTTCGGGGAAAAGTTCGCCGTTGAAATCCCGTACCGGCAGGTAAGCTGGGCGCTCTGCTAATTGGCGGAGTACTGAAGATTCGTTAAGGCCCTTGCGGAACTCATAAGAAGCGTTCAGGCGCGTTCCGGCGCTGAATTTATTGCCAAGATCAAAATCTACGTTCAGGTTAGAGTTGTACCTGCGATAAGAGCTGTTAAAGATGATCCCCTCCTCATCCACAATACCTGTATTCCAGTAAAACTTAGTTTTTTCTCCACCGCCGCTAAGCGCGAGGTTGGTTTGATTACGTACGGCCGTTTGCGTGAGTAAATCCTGGATATCAACTTCCTGCTGGAAACGGGTGCTTAGGGAATCAACATCCGTTTCACTTGGCACCCCTCCATTGCGGCCAGTCTCAAAAAGCTGACGCTGGCGGGTATTCGACACCGGAAGTAAGCGGTAGAGTTCGCTCAAAGTGGTGTTATGGGTCAACTCAACGGAAACACGACCAGCCTTACCCTGTTTAGTAGTGATGATGACAACACCATTGGCGGATTTTGATCCGTAGATGGCCGCCGATGCGCCGTCCTTCAATACCTCGATGGAGGCAATGCTGTTGGGGTCCAGGTTGTCGATGTTTTCGAGTTGCTGGCCGTCTACTACGTAGAGGGGGCCTACACCACCGGATAAAGTAGAGGTACCCCGAATCCTGATGTCAGTGCCTTCTCCCGGGCCACCGCCACCAGTGATCTGAACACCCGACAGACGACCCTGAATAGCGTCGAAGGCGCTTACCGGAGTGTTTTGGGCAATATCTTCTGTCTTAATAGAGGCAATCGACCCTAGCACGTCGCGTTTTTTCTCGGAGCCGTAACCGATTACGACCACTTCATCCAAAAGTTCTGCATCACTTTCCAGGATTACGTTAATGACTGATTGCGAGCCAACTTCTACTACTTTTGCTGCGAAGCCAGTATAGGAGAAACGAACTTTCTGTTCCCCCGCAGGGCTAAGGGTGAAGTTATAGTTCCCGTCAAGGTCCGTCACAACACCACTGGATGTACCAACTTGTACAACACTAACGCCAATAAGCGGATCGCCATCAGCAGAATTAACGGTGCCGCTAATGCTTTGCTGAGCGGAAAGGGAAAAGCTGAAAAGAAGACCACAAAAAAGCATAAAACTGAGGCTGAAACCTTCTCGAATTCGTACCCCGGGTTGGAGCCTTCTTAGTTGATTTTGCATGACTAGTATGTTAAGTGTAAATAGTAAAATCCATCAGGCTAGAAGAACTGAAATCATTCTCTGGCTCTAATTTGTTCCGTAAATAAAGTAGTCCAAGTAGTTTAGTGCCATCCTGTACCATCCTGTTTTTACTGATTGTAGGGCGGTATTTAGCGATTAATGTGTCTAACAGACACATTAATCGCTAAATTGGCTGTCAAGTATGTAAACCATAAGCTACGCTCCCTAGGTTTTAGCTCTTGTTATTCTAAAGGTTCATCATGAAGGGGTGAATTTTCGCCTTGCCTTAAGACGGGCTAAAGTCAGAGCCTGCTTGCTGCAACAGAATTCCCGGGTAGCACGTAAATCAGGTTGCTTTACCAATGGGGGTATTCCGCTCTCGGCGGCTTAGCCACCAGCGATCATAACGAATCAAACGCACAAGGCTGAGTAAGCGCGCCCGCGACCAAGTACGGCTTGTCGATCAAAGCAATGGATAATCGTAACTTCCCATCTGAAAAAAATGCTATGTCAGCCAAAAGCCTACTCTTTTCGATACTCCTTTGCTTCACTTTACCACTTTCTGCACAGGTAAAAACAGTCTTTTCCCAACGGGATGTCTTCGACCTTGAATGGGTCACGTCACCAGAGATTTCTCCGGACGGAAAATTGATAGTCTATCAGCGTCGGGGAATGGACATCATGAAAGACCGGCGCACTTCGCGTTTGTGGCTGATGCAAGCCGACGGAAGCGGGCACCGCAAATTGACTAATAACGACATAAATGAGTCGGCTGCCGTGTGGTCACCTGACGGAAGTCGTTTAGCCTTCGTTAGCAGTAGTGACCAAGGCTCGGAAATTTACGTTTACTGGTTGGAAGCGGGTGTAATGGCACGGCTTACGCAACTGGATCGATCTCCCTCCGGATTGAGTTGGTCGCCGGACGGCAGTCAATTGGCATTTTCCATGCTCGTTCCGGGAAAGGAGCTTCAGTTGGTGAGCGGACTACGGCCACCAAAAGGTGCCGACTGGGCCGCCGCGCCGCGGGTGACCACCCGCCTGAAGCACGAGGCTGATGGTTCAGGTTATCTGGAGGCTGGCTTCCGGCATTACTTCGTTATCTCTGCTGAAGGTGGCAGCGCCCGTCAGGTAACCTCCGGAGATTTCGACCACCGGGGAACACCGCAGTGGACACCGGACGGGGCAGCGCTGATCTTCTCTGCCAATCGGGTAGCCGATTGGGAACATCGGTTCCGGAACTCCGAAGTTTATCGCCTTGAACTGGACAGCGGGACGATTACAGCGCTTACGGAACGCGACGGCCCGGATCACAGCCCCCAAATTTCCCCTGACGGAAATAAGATACTTTATCTGGGATACCCCGACAAGAAGCAGACTTACCAGCTTACCCGACCCTACCTGATGAACAGTGACGGTTCCGGGAAAAAAGAAATTTGTCTTGATCTTGACCGATCGGTGAGCAATCTGACGTGGTCAGCTGATGGTAAGGGCTTCTATTTTCAGTACGATGACAAAGGTACTTCGCTGGTAGGCTACGGTACATTAGGGGGAGAGCATAGAAAGTTAGTAGAGAGCGTCGGTGGAACCGCCGTGGCGCGTCCGTACAGCGGCGGGTCCTTTTCTGTGGCTAAGGATGGGAGTATTGCCTTCACCCTGACCAGCCCCTACCACCCGGCGGAACTGGCGGTAAAGCGGGCGGGGAGCGAAACACCCTTGCAGCTTACGACAGTCAGTCAACAACTGCTCAAATACCGTAAATTGGGGAAGCTGGAGGAGGTGTGGTATACCTCAAGTGTTGACGGCAGAGATATTCAGGGTTGGGTGGTTTACCCTCCTGATTTTTCTGAAGACGCGGTATATCCTATGTTGGTAGAAAACCATGGCGGGCCAATTGCCAGCTACGGGCCACACTTTTCTCCCGAAGTGCAACTATACGCCAGCGCGGGTTTTGCGGTCTTCTACCCAAATCCACGGGGAAGTACCAGCTACGGTGAAGAATTTGGCAACCTGCTTTACCACAATTACCCTGGAGAGGATTATAATGACGTGATGGACGGGGTTGATGCATTGCTTGAACGTTCTTATTTTGCGGAGGACAGTCTTTTCGTAACGGGGGGCAGCGCTGGTGGTATTATGACTGCCTGGATGATTGGTAAGAACAATCGCTTCCGATCGGCAGCGGTCATTAAGCCCGTCATGAACTGGATAAGTAAGACCCTGACGGCTGATAATTATTATGGATATGCTTACACCCGTTACCCCGGTCAGCCCTGGGAGAACCCGATGGAATATTGGAAGTTCTCCCCCATATCTCTGGTGGGCAAGGTGGAAACGCCGACATTGGTGATGGTTGGCGAAGCGGATCTTCGCACGCCGCTATCGGAAGCCAAGCAACTGTACCACGCGCTAAAGCTTCGGAAGGTCGAGACTGCGCTGGTGGAGGTACCGGGGGCTTACCATTTCATTGCAAACCGTCCAAGTCAATTGATTACTAAAGTGGATCATATCGTGGCCTGGTTTAACCGTTATAGAAAGTAGCTCGCTTTTTGATAACTGAGGTTCATGCATTAGAGGTAATGAACAAAACTGACGCGACAGATAAGTTCATATCAAGCGTACAGCCCTCTGGCAATTAGTTCACTCTTTCCATAGGAAGCCCCCTGATTCAGCTTATGGATTAGTGGACCACAAAGCTGCACCCTTAAGCATCGCTCTTCAGGGGAGTTTTAGACCTGCGACAATTAAGTCGGCAAAATCCTCTGGCTGAAGAACGCTATCGTGAGAACCTTCATTGGCAAAGCCCAGCTCTATGGTCATGTCTGATTCTATAGTGCTTGGAGTTAAGGTGTTTACCCTGATATTGTTTTTTCGAACTTCTTTCATCAGCGATTCGGAAAGGCCAATAACCGCGAATTTCGAAGCTGAATAGGCGGACACATTTGCATTGCCATTCAGTCCTGCAGTTGAGGAGACATTAACTATATCCCCTTCGTTCTTCGCTAATAAATATGGCAGAATTTCTTTGGTGACGTAATACATCCCCATCAGATTAGTTTGAATGATCTGAGTCCAAAGACTGACTTCCATCTCATTAAAGGAACCTACCGCTGCTATTCCAGCGTTGTTCACCAGAATATCGACACCCTCCAGCCTCTTAGAGCGTGTCTAAAATTATGATTTCTTCGATATAAAGGCTGTCAGTCGTATTTTGTAAGTCGCCAAACTATACAGAATATGACCAAGCAGTGGGC
>NZ_FOFB01000016.1 GCF_900110645.1 Neolewinella agarilytica
AAAGGACTCACCGTCCGTCAAGCTTATGAAGCAAAAATGAAATCTAATCCGGCAGCCTAATCAGAAGCTACTGTCCACTTTTATGAGGAGGTCCAAATCGATAATTGCTAAGCGCTTCCCTAAGCCAACTTCTACGATTCTACGAAGCGTTCTGACTTCGATGTCAGACTTATTATTCTCTATACGACTCAAATAATGTTTGGTGGTTCCAATCTTTGCCGCTAACTCATCTTGAGTTAACCCTGCTTCTTTCCGTGCCTTTTTCAGCATCGGACCGACGTTCAATCGGGCTTCTTCTTCTTCATTAATCTCACTTTCTTCAAAGAGAACAGAAGGAGATAGGTCATATGCTACGTCGAATGTTCGTCCACTCTTAAGCGTAATCTTTTTCCTGATCTCAGGCCAAGTGAGTGTACCGTTTTCCAGTATCACCTTCTGGAAAACCTCCGCTTCTTTCAACTGATCAATATCTTCTCCGCTCCATTTTTTGAATAGATTCCTGAAGTCAATTATCCTGTACTCACCATTATTGAAAACACAAGAGATAACAAAATCATCAACTTCGTTGATTTTAATAATTCTCGGGACTTTATTAGTCTTCATCAGTCATTTGTAGTTCTAGCCAAATTTCCATCAGTTCTTCCTGATGTTCTTTAGCCCAAGTGAGGATTTTCTTCTGCTTGTTTTTCGGCAACTTGCCTTCGAGTACTTGTCGATCATCAATACGAATGAGAGCTTTGTACTCAGCAAACTCGGCATGAAAATGAGGAGGGTTATGATCCCGAAAGAACAATTGAATCTTAACACCATCAATAACGTAAAACGTCGGCATAAAGTTATCTGACTAGGCAACAATTAACAATTCTAAGCAAACAAAGCCTCATACAACTCCCGCACCGTAGCCAGGGTAATGATCCGGATGCCGTAGCGGTCCGGGTCGAGTCCCTTAGTGTTGTACTTACTGACGTAGATACGCTTAAAGCCCAGGCGATCTGCCTCCGCAATCCGTTGTTCGATCCGGGTAACGGCGCGGATTTCGCCACTGAGGCCGATCTCACCGGCGAAGCACACATCGGGCGGAACAGTCACGTCCATCGCGCTGGACAAGAGTGCAGAGATGATGGATAGATCCATCGCCGGGTCATCCACCTTCAGGCCACCGGCGATATTCAGGAATACATCCTGAGTTCCTAAGGGCAGACCCGCCCGTTTTTCCAATACGGCCAGTAACATATTTAGACGTTTGGAATCATAGCCGGTGGAGGTCCGTTGAGGATTGCCGTACACGGCAGCGCTAACCAACCCCTGAACTTCCACCAGCATTGGTCGCATGCCTTCCACCGTAGCGCAGACGGCGGAGCCGGAGAGGTCTTCGTCGCGTTCACTGAGCAATAACTCACTGGGATTGGAGACTTCCCGCAGGCCGTTACTATCCATCTGGTAAATACCCAGCTCATCGGTACTGCCAAAACGGTTTTTCAGCGTCCGGAGAATGCGGTAAGTATAGTTACGGTCACCTTCGAACTGGAGGACAGCGTCAACGATATGCTCCAGAAGTTTTGGTCCGGCGATGGAGCCTTCCTTCGTGATGTGCCCGATAATGAAGGTCGGGATACCGGATTCTTTAGCGAAGCGCTGCAGCTCCGCCGCACATTCCCGGACCTGGCTTACCGTACCCGCCATGCTGTCAACGTGCGGGCTGGCCAGGGTTTGGATGGAGTCGATGATGAGTAGCTCCGGCTTAACGTCGGCCGCGTGCTGAAGCACCTTACTCGTATTCGTCTCTGTAAGCAGATAACATTGCCGCTTATCGCCGCCAAGGCGGTCAGCGCGCATCTTAATCTGCTGCTCGGACTCTTCGCCGGAAACGTAGAGCACCTTTCTACCAATTTTCAACGCCAGCTGAAGCAGCAAGGTCGATTTACCGATTCCCGGCTGGCCGCCAAAGAGGACAATACTCCCCGGCACAATGCCGCCACCCAGCACCCGGTTAAGCTCCCGGTCAGGGGATTCCAGCCGCTTCACGTCGCCAGCGACAACTTCTTCCAGCTGGATAGGACGCGGCCCCTTGCCCATCAACACCCCTGGCTTGTTTCCGCCGGGCGGGCTGTCATTGACGCTTCGCCAGTCGGTCTTGTTGTCGAGTCTTTCGTTCTTGTTCTTAACGACCTTCTCTTCAATGAGGGTATTCCACTCCCGGCAGGATGGGCATTGGCCCATCCATTTGGGAGATTCGGCGCCGCAGGAGCGGCAGAAGAAGGCTATTTTGGTTTTGGCCATTGTTTTGTTTTGTACCGCCGACTTCAGTCGGCGGATTTAGCGTTCCGCCGACTGAAGTCGGCGGTACAAACCGTGTCGTACTTTCCGTATGAAAAAGGCCAAATCTCTCCTTCTTCAATCAAACCAGCTTTAAACGGATTATTCAAAGTGTAATAATAGAAGTTTTCCCACTTCTCATTGTGTCGAATCCAGTGATCGCAAGAATCTTTTTGCCAAAGCGTTCCCGTTTGCCCCAGGTACTTATTGATGTATCTTGCAGAAGCCCCCTTAATCCGTTGAAGCACACGACATAAAGGCACGTAAGTCGATTTCAATAAATCTGGGTTTTGATAGGATTGATCCTCAGATACGATCTGTTCCACAAAATTCAACAAGAGATGTACGTGGTTTGGCATAATGCTGTAGGCTTGAAGTTCGTACCAGTCACCATCATACTTTCTAATTTGTTCGATCAAAATTTTAGCACAGGCAGGGTTTTCTAAAATACAACTACCGTATGGTCTTTGATCTAATTGGTGCTCAAAGCGGCCAAAATACTTACGCCTGGCTAAGGTCGTTCTTCTGTTTAATTCATCGCCAGATAAGCCCATGGTTTTCAAAGCGGCCACTTCTTTATAGTACTCATCCCGAAACTTAAGAACAAGATGCTGCGGCAAAGCATCTGCCAGGCGAAAGGTCACGAAGAAGGTACCTCCCACTGGCGAAACATGTGGCAGCCGGCTTCGATGGAAGGTGCTTAGCGGATTAATCATTCTCCTGCTGTTTTAAAACACAAGTATACGCAGCCAACACAAATAAAACAAATAATTTTTAATTCAAACATCCATAATTTTCCGTTTGTTTGTACCGCCGACTTCAGTCGGCGGACTCATTATTCCGCCGACTGAAGTCGGCGGTACAAACGGCGGCACCAGCATGAACATTACCTACCTCTCCCTCCCCTATGCTAAGCTCACCCTTGATCAGCTTTACGCTATCCTGCGTCTGCGCGCGGAGGTTTTTGTCGTAGAGCAGGACTGCGTCTATCAGGATCTTGACGACAAAGATCCATCCGCCATTCACCTGATGGGCATGACGGAGGATGGCCGCCTGGCGGCCTATACCCGGATTGTCGACAAGGGCGTTTCCTATGCCGAATACGCCAGCATCGGCCGGGTGATCACCGCGCCCTTTGCGCGGGGTAAAGGGCTGGGACGGCCGTTGATGCAAGAGTCCTTACGAGTACTGTTCCAAGCCTTCGGCCAGCAAAAGGTCAAGATCAGCGCTCAGGCCCATCTGCAAGGATATTATGAAAGTGTCGGTTTCAAGCCGGTGGGGGAAGGATATGATGAGGACGGGATTCCGCATATCGGGATGGTGTACGCTGCTAAATCTCAGATGCTATCCTTAACAAAAAAGCATCTTGTAATTCTCTTCCTTGGACTACTATTAATGAATAATAGAGAACTAATTTCTCAGCCTGACCTTGATGATTTATTACTTCATCAAGATTTTGAGATACAAGATTTTGAAGGAGAAAATTCAAAGATTGTTTACACCAATAGCTTTCTTGTTGATCGTCACAATGCTAACTTGGAGACAATAAATGGAGAATTTTTATCGGTCTTAAGCAACCTTTTTGCTAAAAGAGGAGATCTTCTTTATTGGAAAGAACCAATCCGTCTCCGGGATAAATTTAGCTTAACAATAAAAACTTTCGACCCTTCTAAAATTGATACGCTCATTGAGAAATTGCTTAAAGTTGTCAAAACTAAAGCAGTTTACAAGAAGACTGTAACAATGTATTCAATCATCGTGGTGAGTGATGGGACAGTCGTTTTCTCCAATAATTTAGGTTCTAACGATAACCGTTCTAAACATCTCCACAAGATTATGATAGAGGAAATTTGTGAGGAGTTCGGTATTCCTTTCCCCGACTGGAACACGAAGCACGATTTTATCTATTCAAGTACATTAGGGTTCACAGGTGTTATCCATGCTATTGAAAACAGGAAAGCAGCCAAAATGATTCCCGCAGACGCAAAAGTAATCCTCAAAAAGGACGTAGCAGACATGTATGAGCTTACAGAGCTCTAATCCCACTTAAAAGGCGGTATAAACAGATTTTGTACCCTGTCTTTGAAGCCATACTACTCTACATTTTTGAAGATGGGGTGATTTTGCCTGTTATCGAGGTTTAAATATCGTTCCAAGAATAATTCCAGACTTGCGCACCAGGGCATCAGCAAACTCAGTCCTTTACGGAAGACCGATGAAGCCGAGCATTGTTCTACACACTGATGCTGCTCATAAGCCTCCAGATACAGATTAGCGAAGGCAACATCGAAAACCTCCATCCGGGCGTTATCCGCAAAGCGACCGGCCTCAATGGCTTCCTTTACTGCACGGGTTGTCCGGCGGTAGATGTAGGCAAAATAGCCGTTGGGGTCGTTCTTCGCCAGGGCGGTGTCGATGATCTCGTCGAGGCGGGAGAGGACTTCGTTGATGGTGGTGGCGGGGAGGCGCATACTCCCCAAGATAAGCATTTTCGTAAGCTACCACTCTTCTTTCAGCCAATCTTTCCGGCGGCGCTGCTGTTTGTGCCGCCGAGATTTTTCCTTACGTGCGTACTTGTACCTGTCCGAATCAAAACTCATTTCGGAACCATACCGGTTAGGGCCCTTCGGTCTGGTCATACAGTTGTTGACATTGCAGGTTTCATAGCCACAATCATGACGGCTATAGACGCCAAAATTCCGGTGGCGGATACGTTTGCGACGCAGGATTTCTTCCTGTTTACGGCGAATTTCCTTCCAGTCCTGCCCTTCCTGCTGGCGATTCCTGTTCTCCCCCAGGTGCTCCAGCCTATCCCAGGTATAGGGGTCTTTCACGACCAAAAAATCGTAGTACTTTCGGAAAGTTTCCTTAGCCAAATCCCGAATCTCCTGCTTTTCGTGCGGGTTCAGTATCTGAGATTCAAGGATACCACGGAAGAGGCCCAACCGATTAAAGTCGGTGTAGCGGCGGTAATCGCTCAACAGCCGGCGCAGTGCACGAGCCGTTAACTGGTTTATAGGACGACCAATTTTCATTGTGGCTTTATTTTCAGAATCATACTAACTACACCACAGCAGAAAGAAGTTTCTAAGCCCGTCGTTTTCTCTGCTATTTCAACTCCCTTGGCACCTGCGGCCGCGCCCCCCGCTAAGCTTGCCGAAGTGCCCAATGCCAAGGAGGTAGTGCTGTTATAACCACATTCCTGTAGATTTGTCGCTCCAACCTCACCTCCAACGAAGGCACTACATTACTACCCCCTACACTACTACACTACTAAAAAATGCAACCCCTAGCCGAACGCATGCGCCCAAAGACTCTCGACGATTACGTCGGCCAGACCCACCTCGTCGGGCCGGGGGCCGTGCTGCGCCGCGCGGTGGAAACCAAGCGGCTGCCGAGTTTCATTTTGTGGGGGCCGCCGGGGGTGGGCAAGACCACGCTTGCGCGCATCATTGCCGGTCAGCTGGAGGTTCCGTTTTATATGTTGTCAGCCATCAATTCCGGGGTGAAAGACGTGCGCGACACGATCGACAAGGCCAAACGCGGCACCTTTTTCGACCGCGCCAGCCCGATTCTGTTCATCGACGAGATCCACCGTTTTTCGAAGAGCCAGCAGGATAGTCTGTTGGGCGCCGTGGAGGCCGGAACGGTGACCCTGATAGGAGCAACGACCGAGAACCCCAGCTTCGAGGTCATCCCCGCCCTGCTGAGCCGCTGCCAGGTGTACGTGCTCGAATCACTGGGCAAAGAAGAGCTTAAAGGCATGGTGGATAAGGCGCTGACGCAGGATGCAGTGTTAAGTAAAAGAGCCGTGAAGGTCGAAGACTACGACACCCTCCTGCGCTATTCAGGTGGGGACGGCCGCCGCCTCTACAACCTCCTCGAACTGGTCACCAACGAAGCCGAAGTCGGCAAGGAAATTACCCTGACGGCTGACTGGGTCTCCGCCCGCGTGCAGGAAAACATGACCCGCTACGACAAGACTGGGGAGCAACACTATGACATCGCCTCGGCCATGATCAAGTCCATCCGCGGCTCCGACCCCAACGGCGCCGTCTATTGGCTCGCCCGTATGATTGAGGGCGGTGAAGACGTCAAGTTCATCTGCCGGCGGCTCATCATTTCCGCCTCCGAAGATATCGGTCTCGGAGCGCCCAACGCCCTGCTCATGGCCACCACCGCCGCCCAGGCCGCCCAGATGGTCGGCTACCCTGAGGCAAGGATCATCCTCAGTCAGGCCGTCGTTTACCTGGCCACTTCCCCCAAGAGCAACTCCAGCTACGTAGCCATCAACGACGCTCAGGCGACCGTGCGCAAGACCGGTACTTTACCCGTCCCCCTGCACCTGCGCAATGCGCCCACCAAGCTGATGAAACAGCTCGACTACGGCAAAAACTACAACTATAGCCACGAAAACCCCGGCAACTTCAAAGCACAGGAATACCTGCCCGAAGAACTGAGCGGAACGGCTTTCTTCCAACCCAAACCCAATAACCCGACGGAGAAAACCATCCTCGACCGGCTGAAGAAATGGTGGGGCGGAAAGTATTATTAGCAACTCTTACCTGACGCAAAGCCTGTTTCAGTCAGCCCTGAAGGCTACTCAGCGTGATACTCCCACGGCCTAAATGCAACACCCCCGCCTCCTCTAATCGCTTTAGTATTCGGGACATCCCCACCCGGGAAGCCCCCAGGTCTTCCGCCAGGGCTCCGTGCGTAATCGTTATCTCTTTGCTTGCACTAATATTCGCTATATCCCGTAAGTAAGAGGCGGTCCGCTCCTCCAGCGGAGCGAAAGCCATGCCCTCAAAGGCGGAGAGGATGGAATCAAATTTCAGGCGAAAGGACTGAAGGCTATACTCATTCCATCCGGCAAAATGCCGGGTATAATAATAGACCCGCCCAACGGGGAGCAATACAATTTCAGTTTCGGCAATCGTTTTGGCGCGCACTTTACTGGTCTCCCGTTTTAAGCAGGAAGAGAGCGTCATGGCACAAGTCTCTCCCGGTCGCAAAAAATACAGGAACAGCTGGTGGTGATCTTCGGTGTGTCGTACGACCTTGACGCCCCCTTTCGTAATCAGAGGAACGTAATCGATATATTGTTGATCCGTCAGAACGATTTGTCCGGCGGGAAAGCTCTGCAACACGCCGTGTTCAACCAGATCTTCAATCAGAAGATCGTCCTGAATGCCCGGAAGGTGCCTTCTTATGTATGCAGCGTTCAATTCCATCCCTCAATGTAACCAGGGTTACTAAAACTATTGTAAGGTGCCCGGATATTTGTTCTATTGCAATCAAATGCACCACCAGCAAGCAACGATGACTCCGGTAAAACAATGGCCTTTGTGGCAAAAGCTGATCCTGCTTTGTTTAAGCTGTGGCGGTATTGCATACGGTATTGCGATGATCATTGAATTACTATCCAATTAAACTAATTTAATTATGACTACCAATATGGGAAAAGCGGATCGAATCATCCGCCCACTACTCGCCATCGCCTTTATCGCTCTGTACTTCACGGAAACGGTAACCGGCACTTTAGGGATCGTCCTTTTAGTTCTTGCCGGTATTTTCTTGCTAACCAGTGTGGTAGGCAGTTGCCCGCTTTATAGTTTGTTTGGAATTCGCACCTGCCCGGTTAAAGGTTAGGTCTTTTACGTATTTACACTGTGAACAAAGAATGCCCGTCGGGAATACCGGCGGGCATTCAATTTTAGAATGATACTGGGTAGCCATTCTGTTCTTTAATAAGTTTTATCCATGTATGGATTTAGTTAATCGTTGGTGATCCGGATAACAGAATATGAAAAAGGGCGCCCTTACCTTAACTAATTATCGTTTCAGGATCAGAAAAAAACGGACTTATGTGATCATGATCACCGTGGGGGCTGCTGTTTCGACCGACCTTTGGGCCAATCAAAAAAAACACTACGTTATGCAGTGGATACAGGATGCCCGAGCCATGTTCAATCACAAATGTGCCGAGTGCCACGAGGGAGATATGTTCCCTACGGGAGCTTTCAGTTTTAACAAGCCATTTGACATGCATGAGCGTTGCCCTAAGTGCAATGCTAACTACTACCCTGAGCCAGGCTTCTACTATGGTGCCATGTTCATGTCTTACATCTTTTCGGCTTTCATCATTCTGGGTTTCGTGATGGTGTTACACTGGATTTTGAAACTCAGCCTGATGGCCTCTTTCGGTTGGCTAATGATCGTTGTGGCTGTTTTTTTCGTTTGGTGGTTTCGCTTCGCGCGTGCTTTTTGGCTTAACCTCATCGTTGGGTTTAAGCCAGAGAAAAAAGCCATCGCAAAAGCGAAGTAAGCCTTGCTCTGCTACCTTGCTTAACAACCCTCTCTGCACCTGCGCATGCGCCGCACAGAGCTTCTTTTGGTGGCGCGCACGCAGGATGCAATGAAAGTTGGCAGGCAAAGGCATAGAGAACCGTTTGGTTCTTGTGCGCCTGCTCTTTAGATTCACCTTAGATAGAAACCCATTTCCGGGCAAACCCGGGGTGTCACGATGTTATTCGTGTAGCCATTAAACAGGAAGATTATGGATGTTGAAATTCTTGCAAGAATACAATTCGCGTTTACCATTGCGTTTCACTACATCTACCCTCCACTGAGTATTGGCCTGGGATTGATCATGGTCATTATGGAAGGCCTCTACTTGAAAACCGGAAATAAGATCTACGAGACGATGTGTCGTTTCTGGACCAAGATTTTTGCCCTGACCTTTGGTATCGGCGTAGCCACCGGAATCGTTATGGAGTTTGAATTCGGGACCAATTGGGCGACTTATTCCCGTTTTGTCGGGGACATTTTCGGCAGTGCTCTGGCCGCGGAAGGCATTTTTGCCTTCGCCCTGGAGAGTGGCTTTCTCGGCATTCTGTTATTTGGGTGGAACCGGGTAAGCCCGCGGGTACACTTCATATCCACCATTGGTGTATTCCTGGGCTCCGCCTTCTCAGCCGTTTGGATCACCGTAGCCAATAGCTGGCAGCAAACCCCGGCGGGCTATAAAATCGTGGGGGAAGGCCTTCAGGCAAAGGCGGAAATTGTTGACTTTTGGGCAATGGTGCTCAATCCCAGCAGTATTGATCGAATGCTTCACGTCTGGATCGGAGCGTTCTTAGCGGGTGCCTTCTTGGTGCTGAGTGTTCATGCTTACTACCTGATTCGTGGTCGTTACGTAGAGCTATCGACTAAAGCCTTTAAAATCGCCCTGGGTGTAGCCACTGTTTTTAGTCTTAGCCAGCTCTTCACGGGCCACCGTAGCGCAGAGTACGTGGCCGAATACCAGCCAGCTAAACTCGCTGCGATGGAAGGCCACTTCGAAGCCGAAGGACCTGCTGACCTGTACATTATGGGCTGGGTTGATAAAGAATCGCAGACGACCACCGGCATTGGTGTTCCCGGCGGTCTGGGATTTCTGCTCGAACAGGACTTTGACGCGCCCGTTACGGGCCTCAATGCTTTTCCAGAGGAAGACCGCCCCGGACAGGTCAACGCTGTTTTCCAGTTCTACCATTTAATGGTTGCCATTGGCATGGCTTTAATTGGCCTGACCTTACTGGCCTGTTTCTTTTGGTGGCGAGGAACCCTTTTTGAAAAAAAATGGCTGCTTTGGGTATTCGTCTGGGCAGTTGCCCTGCCCCAGATGGCGAACCAGTTTGGTTGGTTTGCCGCGGAGATGGGACGTCAGCCCTGGGTGGTTTACGGACATCTGCGGACCTCAGAGGCCTTCTCTAAAGTCGTTACGGCTAATCAGATTCTGTTTTCCCTGATCGGCTTCACCCTTATTTACATCCTCCTTGCGGCCTTATTCTTCTATGTGCTGAATAAAAAAATTAAGAAAGGTCCCTACGATGAAAGCAAAATCGATGATCGTCCTTTACAGGAAGGAATTGCTGAAGCAGTAAGCTAGCATACTTTTGACATCCCATCATCTCCCCCACCCTTCGAGCTAACCCAATATGAAATATCTACTGCTTTTTCCTTTAGCTTTTCTGCTTACCGCCTGTGGCACTGATGGCCCCAACGGATATACTACCCTGATGGGGATCGATTTTCAAACCCTCTGGTTTCTCGTGGTGGGAGCAGTATTTACGGGCTACGCTATCCTTGATGGTTTTGACCTGGGTGCGGGCGCCTGGCACTTGTTTTTTCGTAAGGAAGAAAGCCGGCGAATTGCCCTCAATGCCGTAGGCCCCGTTTGGGATGGAAACGAGGTTTGGCTGGTAATTGGCGGAGGAACGCTATTCGCTGGTTTCCCTGTGGTGTACGCTACGCTGTTTTCAGCCATGTATATCCCCTTCATGCTGTTTTTGTTCGCGCTTATTTTCCGGGCTGTCTCCATTGAATTCCGAAGTAAGGAGCCCATGCAATGGTGGCGGACGATGTGGGATGTCTCTTACAGTCTCTCCAGTGCCCTGCTGGCGCTCTTACTCGGGGTTGTACTCGGCAACGTTCTGCAGGGGATGCCACTGGATGCCAACTATGAACACTCCGGTGACTGGTTGGCCTTCTTTAACCCTTACGCTTTTCTCGTTGGCCTGACCTCCCTGGCGCTCTTCATGATGCACGGAGCCATTTACCTGACGATGAAGACCGAAGGAAGGCTTTTTGCAAAAGTGAACAAGTTGCTCCAGCGGTCCATTATCGCTTTCGTAATCCTTTTTGTCCTGCTCACCTTTTATACCCTACTCTACATTCCCCACCTTTCTGATGGCTTCAAGAGCAGGCCCTGGCTGTTCATCATCCCCGTGCTGGCAGTGCTGGCGATTGCGAATATCCCCCGCCTGGTTAACAAGCAAAAATATTTACCGGCCTTCATTTTCAGCGCAATTACCGTTGGTCTGCTGTTGATCACCGTAGCGATTGAGTTATACCCAACTATTATCATCGATAGTAGTGGTGCAGGGAACGACATTACGGTCTACAATGGTGTCGCCTCTGACAAGTCGCTGGGCATTATGCTACTCTTTGTTGCCATTGGTGCACCACTGGTTATTTCCTACACTGTCTTTGTTTATAAGACCTTCTGGGGTAAGGTCCGGCTGGATGAGCATAGCTACTAGCACACACAATATTTCACTTCCAGCTCCCGACTACCGGAAAAACGTGCTTCATACAAGGCGCATAAAAAAAGCCCCCCACTACAAACAACGGTAGTGAGGGGCTCTTGCATTTAGCCGCTGGCAGCTTTACTGCTTTATCAAACGGGCAACACGCCGGCCTTCGGCCGTAGCAATTCGAACGATGTAAGTACCGGTGGGAAGCCGGCGGGCATCGATCTCATAAGTGTTGGTATCGGGATTAGCGCTGATCAGCTGTCTTCCGGAGAGGTCGAACAATTCCAGCATCTCGATGCGGGCGTCAGGAGACGCGATTTGCCAAAGGGCAGATGTCGGATTCGGGAACACCTGTACTTCCTCCGCAGTAAGTCTTCTCGTTGAAGTCAACTCATCGACGGAGAGGTTGTCGAAGTAATAGGTCGTGCCATCACCCGCAAGGTCGCCGATGAACTCGTAGAAAATGACAATCCGTACGTAGTCTACGTTGGGGTCCTGAATGCCGGAGAAATCAGCCTCCAGGGTCTCCCAGACACTTGCGTTTACGGTATTCACATCGAGCTCAATGCCAGCGGTATTACCGGCATCCTCCAAACGGACGCGAACCGGAATGTTCGCCTTCGGCGACCAGGAACTGAATACAATTTTCCCGGTATTAGAAAGGTCGATGGGCGCATCGAGGTTCAGGAAAGTTCCGGCGAAGAATTGAGCTCCTTCGGTTTTGGTGGTCCGCATGACGGTAGTACTGGTATTCTCGCCCGTCGGGTCAGGGTTCGCTTCAATGGCTGAGTCAGCCCCCTCAAAGCCTGCAAAATCGTAGGTTAAGCTTCCGTTCTCAAAGCCTACTGGCAGAACTACTGGCGGCGAGTCATCCGTAATTTCCACCACTTCAATGTTGTCGAAGTAGTAGGTTGATCCATCACCGGGCAGGTCACCGACGAATTCAAAGAACACAACCACTTTGACGTAGTTGACCGCCGGATCGATCAGGTTCGTGAAGTCTGCCGTCAGGGTTTCCCAACTGCCGGCCACGGTCGTGTTTACGTCGAGTTCGATGCCGGCAGTATTACCCGCATCTTCCAGGCGAATTCTGACCGGAATGTCCGCTTTGGGAGACCAGGACTGAATAGCAATACCCTTGTTTACGGAGAAGTCAATCGGCGTATCGAGGTTCAGGAAAGTTCCGGCGAAGAACTGAGCACCGTCGGTTTTGGTGGTCCGCATAACGGTCGCACTGGTGTTCTCACCCGTCTGATCGGGGTTAGCTTCGATGGCTGAGTCAGCGCCTTCAAAACCTCCGAAGACATAGGTGAGCTCCGTGCTTTCAAAGTCAACGGGCAGGGATACTCCGGGCGTTCCGTCACCAGCTTCCACCACTTCAATGTTGTCGAAGTAGTAGGTTGATCCATCACCGGGCAGGTCAACTACAAACTCATAAAAGACAACAACTTTGACGTAGTTAACGGCCGGGTTGATCAGGTTCGTGAAGTCTGCCGTCAGGGTTTCCCAGCTGCCGGCCACGGTCGTGTTTACGTCAAGTTCGATGCCGGCAGTATTACCGGCGTCTTCCAGGCGGATTCTGACCGGGATGTCTGCCTTGGGGGACCAGGACTGAATAGCAATACCCTTATTTACGGAGAAGTCAATCGGCGTATCGAGGTTCAGGAAAGTTCCGGCGAAGAACTGAGCACCGTCGGTTTTGGTGGTCCGCATAACGGTCGCACTGGTGTTCTCACCCGTCTGATCGGGGTTAGCTTCGATGGCTGAGTCAGCGCCCTCAAAACCTCCGAAGACATAGGTGAGCTCCGTGCTTTCAAAGTCAACGGGCAGGGATACGCCGGGCGTTCCGTCACCAGCTTCCACCACTTCAATGTTGTCGAAGTAGTAGGTTGATCCATCACCGGGCAGGTCCACTACAAACTCATAAAAGACAACAACCCGGACATAATTAACGGCCGGATTGATCAGGTTCGTGAAGTCTGCCGTCAGGGTTTCCCAGCTGCCGGCCACGGTCGTGTTTACGTCGAGTTCGATGCCGGCAGAATTACCGGCGTCTTCCAGGCGGATTCTTACCGGAATATCCGCTTTGGGAGACCAGGACTGAATAGCAATACCCTTGTTTACGGAAAAGTCAATCGGCGTATCGAGGTTCAGAGAAGTCCCGGCGAAGAACTGAGCACCGTCGGTTTTGGTGGTCCGCATAACGGTCGCACTGGTGTTCTCACCCGTCTGATCGGGGTTAGCTTCGATGGCTGAGTCAGCGCCTTCAAAACCCTGGAAGTTGTAAGTCAGTTCTGTACTTTCAAAGTCAACGGGCAAAGCTACGGCAGCAACACCGCCGCCACCGCCGGCGCCGCCGAACATCATGTCATCAAAGAAGTAGTTCGTTGTTGCAGCAGGAACACTTCCAAAATCAAAAAAGATGGAAGCTTTGTTATAGGTAGCACTGAGATTCAGCGCAGCAGTTCCCGTAGCTTCCTGTGAGAAATCGAACACCAGTGTATCCCAGGCAGCTGCGACCGTGACCGTGGCTTCTGTTTCAACACTGACACCAGCATCCCCCGCATTTTCCACCTTCAGGCGAACGGGAATACCAGCCGTAGGCGACCAAACGCGAACGGACATAGTTGTAGCAGAAGCCGTAAAGGGAATAGCACTGGCGAAACCAGCGGGGCCACCAGGCAGAGAAGTTACCGTTGCGCCGGCAGAAGTGCCGGAGTCCGATCCTTTGGTTACCTGACCGACCTGATTGGCTGCATCAGTGGGGTCAGTGACAATAGAAGCTTCAGCACCTTCAAAACCCACAATCCCGTAGTTCACGTTCTCATCGTCAAAAGTGACCGGAAGGTCCATTTGATCTCCATCAGGGGAAGGCACATTAACCTGCACCAGTTCGTCCCAGTAAAAGGTAATGGGATCCGCGTTGGAATTGACGTTGAAGTTCAGGAACACAACCACAAATTCAAACACATTGTCTCCTTCGGTTGCGAAATCAAAAGTTAGCTCCTGCCAACTATTCGCAGCTCCGGTAAAGGTAGCCGGGCGCTCTATGTCTCCGGAAGTAGATGAGTCCTCAAATTTAAGGAGAACCGGCGCATTTTCAATGGGAGACCAAACCTTCATGGTAAAAGACTTTCCGTCTTTTAAATCAATGGTTTGAGTGATTTTAATACCCGCAAAGTTCTGCGCAATAGGAAGCACGTTCTGTACCACGGTAGCGCTGGTGTTAGGCTCAGATACATCAGGGTTAGGAATGATAGTTGAGACGGAACCATTGAAATCCTCATAGGTGGGCGCATCTCCTTCGAAGTCGAGGATGGTACTCTGCGCCGAGGCCGTTACCGAGAGTAGCAGCACCAGTAAAAGTGTATAGCATGATCGCATAAAAAACGTTTTTTGCTTTATAGAGCGGTTAAAAAATCGGTTGTAACAGGTCTTAGGAAGTCATTAAAATTTTCATTGAATCAGAAAGTAAGTACGCATAGTTGCCCCCGTTCTGAAGTCCTTTTATTCAGGTGCATAAACCCGGACGTAATCGATGATGAAGCTTTGTGGCAAAACGGAATCATCCACCCCGGGGCCGCCAAAGCTCCCCCCGATTGCCAGGTTTAGTAATAGGTAGAAAGGCTGGTCAAAGGGCCAGACCTCAACACTCCGTTCCTTTGGCTCGAAGGTGTATACCAGCTGGTTATCAATAAAAAAGGTGATGTTTTTTGGCGTCCATTCCGTTGCGTAACGGTGGAAACCTTCTTCTATGTCAGCGAAGGGAGTAGTCTTCGAACTGCCGTTGTCTCCATGTCTGGCTTTAGTATGCAGGGTCGTGAAAATTTCGCCCGGCTTCTTCCCCACATATTCCAGAATGTCAATTTCTCCGCAGGTCGGCCACCTGACGGTGTCAATGTTTTGGCCCAGCATCCAAAAAGCAGGCCAAAGCCCTTCTCCTACCGGAATTTTTGCCCTCGTTTCAATCCGGCCATAACGGAAGTGATGCTTGTTCTTAGTCGTAATCCGGGTAGAGGTATATACCTCTCCTTCTTTTTTAGCCGTAATGGTGAGCATACCATTGGCTAAATGATGATTCTCCTTCGTGTATAACTGCCGTTCATTGTTTCCCCAGCCACACAGATTCGGGCAACCATCCCCCAACTCATAATTCCAGGTGGAGGTATCCAGCTCCGTACCGTCAAATTCTTCAGACCAAACCATGGTCCTCTCCCTCGTTCCACCGATGGAAGGTCCCTCAGCCGCTTCTGCGGATGAGCATTGCTGCAGAAACGCCAGCAGCGGTAGTAAGACAAAGAAGAACCGTTTCATCTTCTCATTTTTGCGCATTAAACAGAGGTCAGCAGCTGCTTTTATTGTACCCGGCAGGCCTGACCGGTTGATTACTGATAAACCCGGACCCAATCCACTTCCATCGTTGACTCGTTAAAGGCAGGGTCGATGTCTCCTCCGAAGCCTCCGCCCATTGCTACGTTGAAAATCAGGAAGAAGTCACTATCGAAAGGCAGACTGCTACTATTGGTGAAGGTGTGGTACTCCTCATCATCCACAAAGAAGCGAATGCTTTCGGGAGACCAAACAACTGAGTACTTGTGGAAGGTACCCGCTACATCCTCTTCGTTAGTACCACGGGTGACTGCATCTCCTCCGGAGTTCCCGGGGAAGTGCAGGGAGGAGAAAATTCGGTCCTGCTGGTTACCCACGTGTTCCATAATGTCAATCTCACCACAGCCTGGCCAGGTGTTAGTGGCGTAGTCAGCGCCCAGCATCCACAGTGCAGGCCAGGTCCCTCCTCCGGTAGTCAGTTTTGCGCTGATGTCAACGCGCCCGTAGGTAAACTCGAATTTGTCCTCCGTTAACAGGCGGGCAGAAGTGTAATTTGCTCCACCAAAGGCTTCTCTTTTTGCCGTAATCTTCAGCTTACCGTCTTCCACCCGAACGTTGTCCGCCCGGCTGGTATAGTACTGTTCTTCGCCATTACCCCAGCCGTTACTGCCCCGGCCAATATTGTAGTTCCATTTCGCGGGGTCAGGAGCTCCGTCCGTATCAAATTCATCTGACCATACGAGGTTATCGTAATCCGTTTCATCTCCGCCGCCAGCCGTAGGACGGGTAGAACTGAACGTGTGGTACCAGGCCAGGGCCGGGTTGTTCCCCTGTACGGCACGAACCACCAACCGGTTGTCCGTAACGGACATGATTTCATAGGTAGTCGCACCGATGTAGTAGCTCATAAAGCTACCCTCCGGCAGCACCAGATTCGTGCCCCGGGTCTGACCAGGCACACCATTGTCCACCACGAAGCTTTCGGCAGGAGCCAGTTGCACCCGCTGGGGCGTGCTTTCCACCGCAAAATCGTAGCAGAAATCGAAACCAGCGGAGCCGCCGCCAACGTCCTGATAGGCGACGTTGAAGTAGGTCTGTCCAAAGTTGTTCAGCTGGTAGAACAGCGAGCCGCCTTCGGTGGAAAAAACGAGTTCATCCTGATAGAAGCAAAGGCTTTCTTCAGCGCCATCCTTCTCAAAGGGGGCCGCCTGGTAGTAGTTGGGGTAGAAATTCAGTTCAGCGTTGTCATCATTTTGCCCTACGCCAAAGTGGCCGGGTTCATCCGCCGCCCAATACCAGGTCTTGCTGCTACCGTCCGTCAGGAAGGCCAATACTTCAGGGTCGCTGAAGTTACTCTCTACCGTCACTTCTGAGGTAAGCGTGGTACTGACACCAGCGGTGCCGGAGGCCACCACGGTAACTCCGTAAGTATTGACTCCAATCTGGTTAAAGCGCTTGGTAAGCTGGCCGGCAGGAGCAATCTCCTCGGTTCCGTCACTAAACACAAAACGATAGGTAATGGCATTATCTGCGGAAGCCGTAAAGACCACCTGCCCGCTACCGTCCCCAAAGGGAGCATCCGTTGTCTGGCCCGAAATATTCGCTTCCAGTGTCAGATTTTGTGGCGTGGTAATTTCACCAAAAGTATACTCTTCCTGTTCGCAGGTAAAGCAAAGCAGAGCAAGAGCGGTTAAGAGAAAGAACTGTTTCATGATTAGTCGTTTACTAAAGGCGCTTGGGGGGCGCTAACCGCAGGTGCGGTGTTTGTTTTTAAAAAAGCAAGGGATGACTTTTCTATTCCTGGCTGATATCGTCGAAGTAGTACGTTTCTCCGCTTCCGGCAGTGCCGAAATTGCCGAAGATGACAAGCCTGCGGATGTTGGGGAAAGCTTCAATACCGGAGAAATCATAGCTAAGCTCCTCCCACTGGTTAGCGCCAGTGGTGGATACGGACACCTCAATGTTGTCATCCGGGTTGTCCGGGTTCTCCAGCTTAAAGAGAATGGGCGCTTCGGCTACCGGAGACCATACCTTAAGCTTTATCGTTGTTGCTCCACTGCTGAAGTCAATCGGGTTGGTCACGTCGATAAAGACACCGGCCCATACTTCTGAGCCCTCATTCTTCGTCAGGCTGGCTACCCGGCTGCTGCCGTTAATCCCACTTGCATCGGGGTTATCAATCACCTCGGCTCCGGCTCCGCCAAAACCACTAAAAGTGTAAGTGGCGTCAGCATTTTGGAAATCCAGCGGCAGGGCAAGATCGCTGCCACCGCCGCCGCCACCTCCACCGCCGCCACTCTCGCCGTCCAGACTGATATCGTCGAAGTAGAAATTTTCGTCCATGCCGGCCGTTCCGAAGTCAAAGAAGATGACAACTTTTTCGTAGGGCAGGCTTAGGTCGCCTGCGGAATTGAAGTTAAACTCCACCAGGTGCCAGGCGTTCGCCTCCGTAGTGTTGGCCGTTACCTCTACGTTGATGTCGGCGTCATCGGCATCTTCCAGCTTCAGGATAACCGGAATTCCGGCGCGGGGAGACCAGACATTGACAAAAATGCTGGTGGAGGAAGAGAAATCCACGGGCCCTTCCAATGGGAGGAAAGCCCCCGCCCATACTTCTGAGCCGCTCGATTTGTTGAGCTCCACTACCCGGGCGCTGCCGTTTCCATCAGACACATCCGGGTTGTCCACAACACCTGCGTTAGCCCCGCCAAAGCCGCCCCAGGCGAAATCAATGGCGCTGTTCTCGAAGTTGAGCGGTAAAACCACGGCATTGCTGCTGTTATTGACGGTTACCGTTTGCGTTACCTCCAGGCTCGTCTCCACCCCTTCGCTGAGCGCAACGACGCGAACATCGTAATCGCCCGCTTCCGCATAAACGTGGCTGATGGTTTCTCCCTGCTGAAAGAGCGTTGGTGTTTCATCAGCGACGTCTCCGAAGTAGGCATGGAAGCCCGCCGCGAAGTCTGCCGTTGCGGAGACATCAATAGAAAGGGAGTTGCCAGCCGTTCCGCCGATATCCACCATCAGGTTGCGGGGAGGTGTAGCGTCAACGGTGAGGGTCTCCGTGATGCTGGCTGTTTGACCGGAAATTCCGGTTGCCGTGAGGGTCAGCGTGTAAGTTCCTACCCCATAGCTGTGAGCAGCGGATTCACCGATGGGCATTTCCTCTACCGGGCTGCCGTCACCAAAATCGACATGGAAGAGGGTCACGCCCTGTCCTCCGGGAGTAATGGTGGCTTCACCGGGGCTATCGGCGTCCATCATGATGTCCAGCGAAAGCCCGGTGGGTACCGGAGCTTCCTCCAAAGCGGGTAGAATCTGATCATCGTCGCAAGCCATAAAGCCAACGAAGAGAAGCAGAAGAAGTAGATATTTTGTAGGCATGACCGAAGAGGTTTGCGATAGTTTATAAATAGTTGAAAACATACGAGGGGATCAGTAGCCGGGGTTTTGGCTCCAATTCCCGTTAGAGAACTGTATCTCCTCGAAGGGAACGGGAAAAAGCTCGTTCTTCCCTGCCGTAAAGCCATCGATGGCACCTGCGGCCGCGCCCGTACGAACGAGGTCGAAAAAGCGATGGGCTTCTCCCATAAGCTCTAACCGGCGCTCGACCTGAATGAAATCTCCCAATGCCTGTCCGCTGGAACTAATGTCATGATCCATATCACCAAAAGCACGACGGCGGACCTGGTTTAAGTAGTCACGCGCCTGCTCATCGTTGCCCGTCGCATTAAGCGCTTCGGCGGCCATCAGCAGTACGTCGGCGTAGCGGATGGAACGGTAGTTATTCGGGTTGGTAAGGTTCTGATCACCAATGTTACTGTCGCCTTTCCGGGCAATGTACTTTCGGTTATAGTAGCCCGTATGCTCGTAGCCCGTACCGAATCCAGCACCCGTTTCTGCCGCCCAGGCTTCGATATCAAGGATGGCAACATCTCGGCGGCTATCGCCTGGCTCATAGGCCTCAAAAGCCGCCTGCGTGGGTACGTTGAAGCTAAAGCCGCTATCATAAACCGGCCCGGTGTGGTTCCGGATACCGTTAAAACCGACGGCGACGTTGCCTTCACTACACTGCAGGCAACCAAAGCCCGCACCTTCCGCATCGGTGTATTGCACCTCAAATACAGAGCCCGGTCCGTTTTCTCCGGTGTTCTCAAAAATGCCGGCAAAGTCAGCACTCAGCTGGTAGTTCCCTGATTGTATCACCTGATTGAGCACCTCCGCAGCTTCTGCATATTTTTCCTGGTATAAGTAAGCCTTACCCAGCAGCGCCTGGGCAGCGCCCCGGCTGACCCGACCAACCTGCGGAGCGGTCTCCGCTAAATCCGCCACGGCCAGCTCAAGATCTGACTCAATGGCTGCGTACACTTCCTCCACCGAGGCCCGGGGCAGGCTCGTCTCGTCACCCAGGGCAAAGCGCACATCACCTTTGATCGGGATGGGGCCAAACCATTTAACCAGTTCAAAATTGTAGTAGGCCCGCAGGAAGCGCGCCTCCGCCAATATCTGAGCCTTACCGTCAAACTCAATCTTATCCTTGAATTCCAGTAGGTAGCTCGCCCGGTTAACACCGGCGAACATCCAGTTCCAGATGCTCTTCAGTTGTTCGTTGACGGGGGTGTGGATCATATCGTCCACTTGCTGGATACCGATCACGTCGGTAGCACTCTCACCTCCGGCCAGAGTATTGTCCGAAGCGATCTCCCCCAGCATTACGTTGAGATAGGTGGCTTGCAGCAAATCGTAAGCAGCAATAAGGGCGTTCTCGTAGTCGGCCTCCGCATTAAAGTAGTTCTCCGAATCAATGGAGTAAACCGGAGTACGGCCGATGAAGTCATCCTCGCAGGCGGAGGTTCCCAGCAGCAGTAAAACGAAGGTTAAAAAGATATTTCTTTGGCTCATGATCGAGGTAATTCCGTTAGCTTGAGAGTAGGGTTATTAAAGTGTCAGGTTAGCACCAAAGAGGATGGTGCGGGCGATGGGATAAAAACCGTAGTCAATACCGCCGCCAATCGGTGCGCCACTCGAAGCGCCGGGGTCAAACCCTTTATAGTTCGACAGGGTCAGCAGGTTGTTACCACTCACGTAAAGTCGTAGTGAAGAAGACCGCTTAGCGCCTGCTTTGAACGGCAGGGTGTAGCCCAGCTGGACGCTCTGAAGGCGCAGGAACGAAGCGTCCTCCACAAAGAAGTCAGAGAAAACACCGTTGGCCGTAGCGGCGGTGGTGACCCGGGGTACTTCGCTGCTAGTACCGGCACCCGTCCAGCGGTCGAGGTAATAATCCAGGCGGTTAACGTCGGAGAGCGCGCGTTCGTAGTTTCTTACAATGTCTCCTCCCAGGGAGGCGAAAGCATAGGTGAGCAGGTCAAAACGCTTGTACTCCAACTGGAAGTTGAAGCCCATGGTCATATCAGCGATCGGGTCACCGATGTTCGTCCGGTCGTTCGGATCGATGACACCGTCATTGTTGGTGTCCACAAAGCGAATGTCTCCGGGCTGAGCGTCTGCTCCCAGCGCGATCTGAGACGGATGCGCCTCAATCTCGCTGGCGTTCTGGAATATTCCATCCGTTTGGTAGCCGAAGAAGTAACCAATCGGCTGGCCAACTTCCATACGGGAAGGTGCCAGCTGACCTACACCAAAAGCCCCTCCCTCGATAAAGCCCGTGCCGTTGTTAACTTCGAGTACTTCGTTATTCAGTGTCGTGAGGTTATAGCTCACGTTGAGTTTCCAGTCTTTATTGAAACGCTGCTGATAGCTGATGGCCAGTTCTAAGCCCTTGTTCTGAACGGCGCCGGCGTTGACGGTAGGTGCCGCTCCGCCCGGGGCGGAAGTGCCAACGATGCCCGAAACCGGAATATTGGAAATCAGCAGGTTGTCCCGGGTATTGATGAAGTAGTCCGCCGTAATGTTAAGCTTGTAATCCAGCAGCGCCAGGTCGAAGCCGACGTTGAATTTCTTGGCTTCTTCCCACTGAAGAGAAGGGTTGGGCAGCGCCCCGATGGCCGTACCATTGACGAGAATACCATCGAAAACATAAGTTGCTTCTCCGCTGAGGGTACCGATGTATCCGTTGTTGATGATCTGGTCATTACCGAGGATACCGTAACTGACGCGGAACTTGAGCAGATCGACGGGACCTTCGTCTCCGAAGAATGACTCGTCAGACGCAATCCAGCCCGCCGTGAAGGAAGGGAAAAAGGCGGCCCGGTTTTCGGGGCCGAATTTAGTGGAGGCATCCCGCCGCAGCATCGCCGTGAGGAAGTAGCGCTCCTGGAAGTCGTACTGAACCCGACCGAAATAAGACAGGCGACGCTCATCGTAGGAGTAAGAGCCTACATCCCGGGCGCCTTCGGGGCTGGTCCCCGTTGCCAGCGAGATGTCGGCAAACTCCCAGTCGTTGTTCGGTACGTCAAAGCCCGTAGCAAACAGACCGTTACCCAGTTCGCGGAATACTGTAGTACCGGCTGTTGCCGTAAAGTTATGTTTATCCGCAAGGGTGCGCTGGTAAGTACCGAACAGATCCAGCGAGTAGTTATTATCGTTAATCGCATTCTGCGACACACTACTGCGGGTAACGTCAAATACCTTACCGCCATAGTTGATCAGCTTACTGAAAGTGCGGCCTTCGCTGTTAGACGTATTGAAGCCTACACGACTGGTAAGGGTAAGGCCGGGGAGGGCTTTCCAGTCCAGGCTTACCTGTCCGTTAAGTTTGTTGAGATCGTAATCGTTGAAGGTGTTGGCAATTTGCGCCACGGGGTTGATCACCTCAATACCAAGACCCGGCGTATTGGGCACAAGGCTGGGTTCTCCGGTTTCATCGAATACCGGAAGAGTTGGCGGAGCGTTCAACGCGTTAAAGAGGACGGCACCGAGGCCGTTCTCGCTCAGGGCATCCCGGTCAATGTTGGTAAAGATGGCATTCGTCGTCAGCTTCAACTTATCGGAGAGGTCTACCCCAAGCGATAAGCGAGCGGTGTTCCGCGTGAAGTTGGACTTCTCGCCACCAATGATACCTTCCTGATTGAGGTGCGAACCACTAATGGAATAGGTCGTACGGTCACTGCCGCCGGACACCGTAACGTCATGACTCAACATTGGGGCAGTGCCGAAGACCTCGTTCTGCCAGTCGGTTCCCCGGCCGAGAGTACTGGCATCGGGGTAAGGTAATGCCTGCCCGCCAGCCGCATAGCTTTCGTTTAGCAGCAGGCCATACTCGGTAGCGTTTAGCATATTGAGCGTCTTGGAAGTTTCCTGGATGCCAAAGAAGGTGTTGTAGCTGACTTGCGTCGGACTGTTCTTATTTCCTGTTTTGGTGGTCACCAGAATAACACCATTGGCGCCCACGGTGCCGTAAACGGCAGCCTGGGCATCTTTCAGGACGGTAATACTGGCAATGTCCGTCGGGTTAACGGTACTCAGGTCTCCCTGATAGCCATCGATGATGACCAGAGGAGCGTTCTGCCCGTTCGTGGAGACGCCACGAATACGGATGTTAAGACCCGCACCCGGAGCGCCGGATTGGGTAGTGACGTTTACACCTGCCACCGTACCCTGCAGGGCCTGTTCAATTTTTACGGGCCGAAGGTCATCAATGGTCTCGTTATCGACCGTGACGACGGATCCCGTTACGTTTCTCTTTTGCTGGGTACCGTAGCCGATGACGACTACTTCCTCCAGCGCCTGTACATCAGCCCCAAGGGCTACATCAACAATACCGGAGGTACCTATCTCTCGTTCTGTGGTTTCAAACCCCGTGTAAGAAAACCGTAATGAGCTCCCCGCAGGAACATTCTCGATGACGTAGCTACCATCAAAATCGGTGACCGTTCCGGAGGTGGAAGCATCCGAATCCGACCGGATAACAATTACACTGGCACCGATCAGGGTTTCTCCCGTTGAAGCATCGGTAACGGTTCCTTTAACGGTAATGGTCTGGGCGGAAAGTCCCCCCCACCCCAATAGAAGGGTAAGCAAAAAAATGTAGTGGCGCATGTGACTTTAAGTTCTACAACTCCGCCGGAACGATGAGATTACAGCGGGCAACCACGCTCAATATTGAGCTCTCTTGATTGCGTTTCAAAATTACTTGCGCCAAGCTCTCTCTGCCTAATTTCATACCCCTACAAAAACGCTACCGGCGCTACGAATACCGGAAAAGCACGTTTTTGCAGCGGACTATGCAGTCGATTGCATTTTCATTTTTTGAGGTATAACACGGTAAAAACACGGGCTTGTATGGGTAATGTTGTGGTGAAAATTCAATCGAGGGAAACAGAATCGGGCCAGACTAGATCCCCATAATGTAATCCACCAGCCCAGTCTTCGCCTCCAGGTTCATTTTCTTCCGGAGTCGGTAGCGTTTCACCTCTACACTACGGGGAGAAATGTTGAGCATCGGAGCAATCTCTTTAGAACTGAGATTAAGCCGCAGGTAAGCGCAGAGTTTGAGATCGTTGGGAGAAAGTCCGGGGTGCAGCTCTTTGACTTTCTTGAAAAAGTCCTGGTCCGTATTTTCAAAAGCCTCCTTAAACAAGTTCCAGGTTTCCGCTTCATCAATGTTATGATCAATGGTTTTTATCACTTCCTGAATACGCCTTTCGGGGTCCTGATCAGACAGGAGCTTGTCTTTAATCTGTTGAAGCAATTCATTCTTTCGCACAAGACTCATGGTCGAGATGGCCGTTTCGCGGCTCTTACTACTGATTTCCTGCTGTAAATGCTGGTTATTGATCCGAATCAACTCCAGTTCTGCCTCCCGCTCACGGGCCGCCAGTCTCTGGTCACTCTCCTCCTGTAAGGCTTTCTGCTTGCGTCGGTAGTAACGGGTATAACTTCGATGTAAAAGGTAAATGAGTAAGCCGGTAACCAGTAGATAAAGCACCAAAGCCCAGTTAGATGCATACCAGGGGCGCAGTACTTCAAAAGAATAGCTCACCGAATTTTCCGCACTTCGGCGCCCGAGCAGGGATCGGGCCTCCAGCACATATTCTCCGTAAGGAAGCCCTGGAAAGCTGATGGTTGACTCCGTTGACCAGCCACTCCATTCTTCTGACAATCCAAGTAGCCGGTATTGGTAGCGCGGGATGAAATACTTTTCAAAGGAGGCGACGGCTAATTCAAAAGTTACACTATGGTCTTCAAAAGGAATCTCGCCTTCTTCTCCCAAAGCAAGAGGAATTGGATTACCCGCAGCCGGCAAAGCCGTGGCTGACGTAAGGTAGAGCTGGTGCTGATGCAATGGCACCGCCGAAAGTGCTAGCTGTAAATAACCGTCAGCCGTCCCGATGAGCAGGGTATCCCCTCCGATGGGGGTAATGTTCTCGTAGCCCGACTTAGCGTCGATCAACCTGGAGGGCACGGGGATGGTCTGTCGTTGCAAATCATCACTCAGGGCACCCCGGTGAAAAAAGCTGATGCTCTCAGCGGTAAAAAACCAAAGGCGCTTAGCCTCAGCAGTCATCTTACCAGAGGTATACTCCGTCTTGCTTATGGAATTACTCAGCGGAGCAGACCGCTGAAAACCGCCGTCAAAGTCTTGCAGCGTAAATACGCCATCCCGGGAAAAATACACGACTCCGTCCTGGAAACTGGTCAGGCCCGCATTTTTGCCTTTCTCCGGAGTATTGTAGAGCTTAAGGTCAGTAACCTTCCGGAAGCCCTCGTCCAGCTTAAGCCCGTAAACACCACGATATTCATGGCTGATATAGGCCTCCGATTCCGCCGAGGCAGCCAGAAAGCGGGCAGAATAATCAAAGCCATCCACCTTATTTCGAAATAGCCAGCGGCCGGATGTCAGCGTCAGCACGGATAGTCCGAAATAGTTCCCCTGAAGCAGGAGATCAGGCCGACCGGGAACCGGCACGAAGCCCCAGGTCCCCCCATTCTGCGCCCCCAGGCTTTCGGCCCGAAGACCGTCAATGGTGAAGGTCCCACGGTCATGTCCGCAAAAGAGCACTCCCTGATGCTGGAATAAAGACCACACCTGCCCGCGGGTTCCAGGGACAAGGCGAGGCAGGTCTCCTCCATTGACGGACTTAACGAAAAGCCCCTGATTACTCCCCAGATATAGGTTTCCGCCGTGAACAGCTGAGGCATGCACGGTCCCCAGCTGACCGGAATTGTCCGTAAATTTTCGAAAAGGAGACGACAAGTTGATACAACTGATGCCGTTGTCGGTTCCTACCCAAAGGTTACTTCTGGCGTCTTCAAACAGGGAAAGAACGGTGTTGTTTGAAAGTCCGTCAACCTGATCCAGGTGGTAGGCCAACTCTCCGTCCGGGCCGACGACGTATACACCATTCGAGACGGTGCCGAAGGCCCGGCCGCCCAACCGAAGGTTCGAGGCGCTGTAGACGCTCTTTCCTTCCAGAAATGGGTGTAGGCTTGTCTTTTTCAGTGCCCCGTCTTCCAGTCGGTAACAACCGTCAGTAGCGGTTTGCAGCACCAGCTCACCCGCTTTCCCCCATAGGTGTGTGATAAAAACGGCTGGGGATTCCTGCTCTAAGACCGCTACGGCCGTTCCTCCTTCCAGGCGAAAGAGACCTTGCTTCTGATCCGAAAAGTATAAGCTTTTAGCGGTTTTAAAGACTTTAGAAACGCCCCACTCGGGGGTAATAACCCTGATGCTTCCCTCCTCAGGCTGGTACAAAAACAGCTGATCAAGAGACTGAAAAACCAAGTAACCTTCGTGCAGGATAATGTTCCAGAAATGCTCATCGGGCAACATCTTATCCCGCTCGTTATCGCAGAGAGACTGATAGGCTAAGGCTCCGGAGGCCGTCCGCTCCCAGTAGCCAAAATCCATGTACATCCCAGTATAAATGCGTCCGTTATGGGCTTTAACCGAACGTACTAAGGTTTCATTGGGCGATGGATAGGTTGACCACCGCTGGCCATTATACTCCAGCAGCCCCTCGTTATTGGCAACGTAGATAAAGTCGGATTCGTCCTGACTCAACCCCCAGTTCTGGCTCCCGCCATTATACAGCTCCGGCTCAAAAGAGGCAACGGGCGGTAGCTCCTGAGCGAAAAGCTGCCAGGACATTAAGAGAAAGAAAAACCAAACGGGAATAATGCGAAGCATGTACTCATTTTACGTCGCGGAAGGTAGGAATTAATTAGGGCAAGCCGCAAGGGGGTATTAGTCGTATAGTAAACAAACTATGCCTGGATATACACTACCCTGGTTAATCTGGAACGTTTCTTGTTGGGTATTTAACCAAAAAGAGGGCGCGGCCGCAGGTGCAGAAGATTGCCAAAGGAGCAGGGTGAGGTTTTGACTTCCCTTGCTCTTTTAAGCTCCTGTCTGCACCTGCGGCCGCGCCCTATGCTGAGCCAGCTGAAATGCCCGAAAAGGATTGGCTGATCTAAGACCAGCATCAATCCGCTTTTACCAGATCCGAACCCGGTCTGCTGGTGCCAGCCACATACCGTCCCCTTCTTTGATGTCAAAAGCTTCGTAGAACGCATCGATGTTCACCAGAGGCTGTGTGGCCCGGGTTTTGCCCGGAGAGTGAGGATCCGTCTTCACCTGGTTACGCAAGGCGTCATCCCGGCTCAGCGTGCGCCACACCGTGGCCCAGCTCATAAAGAAACGCTGCTCTGGCGTAAAGCCATCGATGTTTTCCGGGCGGCCGTTACGCTCAAAATTGAGCATCAAGCCATCATAAGCGCCCAGCACACCGCCCAGGTCACCGATGTTTTCCCCCAGGGTAAACTTACCGTTGATGAAAACGCTATCCATTACCTCAATGGCGCTGTACTGTGCCGCCAGGGCATCTCCTCGCTTGGTAAACTCTTCCAGGTCCTGATCGGTCCACCAGTTGGCCAGGTTACCGTCGCCATCAAAACGCGCGCCGGAATCATCAAAAGCGTGAGAGATTTCGTGGCCAATGACGGCACCGATACCGCCGTAGTTAACGGCATCGTCGGCCAGGTAATCATAGAAGGGCGGTTGCAGAATGGCTGCCGGGAATACAATCTCGTTGTTCAGCGGGTTGAAGTAAGCGTTAACCGTCTGGGGAGACATACCCCACTCCGACTTGTCCACCGGCTGTCCGATCTCAGAAAGATTCTTATCCCGTCCCCATTTACTAACGGCAGACATATTATCGAAGTAAGAATTCTCCGCCGTCACTTCCATGGCGGAGTAGTCTTCCCATTCATCCGGGTAACCAATCTTTACGGTGAACTTGTCCAGCTTCTCAATGGCTTTAGCCTTGGTTTCAGCGCTCATCCAATCCAGCTTCTCGATGCGTTGTTGGTAAGCCTTAATTACGTCAGCGATCATTTCTTCCGCTTTGGCTTTAGCCTCAGGCGGGAACTTCGCATCCACGTAAAGCTGCCCGAGGGCTTCGCCAACCGTACCGTTCACGGTGTTGAGTGCACGCTCGTCAGCGGGCCGCTTCTCCTTGGCACCATTGAGGTATTTGGCGTAGAATTCCCAGTCTGCGTCCTCAATCTCCGTGGTCAGCTTTCCGGAGGCATCGGCGATGGTGTGCCACCGCAGGATGTCCTTGACGTCCGCCATCGGGGTGGTCGTCAGGAAGGTCTGCAAGGCCGCCATGTAGCGCGGCTGGGTGACGATGAGGGTATCGGGCGTGTTTTCAACGCCCAGGTCGCTGAGAAACTTTTTCACGTTCATGGAAGGAATCATAGCTTCCGTCTCCTCCAGCGTATGCCGGTTGTTGTAGTTGCGGGCATCCCGGCTTTCGACCTTGTTCAGGCGCGGTTCGGCCAGCTTGGTTTCCAGGTCGAGGATCTTCTTTGCTGCTGCGTCCGCTACGGGCGCCTCATCACCCAAAAATTGTAGCATCCGGGAGACGTGTTTGACGTACTCTTCACGGATTTCTATCGACTTTTCGTCTTCATCCAGGTAAAAGTCCCGGTCTGGCAAGCCCAAACCATTCGGGCCAACGTAAGCGCCGTTGACGGTGCTATTGCTCAGGTCAGGAAAAGAAGACAGGCTGAGGAAGGGATGACCAACGTTGGGGTTGGTCGCCAGCACCGTTTGCAGGTCCGTAACGGACTGAATGCTCTCAATGTCCTTTAGCGCAGACGCCAGGGGTGATACCCCGAGCTCATTCCGGGCCTCCACGTTGAGCTTGGTATCGAAGATGGCCAGTGCCTTGGCCTGGTCCGTGTCAGCCGTGTACTGACCACTTGTTTTGGCTTCCTCCAGGATGGCGAGTACGTCCGCATCGGTGGCTTTGGTGAGTACACCGAAGCCGCCCCAAATGGTTCGGTCAGCAGGGATGGTTGTGTTCTTGACCCAGCTGCCATTCACGTAGTTGTAGAAGTCGTCCTTCGGGTCAACGTCGGTGTCCATGTTGTCCAGGATGATCCCGTGGGGGCCATCGTCAACGGGAGGAGTAGTGGTAGTTGGGTCGCTGCCGCAGGCGGTAAGGGCCAGGGCGAAGGCCGCTAGACGTAGGTAGATAATATTCTTCATTGAATCCTTGTTTGTTTATTGCTTGGCCCGAAACGGTTTTACTACTAGAAACTAGGTTTTACTATGGACAAGCAGCAACCGCCTAAATTTTGCACATTTCGGGCGGTCACCCACAGAGTTGTAGGCGCGAAATTACGATGAATGGGTTCACTCAGAGGGGAAAATAGATAAACGAGCCAGTTTACTGAGTTCAGTATCGATGGCTTTTCGACGAATGCTGAAATGGAATCGATGGGACCAGGGATTGTTAGCGCGGTATTGGGGACATTCGAAACGTTACAATTTACCCCCTACTTACATGGAAGGCCCCGGAAGCCCATAACGAACTCGGTTTTGATTGGATGAAGATAGCTCCGCAATATAATGACAGGAGAAAAGTTGGAGATTTAGAAAGAATGCTTTAATTTTATTGCGTACTAATTTCCAACACTTAAAAACCACACCATGAAAGCTTTACGCTTTACGCTTTACTCATAAGCACGTTATTTAACGCTGAACTTATGGGGCAAAGATCTCCAATTTTTAGTAACTACACCCCAGAAAAAAATGAGCTTTCCAGCGCCGAATACGCCAGATTAAGCGCAAAAGCTCCGGCCTACGAGTTCTATAACATCGTAGAAACCCAGTCCATCGTAAAGATGCTGGCTGACGGCAAAGCCATTGACCTGGCCATCCCACAGCGGAATAACAAATCTCAATACCTGCTGGTAGAAGAACTGAATCTGGACAAAAGCAACCTCTTCTTGCGGGGAAGCATTGTGGGTGATAGCAGCAGCCTTGTCACCATCAGGTCCGAAAAAGACATGTTGTACGGGACGATTCGCAAGGGGAACCAAAGTTTCACCATTACCGGGATAAAGCCAGGCGTGTCGGTTATTTCACAGAATAAGCTTCGGATCAATACGCCGTACTGCCCACTGGACGGGAGTTTTTTCGACTCAGCCAGCGATTCTACTTTTGTTTCTCCCTATGATTTTAGTAAGTCTGGCACCCAGAAAATGGCGCTTTGCCCGGAAAGCAGACTGAATATCCTGGTAATGTTCACTACCGCCGCCGAGCAATCCGTACCTGATATTGAGCAGACCGCACGAAACTCGGTGGATCAGATGAACGGATTTTTGCACAACAGCGGCCTGGATTTACGGGCTAATCTCGTGGGGACGGTTGCGTTTCCAGAGTTTGTGGAAGGTAACAGAATTACTGATGATTTGGGCAGACTAGGTGGAAACGTAGCTGCTCTGCAAGGAGTTCAAGGTGCGGATCCAGCACTTGTTGATATTGTACAAGAACAGATTACGCTGACTGGAGCGGATTACGTAGTGTTTTTAACGGGAAGGCGAGAAGACGGAGTCATTGGTTTTGCCGATGCAACGGTGAATGGTCCTGATGATTTTGAGCTTGGCCCGCCCAACCGGCTTGCCATAGTGACTGCCGAAGCCGCTACTGAAGAGTTTACCTTCGGTCATGAGGTCGGTCATCTCATGGGGTGCCACCACCAGGCGGAGGAGATTATTGAATGCCCTAACCACGGTGAAAGTATCAATGGTGCTTTTTTTGTCTTGTATGATTTAACACAGTTTAATTATTTGGTGGTTCCAGACCCTAGTGGACCCGAATTCGCGCACTCCTTTGTTGATGATCGTTGCCGCACCTTCTTGGGAAAAAACAAGGCAGATGTATCCGTGATGTTTTCCAACGCGGCCCTGGATGGCCCACCGATTCTTAGAGAGCAGAAGTGGAACGTAGATTATTTGCCAGCCTACTCAAACCAAAACGATGACGACGAAGGGGATGAGCAGTCAAACAACGCGCGACGGATCCAGGAAACGACCGCCGAAGTGCTCGCCTTAGGTGATTGTACGCCGGGCGTCAACGTCACTGTCAATCAATTTCCACCGATTGTGGAACCCGGGCAAACTTATTCATTTGGCGGTTTTGCTACGGATTGTGATGGAACGCCCCTATACACTTGGGAAATATCTACGGATGGCGTGAATTTTACATCCATAGCTACCGGCTCTTCCGCTAACCTGACGATGCCCGCTGGACTGCAGCCTTTCGCCACCGTATTCATAAGATTAAGCGTACGCTGTGACGATGGTGACGGGCAGCCTTTAAACGACCTCACGGCTGATGCTCTGGTTAGTATTTTAGTATTGACTGATGACGATTGTAATGGTTTTGACTGTTTCGGAAATAGCAACGAACCCGGCGGCCAAGCCAAAGCACTGGCAGTGCGAGCGCCACAAATCGCGGCCTCTCCTAATCCCGCAACTAACCAAGTCGTAATCGATTTTGGGGTGAATATTGAGCGTTTTGAAGTCCTGAGCGGTAATGGAGACCAAATAATGCTCAATCGCCATACTGGAAAGAAGGGGCACCAGGTAACGATAAATGTTGCAGCTTACCGCCCAGGCCTATACCTGATTCGTGGGTACGCACCCGACGGAGTCGTAACCACTAAATTCATAAAACAATGATTCCTTTTACCTCCGGTCGGTTTTTCATGGTGCTATGTTGTGCGGTGGTAGTAATGTGGTTCGCCAGCTGCAAGAAAGAACCGATAGGAAGCCTCGTTCCACCGGGGTTTGATGGTGAAGCGGTTTACACAATGAATGGAGAGATGCGGACTAGCCCTGCGCTCGCATCTCACGACAGATCTTTACCTTGTAATATTTACATCAATGCCTCTGATCTTTCGTTTGGGCAACCGCAGGCACAGTTGATCATTAGCCATATTAACTTTTGTGAATTAGTCCTGGGGGATACGCTTCAAGTAGTTCTCAATGAGGATATGCAGGAACCAGATCTTCCTAGAGGAACATATACAGTATGGAACGGAGGTGATCTGCTTGCCGCAATTTACAGTCCTGCTGCTTCATCGACCATACAGGATAATTACGTTGTGATCACCGCTTATGACGAAGCCACGGGGCTCGTCAACGCCTCGTTCAAATTAGATTTGAGAAAAGGTTTTGGCAATGACGATGATTATCCACAGACCTTAGCCATTGAAGGGGAGTTAGAGGCGATTTTGTAGGGGCCACTAAGTTCGTGAAGCAATAATGACTCCTCTTTTGGGAGAAGACGCTACCACAGATACTGGAAGACGTAGAGGCTGGAGGTGCTACTGTTTACTAGTGATTAGCCGATCGCAAGCCAAATACCCTACAAATCAAACCCAATGTCCCCCCGGTAATTCACGCCTTCAAATTGAATCTTTTTGGCGTTGGCATAACTCTGCTCCAGGGCTTCTTCGAAGGTCTCACCATAGCTGGTTACAGCCAGTACACGGCCTCCGTTGGTAACTACCTCACCTGCTTCATTCCGCTTAGTGCCGGCATGGAAGACCATGCTGCCTGCTACCTCGTCCAGCCCCGTGATGGTTTTACCTTTTTCGTAGGCGCCTGGGTAGCCGCCACTGACGAGTACAACCGTAGCTGCCTGCCGCTCATCCATTTCGACGGTGGCGGTGGCTAAGGCTCCGTCGGCCATTTCCAGGCAGAGTTGCATCAGATCAGTATCGAGCCGGGCCATCACGGATTGCGTCTCCGGGTCGCCCATCCGGCAGTTATACTCAATAACGTAGGGCTCGTTGTCAACGGAGATCAGGCCGATGAAGATAAAGCCTTTGTAATCCAGGTTTCGTTTCCGGATGCCTTCCATCGTTGGTTTGATGACCCGTTGCTCGACCTTCGCCATCATGTCAGCGTCAACGAAGGGAGGATGACTCACGGAGCCCATGCCCCCTGTATTCGGGCCGGTATCCCCTACCCCGATACGCTTATAATCTTTAGCGACGGGTAGTACGCGGAAGTCTTTGCCATCGGAAAGGACGAAGACCGAAAACTCGATACCGTCCAGGAAATCCTCCACCACAACTTCGGAGCTGGCGTCTCCGAATTTACCGTCCAGCATTTCCCGGAGTTCCGCCTGGGCTTCTCCGATATCGTTAAGGATGACCACCCCTTTTCCGGCGGCGAGGCCGTCGGCTTTGAGCACGATGGGTGGCTCTCGGGTTTCGAGGTAAGCCAACCCTTCCGCCAGGGTGGCGGCGGAGAAAGAGCGGTATCCGGCGGTGGGAATGTCAAACTCGGCCATGAATTCCTTGGCGTAGGCTTTACTTCCTTCCAGCTGGGCCGCTTCGGCGCTGGGGCCGATGAAACGGACGTGGCTCAACGCTTCTTCTTTAGCGAAAAAATCCTGAACGCCCAGCACGAGTGGCTCCTCGGGTCCGCAAATGACCAGGCTGATATCCTTCTGTATTACGATCTCTTTCAGCGCCGGAAAATCTTTGGGGCTTACCGACAGGTTAGTACCAAACTCCACCGTTCCTGCATTACCGGGGGCAATGAATAAAGAGGAACAGAGGGGGCTTTGGCTCAGTCGCCAGGCGAGTGCATGTTCGCGGCCGCCGCCGCCCAGAAGAAGGACATTCATATATAATACTGGTGGTTCAGCGCGAAGGTAATCACTTCGATAGAAACCCCCTCCCCACGGGGGAGGGGCTTTGAAAAACGCTCCGCGTTTTCAAATAAGAGTCACCTCAATCTATAATAATCACTTCGCCTTATTCGCCTCCATCATGTAGTAAATGATTGCTCCAAAAAGGGCAACCATCGAGCCGCCAAGGATCCACCTATTCAGCGTACCGCTGCCTTTCTGGGTCGTCGCAACTATTTCGTAAGTCAACCAGGAGAGCATCAAGGTAATAATCAGTCTCATCACCGCCACTAACTGCAGGGCGATCCGGTGTTGAGCAGCAGCGTTCTCCTCCGTAATGGCTACGGGGTAGTTAAACCACTTGAAACTGCTCTTGGTCGTTAGCTCCAGCATATAGAATATTACCAGGTTGATAACGGGCAGAATCCAGAGGAAGAGTTTAGAGCCAAATCCATCGGCTTCTCCCTTACCATTGTAATGAATCGGTACCGTTTCGGGCAGTGCGCCATAATTAAAGGCAACTACTGCAAAGCCAAGAATGACCGCTGCGAGGGGAATGATGCGGTACATTCCTTCGCTCATCGGATTCACGATGGCGTGGCGGGGGTCTTTATCAGTATTTAACAAGCTCATTAGTTCAGGATTTCATCCGTGCCCAAGTAAAGCTTATTTTTCGTGTAATACCAATGTCTTTCAGCTGGGAGTTTCATTCTGTCGATGATCGTCTCCCCTTCGAGTAAAATATACTCTCCGGTGCCGGGGCCATCTTTTTCGTGGTAAAAGGCATATCCGCTCAGAGCATAAGTCTTCGGATCAAAGTAAAAAAACCAGATATCCTTTCCGGTTTCCGGGGCGTAGTGTACTTCGAGCTCCAGCATTTCTTTGCCATCAAACCAGACTTTGTGAACGTTGGGCTGCAGGAATGTCCCGGCATCCTGGAGTTTCATTGGCAAACCGAACAGGTAAGTATAATAGTCTCTCATCCACTTGGTCCGCTCCTCGGTCATGCGCAGTTTTTTTCGTTTCTCTTCGCTGACCTCCATGTTGCCATTCAGGCTAAAGGAATAAGTACCATCCAGATAACGCATTTGTATTTTATCCCGGCCCCGGATTTGCTGCATATCAAAGTCAGCGGTGTGAGGATAGAGCGTCAGGCGGGTATGACGAACGCTATTGTCCGGCCGGCTTTCCGCCAATTGTAGCATATGGGTTCTCCTCCCCCACTGCCGGTCAGGATCGTGGTACTGCAAGGAACGAGCCAGCAGGGAATCCGCCGATATTTCCGTTAACTCCCGCGTCCAGTCCTTCAGGCTTTGCTCATTCATCCGGACGTAGTGCTCGTTTCCGGCTTCCCGGGCCAGTTCAAGGCTCCGCTGCATCAGTCTTTTGCCCTTTTCTTCATTTCCCAGCTTGTATTCGATGATGGCCTGGTAGCGGGTACGCCCGAATTGCTCCTTCTTTTTAGCGGCCCAGCGGTCCATCCAGGCCTTAGCCTTCGTCAGGCTCATGCCATTATCCAGATAGTAGCGGGCGATGGCGTAGTATTCGTTTGGATCCTGGGCGGGATTGAGATAGCGGGCGGCCCGGTCAGCCACCTGATCCTCCGTAGGCAGTGAGATAGGCAAGCTTAACCGCTGCCATTCCCACTCCAGGGTGAGATCAACGGATTGCGGGTCGACGTTTAGCCAGCGGTATTCCAGCGTCTCTACGCGTTCCGTCAGTTTACGGGGTTTAGCCGGTACCCGAACGAGGTCGCGCCGATGATCATAGTCACGCGCCCCCCAGTTTTCCGTATCGCTGTTGATGACCCAGGTCCAGTTACCTTCTTTTTCCGGAATCAGGAACAGGGAATAGGAGCCTTCCGGAATTTCTGTTTCGCCAATCGTGACGGGCCCGTCAACGGTAAGGATGGTATTTTCGTTGGCTCCGGCCCGCCAGATTTTTGACCAGGGCAACAGCTCACCAAAAATAACGCGCCCCCGCACGTTGGGTCGGTGATAGCTAATCGAGAGGTTCGTGTACCCAACTTCAACTTTCGTTTCCGCAGCCGGGCTGGCGGCGGGTGCAACAAACTGCGCGGAGAGGAAAACGGGAAAGAGTAAAGGCAGTAAGTAGAGTAATTTCATAGTTTGACGCTGAGATATCCGAGCGGCAAATCCGCCGCTCCATCAATTAAACCTACCGCTTATCCCATTTAGTTCACGGCCTGCTGCTTTTTTCTCTTTTAGTTATTGAATGCTAAGGCTTTAGGTTGCGCGCTTTTTCGACACATGGAACACAAAGGCACAAAGAGCACATAGGAAAGGCTGGTGGTAGGGCAATCGCCAACTCGGATAGCACGTACGCTCGAAGGTCCCGCAATACTGCGGGACGCTTCGAAGACCGCTTAGAACGCTGCTCTCAGCCCAACCTTGCCCCTGTCCTCTGCTCTGCACCTGCGGTGATCGCCCTATCCTTCCGTTACGAAAGCCAGGGCCCGCTCATCCATCCAGTTATGCTTCTTCCCCTTCAGGGCAAAGCCCACGTGCCCGCCCCAGTCGGGCGTTTCCAGCGAGATGAGCGGATGGGTTCGGGCCAGTTCGTGCGGGTTACAGGCGTCTGGCACAATGGGATCGTTGGTGGCATTCACGATTAGTACGGGGGCAGTGGTTCCGGCCACAAAATTGCCGGAAGAGAGGTAGGCGTAGTAGTCATCCAGGCTATCATAGTCGCTGATGCGAAGAGAGGTCAAGCGATCAAAATCCCGCCAGCACTTTACCTCTTTCAGCCGGCTGAAGTCTACCCGGCCGGGAAATTGTTGCTCCTTGGCCATGATCTTCGCCGTCAGCGAGCGCCGAAACTTAATGCGGTAAATCCAGTTGTCCCTTCGGTCCAGGCTATCGGCACTGTGCTCAATAAATACCGGGGCCGAAAAAGCGACGCCGTGCGTCACCTCCTTCGGGCGATTCTCTCCCATCGTCCCGAGGTACTTCAGCGTAAGATTACCGCCCATGCTGTAACCTACCAGTACGATGCGGTCAAACTGACCGCTTGCCAGCGCGTGGTTTACCACGGTCTCCACGTCTTCCGTTTGTCCGTGGCTGTAAAGTTTAGGCGTACGATTCATTACTCCGGAGCAACTCCGGCAATTCCAGGCCAGGGCATGCCAACCCTGTTCGTGGAAAAACCTGGCGGCACCGGCAACGTACACCCTGCTACTGTCTCCTTCCAGGCCGTGACTCAGGATGACGAGCCGACGGCTCCGGGGGTGATCGAGCCAGTCCAGGTCCAGGAAGTCTCCGTCCGGCGTATCGATCCGTTCCCGGCGGTAATCAATGGCTACGCTGCGGAAGAGGTTAGGTACGATGGTCTGGTAATGGGCCTTAAAACGTTGGGGGAAGGTCATGGGTAGACGGTAGTTCGGTAGACGGTAGTGTGGTAGACGGTAGTTCGGTAGACGGTAGTGCGGTAGACGGTAGAGGGGTAGACGGTAGAGGGGTAGACGGTAGAGCGGTAGAGCTGTAGAAAATTCACACCGCCCGGGCCACTTCGCCATAAATAAGATCTTCCTCCACCCGGCAGGTCATCGCGGAGTCGTAGTCCAGGGTTCCGTCCGGATGGTAGTCGTAGAAGGTACCAACATCTCCGATGGCAAAAGGCTTGAATTCATACTGGCGGACGTACCGGCCGCGGTCTCCGTCTTCCAGCCAGATAACGTTGGGGGGAAGTTCTTGTTCCATGAATTTATTTTTTGCTCTCTCCTACCGTAAACCATTCCCGTCCGGACCGGGCGGGTAAAACCGTAGCGCTAATGGCTCCTTCGGCCACCACGAAATACTCCTCGATTTCGGCTTCGGGAAGGCCGAGGCTGTAGTTCCCGTCGGCGACGGCCTTCAGTTGGCTGTAAGTAAAGCCACCTCTGCCTTTCGGCCGGTGCGCCACCCAAACTGCCGGGCTGGCCTGTCCCGCTTCCAGCGTCACGGAAACCGTGACCTCTCCACCGTCTTTCGTCGCCGTATGGTCCGCAATGGCGGGCGGCGGCTTCTGGAACAGCTTGTGAGCCGCTAAAAAAGCACCGCGCTTTTTGAAAAATTCGTCTACCCCAATCACTTTACCACCGGTGACGTCCACCGTGCCGTGGTAGTTCTGGGTGTATGTCTCGGTCGGGTACAATGGGTTGGGCTCCTGCACAACCTGCGGGGTAATGACGGACCTGATTTTTTCCGCCCGCTCCCGGTACAGACCGCTGGTGAACTGCTCTTCAAAAATAGTTTGCAGATGAGCGACGTACATCTTCCGATAAAGCGGCTTGTCGAGCAGCCGCAAGATCAGCGGGCGTTCTTCATTACGGTCAGAAAAATGAAGAAAAGGGCTCAACTCCACCAACTGCTGATCCGTAAGGATTTGTTTTTTAGTTACCAGCCGGAAACCGCCTGCACTCAGGTTAAGGTCCCAGATAACGGGCCGCCAGTAACCTGAAGCATCTTTGAATAAGTAGTAGTTATGGCAAAAGGCGCCCAGGTAACTGTCCAGATTAGACATCGCATTATTGAAGGCGAGCATCCAGAGCGCCTCATCGACGTTCATAACGGTTGACAGGTCGGCTTTTTCATTACTAACCGCTTTAGCCAGGTTGATGAGTTCAAGCCAGCCATGATCCGATTTTTTAATCTCGTATCGGGCGGCATAACAGGCCGAATCCTGGCCGAGGTAAGCCAGGCTTGCTCCCAGCCCTGGCGGGCAGGTAGAAGGTGGGGCATCTTTACTCTCCGGGTCACATTTGATCAGCAGGCCTTCTTCGGACGCGAATTCTTCGGACCAGAAAAGCTCATCCACCGATTCCGTCAGGTTATACATCCCGAAGTAGTCTCCATCCACGGTCAGCCGGGCGTAGTTACAGTCAGGGGCAGCGACGTAGTCGCGGGCGATTTGGTAAGACAGTGCCTCCCGCAGGTAGCTGGGATCCCGGAAGACGTTGCTGAGTTTCAGGGTCCGGTAGCGGCCGTCTACCCGCTGAGACTTATCCGTGTAGGACACCTTAATATTGAACGGTAGCTTCTTTTTCTCCGCCTTAGCGGGTGCGAAATAGGAACTGTTCCCCTTCAGGCGAACCCCGACGCTGTCGTAGGTCACCCCATCTACACGTAGCGTGGCCAGCGTTCGCTTACTGAGGTTATTCTTCTTCCAGGAGTTGAGTTTTTTCTTCCAGTGCGGGTCGTGCATCTCCAATTCCACCTCTACAATTCGCTCCAGATCATAGAGATCTTTTTGGGCGCTGACGCAGGTGCAAAGGATGATTGCAAGGGCAATGAAAGTGAAACGTAGAAAAGCACTCATTCTGGTGGTGGATAGCTTATGGCCCGTGAAGGTAATGTATGTTGAACAGGAACGTGGTCATGAAGCAAAATATGTTGTGAAATGGAAAACATCCGTGATCAATTTTAGCCCCCCTAAGCGCGATATCGGGCATCCTGATTCGCGCTCCCCGTGCAGCTGATGCGCAGACCTCACGCATTTCGGGCAAAGGCTGATGATGAAAACGAAAGCCCCCGATCCAGGGGCCCAATAAAAATGGCTCATCCCGGAGTTTGGGCAGCCTTTTCTGTGTTTTCTCGGATGGAACCTGGTTCGGTCGGTATAAAAAAGCGATCAGCGGACAGCATTCAGAGCCGTTTTGCCTGAATGCTGTCCGCTGATCGCTAAAAATCCTATTATTTGCCAGAAAACACTGTCATCTAATCCGAAAATTAGGGATGACTCATGTTCATTATTGCTGTTAGGTGGAAGCTTACCACCTGTACAGCAGTCACTTCACTACAATCCAGTTATTTCGTGTAGCTGTTCGCTTGCTCCACCAGGTCATTTACAATGTACTCAGCGGTGTTGAAGAAAGCGTGTACCTCATCAGCCTGATCGGTGAGTTTCACTTCGGGTCTGATGGCTTTTGCCCGTTCTTTTAGTTGCTTGATCCAGCTCTCGTTCGCTTCGAACCGTTCGCTATTGGCAATGTCGCTCAACAGATCAGCGGTCATAGTGAAGGCTTCGCGAGCATAGTCGGCATGTTTCAGACTCTTCCAGTTTTTTTGCAACATGTCTGCTTTTTCCATAATGCTGGCCTTCGAGGTGGCAAAATTGGTTACGGTGACTCCTTCTGCCTTGGTCATCGCTTCAGCCGCCGTTAAAAGTTTTTCAAGACCGTTATGGGTAAACTCATGGTCAAGACCAAGCTTGCCGTCAATATTGATCTTCTTCCAGTTATTGAATGCAGTAATTTCTGGCTCGTAGGTGTAGGTTACTGGCTCCAGAACGATAAAAGTTGGTACTGTTTTCATTAGCCGGATGCGATTCAACCGGTTATTAAACATCTCCTCTACTTCAAAGAACTTCAATGCTTTCATGGGAGTGATGGCATCTTCAAGGCGGTCAAAGTAGTCTTTCTTCAACTCCATATCGGCAATCTTAAGCTCCCAGTAATCTTCAATGAAGTCACCTGTTCATTCATTTCATCTTTCCGGGTATCATCTTCGGCCATCTCTTCGATGTACTGATTAACCAGTACGTTACGTCGGGCGGTAATACTCTCTTTGGAGCGGATGTAATCCAGATAGATTGGCGTAAAATCACTGATTTGTTTCGCGTCCAGTTCCAGGTTATTGATGGCGACTGCCCGAAGATCTACGTTAAGCTGGCTTTTCAGCATCCTTTCGTAGTTTTCCATATCCTCCACATCACTGGCTCGGTTACTGGCTTTACGAATGGTTTCAGTTTGGGAAAAGGTGGGAAAGCTCATGGTCACGAGGAGCAGGAGCGTGGCTAAATACTTAGTCATAATTTGGTTTGGGTTTGATTTAAAAACTAATGCAAAGTCGAGCACGGAATTAACCGCCTCTCTATTCATTTAAGCGAAAGCATGGGGGATGATGTTCGCTAAAACCTTACTTTTCTTGAAAAAACATTATTCAAATTCAATCCTACATGCCTGATATAAAGCTATTTAAGAAAGATAAAAATTCATCTTCGTCTTGAAGGGCAGTTGGAAGCACTTAAGCGACTGTCCTGTTTTCTCCAAATTAGCTGAACACAATTCCTCCCGCACAATTCTACTCTATATGCAACTTCACCTTCGTCTTTTTCTCGCTTTCAGTTTATCCCTTATTGCCTTCGGCGCCCTCCGGGCACAGGGGCTGGAGCCCATTGATCTGCTGGCCTTCAACCAGGTCAGTCTTTCCCACCAGCAAACAGCCATGCTTACGCTTGGCGGCTGGGCGGTGGCCAACATTGCCGTGGGCGTCAGCCTGCAGGGCGGCGCGGAGGGTTCCACCAAACACTTCCACCGCATGAATGCACTCTGGAATACCGTCAATCTGGGCATCGCCGGCCTGGGCTACCTCACGGCCATCAAAAGCGACCCGGCGGGATGGGACCTCGCCAGCAGCCTGAGCAAACACCAGAGCTTTCAGAAAATCTTACTCTTTAACGCCGGGCTCGACGTTGGCTATATTATGGGTGGCCTTTACCTCACCGAAAGAGCGAAAAGGCCCAATGTCAACGCCGACCAGCTAAAGGGCTTTGGGCGGAGCATTATGCTGCAGGGGGCTTTCCTCTTCGCCTTCGACCTGGTGAATGTGTTGATTGCTTCGGGGCGGGATGGGGATATTCCGTTGCTGTTGGGTGCCACTCGGGATGGGCTGGGGTTGACAATGATTTTTTGAGAGCTACAATAACCTCTAAACTTAGATTTATTCCTTTAAAGAGTTAAAAACTCCACTCAGATCAAAGTTGTACACCTCTTTTCCGTCTTCATTAGGACGATTACCTAACAATGAAAGAACTTTACTGTCACAATCAAATGCTCCTCCAATAAAGTAGAAAACAGGAGTAAGGTTGACTTTTGCAATAAACCTATTACTTGACAGCGAAAACACCAGTAGTTGTTGACCATCAGAATAGAAGTCCGAGTTATCTCTATTTTGAAACAATCCAGAGTATCCCACCACCACGTAATCACCACATATCTTCACAGGGTTTTGATAAGCACTGAAATCCGGTCGAGACGACATAAATAAATTTTCATCCGCCTCAGTAACTTTTGGAGTAATCCTTGCCGGGCCTTCAACAACTTCTGTAAGTCTTCCAGATTCATCGTATATCAAAACGTCATCAATGTTATAAATTGGGAAAAAAATAATTTCTCTATTTTTTTGGTTATATACAGAAAACGATTCGTATAAATCATAAGAAGCTCCGATAGAAACTCCCTCATTTTTAGGGGGGGCAAAATAGATGTCTTTTGTCAAATCTCTCATAGTCCTCCGGTCGACCAATCGGGCCATCGTGTTACAACCTCTATAGCCAATCACACAAATTGAATCGTTGTAAAAATTAGTGAATGCTGGCCTTCCATTGAAATCTAGCTTTCTACTATCCACAGCATTCATTTCCTTGTCGTAACATATTATTTTATCCCCATACATGTCGATGAGATAAGTGGTATCGTTTTGATTGGTAGAAGGCACAACATCTCGAAAACCTTCAATTTGAAGTGGCCCATTACCTTTTACCCCTGATTTAGAAATCAATTTAAAGTTGCTGTCAAAATTTAGAATTGGAGACTTATGCCCTTCATCTAATATTATGTAGCCCCCTTTGGCTGTTTGTTTAATTATCTCAGGATAAAACAAATACTCGTTGGCCTTCATTGAAATTCCAACTACATCAGATTCTATCCAATTCTCTTCAACAACCTCTTGGCAAGAAACAATGGTCATCAAGGTAAAAACTGAAACCGCAAAACGTTTTAGCATCAAGTATTTTTGTAGTGAATAAAATCTCTGATGTATTAGAGCACAAGCTAAAAGCTAATCAGCTTTTGCGAAGCAACTCTAATACAATCAGAGAAAAGAGTTGTCAGTTACTAGTACTGACTAGGTCCTCCGCCACCAGCGCCCTTTATCTTGTGGTTTTTTAAGCAGGTCGTTGTTCCATCTTTGGTTTCGCAACAATCTTTCTTGTTTTGAGGTACACAATCAACTTTAAAGGAACTTGATGCCGTCATACTGAGCCCAGCGCCAAAACAACAGAAAATAAAAATAACGGCGATAAGAAACTTGTTTTTCATAAACACATAAAGGTTGAATGCTTGGTCACCAAGCTAACCAAACAATGATTAGGATAATAGGTCTTGGAATTCTAATACAAGGTCAAAAAAAAAAATCGACATATGGAAATTTATTGAATCTATTTTTCTCATTTATACCCCATTGTTAAGGAATAACAGACAAGCCGATTGTCACTTTTCTTTCCTCTTGGGGGTTGGGAGCCCGAAGAGATGACTACTCGATTTACGCCTCTCCATCTAACAACCATGGACTTCAACACGTTGCATCTTACAAGTCTTTACAACTCACAACCATTATCCAGTCAGCTTGTTTGCATAACTATTATCTTTATTTAGTTTACTATCAGCTTGTGCCTAGTTACCTTTGCGCCTCCTATGAAGCATATCCGTAATTTCTGCGTCATCGCACACATCGACCACGGCAAGAGTACGCTCTCTGACCGGCTGCTTGACTACACCCAATCCGTCAATGAGCGGGAGAAGATGGACCAGCAGCTCGATGATATGGACCTCGAGCGCGAGCGTGGCATCACCATCAAGAGCCACGCCATCCAGATGCACTACACCCACACCGATGGGCAGGCGTATGTATTCAACATGATCGACACCCCGGGGCACGTTGACTTCAGCTACGAAGTCTCCCGTTCCATCGCCGCCTGCGAAGGCGCGCTGTTGCTCGTAGATGCCACCCAGGGCATCCAGGCGCAAACGATCTCCAACCTCTTTCTAGCCCTTGAGCACGACCTGGAGATCATCCCCGTGCTCAACAAAGTCGACATGGAAACGGCCCGCATCGAGGAGATGGCCGACCAAATGATTGAGCTTACCGGCTGTGCCCGTGAGGACATCATTGAAGCATCCGGCAAGACCGGTATCGGTGTCCCCGACATTATGAAGGCAGTGGTGGAGCGCGTCCCTGCTCCTGAAGGTGACCCGGCGGCTCCGCTACAAGCCCTGATTTTCGACTCCGTCTTTAACCCCTTCCGGGGTGTTATTGCCTACGTTCGGGTAATGCAGGGAGAGCTGAGCAGTCTCCAACAGATCAAATTCGTCGCCACCGGTGCGGAGTATCAGGCCAACGAAGTAGGCGCCATGGAGATCACCCCCAAGCCGACCAAAAAAATCGGCTGTGGTGATGTAGGCTATATCATTACTGGTGTCAAGAATAGCTCGGAGATTAAAGTTGGTGATACGGTCACCTTAAAAGACAACCCCGGTGAAATGCTCTCCGGCTTCGAAGAAGTGAAGCCGATGGTCTTTGCCGGTATTTTCCCGCTGGACAACGACGATTTTGAGCCCCTGCGCGACAGCCTGGAGAAACTTCAGCTCAACGACGCCAGTCTCATTTTCGAGCCGGAAACCTCCGCGGCTCTCGGTTATGGCTTCCGCTGTGGCTTCCTCGGCATGCTCCACCTCGAAATTGTGCAGGAACGCCTGTTCCGCGAGTTCGGTATGGACGTGATCACTACGGTACCTAACGTAACCTACCGCGTTACGGACACTAAGGGCGTCGTAACCGAAATCCGCAACCCGGCGGAACTCCCCGAGCAGAATAACCGGCAGAAGGTCGAAGAACCGATCATCTACGCGCAGATCATCACCACTACAGACTACATCGGCTCCATCATGAACCTCTGTATTGAGAAACGAGGAACACTGACGAAGCAAACTTACCTCAGTCCGCTACGCGTTGAGTTACATTTTGAGCTTCCACTCGCTGAAATTGTTTTTGATTTCTACGACCGCCTCAAGAGTATCAGCCGTGGCTACGCCAGTTTCGATTACCAACCTAAGGACTATCAGGAAACGGACCTCGTGCGGATGGACATCAAGCTCAACGGCGAAAATGTCGATGCCCTCTCAGCCCTCGTTCACCGCTCCAAAGCGCAGTACGTTGGCCGGGGCATGTGTAAAAAGCTGAAGGAGCTCCTGCCCCGCCAGCAGTTCATGATCGCCATTCAGGCGGCCATCGGGGCGAAGGTTATTGCCCGGGAGACGCTCTCGGCCATGCGCAAAGACGTAACGGCCAAGTGTTACGGTGGTGACATCAGCCGTAAGCGGAAGCTGCTCGAAAAGCAGAAAGCCGGTAAGCGGAAGATGCGCCAGTTCGGTAAGGTGGAAGTGCCACAGAAGGCCTTCCTGGAATGTCTGAAACTGGATTAATCAACTCTTCAACAGCCCCCAATCATTCACTGGTTGGGGGCTTTTTCATGGCGGCGCGGACGCAGGTGCAAAGAAAGTTAAACGAGCCAGGGACAACCTCCGGCTAAGACCGGGAATACACTTCCAGGAGGTCGCTCCCAACCCTTTCGACAGAAACCCTGGTGGCTGCGGCTGGCAATTCAGGAGCCGGCACTCCGGCTCTGAAGGAGGTTTTACCCGTAAACACCCGCGCCTCATCCCATAATCCGGCTCTAATGAAAGCCTGCAGAATCCCCGCGCCGCCCTCTACGGTTACGTGCCCCAATCTTTGCTCCATTAGCAGCGTCAGCACCTGCGTCAGCGCCGCTTTGTTCAGCTCTTTGCCCATCACCACTACTTCTGCATTTATGTCCTTCCGTTCCGAGCCGGCAAAGAGCAGTGGCCGTTGGCTGCTTGCGAATAGCTTCTCGTTTCCGCTTACCCGGTTGCGGGGATCAATGATGACCGCCAGTGCATTTCGTCCCGGAAATAGCCGGGTGGTAAGGGAAGGATCGTCCTCCACCACCGTTCGTCCGCCAACGATGATGGCCGAGGTGTTTGCCCGCCAGCGATGCACCAGCCGCCGACTGATGGGGTTGGTAATCCAGTAGTCAGCGCTGCGGTCCGCCGGCCGCAGAAAGCCATCCGCAGATTGCGCAAATTTCAGGCTTACAAAGGGTCGCCCTTTGAGGGCCATCACCCTTCGATGGGCATTTACGGCCAAAGTTGGTTGAAAGGCTGGGTATTCGGTCACGGCCACACCGGCCGCTTCAAGAATAGCGACACTGGCTCCGTTGACGCCGGGAGTACTGTCCCGCTGGGCAAATACGACGGATTTGATTCCATGTTCTTTGATTACGTTCGTACAGGCGCCACTGCGCCCCACAATGCAGCAGGGTTCCAGGCTGATGAACAGCGTTGCTTCGGGAATTAAGGGTCGGTCAGCAGGCCGTACGCTCGCCAGGCAATTCACCTCGGCGTGGGCCTGGCCCGCGATCTGGTGGTACCCTTCTCCGATAATCCGGTCCTGATGTACGAGCACTGCGCCCACTCTCGGGCTGTCCCCTACCCGGCTATCCGCCAGGTTCGCCAATTGAGCGCAACGCTCCAGATATCGTTCATTTTTCATAAAAGCTATGCTTGTCAGCGCCCACAAAAGCGTGTATTCATACCACTATGCCGGTTCTCATGCTAAGAACAGCATTTCTATCGGAATGTCAGCATCAATAGAGAATAACTTTAGGACCAAGCACTCTCATCCCTGAAACTTACCATTAGTTTAACTATCCCGTGCAAGCTGCCATCGTCGAAAAATAAACATTCTCCCTATATGTCCAGACAAATACATTTAAAAAACTCAGCCGATAAAGCGACTATTGACAAAAGTGTCTTTGAGGAGTTGAGTAAAGACCCTCACCTCTCCTCGCTTAATTTTTTTGACAATCTCCGTCTTCATTCTTCCGGGTGTATTGTCTTTCAAAAAACGCATAAAAAGCAAAGAGGTGCCGGCTATCGAACCGAAACCATTTATCTCCACAAGTTAATTGCTGAGCGCTACCTTGCCCACACCAAAAAACAGGGTGCGTCATTGGTGGGTTGTAAGAATGGTGACAAGCGGGACTGCCGCCTTGAGAACCTTCAATATCGTTCCCGATCAGAGGCCAGTCGAAAGCGTAAGTCCAGCTCAAAAGTCGGGTATACGGGTGTCTATAAGGAGAACAACCGCTACAGAGCGGTCATTTCCCAGAATCGACGCAGTCTTCACATTGGGATGTTTGCCACAGCCGAAGAGGCCGCCAAGGCATATAATGCTAAGTCTATCGAACTATATGGTAACGCCGGAAAGATTAACATCATCCCGCCACATGCATCCAGCGATGACGGGCTGGCAACCGGGCACCCCGGGGCTAAAATGTCTCCGGCACCTCAGGCAATAAAGGACGCCAAAAAGGGCCATCCCCCTACCAGTGGCTGGTCAGATATGGATTTGGATCGCCGGGGTTGAGTCCGGGAGCTACTGCTTAAGGCCTGCCTAACTCTTTTATGCCACGGGTCATCTCCCGCTTACCGGGAGGCCCTGCGGGGCACTCCACCCTAAAGCCGACTGATTTCAAGTCTCGCTTAAACTGCCCTTTGGCGCAGTAGGTAACTAACTGCCCTCCATCAGACAACAGGCGATAACATTCTTTCATTGCTTCCGGCTCCCAAAGCTCCGGTTGACTGGCGGGTGCGAATGCATCGTAAAAGATGAGATCCGCCCATCCTGATGAAATTATTTCCGCAGATTTCCGAGGAAATTCCGTCTGGTATTTAGCTAAAGAAAAATTATCGCTTAGCGAAGCCGGCTCTTCCCATTTCGCTTCGTGAAGGGATGTCAGCTTAGTGGGAGAAACTCCTAATACAGCGGGATAATTCAGCCCACCAATAACTTCTGCTGGTAGCGGAAACTGTTCAAAGCTCCGATAAAAGAACTGAATATCAGGGCGTTGGTCAGCAATCAGTCTGACTAGCAGAGCATTCAGGCCGGTGCCAAAACCCATTTCCAGAATCCGGATTTGGGGGGGATCTTTTTCAAGCAGGGGCTGAAGTCCCATTTTGATAAAAACATGCTGGCTCTCCTGTACAGCACCGTGGACACTATGGTAATCAACGCCAAAGTGACCACTTCGGACGCTATGGCTTCCATCCGCCGTGAGTACTATTTTCGCTTGACCTTCTCCCATTTTTAAGTATCCTGGCTTTGGGCTAAGCGCAGGTCATCAATACGAATGTTGAGGTGAGAAGCATCGTAGATTGCCTGACCATCCTTGATCAGAATCGCCTGAGGAGACTCATGCTGGACGCCAAAAGTGGCCGCAATCTGGTTGCTTACGTCTCGATAGCGAATGAGATCAAGGAAATAAGTGTCCAATTCCTCCTCATTGATATCCCAACTCATCTCCAGTCGATTCTTAGCCATGCTACTGATTGGGCAACGGGTGCTGTGCTTAAGAATCAGACAAGGAACTACGCGGCTGCGGTCAATGATTGTTTCAATATCATTGACACTAGTGATGTGATGCCAGTTCATTTTGAGTTAGTTTAAGTTGCTTATAGAATACTAATAGCAACAGAAACACACTCTCCGATAAATTCGTTCAGGGAAAAGTTCGTGGGGCAGCCAACTCCACGATTACAGGAGGTGAGTGTCGCCATGGCGATAGTTGCCAGTACTGCAAACAAGCGGGATTTGCGGGAAATAATGTTCATGGAAGTATAACTAACTGGAGTAATCTGAAAAAATACGGAACCGTAAACGGGTACCGATGTTGTGAATTTAACGTAACAAAGTACCTTTATAGTTCGTCTTCAGCCTCTTCGTTTCATAAAGTGTCAACGTTAGGCTACTTTTGCGCCCGCAAAGATACGGCATTACCAATTGCTGAATTCGCTAAACCCCACAATAAAGATTTCCATTATGGCCAGAAAACTTGCCCTCCGTGATGCGCTCCGTGAAGCGATGATTGAAGAAATGCGACGTGACGACAAAGTCTTCCTGATGGGAGAAGAGGTTGCTCAATACAATGGCGCCTACAAAGTGAGTAAGGGCATGCTGGACGAGTTCGGTGCCCAACGGGTAATTGACACCCCCATCGCTGAGCTCGGTTTTGCCGGTATCGGAGTAGGAGCCGCCATGAACGGCCTGCGTCCTATCGTTGAGTTCATGACCTGGAACTTCGCCATCCTGGCTTTCGATCAGATCGTTAACAATGCTGCCAAGACGCTTAGCCAGAGTGCCGGGCAGTACAACTGTCCAATCGTATTCCGTGGCCCTTCCGGCTCCGCCGGGCAGTTGGCCCAGCAGCACAGTCAGACCTTTGAGAGCTGGATGGCTAATACTCCGGGCCTGAAAGTAATCTCTTGTATTGATCCTGCTGATGCTAAGGGTCTCTTGAAAAGTGCCATCCGGGACAATGACCCCGTCTGTATGATGGAGTCTGAAATGCTGTACGGTTTTGAAGGCGAAGTTCCTGAAGGAGAATACCTCGTCCCCATCGGCAAAGCAGCCGTTCGCCGCGAAGGTACTGATGTCACTATCGTCACCTACAACAAGATGATTCTCGTTGCCCTGCAAGCGGCCGAAGAACTGGCTAAAGAAGGTATCTCGGCTGAAGTCATTGACCTGCGGACCATCCGCCCGCTAGACCGTCAAACCATCGTTGAGTCCGTCAAAAAGACTAACCGTTGTGTCGTTGTGGATGAAGCATGGCCCTTCGCCGGCGTAAGCTCCGAAGTAGCCTACGAAATTCAAAAGTCCGCCTTTGACTACCTGGACGCTCCGGTTATCCGGGTTAACAGCGCAGATACAAGCCTGGGATATGCCCCAACGCTCGTAGAGGAGTACCTGCCTAACCCTGCGAAGGTTATTCGTGCGGTAAAGGAAGTTAGCTACGCGAAGTAAGCAGAGCGCAAGCTTCTGCATCTGATGGCATAAGGGAATTTACAGACTCCCGAGGTCATAAACGTTCTATCGATCAGCACTCAGGGTAATTGCCCCTGAGTGCTGTTTGACTTTAAGGCGGGTGTTCCGGGAAGGAAAGGCGACTCTGTGCCGGTCAGACGTTATTCAGACATGAATTGGGTGGTGTATTGAACAAACAGATCAACTTTAGCTACCTTCGCTTCGTGAAATTTGGAACCAACCCGCTGGATCTGGTCATTATTGGCAAATCTGTGCTCTCCTCTCAGGAGAACACAACGGCAGAGCTGTACCGTGGCCTGATCAATGAGCTGGCGCAGCACGGACATCGTACGACCTTTCTGGAACGAATCATCCCCGGAAAGAAGCAAGTTCGGGATATGCTTCGTTCTCCGTATTGCCAGGTTTGGACTTACGAAGACCTTGACTCATTGCAGGCAGAGTACAGTCTGGCCATCTCATCAGCAGACATTGTGATGATGGGAAGCGGCGTAGACTTCGCGGAAGACATCGCCATCTGGATTGCGGAAGAAGCTAAGGGTATTACGATTTACTACGACACCAACCTGAGTCGTACTATTGATAGTCTGGTAGCTGCCGAAAAAGTTGGTGATTGCCTTTCTTGCCGGACGATCGGTAACTTCAACCTGTTCCTGTCTACTACTGGTGGGCCTACTCTGGAAAAGCTGGCCAGAGAAAATGACATCTCCTTTGCCCGCCCGCTCTACGAAAGTGTAGACCCCTACACTTTTTACCGAACCGACGGTGAAAAAAGCTACGATCTTGGCTTTATTGGCAATTTTAAATCTGACCGGGCAAACCTGTTGGATAGTCTGCTACTTGAGCCCGCACGCTTCACGCCCAACCGGCAGTTCTCCCTGGCGGGCGGTGGCTACAGCATTGACGATGGCTGGCCCTCCAATCTTACCTATCTGGAATACCTGCCGGAGACCAACCTCGTTGACTTTTACAATCGACAGCAGTGTTCTTTGGTCATCAGCCGGACCGACCGAAGCCGCATGGGCTTTACCCCAACGCGCCGATTATTAGCCGCGGCGGCCTGCGGTGTTCCCGTTCTGACCAATCAGTGGGATGGCCTTGATTATTTCCTGGAACCCAACCGGGAGGTTTTCTGTGTGTCCACCCAACAAGATGTACTGGACATCCTCTACGGTGCCGATGAAAGCCATCGGATTAAAGTAGGAGCGGAAGCCCGCAAACGCATTTTGGCACAGCACACCATTAGCCATCGGGCCGAGCAATTACTTGGCTATTTGGCGGAAGTAACGGACTGAAGGTAGTCTGGTGCTTCGGTAATCTGGTAGGCTACCGCAGGGGATAGGCCTTGGAGACAATATCATCTTACCCAACCTTACCGCCGGCAAAATGCGGTAGCCTGGCAGCCACAGAACTATTCTTAATCTTCCTCTGCTGCCAGCACACCGTTGATGTTTAGCCGCATGGCCATGTCCATGATGGTTACAACTCCTTCGACGGGCGCACGTTTGTCAGGAGAAATGAGCATGGAGTAGTTCCCGTTTGCTTTGGCCCGCAGACGATTTTCGAGTTCACCGACGTCGATACGGCGGCTGTTAAAATAGAAAGTGCCATCATCAGCTATTCGTACATCATCGAGCTGTTTGCTGGAAGGTGTAGAGGGCGTATCCGCGCGGCCCGGCATTTTCAGGTTCAGGGCATTCGGTGCCACCACAGTAGAGGTAAGCATGAAGAAAATCAACAACAGGAAGATAATGTCCGTCAAAGAGGACATATTAAATTCAGCATTGACCTTGGCGCGTTTCTTGAGTCCCACGGAGTTTGGATTATAGATTGATCGAGCGATAGTTTGATAGCAACCTGCTATTGAGCCTATCCATTGGGTTGGGTAGCGATGATGGCCCGGGCTTTTTTACTGGCCGCTAACTTCATGATGGGCGTGATGCGATTAAAGGGCACACCAATTTCGGCAACAATGGTCACCGTAGCGTCTTCCGGATTATCGACCTGAACGAGGGCGTCACTCAGGGCGCGATTAATGGCGGCGCCAGTGACGTCAATGTTATTTACGGAAGTCTTACCGTTTTTCTCCAACTGTACTACAATGTTAGTCGGAGCAACGGTCTGGCTATCCGAAAGTGGCAGATCAAAGGGTTTGATCTGGACCATATTGGAGGTCAGCATGAAGAAGATCAGCAAGAGAAAAATAATGTCCGTCAAAGAGGACATGTTAAACTCAGCGCTGACTTTACTGCTACGTTTGAGGCCCATGGGTTAGTATTGTAGTATGGTAGTACTGTAGTATGATAGAGAGGTAGTATTGTAACTCCCCGGACGATTACCGGGTAGATACACCAGCCCCTTACTTTAACCTGGTTCCTGAAGGAGGTCCATAAATTCCGTCGTGGAGCGTTCCATTTTATAAACTACACGCTCTACGCTAGCCACCAGGAGGTTATAGCCAACGAAGGCAAGGATACCGATGAAGAGACCAGCAGCCGTTGTCAGCAGGGCAGAATAGATACCTCCGGCGAGAACGTCCGGGGTGATATTGTCAGCGGTAGACATTTCATAGAAAGCCGAGATCATACCCGTTACGGTGCCGAAGAAGCCAATCATCGGTGCAGCACCGGCAATACTGGCCAGCGTACTGAGTCCTTTTTCCAGGCGGAAGATTTCCAGGTTACCGACGTTTTCCACGGCGGCGTCGATGTCCCGGAGCGGACGACCAATGCGCTGCAGTCCTTTATCGACCATTCGGGCAACGGGGCTGTCCGTAGTGGCACAGAGTGCACGGGCGTTGGCCATATTACCGGAGGAGATTTCCATTCGGATACGATCCATGAAGCCCTGGTCTTCCGCACCGGCGGCTTTGATGGTCGTGTAGCGTTCCACAAAAATGTACAGGCCAACGATAAAAAGGACAAACAAGATGGCTACGATAACCATACTCAGCAAGCCAGAATCCAGCAGGACACTGAGGATATTATCACTCTCCATAGCGGGCTCCTCATTCATTTCGAGTTCCGGCGTTTGGAAAAGAAGCAGAAAAAAGTTCATTAACATCTGGGCGTATTTAGCGATTGCAAAACGAATCTGTCCTCGCTTTCGTATGCGAAAGCAAGAATGCTTTAAATTCTCATAGTTTGCCAAAGGTAAAATATCTGAGGCTAATCCGGTCAAAATCGCTACTTCACCCTCAAATTATCTCTGACGACTAAATGCCTTACCCAATTGGAGCCTTCCCACCCCAACGATTCGTAAATTTGCGCATATACTTAAGTCTGTTTTTGAATAGGTTCCCTCCCAAACACTATGAATAAGTTTTGGCTTACAATTCTGCTGGCCGGTTCGCTCTTTAGCGTGGCAGCACAAACGGCTACTCCCCTGCCGGAGGGAGCGAAAGCCCTCTTGTCAGCGGGTGCTGAATGGTATGCCGAAACCCCGTCTGTTTCCCGCATTGAAATACCCAAAGGAACGGCGGCTGATGCCAATGATTTTCTGTCAAAATACTTCCGTGCGCTGGGCCTCGCCCAGCCACAAGACCTGCGCTTAGCCCGCATCAGCAGCAGTCTGGCAAAGCACGAATACTACCGTTACGACCGCCTGCATGCGGGCCATCCCGTGCTGGGTAGCCAGCTAGTGCTTCAGCTCAGCCCCGGCGGCGCGCCGCGCCGCCTGTTGGGCCACCTCCCTGCTGTTCAACAATTCATGGCACCTGCGACCGCGCCCAGCTTACCTTCCTCAAGCCTGGTAATGATCGCCAAGGCGCAACTGCAATCTGACTATCCACAGATTTCCCAATGGTCCGTTGCTGATCAGGGGCAGGTCTGGGCCAGCACCGGCCCGGAATCCGACCGATACATTCTTACCCACGCCTTCGAAATCAGCGAGCCGGCCGGCTTACGGGCAGAAATGGTCTACCTGGACCCGCAAAGCGGTAAAATCGTCTTCCGCCACCAACTCCACTGCACCCTTCACCGGGAACTGTACAAAACGAACAGCACCCGCTTTAATCTGCTCTGGCAGGAAGGAGACACTTTTCCGGGTTCCATTGACGAAGACGGGCAGGAGGTAATCCGTGCCACCGGCGAAATTTACAACCTGTTTTATCGCACTTTTGGCAGAAAAGGTTACGACGGCGAAGACGGGCCGATGCTCAACATCATCAATGCCAATCTTTTCAACTGCCCGAATGCTTTTGCCCGGGGAAATACCATCAACCTGTGTACCGGGGTGGTGGGAGACGATATCGTTGGGCATGAATGGACCCACAATTATCTGACCAGCCTGAACGGTTTGCTCTTCAGCTACGAAAGTGGTTCCATTCAGGAAGCTTATGCGGACATTTTCGGGGAAGTTGTCGATCTGCTCAACAATCGGGGAACAGACGACAGGGACGATATGCGCAGGGATAGCTGCCAGGATAATAACCTCCGCTGGCGGATTGCGGAAGACGCCACGGCCTTCGCCCCTTATCTGCGAGACCTTTGGAACCCCGGTTGTAAAGATTTGCCCGATACCCGCGATAGTGAAAATTACTTCTGTAAACCAGAAACACCGCGAGACGGGATCCACATTAATTCCGGGGTCATCAGCAAAGCCTTCAGCCTGCTGACGGACGGGGGCATCCTGAACGGAGATACCGTTCGCCCGATTGGCATGACCAAAGCGCTGCACCTGTTTTATCATGCAGCGGACAAATACATGAGCCCCGTCACAGACTTCCCGGCGCTGGCCCAGTTTTTACGACTATCTTCTCAGGATCTTCGGGGCATCGACCTGCCCATCCTTACGCTGGAAGATCTGCCCGCAATGGCCTCCGGTCAGATGATCAACGCCTTCGACAGCCTGCAACTCGAGCGGGCGATTTCCGCTACCCGGATGGCAGACTCCACGCTTTGCGACCTCTCCCCCCGCCTGGCGCAGGAACCGCCGAACCTCTGCGTATCCAGCCAATTGCCCACCCTTAATCGACTGTTTTTTCAGGATTGGGAATCCGGCATGGACGGATGGACACTCAGTGAAGCGCCGGAGAACCCGGAAAGCTGGCAGGAGAAACCCTGGACAATCACGGATATCCTGCCAGACAACAGAGCCGGACGGGCCATTTTTGCCGCCAGCACTAACGAGGGAGACTGTAGATTGACCTTCGGGAACGGCACCACTATGCTTACGAGTCCGGTCATCCCCTTAAGCGGAGCCGCTGAGTCCTTCACGCTGAGTTTTCTGCACTACTACTCCCTGCAAGAAAATATGGATGGTGGTTTGCTGGAGCTATCGCTGAATGGAGAAGACTTTTTCCCCCTTCCTGCCACCAGCTTCCTGTACAATGGATATAATGGTGAGCTAATGCGCGCAGGGCTCAACGACAACCCGCTGGCCGGGCAGCAAGCTTTCCACGGAGCAGATGCCAACAGCAGCACCGGCAGCTGGGGAGAGAGTCAGGTTGACCTCGTGGCAGCGGGTGCCAAAGCCGGAGACGACATCCAGCTCCGCTGGGTCCTGGGGCAGGATGGCTGCGAAGGCTGGCTGGGCTGGTATGTCGATAATATATCCATCAGCTTTTGCACGGAGGCCTCCCTGCCCGTCACCTACCTTGGATTCACGGCAGAGGGGCGCAAGGATTATATTGAATTGCGGTGGCAAACAGCACAGGAAACCGATAATGAGGGCTTTTTTGTGGAACGCAGCCAGGAGGGCCAGTTATCCTTTGCATCCTTAGGGTTTGTGGCTGGTGGAACGGGCAACTATTCTTTTGATGATCATACGGCGGAGGATGGATTAACCTACTTCTACCGCTTACGGCAACGGGACCTGGACGGACAGGAAGAATACTCCTCAGTAGTCAGCGCAAAATTGTTGTCCGCAGCCAGTTCGCTTAGCATCTACCCCAATCCCGCAGAATCGGCGCTTTTCATCAACAGCAACAGGGAGCTGACCGAGATCAGTCTTTATGATGCCAGTGGGCGGCGCGTACGCAGGATGCAGGGGGAAGGTAAAAGAGCCGTGATGGATCTTCGTTCTTTGCCAGCCGGTTTGTACTGGCTGCAGGCGGGGGAATCCGTCCGGAGGGTCATAAAAAGGCAATAAACGACCATTAAGTTGGATTCTTCTAATTAAATCCTCTCAGTTTGCACCCCCCAGGATACAACCTTAGATTTGTCCGTTCGTTAGAATAGAGCAGGACACAATGGCCCTGCCGCCCCAATTAAGCCTATGGATACTTTAATCACCATCGGGCAGCTGGTCCTCAGCCTGTCCATTCTGATTGTTTTGCATGAATTCGGTCACTTCCTGCCCGCCCGTTTTTTCGGTACGCGGGTAGAAAAGTTCTACCTGTTCTTTGACCCCTACTTCAGTCTGTTTAAAAAACAGATCGGAGAGACGGAGTACGGCATCGGCTGGCTTCCGCTCGGTGGTTATGTGAAGATCAGCGGGATGATCGACGAGAGCTTCGACACCGAACAGATGGAAAGCGAGCCCCAGCCCTGGGAGTTTCGCTCCAAGCCAGCCTGGCAGCGCCTCATCATTATGCTGGGCGGGGTAACGGTCAACTTCATTCTCGGCTTCCTGATTTACGCCATGGTCCTCTTCGCCTGGGGCGAAGAATACCTGCCGGCGGAAAACGCCGTGGCCGGTATCGCCGTGGACAGCCTCGGGCAGGAGCTGGGCCTGATGACGGGAGACATGGTCCTGAAAGTAGGCGATGTGCCCTTCGAGCGCTTCAACGACCGCGCCATTTTGCGCGGTATTGCCATCGACAATGCCCGCCAGATTACCGTAAAACGGGATGGCAGCGAGAAGGTCATTGATGTTGACAACAAGTGGGCCGACATCCTGACCCGGCACGACAACAAAAGCGAGCGACTCTTTTCAGCCCGGACGCCCTTCACCATTGGTGTAGCGGCAAAGGACGGACCGGCAGAGAAAGCCGGCCTGAAGGTGGAAGATGCAATCCTCAGCGTCAACGGCACCCCTACTCCCTACTACGACCTCTATCAGGATGCCGTAAAGGGCATCAAGAACCAGGAGATCACCCTGGGGGTAAAATCAAAAGGCAGTGAGTCCGTACGGGAAGTGAAGGTTATGCTCAATGAAAAAGGCATGATGCGCGTAGCTCCCGCTCCGCCGGAGTATTTCTACGACACGAAGAGAATTGAATACGGCTTTCTGGAGTCCATCCCGGCGGGTTATAACCAGGGCGTTAACTTCCTCGGAGACCAGTTCAAGGCCTTCGGAGAGATGTTCAAAGGCAACATTAAGGTTACGGAAAGCCTTGGCGGCTTTGCCAGCATCGGTTCGATGTTCGGCAAGCAGTGGATCTGGGAACGCTTCTGGTACATGACGGCTTCCCTCTCCCTGATTCTGGCCTTCATGAACCTGCTCCCGATTCCGGCACTGGACGGTGGCCACGTGATGTTCCTCCTCTATGAGGTCGTCTCCGGTCGTAAGCCAAGCGACACCTTCATGGAGCGGGCCACAATGGTCGGTTTCGTCATCGTGCTTGGGCTCGTTGTGTTAGCAAACGGACTGGATATCTGGCGGGGTATCAAAGGCTTCTTTGGGGGGTAAAAGCCGGAGGCGTCTAAAAAAAGAGCGAAGCGACTTTTTCTGTCTTAAAGCGCAAAGCGCGTCTAACCATGACTAACTATTTCGAATTCTACGGTCTGGCCCCCTCTCCCACCCTGGACGAAGCTGCCCTGAAGAAAACCTTCTACGCCAACAGCAAGCGTTTCCACCCGGACTTCCACACACTGGGCGGCGATGCCGCCCGGGAGGAGGCACTGGAGAAGAGTACCCTCAACAATCAGGCTTACAAGGTGCTCTCCGATCCGGAGCGACGGCTCAAACATCTGCTTGACCTCAAGGGCGTAATGGGAGAAGAAGGCTCGAACAAAATGCCGCAGCAGTTCCTGATGGAGATCATGGACGTCAATGAAGCCTTGATGGAGCTCGAGTTTGAGGATGACCCCGCTGCACGAACAAAGATTGACAACATGATCGCGGAGCTGGAGGATGGGTTTGAGCGCGAAGTAAGCGATCTGTTGACGGATTACGACGATGCTTCCGTCACGGAAAGTGAACTCAACCGCCTGAAAGATTATTACCTGAAGAAGCGATACCTGCTTCGGCTGAAGAACCGGAACCCGGAGGTATAGCTCTTTGCTATTTACCCCTTCGCTTGCACCTGCGGTCCCGCGCCCACTAATGTCCCTCTACCTTCCTACACTACTATATTACTAAAAAATGCTTCTCCTTCTCTCCCCCGCTAAGACACTTGACATGTCTCCTGCAGCTGACCATCCGGCCAGCCAGCCACGCCTCTTGAAGGAAACTAAGGAACTGGCCGGTGTACTGAAAAAACAGTCGCGCGGAGACCTGCAGGACCTGATGCACATCAGCGAAAAGCTAGCCGATCTGAACCACAGTCGTTACCAGAATTTCAAACTCCCCCTGACCCCGGCCAACGCAAAGCCCGCAGCGCTTGCTTTCCGCGGAGATGTATATCAGGACCTGGAAGCAGACACATTCACGCCGGAGGAATTTGAATTCGCCAACCGTCAGATCCGGATTCTTTCCGGCCTCTACGGCGTACTTCGGCCAAGTGATCTGATGCAGGCCTATCGCCTCGAAATGGGCACCCGGCTAAAGAACAAAAAAGGTAAGAACCTTTATGAATTCTGGGGCGACAAGATCACCCATGTTTTAAATCAGGACCTCGCTGAAAACGGCGACGACCTGATCCTCAATCTCGCCAGCCAGGAATACTTTAAGAGCGTGAAAACCGCTACGCTCAATGGTAGATTGCTGACGGCACACTTCAAGGAAGCCAAAGACGGCAAATACCGTGTGGTGGCCTTTAACGCTAAACGCGCCCGTGGCCGGATGGCCAACCTGATTACCAAAGAAGGCATCACGACCGCTGAGCCGCTCAAAGAGCTGGTGGTCAATGATTACGTCTTCGATGCTTCTTTGAGCACGGAGGATGACTGGGTGTGGGTGAAGTGATGGTAGACGGTAGTTTCGTAGACGGTAGGGCGGTAGACGGTAGAGTTATCGACTACTGTCTACCATTCTACCGACTACCGCTCTACCGACTACCGACTACGCCGATTTGATTTTCCGCTTTAGGCGAATAGAGCCTGGAATGCAGGGCCCGTATTCGCTATTGCCCCACCAGGGGCCGTGCAGAACTACCCCCTCAGGGGTAAAGCTGGCGCGTAGTTCGTAACTTTTTTCGCACCAGGACAACTCCTTTGGCTTCTGCGCCCGCAGCACTTTGATGTCCGTCAGTTTCCAGGATCCATTGGCTTGCTGAAAACCGCTCACTTCCATTTCCGCCCAGATTTCTTCGTACTTCACAAAGGCCGTTCCTTTAAGAAATATACCATTGTGGACGAGTTGCATGCTGAGGTCAAATCGTTCAGCGATCCCGCCTGCATTTTGCAGCAGCTCGCCCACCCAGAGGCCGTTCAGGTCGACTTCGGGGCTGGTTACACCAACGTTTTCGGGGCGCGGCCGCAGGTGCAACGGAAGTTCTTCAGGGAGCAAAGCAGGCACCGTGACCATCGCAGGCACGGCCAGGCTAAACAAAAGTGTGAACAGGGTAATACGCATAGCGTGAAGATAGGACTATTGCTAAAAGCGAGCGCCCCAAAGAGGGCAATTGGGGCTCTGGTAAAAATAAAATGGAAAAATTTTAACTTTTTTTTCTCCACCAGGCCACGCCGGGAAAGGTGAGCGTGTCTTGTTGGCGTATACCGAGTTGATTTTCAGAGCGAATATTTCAAACGCCCGGCCCGCACATCGCGGACCGGGCGTTTTTTATGGCTGCTGCCCCTGCTTGGGAGAAGAGGCCGTGAGTACATCCCATAAAAAGGGGTGGCCAGAACCTCTCGTTTCTGACCACCCAATAACCTACTTCAAAAAATCTTTTCGTTCTGCCGGAGAGGAAGGGAGAGGTCCGGGAACGACACAAATGGAAATTCAGGTAAACGTGTTGTTCAAAGTGTTACTATGCAGGCCTATTTGACAAGGATCCGTTGGTCAGCAGTATGCTGCCCCTGATGGACTCTCATCAGGTACATTCCTCCGTGGAGCCCGTCGGGCAGCGCCAGAGAACTGGTTCCACCGGCCAGGCCGGAGCTTTTCATAAGTAACCGCCCCTGAGCATCATAGAGCTCTGCGGTGATCTCTTGATCTCCTGACCAGTCACCACGCAGCTGAATACTCAGATCGGCGTCTTTGGCAATGGGGTTGGGGAAGATGTTGACTTTGCGATCGCCAGTGAGCTTAAGTTCAACGATCACAACACCAGAAAAGAGATGGGAACCATCATTATCCACCATCCTTAAACGATAATAATTTACAGGGGTAAGAGATTCCCGATGGGTGAATTCGTAGAATTGGATGTCCTCACTTTCACCAATAGCGGTTACCTCGGCAATGACTTGCCAGTCTGCCCCTGTGGAGCTATGTTGTATTTCAAAGTGAGACGTATTCTCCTCGCGGGCTGTGGCCCATTGGAGATATGCTGTTTTGGAATCAACAGCAGCTGCCGAGAAGGCCTTTAAACGAACGGGTAACAAGCTTGCATCCGGAACATCATTGCAGTCAGCAGACGCACCGGTTGCTGTTGCTCCCGGAGTATCGTCATAAGTCATTGAAGAAGAGTAGAAGTAATAATCACCTTGGTCTCCATCAAAAATAAAAGCCGTAATCAGCTCACCGTCTTCGTACCCAAAATCAGGGTCACAGGCGATTGCCGGGTTCGTTGTTTCGCCTGATACATTGGTGGAAAATCCGATCTGCCCCATACAGGAAGGATTGGGAATCGACTGAAATCCAGCTATTTGCACAATGAAACCGTCACTGTCATAAAAGACCATATAGTCTTCGCCAATAACGGGCGCATTACCATTGATGGTTGCATAACCAAACACCAGGTTAGACTTATCGGTGGCTACATCACAATCTATCTCGTAGATGCCGCCGGGTTGAGCCTTTAGCATGGCATTAAAACTCATGCATAGGGTGAAAATCGAGAGGAGGGTAAAAAGGTTTTTCATTAGAAATGTATTTTTGAAGTAAAGAATAGCATCCCCCACCTCGCAAGGAAATGGTAGGCGGGGGATGCTTGTATGAATTAAGATTACTGCTTTACCACACGTTGGGTAAGCTTATTCAGCGGCTGACCTTTACGGACAGGAACGATGTAGTAGATACCTGCGGGGAGGTCATTGGCATCATCCCAGGAAACGGTCAGATTACCTGCGGTAACGGGCTGCTCGGGAAGCAGCTGCCGAACCTGGCGGCCAACGGCATCCATTAGTAAGAGGCCGACATGATCTGCCTCAGGAAGGATGAGCGTAATGTTTGCCTGGTCCACAACGGGATTAGGGAACACCCGAATTTCTATCTCAGCATCATTGCCTTCCTGACGGAAGTCAAGGTTCAACTCGCTGGCAGTATAACCACCATGGTAAGTCATACCAGGATCAAGCACTTGGCCACGGTAGCGGAAGAGGATAGACTCATCTTCTTCAAATGCCTCAATACTTGTCCCGTCAACACGATCAACGCTACCATAAACGGGGGTAGCCAGGAAGATACCTTCTGCGTTGGGGATAAGCTTACCGATTACTTCACCGCGGCTGTTAATGATTTCAACCGGATCAGCAGACTGATGGTCTACTCCTTCAACATGCCCGTAAACGAACTCATGGCTTTCCGTCACAGGGTTTTCTGGTCGCCAGTTTGCTCCACCAACAGCTTGATCGAGAATGGCCAGATAGCCAATACCATTCGTCATGGTCGTCATAGTACTGAAGAAAGGAACCTGTGGGTTGAACGTCTGGGAGAACCCAGGAACATTGTTACCAAAAGTCTGAGCGGCCAGCAGATTCATATCGGAGGGATCAATCAGATCGGCAAAGAACGCTGAGGGAGACTGACTTGCTTGCGGAATATATGCGAGGTAGTTAACCCCTGCATCCAGGTCGCGCTTGTAATCCTCGTCGAGTGCTTCTCCACAAACGATCATGGTTTGGGCATCATTAACGACAACGAGGTAACCGTAGCCCGGAGCAATTGTCTGTAGCGAGCTAAAGAACGGATTACTTGCGGTATAAGTACGGCCCTGACCACCCACGAAGGAGCTAACGGATTGTAGCCCCGTTACATCAGCAAACACTGAAGAGATAGCAACATCCTGTGGGAGCACATCGAAACTGATGAAGTTCAGGCCCGCAAACAGCTCAATCTCATCACAGACACTGTTGTCATTGATAACAACGGTCTTGGTAATGGTAGACACAAACGGAGCACAGCTTCCACCAACGCTGAGGGTGACTTCGTAGCTGACCGGCGCGCCCGGATCGGTTGGATTATCCGGGAATACATGGGTCGGGTTGGCTTCGTTACTCTGGGCTGAGCCATCACCAAAGTCCCAGATATATCCCGTAATACCACCAGCGGAAAGGTCATCGAAGGTTACTTCCAGTGGGTTAGATTCGGACACCACAAAAGAGAAATTAGCGGAAAGGTCGTTAGCCAGGGTAACTTCCAGATCGTTCGTGGTTGAACAGCCGTTCGGGTTAGTTTCCGTTACGGAAACGGTAAAGGGACCGATACCTTGCGAGTTATTGAAGGTGATGCTAATGGCAGCTTCATCGGTAATTCCTCCCGTAAAGGATCCGGCAGCGGGGTTGCTCAGGCTCCAGGCGTAAGTATTACCAGCGGTGGCGTCGATAGAGAAGCCGGAGAAGGCGTCAATACAGGGCGTATCAAAGCCGTCAATAGCTTGCTCAGCGGGAGACTCCCCGACACTCACAATTCGCGTGCCCATAGCAACACAGCCGTTTTCATCGGTTACCATGACCATGATGGTGGCGTTACCAGCGCCGGAACCGTCAACGGAAACCTCACCACCGGCGGCGGAGGGCGTCAGTTCGATGGTCACACCAGGGTCGGATTCCATTACGCTGTACTCGTACTGTGGTGTACCCGTTCCATCAAAGTTGCTGATCAACTTGATGGGGTTACCAGCACAGATAGCGGTATGGCCATTTAGCGGCTCCAGCTCTACGTCCGTTTCCTCCAGCACCTTCACCTCAAGGGTGAAGCTTTCTGAGGGGTCACAGTCGCCGTTGTTCACGGTGACTTCGTAGAAAACACTCAGGGTAGCGGTACCCTGGTTCAGGTAACTATCGGTAATTGCCGTAAGGCCTGGCGTACCAACAGAGCCACCGCCGATGGTGGTTTGCAGGGTAATATCGACACCGTTCTCGTCAAAAATCCGAAGCGTCGTGATGGCCAATGCCGTCCGGGTGAAGGTGAGCGAGCTCCCCACCCCGTTGGCCGTGAGGCCGTCAAGGATACTCAGGTCGAGTGAGCTACCGGAGCAAACCTTTACCATAAAGTCAGCAACGACCGGTTCTGGCAGAATAGTAACCACGATGGTATTACGTTCACCAATGCAACCTTCAGCCGATGTTGGCTCAATGGTGTAAGTCACCGTCTGAGGCTCAGAGCTGAGGTTGGTAAACTGATCAAAGGCAATGAATTGATAGTCACCTACATCTCCGATGTCCTTATTGTTGGGGAATACGATGAATTCATCGCCCTCCAGGCTATATTCAATATTAATGAGTTCAAATTCGGTCCCTTCCAGGAAGGCTACTTCATGTTCGCCCTCATTGTCCAGTTCAACGACACAGAGTGTGTACTCTCCGCTACAGACTTCAGCTTCCAGATCATCAGTAATGACGGGTTCGGGCTTCACTCTCACGACCAGGTCAAAGTTGTTACCCTGACAGCCACCGGGGCCGTAAGGCGTTACGGTGTAAGTGATGAACTTATCGTCAGCCGTCGTATTGGTGAATACACCCGTTACCGGGTCAGAAGAGGCAATCAGGCGATCATCAGCGGTCAGGCCATCCTCACTGCTTACCGTGTAGGTGAAGGTTGCGCCGGCAACACCGTTGGTGATGGCAGCATTCAGGTCAGAGCTCAGGTCTTCCCCGCTACAGACCATATCGGTGATATCCTCCGTCTTGGGGTTGGGGTTTACGGTAATGGTGATTAGATCAGTAGTACCGGGGCAGTCACCGTCGTTGAGTTCAGCGTCTTCACCGTTTTCGATGTAGTAGGTAACCTCAAGTGTCACCACAACGGGATCTCCGGAAATCATCGCATAGGTAGCCGAGAATTGACCATCAAAGTCCTCGAACGGCATGGCAATTGTGCCAGACGTAGTACCCAGGCCGAAGAAATCAATGGGAGAATCATAGTCCACTGAGACGTAAACGTCACCATCACCTTTAGCTTCAGGCTCATCTACTGCCAACGTCAAGTTGACGGTTTCATTAGCACAAATCTCGATGTTCTGCTCGCCCACGGCAGTATTAGCAATTTCATCTCCTGCGATATTGAAGGCAATTACATCACCATTTGGCACCAGTTCTACTTCAAGACTGGCAACTTGCTCGCCGGTTTCGTAGTCCGTTGTACACCAGGTAGTGTTATTGGTTATCTCGGTCAGTTCAAAATCCGTATCCTCAAGGAACTCGTCCTCGATGATGATGGCGGAGCCGTCGACTACGTCTACGGTATAGTCTGTTCCGTTAACCTTAAAGGTATAGCTACCGTCCAGTTCGCCTTCGCCAAGGGTGACGACAACACTAACGATATCTCCGTTACATACCGGGCCAGCGGGGTCAACGCTGATGGTGGCGGATGGGTTCGGGTTGATGATAATGTCAAAGCGCAGGTCTCCGGGCTCGAACATTTGCATACAAGTCCGGGAGACGTTTCCTACGTCCGTCATCACCTGAAGCATCATGATTTCCACAGAAGCATCTCCATGCGAATCGGGGCCAGCGTTGGCCATGATCTGGCCTTCGCCGTTTTCGTCCAGAACGATGGTATTGGGGTCTCCGTCGTTGCCAGCATCACCGTCGTCAGAACGGATAACCGTTTCCAGGTTCTGGGTAGAGAAAGTTACGACGCCACCGGGAGAACCGACCAGGTCGATAGTTACCAAATCGCCCTCACAAACTTCACCATCATCTACGTTTTTGGCAACATCGAAGTCGATGGCAAGCGCGGGTAAGACGGTAATGTCAAAAGTAAGCGGCAGGCCGACACACTCATCCAGGCCAATAGTAGCGTCACCTTCTTTATCAAAGAATGGCGTCATGACTACGGTAATGTTCGCGTTTCCGGGGCCTGCATTGTTCAGTATGTCGGAGAAACTCAGGTCACCGAAGGGAACAATCAAGGTTCCGCCAACGGGTAGGCCCATCAAGCCATCGTTGTTTAGAATCTCGATCTCTACGTATAGTGGATCACCCTCGCTGGAGGCGAGGCCGGTGTTGGTGCTGCTGAATTCCGTATTGATGGTACCTCCATCACAGACGACAGCAGTGAAGCTATTGAGAAACTCATCTTCGGAGTAGATGTCTGCCGTACCAGCCGTACCAGTAATGGCTGCTGCGAGGTCCGGACGCTCTTCGATGACGACCTCTACTTCGCTGATGTTACCAGTATTCTCACAACCAGCACCATCGGAGAAGATCTTCGTCAGGCGGTAGGTGCCACTTTCGAAGGCGGTAAAGACAAGGTCTCCGCTCATTACATCATCGACCCGGGTGCTACCTGCAACACCAACCTGCTTAATCCGGATGGAGTAAGGATTTTGGATCGGATCAGTACCAGCGGTGAAAGTAATACCGACGCCTTCACCGAAGCATACGGGGCCTTCTACGGTCAGGGTTCCTACGGGCAATGGCAGCACCGTCAGCGTACCCGTCTGGTCGAGTGGAGCGGGGCAGGAAACTTCGTCTACAACGACAACCACACCCGTAAGTTCAAGTGTAACGTCAACGGGCGTAGTTCCTTCATTTACCGTTGGTAGTGGGATCGAGCCTTCTCCATCTGCATCAAGAGATAAATCATCTTCAACACCATTGATTTCGAAAGTAACCGTAGCAAAGGGTGTACCCGTTACAGCAGCAGCGACGTCCTCGTCACCAGTACATACCGTTGCCGGGTCGATCGTGAAGCTGGCAAATGGTGTGGGCGTTACGCTTACCGGTAAGGTTGGCCGTTCGGTGGCCTCGTAAGTGTAGGAGCACTCCTGAGCAGGTGGCAGGGTCGTCAGACCAGTAATCACGTAAGTGATATCTTCCGTCAGCCCCAGGTTAGGCGTGAAACATCCAGCACCGTTTCCGTCTAGTTTTACATCAACGAAAACACCACCACCGATGAAGACACTCACCGTAGCATCGGGCGTACCCGTGATACAGATTTCGGGGGTATCATTTTCACAGACTGTGAGGGCTTCGAGGTCGAAGTCGGCGCGGAGCGCAGGTAAAATGTCAATCTCAAGGGCAATCTTCTCACCGGGGCAGGGTTGAGCGGCGGGGTCGAAGTTGAAGTTGGTAACGGTGAAGTTACTTTCGATGTCAAAGGGAGTAGTATTATCTCCTACTATCAAGAAGGTCATTGCACTTCCTCCCTGAATAACTTCACTAAGTGAGCCCGTGCCCGAAACACTACCGGAAAAGAAGCTGGGAGAGGGAGCAAATACATAAGTGACTGTACCTTCAAAGTCAACGAATACAACATCTGCGAAAAGGCCGAACCGTTCTAGCAGAAAACTGTAATCAAAACTTACGGTACCTGTTTCAGGAACGTCAATTGTTGCAATAGCATCATCACCAGAGGTGAAGAAGCCTCCAGCAGCATTACCCGAAGTAAGGGTTAAAGTAGTGGTTCCCGTAAAGGAGACATCAGAGTTTGGGCCACTACCAGAAAACCAATTTCCGGGTGCAAAATCATCCACAAACCCTTCCGTATCCAGCCCGCCGAGGTCGGTAAAGCCGATGGGGGCATCGGGGACGTACTCGTAGTAGGGGGTGATCATGAAGTCGAGCTCGGCGTTGGAGCCATTATCGGGGTTGACGAACTCAGCGGGGAGGCCGAGGGCGGCGCTGAGGGTAGCGGCATCCAGCTCGTCAACGCGGTAGGTACCTTCACCGGAGGTGAGGCCTGCATCATCGGCCATGACCATGATCTCGAAGAAGAGCGGATCACCGGAGTTACTCATGGAGGGCGAACCGGAGAGGGACAGGTCCACTTCGTCGCCGGAGCAAATCGTGGCGAGGAAAGGGGTATTACCTTCGGTTACGATGGTGGAGCTGCCTTCGATGGTCACGTCGAGGCTGGCGGTGGGTACCTGGTTAACCACTGCTTCCACCGTGTAGATATCGCCGTCGATGAAGTCGGTACAGGCGGGAGCGTCTTCCTGAACGATGGACTCGAGCGTAAAGGTGGTGGTTTCCTCTGCACCTGCGTCCGCGCCCAAATCAAGCACGTCACCGTCACTGATTCCGGTATACGTAACGCCGTTTACGACAATGGTGTAAGTGCCGGTGTAATCACTACGACGCGTGGTTGCGTTGAACTGAATTTCCGGCGTTTCTCCCGCACACAAGATGCGGTTAGAAACCAGTGCGCCGGTTGGCGCCGGGTCGATGCGGGCAACGGCTCTTTCGCGATTATCGGGTACAAAGGAGCAGGCCTGTGGCTCACCGTTATTCTGTCCGGTTATGGTTACGTCGATAAGATCGTAGCGGGTACGCTCGGTCAGGATACCGGTTTCAAGGGTAGCCTCTCCGTTTTCATCGAGGGTGATCGTAAAATCATCGTCGTCGGAATCGGGATCAGTACTCACCGTAACGACCGCATTGGGCGTTCCGGAGATGGCGAAGGACGTTTCTGTTCCTTCGCAGATGTCCACAAAGCGGTCTCCATCAAACTGCGCATCGGGCGTAGGGATAACGAAGATGGTGCGTTCGAAGGTACTGGTCCGGGTACAGACCGGATCTCCGGCGGGGTCTGTGGAAATCATAGTGATCTGGAAGTTGGTGGTTTCCGTCAATGCACCAGTAGAGATAGCTCCTTCGCCGCCGCCATCAAGGGTAACGGTGCCGAGGTTACTGAGTACGTTTCCGTCGTTATCAACGATGTCAATTACCACTTCTCCGTTGATGGGGCCGGTTACGGTCAGCTCAGCGGCTTCGCCTTCACAGATTGTTTCGTCTCCACCAAAAGTGGCATTTGGAACGGTTTCAATCGTAATAGTAGCGAAGGTAGATGGGCTCATACATGCCGTCGCTGCGTCCGTAACCTCAGGTGTTTCGCCATCGGGGAAATAAAAGGCTTTTGCTTCCACCAAAATGGTCTGATCGTGACCGGTCGTGTTTTCCTGAGCGCCAGACACACCAGCGTACCCATCGGCAAGAACGACTTCGGAAGTTTCGATTCCATCAACGTCGGTAACGGTGATGAGGTACCACAGTACACCACCCTGGGCAGACGGATCAGCAGAAGGGCTACCTGGGACAACCGTATAGGTTTCACCGCTACAGACATTGTCATTCTCCGCAGCGAGATCATCAATGGTGGGGATCTCTTCCACAATGAAGGTAGCCATAAGGTCGACGGGAAGGGTCTCGCACTCTTCACCACCCTTGTTCTTTGCGGAAGTAACAATGATGTCATAAGTACCAGGAGCATAGTTTTCGAGGTCTACATCAATGGAAGCATTTGTGCCTTCAGTAGTAGCTGTTCCAGCCGTTCCATTGATGGTATAATGAAAAGAGTAACCAGTTTCTGTGCCTCCACTACCGGTGAGGGTAAAGAAAGTATCGTCCCCGTCGCAGAGGTAATCGTCATCAATCGTGATGGCGGCATCGGGACGCTCTTCCACAGCAGTCATTACCATCTGGTTCACGGTGGCGGAACAGCTGGGTGCTTCGCTACCCGTGAAGGTGGTAACGGTGAATTGGTTCATCTCGTCGGTGAGCAGGCCGCTGTAGTAGAAGCCCTGGAAAGGACCGCTTCCACCGGAGGAAGGGTTTTGATCCGTCACGGGAACCTCAATCGGCACACCTCCCTGATTAAGAATAAGGTAAGCCGTTCCTGGCTCAGAAGCCGTAATGGTAACGATTACCTCTTCCTCGCTACAAACCACCGGAGCGCTGATGGCTACGTCTACTGTGGGAGCTGGTAGTACTTCTACGTTTAAGGTCAGTGATGTGCCGGAGCATTCATCACCGTTCAGCCCAGCGGAGCCATTATCTTCGAAGTACGGGGTAAAGACAAAGGTCACGTCACTGGCTTCCGTCAGGTTGTCATCGATGTCGAAGATTTCGCTGAAGTTGAAGCCGTCTTGCGTAAAGTAGTAAGTACCGGTAGCGGGTACGTTGCTTACACCATCGTTGTTTGTTACTTCCATTTGAATGTAGGAGGTTACTCCGGCAATGGTGGAGGTTTCGGTGAGTGGGGCGAGGAGATCAATAGCTACGGTGCTGCCATCACAGATGGTGATGTCCAGCGGGTTATTGTCGTCCGTTCCACCGTTGTCATTCAAGAGGAGGTCGGCTGCTCCGTCGACGCTTACGCCGAATTCGGCGTAGGATTCAGCCTGGATTTCTACGGTAATCGTAGCTCCGGGGTTGGTCTTGACACAAACCGGGTCGGGGCCGACTTTGGAAATTGATTTAACGATCAATTCATATTCTTCAACCGTGCCAGCGGGTACGCCGCCATTGAGGTCGAAGGTACCAGTCCAGGAAGCCGTACCATCTCCGTTATCCGAAAAGGCTTCGGTAAGGGTGTAGGAATCGGCTGCGGCAACGTCATCATCAGCGAATTCGCTGATCTCAAAGGTGTAGTTACCCGGGCCTGCATCGGTAGTTAGGGTGTAGTCCAAAGACGTCGGCCCTCCGTTTAGCACGTTACAAATGACGGCATCGTCGGCCTCAGAGAGTTCAGCGGTAAGGCTGGGTAGGGCTTCTACCTGAAAGACGATTTTTTCGGTCAGCACCACGGGGCAAGCGGGGTTTCCATCGGAGTAAAAGCCACCGGTAAGCTTAACTTCAATCTCTCCGTTTGCCGCAAGGCTTGCGTTAAGGTTAATCGTTTGATCATCGATGGCGTTTTCGTCCAGCGTAAGCCAGCCGGTCAGGGGGGCTCCGTCATCATAATCAATGACGTAGTCGATCATAGTGAGTGGTGTACCGGTAACGACCACCGGGATGTCGGTATCGTTTTCACAGACGACCAGTATTGGGTCTAACGCAGCGAAGGTGGCTTCGATGGTGGGGCGGGGCTCAACGATGAGTTCGATCACCAGCGGGTTTGGATTCAGGCAATCACCATTAGGTTGCGGGTTATTTGCGGGGTTACGCTCGTAACGAGACGTTATAGTTAGTGTGGCAGTAGCGACCTCACATGTCTTGTTGAGCAGAGTCATTTCATTGAATAGCTGGTTGAAATTGAGCGCGTCCAGCGTACCGGTAGTGGCAGCAGGAAAACCATCTATATCATCGCTTCCGGTGAGTACGTAGTCAAAGACCAACGGGTCATCAAACTGATCAGCGTTGGTGTAGCTCAATGGGTTGATGATTTCAATATCTACCGTTTCTCCATCTTCTACATCGCCACTATTATCAACTGTACCGTTACCAGCCTCGGTAGCAGCATCAATATCGGTTGAGCCGTCAATGGTTACGTCCACAACCGGATCCTGAATAGGATCAAACCATAGATAAACCTGCGACTCTACATCACTACATTCTCCATTAGTAGACGATGCTGTGATGTAGAGATAAAATTGGCAATCGCTACAATCAGGCTTGAAGCCTACTTGTTGCAGGCCAGTGACGCCGTTAAGTGAATTATTGAAGTTTGTTGCGGAAACGCTTGTAGCACCAACTTGCTCAATGCCATCGAGGTACCAGGTGCCGGACTCATCCGCCGTCCAGGTTACGGTAGGAGTCCCTCCGGGAGAAGGAGTGTGGGAGTCATCGTAGGTGGCATATCCACCGTCAAGAATAGCAATATCTCCTGAACACCAAGTTTGTTCGTCTCCTGCATTGAGACCACTAAAACAGGTTTGCGCCGTAATGGACTGAGAGAACGCAAAGCACAAGATTAAGGAATAGAGAGTAAACTTTATCGGCGGCGGCGCAGAAATACGCGGCATCCGCAATAGAGAGGTAAGAGTGTTTGACATGACTGTATTGGGTTTAGTAATAAGAGGAATGAAAAGAGGAAGCAATAGGGAGTCAGCAAGCACGATTACGATTCGTAATCGACAGTCATTAATGGGTCAGGAGCACCAGGGGTGACCTGATACCAACCATTAAAAAAGCCAGACTTGAAGAGTTAATTCGTGTTGTTAATCCATAATGTGCCTATACATAAAACTTTAGGGTAATAGATATACAGAAGGTATATCATCACCGTAGAGTGATAATTAAATGTGAACCGAGAGGTAACAATTTTGTAGTAGGCTGAGAGCGGGAACTCGTGATTATTCCAGGCTTCTCAATGTTGTTTCAGTGTGTGTATGTGTCTGTGTGTGTCAAAAATCTAAATCCCCAAAAAATTGGTCGCGTTAAAACATTATTACATCCAGGAACTAATCTCCCGGGATGCTTTATGGGTGTAATAATAATTAATCAGGACAGAAAAACCAAATTAACCACCCTGTTTTTCTGCAAAACCAGGTATTTCTACCTATAAAACAGGTCACATAGCGTATTTATTACTTCACCCCCCAATACAAAATGCTTAGCCCCTTAACCCACTAACAATAAATACTGGATCAAGGAATTTACTGAATACTATAAGCAGGGATAAAAAGAAGGCCTCTTGCTAAAAGCAAGAGGCCTGAAATTTTCCCACAGCTAATACGAACTGTGGGGTTCATGGGATTAAATCTTACATCAGATTAGTATCCGCCACGACCGGAAGCACCGGCTGGGGCGGGGTCTTCGCCACCGCCTTCATCCGTCAGGAATTCTACCCGACGGTTTACGAATGACTTGTCCAGTGGCACCAGTGCGTTTTCTTCGCCACGGTACTGGAGGATAAGATTACTACGGTTAATACCGTGCTGATTAACAAGGTGGTCGATAACGGCTTTAGCACGACGGTAAGAAAGTACCTGATTATTAGCCGCACTGCCTACACGGTCCGTGTAGCCACGAACAACGATACGCATTCCAGGATTACCCTGCAGAACACGGGCCACACCAGAAAGGGTACCATAATCGCTGTACTTAACTGTGCTCTGATTGAGTGGGAAGTAGATCATGGGCAGGTAAACCTCTCCTCGTTCAGTACGAACAGTTGTTGTACCAGCTTGCTGACCGGCCTTCAGTTGAGCGATAGATGCATCAATCATTTCCTGTACACGGTCCTCTGTAATTGGCTTATCATTACGGTTGATAACTACACCGTTACCATCAACGGACTCACCCGCACGTGGGGGGAAAAACGGTTCGAGGTCTTTGTAGTCAGGAACGCCATCTTTGTCGCTGTCCAGCACGCGGCCTTTAGTGTCAACGGGCACACCAGCTGGAGTATTAGCTTCCTGATCAATTGCATCAACAACACCATCACCGTCAGAGTCTTTGGTTGCGTCATCAACTTTTCCGCCGATGCGGTTGATTTCGTCGCGAACGCCGGAGAATGGGTTTTTCCAGTAAAGAGGCTCATTTTTCTTAGCAGAACTGCCAAGGTTGAAGTTGATGCTAAGTGATGCTGCACTTTGCACATCGCGGAAGTTACCACCGAGGCTGGGGTCCGTCCGCTCATCATAACCATCCAGCAGGTCAGCACGACGGCCAAAGGGGATGAGGGCCTGGTAGTCAAGGCCGATGTTGAACTTGGGGCTAACACGGAAGAGGATTCCTGCACCACCCGCTGCATGCGTAGCAAATTTACGGTCTATTGTAGGGTTGCGCGTACCGTTATCGTCCCAAACCTGGCCGGGCTCCTGGTATTCTACGTCAAAGAAGTTTGCCCCTGCACCAACCATGGCGTAGAGGTTCATCTTTCTGGTATCGCCAGTGTATTTGAAGTTGTTCAAAGAAACAACGGCGTATCCGGTACCACTAATCCAGGTAGATTCGAATTGGCGGGAATTAGGACCGTTACGCTCATCCAATCCGGAGCTGCCGCCATAAAGGCCGTCCAAACGGAGAGAAAAGAGATGGTCCAGGCTTTTGCGGAAGTGAGCGCCAATTCCGAAATCGGAAGTGGAACTAACGTCGCCACCAACCCACATGTATGATGGACGGATGCCAAACTCAAGCATAGAACCTGTTTTATCTGATGTCATCATGTCTTTATCCATGGCGTCATCAGTAAGGTCCGAGATTGTCATATCCGTTGTTTCCACCGTTTCGGTGTCATCAGTGGCGGGAACGGGGGTTCCCTGAGCTGCCAAAATGTTTGTGAAGGCCACAAGCAGAGACAGGAGGGAAAGTTGCAATACTTTCATAGGATCGGTTCTGTGAGTTTAGTTAAATTGGGATTAAAAGCCGGGGTTTCCGGTTGGTTAAACATTACATGCCGTTGTGCCGGTTTTGCCCGGAAACGGTATATTTTAGCGAAGGAACGGTATCATTTCTTGAGAGAATGTGCATGTTTCGCACTCCAAAGGTAGTAGTTGTTTTTGAAACGGTAGCAATTTTCGGGTAACCGGATATAATTTTTTTTCGTATTAGTAAAAAAATGCAAGCGTTAAAAGATACTTTTTTCAGCAGATTCCACGGCTTGAAGTACCTTCGGGCCCAAGCTATTTGCCCATGTACACTCCCTGGTTAAAACCTGTTGATAAGCCATCTCCATCACTACCGGCCCATTCTTTGGGAAAAAAATTGCGCCCCCGCTCCCGTCGGATAGCCGTTGCTATTATCGGATTGGACGATACGATTGCCGAAAAGACACGGCATCATCTTTATGGTAGTAGCTGGGGTTTCGGAAAATTATCCGTCAGAGACCTGGGCAACATCAGGAAGACAACGCCTGACTTCATCATTCCGCTGCTGCGGGAACTCCATTCAGCGGAGATAACGCCCATTTTGATTGGTGGAGACCAGCAACTTTTCCGGGCCCAGTTTCTGGCCTTCGGAGAACTGACCCGACAGGTGAGCGTTCTGACGGTTGACCGTCAGGTTCGTTTATCGGCTGATGGCGAAGAGCAACAGGTTCTCGACCCGGCCGTACACCGCAAGGACAAGAAGCAGTTCCACCTAACTCACCTTGGTGCGCAACAGCACCTGGTTGACCCTGCCATCTGGGATCTTTTTGCCAGCCGGAACTTTGAAGCTGTCCGACTTGGACAGGCAAAAGCAGATCTTAGCCACGTAGAACCCCTCATTAGAGATGCCGACTTAATGGGCTTAGACATTGCCTCCATCAACCACGCGGAAGCGCCCGCACGACCAGGCTACCACCCCAGTGGATTCGGGTTACAGGAAGCTACTCAGTTAGCCTACTATGCCGGGAACAGTGATAAGCTTTCCTCCTTTGGTCTGTATGGCTTTCAGCCAGATACAGATCGGGAAGCGGAGACGGAGCTGACGGCAGCAGCTTATGCACAACTAATCTGGTATTTCCTGCAGGGCTACTCCCGCCGATACGGAGACTTCCCCGTCAGCACTAAAGGATTGCTGGAATATGTAGTTGATCTGGATGGATTTGACCGGCTGACCTTCTGGCGCTCCTCCCGCAGCAACCGCTGGTGGGTTCAGATTCCAGCCGGACGGTATAAAGGGGAAGAACGGCATCGGTTGTTGCCTTGCACCTACAATGATTACCTGACGGCGAGCAATGAGCAGAACCTTCCGGACCGGCTGGTTACTGCCTTTCAGCGATATGGATAAGCAGGGGAAAGCTCCCACTGCTCTTTTCTTCTTTCCTTTGCACCCGCGGCCGCGCCCCTACCCTGCTTTGGCCGTCCACCAAGCCCCTTCCTATATGCTGACCACTAAAACCACCCACCGTGTCCGTTATGGCGAGACGGATCAAATGGCCTACCTATACTATGGTCGTTATGCTTTGCTGTATGAAATTGGCCGGGTAGAGATGCTACGCGACCTGGGGTTGACCTATGCGAACATGGAGATGGAACACGGCATAATGATGCCCGTTATGAGTCTGAACCAACGCTTCGTGCGGCCGGCGCGTTATGATGAATTACTGACCATTTCGACAAGTCTCCGTCACATACCCACTACAACCATTACCTTTCACGTAGAAATACATAACGAACAGGGCAAACTGGTTAATGGTGGCTCGGTAAAACTTTGCTTTGTGGAGCAAAGCTCCGGCAAAGCCGTGGCCGCTCCTGAATTCCTACTCGAAAAACTACGCCAATACTTTGAAGTTTAAGCTCCCTGACATTGCGTCTTTAAAGCGCTTCTTCACCGGGCATCCGCTTTGGATGGGCCTACTGAAGTATTCAAAGGAGAACTCTTTTATCGGCTTTCATGGTGTACCAATTTATGATGTTATTGTTTTCGTCTATCACGAAATAATGAGAGACGACCTCTTTACCAGAGCCAACAGTGTTGCCTTCAGCTTTTTCCTTTCTCTTTTTCCTTCTTTACTGACCATTTTCACCCTGCTTCCCTTTGCACTGGACATTTTAGTGATCTGGTTCCCCTCTCTCGGAGACTTCAACACGGTACTCTACGAAGAGATTAAACAGGTCATGCCAGGGCAGGCCGGAGACGTTCTCTACGGTTTCGTGCAAGAGATCACTAATTCCCCCCGGCTGGGATTACTGAGCTTTGGTTTTCTTCTGGCCATCTACTTCAGCAGCAATGGTATGCTGGCTATGATGCAGGCCTTTGAGAAGAGCTATGTCAAAACTTTTAAGCGGAGAAATGCGCTTAAAAAACGACTTATCGCCGCCGGACTAACCCTTTTGATCGGGCTGTTCATTGCGGCCAGCACCGTTTTTGTTATTCTGGGAGATTCCATCATTAACTGGATGTCAGACGTTGCCAAAATTGGTGCGATAACCACCTTTTTGGTAAATTTTCTACGGTGGTTGATTATGCTGACGCTTTATTACATCACCATCGGCACCCTGTATCGATACGGTGCAGCTACCATCAAGCGATTCAGCTATTTCAGCCCGGGCGTTACTCTGGCAACGGTACTTTCTCTCCTCACCTCAGTGGCCTTCAGCTTTTATGTTGATGGTTTTAACCGCTATGATACGTACACGAAGTTTTACGGCTCCATCGCGACGGTCATCATCGTTATGCTCTGGTTACAGCTTAACGCCCTGATTTTGATCATTGGCTTTGAGCTCAATGCGGCCATTGCGGTTCGGCGAGACCTGACGGCGGCGGTGGAAGAGGAGGAGTAAATTTTACGCCATTCATGCACTAGTACAGTGTAACAAAAATTTACCCCTATTTGTATTGAGGCCCTCGGCGCACTTCTCGGCCGGCTTCTCCTTCGTCGAAGCTCGCTCGAAGTTTGCTCGGGCACCGGAAGATTCAGGGCTTTCCGCCCGCGCGCAGCGCGCGGGCGGCCTTGATCAAAGACCGCCGGTCCCCGAGTAAGTGCCGATCGAGAGAAGCGAGCCGAGGGGTCATCCCAATGACCGACAACTTATGTTACACTACACTAGTGATAGCGTCTTCCGCCGGTTTTTTACCACGATTCCGGAGGAATCGGGCCTGCAATGATGCTGACTCATAGGTACAGGGCATGCCCTGTGTTTGCATTTTATGCCTTTTAGAGCCATGATCCCGCCGGGATCACAGAAAAGATAGAAAGAGTAGTTTACCCCTGGCTCCCCACCCGATGCTTAACCTTAACCAATAGCTCCCGGTCCATCCCAAGGGTAATGTTTGCTCTGTTACCGATTGCATCCGCATTTGGCGGAAGTTCAAAATCATATTTACCCAACACGCTGGCCAAAACGAGGAGCATCTCCAGCATAGCGAAATGATTACCGATGCAGAGGCGTGGTCCGCCTCCAAAAGGGAGAAAAGCAAAAGGATGCCGCTCTTTTTTTGCCTCAGGAGACATTCGCTGTGGCAGGAACTGATCGGGGTTCTGCCAGTACTCCGGGCTACGGTGCAGGCCCTGAAAGAAGATCCCCACCACGGTACCCCGGGCGATATCAAAACCAGCGGCATGATCATCCGCCAGCGCTACCCGGTCTGTGATCCAGGCCGGAGGGTAGAGTCGCATACTCTCCTCGATGACCTGGGTCGTGTAGGGTAATCGTCGGACGCCGGCAAAATCAATCGGCCCGCTGGCGGCGGCTGCCGCCAGCTCGGAGCGCACTTTGTCCAGTTCGGGAGGATGGCGTAGTAGAAGCCAGATGGTCCAGGCCAGCGCATTGGCGCTGGTTTCGTGCCCGGCGGCAAAAAGTATCTTGATTTCGTCAGCGATCTGCTCGTCATTCATCGGCTCTCCGTTGTCTTCATACCTACTGTCCAGCAGCATTTGCAGCAGGTCGTCTTTTGGGAGCCCCTTCCGTCGTTCCTGAATGCGTTGCAATACCTTTTGGTGAATTTCCTGAGAGATTGCCTGGTACTTTGCTTCTTTGCCTAACCAACGAAGTGGTGCGCGAAGAAAAGGCATGCGAACGGGGTAAATTACGTAGTGCTGAATCGCATCAATTGCTTCGTTTAACTCCCGGGATTCTTCTTCCGTAAACCCATCCGTAAAAATGGCCCGGACGATGATCCGAAACACCGCTCCACGGGTAAATTCGTGCAAAGAGATTGCCTGTCCGCCCGTAGCGGCTGCATTCAGTTTTTCGCATTGCTGGTTAATAACGCCCTGCATTTCTTGCGTTAAAGTTTCCAGGCGCTGCCGGTGAAAGCCCGGTTGGATCAGGCGTCGCTGCTTCAGCCAGTCTTTACCGCTGTTGGTCAGGAGTCCCTTACCCAAAAACCGGGCCAGTTGGGTTGTTTGGATCTCACTCTTCTCATAATTGCGGTTATTTCGTTGCAACACATGGCGGATAAGCTCTGCATCAACGGTAAAGTGGGTAAGTCGGCTGGCGCCAATCTTAAGGATGAAGTTCCGCCCATATTTCTCAATGTAGCCAGTAAACACATCAATCGGCTGGCTGGCCATTTGAGGCAGGTTTCTCAGTACCTCAAACAATGGAATTTTTGGTGGAAGAATCATGAAGGTATTTTTTGAATCGGCCGCATTTCCCGATCGTCTAATAACTAAAACATCCGGGAAATGGTATCGTTGGTTTTTCCGGACAGGATTGTAAGGAGTACCTCCCGTTTTAGCCGGAAAACTAAGTTGGAGTTGAGCCACATCAGATATCGGGGCCTTATCCGGGCTCTCCCCTCGGAGCGGCGCTACAACAGTCTGGCGAGCTGGCCCACAGAATAGCCTCCTGCCCGTAACTCTATGAAGGGCACACACACACTGCTTCTAAACCTGTAAACTTAGTGTACAGTGTACCAGCACACCCTGCGCGTATCTCCAACCTTGCACCCGCGGGCGCGCCGACAAGAAGCTTCCGGCATTTCGGAACTGTTCCTTGCCGACAAAAGCGACCATCAATTTAGGCAACGAACCACCTTCTTCATCGTTATATTTACAATCCCTTTGCAGGCTTTAACGCAACCGACATGTTTCGCACACTCTACACGCTTTGTATACTATCCCTCACTTCTTTTCTTTTTGCACAAATGCCTACCGCTGGCGGGGAGGTACTATACGGCCATGAATGGATCGATTATGATCGTGCTTACCTGAAAGTCAGTGTTGTTGAAGACGGTATTTTTCGCATTTCCTCCCAGCAGATCGCATCGGCAGGAATGGCATTGAATGAGACCAATACCGATAAGTGGACGCTTCACCACAAGGGGCAGCCAGTACCAATTGAAGTAACGAGCGAGGGAATTGTTTTTTATGGAGAAAAAAACCGGGGGGAACTGGACCGGCACCTTTTTGAATCGCCGGAAGAGATGCAGCTCAACGATAGGTACAGCATGCATTCTGACGTAGCTAACTATTACCTCAGCCTGGCCCCCGTTGGCGGTCCGTTTTATCAGGAAGCAAAGGTTGAGGGACAATTATCTGAAATAGAGGAAATTTTACGTACAAGAGAAGTAGTTTTCGGGGAGTATATGACTAAAGCTTACAGTCGTTCCGCCGGAGCCAGTATTTACTATTCTCACTATGAACCAGCCGAGGGGTTCGGCAGCAGAAGCAGTAGTGACCTGCTTTCTTCCAATGGGAATGTAGAGAGCAACGCTACTTTACTCACACCACAGGCTAATGGTAATGAAGCCAGGCTAACACTTCGTTTTGGGTTAGGCTTTGGCGTTCACAATCAGGAAATCAGAGTAGATAACAACTTACTCAATACTCTAGAGGCAACAAACTGGACCGTTCACCAGCCAGACTTCAGCATTTTTCCAAACGGTGATGAAGTTGCCGTTTCTTTGCGAGGTACCGCAAGTGATCAGGACAAAGCCAATCTTGCCTGGATGAACATCATTTACCCTGCTAATTTGGTTCTTGAAGAAAGTTTGCGTGAATTTCAGCTTCCTGCCAGAGCGAATCACGGTAGCCTGGAGTTAACGGGATCAGGCGCGGACGCAGGTGCAATGCGCCTTTACTCTCCAGCCAGCAATGAATATATGACTGGCGCTGTTGCTTCAGGGAAGGTTAACTTCGAAATTCCAGCCAGCAACGATACTCTTTATTATCATCTCGTATTAAATAAGACCTATCTGAGCCCTGCTGCTGCCATTCCACACAGATTTAGCCCTACTCTTCCAACGGATGAGCAAACGAACTACCTCATCCTTACCAGCCGCCGCCTCAACGGCACAGTCATTGAACAAATGGCTGGATACCGCCGGAGTACAGCCGGAGGAAGCTACCGAGTACACATTGTAAATACTGAAGACCTCTTCGACGAGTTTGGTTACGGTGTTCAGAATCATCCTATGGCTATTCGCAATTACCTTGCGGCGGCTCGCCTCACCTCACCAGGCCTACAATACCTTTTTATTGTTGGTAAGGGACGAGAATACCCTGACATTCGCCTTCCAGATCAACTGGACAATGAACTGGCCACGTTTTTCATTCCCTCCTTTGGCTTTCCTGCATCTGACAACTTGCTCTCAGCTGATCTGGGCGGTGTAATTCCTCAACTGTCCACCGGTAGGCTATCAGCCATTTCTGAGAGCGAAATTGCTATTTATCTAGAGAAACTGATCGAGGTTGAGGCACAAATAGCCATTAGTGATCAAACAATTGAAGACCGGGATTGGATGAAGCAGGTTATGCATCTGGCAGGAGGAGGTACTGCTGGTGAGCAGTTTAGCATCCAGCGAAACCTGGCTCGGCTCGAAGCCACCATTGAGGATTCTGAAATGAGTGCTAACGTCACCTCTTTTTTCAAAACCAGTTCGGACCCAATTGAAAGCAGCCAGCAGGAGAACATCTTCAAGCGCATCAATGATGGAACGGCTATTATCACTTTTTATGGCCATTCTAGTAGCCAGGGCTTTGATTTTAGTATTGATGACCCTGCTAATTACCTCAATCGGGGAAAGTATCCTTATATGCTAAGCCTGGGATGCTACAGTGGTGATGCTTTTACGAAAAGCCGGAGTATCAGCGAACGGTTCATTTTCCTGCCCAACAAGGGTGCCGTAGCATTTGCAGCCTCAAAAGGTGTAGGCTTTATCGGTGCGCTCGGCACCTTCGCTGATGGTTTGTACCAGCTAACGGCTAATGAAGAGTACGGGAATGGTATTGGAGATGCTTTGCGCAAAAACATAGACAACTTTAGTACTACCACATCTCGAAGTGTTGGTATTCTCTTGGAGCAGTTTTCCATTAGTGGAGACCCCGCCTACCGCCTGCATCCGCACCCTGGTCCTGATTTGGTCATTGATCCAACTTCAGTTCGTTTTACGCCTGAAGTCATTCCGGTACAAGAGGCTAATTATGAGATTATGTTACGAGTACTTAACCTTGGTAAGCGTGGGAATCAAGATAGCGTTACGCTGAATTTCCGCCAAGAACTACCTAGTGGTGAAATAATCGAGCTACATCAAGCAAGGGTCTCTGTTTCTGACTATGAAAACGTCACTACCATTCAACTACCTAGCCAAGGGCTACCATCGGTTGGTTTAAACAGGATATTTGTCACCATTGACGCCAATAACGAAATCATTGAATTGCCAGCCCCTCAGGCAGAGCAAAATAACGAACTCAAGAGTGGCACCAGAACTGGCGTTCCTTTAACCTTTATTGCAAATACAGCCAAAGTAGCTTTTCCCCCTCCCTACGCCGTTATCGGAGGCCAGATAGAACTGATTTCTTCTACAACTAATGCATTAGCGGCTGAAAGAGAGTACCTCATTCAAATTTCGGATAACGTAGCGTTTTCCAACCTGCTTTCAAGCGAAAGAATTGGTAGCCCTGGTGGAGTTATCAGATACCAACCAAGGTTCACGCCGACAGACAGTACAACCTATTATTGGAGAATTAGCCCTGACTCAGTTTATACGGAAGGAGCAGGTTATATCTGGAGTGAAAGCTCTTTCACCTGGTTGACGGATCAACCAGCAGAAGAGATTGGATGGGCCATGCAAGATCCAGGGCAAATCATTGACGGAGAATTCAAGAACATTATTGCCAATGCGTTCGACCAAGAATGGAATTTCACCCAAACTACGAATGATATAAAAATTTTCAACCAGGTTTATTTAAATTCTTCCCTACCCCGATTTGAATTTAATAATGTCGGCTTTCGGTCTCCCTTCCCTTGGCTCGTACGCGCGGGGATTCAAGTTATCGTGATTGATAGTACCGACAACTTTGATTGGCTTGACAACCCAGGCGGATTATACAATACCCCTAACCGCGCCACGGAGGTCTGGAGTTTCGACACCCGTTTCCGACCTGGCCGGGAAGGGCTTATCGATTTTATTCAAAATGGTATTGAGACCGGTAAATACGTTATGTTATATACTGCCCAAAGAGGGAGCAACATTGAGTATTATAACCAAGGTTGGAACACTGATAGTGTTGAATTGGGCACCTCTATTTTTGATGTTCTGGAGGCAGAAGGGTCACTTGATATCCGAAGTTTACAAAATGTTGGTTCTGTACCTTATGTATTCGCTTTTCAAAAAGGGTTAGGAGCAATATCCGAAACTATGGCGAGCAGTCAATCAGATCAGATTACCAATTTAGCTCAAATCAAGGAAAGTTGGGATGAAGGCACCTGGAAATCCAGTACCGTTGGCCCTTCACGCCAATGGTCTGATGTAAGCCTAAAGATATCGAATAGGAACATTTCTCAGAGCGATAGTGCACGAATTTTAGTATACGGACACCAATCAGCTAGTAGCGAAGGAGTCCTGCTATCTAATGAAGAATACGAGATTACTGATCAACTGAAACTCACATTTCCTATTTCGGATATAGATCCAGAAGAATACCCGTATTTGAGTTTTGAACTTCACCTTCACGACTCTGATTCCCGTACCGCTCCAACCCTGGAACACCTCTACATCAATTTCTTATCAACTGGCGATGTTGCGATAAGCCCTGCAGTTCTATTTATTGCAAGAGACTCTTTGGAGCAAGGAGAAAACTTTGAGTTTTCCGTAGGTTACGAAAACTTATCTCCAATAAGTATGGATAGTATTCTCGTAGAGCTTACCACAATTGACGGAAACAACACAGAAGAAACCATTAGAAAAAAGCTAGCTCCTCTCCCCGGAAATGGAAGTGATCAACTATCAATGACTTTAAGTACCACCGACGTTTCGAGCACTTGGCGATACTCACTCCGACTTAACCCAGATCAGGACCAACCAGAAACGATTACCTTTAATAATACGCTTACTTCAAGTCTTAAAATTGGTAAAGATCAGATAGATCCTCTGATTAATCTTTTCTTTGATGGCCGAAAAATAAGCGATGGTGAACTGGTCAGTGCAGAACCAGAAATTTTCATTCAAATAAAAGACGAAAACCCCTTTCTGCTCCTGAACGACACCTCTACTTTTTCCCTGCAATTAAACTCTCCATCCGGACAAAGTGAGCGACTTCGCTTTAACGATTCGAGAATAACATTTATTCCGGCAACTTCCCCTGAAAACACTGCCGAAATTTACTTCACCCCATCTCTTCTGGACGATGGCACCTATACTCTTATAGTAGGATCAACTGACCGATCTGGTAACAACGCTGGCAGATTGCTCTTACAAAAGAATTTTGAAGTGATTACCACCCAACGTATTGGAAATGTTTTGGCTTACCCTAATCCTTTCACTACTCAAGCCCATTTCGTATATACACTTACGGGAAGCCAGCCTCCATCAACCTTCAGAATTCAAATTATGACTGTATCCGGAAGGGTGGTCAGAGATATCAACCTCCTCGAAGTCGAAGACATAAAAATTGGCACACACCGAACAAATTTTGCCTGGGACGGAACTGATGAATATGGCGACTTACTGGCGAATGGAGTCTATCTCTACCGGGTTATAACTTCCGACACTAGTGGCATCATGCTTGAAAAACACAGCACCGGAACTGAGCAGTTCTTTAAAAACGATATCGGTAAAATTGTTTTATTACGATAAGATTTGTTGCAGCATCTCCAGTCAAATAAAGTGTGTCCTTTTTGGAACTATAATCAGACAATTATCAGATTGCTTGATACTTACCAATAAAGCCAGAACAATTCACTTCAGTACCGGACAATTCTCCTAAACCTACAAACTCCTGAACCTGAGCTAGTACAAATTCCTAAAATGAACCTACCTCGCAACCTACTGATTTATATATTTTCGGGGACTCTTACATTATTAATCATAAACGGAATCATTCCTAGCGACTTTAATAGCTATCCACTTAGCTTAAATTTCGACCCAGGGCAGTTATGGTCTAGTTATTTTGCGGAGGCTGACTTACAATCCAGAATACATTCAAGTCAATTCGGGAGACGACCTGTAATGATTACCTTACTGCAACTAATGGCTAGTTTAGGATTTCCTTATCAGTTCTCATTGGTGTTTTTGCAATTGTTTTTTTATGCGCTTACATGTTACTTCTTATTGAAGCTTTCAGAAGAACTTTACGAAAGAAAGATAGATCCGGCAAATATTATTATTCCATTTACGCTTAGCTTTTCAGTCATTTTTGCCTGGCTGGGGGCTATGCACACCTACAATGATTTTCCTCAGTATTGCTTTCTGCTGATAGCTTTTACCTTTCTGATAAGAAAACAGACATTGCTTTCTGCTATTTTCTTTTCCTTAGCAATCGTCTGTAGAGAAACTAGTGTTTTATTGCTCCCGATCTATGCGATGGCTTCTATTAGGAATGGAAGCATGACAGGCATTACATCAACTCTGTTCTGGTTAACTCCTATTGGCCTTGCCGCTGCAATGATATTTTTATACGTTGACTTCGACTTACTTATTGCAAACACTGAGTTTACAAAATCACAACGCTTTACTGCAGCTAAAGTCAACTTTGCTGACTTTACCAAAACCAGAGAGACTATTGGTACATTAGTGCTCACCACTGGCTTTGCGGGGTTCCTGGTCTGGACATTTGCTAAATCAATAGTTGCCACTTCCCCATTACACAGGCTTTTGGTTCAGGGCTTTTGGTATTTGCTAGTTGTCAACACTCTATTAGTTAGTTTTTCTGCCACCGCACGTGAAGCAAGGTTGTTTTATTTGCCAACTATAATCGCAATTCCATTACTAGCTCCGTTCTGGCCTAATGTATTTAATTCCATAACCACTCAGTTTTCCAGAAAAAATGCTTTCAGTCTGCTCGGAGCTATTGTTATAGCCATTATTATGGCTTTAGCCTATAAATCCAGCCTAAATGGGACAGGCCATGTATACAGGCTATATGCATTATTCTACTTTTTCATTTTTGCACTATCCGCCCTTTCTCGAAACATGATGATCCAGAGCCAAAACTTAGGCAAAGTTCGCCCCACAGAAGACATCTCTAATTGAACCCGTTTAAACTTTTCGTTCGCGACCTTATCCGAGCCCTGATTTTCACTGGCTTCGTTGCAAAAATTGTCATGTAGCTTTGGCTATACTCCAATTTCCGCGCCTTGCCAGCCAAAACAGGACTTCGGAGCGGCCAGCTCAGAGCACGAATTACTGCGCAGCAAAAAGTTTAAACGGGTTCATTAGGTATTTTCACCCATCTTTCAGGAACAATATCCTTATAATTATACCTATCTGTTCCAAACCATTTCTTTGGCGTTATCACCAGGGTCCCCCTACTTTCACCCAACCAGGCCGCCCACCAGGCAAATGTACTATTTGGTATAATAAAATGCTTGCAGCTCATCATAAGTTGTAAATAATTCCCATATGCTTCTCCATAGTGTTCTTCAGATACTATCACTTTATTGTTCAACTCCCTGAATGTTTGTCGACACCATTCAATGTCGTCAGAAAAAATGAAAAAAACCACATCGGGCCGACGTTCCAACATGAATTTTACAGCCCTCAAGAAATAACGCTCATTCGTTACATTATGAGTTGGCAACTGTAAAAACTCTTTCCTCCGGACATTAAGGCAAACTGATTCTGTCTCACTTATCATTTTCAGCAACTTCCGGCTGACGGGTAAAGTATTTTCCCGAAAAGAAAAGTCATCTCTGATCTGATCAGCAAACTCGACAAAATATTGTTCACTTTGCCAGTAGCCTCTATAAATTGTATTATCAAGAGGAGCTTGTATTAACTCTTTTTTAACCTCAAGGCCTTTTTCTTCGAGAACGGGGTAGCCAAGTGTGGTAAGCCTAGAAACAATATTGCTCCATTTACGTATACCTGGCGCATATGCTGCTTTTAATATACCAGGATGCACAAGGTAGTTTGGAGTAAGCTTAAAAATGTTTAAAGAGAACTCTCTTTGCGTGAATCGCCCATTGTCTGCCTTATCAACCAGTAAACTCAGATCGAGCTTCAGTTCTACTTTCAGCTGTAGTTGAATACGCCGCACCATTGCATATTGAAACATTTGATTTCCCAGTCCTGAATGCAATCGAGCAGCTATCATATTAATTACTTCTAGTCTTTATCGTCCAATGATTAGTAAATCTACCTAGAAAGTAGGCATACTTTGTCATTACAATTAAAAAAGCGTTTTGCCAATACCATTCCCGATGTCGAAAAATCCATCTTCCGAGAGTTACAGGAATAGTAATGAAGGTAGTAATGGAAAAATATTTAACAAGACTAAAGAAACTGAACGAAACTCTTTGGTTAGGAAGCCAGCAATTTTTTCCGTGAGAGTATGCAAAACGAACTTGACCAACCACGCTACATTTCCATGGTTGCAATAAATGCTCAATACAGATTTCCGGAGCATAATAAATAGAGTGCCCAGCCTTCCGCATACGGTATTGCAACTCCGTTTCGTCAGCCCAGCCAACTTCAAACCCCTTCATCCCAAATTTAGGATCAAAGGCTCCTATTTTCAGAGCCACCTCTTTCCGGACACCAAAGAAACAACCTATCAGATACTCTTCTTCTCCCAACACCCCAAATGCAACATTTGCCCCCGGCCTGCTGCCATCTCCCCTTAACAATTGCAGCCATTTTGGTGGAGGGCATTCGTACCAATGCGTAAAACGACCACCGAAAGCAGCTCCTTTAATCTTTGGCAGAAAAGATATATAATCTTTAATCGTTTTTTCGGGAATAATAGTATCATCATCGAAATAAAGTACCCAAGGTGCTTTTGATTCTTGCAACCCTCTGTTCCTGGCATAGCTATGGCCGGTTTTTTTTTCGTAAACATACTTAAACCCTCTTTCTTTTACCATTCGTTCTGACTCTGCATCACCTGCATTGTCAATAACAATTACCTCGTAATCTGATTTGTTGGCCGTCTGTTTAGTTAGTCCCTCCAGGCATTGTGAGAGCAAATCAGGACGTTTAAATGTTGTTACTACTACTGATAGTTTCATTAAAAGCGTAATTTAGCCAAATGCTCGTCTCGATTATCATACCAGCCTATAATGCGGAGAAATTCATCCAGAGATCTATACAGTCTGCACTCGAACAAGACTACGAAGATACTGAGATTATTATAGTTGATAATAACTCGAGCGATAAAACTGTCCGCAAGGTTAAACAACTTATCGAGCCTTACCATAACGATAAAATTCGGCTAATAAATTGCGCAAAACAGGGATGTAGTGCAGCCAGAAACCGAGGAATTGAGGTCGCAAGAGGAACTTGGATTCAGTTTTTAGACGCCGATGATACTTTGAAGCCCAATAAAATCAGCTTTCAAATAAGTCGGGTAAAAGTCTCTACCCGTTGGGTAATCAGCTCCTACAGACACATTTATCCGGACAAAGAGAGTATTGACACTTTAGTTCATCAAGACCCTTGGAAGGGGCTTGTGCTCGATTTTAGAGCAGGGTACACCTGCTCTAATCTTTACCACACTGATGCCCTACGACTAGTAAAAGGATGGAACGAAACGATACCTGATAATACTGATCCTGATTTACACCTCAGACTGTTAAAAGCTGACATACCCTGGCAACTAATTCCAGAGGTTCTAACTTTTTATCACCACGACAATCCAGGAAAACGAGTTAGTATTGGCCAACCGGTTGGCGGGAATGCAAGAAGACTCAACATCCTTAACGAAGCCAACCACCATCTTGCTACGACAAAGCCGGCATATTGGAAAAATAATAAGAATTTCTTCTTAGGCGCTCTGGTAAAAGCAATACGGATGCTGGCAACACATGACCTGCAGCAGGCGACGAAATACTATGACAAACTGGTTCTAAAGGCAGATAAAGAGCTCCAAACTAAACAGTATGAGATCGTCTCTTCATTAATCATACGTTCCTATAAACACCTAGGTTTTGAAAACACCGAAAAATTACGGCTTAAGCTTACTCCTTATCTACCAAACATTTTTAAGAGCTGGGCAAGATAGACTCAAGAGTATTACAAAACTGTCCGCCTAAGCGACCTCTGCTTCCTTACCATACAACCGCCCATCCAGACTATACTGCCCCGGCCCCGTAAGTAATAACACGATCGCGGCAACGGCATACATCAGGGGAAAAGCCATTTTCCCCCAGGGGTCTCCGCCATGCACAAGGAAGGCAGCCACCAGCATCGTGATCAGGTAAGGGATACAAGCCAGCCGGGTAAAAAAGCCCGCCGCGATCAGCAAACCACAAACAAACTCCGCGAAAACGGCCAGAATCAGGCTAAATTCCTCCCCCACCCCAATCGGGTTAGCAAAAGTCATGTCCCCTCGAAAGATTTTCATCAGCTTCGGCAGCCCGTGCATAAAGGCCATCTCCAACCCAAACCAAAGTCGCAGGACCAAAAGCCCTAAGTCAATGTTTCCCTTCGTCATGCTATCGTGTTTATGTGCCGTACAAGGTAAGTCAAAAGGACAAAAATCCTTCCCTTAGGGGCACAAAAAAAGGCAGACACACCGGTCGCTACAACCCCCTACCCTTGCTGCGTTTCCGCCCTGGGGGAGTTCAGGAGGAGCTAACCGTGTGCTGCCCGGCGCAAAGGTACATTTTAGATTGATAGCTTGATAGCTTATTGGACTTTTTTTCTATCATCCGTTCATTCTATCGAGCTGCATATGTTCCCGGCCGGACGCCTGAAGGCCCCGCCATACTGCGGGACGCTCCAGGGCCCTCATGCGTTTACGTTGATTATCAGCTTATAAGGTTCATGTCATCATCCCATTCCGCCTGGATGTCCCGCTTCGATTGGTCTACGTAAAGTGGCAGGTATTTCGGGTCGTATTCGAGACCGTGCTTATCCAGTACTTCCTGAGGTACTCCGTCCCACACGTTTGGTTGATTCCCCTGATAGTCAAGGGTTTTCATTCCTTCCTTACTGGTGAAATAGCCCGTAACGGTCAGGAATCGCATCCTGTCGAAAAACTTCGCTCCCGGCTCGAATTCAGTGCCTTTAGCCTCTTCGGGCCAGGCAATATCTTCAACGATTTCTATGCGTTGGGCCGGGTCTAATTCTACAAAGGATTTCCCCGCAAAGCGCCGACTGGCTTCGATATTAATCCACATCAATCCGCCCCGAAGGATAGTTTGATGGTAATCCGGTAAGTCAATGGCCATGAACTCCAGAAAATCAACGATCCCCGTATCCGTAGCCTTGGGTTCTGCTTCGTTCCCCGGCACGATGATGTCAGCCAGCACCCCGAGTGTAGTTTTCTCCTCGTCCGTGAAGAAGGTTTCCTTCATCAGTTTAGCCTCCCGCTCCGCTTCGTAAGCCGTGCGGAGACCGTAGCCTTTAGCTTTGGCTTCGGTGGCGGTAGCCATCGCCGGTGAAGTCTCGCATCCACTGCTGTTTACAACCAGCGCAGCACCTGCGGCCGCGCCCAAAAGCGTCTTGAGTGTTTTACGACGATCCATCAGATATTCATTTTCTTACGTTCAGAAATAATGTGCTCACTGGCTCGCATGGCCAGTGCCATAATGGTCCAGGTCGGGTTTTTGTCCGCCTGGCTCGTAAAGACGGAGGCATCCGTCAGGTAAACATTGGGCACTTCGTGCAGTGCACTGTAGCGGTTCGTCACCCCCTGCTTCGGGTCATCATGCATGCGGGCAGTTCCTACTTCATGGATGATGGCCCCTGGCCGCAACAGCCCGTGGTCGTTCTCGTAGGCAGGAATCTCCGGATCAAATAATTCTCCTCCCATACTGGTCAGAATTTCCCGGATAGTTTCGTGCATGTGCTTGGCCTGCAAACGCTCGTGGTCCGACCATTTATAGTGGAAACGCAGCGTAGGAATACCCCATTCGTCTACCTTGCCGGGGTCGATCTCGCAGTAATTATCGTAGAGTGCAACGGCTTCTCCGCGGCCGGACATCCCCACCACTGCGCCGTAAACTTTCTTCACTTCTTTAATTAATGGGTTGCCATAGCCCCCCACTTTATACCCTATTTTCTTTTGTATCGCCAGGTGAGACCCCCCGAACCCGTAGCTTGGCATGCCCATACCTCCCCATACTTCCAGGTGATACCCCCGGGGGAAATCAAGCTTCTTATTGTCTCCCCACCAGGGCGCGTAGACGTGCATACCGCCTACCCCATCCTCGTTGTAGTGCTCCCGGTCCATCAGGGCGGGGATGAAGGCCGAAGTGCCCGTCCCCGTACTGTCATGCAGGTAACGCCCCAGTGTACCACTACCGTTACCCAAACCGTTAGTTTGCCCGGGAGCTTCGGAGTTCATCAATATTCTGGACGTTTCGCAGGCGGAGGCCGCCAGGACAATCACTTTGCCCTTCACCTGGTACTCCCGGCGGTCATCTTTGCTCACATAACTCACCGCCGTAGCCTTCCCCGTGTCATCCGTAATCACCTCGCGGGCCATACAGTTGGTAAACAGGTCGATCTGCCCAAAACCACTCCCACGCATGGCCGGAAAGATCAGGCAGCTTCCCGCACTAAAGTCCGCATAAACCGAACAGGAGCGGCTACACTGCCCACAATAAAAGCAGACTCCACGATCTTTATTGATCCGTTTGGTTACCATGGACAGGCGCCCGGGGATAAAGGGTACTCCTGCTTTATTAGCGCCCTTAACGGCCATTAACTCATGGAGCCGGGGCTTGGGTGGCGGTAGGAAAAAGCCATCCGGATCGTTCGGTAAGCCTTCATTTGTACCAAAAACACCAATCATTTTGTCCACCTGATCGTAGTAAGGCTTGATATCTTCATATCGAATCGGCCAGTTTTCACCCAGTCCATCAATGTCTTTTCGGTGAAAGTCATCCGGTCCGAAGCGCAGACTAATGCGCCCCCAGTGGTTCGTGCGCCCCCCCAGCATCCGGCTACGGAACCAGCCAAATTCAGTATTTCCAACGGTCGAGTAAGGTTCGCCGGGAATCTCCCAACCGCCAAAGGCTGCGTTATAATCTCCGAAAGGACGAGTGGTACCGGCTCCCCGACGTGGGCTCTCCCAGGGCCATCGCATTTGGGTCCGATGCTCCTTATCCGCCGGATCGAAAAAAGGACCAGCCTCAATAATGGCAATGTTTAGTCCGGCTTTCGCTAAAATATTAGCGGTCATGCCACCACCGGCTCCGGAACCGACAATTACGGCGTCGTATTCCTTACTACTTTTTTTTATTTGCACGATTCGAGTTTTGTTGTCGTAATATAAGACAAGCTGACCGTCAATCCTGAAACATTAGAATTTGTCCGGATTAGGCCTTCCTTTCAAAAGAGGGCGCCGGAGCGCAGGTGCAATGAAGGTTAACCTTAGCCATGTTTAGGGCGTTTAGGAAGTATTGTACCTAAAAGGCCAGAGGCCGTCTAAAAGAAAAAAGAGCGCAGCGACTTTTTTCGTCTAAAAGCGCGCAGCGCGTCTAAAGGGAAAACAAGCGCAGCGCGTTTTCCCTCTCTCTAAAAGCGCAAAGCGCCCCAAAACAAATGGCAAAGAACCGTCCCACTCACATCGCCAAGCCCGTCTATCCAGGTGGCCTGACTGCTATGAAAAAATTTGTAGCGGAACACCTGAAGTACCCAGCAGAAGCAGTAGATGCCAGGGTTGAAGGCACCGTATTAGTCCGCTATTCGCTTGATTATCGGGGCAAAGTAGTCGATGCCAGAGTTAAAAAAGGAATCGGCTTCGGCTGCGACGAAGAAGCCCTGCGCGTAGTAAGCCTGATGCGATGGAATGTCCCTCAGGACCGTAAGAAGAAGGTCCGGATTCACCAAGACATCAATATCCACTTCAAGCTTCCAAAAGTGAAGAAGCTTACCGTTAAACAACCAACGGCCAAAGCAACAGCCGCCAGGCCCGCTTCCTCCATACAGATCACCTACACGAGTACCGGAAAGATCAAAGGCACCGTTACTCAAAAGGATAACTCAAAGGATAAAACCGATGAAGGTGGCAGTTACTCCTACACCATTAATTGGTAAAGCCAGGTTACCCCCTGAAACGCGAAGCGTTTCCCTTAGCCCCTCTCCGTTTGGCCGGAGGCCATACTTACCGGAGAGGAGTGAGCTGCGCTGCTGCCAACGGCGGTGGGGAGAGGTTTCCTCAAGCCTCTCCGTTTGGCCGGAGGCCATACTTACCGGAGAGGAGTGAGCTACGCTGCTGCCAACGGCGGTGGGGAGAGGTTTCCTCAAGCCTCTACAAGTGCTCCAGCAGTGACCGCATCATTTTCTCCTTCATTACTTTAGGGACTTTAATCTGCCCGCCTTTTTTCTTACCCGTTTCCAGCCAGTTGTAAATAGCTTCGGTCTTAACTGACCGTACCGCTATTCCTTTCAGGGCTTTTTCCCGCGCCACCCGGTAGTTTTTATTTCTCTCTTTTAAGGAAGCATCCAGAAGGTCTTTAGCTCGCTCAGCATCCAGTGTTCCGGAAGGTGAACCAAGTACCCACTGATGGATATACTCTCCACTCTCATCCTTAACGGCTGCAACAGCGAACTCGTTAATCTCTTCTCCCAGCTCTTTAGCGACCTCGCCTACGGCAGCGTTCAGCTTCTCTTCGCTCAACTGGCTACCTACCACATTAAGGAAATACTTCGTTCGCCCGCTTATCACCATCTCATACTTCTCCAGATCTTTAAACTTGATGGTGTCCCCGATCATGTATCTCCAGGCTCCTGCCGGCGTACTCACCAGTAAGGCATATTCCTGATTCTCCTCCACTTCACTCAGGTCATGTACGACCGGTTTTTTGAGCAGCATCCCGCTTTCGTCAAAGCCCCGCTTATCAAAGGGGATGAACTCATAGAATATGCCATGCTCAACGGCCAGTTGCATATTCATGGTGTCGGGTCGGGCGGTAAAGGCAAAGAAGCCTTCCGACGCCAGATAAGTATCCATGACGGTAAGAGGATCCCTGACAAGTGCCTCGAAACTCTTTCGGTGGGGCTCAAAGGCAACGCCACCCGTTGCGTAAAGCTTAAGGTTAGGCCACATATCATGAATAGTGTCCAACCCGTGCGTATCAATGATTTTGATCAGCATCATCCTAACCCAGGAAGGAATGCCGGCAATGGCGACAACGTCCCAATCCGGAGCTGCCTCAGCAATAGCCGCTACCCGCTCCTCCCAGTTATCAATACTGGCAATTTCTTTACCCGGCTTATAGAAACCATCAAACCATCCGGGAATATTACTACTGTTTATCCCGCTGATTTCCCCTTCCAGATGGTGCTTATACTTTTTAAGATCAGCGGAAGACCCCAGCATTAGTATATCTTTTTCGTACAGATCAGCGGGCAGGTCAAAACTGGCCAGCGCCGCGATCTGCGACTGACTCACGCTACGAAACACCTGTAGCATCTCATCCGTGACGGGAATTCGCTTACTCTTTTTACCGGTCGTACCGGAGCTTAGAGCAAAGTAACCCGGTTGCCCGGGCCAGGTTATGTTGGGAAAGTCCTGCTGCTGCTTCCACCAGCGTCGGTGGAGCGTTTGATAATCAAAAATCGGAACACGACGCTGATAGCTGGAAATGAGATCCTCTTCCTCCAAAAGAGAGCTAAACCCGTAATACTGCCCAAAAGCAGTTCCTTCGGCGGTAGAAATGAGGTGGCGCAATTGCTCCTCCTGCGTTTTCCGAGGCTGATCCGGCAAAGAGGTAAACTGAGCGTTAAGGTCAAGTGCAGTCTTAATGAGACTCCCCAGAAATGGCATACTTTATTGTTTAATATGCCTAACGGGACCGAGCATGTGCCTGTTCGTTTTAGCAGTCTATCTCAGTGCTGCCTCGTCTCTGGCAGATCAAAAACCAAAAACAAGACCGAGAACAAAGAGATAAAATCGAATTCTCAATCTGAACTTTTACAATTCATGTTCCAAGACCATTCTAATCTTGCTAACAAATACAATCGCAAAAATCTTCAAACCCCCGATCATTACAATCACAAAAGACTTTTTTCCATTGAAGTCTGTAATACTCCATTAGGGCAGGACAAGGAGTCCCTGTCCACGTAGTTAAGTAGACGTCATTGTACAAACCTCTATTAACAATTCGTACTTCAGATACCGGAACGCCACATTCATTTGCCCAATAGTATCTTGGTCTTCTGCTATAATCCGCAATTAGATCTTCATTTATTTCGCAATCTGTTCTATTATCAACACAGACACCATCGAGGCAGTCGAAGCCATCTGGACAGATATTTCCACAAGCATCAACCTCGTCCACTTCAGGAAAGCACTCTGAATAAGGACAAGTTTGAATGCAGCATTGAGAACAGCTCTCGTAAAGCGCGCAAAAATCAATTGAATTAGCTAATTGAGTACTACAACTCGTCTCCAAAAGAACAAGATACAAGCCAAAATTTTCGCAACTAGTAGACACGTAACCACAACTAGTACAATTATTCCTACCGACACCCTGGTTGTTTTGCGGAAGTGGATCAAATATCCCCTGATAAACGGAAGGGAAATTTTCAGTAGTAAGGTTTTCAATCCCTACAAATTCTTCCAAGAAAAACAAACGGTTTTTAACTTCCTGCTCTACCTGACCTAGTTCTAACGCTTCAATTTCAGACTCCGCAGTAGTTATACTTTCTTGGGGAGTGCAAGAAATAAGGAACAAAACAGGCACAAGCAGCCACATAGATTTTATGAACATGTTATTAAAATTTAGGTGTAAAATTTAAAGTCATAACTAATAATAACTTTGATATTGTAAAGATAGGAAAAGTGGTGCTGAAATACTAACTATTTCAGCACCACTTTAATAATAAGCAGTAAGGAATTATACTGTAAAGGAAGGAAAATTACTGCTTAACAAAGACTACACTATACTCCTGAGCAGCAATATTACCACAACCTCCATTGTTCTCATCGCTACCCCAATCACGGAATTCAATGGTAAAGGTAGAATCATCATTCAGGTCGAAGGACGCTGTATTGATTTGAATTGGACGCCAACCGGCACCAGAACACCGTACACCAGAGTCAGAGGATACAGCAGTAACCACATCACAGGAGAAGGTCAGATCAATAGTGATGTCACTCGTCAGATCAGAAGGAACTAGGTACTGTGTACCGAACGAACGAACCGTAGTTGAACCCGCTTTGAGTTCCAGGGTAACGTTCTGATCCATTGGTGCTGGTAACCAGCCCTGAATTGTACGGCCAAAGATGACAAAAGGATCATAGATGTAACCATAGCTAACGTTGTAGCTACCAACGAAAACATCGTCAGCGAGTGGGCAGGTAGCAGTTACATTAAAGTTCCACAGACCACCAAAAGCGTTCGTAACGGCAGGAGTAGAGTTTACGGAGTTAAAAGTAGTTCCGGTAGTTGTAACAATTTCTGTACGAAACTGAAAACGGTCACCAGAAAGTACGTTATCTGCATCTACACCTGCTGCAGTAGCAGCATCCAGAAATGGGATAACTACGTTCGTCCCTAAGTTACCCTTGTCGCCAATGGTCTCAAAGTCCGAAGGAACGTAGCTTCTGAAAAGAGCCTCTGCAGTAGAGCTCTCGTCTCCATTACTAGGGTTATTGTCTTCAAAGGTAACGTAAACGTTGTATTGAGCAATATTCGCTCCTGCTTGACCATCGACGAAATAAACGTCCATCTCATAAGCAGACCCTGCAAGGTCTGCCAGGTCAAATTCACCTGTTTTAAGTTCGTTGAGGAAGGGGAAAGCCCCAACCTCCAGTTCGTTGAAGATGATAACCGGAGCTAGCTCGTCGTCCTTACAGCCGGTCATCACGATAAGACAAGCGGCCAGCAGAAAGGATAATTTCTTAAGCATATTGTATATGATTTAGTTGCAGTTGGAAAACTACAACGAAGATTAAGTTAGAAGTTTGGACCAGGGCCGGAAGGAAAATCGAAAAGATTTTTTTCCGGCCCTGCGTCCAAGGTTGACAAATTTCGACGTTAGTAGTTACAACTAGCGTCATTAGTATCCCAGAATACCGGAGTGGTAATGTTCTCCTTTTGGGTGATATTCTGGTTCAGGTTAACGTGTGTAGCGGGGTAAAGCGCTGAACGAATGAAAGGATTACCAGCAGCCGGGTCAATGGATGGCTGCAGGTTGGCAGGCAGACAGGTACGGCGGTACAGGTTGTAGCCTTCGATACCGTTACCCCAAAGAGCAATCAGGTATTCGCGGGCAACGATGGCCATACGGTCATCATCACTACCAGCAGCATCATACTCCGCCAGTACGAAATCTACGTACTCCGTCCAGAGGCTGTCCGCAACGTAAGTGTCCGCAACTGTAATAATGGTTGGAGTAGTTGCCAGAATGCGGTTACCGTCAACCTTGTCTTCGAAGCTTTTCACACGTTCCTGAGACAGTACAATAGCATCTTCCAAAAGCTGGCGGGCATCGCCGTTAGCTCCCATGGTCAACACGGCTTCAGCCAGCTGGAAATGCGTCCAGGAAGCCTGCCAGATCGGGGCGATACCTGCACCCAAAGCACCGTCCGTACCGGCGTTCTGAATATCACCGTTGTCTAAGGTATTATCAAACTTACCACCAGCTGGGTAGAGGCCATATACAGTACGAATGGCGCCATCTGGTGGAATACCGGAGCCGTTCAGGTGATCACGGCCAAAGTAACTCTGGCTGTAGCTACCCAGGCAGTAAGGCATGTCAGGGCTGATCGCCTCGTAGTGAGGAGGAATGAACTCCGGATCAGGAACTGCCGTGAGAATGCAGTCAAAAGCGTTTGCACCGTCCTGATCAGTATAGATGGATTCAAGATCCGTCTCCTGGCGGAAGAAGTAATAGCGAGTCCGTGGGTCAGTAAAGCCCTTAGACTCCGCCAGCAGCCACATGTACCAGTTGGACATGTAAGCACCATCGTTATTCTCGTAAGAGTCGTTGTAGAATGGGTGACGGTTATTCGGGTTAACACGGTTAGTACCAAAAGTCCACTCAAAATTCTGCCCGTTTTCAACGATGAGGTCGCCACCGTCAACGAGGGCGTTCACCTCAGCACCGGTTCCTCCGGCTAACTTGGTAGCAATTACACTGCGAAGCTTCAGGGTAGAAGCCACACTACTCCAGTCACCAGCATCACCGCCGTAGAAGTTATCAAAAGCCGCACTGGCAAAACCTTCGCCACTAGCGAGAGCAGCAATGGCCTCGTCAAGCAGAGTGTTAGCCGCAGCGTACACTTCTTCACCAGTATCAGCCGTTGGCGTGGTGTTTGGCGTATCAGCGCCACCCATACCTGCCTGGCTCAGTGGGATGTCATCAAAAAGATCCACCATCATCATAAGAGAGTAGGCCTTCATGATCTTACAGGAAGCAACTTCTGCGTCAAGGCCAAGTGGCTCAGCAATAGCAATGTAAGCATCAATGTCTGGGAAAAGACCAGCGTAAGCAGCACTCCAAAGACCACTGAATTCCGTTGGCGCATGAGAAGCAACGTAGGTAAAGCCACCGGTTTCGGCCTCCATACGGGAGAGTCCGGTGGTGAAGTTGTAAACAGCTCCGCTGTAAGCAACATTTCTGAAGCCTAACTGCACACTGTTATAGAGAGAAACGGCATCCGCCTGAGAGGGGTCTACACCGTTAGGATTGATCAACAACTCGTCCAGATCGGCACAGGCAGCCATGGAAAGGACGATCATTGCCAGAGCAATTTTCTTAAATAGTTTCATATTTATTACTTGTCTAGGCTACCCGCCAGCATAGTTTACCGGCGGGTAGCATAGTCTTCTGAAAAGAGGTGAGCTTAGAAAGTAAGGCTAAGAGTAGCACCGTACTTTTTGGCCGTTGGGCCGGTGAGGTAGTCAAAGCCACGGCCGTTACCTACACCAAGAGAGAGTACTTCAGGATCGAAGTTTACCCCTTCTGGGAAGTTAGGCGCGTAGTAGTACAGGTTCTCGCCCGCCAGGCGGATAGAAACACTACCGAATGGCGTCTTGTCCAGCAGGCTTGCTGGTAAAGAGTAACCAAGGCTGATTTCACGAAGACGAATAACCGTACCGTCAAAGATGGTTCCTTCGTCCGCACCGAAGAAGGCTGCGAAACCGTAGTCACCTACGTAACCCTGTACGGTGTTAGCATTGCCTTCCGCATCTTCACCAGGAAGGATCAGCGGGAGGAAGCGGTCAAAGTCAGAATCAGAAGTAAGACCACGAGCCAGCATCGTTGCCGTCGTTACACTGTAGATGTCACCACCGTCCGTGTAAGAGAACTGCCAGTTGAGGCTTACGCCTTTGTAGCTGATCGTGTTCAACCAGTTCGCAGAGTAGTTAGGGTTAGGATCACCAATGATCTCAATGTCATTCGTTGCCTGGTATTCACCGTTAGCACCTACGAGCAGACCACCGTTGGGGCCACGAACGAAGGCAGAACCCTGAATCGCACCGAATGGCTGGCCAGGAATAGCAAAGTTACCCAGGTTAGTGTAACCAGCAATGGTTACCTGATCAACACCGTCAGCAACACTGATTACTTCGTTCTCGTTAGACGTCAGGTTCCAGGTCATGTCCCAGGTAAAGTCTTTCGTCTTCACTGGAATCAGGTTGAGGCTTACCTCAATACCTTTGTTAGAAACCTCAGCGGCGTTAATCGTAGTTACGGTAAAACCGGAAGCAGGATCAAGGTCAAGGTCTACGAGCAGGTCACTGGACTGCTTGTCATAGATAGAGAAGTCAAGACCTACGCGGTTGTTGAAGAAACGACCTTCAACACCAAACTCAAGCTCACCAAGAAGCTCTGGCTTCAGGTCGGTGTTACCCAGGCGGTTGCTTACAGAGTTGGTGTTCAACGCTGCACCAGCGGGAGTCTGGCTCACGTTAGTAGCGCTACCCAGAATAGGACGTGTCGTGTAAGGATTGGGGAAACGTGCAGACGTACCGTAACCAGCACGCAGCTTCAGGTAGTTCAGTACCCGGCTACCCTGAAGGCTTTCGAATGCATCCGTAGGAACGAAGGCAACACTTACCGATGGGTAAAGGATAGAACGGTTAGCTGCTTCCAGCGTAGAACTCCAGTCATTACGAGCAGAAGCCGTCAGGTAAAGGTAGCGGTTGAAACCAGCCGTTAAGCTACCGTAAAGACCAATCTGACCTTCGTTCTGTACAAATTGTGAACCTACGTGCTCAATGAAGTTGCTCTGGTTAAAGAGACCAAAGATGAACTGCTGAGTAGAAGAAACCGTGTTACGGTTGAAACGGTCAGTACGGTTGTTCAAACCAACGATACCACTCAGGTTGAAAGATTCGCTGAGCTCAGTATCAAAGCTCAGGTTCAGTACCTGGTCGATGATCGTGTTGTTGCGGTTAGACGTAAGCAGCTGGCCATCAGGAACCTGAGAACCACCTTTGTTGATCTCACGACGGCTGATCTGGTTGTAAGTATCCACACCGATACGGTAGCTGGCCGTCAGCCAGTCCGTGATGTCGTAGCTCAGAGCAACGTTACCGAAGTAACGGTTAACCTCTTCACGGTCAAACATGTTAGCCAGACCCCAACGTGGGTTCTGGATAGCAGAACCACGGCGGTAGTACACCTGACTTCCGTCAATTGGGTTCTGGAAAGGCAAGCCTGCAAGGTCAACCGAACGAGGCGTGTACAGTACGTTGGCAAATACAGAGGCGCCGGCAGGGTTAGAGCCAAAACCAATAGATGCCGGAGGAGAAACACGCTCAGAGCTTACTACATTCAGAGAGGTAGAAATCTTGAGACCGTTAGCCAGGTCTACTTTACCACCAACACCAGCGTTATGCTTCTGGAAAGTGTTCTGTGGTACGAAACCAGTATCGTCCAGGTAGCTGTAGTTAGCGTTGAAGCTGATACCATTGCCGAAGTTCTTGTCTACGTTGACACTTGTGTTGTACACAGAGCCAGCCTGGAAGAACTCAGAAACGTTGTCGTAAGGGCGGTAGTCGTAACGAGCACCTTCAAATTCAGGGAAGGCAGCGTTGTAACGTTCCTGATCAAGCGGGTGCTCAATCTGGCCGTTCTCGTCAATACCGTTGCTTCCGCGCGTGTCGAAAGAAGGTCCCCAGTTAGAGAAGAACCAACCGAAGTTTCCGGAGAAACCGTTACCGTAGCTGTTCTGGTACTCAGGAAGGTTAGCTACCTCAGTACGGGCAACACCTTGCGTTACGCTGATTTCGAAGCCTTTCTTAGCTTCTGCACCACCCTGACCATTCTTGGTCGTTACCAGGATCACACCGTTGGCACCCTGCTCACCGTACAGTACAGTTGCAGAAAGACCTTTCAGTACGCTGATCTCAGCAATGTTGTTCGGGTCAAGATCGAGGAAGCGGCTGGAAGCCGTTGCACCACCGGTCTGGAAGCCCTGGTCCGTATTCGTAGAAGAGTTGAACGGTACACCGTCAACAACGAATAGCGGCTGGTTAGAACCAGAGATAGAGCTGTAGCCACGAATGATGATGTTAGTACCAGAACCGGCAACACCGGAAGTCTGGGTAATATCAACACCGGCAGCCTTACCACGAAGAATACGGCCCACGTCGGATTCTACCCTGTTTTCCACCTGGCCGGAACCAATAGTGGCAACAGAGTAACCGAGCGCCTTCTTCTCCTTGCGGATACCAAGTGCGGTTACTACTACCTCGTTAAGCTGAGAAGCACTCTCAGAAAGGGTAATGGTTACTTCGCTGGCAGTTCCAATGGGGTACTCCAAAGTGGAGAAGCCCGTGTAGCTGACAACAAGTAACTCTGCGTTGGCCGGAACGGCCAGGGAAAATCTTCCGTCAATGTCGGTAACAGTACCGGAAGTTGTTCCCTTAACGAGCAAGGATGCTCCGATAAGGGATTCTCCGGCCTCGTCTTGTACGACGCCGGATATCGTCCGCTGTGCTATAGCAATGCTGAAAGCAAAACAGACGATGGCAATCACTAGTGAAATTCTCTTCATTCTAGTCGAAATTTAGTTGATTACTAGTCTCAAATGGTTAAGAAATATGGTTTTATACAAGATGGAGCTAGCCCATCACAATCTTTGGACTGTTAGGTGCTTTTGTGATCGACGTTTTCTGGGAGGATGTACAGTGTGTAGTCTGAATAAGTGAAATATAACGTTCTAAAACCCGTGTAAGCGTTGTTAAATCTTCTTCAAAAGATGCGATGAAAAACGCATTATCTTCCAAAGTGTGAACGCAAAGTTAAAATATTTCGCTGCCTGACCAAATAACAATTTTTTTTATCGCGCCTCGTTCCGTCGAAAAAAGGTCTTTTTTCGACGATTTTTTTGCCCAATTGGTCGAAACAAATCAGGAAACTGACAGCCTCTAGCCTTCCTGAAGAGCTGCCGCATTGGACAGACAGCTCCGGTACATAGCAATCGTGTTGGCCATGCCATAGTACAGGGCATCACTCACCAGGGCATGCCCGATGCTCACCTCCTGTAACCCTGGCATCCGACTGGCGAAATAAGTGAGGTTGTCCAGATTAAGATCGTGCCCTGCATTGATCCCCATGCCAATTTCCTGCGCAAAACGGCACGCTCTGGTAAAAGGAGCCACTGCGCCCGCCCGGTCTGCAGCAAATTGATGTGCAAAAGGCCCCGTGTAGAACTCAATCCGGTCAGCGCCAACCTCTTTAGCGCCTTCGATCATCCTCTCGTCCGGATCGACAAACAAAGACGTTCGTATCCCCGCTTCCCGAAAGCCCGCCAACACCTCCTTGAGGAAATCAGCCTTAGCGACGGTGTCCCATCCGTGGTCACTGGTAAGCTGCCCGGGCTCATCGGGCACGAGTGTTACCTGGTGGGGGCGGTTAGACAGTACTATCTGATTAAAGTGTTCTGCGGGGTAGCCCTCAATGTTAAGTTCCGTCGTCACCACTTCTTTCAGCGCGGCAACGTCATCATAGCGGGCGTGGCGCTGATCGGGCCTGGGGTGAATAGTAATTCCCTGCGCTCCAAATTGCTCGCAGTCAGTAGCCACCTTTACCAGATTAGGATAGTCAGCTCCCCGGCTGTTACGGATGAGAGCAACTTTATTGAGATTTACGGAAAGTCGTACCATTGGGTCTCTTATTTGCGACAAAGGTACTTAGGTAGCAGGTAGTATGGTAGTCTTGCGGGGCACCGCCAGGGCAAACGCAGGCTCCACGCAGGGACGCTCGCAGGTCGCTCCGCGACGCTACGAGGACCCTTGAGCCGGGCCTAAGCAGACCTCGTAGCGTCCTGAAAGGACCTTCGAGCGTCCGCGTTACCCGAGCTTCCGATTGCCCTGGGGCTCTGCACATTGGAAGTATTGGAGCCCCATTACCCCGGGTTTCGACTTTTGATCGCTGAGAGTCGAAAGGGGCCAGACTAAAACACCCGGAATACGGCGCGGACGCAGGTGCAACAATTGCTTTTAGGAGCAAGGGAATGCCGGCCCTCCCCCTGCTCTTTTCTCCCCTCTACTGCACCTGCGTCCGCGCCTGAACGTCCTGAAGCGCCCCGGTGCCTACTGCTTTTTTTCGGGTACTCTGTAGTACACCCTGCTGTTAGGTCCGATACTCTTGACGATCCACGTATTGCCCCCAATGATAGAATCTTCGCCGATCACCGTATCTCCGCCCAAAATGGTGGCTCCGGCATAAATCACGACGCGGTCGCGAATGGTTGGGTGCCGTTTGGTGCGCGCCATATCTTTGCTTACGCTCAGTGCTCCGAGCGTAACGCCCTGATACATTTTCACGTCATCGCCAATTTCCACGGTCTCCCCAATGACTATTCCCGTACCGTGGTCAATGCAGAACCGACGCCCGATTTTCGCTCCGGGATGAATTTCAATGCCCGTTTTCTGGTGCGCGATCTCACTCAACATTCTCGGCAAAAGCGGAACCCCTAACCGACACAGGCAGTGCGCCAGCCGGTGAACCGCCAGCGCATAAAAGCCAGGGTAAGTGCTCACCACTTCCGTACGGTCCCGGGCTGCCGGGTCGCCTGACAGAATAGCCTCCGCATCCTCCGACAGCGAATCGTAAACAGCGGGCAGGTCCGCTTCAAAGGCCGCTCTGATGTCAACTGCAGATTTCGGCAAACGGCTGGAAAGAGAGTCTAAAATGGTAAAAAGCTTCAGATCATTGGTCTGATACTGAAGCAAGAAGGCTCGTTCGGTAGAAAATTTTACCGCACTGAATTCCGGAAACAAAAATTGCAGTACCCCTTCGAGCCAGTCTTCAATCAGTTGAGGAGATGGCAACTCACCCGCTCGCTGGTGATCCAGATAACGGTCCTTGAAAAATGATTCATCCATGGGGGAGATAGTAGTGATAGTATGGTAGCAGGTGATAGTAGTGATAGTACTACCATACTACCACTACTATCACTTACGATACATACTACAGCTCGTCTTCCAGTAATTGTACACCATCAGCCAGGAACTTCAGCTCCCGCTTCGGTTCGGTGATTTTGTCAATTTCTTCCTGCGGCTTTCCGGCATCTTCGGCGTAGTGGCGCAGTTCATCTACCGGGGTGACTTCATAAAAAGCCATTCCGTTCATGATTACTTCACGGCCGCTGATGTCTTTAGGCATGAAGAAACCGTAGTCTTTGAACTTGACCATCATTTCTTCTTCGCCACCGGCGGCGATGGTCATCCAGCACCCTTTGGCCTGGCAAACCTCATCGACCGTGCCGCGAACCGTAGTCATGACGGTGTCAGCGATGGCTTCTGCAGAGTAGCTGGAAAGCAGTTCCGCAGCAGGAATCACTTTACTGGCCTGAAAATCAGCCCCGAAAGTTCCCGCAACTTCTTCTTTCACTTCTTCGACCTCTTCAGTCATCATTTCCACCTCTTGCCCGCAGGAAAAAAGTAGAAAGGCAAAACAAGACAGCGTTACTGCCCGTAGAATGTATAGCATGGTTTATTTTTTTGCAAAAATAACCGTTCTATTGGTAACCGACTAAATCGGTGATGTAAGCACCGGAATATCCGAGCGCTTTGAGCTCATTCTGGAGCTTGACGGCATCTGCACGGTTAGCAAAACTCTCGCGGCTTTCAACTACCCACAATTGCTCACATGGGCGGTAACGAGCCACCAGACTTGGGTGAAACGGATACTCGGAAGGATCCGTGTAACGAAGAATGGCCACCTGAATTTTGTGCTCCGTGACCGGAGTAGTGGTAAACCGTGGAAGTGGTGGAGCAGTCGTTGCACCGGGAATAGCGGCAACACTACCGTAAGTAGCAGGTCCTTCTTCGCAGTAGGGGGGCTTTTCGGTCTGTGCGCTAAGCGTGAGTACCGTAGCCGTCAGTAAAAGAGTGAAAAATGCTTTCATGAATCAATAAATAGTATCAGTGTAGAAAATTAGTCCGGAGGCTCTCTTCAAGAAAAGATTACGGACGCTGGTTGTTCATTTTTGATTTTCAGACGAAGTTATTAAAGCAGGGTCACCTGAATGTTAATTGCCCCAATAAATATAAGTCCCTTAGTCGGGATCCACCATTTCGCGGTATCGAACGGAGACTTCCACCTTTCGGTTCAGCGCACGCTGACCGGCGCCACTAAGTTCTCCCATACCCACGATTTTCACTTCGTTGGCTTTGATGCCAGCCGTTTGCAAATGGATGCCAACGGCCTTTGCCCGCTTCTGACTCAGGCGAATATTGTAAGCCTTATCGCCTACGTCGTCCGTAAATCCGGTTACAACGATTCGCATGATGTGTTTATCCTTTACCGAAGCGACAAATTTTTCGATGTTATCGAGCTGGGTGGGAGTCAGGCTGGCGTCGTCAAAATTAAACCGAACCGTCAGGTTTCTATTGACCACCCTTGCTTTCAGCTTAACGGTATCAGCCGGCGGAGGAGGTGGAGGCGGTGGTGCGGCTGGTGGCTCCACTACTTTTTCTCTGCGCAGCAGCAGATCAATTCTGTAAGGTTTCTGGTTTGCCCAGGTTGGAATAGCAAAATCCCGCTCGTAGGGCAGGTATTCCGGATGCGTTATGGTAAGTGGTAAAGTACTCTCCGAAGGTGCGCAGATGAAGAACCGCCCATCATAGTTGGTGTAATAGGTCTTTCCTTCCGTAACGGGGACTCGTTGATCCGGAATCGGCTCTCCCGTCAGGCTGTCCGTTACGTAGCCAGATACAAAAGTAATGGGCTGGCTGCTCAGGCGATCCGACAGTTCAAAGCCGTAAATGTCCAAGCCGCCATAACCACCGGGGCGGTTGCTGGCAACGTACCCTGTTTTTCCGTCGGAAGTCAGGTGGAAGCCCAGTTCACGGTGCGGTCCGTTTACGGGCGGCCCGAGATTGATGGCCCGGGTAAACCGGCCCTCTATTTCGTCCCACCAGCTCATAAAAATGTCCTGATCGCCCAGGTTTTGATGCCCTTCGCTGGAAAAGTAGAGGGTGCGCCCGTCATTACTCAAAAAGGGTGCTTCTTCATTGAGGGGTGTATTGACGCCGGTGCCCAGGTTTTTGGGCTCTGACCAGCTTCCGTCTTCCTGTTTGATACAGCGATAAATGTCACTGCCCCCTACCCCACCCGGCCGGATGCTGGCAAAGTAAAGCTGCTGCCCATCACAACTAATGGCCGGTTGGCTCACCCAGGTACGGCCCGTGATATAATCGGGTAATTTTTCGGCCCTTTCGATTTTACCATTGATGAGCCATCCACTGTACACCTTACAAAACTGCTCTTCTTCATCATCATTACAGACAGTAAAAAATATGCGTTCTCCGTCTCGCACTAAGGTGGCCATACCTTCCTTTCTGGGGGTGCTATTGACACTGGCAAAGCGGGATATTCTAAAGTTATCGTTCAGGTTTCCTCTACGTCCTTTGATGAGGTCTTCATCCCCAAGCTCTCCCTGGCGGGTAAAAAGTAAGCCGGACTGGTCGTTACTAAAAAAAGGCAGGTATTCATTCCGGGAAGAATTGACCGGAGAGCCAAGGTTAAATAGCTTCGTAACGTTGATGAACTGGGAGCTGTCCTGCGTTATACTCGCCGCCCGGATATCGTTGACTAAACGCTCCAGAGCCGCCAACTCATCGGGGCGTTCGGACTCGCCGTTGCGGCCAAACTCACCAAGGTCCCGTTCCTGCAGTTCTTCAAATTTCAGCAGATAGTGCAAGGCCAGTGCCGGGCGAGACATCCGGTAATAGATCTTACCTAACTGGTAATAAATAAGCCTGGAATAGGAGGAGTCTCTTTCAATGACGTACTGGTATGCACCGGCGGCCTCTGACAGGTTACCGTTTAACTCTTCCGCAACCCCCAGCAAACGACGGGCAGGAATAAAGGCAGTGTCCAGTCTGGTAGCGCTGTAAAAAGACTTCGCCGCTTTCCTGGGTTTTCCCGCAAGAAGAAACTGCACACCGTCATCAAAAGCCGCAGTAGCTTCTGCCCGGTCATCTCCCCGCTGAGCAGACAAATGGCCAGCCAGGACAAGCCAACATAAAAAGAACAGTACTTTTGATACAGCAGGCATAAAGAGTGGGCGGTGATGGGGAGTAATAGTTTGCCAGCGTAGACAAGCTTAGGAAAAGCTTGGGCCCCATCGTCAGGATGGGGCCACAAGATAAAATGAGTGCATTAGTAAACTATCGTCGCTAAGGTAGGCACTTTTTTTGAACAACTGTAATTGTATATAATACGTATGTGCAACCGTATCCATTGCCGGTTACCTGATTAGCCGTGACTGATAAAATTTTCAGTTTTGAGCCAACAGCCTTCATTGATTTACGGCCCCTGCCTGAGCTGGTATCAAGCGATTGTTGCATTATGTCAAGTTGCACGGACGCCCTTTAAAAAACCGGGGAGCTGTTTACACGTTTCTTTAGTATGCGCTACTCCATTCTTTTCCTCCTCCCACTACTACTACTCAGTTGTAATACCGTACAAGACACTGCTGATACTGCACACCAAACCGCCCCGGATACTGCGGCTATAGTGCCCGGTCATTTTTCCGGCGGTCTTTCTGATTACTGGTATGAAGGGAAGGCGGAGATAAACACTTACGACCTCGAGCAAATCCGCTACGGAGAAATTCACCCGGGGCAGGTTAACCTGATCTTCGTTTCTGAAGACTTCCTGACGGATAAGCAGGTGAAAAACGACAATTACACCAACCCGGCTTCAACGCCCGTTCTAAAGACGAATATGATCCGGCGTTTTACAACCGGAATCTATGACTACTCCGTGATGACCTCCACCTTTACCCCTACTAAAACGGACGAGCAGCCCCACAGCCTGAAGGTAACCACCAGTATGCAGGACTGGTGCGGACAGACCTTTACGCAACTAAACTACGCCGGCGGCAAAAAGTGGGACAGCCAGCTTCGCTCCTACTTTGAGCGGGAAGCAGATCAAAACCAGCGCTTAGCTGCTGATTTTATCGAAGACGAAGTTTTTAATCGCATCAGAAGCGGCTGGGACAAGCTGCCCACCGGGTCCTTCGACATTATTCCCGCTACCGGCTATTTGCTCATGACGCATAAACCTTATGAGGCAGCGAAGGCGACCGTCAGTCTTCAGGATTATACCGGTGATCAATTTACCGCAGAAAAACTAAAAAGTTATTCTATACACTACGAGGGGCTCGACCGAAAGGTGGAATTTGTTTTTGATGCCGCAGCCCCTTATATCCTTCGTGGCTGGACGGAAACTTACCCGAGCCGGGGTAAAAAGCTGACCACTGTTGCCCGGTTAAGCCACCAGATTCGAGCGCCTTATTGGTCGCAGAACAGTGTAGCAGACCGGGAGAAACGTCGCACCCTCGGGTTAGGATTATGAAATACTGCCAAACAAGCGCTTACTTTTGTCGGTTGTAGCCCTGGAGGTCCTTTGGCGTAAAGCCTGATCCACCAACAGCGCTCATTCGAAAAGCCGAACATCATTATGCCCCATCGCCCCTTCTTCCTTCTGTTTGTTTTTTTGTGCAGCACCTGCTTATTTGGCCAGGGCCTGCAGCCTTATAACCCCAGTGATGCAACCAACGCTGCCCTGATTGGGCTTGGAGGTACGCTTACCATCGGCTCTACCCTCTTGGACCGCCGAGTAAAACCCATGACGGAAGAAGACATCAAGATGTTGGATTTCGACAAAATTCCGGGCATTGATCGCTTTTCTACCCGGCATCTGTCCCTTGCTTCTGATGAGTTTACGGATAAATTACTGCTCACCAGTTTTGCCAGTCCCTTTTTTCTCATGCTGGACAAGACCGGTAGGGACAACTTCGACGATATGGCGATGGTCGTTTTTCAGGGAGCGATGCTGAACTCAGCACTCATTAACCTCTCCAAAGTGGTAGCCAAACGGGCCCGTCCCTATAACTACAACGCTAATGCTCCTCTGGATACGAAGCTAAAAAAATCCAGTCGGTACTCCTTTTACAGCGGCCACGTAGCCACCTCTGCTTACTTCAGTTTCACTACGGCGCAACTTTACAGTGACCTTCACCCCAACAGTAAGGCAAAACCCTACATTTGGGCCGCGGCAGCGCTCATCCCCGCAACGGTTGCTTACGGCCGGATGAGAGCTGGAAAGCACTTTTTCACCGACGTCTTAATTGGTTTTATTGCTGGTTCAGCCATTGCCATCACGGTGCCGGCTTTACACCGGGCTGGTGGAGGGGAGTAGACGGGGTGCCGGATTCCGGGCGCCGGGTGCAACCTGCAACTTGTAACCCTGCAACTTGCAACCCTGCAACTTGTAACCCTGCACCCTGCAACCCTGCACCCTGCAACCTGTCCCCCCCCGCAACTAGCCTCCTAAACGTTAAAACTACGTTACCTAGCTACCATCACAACAGAAATCTTACTGCTTAGCAGTTTCTTACTTCGATGAATCGGCTGAAAGCAACAATCGGCTGGCGGAGTGCCGCGGCACTGGTAGTGGCCAATATGATCGGTACGGGCGCCTTTACCACCCTTGGGTTTCAACTGGAGTTGATTCCCAGCGGTTCAGTATTACTATTGCTATGGGCCATTGGTGGCCTGGTAGCCTGGTGCGGTGCCGTGAGTTATGCCGAGCTCGGTACGCGACTGCCCCGCTCTGGAGGAGAGGCCCACTTTCTGAGTGAAATTTTCCACCCGCTCATGGGTTTCCTGAGTGGGTGGGTTAGCCTGACGGTTGGCTTTGCTGCCGCCGTTGCACTGTCGGCCATGGCCGTAGGGCAATATCTGGCAGCCTGGACCGGCTGGCCGCCCCTGCTCACGGCCGTTATGAGTATCGTCATTTTATCATTGGCTCATGGCTTTGGCACCCGGGAATCCAGCCGGTTACAGAACGTGCTTACGGCCGTGAAACTACTGGTCGTGATGGGCTTGGGCCTGGCGGGCACCTTCATGCCCGCTCCGGCTGATGCCGTGGTTAACTGGTCTTTCGGAGGGGTAAGCACGCTCTGGTCTCCGGGAGCAGCGGTTGCAATGATCAGCGTCTTCTACGCCTTTTCCGGCTGGAATGCCGCAGCTTACATCGTAGAAGAAATTGAAGAACCCAGGAAAAACTTACCGCTTGCCCTTGTGGGCGGCACCCTGTTAGTGAGCGGTTTATTCTTACTCCTGCAGTACGGTTTTTTACGGCAGGCGGGCACGGCTGCCCTCAGCGGACAGATCGATGTAGCGCAGGTAGCCTCCGCAGCAATGTTTGGCCCGGCCATGGGGCAGTGGGTCAGCGTCCTGATCGGCATTTTACTGCTAACGGGCATATCCGCCATGATTTGGGTCGGGCCGCGCGTAGTAAGAGCTATGGGCGACAGCCACCATCTGTGGCGAACCTTTGGTCAGCTCAGTAAGGGTGGAATTCCGCAGAGAGCGACCTGGTTACAGGGAGGCATCAGCCTTTTTCTGGTTTTCACCTCCAGCTTTGAGCGCGTCTTGTTATACAGTGGTTTTGTGCTTCAACTGTTCACCTTTCTGGCCGTATTGGGCCTGCTCATTTTACGGTGGCAGAAGAAAGGAGAGGCGGGTTATTCCTCCCCTCTGTACCCGCTTCCGCAGCTCATTTTCCTGGCTTTCAGTGCCTGGTCATTAGTCTACCTTTTCATAAACCAGCCGATGGAGAGCCTGCTTGGGCTCCTCAACGTAGTGGCGGGCCTGATCGCTTACTACTTTGACATAAGTGTGCCAGCCACGGCAGAAGAGCGGGTGTAGGTGGGCGCGGACGCCGGTGCAATGCAGGGTAAATAGCAATGGGTGATAGCTCCGTTGGCAAGCAAAAGCTCACCTTGAGCCGGCCGACAGCCGCCCGCCGATGAGGGCCGGTCCGCCAGCGGGATGGATAAGGCAACCCCCACCTTCCCCTGCTCTTCAAGAATCCCTACCTTGCACCTGCGTTCGCGCCCCGATTTCCACTAAATTTGTAATATCGCCAACCTAAGTGGCAGGCACCACGTTCTACCAACCCGCAAGCCTGCGGGCACGGCCCCCACACCGCACCGCAAAACGATCTGGCCGACACATGCTGATAGACACTTTACTTTACAATTTCGGGCAGTATATTTTGCTGCTAAAATCCGCCATCGCTAAGCCGGAACGATTCTCGATGTACTACAAAGAGACCGTTCGCCAGATGGACGCCATCGGGGTCGGCTCCGTCTTTATCGTCCTGCTTATTTCCGTTTTTATCGGTATGGTAACGGCCGTACAGTTCGCCGATCAGTTGGGGGACAGTTTCATCCCGTCCTACTACATCGGCTATATCGTCCGTGACATCACCATCATTGAGATGGCACCGACGATTACCTGCCTTGTTTTAGCCGGTAAAGTAGGCTCCAACCTGGCCGCCGAAATCGGTGGCATGCGGCAAAAAGAACACATTGACGCCATGGAAATTATGGGCGTCAACACGGCTGCCTACCTCATTATGCCCAAAATTATTGCTGCGGTATTGGTCATTCCCCTGCTCGTAGCCATCTCTGCTTTCGTGAGTATCATCGGAGGATATCTCGCCACCGTATTACCCGGCAGCATCTCCCATACAGAATACGTGTTGGGGCTTCGTTCCTTTTTCGTTCCGCGCTACGTGTTTATCATGTTCGTAAAAGCCGGCGTTTTCGCCTTCCTGCTCACCTCCGTGAGTTGCTACTTTGGCTACTACGTTAAGGGTGGCAGCATCGAACTCGGCGAAGCCAGCACCAGTGCAGTGGTCGTTTCTAACGTCCTGATCCTGTTATTCGATTTCATCATCGCCCTTCTCCTTACCTAATTCTGCCCGAAGCATGATCCGCACGGAAAATTTACACAAATCCTTCGGCGACAACCACGTTCTCAAGGGCGTCTCTGCCGAATTTCACGCCGGTAAACCCAACCTCATCATTGGTAGCTCCGGTGCCGGAAAAACCGTACTCCTGAAACTGCTCATCGGGCTGTTCCGCCCCTCCGAAGGAGCCGTCTTCTACGGCGATACCAACCTGTTTTCACTCGATGATAAGGAGATCCGCGCCATCCGCATGAAGGTCGGAATGCTCTTCCAGGGCAACGCCTTGTTCGACTCGATGACCGTTGGCGAAAACATCCGTTTCCCCATGGATATGTTCACCCGCCTTAGCCTGAAAGACAAGAACCGACGCGTGGATGAATGTCTTGAAATGGTGAATATGGAAGGCATCAACGACCGTTACCCCTCAGAGGTCTCCGGTGGTATGCAAAAGCGGGTCGGTATCGCCAGAGCCATGGTTCTGGAGCCCAAATACCTCTTTTGTGACGAGCCGAACTCCGGCCTCGACCCCCAGACTTCCATCCTGATCGATGAGCTGATCTGTGACCTGACGAACCGAAACAATATCACCACCGTCATCAATACGCACGACATGAACTCCGTGATGGGTATCGGAGATAATATCCTGCTACTGAAGAACGGCAAAGTCGCCTGGACGGGCGACAAATCCCAGGTACTGGAAAGTGACAACAAAGTGCTGGAAGATTTCATCTTCGCCAGCCCCTTCCTCCGCAGACTGCGGGAAGATGCGCTGAAGCAGCGGCAGGGAGGGTAAGGTTAGTCTTTTAGTTCGTTGGTAATTTGGTCTGTTGGGGCTACCGCACGTTGGAGGCGTTGGAGGCGTTGGAGGCGTTGGAGGCGTTGGAGGCAAAAAACGCGAGGCATTTTAAAATCATCTCTCCTCCGGACCTCGGAGCGGGCTCGAAGAAACCAGCGGAGAAGCTGCGCAGCAAAAGGGGTTGGGGAGAGGTTTACCTTTACAAATCAACCCGTTCAAAAGCGCCGGCATCCGGCGAGTCGGCATCCCGCTCAACGCCCAGAATATCAAGGGGTAGTGCGGGGTTGAACACGCCCAGGTCGCGGGCGATGCTCAGAGAATCCAGCTGATAATCATCGTCTGAGATATCGATAAAAATCGGATCACTGAACTCCAGGTTAAGGCAATTGTCACAGGTGTTGGTGTAGAAGTCCGCGAAAAGCCCGCTCTGGGAATCCAGGAAACCCTGATCCGTTCGCACCACGGAATTCCGGATTCCTACATCGAAAGCATCCAGTTCGTTGCCCTCAAAAATATCGAGGAAAATCAGTTCGCTGCCCCGCGAACCACCGATAATGCTATTACTGATGTTAGCCGTCATATTCGCCGCCAGACAGTTATTACCGGAGTCATCACAGGTGAAGTTGGTCAATACCAGGGCGCTGGCATCCACCCCATAGTTGGCCACCGTAGTGTGCCGCATGTTGAGGGTTCCGCCTTTGACGAACTGAATGGCGTTACCGAAGTTAGAATGGAAGACGGAATTATCCACCGTTACCCGCGACTGGTAAGCAGAGATCGCCGGTCCGCCGGAGTACGCAATCGTACTGTTTTCAATGGTTACTTCGGCCAGACTGTCGAGCGTAATGCCAACGATGGCGTTCAGGAGTTGCGCGTGCTCCAGGCGATTGTCTTTACTCCCCGGCCCCAGGATTAAGCCCCGGTATTTCGCCGGGTCGTCGAGGAAGTTATCCTCCAGCCGGTCGGTCCGCACGATCACCGGATTCTCCAGTGTCCCTAGTAGCTGAAGGCTACCATTAGGCTGGGTGAAAATAAAACCATCATTGAAAAAGCCGTTGCCTCCCACCTGATCGTTGCGTTGTACTCCGCCGTGAAAATAGATCCGGGTGCCTGGCAGCGCCTGCACGATACAACTGTCAATGAACATAGAGCCATAGATGACCGTCGGCAGGTCTTGCGGCAGAGCGACAACACCGTTGTCGCAGGTAATCCGGAAGAATTCTCCCCGATTAAAGCCATTGACGTAGTTCGCGTTCTGGCCGAAGGCCAGCAGCACCACTTCCTCCTGCACACTCCCCGTTTCAAACAGCAGGCGATCTTCTGCGATGAAGGGGCTGATGTTCTCCGGGTCCGTTGGGTCTACCTCTACCTCCACGAATACGAAGATGGAATCTCCGCCCCAGATGATAACGTCTCTGGCCTCCGGCCCCTGAAAACCGTCTACGTTGAAGGTATAGTTGACGCCGGTTTCTCCGGCGACGCTAATCCGGTCAATCATGATGGGCTCATCCCCCTGGTTGTAGACCTTAAAAGTGCGCGTGGCGGAGCCACGGGCGGTGAAGACGGTGTCGAAGGTCAGGGTGTCCTGGCTGAAGCCAAGTTGAACGGCATCGCCGGTGACGAAGTCAGTGTCCACGTCGCAGGCTACTACGGTGAGCAGTAAAAGAACGGGAACAAAAAGGTAGAAGAGTTTCATTGGCGGGGAGTCATCGCTTAAGGGAACGCAAAGGTCGGGGTTTTAATTGGGGTTTTAAGGCGAGAAAGAAGTCTTTGAGACTCAGGGGACATTTGGATGCTCGCGCTTCGCGCTCGTAGGTCCCCGGATTGCGCCGCGCGACTTCGGCGGCAGCTACATCCGGGGTTAAGGATGTTTTACCACTCCGTGGTCAAAAAGGCTATAGATCACTCCCCTTGATCGCCGCCGCCACGTTCCGGTCCAAAGCTTCGTGCGCCAGTGGCGTAGTGAACTGGTTGAGTTCTTCGAGGCGTTGATTAATGCTGTCCTTATCGGTTCCGGCCACGGCAGCGGAAAGTTTTTCGGCGTATTCTCTGATGGAGGCAGATTGCTCTTCCGTGAGCCAGCCGGCGTTCTGTTCCAGGAACTTTTTGGTACTCAGCAACACGTTATTGGCTTCGTTTCGGGCTTCTACGAGGGCACGGGCGGCAACGTCGCCCTCCGCATTCGCGATGCTTTCAATCAGCATTTCGGCCATCTCCTCCTCGCTGATTCCGTACTGGCTTTTGATGGTCACTGACTGGCTTTTCCCACTGCGGTGCTCCATGGCTTTTACGCGAAGGATGCCGTCAGCGTCCAGCCCGAATTGGATCTCAATCTGCGGAATACCGGCGGGCATTGGTGGAATATCCCCCAGAACGAATTCGCCCAGCTTACGGTTATCCTTCACCATATCGCGCTCTCCCTGAAAGACGGCAACCTTCAGGTTTTTCTGTCCGTCAACACTTGTGGTGTACTTGCGGCCAACGCGGGTGGGAACTTTACTGTTGCGGGCGATGATGGGGTCCATCAGGCCGCCAACGGTCTCAATACCAAGGCTTAGGGGCGTAATGTCCAGCAGCAATACATCCTTCTGGTTACCGGCCAGTACGTCGGCCTGAATGGCGGCCCCGAGGGCAACCACCTGATCGGGGTCCAGGCTGTCATTGACCTTTTTACCAAAGAAATTGCTGACTTCAGATTTGACCAGTGGTACGCGGGTGGAGCCGCCAACCATGATCACGTGGTCGATGTCATCGCTCGTGAGGCCGGCGTCTTTCAGGGCGCGGTCGCAGGATGCAAGGGTTCGTTTAATGAGCGGGGTAAAGAGTACGTTCGCCTGCGAACGATCCAGGTAGAGTGTAATGCCGTGGAACTCGCTCGTGAAAGAATCTTCAAAGGAGAGTTGCTTCTTGGCGCGTTCGGCCAGCAGACGGATTTCTCCACGCCGCTGCGGAGAATCAACCTTCAGGCTTTTTTCGTTGATCCAGTGGTCAGCGATCGCCTGATCCAGATCATCACCGCCCAGGAAGGTGTCTCCGTTAGTACTCAGCACTTCAAAGATCCCCTGCTCGATGCGCAGAACGGACACATCGAAGGTGCCCCCACCGAGGTCATAGACGGCAATCGTGCGGCCCTCATCCTCGTCCTTGAGGCCAATGCCGTAGGCGAGGCTGCTGGCGGTGGGTTCATTGACGATGCGGAGGACATCGAGGCCGGCCAGTTTGCCGGCATCCCGGGTAGCTTGCCGCTGGGAGTCGTTGAAATAGGCCGGGACGGTGATGACGGCACGGCTGACTTCGCCGCCGATTTCCGCCTCTATCCGGGCCTTGAGCGCCTGAAGAATCTTAGCGGAAAGCTCGATGGGGCTGTAATATTTGTCTTGCCCATTCGGGCCGGGCACGGCGATTTTCACCAGCCGGTCTTCGTCTTCATCGATGACCCGGTAGCCGAAGCGGTTCTCAAAGTTTTTCAGGTCTCCGAAGCTCTTACCCAGGAGGCGTTTGACGGAGTAAATGGTCCTTTCCGGATGGGTAAGCAGGAAGGATTTAGCCGCTTCGCCAACCACCACTTCACCATCATCGGCGAAGTGAACGATACTGGGTACGAGGACTGATTTGCCGTCTGGTCCGGCCACAGCTTCCGCCTTGCCGTCTAACACCCGGGCGACGAGGCTATTCGTCGTTCCGAGGTCAATACCCACGATAGTCTGACCAACGGAACTTACCGCATCATCTTCTTTTACTTTACCGGCCTGCAGGTCGATGCTGAACTTTGCCATATAACTTCTTTAGCGTCCGATTGCAACGCCGGGAGCACAAAGAGAGTTGAGCAAAAGAGAGGAATATGACGGATGACTTTCATTGCACCTGCGCTGCGGCGCCCTGAACAAGGATAGAAAGGAAAGGCCTGGGGAAGGGCAGCGCTACTTAATCTTCCTCGTGCAACTGCTCCAGCCGGTCAGCATATCCTTCTTCTCCGGTAAGGGCAGCACTGAGTGCCACGTAATCCAGGGGTTCCTGAATGTTGTTGCCGATACGGGCGAGCATCAGTTTGAAGTAACGGTCTTCGATATCTTCGAGTCCCTCAATTTCATCCTGAAAACCGATGGTGTTGTCATCACTCGGGCGGAAAAGGTAGCATTTGAACAGTACCTGCCTGATTTTTTTAGCATCCGTAAGGGTGGTTTTGGGCAGATCCTGACGAAGTTGGTGCAAGCACTCATCGTCTAATTCGGAGAAACTGTCAAAGCTTTGGTTAGACTCCAGAAAAGAAGCATAGATATCTACCCCAACCCACATGACATCTGGTGCCGGCATTCTCACGCCTTGCTGGGCGGCCACGCGGAGATAAAAAGGAACGAGCTTCATGGAAGCCGTGGAGCTGTCATCGCTCTCCTGCTCTACTTCATCAGATACAACTGAGAGCAAGCGGAATTCAGGTTCCGGCATTCCTCTAAACTGCCGACGCTCGATAACCTGCTGCTGGTCGTTCAAATAAGCCCCAAAAGACGGATAGCCATAATCTGATTCCTTAAATTCAGGAAGCAGGCGCAGCATGACGGGCTTAATTTTCACCTGAGGAATCCAGTCGGTACCGTATTGCCGGCTCAATTCCTGCAGGGCTTCAATCAGTTCATTGTGGGATGCACTGGCATCTCCGTATCCAGACTGCCCGTTATTGAGCAGTCGTGCAATTGAACCGTATTCCAGCACCTCATCACAGAGGTCGAGCCATTCACTTTTTCTGGTGGACGCAACGCTGAGACCCGTCAGTTTTATTCCTGCGGCTTTGATCTCTCTGCCCACCTCCATCAGGTAAGACCCATCGCCAAAAAGGATTACTTCCTCAATGTCTTTATTGGCTTTGATGGTTGCCCGAATGTCTCCGGCAATGTATTCACTTACTTTCTGAGCTCTCCCCCGGGGCTCGGTGTAAATTTGCAGGAGCTTGATTTCCTGATTTTGCAGCGTTGTTCCGTAATTATTCATCCATCGCCAATTGGCGTAGGCTGAATGATTTACGGTATCTCCACGTTCCTGGCAAAAGTCAATTAATGACTTTATATCTATGGCTTCAGGTTGTTCTCCTTCCCCCATTGTCCTGTACCATTGAGGGCCATATTCCACCTCCATGACGGCGTCATGCAGGGGTTCAAAGTTCCAGAACACAGCAGTAAGATGCCCCATAAATTTTTGGCTAGATTTTCAGCTAATATCAAAAGTTGCAAGTTACAACAAATGACCTTTGTTAGGTGATGAAACGCAAAAAGAACCCAATTATAAGCAAAGAAATGGCCCCGGCAAAAAGTGCCGGGGCCATTTCTTGATAAGAACGACAAAGTTTAAGTTATGCAACAATACGCTCACGCATCGCTTCTTCGTACATTTTTTGTAATTTCTTACGTGCGAAGAAAATGCGGGACTTAATGGTACCGAGCGGACTGCCGAGTTGTTCAGCAATCTCATCGTACTTATACCCTTGGTAAGCCATCAGAAACGGCACGCGGAAATCGTCGGGCAAACGATCCACTAACTCCTGAAGTTCGTTGAAGGTTACTTCGTTCTCACCATCGTTAAGAACGGTTTTATTACCACTGTTAATGTAGTAGTTATTCGGCGTCTGGTCGATAATCAGGTTACGACGAACTTTCTTACGATAGTTATTGATAAAGATGTTACGCATGATGGTCACAGCCCAGGCCTTAAAGTTAGTTCCCGGGTTATATTTTTCAGCGTTGGTCATAATCCGCAGGGCAGTATCCTGATACAGGTCTTCTGCATCATTCATATTGCCGGTCAGCTTCAGGCTGAAGGCACGCAGGCTATTGGTAATGGTAGACAATAGATCCTGGATTTCTTTCTGTTGTTTCTTTGTCGCTTTCATTGGTTAAATTTTTATTGGGGATGTAAAATTCTTTTACAAAAATAGGCGCTATTTAGACTCTTTGCAAGTAAGAACGCCTTATTTCAGTCACTAATGTGCAAGATCTGTACCAAAATGTCTTGACAAAAGCCTATTACGTAATTTTTTTTGACATACTTCAACTATTTGCGCGGTGTATGTGTAGATAAGAAAGTCACAGAAATCAACATGCCACCATGGAATTAAGGGAAGCAAAAGAGTCCACTGGCAGTGTCGGTAAAGACTTGCCCAACTTCATTGCTACTAATTTGAGGCACTTACGTAAAAGTAAGGGGTGGTCTCAAACGGAGTTAGCCCGAAGGGTTTCTCTCAATCGTGGTAACATTGCCAGCTATGAGAGCGGGTCAGCGGAGCCCAGTATTTGCAAACTCCTAAGAATCAGCAACTTATTCGAAGTAAACCCCCGAGACATCACCCGTCGGAATTTTCTTGAAGCAGGAGAATTGGCCTTAGCGCAGCATGCCTACAACGATAAACGTTTGCAGGAGAGAGAGCGCATCAACCACCTTCGCAATCGGGCAATGGAGATGGATGAATTGATCAGTTCTTCGAAAAGACTCTTTGAATACAAGCGTTCTGGTATTGAAAAAACCTGTAAAGAGGCTGAGATGTTCGCTGCTCAGTATCAGCAACTTTATGAGATCACGCGCCAGTTGATGGATGAACATCGCTCCTTATTAGGGGAAGTAGGCTGTCAGTGCGAATAAGCCATTCTGTCAGGTTTGAGCTACACCCGTGGCAGAAAGAGCTCCTAGAGCATGCCAAATAACCAGCCAAACAAGCTGGTGATGGCCCAAATTACGAAGACAAAAATAACCAGGAGCATTACCACAACTCCCAAGACTACCGGCCAGACACTTCCTGAGTGTCTTCCTTCTTCGTAGTATTCCCGCATTAACACGGCATTCCGGTAGTTGGCCTTATAGACCAGGTCAAAGATGTTTCCCAGAACGGGGATCGTGCCCACCAGGGCGTCCAATGCTACATTGAACAACATTTTTGCCGCCAGCCGGGGGCTGGCTCCGTGCTTTGCCATGGTCGTAATCAGTACACCGGACATACCTAAAGACACCAGGTCTCCTGCCCCGGGAATGAGGCCGAGCAGAAAGTCCAGGCCAAATCGGATGTCCGTTCCGGGAATCCGGAACTTCGTGTCCAGCAATCGGCTGAAGCCGTCCACCATTTTTAACTGAGGTACGTTTCGCTGCTCATCCGTAAAGATGGGCGCGTTGGTTACCGGCTGCTGCATAGTCATTAATTTCGTTGAACGTTAAAAAACAGGAGCACAGAGGAAGTCTATCCTCCGTGCTCCGGCTAATGTAGTGGAAAGAAGTTGAAGTGCGTGAGCGGACAATGCTCTCTTCTTCCTTCTTCCGTCTGAATATCCAGCCTACTGCTGAAGGAGTTGCACCCATAAAGCGCCGAGTGGATTATGCAGCGCGGCTTTCCAAAGCGCATTACCGCTCCAACGCTGCCGTTGGGAGCCGGCATCCGAGCCACCGGCTTCGGCAGCCAGGAAGTCAGCCTTCTCCGTCCAGCTTATCCGTTGGGCTTCGTCCAGTTTAGCGTTCAGGGATGCAACGGGACCGGTCAGCATCGTCTCAAAGGATGATTTCACCTTCGCCATTTCGGCATGGATACGCGCAGCTTCTTTCACCTGGCTGTCAGACGGTTTCCCCGGGAAGGTGCTGATATCGAAGTACAGGTTACCCATCTCCTCCCGCAAGCGGGAGCCTTCATTGATATAGCCATCTCCACCAAGGAAGACCAGACCGTCTTTCATTGACCCGGCCGACTGGCTAAGCTCCTTAGCCATCATCCCCGTTTTTTTCTTCTGTGGGGTAAGGGCACCAGACTTCTCCTCTATCTGTTTCAGCACGTGGTAGATCCAGGCCAGCTCTTCCGTATCGTCATAGACCTGCATCAATAGTTCGCGCTGAGCTTCCCGGTCAGCGACGGAGTAGACATCCCCTTCCTCTACGGTCAATTCGATCTTCGTTTCAAAGGTTTCCTTCCCCTTTACGAGTTTTACGTCATAGGTTCCGGCAGGCAGATTGGGCCCTGAGAGCGCCCCGAACAGCGCCATCCGGTTGTTAGTTGGCGCTGCTTTGGGCTTCCGGATGCTGGTGGGTAACTCAACGACGTTGAGCCCCGCTCCTTTGCCCGCAGGCAGGGTACGCAACAGCTTACCATCTTTCCAGACCTCAACGTACATCTTACCGAACATATGCCGGCGTTGGTTATAGTACATGATGCGGGCAGCCCGGGGTTGGTTGCCGCCTACGAAGGTGCCGCTACCGCTAAAGTCCCCCATCCCCAGGCCGGTTCCACCGCCCAGGAAGGCAGGTTTCACCTCAAGGAAAGTAAACTTCTTACTGGTTGTCTCCGCCGTCAGCTGGCGCAGGGCTTCCAGGTCATCCAGAATGATGATGCCTCGTCCGTGGGTTCCCATTACCAGATCCGCCTCCCGGGCTTGAATGACCATATCCCGCACACCGACCTTAGGCATATTGTTGCGGAAGGGAGCCCAGGTAGTACCACCGTCGAGGCTGATGTAGAGCCCGAACTCCGTTCCCAGGAATACCAATTGTGGGTTGACGAGGTCCTGGCGAACACTGAGCGCGTAGCCGCTCACGTTATCGTCCGTTATTTCGGTCCAGCTCTTACCGCCGTCGGTCGTTTTGTAGAGGTAGGTGGTAAGGTCTCCGGTCCGGTGACCGTCGAAGGTGACAAAGGCCGTGTTGACGTCGTGTGGGCTGGGCTCAACGAAAGTTACCCAGGTGTTAGCGGGCAGATCGGGGAGCTGAGCATTAAGCTTGGTCCAGCTCTTTCCACCATCACGGGTAAGTTGCAGGTTACCATCATCGGTTCCTGCCCAGACCGTGTTGGCGTCCAATGGGCTTTCCGCCACTACATAGATGGTGGTGTGGTTTTCTGCCGTTGAGTTGTCAATGCTTAGCCCACCGCTCAGGTCCTGCTTCTGCTTTTCAGGATCGTTGGTGCTCAGGTCCGGGCTGATGCGCGACCAGCTGTCTCCATCATCCGTAGAACGGTAGAGGTACTGAGCGCCGAAGTAAAGGCGCTTTCCGTCCTGACTTATGTGTAGCGGTGCATTCCAGTTGAAGCGAAGGGGATCCTCTCCCTTTTGTGCGTAGGGCGGAATGGACTTGGCCTGCCCCGTCCGCTCGTCGTAGCGGACGAGCTTGCCTCCCTGGTATTCGCTGAAAACGATGTGTTCTTTCGTCGGGTGGCGGAAGGAGTAGAAGCCGTCTCCGCCGAAAGTTTTCTTCCAGTCAGAATTAGTGATTCCTCCGGCGCTGTTGGCCGCGGCGAACCAGGAGCCATTATCTTGCAGGCCACCATATACGCGGTAGGGTTTGGCATTGTCCGCACTCACATGGTAAAACTGGCTTAGGGGAAGATTCATCCACATCTTGAAAGTATAGCCCCGGTCGTAACTCTCATAAACACCGCCGTCGGTAGCGACCAGAACATGTTTGCTGTTGGCAGGGTCGATCCAGATGTCGTGAAAATCCGAGTGAACGGCCTGGTCGAATATCCGCCAGGTATCTCCGCTGTTATCGCTGATGATGCCATTGAGGCCACATTTCGCCACGATTTCAGCATTGTTAGGGTCGACCTCGATCCGGCTGAAATAGAAGGGGCGGATCCCCGTGTTTTGGTTCCGGCCGATCATCTTCCAGCTGGCGCCGGCATCTTCGCTTCGGTACATCCCCTGGGTCTCGTCCGTTCCGGTTTCTACACTGGCGTAGAGGACATTACCGTCGGAAGGCGCTACGGCGATGCCGATGCGGCCGAGTTTTTCCTGCGGGAGGCCGTTGGAGAGTTTAGTCCAGTTTTTACCCCCGTCGGTGGTTTTGTGGAGGGCGGAGTTACCGTTGAAGCCGGAGTCAAAAGTCCAGGGTAACCGACGGTGGCTCCACATGGCAGCATAAAGCACGTCCGGGTTGCTGGGGTCCATGGCCAGGTTAGCGGCTCCGGTATGCTCATCGATGTAAAGTACTTTCTCCCAACTTTTGCCTCCGTCGGAAGACTTGAAAACGCCCCTTTCTTCGTTGGCATCCCAGAGGTGGCCCATGGCGGCAACGTAGAGTACGTCAGCGTTTTCCGGGTGGACGGAAATATCGGCGATTCGTTCTGAGTCATCCAATCCGATGGGTTTCCAGTCGACCCCGTTATTGCTACTTCGGTAAATGCCCGTGCCCACACTTACGCTGTTGCGTGGCCAGGGTTCGCCGGTGCCTACGTACACCACGTCGGTATTAGAGGGAGCGATGGCGATGGCCCCGATACTTTGGGTGTAGTCATCAAAAACGGGCTGCACCTGCCCACCCGCTGAGCTTGTTTTCCAGACTCCACCGCCGGCTGCGCCAATAAAGATGGTAGCGGCGTCATCGGGGTTTACGGCCAGGCAGCTCACCCGTCCACTCATGACGGCCGGGCCAATTTGCCGGGCTCTTAAATCGCCGAATAAAGCGGTGGTGGTTTTAAAATCCGACTGAGCGGAAAGGGCTGACGCAAAGGCCAGCAAGAGCAAAGTAAATGTGTGCTTCATGATATAAAATGTGGTAGTTCTGTTATAGCCCCGTTCGAATGGGTTCATAAAGTTGAGGGGCGCCGGAGCGCAGGTGCGGGGTTCTGTTTACCGGACCAGCAAGGTTTGCTGGTCAGGAACACTTTGCTTCTACAGCAATACTCTGCACCCGCGGTCCCGCGCCAAAAAAACGAAGGCCGGATTCCCGACGGTAGTCATGGAAATCCGGCCCTCTCCGTTATCCGGAACCCGTTCGGCGAATTAGTTTTTCTTCTCCTCTTCTTTCTCTGGCATGGAGAACATGGAGTCTTCGATTTCCGGATTAAGCGTCGCTTCCGTGACGGTGATCTTCTGTACGGTCTGACCGTTAAATTTCACCTCCATGAACATCGGCATCATCAGGTCTTCTACTTCCTGGTAATCGCTCATGAATGTTTCCATCACGGCGCCTTTTTGCGGGCCGGACTTAATGGGGCTCGTCATCATTACGGGGATCATGTACTCCGTGTCGAAGTAGTAGGTGTGATCGTAGCCTTCCTCGTTTGTAACCCGGACACCGTAGGTCTGCGTGCCTTCAATTTCTTTTCCTTCAACACTTTCCAGCGTAAAGCCACGCTCTTTAGAGTTGATGAATTCACTCAGGAACTTTTGGTCTTTGCTCTGCTCAGACTCTTCCGGAGACATTTCCGTAGGCTCAGTGATGCCCATAAATGGCATTACCTGCCAGGCCGTTTCGCCGTCATAAGCCTGTACGATCTTCTGTCCCTGAACATCCACTTCCAGGTGGCTTTTGTCGCCTTCGGCGCTGATGATCGTCATGGGGAATTCCATGCCCTGCATGGCTGCTTTCCCCTTCATCTTCATGGCTTTAACGGCCAACCAGGCTTCTTCACCGCCAATGTTCTCGATGTAGGTATCCGCAATTTCCTGAGCAGAAGGCGCGTCCTGCGCAAAAAGGCTGGCGCCGAAGATCATCATCAGCGCAAATAGGGAAGTAACTTTTTTCATAGTCTCAATTATTTTCTGTGGATACTCAATTGCCCACGGTTGATTTGTTGATCACAAACGTAGCACCTCCCTGATCTATTGGATGACTTTCTTGGATGAACGGTCCGTTTTCCTCGATGGACGAGAGCCTGAGTATTGGGTAAACGGTAGTGCCGCAGACGATTAAAGCCTGACTAACCAGTGCACAATAGCCTGTTGGGTAGCAATGGCTTACTTGCTTTTACTTTCTTTCATCTCGAAGTTGAACCCGCTTTCTTCCAGTTTCCTGTAAATAGCCTCGTCAAAGCGATAGAGTTTGGCCGGGCGGTGAGCAACGCCCTCCTGGGTTCGGTTCAGGTCTTCCAGCAAGCCCATGGAGAGAATCTTCTTGCGGAAATTGCGCTTCTCCAACTCTGTTTCCCAAATTGCTTCGTAGAGATGCTGTAGTTCCGTGAGGGTAAAAGCCGGAGGCAGCAGTTCAAATCCAACCGGACGAGTCCGGATACTCTTCTTTAGTTTATCGAGAGCGACGGCAACAATTTCCTCGTGATCGAAGGCGAGTTGTTCCAGATCATCAACAGTGTGCCAGGTAATGTCCTGGGCCAGACCTGCGGCGCGGGGCCGAAAATCAGCGATTTTCACCAGGCTATAGTAGGCTACCGTAATCACCCTTCCAAGATTATGTCGGCCCGGACTTCCAAAGGTATGCAGCTGTTCCAGGTAAACGTTCTCCATCCCCGTCATTTCCCGGAGAACACGAGCCGCAGCGGCTTCAAGATCTTCCTTTGGCTGAACGAAGTAGCCCGGCAGTGCCCAAAAATCCTCAAAAGGCGGCTCATTTCTGCGGATAAGCAGAATTTTCAACTTGCCTTCGTCGAAGCCAAAAATGACATTATCGACGGTAAAGGCTGATTTGAAAAAATCATTGAAGTTCTTTCTTGCTTGCACACTGGATGGTTAGAGTCGGACGCCAAAGATAGTGTACAAGTTACAATAAGCGGGGGAATAGAGTGGTAGTCTTGTAGTTTGGTAGTCTTGTAGGCTGCCGCGTGGTGGAGGCGTTGGAGGCTACCGCGTGTTAGAGGCTGCCGCGTGGTGGAGGCGTTGGAGGCTACCGCGTGTTAGAGGCTGCCGCGTGGTGGAGGCGTTGGAGGCTACCGCGTGTTAGAGGCTGCCGCGTGGTGGAGGCGTTGGAGGCTACCGCGTGTTAGAGGCTGCCGCGTGGTGGAGGCGTTGGAGGCTACCGCGTGTTAGAGGCTGCCGCGTGGTGGAGGCGTTGGAGGCTACCGCGTGTTGGAGGCTGCCGCGTGGTGGAGGCGTTGGAGGCTACCGCGTGTTGGAGGCTGCCGCGTGGTGGAGGCGTTGGGGCTACCGCGTGTTAGAGGCTGCCGCGTGGTGGAGGCGTTGGAGGCTACCGCGTGTTGGAGGCTGCCGCGTAGTGGTAGCCCGTAATTCGCACAAGACTATCGAAGTACGGTAAACCAATATCCTAAAAAAAGCCCAATCGCCAGGGTTTCCAGCGGGTAGAGATTAAGGACAGGTGCGGGCCATCCATTCCGGGATCAAAGAAGAGCAACCCGAAGTGGTAAACATCTACGGAAGCGGTTACTTCCGGGAAATTTTTGAGTTCTTCCCAGGCTTGTTCCATGCCTTCGGACCAGTGTATGTCCGCAATGATGAAAACAGACTGTTCTCCGGCCAGTGGGAGGAGCCTACGGACGTAGTCCAGGGTAGGTTGGTAGCGATGGTCTCCATCGCAGAAAAACAGGTCGAGAGGCTCGTCCGGGGTCATTGATTTCCCGAGGAAGGTCTCATTGGCGTCGAGCCATTCCTGGAACAGGCCGACGTAAGCCTGGAGGCCCGGGCCGGTTCCGGCTTTGGCAAATGTTTCGCGGGCCAGGGCTGCCACATCTGCGTTTCCTTCCACGGTGTGTAAGTTGGCCCGGGTATCCGCGGCATGAAGGTAAAGCGTTGAAATGCCGGCGTTGGTGCCAAACTCAATGAGGTTCTTTGCTCCCAGCCAGAGGGCCATTCGAAAAAGAAAACGGCCGCAATCGTCGTCAATGGCATTCGTTGCCACGAGCGAGCGGACGCTGCGTTCGGCCTTTGAAGTCGTTTTACTCTCCGCCCCGAGTGACTGCAGCTTCACGTTTCCTTCCCGACCTTTCCAGTAATTTCTGACGGAACGAATCAAGTCGAAGGCGTGGTAGTGTCGGTCATCCCGATACACCTCATTAACAAAGGCTACGAGGCGAGGAGAGTGAACATCGTAGCGGGTGCTGGCACCCGCGTACCAGCGGATAGCGGACCAGACTCTAAAAAGCCAGTATTGAGGAGTGGCGGACATGGCGCGAAGGTAGAATGCTATTTTGATCTTTTGAGAAGAAAGCCAGGCCTAAATCAATTCCCTGACGATTAAATAGTGAGCTGGATATCCACATACTTTAAAGTTTTGGGGTACAAACCTTACCTTTCGGCCCCACCCATAAATTATTGGTCCCCTCATCTTAGCAAAATACCAGCGGACCGATTTACTAAACAAGCAATATGTCCCTTCTGGACGCTCCCTACCGCTACACTACTCTGCAGAAGACCCTGATGGGGATTGCAGGCCTGGTGCTTTTTTTACTCCTCTGGTGGTTTCTGGCCGAACAGCTCGCCGTTCAACAGCCCATTGGCTCCTTTAATACGCGCCCGCCATCGAGTTTGAGTACCGATCCGGCGGAGATTGCCTTTCGGGACTCCATCCTGCGGGCAGACTCCATTGCGTACGCCAATGCGACGGACTTCAAGAAGGTCTATCCACTACTTCCACCTCCGCACAAAGTTTTTTCGGCCTTCCCGGAACTCATTTCCCCGGGGGAAGAGTCCGTGAATAAAAGTCTGATCAATCATGCTGCGGTGTCCGTCTGGCGAAACCTTCAGGGCTATTTCTGGGCAGTATTTTTCAGCCTGCTCATTGGCATACCGATTGCCATTAGCCCGATTGCCAAAGCGATGTTCAGCCGGCAGATTGATACGCTTCGCTTTGTCCCTCTGACCGCCCTGACGCCTATTTTCCTGATCATTTTCCGGCCGGAAGCTTCCGAGGCCATGAAGGTCAGTTTCCTTGCCTTTGGTATTCTGGTTTACCTTTTACCCGTTGTTATGCAGCGTCTTTGGGAAACGGAGGATGTTTATCTAAAGACTGCTTACACGCTGGGAGCCAGCGACTGGCAATTGGTAAAGTCGGTCTACATACCCGCCGTGCTCAGCAAGCTCATTGATGACATCCGGGTACTGACGGCCATTAGCTGGACCTATATCATCATCGCCGAAGTCTACTATCGAACCGACGGCCTGGGGTCACTGAGTTACATACTCGGCCGCCAGGGTAACGTTGCCGGCGTCTTTGCCGTGCTGATCTCCATCGTCATCATCGGATATTTTCAGGATCAACTCTTCGCCTATATGAACCGGCGACTCTTCCCGCACCGGGACGTAAAATCAGTCAGTCCCGGTTTGAAAGAGACCCGCAATGGCTTTCTTATCATTCTGTCAGTCGTCATGTTTTACCTGCTACTTAAGGTCGTCATCGGCACTGTCCCGATCGTTGGGTTCATTGTTGCCATCGTTGTCGCGGCGGCGGCTTTGTTGATCATTTTCGGAGAATTCAAACTCCGCACCGCTAAAACTGCCAGTTAATCATGCCCAATTTCACGGAGACCGAGTACGAAAACATCATTGAGCTGCGTGGCATCAGCCAGAGCTACGACGGCGGTAAGAGCTGGATTATTCAGGGACTGGACTTTCTGGTGGAAGACAAGCCTGCCCAGGGGCAGTTTGTTGTTATCCTCGGCGCCTCCGGCGCCGGCAAGAGTACCGTTTTGCGCTATATTGCTGGTCTGCAGCGACCAACGGAAGGTTCCGTATTGGTTAAAGGCCAGCCTATCGGGAAAGCCAACCGCGTGGGTATGGTCTTTCAGCAATACAGCTCGCTGCCCTGGCGAACGGTGCTGGAAAACGTCGCCCTCCCGCTGGAGTATCAAGGCGTTGATAAAAAAGAACGTTTGGAGCGCGCCCGCGAGATGGTCGAACTCGTAGGTCTGGCGGGCCACGAAGACAAATTTGCCCAGTACCCCACCCTTTCAGGTGGGCAGCTACAACGTATCGCCATCGCCAGAAGCCTGATCGCTAACCCCGATATTCTGCTGATGGATGAGCCCTTCGGTGCGCTGGACATCAACACCCGCCTGCAGATGCAGGACCTGCTGACCGAGATCTGGCACCGCATCCACCCGACCATCATATTCGTTACTCACGACATTCCGGAGGCCGTTTACCTGGCCGACGATATTTATATGATGAAGCCAGCCCCAAGCCGGTTTACGGAGCACGTCAAAGTAGACCTGCCCCTGCAGCGAAGCCGGGAGACTAAACGGACCGACCGCTACATCGAGCTGGTACGCCTGGTAGAGGATAAAATGATCGCCATAACGGGCGGTGAAGGACACTAAGAGCTGATCTGGCATACCTATCGGGAGGGCGGTGTACCAGATAGAAGGGTGCACCTTAGTCGTCAGACAAGCAACGCTTTGTCTGACGAGCTTGCCACCGACTGAAACGGGAGGAAACAACTCAACAGGCGAACAGGGCTGCCATCCTTACATCAGTTGTACTACTATCGGGAGAGCCAAAAACCGAATCGAAACCCGCCTGACAATTCAAGAGCGGAGCGACGTCCTTCATCTCTGTCCTCATTGAAAAAAGCGAAGTTTTCGTTGAAAAAACCAACGGGAACACTTCGCAGGTCTTCCCGGTCCAGATAGGTCCATTCCACGAGGGCCAGCCCAGCTCCCATATAGGCATCCACCGTAAAGCGGCCCTCCAGGAATTGCGCCCCGATTTTAGGAATAATCGAGAATCGGTTACGTTGCCGGCGAGCCGAGGAAACACTTACCGGACCGAGCTCTTCAGAGTAGTAGCCACCGGAAAACTGTTGGCTCGTCCGGGTATAGGGCAGTTCCATGCCAACGTATAACTCCCGAACCAGTTTGGGTAAAGAATAGCGGATTTCCGGTCGGATGCCCACAAATCGGTAATCGTCATTTTTGTCCGGTTGCAGGATAACATTCCTAATCCCATCGTTACCGTACTCGGCGTCCAGGACGAGGCTAAAGCGCTCCAACTTGTATTGCATACCGAGCCGGAGGCGCGGGTAACGAGTGGCGATACTAAAGGGCATGAGGTGAATACCGAAGCCCTGAAATACCGTTTCCGTTCCTGATTCCTGCTCAATGGGAATATCCTGTGCCCACAGGCCAGGTAACACGACGAAGAGCAAAAGCAGGGTAAGGATAAATCTCATGGTGGCAAGCGGTCTTGTTTTTCTAACGAAAAAAGGGGAACAAATGTCCATTCACTGCTTTTTTAAAAAAACATGGCATCCTGCGTTTGCGCCCTACACCCTACAATGGCCAATTAAACAACAAGGCTACGTAAGCCTTCCGCCACCCCGTCTTCCTTATTCGTTGCTACTACCCGGTCTGCTACCGCCAAAACCGCCGCTTTTGCATTAGCGACAGCCACTCCCATACCTACGGCCTGGAGCATTTCGACGTCATTAAAATTATCGCCAAAAGCGATACAATCTGCCAAACTGAAATCCGGGTAGCTATTCGCGAGCAGCATTTCAATACCCGTCAGTTTGGAGATTCGCTTACTGGCAATTTCCAGATAGGTATCCTTTGAGCGGTACAGGTGAAGCTCTCGGTCAAACTCCCGTTCCAATTGCTCCACGAGGACATCCAGTTCCGCTGGCTCCCCCATCACCATCACCTTGTGAGCACTGATGTTGCGGGCCTGCCAGTCCGAAGTTGTTTCTTTCATCTTCCGGACAGAAGGGCTCACCTTCGTATTGTTTTCCTCCCGCAAAGCGTAAAAATCCATGCTTTCAACGTACCATTCGTGGCCGTGGAAAAGTTGAACGGACAGGGAGCTTCCTGACCGTAACCCATCAATTTCCCGCACGATGTGCAGCGGTATTTCTTCGGAGTGAATCGCCTGCCCGTCCACCAGTACCCAACCACCGTTATAGGCGATCAACGGCAAACCAGAGATACGGAGATCATCCTGGAGGTGTGTCATCGCCGCCGGCATCCGGGAAGAGATCAGAATGAATGGCACTCCGTTTTCGGTAATTCGCCGGACTTCTTTCTTCAATGCAGGAGAAACCTCGCGGTCTTTATTGAGGAGGGTTCCGTCGATATCAGAGAAAGCAATTTTCATAGTCATGTAGCGGTGTAGTGGGTAGCAGCCTACCCCATTTTGGAGGCCACAAAACTACTGAAGGGCTGCCACTATTCGGTCAGACGCCTTACCGTACCAGAATCCGCCGCGTCCACCCGGAGCCACCGTCTGTTGCCAGCCCCCGCACGAAGTAAGCGCCGGCAGGCAGTTCGGGTAATTCGATACGCTGAGCGGTAGCTTCCCCCGTCAACTGCCTGGTGGCGAGATGCTGCCCGGCGGTATTGATGATTACCACTTCCCCGGTGCCAGCGGCACCGCTGATGGTGATGGGTTGTCCGGTAGCAACCGGATTAGGGAACAAGCGGATAGCTTCGCTGGAGACAAGTGGCGCAGCCGGTGTGGTGCCAAAGCTGATTGGACTACGGGGGGCCAGCGTTTCGCCCGGCATCCAGGGGTCATTGGCACGTTCCGTAACGGGAACCTCCGCTGACGCCAACTCATCCGCCATTTCAGGAACAGCCTGCCCCCACGGCCAGGGGATAAAGAAGAATGGGCGGAGCATAACGCTGATGTCTTCCACCTCGCCCCATCGGCCAGAACATGAAGTAGCATAACCTCCGTAGCTCATGACCACGCGAATCCGGCTCATGCCCCAAAAAGTTCCGGGGGAGTTGAAGGTAAAGGCATTCGTACCGGTACCGTTCCATTGGTGCAGCAGCTCACCGGAATCGGTGAAATCGCCGTCACCGTTTTTATCAAGGTAAACGCGCCAGTAGAGGCGATAGGCACTTCCTCCCCGAAAGCCCGGCGTGTAATTGATGGTGTAGGAACTGCCGTGATACAGATTGATCGTGGAGTGATTATAGTGCCAGCGATAGCCGCCGTCGTTGCCCGTGGGAAACTGGCGGCCAGCCACTCCTACCTGGCGAATGTGTTCGTAGCCGGAGTTGCGGGAAGTATTGCAGTAATTCTGGGGCTCGGCATCGTGTACCGTGATGGTGTTTACGCAGGCCAAATCGTTTCCGGACACATGCTCAGCGTAAGCCGTGAAATAGCTCGTGCCATAGCCCTCCATATCGGTAAGGTTGATGGTTTGATTGCTTACACCGCAATCATCGCTAAGGGTGTAGAGGTCATCCACATTAATTGTGTATCCCTGGGAAGGATGGACCAGATAGATGTTTTGTTCATGGCAGGTCAGGCTGGGTGGCGATGGATCCTGAACTCTTACCGTTGCCCAACAAATACTGGAACCACTACGAGTTCTTACCGTCAAATAAACCGTATGTTCTCCCAGGCCAGCTACTGCCGGAGAAACAGAAAAGCCAAGGGACTGGCCTCCGGTATCGTAGGATCCACCGTCAAACCATTCTGGTTCCAGGGTGATCTCACAGTCTCCGGCCGGCAATGCCACGGTAATGTTATCGTAGCAAATGGCAATCGGGCTGGCGCTAAGGGCCACCGAAAAAAGGAGGAATGGCAGGAGGTATGCGTATTTCATGACGGAGCGTTTATGTCCTTTAATGCGGGTTTAAAGCCTGCCGTTACGCCACATTTCAAAATTTTCCGGGCGCGGACGCAGGTGCAGAGGAAGTTAAATGAAGCAGTGTTTGCACCGCCGACTGAAGTCGGCGAATCCCCCCACCCTTCCAGCTTGTTTCTTAATGCTTTTCTTTGCACCTGTCCTGCTGTACTACAGGATGCCCCAATAAGCCATCAACCACCACACCATGTCGATCAAAGTCCACTCCGAAATTGCTCCTCTCCGCCGCGTACTTGTGCACCGGCCGGATGCAGGCACTGCCACCATCACGCCACAACGCGCCGAAGAACTTCTCTTCGACGATATCGTCTACCTGCCCCAGATGCAGAAAGAACACGATGTTTTCACAACTTTACTCCGTCGTTTTCTGGGGAAAGACGGGGTGCTCGAGATGACTGACCTGCTGGCCGAAGCCATCGCCGCCAACGAAGAAGCGACCCGGGAGAGCCTGGAAATGATCGTCAGCTGGGAAGAACTTCCCGAATTTTATGTCGACAAACTCCTGGAACTCTCCCCCAGCGAGCTGGCTGATGTTCTCATCACCGGCGACTTCAAGCAGGATCAACGCCGGCTTTTTGATCCCATCCCGAACTTCATCTTCACCCGTGATATCGCCGTTACAATCAATGATCACCTGCTCATTACAAAAGCGGCGAAAACCGCCCGGAGCCGGGAGAATTTCATCATTCGCCTCGTTGTCTGGTCGCACCCAATGTTTCAGGAATTACAGCAGTCGGGTCGGGTCATTAACCTGAATAAAGTCGACGACTTTCCGCCCAGTCGCCTTGCCGAAAAGGTGAGCATTGAGGGAGGCGACGTTATGTTGCTAAACGAAGACTATCTGCTCATTGGCGAAAGCGAACGCTCCAGCAGCTACTCCGTTCGGGCGCTGGCGGATGAATTATTTCGTCGGGGTGTGGTTAAGAACGTGGTTCGCGTCAGCGTACCCGCTGAGCGGAGTTTCATGCACCTGGATACGATCTTCACTCAGATTGATGAGCATGACTTCGTCTGCTACGCCCCGATCATCTGCGAAGGCGGCCGCCCTTCGGGCGTCGAGGTCTGGCGGGCGGACGGCCAATCGGCAGCCTATTCCAGCCTTAAGGAGTGCATCCTGGCGGAGATTGACCCCGTGGCCCGTTTCATCCCCTCCGGCGGAGGGCAAAGCCCCTTTCAGGAACGCGAACAATGGACGGACGGCTGTAATCTCGTTGCCTTGCGCCCGGGCCTGGCCATCACCTACGACCGTAACCCCGTTACGGCGGAGACCCTCAAAAAAGCGGGCTATGACATCATCGGTGCCCGCGAACTCACGGATCGGATCGACAATCATGGCCTTAATCCGGCTACTGTCCGAAAAACCATCATCACTCTGCCCAGCGGCGAGTTGAGCCGGGGGCGGGGAGGATCGCATTGTATGACTTGCCCGGTGGAGAGGGGGTAGGCAAAAAGCGGCGCTGCGCGCGCTTTTCTCTTAGACGCACTTCGCGGCTATTCGACACAAAGAGAACATAGGCACAAAGGGCACATAGAAGGCGGGAGAGATGGTCAGTAGCAATAATGTCCGTTATTCGGACGGAAGGCTTGCGTATACCGCATTTACTCTGGTCACTCTACCTTGGCTGGCAAGGTTCGCACAGTTAAAATTAAGGATCAAAGCCTTCGGCAGATCTAGCAGATTGATATAATTCAATGCTTGTGCCTTGTGAACTTCATTGATCATTTTTACGGACTTGAGCTCAACCACAATTAAGTTGTCAATAATTAAATCAACAATCGATACAGAATTCAACTGGATACCGCGATAAAAGGGTTGAGCGAAGCGATTAAAAACCAAGCGAAGCGCGGTTTTCCTCTAAAAGGCCGAAAGCCGTCTAAAAAGCTCTGCTTTTCTGATTCTTCACATAATAATTCATCTCCGGCACATTCGTAACCTCCATCTTTTCCCCATCCCATTCCAGGCGGGTGCGACCGGGAACAATGTAATTGTCCGGCTTATCGGAAGTAGGCTTGGGGAAACGGGCGGTATAGCCGCGTACGGCCAGGTTGCCCATCAGGACGGTCTCCGTTAAGGGGCCCGCCTTACCGAAATGACTGCTGGGCTGGTAATTTCCCCTGATCCCGTTGATCCAGTCCATTCCGTGGCTGGTAGTTACCCGGGGCAGCGTTTCGGGCACGACGATGTTGTCCATCAAATTCGTAGGGATCAGTCGGGGGTTAGCGCCGTAAACATCAGCCACCAGCGTACCACGCGTACCCTCCATGATAAATCCGTTACCATTTCCATCGCCGAGCTTATCGTCCACTTTCATGCCTTCGGGGCGGCGGGGGAGAATCCCGCCATCAGACCAGATGAGTTCCACCGGCGGCTTTTTGCCCCGGGCCGGGAAGTTGATGTGAATCTTGCTGGAAGGCGGGCAACTCTCGGGGTGGTAATCTGGTGTCCAGTTCCGGCTAAAGACCTGGCCCACGCTTGCTTCTGCGGAGACGGGGTAGCCAAGTTCCAGAATGTAAAAGGGCGTATCCAGGATATGGCAACCCATGTCACCAAGCGCTCCGGTACCGAAGTCCCAGAATCCGCGCCAGGCGAAGGGGTGGTAAGCTTCGTGATGGTCGCGCATAGCGGCGGGGCCCAGCCAGAGGTTCCAGTCGAAGTGATCCGGAACAGGTGTTTTCCCCTTCGGCGCTCCCCCACCCTGCGGCCATACCGGCCGATTGGTAAAGGCATAAACCGTATGCACGTCTCCCAGCAGGCCAGCCTCGTAGATCTCCTGGGTTTTACGGATGCCTTCTCCGCTGGCACCCTGGTTACCCATCTGTGTGATGAGCCTGGGGTTCGCCCTGGCCGCTTCGCTCAGCGCGCGCACTTCTTCAATGCTGTGTGCCAATGGCTTTTCGATGTATACATGTTTCCCCAATGCCATACAGGCCAGTCCCGTGATGGCGTGGGTATGATCAGGGGTGGAAATTACGACGGCGTCGATATCGCTGGCGCGCTCATCGAGCATCCTGCGGTAATCCCGGTGGTAGCTGGCTTTGGGGTAGGCTTTACGGGCATCGGCGGCCAGTTTGTCGTCGACGTCGCAGAGGGCGACGATGTTCTGGCTCTCCACGGCGCGGATACCTCCGCGCCCTTTCCCACCGGCCCCAATGGCCGCAACATTGACCTTATCGCTCGGGGCAGTATATCCCCGTCCACCCAGCACGTGGCGGGGAACGATGGTGAAACCAGCGGCGGCGGTAGCGGCGGTCTTTAGAAATTTACGGCGGTTGGTAGATTTTGGCATGATCGGTCTTTGTATTTCGCTTGTTAACAGGCTTAAGATAGCACTACCGTGATGGAACTTAAAAACAGTGTCCGGGCAATGTGCCCCACCCTGCTCCTGCAACTTATATTGCCCCCGCGTCCGCGCCTTCCAAAAACCCGTCGCTGAGCCAACAATAGGCCAACTAAAACATTCTCTTAACAGGAACTTTTCCCCTTCACTTGCCTCCTCTACATGGACCCCACCACCAAGATCAACATTCCCGAATCTCCCCGTGAGCGTGTCGTCATCGTAGGAGGCGGCTTTGGCGGACTGCAACTGGCCCGCAAGCTTAGTAAAACAGATTACCAGGTAGTATTGATTGATCGGAACAACTACCACCAGTTCCAACCATTGTTCTATCAGGTGGCCATGGCTGGCCTGGAACCCAGTAGTATCGTCTTCCCCTTCCGAAAACTTTTCCAGGGTAAAAAGAACGTCTACATCCGGGTGACGGAAGTCACAGAAGTGGATACAACGACCAAAACCCTGCAGACGCCCCTCGGCCACTGCAACTACGACCACCTGATCGTAGCGACTGGTGCCGACACCAATTTCTTCGGCAACGAGAACATCGAGAAGCACGCCATCCCGATGAAGTCCGTCGCCGAGGCCCTTTATCTCCGCAATAATATCCTTGACGACTACGAAGATGCCCTGACCACTCCCGGCTACGATCCGCGGCAGGAGCTGGTCGACATCGTCATCGTCGGCGGTGGCCCAACGGGAGTAGAACTGGCGGGCTCCCTGGCGGAAATGAAAAAACATGTCCTCCCCAAAGACTACCCCGAGCTAAACATCGAGGAAGAAGTAGACATTTACCTCATCCAGTCCGGAGGGGAGCTACTCAAAGGCTTTAGTGCGGAGAGCAGCGCCAAAGCCCTCAAATATTTAACTGACATGGGGGTCACCGTTCTGCTCGGAAGCCGGGTGACAGACTTTGACGGCAAAACGGTCTTCCTGAAAGACGGCCGGTCTATCCCCACCCAAAAAGTGATCTGGGCGGCGGGCATCAAAGGAATGCCCATCAAGGGTTTACCCGAAAGTGCCTGTACTTACGGCAACCGACTGGAAGTGGATCGCTTCCATCGGGTAAAAGACACGAAAGACATTTATGCCATCGGAGATGTTTGCTACATGGAGGAGCCCGATTGGCAGAAAGGGCACCCACAGGTAGCACAGGTTGCTATGCAGATGGGCAAAAACCTGGCCAAAAACCTGCACGGCCGGCTCAGAAAAAAAGACCCTACGCCCTTTACTTATAACGACAAGGGAAGCATGGCCACCGTGGGCCGTGCCCGCGCAGTAGTGGACATTCCCAGTCCCAACTTCAGCTTCGGCGGCCTCTTCGCCTGGCTGCTGTGGCTACTGGTTCACCTATTCGCCATTCTGGGTACCCGAAACAAGGTTTTTGTTTTCCTGAACTGGGTAGCGAATTACATTAATTACAACCAGAGCCTCAGGCTTATCATCAAGCCGAAAATAAAATAGCGGGCTTCGCCCGTTACTTCATTTTTGGCTTGCGGACGCTGCGCTTGTAGACGAAAACCACGCTTCGCCTGGTTTTCTGGCAGACGGCCTGCGGTCTTTTAGGGCTTCGACTCAGTCTCATTACTATCCTCTTAGCCGAAGCCCTAAAAGAGAGCGCAGCGAACGGCTAAAAAAACGCTCCGCGTTTTTCACCCCAACCAAGCCACCGCCCGCTTCCGCTCAACGGTAGAGAAGGCCGCCAACTCTAATCCGGGTGTAAGGAGGTCACCAAGCCGGACAGTGGTTTTGAGCCAGCTTTGATCGCCAATGATGGCGAGCCGGTCTACATTTTTATAGTTCTTGATGCTGGATTTGATGTCTTCGAGCAATGCCTGCCCTGAGAATTCGGTACTGACCACTTCGAGCATGACGCGAGCCTGGCCGTACTTCCCGGCCTGCTCTTCAATCAGGAGGTTAATCCGGTCGTAGTCGACCGTCGTCATTTTACCGATAATCGCTAAGCCGAGCAGTCGTTCGTCTCCGAGGTCAATTTCTTTGAGCCCTTCCGAGCTTTCTTCCATCGGGTCGAGTTTGAGCCAGGCGTGCGCCAGCTCGCCATCGGCCAGGCTAAAGGTTTTGATTTCCATGCGGGGAGTGAGCCAGTCGACCGAGCCCGTCAGGGAGGCCAGCCAGCCGTGGTCCGTCAGAATGGCATACTTCTCGATTTTATCCCACAGATCTTTTTTAGTTTTCAATGTTTTCCAAAAGCTCTGGAAGCTTTGAAAACCACCAACGTTTTTAATATTCCCGAGCAGGCGAAGTTTACCGTGGGTGATGACCTTGGCCTCCACGGCGATGAGCAGCTTACGGATGCCTTCTTCGTCTACTTCACCGTCGAGGGTGAAACCGAGCATGTTAGGTTGGGAGAGGGGAAATACCGAAATCATATCGTTGGTCAGTTAACTTGTTATTCTGTAGTAACAACACAACATAGCCAAGCGGGTTAACTCTGTGTCCTAAAATTCGACAAAATGCCCATTTAGGCAGACGGAAGTGGGCGCACTTCGGCAAGCGCAGTAGGAGCCGCGGACGCAGGTGCAAAAAAAGCTTCTTGAAAAGCAGGGCTCAGGGCACTTGCCCGGAACGAAATAAGCGTACCTTGCCACCCGTCCTTACACCATCTTAAAGAATACATCATGCTCCCCCTGCCGAACGACCTGGTTTTCTTCGATCTTGAAGCTACCGGACTGAACATTGTTCAGGACCGCATCGTGCAGATTGCGATGATCAAACTCTTCGCTGACGGCCGGGAACCGGCCGAGTACGAGCGCAAGATCAACCCCGGAGTCCCCGTCAGCGCTGAGGCCGCCGCCATTCACGGCATGACGAATGAGGACCTGAAGGATGAGCCCACCTTCGCCGACCTCGCTAAAGAGATTTACGAATTCATCGGCGACTCCGACCTCGGTGGCTACAACTCCAACCGTTACGATGTGCCGCTCTTGCAGGAAGAGTTTTACCGGGCGGGCATTTACCTGGACACCAGCAAGCGACGGCTCATTGACTCTCAGCACATCTTCTACCGCATGGAGCCGCGTACGCTAAGCGCAGCCCTGAAATTCTACGCCGGTAAAGAGATGGAAAACGCCCACGACGCCCTGGCCGACGTTCGCGCCACCGTCGACATCTTCCGCGGCCAGCTGAAACACTACGCCGGCGCGGAATTCAAAAATGATGACGGTGAGGTGAGCCACCCCTTTGAAAACCTCGACTCCGTCGCGGAATTCTGTCAGGACGAGCGCTTCCTCGACGCTACCCGTCGCCTCAAGAAAGGCCCCGACGGCACACCGCAGTTTAACTTCGGCAAATACTCCGGGCAAAACGTAGGCGACGTCTTCGCCAAAGACCCCGGTTACCTGAAGTGGATCCTGAACAAAGACTTCAGCACGGAGGTGAAAGCACTGGTGAAGGCGATTGATGATCAGCGGAGGGGAAAATAGAATGTGGTGGTATGCTTGTGGTAGTAGTAAATTTGGCCACCTCCCCCTTGCTCCTTTAAACCACGCCCTGCACCTGCGGCCGCGCCCTTATTCTATCTGAGACGAAAAGACCAAAGAACCAAAAGACCAAAAATGCCAACTGAAGCTTTCATCTACGACGTTCTCCGCAGTCCCCGCGGCCGTGCTAACGGATCAACGGACCTCTACGAAGTCAAACCCGTTGACCTGCTGAGTCAGTGCCTGAAGGCTTTCCAGCGTCGCAGCGGCCAGGAGGATCTGCCCGCCAGCATTGATGACCTCCTCATTGGCTGCAACACCCCGGCCGGAGACCAGGGCTATAACCTGGCGCGGGCAGCCTTACTGAATGCCGGCTGGTCCAACGCCAGGGGAGGCTTGCAGATCAATCGCTTCAACACCTCCGGGCTGGAAGCCATCAATCTGGCGGCCGCCCGCATTGTGGCCGGCCACGGAGAAGTAATTATTGCCGGGGGCATCGAGTGCATGAGCCGGGTACCGACTTACCTCAACGGCGGCCCGATGATGAACGACCCGTCCACCATCATCAACAGTCACTACATTCCGCAGGGGGTTGCGGCGGATCTGGTGGCCAGCACCTACGGTATCCGGAAAGAAGAACTGGACGCCTACGCTGTGCATAGCCACCACAAAGCCTGTACGGCCATTAAAGATGGTCACTTCGCCGCCAGTATCGAAACCATAACGGACGACAACGGCCTCGTTATTCTTGATAAAGACGCCATCCCCCAGCCGGAGCTAAGGGTTGAAGATCTCGCCGAACTGCCACCCCGCTTCGCCGAAATGGGGCTTGCGGGCTTCAACGAAATGGCCCTCCACCGCTTCCCGCTGGTGGATCACGTAGACCACCGACATACCTTCGGCAACACCAGCAAAGCAGCTGACGGCTGCGCGCTCTGCCTGCTCGGCAACCGCACGGCGGGTGAAGAACTCGGCCTGAAGCCCCGTGCCCGCATCCGCGCCGTTGCCATGAGTGCCGTAGACGCTACTCTGCTTACCGGTGGCGCTAATGCCTCCGACCTGGCCGTCCAAAAAGCCGGCCTGACAAACAAAGACATCGACCTCTGGGAGTTCAACGAATCTTTCGCCGCTTCCGCCATCCGCTTTCGCCGCGACCAGGACATTCCGCACGAAAACTATAACGTGCTCGGAGGCGCCATCTCCCTCGGTGAGCCCCTGGGGGCCGTTGGCGGCATGATGCTCTGCCACCTCCTGGACGAGCTCGAACGCCGTGACCTGAATCTTGGGAGCCTGACCATCGATGCCGGAGCGGGCTTGGCGGTCTCTACCATTATTGAGAGAGTTTGACCAGGTTGCAACCTGCAACCTGAAACTTGCAACCTGCAACTTTAACCCTGCAACTTGAAACTTGAAACCTTCAACTTCAAATGATTAACTATCGTAAGGATACCGACAATATCGTCACCCTCATTCTCGACATGACGGGCCGGACGAGCAACTTGCTCAACCACGAGCTGGTTGCTGCCTTTCAGCCCGTCATCAGCCATTTGCAGAATGAAAAAAATGCTGGCCGGCTTCGGGGGGTGATCATCACTTCGGCAAAGAAAGACTTTTTGCAGGGGGGAGATCTGGCGTACCTGATGAAGCTCGAAGACCCCAAAATAGCCTTTGATGCTGCTCAAAAACTGAAGGCTTTCCTGCGGGATCTGGAGGTTCCTGGTGTTCCCGTCGTAGCAGCGATCAATGGTGATGCACTGGGAACGGGCTTTGAGCTCGCTCTTGCCTGTCACCACCGGATTGCGCTGGCGAGCCCCAGGATTCGGCTGGGCCACCCGGAAGTAAAGATCGGGCTTATCCCCAGTGGAGGTGCCGTTATCCGGCTCATGTGGTTATTGGGCATTGAGCGCGCTTACCCGCTGCTGTTGGAGGGCCGGCGCTATAGCCCACAGGAAGCATTGAAGGTGGGAATTATTGATGAACTTGCTGCTGACCAGGAAGACCTCATCCGACGGGCAAAAAAGTGGTTAATGTCTGATCCGCCTTCCCGCAGACCGTGGGATGAGCCCGAGGGGAAAATCCCCGGCGGCACCGCCGCCGACCCCAACCTGGGGCATCGCATCCGGCTACTGACCGCCCGGCAGAGTGCTAACACGAATGACCTATACCCCGCCAAGCGGGCCATCATCGACCTGCTGGCGGAGGGCTCGAAAGTTGACTTCAAGACCGCCTACCGGATCGACAGCCGCTATTACGCTAAAGTGGTTACCGGCGAGGTGAGTAAGAATATGATTTCAACTTTCTGGTTTGACAAGCAGGCCGTTCGACGGAAAGGGCTTGGCCGGCCAAAGGGCTACGGTAAGTTCCGCCCCCGCCGGGTGGGCATCATCGGGGCGGGGCGGATGGGTTCCGGCATTGCTTTCCTCTGCCTCCGCAACGGGCTGGAAGTAACGCTGAAGGACGTTAGCCAGCCCATTGCTGACCGGGGCCGCGACTACGTCATCGAACGCATCGATGAGTACATCGAGCGGGGCACCTTCCAGCCCGAGGAACGGGAAGAACTGTTGAGTCGCATCACCACTACTGACAAGAGCGCTGACTTTGCCGACTGTGACATCGTGGTGGAAGCGGTCTTTGAAAACAAGTCCGTCAAGCAAAAAGTAACCCGGGAAGCAGAGGAAAAGCTCGACGACTTCGCCGTTTTCGCCACCAATACCATCTCCATCCCGATTACGGAGTTGGGCAATGCTGCTTTACGGCCGGAGAATTACGTCGGCATTCATTTCTTCTCTCCGGCGGAGAAAACTTATGTGGTAGAGATCATCAAAGGCGAAAAGACCAGCGAAGAGACCATTGCCCGTGCTTTTGACTTTGCCACTACCATCCGGAAAATCCCCGTGATTGTGAAAGACACCTGGGGCTTCTTCGCCGCCAGAGTCCTTAATACTTACATTCTCGAGGGGGTAACGATGCTCAACGAAGGCTACCCCGCCGCCCTCATCGAAAATATGGGACGGCAGGCCGGGATGACCACCGGCCCGCTGGCGCTGGCGGATGAGCTGGGCCTGGACCTCGTTCTTCGCTACGAGCAGCAGGCCGCCAACCATTATGGCAGCAAATATCAGCAGCACCCCGCCGTGCCGGCACTGCAGAAAATGCTGAATGACCTGAACCGTGGCGGACAAAAAAAGCGGGCGGGCTTCTACGAATATGGAGAGAACGGCCCCGCCCTGCTGTGGGAAGGAATTGGGGAGCACTTCCCGGTCACTAAAACAGAATACTTCCGAACGCGGATGAAAGACCGTTTTCTGTTCAGCCAGGTCATTGAGTCGGGCTGGTGCCTGCAGGAGAAGGTCATCACGGAGCCGGCGGCAGCTAACCTGGCCAGTGTCTATGGTTGGGGATTTCCCTCCTACACGGGTGGAACGCTGCGCTATTTTGAGAGCTACGGCAAGGAGGCTTTTCTAAAACGATGCCAGGAACTGCAGGAACGCTACGGACAGCGGTTTTCGGTACCGAAGTATCTGAGGAGCTAGCTGCCGGTGCCTTAATTTTCCAGTTTTACCTTTCGCAGATCTCCGGAAAGGGGGATAACCTCTACGCTGTCATCCGCCTTCAGCAGGAAATATACCTCGCTGGTTTTGCCGATCATTCGGCCGGAGTCCTGGCTGCCATCATTATAAATAAGTGTGATGGGAGAACTGTTCCGGATGCCTCTTTCAGACGTTTTGCCGTAGGCTAATGCAAATACGCCGATGCACCATATCAGGGTAATAATCAGCGAAATATTTCTAAAGCTCTTATAGCCCTTTCGTTTAGCCTGTCCAAAGGCCAGAAGGTTATAAAAGCGGGGAAATTTATGGGACATCCAGACGTCAAGCCGGTACATCAGGTAGCAGAATAAGGACACACTGGCGGCCATCAGCAAAATCCGAAGATCGCTGAAGGGGGCGATGAGAAAATCCAGCACACCTGCGTATTCAAAGATGTTGATCCCAAACTCCCGGTAGCGAAAATAATTGTAGAGCATTCCCAGGCCGACAAGGAGGCCATAAAAGACGTAGATGATGGTTTGCAGCTCGCCAAGCAGGAGTTCAAAACGATCCTTGATGAGTCCTTCATCTGCCCTGTTTTCTGTATCAGCCATAGTCCCAAAGTTAATCAGCAAACAGCTTCAGCGGCGCTCGCCGCAGGTGCAAGGCAGAAGCAGACAGCCGTGGAGGTTAATTCTTTCGCTCTTTGCCCCAAAAACACTTCCCTGCACCTGCGGTGAGCGCCCAAAAAATGTGGCTCATCATCCTAATGTCATACCGACCGGAAATAAGCCCGTAATTCGCAACCATACGTCCGTGCCTCCGTTAAACTACTAATCAATAATCAGGACCGAAAACATGAGTAAACGCCTCGCCATTGTTTGGTTTCGCCGCGACTTACGCCTACACGATAATGAAGCCCTGACGGACGCCCTGAAACACGCCGACGAGGTGCTCCCCGTATTCATATTCGACCCACGTGAGTGGCGTGGTACACTGCCGCACACTGGTTTGCCCAAAATAGGCAGCCACCGGGCGAAATTTGTATTGGAGAGTGTACTGGACCTGAAGAAAAACCTGCGTAAACGCGGTGCGGATCTTCTCATCCGGATCGGCAAACCCGAAGAGGAGCTCGTGGAGCTTACCCATCAGACGCACGCCAGCTGGGTCTTTTGCAACCGGGAACGCACCCAGGAAGAGCTCGTGGTGCAGAATGCCGTAGAGGCTAACCTCTGGGCCATCGGTCGCGAGGTCTATTATAGCCGCGGAAAGCTACTCTACTACACTGCTGATTTACCCTTCCCCATTACCCATACGCCGGATGTTTTCACCCAGTTCCGCAAAGAAACTGAGCGGATTACGCCCGTACGTGAGCCCCTGCCCACCCCCATGCGCATACCGCTGGCCCAGGAAGAGGGCCTTGATTTTGGTGAAGTCCCTACCCTTTCCGACTTTGGTATCGTGCCCCCACCGGAAGACAAGCGGGCCGCCATTCACTGGCAGGGCGGTGAAACGGCCGGCCTCGACCGCCTGGCCTATTATCTCTTTGACTCCCAGGCGATCTCTACCTATAAAGAAACCCGAAATGGCCTGATCGGCAGCGACTACAGCACCAAATTCAGTGCCTGGCTGGCGCATGGTTGTCTTTCGCCAAAGAAAATCTATGCCGAGGTCAAGGCTTACGAAGAAAAAAACGGCGCCAACGACAGCACTTACTGGGTCATTTTTGAACTCCTCTGGAGAGACTTTTTCCGACTGATGGGCAAAAAACATGGCAACGCCATTTTCCATAAAGGAGGGCCCAAGGGAGAAGCTTCAACCTGGCGCAAAGACCCCGCTGCCTTCCAGCGGTGGATGGACGGACAGACCGGTACGCCCTTCATCGATGCCAACATGCGCGAAATTGCTCTGACCGGCTTCATGAGCAACCGCGGCCGGCAGAACGTAGCCAGCTACCTGGTCAAAGATCTGAAGCTGGACTGGCGGCTCGGTGCCGAATATTTTGAGCACCAGCTGACGGATTACGACGTCACCAGCAACTGGTGCAACTGGAATTACGTCGCCGGCGTAGGCTCTGACCCGCGCGAAGACCGCTACTTTAATATTCTGAGTCAGGCCCAACGCTATGACGATAACGGAGACTACGTCAAGCTCTGGTGCCCGGAGCTATCTGCGTTGCCCTGTGAAGAAATTCACCAACCTGATCAGCTTACGGACGGGGAGCAGTCCGCCAGGGGCGTAAAGCTTGGCGTTGATTACCCCACGCCACTGATTCCCAGCGAGCATTGGCAGCGAAAGAAGGGGCGGCGGTAGTAGTGGTTGTATCCTGGTAGTGATAGTGTGGTAGTAGCGGCAATCCCTGCGAAGCTTTACCCCTTACAAACTAAAAAACTTCCTTCGAGCGTTACGCTTTCGACAATTCCTGCATTAAGAGCCAATGGCGGACAACTTTAACGCCCCCGGCTTACCGTGCCTCCGTGCGTTTTGTTTACATTTGTCCATAGCTACGGCAGGTGAGCTATCTGTCTTCCCGATCCCAAATACTTTAGTGTAGCCAAATTATGAAGTTACTCCAGACCTTTTGCTTAGTCTTTTTCTGTGCGCTCGGCTTACAAGCACAGGACATTCACTTCTCCCAGTTTTACATGTCTCCGCTCAATTTAAATCCAGCGATGACGGGAGTAATGAACTGTAACAGCCGAATTGCGGTCAACTACCGCAGCCAGTGGGCTTCTATTCTTGGAAGTTCTGCTTTTCAGACTTACAGTGTCAGTTATGACCAGCGGGTATCCGTTGGCCGCAACGACTTCTTCGGTATTGGTGGTACCTTCTGGGGCGACAAGGCCGGCCAGGCGGACTTCGCCACAACGACGGGAAAAATTTCCCTGAGCTACTCCAAGAAAATGGGCGGTAGCCGTAAGTACGGCAATTACCTCGTGGCTGGTGCCGAAGGTGGTGCCGCTCAGCGCAGCCTCAACTTCCTCGCGCTTCGCTGGGGTACCCAGCACGACGGTGACGGTGGCTTTGACATCAATGCCGTAAGCGGTGAGAATGGATTTGACCGCGATCAGTTTCTGTTCGCTGACCTGGCTGCCGGCCTGCTCTGGTTCATGGTCTTTGATGAGCACAACAGCCTCTACGTAGGAGGTGCCTTTCACCACCTGAACCGCGCCGATCAAAGCTTTGACAGCAGTGCGGATGAATTGCTCTACAGCCGCTACACCATGCACGGTGGTGGTGAATTCATGCTGGGCTCCCGCTTCGGCCTGGTTCCCGGAGTGATTGTGATGACGCAGGGCCCCAGCTTCCAGGTCAATGCGGGTACGAACGTCAAGTTCCTCCTCGATGGTGGCCGCAACCGCAGCACCCAGTCTTTCCAGTTGGGTCTTTGGACGCGCGTCTCTAACCGCTACGACTCCAGCGTGCTGACGGATGCTCTCATCCTGAGCTCTCGCTTCGACTACGAAAACTTTGCGCTTGGATTCAGCTACGACATCAATACGAGCTCACTGAATACAGCAACTGACGGAAATGGTGGCTTCGAGCTATCTCTGCAATACAAAATCTGTGGTGGTCAGCGCCGCGGTGTTTATTGTCCGCAGTTCTAAGAGTCGGTAAGTTTTCACTTACCGGACGGTTTATCTACATTTGCCAAACACACACTATTGCCTAAGCGCTATTGCTTAGGTATCTTACAGCACACCTTTTACAAACGATAATAATGTTCGGCAACAACAACGGGAAAGACACTAAAGGAAAGAGTTCAGACTCCGGTCGCAGCAGCACGCCTGCTGGTGGTGGCGGCGTCAATACAATCGACGCTAAAACAACGATTGAAGGCAACCTCAAGGCCGGTGGAGACATCCGCATTGATGGCACTTTAATTGGTAACCTCATCTGCGAAGCGAAACTCATCATTGGCCCCAAAGGCAACATCGAAGGTGATGTAGAATGTGCCCAGGCGACCATCGAAGGCACCTTTAAGGGCAACCTCATCGTACGGGAAGAACTGACGCTACAGGCTACGGCTAAAGTTACCGGCGACGTTAAAGCAAAGAAAATGGCCGTTCTCGGTGGTTCTCAGATTAATGGCACCTGCACCGTTCCTTACAGCGGTGGCGGCGGCAAAATGTCTGCGGGAAATCCACTGAAAAAGCAACAGGGTGCCAACGCTTAACGAAGAGGAAAAGAAGAAGCTCCGTAAAGGCACGCGCAACTGGATGAAATACAGCGGGATGGCCTTTCAGATGATTGGCGTTATGCTCGCATTCGTGTTTGGTGGCATTTACCTCGACGAGTGGCTGGGGTCTAGCCCCTGGGCTACTGTCGTGCTTAGCTTATTGGGCGTTACTGCCGGATTGTATGTTTCTTTGCGGGACTTTATCTAGCTCTCCGTTCATGACCAATTCCCGATTCTACTCCCTGCTCGGTATTTTCAGCCTTGTTGCTATCCTGGCCGCTGCGGCCTGTCATTACTGGCTACCCCTCGACTATGCGCTCCCCCTGACGATCGGTACGATCGTGGGCTTGTTGCTGCTTACCGTAGTGATCTTCGTGATCAGTAAGCGGACGGCTGCGGCGGAGAACAAACACCTTTTTGGTAATGCCTTCATGGGCATCACCATGGTAAAACTATTTCTCTGCGGAGGGACGATGGTCGCTTATGTTGTGCTGGCGGAGCCGGAAAACAAGCTCTTTGTCGTTCCCTTTTTTCTGAGCTACCTGATCTATACCTCTCTGGAGGTAATGGTTTTGGTCAAGCTGGCGGCGACCGGAAAGTAAGAACAAGCGAAAACCGTGGCTCTATGCGCAAATACTACTGGCTGGCCCTCTTCCTTCTGCTGGCCATCGCCTTACGGTGGGGCTCCTTTTTTATTTCCGTCATCAATCACGACGAAAGCACTTACATCGTCATTGCTGAGGAGATGTTACGCGGAGAGCTCTACTTCCGGGACGTAGTAGACACTAAGCCCATTGGCATTTTCTGGATATACATGCTGCTCATCAAGCTTACCGGTGGTAGCCTGGTGGCCTTACGGGCCGCGGCGGCGGTTGTGGTGGGCCTCGGTAGCTGGGGACTGTTTCTTAGCGGCAGGAGAGCTACGGGAAGCGAACGGGTTGGGGTCGCAGCGGGCGTTATTTACGCCTTTGTTTGCAGTATCTACACCTACTACGGTTTGTCTCCGAATACGGAGATATTTTTCAATGTATTCACCATTTTCGCGGTAACCATCGCGGTAGCTCCAAGAATCAGACCGGGGCATGCTGATGCTTTCCGGCATTGGCCCCTGGCGGGCTTATTACTGGGTTGTGCCGTAGCCATCAAACCCTTTGCGGCGGCGGAGGCCCTGGCCATCGGGCTGTTTATGCTCTGGTATTATGGCCGGCAAGGAGCCTGGTCGCGGGCAGTATTTTCCGGTTTAGCGCTGGTGGCGGGCTTTCTCGTTCCGCTGGCCGTAGTCTACCTCTATTACCGGCAGGCGGGCTTGCTGGAAGCCTTTCAGTTCTACACTTTCGAGGTGGCGGGCGCTTACCCCGTTGACCTGCCGTGGTACTTACGCCTCAAGTATATGGGTGATTATTTGCTGCGCTACTCTCCTTTCGTCATTCTGGGCGCCGGGGCGCTGGTGCAATGGAAGCGTTTCAAAAGCAAAGAAGGGCTGCAGTGGGGCTACTACCTCCTGCTTCAGTTTCTGCTGGTATCAGTAGTAGTGCTCATTACGGGCAAGCGATTTGGCCATTATCAGGTGCAGTTGCACCCGGTGCTGTCTTTGCTGGCAGCCTGCTGGTGGGCACCGGGGCTGACGATATTCCCCCGGCTCCGCCGGGAACGGCTACGAAAGTGGACGCCCACCATCGTGGCAAGTCTTGCCCTCCTGCTCGGCGTTGTCCACTTGCAACACTACACCAAAAAAGACGATAAGCCCGCCCGCATTGCCGCTTACTTCGAAGACAAGCTGGCACCCGGAGAAACCTTCTTTGGGATTAATGGCTGGCAGATAACGCATCACTTGCTGGACCGGCCGGTCCCCACCCCCTACGTTCATTCGTCTTTGCTGTACCTGGACCATCACGTCCGGGCCTTTCAGATCGATGAACTGGCAGAGGCGGAGCGCATCATTAACGACCCGACGGTAATTTACCTCGTTGGCCGGGCCCAGGACTCAAACGCTGATACACCGCTTACGGAGCGACTCCTGGAGGTCTTCGAACCCTTTGGTGAGATCGGGGAAGATATTCGGGTTTGGAAACGTGTACCTCCGGCTTCAGCCGGAGGGTAGCATTCCCCGATGCCAGGTAAACGGCCAGTCTTGCCATTCTTCCACAAAACCCGCAGCAACCGCATTCCCTAAAGTGTAGCCAACCACATTTCTGAATGCACGTTGATCCCGGATGTAGTGATCGTAGCTATCTTTTTGCCAGAACGGCGTACCGGTTAACCCAAGCTGTTTGTTGATTTCACGACTACTTCCTCCTTTGATTCTTCTCATCACCTCATGTAAAGGCTGATAGCTGAGTGAGAGTGATTTTTCGTCCAGGTAAATATCATCTGCATCAACCAATTGTCTGCTCATATCAATTACAAGGTGGCAATGGTTAGGCATTATCGTATAGGTAATTAAGTCGTATAACTCTTCATCAAACTGGTGTAGTTTATCCATGACAATTTTCGCAATCTCAGGTTTGCGTAAATGACAAGCTCCGAAAGGTTGATCATCCAACTGGTGTTCGTAGTTCTTGAAAAATCGATAGCGTGCATGATGGATGAGGATTTGCCGTTTAGCAGGATTAAACTCCCTCTCGCAAATTCTACGGACCTCTGACTCGTATTTAGCTTTTAGCTGACGGACTATTTTGATGGGGAGGGCATCTTTACAACGCCAGGTGATAAAAAAAATCGCACCAATTAGTGATACGTGAGGAAGAATACTTCGGTGGAAGGTTGATAAAGTGTCCATAGATTAAAGGCGTTACAGATACAAAAACAAGTTTTTATATTTAATACAAACAATTCAACCACCCTCCGGCTGAAGCCGGGGGTACAGTACCCCCCGGCTTCAGCCGGAGGGTGCCTCCCATTGCACCTGCGTCCGCGCCCTAAGTGAAACCTTTCTCTCTAAACCTATCGTTATCCCCCCAAAGCTGTTTACTTTTGCGCTGCTAAAAAATATAGTCCATGTTTCGCTCTCATAACTGCGGTGAACTCCGCCTCTCCGACGCAGGTAAAGAAGTAACCCTCAGTGGCTGGGTACAGATCGGCCGTGGCTTCGGTGGCCTGACCTTCGTTGACCTTCGTGACCGCTACGGTATTACCCAGGTCGTTTTTGATCAGGATGATAATGCAGAGCTGGCCGAACGGGCCAAGAAACTCGGCCGTGAATTCGTGATTCAGGTCAAGGGCGCCGTCCGCGAGCGCACCAACAAGAACCCCAACCGGGCAACGGGTGATGTCGAAATTCTGGCCACAGAACTGACCGTGCTCAACAGCGCCAAAACGCCGCCCTTCACGATTGAAGACGACAGCGACGGCGGCGACGACCTGCGCATGCAGTACCGTTACCTCGACTTGCGCCGTGGCCCGCTGCAGGAGAACATCATCTTCCGCAGTAAGCTGGCGCTGGCCGTGCGGGCCTACCTTGGCGACAAAAATTTTGTGGAGGTGGAAACCCCCTTCCTCATCAAGTCCACCCCCGAAGGTGCGCGCGACTTCGTCGTGCCCAGCCGCCTCAACGAAGGGCAGTTCTACGCCCTGCCGCAGAGCCCGCAGACCTTTAAGCAACTACTGATGGTGGCTGGCTACGACCGCTACTTCCAGATTGTGAAGTGTTTCCGCGACGAAGACCTCCGCGCTGACCGCCAGCCCGAGTTTACGCAGATTGACTGCGAAATGGCCTTCGTTACCCAGGAGGACGTTCTCAATACTTTCGAAGGCCTCACGCGCCACCTTTTCGATAAAATGAAGGGCATCGCCCTGCCGGAATTCCCCCGCATGCAGTACGATGACGCCATGCGTCTCTACGGCTCCGACAAGCCCGACCTCCGCTTCGGCATGCCGCTGGTGGAGCTCAACGATGTGGCCCAGAACAAAGGCTTCGGGGTCTTTGACAGCGCCGAACTCGTCGTTGGCATCTGTGTACCCGGCAAAGCCAACCTCACCCGCAAGAACCTCGATGCCCTTACCAACTGGGTCAAGCGCCCGCAGATCGGCGCCAAAGGCCTCGTGTACGTGAAGTGCAACGAAGACGGTAGCTTCAAGTCGAGCGTAGACAAGTTCTTCGATCAGGAAGCTCTCGCCGCCTGGGCCGCCAAGTGTGACGCGAAGCCCGGTGACCTGCTGCTCGTCATCTCCGGAGACGATGAGAAAAGCCGTGGACAGATCGGCAACCTCCGCCTCCACGCAGCCGCTGAATACGATATGATTCCCGAAGGCGCCTTCGCTCCTCTGTGGGTCGTTGACTTCCCGCTGCTGGAGTGGGACGAGGAATCAGAGCGTTTCCACGCTATGCACCACCCCTTCACCAGCCCCAAGCAGGAAGAAGTGGAGCGGATGCTCAACGGCGACCACGAAACGATGAAAAGCCTCAAAGCCGACGCCTATGACCTCGTCATCAATGGCGCCGAGATCGGCGGCGGTTCCGTCCGGATCTATGACCGGGCGCTGCAGGAGCGCAACTTTAAGCTCCTCGGTTTCACCGAGGCAGAAGCCGAGGAACAGTTCGGCTTCCTGATGGGCGCCTTCGAGTACGGCGCCCCACCCCACGCCGGTATTGCCTTTGGTTTTGACCGCCTCTGTGCGGTGATGAACGGCCAGTCTTCTATCCGCGACTTCATCGCCTTCCCGAAAAACAATCAGGGCCGCGACGTGATGATTGACGCACCTGCCAGCATTGATGATGAGCAGTGTAAGGAGTTGAATTTACGGGTGACGGTGGAAGAGAAAAGCTAAGAAGAATAGCTTCCCAGATGCACTTAAGAGCGGGTGATTAGATCATATGATCTAATCACCCGCTTTGATTTTGATTTAATACTTCGTAATCAAAGTTGAAAATATCTGATCATAAGATATTAAATAAATCTATAAACGGTATTACGTTGCTCTCCGTTTTTCACAAGTATATTCTCCGTTACCCCACGTTTCAAATCCCGGCTAGCCGTAGCTGTTGACAGTGTTTTATGGAATAATTGATAGTCTTTACGACCAAATTCTTTTTGCCGGAGTTGTTCCCGGAAAGCCAATAGCCTGCTTTCAAAATTTTGGCGAACGTTCATCCGACTAGCTTCATATTCTAGGGCCGTTCTAAGTGCATCCAGCATAAAATGAATAAATGGATCAGAATTGCCAAGCGATTGACTATCAGCTAAGGCTTGATAATATTCTTGTTGGCGTTGATACACAATGGTTTCAAAAGGAACAAATTGTAGAATCGAATATTTAGCCATTAGAATGACCGTTTGCCACAGTCTTCCCATCCGACCATTCCCGTCGGCAAAGGGGTGAATAAACTCAAACTCATAGTGGAAGACACAACTTTTAATGATCGTCTCTTCCGGATAGTTAGCTAGATAATCAAAAATATCCCCCATTAAGTGGGGAACTCTGTTGAAGGGCGGACCGATATGAATTACTTTTTGCCCATCAATAACCCCTACACCTCTTCTACGGTACTTCCCTGCATCGTCAATCAACCCTTTCATCAAAATTCCATGACTACGAAGCAAATCATCTTCGCTTTCTGGGTCTAGTTCCGTGATGACATCATAAACAGCTAATGCATTTTTCACCTCCAAAATTTCTTTCGGCGGTCCCATTACGATCTTACCATCAATAATATCGGAAATTTGATCTTCCGACAAGGTATTACCCTCAATGGCCAGGCTAGACATTACAGTCTTAATTTTATTCTGCCGCCTTAGCTTCAAGTTACCCGTCAATAGCTGATAGCCTTGGATTTGGCCAATCAGGAGATTAATCTGACCAACAGCTTCAAGCATCGAAGATGAAATGGTGTATGGAGGCTTATAAGCCATGATAGTATCATTTGATAGTATCACAAGATACTATTTATATCAGAAACAATCGCTCTAATACCCGGCTACAAGGCTAAAACAATACCTTCGCTGTTGAAACTAGCCCCCTATGGACGTAACCGCCCTCCTCGCCAAACTCTACCAGCAACTCCCCGCCGAAAACACGGGGGAGGTGGCCACCTACATACCGGAGCTGGCCAAAGTAGACCCCACTAAATTCGGGGTTCATGCCGTAACCTGTGATCAACGTGCTTATGCTTACGGTGACTCTGAAGAGTGCTTCAGTATTCAGTCCATCGCTAAGATGTTCACATTGACGATGGCCTACCAGCGGGAAGGGAATCAACTATGGGAACGGGTGGACGTAGAGCCATCGGGCACCCCCTTTAACTCCCTCGTTCAACTGGAGGCCGACAAAGGAATTCCCCGAAACCCGATGAACAACTCCGGCGCGCTGGTGGTCTGCGACATTCTGCTGAATTATCTGGCGGAGCCAAAAAAAGATCTCCTGGCCTTTGTTCATTCTCTGACCGGCGATGAGACCATTAATTTCAACGAACGCGTCGCCGCTTCGGAGCGGGAAACCAGCGCGCGCAATCGCGCCCTGATCGAGTTCATCCGCTCCTTCGGGAATATCAATAACGACACCGAACGGCTACTCGATTTTTACTGTACGCTCTGTTCCCTGGAGATGAATTGCCGGCAATTGGCGGAGAGTTTCCTCTTTCTGGCTAATCAGGGCATCAGCCCCTGCACGGGCAAGCGTATCGTCTCTTCCACCATGACCAAACGCCTGAATGCCATCATGCAACTCTGTGGTTTGTACGACGAGGCCGGCGAGTTTGCCTTTCGTGTCGGTTTACCGGGCAAAAGCGGTGTAGGTGGGGGCATCGTGGCGCTTCATCCCGGTGATTACTGTGTGGCCGTCTGGAGTCCGCCCTTAAACCCAAAAGGAAACTCTTTCTACGGGATGGCTTACCTGGAGGCTTTTACGTCTGAAGTAGGAGAAAGTATTTATTAGTTTAACACCTTTATCCTCTCCTGCGTTACAAAGACTGACCAAGGTGCATTAAAGAGGTGATAAAATGATTTCCGTAACTTTCAGCCATGTACGAGCAAATACGCGAACACATCCGGGAAAATGAAATACCCGAAGCACTGAATGCCATGGATAAGCTTCCCCTTTCAGCGGAGCTGAAGGGGAAATTACTGACGCTGCACCGGCGCTGGCGGATTTATGAAAACCGGGCCATGAGCAACCTGGAGGAGGAGCGCCTGCTCCGCATCGAGGAGAATCAGATCGTTGATGACATGATCACCCTGCTCAACCGGGCGGAAGATTCGAAAGGAACCGTCCGGCAGCGGGAGGTAAAAGTGACGTATACAGAAAGAGAGGCGGGCGCTACCGCAGGTGCAGGCGGAGTTAATAAAAGCAGTGGAGGAATTCCCCGCTGGCTTCTGTATGCCGGCGGTTTGGCCTTACTCCTTTTCGGGGGAGTCTGGTTAGTTAAGTCTATGCAAGGCCCGGACCCGGCTACCGGGGAACTGGCAGGTAGTACGCCCCCGGTAACGGAAAGTTCCGCCGACCGGGAAGCTCCTCCTTCTTCAACCGACACTCCGGAATCCCCTCCGGCATCGGATGATGCGCCACCTTCTTCAACGGAGCGCCCTACCCTGCGGCCCGCGACGGACCTCAAAATTGAAGACCTCAGCCGGGTTAAGGAGCTACAGGTTGACCCCAACATTCTGAGGAACCCAAGAATCCTGGACGCCATTAAAGCCAATGCGCCCTTAATGACGGAAGGCAGTTACATCCCGATGGCCATAGCCGTTTACTACAACGAAAAAGCGCCGACGGCCTATAATGAAGAGCTGACCAAGACCCTGGGATCCTTCATTCGCGCCCGCATCCAGCGGGAGGCGAGTATGGAGGTACTCACGAAAGCTTTCCATGTATCGGACATGCGGGAGAAAATCGTTCTCCGGGCCATTGGCGGTGATGCCCGGCTAAAATCCTCCCGGGCAAAGTATTTACTGCTCTGCGACATCCGCCAGGTATCGGGAGACAAGGGTTACCTCCGCATGTGCCTTTACGACATAGCCCGGCAAAAGGGGTTTACCCGGGGCAAAAGCATCACTATCCGCTCGGGGAAGAGTTTTCAGGAGAAAGAGCTGCTGATGGCCGTACAGGAATACCTGACAGAATTAAAAAAGAGAGGCTTGTATGAATAGGCTACCATTTACTGCTAACAGCGTCCGCCTCCCTACCAATAGCAACTTTAACATCCTCTTTTACACCTAAGCACCCAACAAAAGCATTTACCTTTATAGTAAGCTTACAATACTATGCGTAGCCTCCTCACATTGCTTCTTCTAACTTTGCTTTGCACCTGCGTCAGCGCCCAAAATGGCTACACGAAGGTGAATGGAAAGTATTACCCCTACGTTGTTGACGACTGCGGTGACACGCTGATCGTTGCCCAACTGGAGAATGTTTCCATCAGTTCTCCGGAGGTGTTTGAGAACGAGGATGACTTTAAGCAGTATCGCCGCTACCGCATCTACGCCCAGCGGGCTTACCCCTACGCCGTTGATGCTATCCGTATTTTCCGCGAGACGGAATACATGACCCAGAACATGAGTCGCCGCGAGCGCAAACGCTACAATAAGAACCTGCAAAAAGAGCTGGAGGAGAAGTTTGAAGCTCCGTTAAAAAAGATGTCCAAGACGCAGGGCAAGGTGCTTATTGCCATGATCGAACGCGAGCTGGACGTCCCGATCTACGACCTGATCAAGGAGCTGCGGGGCGGCCTGACCGCCCGTTACTGGGCCACTATGGCTGGTTTTTACGGCCATAAACTAAAACACAAATACACCGTCGGGGACGATTGGATCCTCGATGCCGTGCTGGATGATTTCAACGTAAGCTATGAACTGCCCGAAGCAGTCCAGGATAGTAGTGATGTGAAGAGGTAGGGCGCGGGGTGCGGGGTGCGGGGTGCCGGGTGAAAAGTCCTTTTGAAATATACGAATATCAACCTTCTGCAGCAATTTCAGGCTTAGGGAGTGAAATGGTCTTTTGACTATTTTTTTGCCGGGATTTAGCCCGGGAGACCTTTGTTTATTGATCCATTGTGGAAAACCTGCCTTAATTTAAGTTAGCTTCCGGAGGCAATTCTAGAACGAATGGTTTATCTTCGCCTCCGTGATTGCGTGGCTATTGCGCCACATAGTGTTTTTATACTTCCTTTCAGAAACATCCATTAAAATGACCAAGCATTTCCTGGCGACGCTAGTACTGGCGCTCGCTTCCTCCCTTATTTTTGCACAAAATGCGCTTCCATTGCCTTCCGGCAATCCTCCTGAAGAGCCCGGTAAGTGCTACGCCGTTTGCTACATTCCTGCTAAGTTTGAGAATGTCACCGAAAATGTACAGACTTACGGAGCCGGCAGCCACCTGGTGGTGACGGAACCTCAGTATGAGACCTACACGGAACGAGTGATGGTTAAAGCCGCTGGCTACCGTCTGGTAGAAGTTCCTGCGGAATATGGCACTGCCGAAGAACGCGTCATGGTTGCTCCTGCCTACAAAGAGATGGTTGTAGAGGCAGCTAAGTTCGAAACGGCTACCGAGCGCGTTCTCGTGGAGGAGGGCGCGACCTCTTACAAAGTTGGTCAGCCTACCTACACCACCGTAACGAATGCCAATCTGTACTACGGTGCGGGAGATGGCACTAAGCCAGGTGTTGTATCCACTGATTACGGCAACGTACTGGACCCCAACGCCCGCCGTGGCTTCAACGGTGGTACGGACCCCTTCAACCCGAACAACCCTAATGGTTTCATCGGCAGCCCCAACAGCCCGCTGAACGCTACGCCCAGCCTTTACAGCAACTCCGCAACGGCTAAGCTGTTCGACCCCGCTAACCCCAACAGCCCCTTCAGCAGCGCTTACATCAGCGCCAACGGAGTAGAGGCCGCCCAGCGGGAAGCTAACCGCCTCCTGCAGGAGGTTCAGGTAGGAACGATTGCTCCTTACATTACCCAGGAAGCCCGGGTAAAACTGGACCGCATCCCCCGGACTTTCCGCACCGAAACCGAAAAAGTGGAAGTCTCCCCCGCTTACCTCACCTACCAGCAGCTGCCGGTAGAATGTGAAACGGGTGACTGTGTTTCTTTCTGTATCCAGGAAGTTCCCGCCCAGTACCAGACGATTACCAAGCGCATTGCGGAAGCCTGTGCCACCGGCTACACCGTTGCCTCTACGGAGCAAGGCGGTGACGAATACTGTGTTCGCCTTTCTTACGAGCCTGCTGTCTACGGCCCTCGTCAGATTCTGGTAGGAACGCCTGACATCAGCATGCAACAGAAAGAAGCCCGCTACCGTGACGTTACGGTACAGCGCCTCGTCAGCCCCGCCCGGGTAGTTGAGCGTGAAGTTCCCGCTCGTTACGAAACCGTTACCAAGCGGGTCGTAACCCGCGAAGCTTACACTCGCTATGAGCTGGTTCCTGCTGAGTACAAAACGATTACCCGCCGCGTACGCCGTGGTCTGGCAGGTGCAGAATACCTCGCTCCCGGTGGTGTATTGATGACGCCAACGACTTACAGCGGTACTACCGGAACGCAACCCGCAGCCGGCAACTACCCTACCGCCATTAACCCCGGCGCTGGTGGTAAGCTTCCTGGTTCTGTACTGCCTTACACACTGGGTGACGGCCCGGACCGTGCCGGTAACATCACGGCTTCCGGCTACGCGCCGGTTAACCCTAACCCAGGGAATGCGCCTGAGGGAATGCCCGCTAACTACTACACCGCTGGCTGCCCGGATGGTTTCCGCTACGACGTACTGGACGGACTCTGTAAGACTTCCGAGAACACCGCTGCCGGCAGCACGAGCTACACTAAGCAGGTACTGACCGGACAGGGTAACTTCAGCGAATGGGTAGAGGTTCTTTGCCCCAACAAGGCGGCTGGTGCGACCATTCGTCAGGTACAGCGTAAGCTCAACAGCCTTGGATACAACGTTGGCACGGCTGACGGTATCATGGGTGCCCGTACGAAGACGGCGCTGGCTAAGTACCAGGCGGATAATGATCTGCCCATCGGTGGACTGAACCAGCCTACGCTCCGTAAGCTTGGCTTCTAGGCCTCAGGTAATTTTAACGTTGAGCCCCGGCTTCCTGATGGGAAGTCGGGGCTTGGTGTTTTATGGAGGGAGGGGCTGCTGCGCAGCGGAGGGGGGAAGGCTAACCACAGAGAAACACGGAGGTATAGACAGAGGGGCTGCTGCGCAGCGGAAGGGGGAACCACAGATTTGCACAGATTTACACAGATTAGGGCACGGATTAGTGGGAGGCTGCTGCGCAGCGGAAGGGGGGAAGACTAACCACAGAGGGACACGGAGGTATACACAGAGGTGCACCGAGGGGCTGCTGCGCAGCGGAAGGGGGAACCACAGATTTGCACAGATTTACACAGATTAGGGCACGGATTAGTGGGAGGCTGCTGCGCAGCGGAAGGGGAACCACAGATTTGCACAGATTTACACGGATTAGGGCACGGATTAGTGGGAGGCTGCTTCGCAGCGGAGGGGGAAGGCTAACCACAGAGGGACACGGTGGGCTGCCGATCTAAATTTATCGGACCAGGACGAAAGTTCCCTGATAAGGCAATGATTCTCCGTCCACGAACAGCAGTTCTGCGGTGAAGTAGTAAGCGCCGGCGGGGGCATCCTCCCCGTTTATCGTACCGTCCCAGCCGCCAGCGGGGTCATTTGGCAATTGATTTTCCTGTAGAAAAACACTGCCTCCCCAGCGGTCAAAAATTTCCAGCCGCAGTACCGCTGACACATTGGGCACAGCCCCAAAAATGGTAAACTGATCATTTACGCCGTCTCCGTCGGGCGAGAAGGCCGTCGGCAGGTAGACCTTTCGTTCTTTGATGACCCGGATGCGGATCGAGTCCGACGCTTCGCAACCGTTAACGGACACTGCCTCCAGCCGCAACGTGAAAGTATTTTCGGGGATGAAGGAAAAATCCCCGCAGTTCGGGTTGCAATCAAAGCTCAGATCCGGGAGGTATTGATAGCTGGCCACCGTATCCTGACTCATCACCAATATTTCGGCCGGCTCTCCTAACTCAACGGTTTGGTCCTCTCCCAGGTCCACCGTAAAGGGGAAGGGGCTCACCAGACTAATGCTCCCCTCGTCTGCGCAGCCAAAGCGATCCACCACCCGATAAGCGTAATCAGCCTCAGGCAAACCGCTGAACAGCCGGGAAGCAGGCTGCAAAGTATCCAAAAACGTCAGGGTAAAGGGGCCAGCGCCATTGGCTACGCCCAATAGCTCCGCCTCTCCATCGGAGCGATCACTACAGCTGGGCGGCTGGATTCGAAAGTTCGCCAGCAGGCCAGGATCAGGCACCACCTCCAGGCGCAGCGTCACGATGCTGTCACAGCCAAGGGAAGAAAGCAGGGTATCAACAAACACTCCCGTCCGATCGTAGACATTCGGCCCGACGGAAAAAGAAAGCCCCGCGCAAAGGGTATCAACAATCTCATACCGCTTCGGCACCACATAGACCACCTTCACGTTAGACACAACACGACATTTAGTGTTGGCCAGATTTACTGATCCGTTAGCCAACAGATACCGGTAATAATAAAAGCCGCTGGCCCGGCTGCTTAGCCCGTAGGTCATCCCGTTTTCCCCGGGCAGGTTCTCCCAGGTCATCCCCTCATCAAAGCTTTGTTGCCACTGAAAGGCCGGGCTGTCGTATTCATCTCCGTTAACGCTGGCCGTCAGGGTCGTCGGGGCCCCGTCTTCGCAGATGCTGATGTTTTCGGCACCGGCAATGCGGGCCTCCGGGCCGCAGGCACGGAAGCTGATGTTATCGATGGCCAGATCATTACCAAAGCCTCCCGGCGCATTGTTACTCAACGCCAGTGTGACCGTCGTTTGCCCCGGCGCCGTAGCGAAGGAGAAGCCATAGGTATTCCAAATTTCATTTTCCGGCACCGGCCCGGTCGTAAACTGGGTCACATCGTCAATAGAAAAAGACACGTTTGGCGTCAGGCCGTTCGTCCCTCTCCGCAGGATGTTTCGCACATCAGCCGTAAACTGATACTCCGTGTTCTCGCAAAGCCCCGTCACTTCCTGTTCATAGAATTTCCCGGGTTGAAAGGCCGCATTAACCACCATCATGTAACCGTTTGGGTCACTGCTGTTATCGGCAAAAGCGGTCCAGGTTGGAAAGGTCCCGGCCCAACTTCGCATATCGTTGGTGATAGTATAAAAACCATCGTTAGGAGGTGGGTTGCGCTGGTAAATGAAACCCGGGGCGATTTGTGGATCATCCGTCAGAATAGTGGCCGCGCCGGAACCGAAATCTCCCTCGGTAAAAATATTCTCTCCCAAATTCCCGGTGCAGCCCTGGGCGGTAAGGAATAACGGGAAGTACAGCAGGCAAACGCCCGCAAGGATTTGATATAGGTTCAAGCGCATGATCTGAAAACGTAGGGGTTAGGCTAAAGGTACACATGGTAGGGAGATTAGTGGTGCTAAACCAAGTTTTAGCGGCAGTTTTCCGGAGCAGAATGGAGCGTGGCCTTTTTGGGCGGGACCCGCAGGTGCAGGGAAATGTTGAAAAAGCAATGCGTGGACACGCCAGCTACCATCATTAACTGTAACCGCTCCGAGTGTCCCGCCAGAAGATTGCATTTTACCTGGCGGAGGAAGAGTATGAATAGAACATTGCTCTAACATAAGGTTTGCGATAAAATATCAATCGGTGCAATTTGTTATTCAATGGTCCGCTACGATTTTGGATTATAAACATGATTAATCCATTACCCTCCGTTAAGCTTCCCGTCTTACATGCCTGCCAGCGGCCTACTTTTGAAGGGCAAAAGGTGCTATGGTTAAATCCTAGGCTTTAGCGATGTTTTTTATCTTTACGACTCAAGACCCTTGATGCGTCAG
>NZ_FOFB01000026.1 GCF_900110645.1 Neolewinella agarilytica
AAAGGACTCACCGTCCGTCAAGCTTATGAAGCAAAAATGAAATCTAATCCGGCAGCCTAATCAGAAGCTACTGTCCACTTTTATGAGGAGGTCCAAAAAGGTAGATTTTACCATTCTACCGTCTACCATTCAACAGACTACAAACTACAGACTAACACAGGGCGCGGCCGCAGGTGCAAGGAAGGTTGAAGGGAGCTGTGGTTTTCAGGACAAACTCCTCCACAATAAAACCCTCGACCAGTGCACTGATCGAGGGTATCCAGTTATTGTAAAACAAGAGGTAGTTATTCTTACTTCTCGGCGGTGGCCTTCACGACCTTCATCAGTTCCTGAACCTGAGCTTTAAGCTCATCAATTTCCTTTTGCTGTTGCAGCGTATAGAGCGTCAATTCTTCGATGGTAACCATCTGCCGGTGAACGATATCAGATACTTCCATCCCGTCCTCCATTTCTGCCGCAGAGGGAATGTTCGGAAGGTGACCGTATGCCTCGATGTAGGCCCGTAAGTCTGCCAGTGAGCGCAGTTCGTATTCAGGAGCAAAAACATAATCGCCCCAGTTCTGGCTCAACTGAACCCGTACTTCCTCGAAGGCTGCTTTGCCGTCAACAAACATTTTATACTCATCAGTGTCAAAGCCTCCTGCGGAGTTGGTCCCGACGTAGAGGTGGTCAACGATGGCACTGCCGCGAACGTCCAGGTTACGACGGGGGCTGGAGGTTCCTACCCCTACCCGACGGGTTTCTTCTGGAGTACCTTCGTCATACAGGCGAGCCGACAGAATACTCTTGTTATTAACCAGGAGGGAGGTAAACTTATAGTTCGCAGTATTATAGTTCATTACAAAGTTCTTATTCTCGCTATCCCGTAATGCCATAATGTCTCCAATAGTTGTACGATACCCTATGAGTCTGCCTAGTGCCTGATTGAGACTGTCCCGGAGAACGAGTTGAGAGTTAGACGGATGATCCGAACGGAGACCAAGACCGGTAGTACCATTCTTGGTTAGCCGAAGATTGTTCCCGAACAAAATGGTAGTACCTTCTAAGCGAAGGTTACCACTGAGGTGGAGGGACTGTAATGGGCTAGTGACTCCGATGCCAACTCTTCCCGTCCGGTAAATACTATTAACGGTATTATCGGGCCCATCCCATTGTTGGGCGGAGAGGGTGGTCATACTTACTACCAGTAAGCAGGACAATAGTAAAAAGGTATACTTTTTCATAACTGAAAATTTTTCTTTTGCTTTAGTAAGCTCCATCAGCAAGTGCTAGAAGGAGTTATTTGTGTTTTTGATGACCTGAAAAGCACTGGAACCCTTCTCTGTACGCACCAGAGCGAAGTAGGTCCCACCCTTCAGGCGGTTAGTATTAAGGCGGAAAGTGTAGTAATTGTCTCGGTAGAAACTGTGAGCGATGGAGAAGTCTACTACCCTTCCCTGCGAATCAACCAGTGCCATTTGCACCTTTTTCTGCTCCTCTTCCAGACGGAAGCTGACGTTCAGATGGTCGATAAAGGGGTTGGGGTAAGCTTCGAGTGCCTCCAGCTGCAGGTTTTGTCCTTTTCGATCGATCTTCAGCTGATCGAATTCGTCCTGTGGAATAGCTACTTCGTCTGCAACAGACGCTGCAATGGCCTGCTTACTAAGCGGGGAGACGATGTCGCAATCCCCAGGGAAGATGAGCACATTACTGCCTTCAGGAGCTACAAAACCAGGTGCCAGAGTGACGTAATTACAGTCCGTGATTTCCACCAGGGGCTCATCCAATGGTAAAACTGCTCCGGCAATCGGAACGGCCATATTGAATACGTGGGGCTGGGAGGGGTCACCCAGTCCATTACCCGTTTCCGGTAGCGGCGCACAGGTGGGATCAGCCACCTGAGTGGGTGCCACCAAATCGATACCGCTATTTTTAAAGGGTAGGAAACCAGCAGCGGTTAAGGCGCCATCATCAGCTCCCAGCCACTTGTGCAGTAGTTCCGTAAACACTTCCCGGTAATCGTGTTGCCGGTTAAGCGGTGCTCCATTATCGAGTGTGGTCAGGTCCAGGTTCGTACCCCGGACTCCGCCATCCAGATGTTTACCGAATACCATCATGGAGCTAAGCGTTCCATGATCCGTTCCACGGTTAGCGTTTTCGGTGGCTTTCCGACCGAATTCGGAGAAGGTGACCGTCATTACCCGATCATCAATCGCCATGGCCGACAGATCGTCCTGAAAAGCTTTTACCCCTTCGGATAGCATTTCGAGAAGATTGAAATGATTGCCTTCTCCGGGGTCTGTTCCAATCTGGTTTACGTGCGTATCGAAGCCCGTCATATCCACCAGGAATATTTTGGTCTTGCTACCGCCATTAAGCAAGCGGGCGACGGTTTTCAACTGGTTGGCCAGGTAAGTATCCGGGTAGTTGGCAGCGATACTGTTTCTGCCATTATTGAAGACGCGGGATATGCGCTCGGCATATACCTCACTGTCCTTTTCAACCGCTGCAATGTATTCCAGCTTTTTGCCGTAATGAGAATCCGGAATGTTAGCAATCGGATCAAGGCCAACCTGAGAAACCAGGGTAAAGAAGCCTGCAGGATCCTGACCACTAAGGTTAATCGCCAGTGCATGCTCTTCCAGCGAGTGGAAGCCAAGCGAGGGTTTCTTATTACCCAGCTGGATACCCACGGGATCAGGCATGATCGGTGAAGGCGTACCAATTGCTTCCGGATAATTGTATTTCAGGTAGCGGCCCATCCAGCCGTCAGGGATACTGAAGTTAGCCGGTTGGCCGTCTCCACCCGTCAGCATCAGGTCTGTAGACTTGAAGTGAGACCTGTTGTGCGTTGGGTAGCCAACGCCTTGAATGATGGTCGCTTTGCCCTGGTCGTAGAGGCTTTTGATTGCCGTCATACCGGGGTTTAAGCCAATCTGATCAGCGGCAGGCAAAGTAGAATCCAGCGTAATGTAAGCCCCGGGGCCTGTTTGCGGCACCTTGATCGTCGGCCGTAAGCCAGCATATGTATCGTAGCTCGCAATAGGAATAATGGTATTAAGCCCGTCATTACCGCCCCGCATTTGAATAACGACCAGGCAACGGTTTTGAACGTCTCCACAATCCAGCGCCTGCAACAGACCCAAAGATTCAAAGGCTTTTACCGGCACCGCGTTCAGCAACAAAGGGACGGGTGCAGCAAGTTTGAGAAAATTTCTCCTTTTCATGTTTTTTTCTTTTGGGCTAGAGCAATTGGAATTCAGGTGCACGCAGTAGTACCTGGATGAGTTGATCGATCGGGATGCGTACGTCCGCGTCTGATCCGCCCGCTTCATATGTTTCCCATTCTATTCTCCAGTTGATGGCACTGAGCCCTTCCAGAAAAATATCATGCAGGAAATAACCTCGTCGGTTGCCAGATGGCGCCTCTGGAAAAAGGTAGGGCAATAATTCATCCATGATGACGCCTGCTTGTTTCGGCGACGATATTTCACTCTCCAGATAAGCAACACTGTCGAGCTTAACGCCACCAAGCGAACCAGGTGAAAGTACCCTGCGGCCCGTTACCAGCATCTCTCCTAGCTTGTAACGGGAGACGATAGTGCTGGAGACAAACCAACTCTTATCGTAGGTTGGGTCCTGATAATAGGCCTGATAGCCAGCTACGGAGTCGGGGGCAAATATTTCCAGTCCGGAGGCCTGTAAGTAAACGTTTCTTATCCCCCCCAGCCAGAAGTTCCTGTAAAAACTGGTCGGGTCCGTAACCTGATCGGGTAGATCTACTTTGAAAAAACTAACCGAGTGGCAAAGCAGATCCAGAGGAGATTTAATGATACTCCCGATGGTTTCATCTGCCCCGTCAGCATCATCTAAATCAAAAAAGTGCTCGCTATGCAACAGCTGTCGCAGCACTGGCATCATTTCAAAGTTGTTGGCGATAAAAGTATCGGCCAGTGGCTCGATAATGTCCTGTTCAACTTCTGCCGTAATGGTGGGCCGTACGAAGAAGCGATACATCCGCCGGCAGAAGAACCTTGCTGTTTCCCGCTTGGCGAATACCATATCCACGAAGTCGTTTAACTCACCGAGCATTCCTGCCTGGTTAGTTGCACCAGTGATTGTCTGCCCGTCAAAAGCTGCGCTGAATGTCTTATCTCCCAGGCTATGATAATTGAAAAGAGCCCGACCGCTGTGGATACCTGTATCAGGATCGATGTAGGCACTCGTTCTTGGCGCGACTTTAAAGCCGGAGAAAACCCGGGCGGCCTGGATGACGTCATCCTCCGTATAATTCGCTGCTCCAGATAGATTTTCTTTGCCTATGGTAAAGAGTTCCAGGAACTCACGTCCGTAGTTTTCATTTTGAGATGCCCGGGTGCTGAGGTTGTTGTCGAGATAAATCAACATATGATTGTTGAGGGTCATCTTGACGGCAAAATCCCGGAAATTACCCATAGCGAAGTGACGCAACAGAGACAGATAGTCAAAGAAGTTTTCACCATGCCGGGCGGCACCTTTGGTATGACTCGTAGTAAAGGTGTTATGAAGAAACAGCATCATCCGGTGATTGACGGTCTCATCCTGAATAGCTTCATTAAACCACCAACCACAGATGTAATGCCGCCCGGATCCCCGGGGGCTGGCAGCTGTATTATCCACCACGCCAATCCACTCTTGTCCGGTATTAGGATCAATCGGCGCGGGAACCGTCAATGGCAACGGAGCTTGTAATAAAACGTCGAGGGCATCCGACGTGGGCATCCCCGTAAGTAGGTCTATTTGCCAACGGGTATACCGTAAACATGACCTACGAAGCAGGTGAGCTGCTAAGCGAGCATTTAGTGTCCCATTATAGGGACTGATAGAAGCCATAGAGTAGTTTTTTTTAACGGATGATTGAAGTGGTGCAAACTAAAACTCAATAGAATTGAAGGAAAAACCTTGACACTGGACATACCTGTAATTACAATTTACCGTAAGGCCGTTTAAGCCTGAGTAAATTCCATACGAGTTCGTCCGGTCATTTCGGGGTCTGAAGAAAAAAATAAAAACAAGACTACCTGAGGTCAGATAGCTAGCTTATGAACACTTAGTTTACACGAATAATGCAGGTTTACTTTTATGTGTAGAAATGAGAGAACTATTAAACAGACACTCAAAATCAACTAATGCTGATCTGAACGGTGGCGTAATATAGTACGCCTTTTCATTTTTTAAGAAAATAAAAGAGGGTGACAAGCACATTTTTAAAAAAAGCCCAGGGACAATTGCCTGACGCGAAGAATAAAACCTGAAACAGATAGCCCTCAAATTACCACCCGGCGAAAAATAATGTCCACCCGGCGGTTACTCAGTTTCCCTTTCCAGGTGGCGTTATCAAAACTCGGCGAATCCTCGCCGAGTGGTAACAAATGTATCGCTCCTTCCGGTACGGGATAGGCAATAAGCCGTTCTTTCACGGAGCGGGTCCGGTAGTCCGATAAGCGAAGATTATAGTCTCGATTCCCGATATCATCAGTATGCCCCTGCACCTCTACTTCGTAGCCTTTAATATCAGGGATACCATCCAGAAAATCCCGCAGGCGGGTCGCCTGCTCCTGATCGATATAGTAGCTTCCGCCTCCGAAGAAGATGCTGATCTGATAGTCCTGATCCGTTGGGGAAATGGTGTTTTGGGCCTGGGCGCAAACGCAGGTGCAAAGGAACGTCAAGAAGAGCAAGGTGCGAAGCATAGGTTTCAATTGGTTAGCTAAGTCAATCAACTAAAACAACCCCCTAAAAGTTGGATGCTTCTGACAATCAGCCCGTTAAAGTCAAATGCAGCTACACAACGAAGGCTTTTTTGAAGAAAATGGCAGAAGTAAAAAAATAGAATCGTTTGGCCGGGGCCCTCTCAGGTCCCTTGAGCCGAATTGTAAGGACCTTATAGCGTCGCGAAGCGACCTGCATTCAACCACTGCTAAAGTTTTGTTAACAACCCAAAAAAGGCGCTAAACAGCTCTTCAGCTGGTTTTTTCACCCACGCTGCTTACTCCGTTTAAAGAAAGGGATGTTAGGTCTACCACCCCTTGCTCCTCGTCCCTTCTTCTGCACCTGCGTGTAGCGCCCCAAAACCTCGCAACCCCGTATAAACACGAGCCTACAGGGCAAAAAAAAGCCCGAGCGCGAAGCGCTCAGGCACAAACAATCATAATCTCATGAAAAAAAAGACGACCTAAAAAAGTTCTTTGCCGGGTGTAAAAACCACGACTATATTTTTATAACATCCTAACGCTCAATTCGGTTGGGATATTTTAGTTTATGACGATCCGGCCAGCTCCTGTCTTATATCCACCGCCGGTTACTTCATAGAAGTAAGTGCCCGCGGGAATGGAGGGCCGAATGAGCTCAAATTGATTCCCGTTGAAGTGTTGCTGAAAGACCTTGCGGCCAGCAGCGTCAAAGAGAGAAAAATTGAACTTCGTATTTGGTGCTTCCCAGCCCGTGATGCGTACCGTTGTACGATCACTTAGTGGATTAGGACTCACCGTTATGGCAACACCGGTTGCTTCTGGCAAGTTGCGGTCAGAGCTGAGCAGACAGTTCTCGCTGAGGAGATCGTCACACCCAACCACGTGGCGCACTTCTTGAGCGAAGGCCGGCGACTGGTAGTCAAAATAAACGGCAGCACGATTTCTGATTACGGTACCCGTTATATTATTCGGTTTTTGGGACAGTCGGTATGAGACATAGCCCGATCGGGTAACCGCGTCAGCTTCCCCCGTGCCGCCGCCTGAAAAAATTCGGATTGAATCAAACGTGATCTTCAGGATGCCGCCCTGGTAAAGGACGAAATCATAGGGATGACTCGAGGCCCCCATCTCCAGGCTGTTGAATTCCAACTGCTCGGGTAAGGTGTCTCGGATGACCACGCGTTCAAAAGTGTTGTTGTCTGGTATAGCGAAGAATACGGTGTATTCAATGTCAGTTTTGGGGATTATAATTGAGTCCTGATAGCCACGGGGGTAGGCCGTCAGTTGAATAGGGGCGCTATCATCCAGAGCAACAACTTCTTGGGTTAAAATGTCAAGGAAAAGATCTCCGTCGTTATCGGAGAACTGGGCAACGAAGCCCGTTGTGAAAGCACTGCTGCCTTCGGTTTGGCATCCTTCCACTACTGCTGTAGGAAAAAGGCTGCCGGGGTGCCCCTCCGATTGTTCGGCGATGAGGCGGTAGGTACTGACGTCTCCCTCGGGGAGGTTGACGTTTACTTCGATTGATTCATCCACATCGAGCATGAAATCTCCACGCGTGTTGAGGATGATGTCTTCCACCACAACGTAGCTGTTGGTGGTCGTCATGGGGCCGGAACCGGCGTTAGTGATGGTGAAGGAAATTCCTTCGAGCCGGTCACAACGGCTGGTTACGACGATGCTGGAGCGGTCCCAATCATCACTTACCGGAGCGCAGTTGAGGATCGGGAAGATCGTTGCCTGGCTGCTCAGGGCCTGCCCTTCCGTGATGTCGCTGCAAGCGACGCGGGCGGTCAGGGTGATGGTGCCTTCCGTACCCGGGGCGAGGTCACCGACGTCGAAGACCAGTTCCTGTCCGTCCTGGTTGGCCGGCGCGGGGCTGGCGTTGAGGAAAGTCAGATGTTCGTCGAGGGTAAGTTCGACGCTGGCCCCGGTGGCGATGTCCGACCCGGAGTTACCGTAATTGATCGTTATCAATTGGGTATCACACTGGATGGCGGGGGTGGCGCTGAGGGCTACTTCCAGCAACGGACAGTCAATGGCGGGTTGAAGCGCAAAATCATGGAAGTTACTGTCGTAAGGAGCCGTGAGATCAACCGTTAGCGGGTCAGGTTCACAGAGGTTCCAACGGTCATTCTTGCGCAGCAGACTCAGTTCGTATTCTCCGCGGTCTACCCGCAGGTCATAGTTGCCGAGTGAGTCGGTACTGCCAAAGAAGGTGGCCGTTTCGCTTTCTGCCTGTATCAGCCAGCCGGCAAGCCCGAGGTCACCTTCCTGGAAGGGGCCACAGTCATTGTCCGCCGGGTAGTAGACCTTTCCCCGGAGGTAGTTGGTCTGCAGGTCACCGAGGTCATCCGTTTTGAACAGCGTCATTTCGTTGCCCAGTACGCCGGAGATTCTTGAGGTATAAGCGGCCAGCGCATAACCACCGTCAGTGGTTGGTGCGAGGGATTCGCCGATATCCGTAGATTCTTCGTCGCCAAGGCGGCGCTGCCAGATCGGTTGGCCGTCGGTAGCGTTTACCTTCAGCATCAATACGTCAAAGTTGGCGGCTCCGGGAGTTGTTTGACCAACGGCGACGAGGCTTTCACCACCGTCTTCTTCGATCACGCCGTTCAGTTCATCGTCGAACGTAGAAGCGTCAAATTCCCGGTACCATAGCTGCTCTCCGTTGAGATCAGTTTTGCCGATTAAGGCTTTATTGAAATTATTCGTAGAACCGACGAAAACCAGGTTGTCGTCAGAAGTGCGAATGATATCTTCTATTTGTTCATTCTCGGTGTCCGTGCCGAAGGTGCGCGACCAGGTCGGCGTTCCGTCAGCGGAAAGTCCGTAAAGAGCGATGTCGAAATCAACCCGTCTTGGATCTTCCACGTTAGCGCCGACGATGAAGTCACCCGCAGGGGTTACAATCGTACCAACGCCTTCGTTGTTACCTTCTCCGCCAAGGAGTGTGCGCCAGACTAACTGCCCTTCGTCATCAATTCTGATGACCAGGATGTCATTGCCAGTACCGTCTTCTTTTTTCCGGTAACCGGTAAGGAGATAACCTCCGTCCGGTATGCGGATAATTTGGCGGCCGCGCTCATCAATACCTCCTTCGCCGTAGGAACGGCTGAAGACCAGGTCTCCTTTGCGACTAAGCTTTAGGAGATAAGTCTCATCCGGAGAGTCAACGGTTTCCTGCCGGTGCCCGATAATGAAGAAGCCACCATCTGGCGTCTCGATCACATCTTCTCCCTGCTCAATGAAGCCTTCGTCGTAGCGACGAGACCAAACAAGTGTACCGTCAACATCGGTGCGGACTACAAAAATGTCAAAGTCATTGTCGTCCCCCAATTCACCCTGCGAACTGCCCACCTCGGCATAACCGTGGTCGTTAGTTTGCAGTACTGCCCGACCGAAGTCTTGCTTGGGACCGCCAAACGATTTTTCAAAACCCTGACCACTTACGGTAAAACAGAGACAAAGCAAGGCCAGAGCCAGTACCGCGCGGCGGCACCGACGACCAAAGGCCATAACTGTGGGTCGCTGTTTCATTAGAAGTATTTTCAGGTCGCTATCCGTTGATTGCCTTACAAAGGTGGGGCGGCAAAGCGCCCTCACCAAGAACACTATCAGCGGTTTGTTGAAAAAAATAGCGTATTTTTGTTTCATGTCAGAACACCTTTTTTTGCCTCAAAGCCTTATAAATACTGGTCAAAATAAAGTAACGATCCTGAAAAATTTGTTGAACAAACATGTCTAGCACCGTTGAAAAAAATCCCCTTATTTCCCTTTATCAGTCATTTGACAAGTCAGATGGCCGACGGTTAGGTAAATGGCTGGACGGACCAACGCACAACCAAAGAGAGGACGTTCGCGCGCTACACGCCTACCTCACGGGGAATGATGACCGCCTTTATAAAACGTCTGCACTCACTAAAACGCGCATCTGGAAGCGGATTTTCCCCGGAGAAGACTTTGACGATGCCCGATTGCGACAAACCTTCCACTGGGCGCTGAAAGCAACGGAAGCTTTTATCGCCTACGAACACTGGAATGGCCGGGCCATCAACCCGCAGCTTTCGCTCATTTCCGGCCTGCGGCAGCGGGGCTTGCTTTCCGCTACGCAGCGAAGCATCCGTAAAGCCAGGCAGCTACAGGAACGGGCAACCATCCGCAACGAGACTTTCCATCGGAGCCAGTATCAGCTGGAACTGGAGTACGACGAATACCGGGTGTATCATCAGCTATTGGAAAAGCCACGGTTTCAGGAGATTGCCGATTCGCTGGATCTTTCCTACCTCATCGAAAAGCTCAAGGTGAGCTGTAACATGCTCTTCCATGCGCGGGTATACCGCGAAGAGTTTGATGTTCACTTTCTGGATGAGGTGCTCGAATACGTCCGCCGCTTCGACCTGGATAAATATCCGGCGCTGGCCATTTACTTCTACATCTATCGGGGTTTCACGGAAGCGGATGAGCAAGGAGAAAATATTAGCTTACTGCGGGACACCGTATCTACGCATGGTGACTCCCTGACCGCCATCGACCGTCGCTACGTATTCCTGATGGCCATCAACATCTGTATTTCCAACATGAACCTCGGGCAGGAAGCATATGTCCGGGAGTCTTTCGAGTGGTATCGTCTCGGTCTGGAACAGGACGTTATCGCCAAGCACGGGCAGATGACCCGCACGACCTACCTTAATATAGTATCCAACGCCATTAAACTGAAAGAATACGATTGGACGGCTGGCTTTATCGAGACCTACACCCATCAGCTGGAAGAAGACGTGCGGGAAAACACAGAACGCTTCGCCCGGGCCCGCCTGGGTTACGAGCAAAAGGACTACGACACCATCATGCCGCTTCTTGTTCAGGTAGACTTTAAGCACCCGGTCTACAACCTGCTGGCCAAGACGCTCCTGCTGAAAATCTATTACGAACTGGATGAGTACGATGCACTGGACAGCCAGATCGACAGTATGACGACCTATATCCGCCGTAAGGAACTTTCCGATCTTCACCGGGACAACTTCAATAACATAGCCCGGCTGACCCGTCAGCTTAGCCGCATCGGTCCGGGACGGAAGGGTAAATTGGCCGCTCTCCGGAAAAAAGTAGAGGCTACCAGCCCGCTTAGTGATAAAAAATGGCTGCTGGAGCAGATTGATGAATTTGGTTTGTAGTGCCGACGGCCAAGGACTCCCGGATCGTGTACCTACTCTTTTCAGTAATCCTTTTACCCGGTAAGGGTCGCTTCGCTCCCTTACCCGGCTTGACGCATAGTAAATCAACCAATCATTAGCCCGTAAAATGTCGTACCAATTTCAACGATACGCCGACTAAAGTCGGCGCTACAAACTACCTTCGCTTCCCCAAAAAAATTACAGCATGAAAGACGTACAAGCCATCATCGAAGCCGCCTGGGACCAACGCGAGCTGCTCAAAGAAGCCCACACCCAGGAAGCCATTAACGCCGTTATCGAAGAATTGGATAAAGGTCGCCTGCGGGTGGCAGAACCCAAGGCTGACGGCAGCGGATGGCAAGCCAACGAATGGATCAAGAAAGCCGTGGTGCTCTACTTCCCCATTCGTAAGATGGAAACCATCGAAGTAGGGCCCTTTGAGTTTCACGACAAGATGGCGCTCAAAAAGGATTACGCCAGCCAGGGCGTACGGGTCGTGCCTCACGCCATCGCGCGCTATGGTGCGTATCTGGAAAAAGGTGTCATCATGATGCCCAGCTACGTCAACATCGGCGCCTGGGTTGGCAGCGGCACCATGGTAGACACCTGGGCAACGGTCGGTAGCTGCGGGCAGATTGGCCGCAACGTTCACCTGAGCGGAGGCGTTGGTATCGGTGGCGTACTGGAGCCACTGCAGGCAACACCTACCATTATTGAAGATGACTGTTTCATCGGCTCCCGTTGCATCGTAGTGGAGGGTGTCCGCGTTGGCAAAGAAGCTGTTTTGGGCGCTAACGTGGTCCTCACGCAGAGCACCCACATCATTGACGTGACGGGCAGCGAGCCAGTTACCCACCGGGGCTACGTGCCGCCGCGCTCAGTCGTCATTCCCGGCACCTATACCAAGAAATTCCCGGCGGGCGATTATCAGGTAAGCTGTGCACTCATCATCGGACAGCGCAAAGAAAGTACGGATAAGAAGACGAGCCTGAACGCAGCGCTGCGGGAGCATGATGTAGCCGTGTAAGGTTTTCAGGGCGCAGCACGCAGGTGCAAGGTTTGGGGGTATCTGCACCCTCCGGATGCAGCATTTTTCCGCAGCCGGAGGGTGCAGATACCCGCCAGTCCGTACCTTGCGCGTCCATGCATCTCACCTCCCTCATCCTCACCCAGTTCAAGAACTACGAGTTCCAGCGGCTGACGCTCAGCCCACGGCTGAACTGTTTCGTGGGGGCTAACGGGGCGGGAAAAACGAACCTCCTGGAAGCGGTATACTACCTCTGTATGGGCAAGAGCTACAACAGCTCTCCGGACCAATATGCCGTGAGACACGGCGATGACGGGAGCCGGCTGGAGGGGCTCTTTGGTTTTGACGCAGAGGATGCTAAGTCGGAAAAGGACCGCATCGTCATCAAAATACAGAAGCGGAAACGGAAAATCATCGAGCGCAACGGGACGGCCTATGAGCGACTCACGGAGCACGTTGGCCGCTACCCCGTTGTCATCATCGTACCGGACGATAGCCGCCTGGTGCTGGAAGGCAGCGAGATTCGACGGCGGCTGCTGGACAATAGCCTCAGTCAGACCGACCCCGTTTACCTCAGCCACCTCGTGGCTTATAACAAACTCCTCGCTAACCGCAACGCCCTGCTCAAAGAGCTCGATGGCCGAAAAGACACGACCGGCCTGCTGGACATCTACGATCAGCAGATGCAAGCGCCCGTAGCCTATATCCTGGAAAAACGCCAGGCTTTCATCGGCCCCTTCACAGAATTGCTCACCGAAGCCTACGCCGCCATCAGCGGTGAGCGGGAAAGCGTGGCCATCACCTACAAGAGCCAGCTGCACGATACTCCCTGGCTAGAGCTGATGGCCGAGCGACGCGAGAAGGACCGCGTTCTGCAACGTACCACCGCCGGCATCCACCGGGACGATCTGGTGTTTACGCAGGACGGTCATCCCCTGCGCCGGGTCGCCAGCCAGGGACAGCTCAAGTCGTTCGTCCTCTCCCTCAAGCTGGCGCAGTACCGACTACTGGAGCGGGGCACCCGTCGGCCGCCCATTCTGTTGCTGGACGATATCTTTGACAAGCTCGATCGCGACCGCGTCCGCCAGCTCCTCGAGCTGGTACTGAGCTCTGCCTTCGGGCAGGTCTTCATTACGGACACCGACCCGGAACGGGTAACGGCGCTCATTGACGGTAAGGACGCTACTGACTGGAAGCGCTTCCTCGTCGCCGAAGGGAAGATCGAACAGGAAGAAGATTCCACTGCTGTTTAATCCCTTCCCCTTTGGGGACCGAGGCGATAGCCGAGGGCAGGGGCTCATTGCACCTGCGTCCGCGCCCCCTGCTGAGCTTGCCAAAGTGCCCAAAAAACATCATTATGAAAGTCGCCTACATCCTTTTCGACGGTATCACCCTGCTGGATTTCATCGGCATTTACGATCCGCTCTGCCGCCTGCGCGCTCAGCATCACCTGCCCGACTTTAGTTGGGACCTTTGCGCCATGATGCCCAGCATCCAAGACTCCTTCGGGCTGGAAATAACGGTTGATCTCGTTGCCCCTGATCTATCCGCTTACGATATGATCATCGTTCCCGGCGGCTTCGGCACCCGCAGCCTGCAAACTGACTCAGCCTTCCTGCAGTGGCTGGCGACGGCGGAAGAAGTGCCCAAAAAAGCTTCTATCTGCTCCGGTGCACTACTTCTGGGCGCGGCTGGTTTCCTGAAGGGGCACCGGGCCACTACCCACTTCAATGAATACGAAACCCTGGCGCCTTTCTGCCGCGAAGTCGTCCGGGAAAGAATTGTGGACGACGGCGCGGTGATTACCGCTGGTGCCGTCGCCTCTTCGCTTGACCTGGGGCTGTATCTCTGCCAGCAACTAGCGGGCGTGCAAGCCGCCGAAGCCATCCGTAAAAGCATGAATTATCTTGGACGCTAATGGTCAAGTCTGCCCGGAGTGATGGTCCTCGAAGCGTCCATTTTCCGAAGCGTAGCGCAGGATAAAATGATCCTTTGAGCGTCCATCTATCCACTCCTACCGTAACAACATCACATCCCCCGACAAAACCTCGGAGCCCATTCCCCGGTCATCCCGGTAAGTGACTTCGATGACGTAGAGGTAAACGCCCACGTCCAGCAACTGCCCCCGGGCATTACCGTCCCAGGGTGTGTTGAGGTCCTCGGTGATGAAGAGTTGATCTCCCCAACGGCTAAAGACCTGTAGTTTGTAGCTCAGAATTTCCAGCTCCTCATCGAAGCCCGGAGCAAAGTCATCGTTGATACCGTCAAAGTTCGGTGAGAAGGCATTCGGCAAGTATGCCTGGAAGTAGACACACTCCCGGAACTGCACGTTTACCGTATCCCGGTTGATACAGCCATCGTTATCGATTACGGCGATGATCCGACCCGGCTCCGTGACTTCGAATTCAGGACCGGTGAGGCCGTCAGGCCAAAATATTAGTCCATCGCCAGCCGTAGGTGTAAGCGTAAAGCGAACGTCGTCACAGGCAGTGGTGTCCGGACCGAGATCCAGCACGGGCAACGGAGCGATACTAAGCGACACGGAGTCGCGGGCAACGCAGCCATTGCTATCCGTGATGTCTACCCAGCGAATGCCGGAGTCGGCGAAATCCCGGCGAAGGTCCGTGCTGTCGTCGTTCCAGCGCACCTGGCCGAGGCCAGATGGGACGACGACGGTAAGCAGTTCGCCTTCGCAGGCGGTCTGGTCGTCTCCCAGGGAAAAGTCAGGCAGTGCGAGGAAGGAAACCTCCAGGCTGTCTTCGGTTGTACAGCCCGCATTGCTAACGGCTACGCGGTAGCGGCCCGCCGTATTGACGGTAAAGGTGGCGGCTTCCGTTCCGTCTTGCCAGATGCCGGTTTGCCCGGCATTCAGCACGACGGGTGTTCCGGTACAGGCAGCGGTATCAGGGCCAAGCTCTACCACCGGCGGGGCAAGGAAATCGACCGTAAAGTCAGCGACTACCGTACAGGTACCGAATACCGCTTCGAGTTGGTAGGGACCAGCGACATCGGTACTGAAGTCCGGCCCACTCTGGCCGTTACTCCAGCTGAAGCTATCGGCGGCAGACATACTGGTAAAGTTGAAGGTTTCACCCTGGCAGCGGACGTATTCCGCGTCGAGGTCAACGGCGTTCTGATCGGCGAAGTTGACGTTGATCGTGTCGCTCACCGTGCAGGCACCGTTGGTCACGTCAACGAAGTATTGCCCGGAGGTCGTAACCGTGAAGGTTGAGCTGCTGCTCCCGTCTTGCCAGATACCGGTTTGCCCGGCATCGAGCTCCAGGCTGGGCGCCGTGCACAGCACGGTGTCATTGCCCAGCTCAACTACTGGTGGCGCCAGAAAGGTCACCTCGAAGTTCTGGCTGATGGTACAAGTACCGATCCTTGCGTCCAGCGTGTAGGGGCCCGCAACATCGGTACTGAAATCCGGGCCGGTTTGTCCGTTACTCCAGCTGTAGCTATCGGCCACGGTCATCGTAGTAAGCCGGAAGGTGGTGCCGAGACATTCTTCGTAGCCGGAGACGACGTCCAGCATCGGTAAATCCGGGAAGGTGACGTTGATGGTGTCGCTGGCTGTGCAACCGCTGACTTCAATCTCAACGAAGTATTGCCCCGAGGTAGTCGCCTCGAAGGTTTGGTCTCCGCTGTTGTCCTGCCAATTATAGTTTACTCCGGCGATTCCGGCATCGAGGAGAAGCTGGTCGCTATCGCACACGATGGTGTCGTTACCGAGGTTAACGGCCCCGGCATCTACATAAGAGATCACGACACTGTCTCTTACGGGACAGCTGCCATTGGTCGCCTCCACCCAGTAGGTTCCAGGTTGATCTCCGGAGAACATAGCATCCATTGATCCGTCTTGCCACTGAAAGGACTCCGCCGTCACGTCTGCCGTAATGCTGAAGTCCTCGCCCGCACAAGCGATCTGATCCATCCCCAGATTTACCGTCGGTAGTTGGGTGACGGTAAGGAAGGTGGTATCCGTTTCCGTACAGCCGCCCAGGTCAACCAATACAGAATACTCGCCTTCCGTCCTGGCAACAAAGATTTCTTCGCCGCTACCGTCCTGCCAGGTGTAGTCGGCGGAGTTAATACCGGCATCCGCGTCCAGGATCAGGCTGTCTCCGGCGCAGATGACGGGGTCGTCGGGCAGGTTAACGGTAAAGGCCAGGGCATCGAGTACTTCTACGGTATCCCGGATTATACAATTGGACTGGAAGGTTACCTCCACAGCATAAATACCGGATTGATCCGTAACGAAGGTGGTGTCCGTAGAACCGTCTTGCCACAAATAGCTTTCTCCTGGGCTGAAGTTGAAGGCATCGAGCGTGATGTCTTCGCCGGCGCAGAGCGCCCGGTCTTCGCCCAGGAAGCCAACGGTCTGAAACTGGGGAGCCGTCTCAAAGGTCCAGTTGACGTTTGAGTTCGCAATATCCGTACTTCGGGAGCCCGCCAGGAAGTTGGCCCCACCAACGCCGGTGCTGTTTTGCATCTGGATGAAGTCGGCCAGTATCTCCGCCTCAGCGGGCATACTCACCCTTGCCTGGGTACCCAGCTGGCTGGAGGACAGAGAAATGGGCGTACAGTTATTCCCGATGATCTGCCAGTATTTTTCAATGGTCTGGGTTTGGTCAGCGGCGAAGACGTAGCTTTTGCCGGGGGCGCAGATGAGGGTGTCGGTGGTAAGCTCTAAGGCCAGTTCACCGTTGCCGTTAAAGACGACAGAGTTGGTAGTCAGGAATTGGTCCTCCGCGAGATCTTCAAAGAGTAGCTGCCCATCTCCGGCGGGGTTGCTGAAGAGCACATCGTGCAGGCGCACTTGTTCGTCTACCCGTACGATGGCATTTTGTGCCTTTAGCTCTACCAGTGAATTGCCTGGATTGATGGTTAGGTTGGATACGTTTTCAACAAATAATGCATAGTCAAAAAAGACCGACTCTTGTGACAGGATGAAATGCGCGTCTCCCAAATTGAGCACCTTTGGATCATTACCAAAACGCGACCGAATCTCCAGAAGTCTCACTTCCTCGTTGGCAAAGGTTACCGTACCGGTAATATGCCAAAACTGATCTCCTGAAAGGTTATCCTCAAAAGTATATTCGCCCGTTCCCCGCATTTCGATAAACCCGAGCTTACTGCCTCCGGTACGGACCGAGTAATCTCCAATACCAATAAGCTTTAACTGAGCGCCAAAAGCCAGGTCGGCGGCATTAGTAAAGTTGCCGTAACAATTTAATTCACCGACATAAAAATTGACATTAGTGGGAATGTCAGCGGCCCAGCTAATGTCTTTACAGTAGGCAATTTTGGTCGCAAAATTTTGTATCTCGAAGAAAGGGTCGGCGGTGGAGTTATTATCAAAAAATACATTATCAAGTGCCGTCGGCACACATTCACCTCCTGGCCCACCAGAGCTTAACGACCAATGACCGGTGTCATACCATTCTCCAGTACCTCCTACCCAGTATAGATCCCGACCTGCGTCTCCGTTGATTTGCCAGCCATAGTTACCACCACCGTCAATGGAATTATTGGCTACAGCAGGTACACCACCGACAATTTCGACGTCAATCAGGTTAAGCCGATCAAACACCTGCCCCGGCGGCAATTCAATACGGGCAGAATCTCCCCGAAGGTAAGTACGCAGGCTGACAAGACCACCCTCACAATCTCCGTTGGCATCCAGTTCGGTAACGGTCTGTGTTCTACCACTGGTAAGGTCATAGGTGTGCCCCGCCTGTAAGTAGAGATAGTTGAAATTATTATCAGAATCAATGGAACCGTTAAAGTAAAAGATGACAGAGTCGGCTGCCGCCTGAAGAGGCTGCCCGTTAGTCTGATCCCAAAGGTTATGCGTCCAACCCCCACGGGAAACATTAAAGCGAACGACGTTAAAGGCTATGGGGCTATTCCCACTCATGGCCATGGTTCCGTTAAACCCACCCGTAAAATCAATGACGGAGGTGCCTGCGTCAAAGGTAAGATTAGTGGTAAACAGGTTCATGTTAGTGAAAAAGAACGTGGTGTTCCGCGACTCAAGCGTAATGTGAGAACTCCCCAGGAAGAGTCCTCGCGTTTGCTCCACTGTAGATTCGAAAAACTGGGCGTTTATGGGTTGATCGTTAGTCCTTAGTGTACCTGAAAGCAAGTTGATGGCTTCTTCTGTATAGAAGGAATCCTGTAAAATCCATTCGCCACCACCTTCAAAGGTAGTGTTCAAATTAAGGTGTTGTCGGTTCAGGGCAATGGTATTACCGGTTTGGCTGGAGGCAAAGAAATAGTCTCCGGCAAAGGAGTGGGTCATGGCCTCCGCAAACTGCAGGGAGCCGGAGATACGGAGTCGGTTGGCAAGCGGCCCGGCTAGGTCTGGTGTTCCGGTTACCCCCATCCAGCTCATATTCCGACAGCTTGCGTTTTCAACATTGACCGTAACGGTTTGCCCCGCCCCGTTGAAAGAGTTTACGTCAAAAAACACATCATCGGTCACAGACGGAACACAACCACTCGGGCCGCCACCGCTGGTGGCTGACCAATGCATCGGGTCGTTCCAGTTACCCGTTCCTCCAATCCAGAAAAAAGTCTCCGTGGGTTTTTCGTTAATCGTCCATCCTGGGTTATTTCCCAGGTCAACTGCATTGTTTGCGGTAAAAGCACCACCTCCGGTTCCGTTAATTGAACGTAGTGACACATAGTCAACAGTAATCGGGTTACTGGCATTAAAAATCGCGGGATTGACGGCATCCGTCCCCGCTATATCAATACTCGCAGTGCAGTCCCCCGTAGCTTCCAGATTACCTAAGGTGTAAGTACGGAACCCCTCGAAAGTATACGACTGTCCGATGTGCAGGATGAGGTTATCTATGCTTTGGTCACCGGTAACAAGCGTTCGGTGAAAAAGCTCCAGCTCTCCGATATTAAGCGTAGGGTAATTGAAGGACGAGAAGCCCGGCCGGAGGTAAGGAAAATCAGAACTGCCCATTGGGGCACTCAGTACCACACGGTTAAAATCAATGGTGCCGGTTCCTTCCACAATAGCGTCGATGGAATTGCCCCTGAAGTCAATTGTCGAGTTCCCCGGATCAATGGTCAGGTTGGTCGCGTCCAGATACATGGGGAAAAACCAACGGTTGTAGAACGCATTAGCGAAAGGCTCGTAGGTACTTTCGGTGATAATGATTTCGCTATTCGTCAGACTCAGATTACGGACTGCCGTACCGGTACTGTGAAAATATCCACAGATGAGGTCCTGATTATTCAGGTTCAGCTCGCCTTCCAAAAGATTAAATGTGCTGTCAACGGAAAGTGTACCATTCAGCGTCCAGTCCCCACCTCCCGAAAAAGTGATGGTTTGCCCAGCCGATTGATTAGAAAAATCAATGGTGTTTCCTGTTTCGTTTCCGGTAAAAACCATCTGCCCGTCAAACTCGAAAGTCATCCCCGGGTCCAACTGCCAGCTACCAAAAACCGTAAAGGTGGTGCTGGACGGACCGATGAGCGTAGGGTTATTCGTCACCCCGGCAAAGCTCAGGTTACGACAGAAAGCAATGTCTGTATTCAGGTTGACCGATTGCCCGCCAGCCGTGAAGGAATTGGCCGTAAAAAAGACGTCGTCATTTGCCGTAGGCGCCTGGGAATGAGTGGTTACTCCACCGTCCGTCGTTGCCCAGTGGCTAATGTCGGACCAGTCGCCACTACCTCCGACCCAGAAGTAATCTGCGGCAGAAAGCGAATTTGTGTTGAAAAGGCACAGCAGTATCAGACTGCATAGGTAGGTTAATCGGTAAAACATGGGATGGTGTGTGTTATTCGCCAAAGAATACACGGAAAGGCTCTTCGAAGATAAGCCTTTATTGTCACAACGAAGCTTATCCGGCGCGACCGCAGGTGCATGGTTTGTTAAAGAAGGCAATGTTTTATGACGCTGAAGCAGGCCTTGTTACGCTCGGGCCTGGGTCGCTACACGACTATTTTTCACCACAAATAAATACAGATTCACTACGTGGCTGCTTCGCGGTAAAGCGCAGACTTTGTCATTCACACATTCACCTATTTACTCCCTAAGATATCCGTCCCCACCCCTTCACTGCTGCCATATACTTCGCCAGATGGGCCTTGAGTGGAGCGTATTGCGGGTTGTCTAGTTTGGGGTCTGCTTCCAGGATGTCCTTCGCCCGGTCCCGGGCGACGGAGAGAATTCGTCCATCCTTCGCCAGGTCAGCAATGCGCATTTGCAGCACGCCAGACTGCTGTGTCCCGTCAATCATCCCCGGCCCGCGCAGGCGGAGGTCTGCCTCAGCGATCTTGAAACCGTCGGTAGTCTCCACCATGGTTTTAATGCGTTCGCGGCTCTCTTTACTCAGCTTCACGCTGGAGAGCAGAATACAGTAAGATTCTTCGGCACCCCGCCCCACCCGGCCCCGCAGCTGATGCAACTGGCTCAGCCCGAAGCGTTCGGTATGCACGATGACCATGATCGTTGCATTGGGTACGTTCACTCCTACTTCGATGACGGTAGTAGCCATCATCAGCTGCGTCTCTCCGTTTTTAAAACGGGCCATCTCAGCATCTTTATTCTCCGGCTTCATTTTACCGTGAACGACGCTGATCTGGTATTCGGGCGGCGGGAATTTGTGCCGCATCTCGTCGTAGGCTTCTTCAAGCGCCAGCAGGTCGAGTTTTTCGTTTTCTTCAATGAGCGGATACACGATGTAGGCCTGCCGCCCCTTAGCAATCTCTTCCCGGATACGGCCAAACACCCGCTGCCGGCGGTGCTCCGTGAAGTGGACTGTCTGAATCGGCGTCCGCCCCGGGGGCAGTTCATCGATCACACTGACGTCCAGGTCACCGTAGGCCGTCATGGCCAGCGTCCGGGGGATGGGCGTAGCCGTCATCACCAACACGTGCGGCGGGTAGGGCTTGTTCTTAACCCAGAGTTTTGCCCGCTGCTTCACGCCAAAACGGTGCTGCTCATCAATGATCGCCAGACCGAGATTCTTAAACACAACCGTAGGCTCGATCAGCGCGTGGGTGCCGAGCAGGATATCTATCTTGCCCTCAGCGAGATCTTCAAGAATGGCCTTGCGGGCCTTCCCCTTCACGCTGCCGGAGAGAAACTCCACCCGCAGGTCCATCCCCTCCAGGTATTCGGTGATACCCTCAAAGTGCTGGTAAGCCAATATCTCCGTCGGGGCCATCATGCAGGCCTGGAAACCATTGTCCAGGGCCATGAGCATACTCAGCAGGCCAACCATTGTTTTGCCCGAGCCTACGTCTCCCTGCAGCAGGCGGTTCATCTGTACCCCACGACCGAGGTCGTGGCGGATTTCCTTGACGACCCGTTTCTGGGCTCCGGTAAGTTCAAAGGGCAGTTTCTCCGTATAAAAGCGGTTAAACGTCTCGCCGATACTACCAAAGGTGTAGCCCGCCACCTGGTTCTCCCGCACAACTTTCAGTTGCAGCAATCGCATCTGTAGCAGGAAGAGTTCCTCGAACTTCATCCGGCGGCGGGCAGCTTCCAGCTCGGCCTGGTTAGCGGGCAGATGAATGGCCTTCAGGGCGGGGATGCGGGGCATGAGGCGTAGCTCCGTCATCAGGTGATCGGGGATGATCTCCGGAACGTCCGTCGCCTTCAGCTCGTCGAAGAGGGCGCGGATCAGCTTGCGCCGCCCCCGGGCATCAAGCCCCCGCCGGTTGAGCTTTTCTGTGCTGGAATACACGGGCTCAAAGGTGGCATTCTCCGCCGAAGGCGCGCGTTTAGCCGCCTCCATCTCCGGGTGGGTGATGCTCAGCTTTCCGTTGAACTCCGTCACCGGCCCGTAGCAGATGTATTCCTCCCCAACGATGAACATATTGCTCAGCACGTTGATGCCTCTGAACCAGACGAGCTCGAGGGCAGCACCGCTGTCGTCCCGCAGGCGACCGACCAGGCGCATGGCCCGGCCATTGCCTTTGACGTTTAGTGAGGTAAGCTTCCCCTTCACCTGCACGGCCCCTTCGTTGGGGATAATGTCGATGATGCGGTGAAACTTCGTCCGGTCTACGTACCGAAAGGGATAGGCGTGCAGCAGATCCCCCAGCGTGTGAATCTGAAGCTCCTCGCCCAAAAGCTTCGCCTTGGCCGGTCCGATGCCCTTGAGGTAGGCGACGGTTCGGTCGAGGGTGGCGGCCTTGTTGGTGGCGGGGGTGGGCATTGGGGTTGTTTGTACCGCCGACTGAAGTCGGCGGATGATTAACTCCGCCGACTTCAGTCGGCGGTACAAACAAAATTAGTGATTGTGGTCGTGTCCACCCTCACCGTGGTCATGATCGTGACCGTCGCCATGGTCGTGTCCACCACCAACGAGTTCATTGGCTGCGGCGATGGCCGTCGTCATGGCCGTTTCAACCTTAGCGACGTCGGCAGCCTCTTCCTTAATGTAAGTGATGATGGCATCGTTGTCCATATTGGCCCGCAGATCATCGAGGGACTTGAGGCCCTTCATCCAGTTCATCATGCCGTCATTAGCATCTTCGAGCTGTTCGTTGGCGGCTTCGAGGAGGTCTTTGCGGTCAGCGGCGAGGTCTTCGGCCTTCAGCTCTTCGGCGATGGCGCGCTGGGCGGCAGTGATTTTACCCATCATCGGCATTACCCGGTCGTGGGCGTCCATCATGCCTTCGTAGGCTTTGTCCTGGCCGGCCATGGCAGCTTCCATGGCAGCTTCTTCAACGGCGACGCTGTCGCCTCCGCCGCAGGCGGTGAAGAGAAGAGATAAAAGGAGAAAAGGGAAAAAGGAAAGCTTCATAATCGTTGATTTGTATGATTGATTTCAGGGAGCGGGTAACGGGCCGGGAGCATTGCTTTTCAACCTTTCCTTGCACCTGCGGCCGCGCCCCAATGATTGGCAAAAATACGGATTGCAGGTGGAGACGCGCTTTTTCATCCGATACATCTTTTGCTGACGCAGTCGTAAAAGTTTATTGGATGTATAAAAGCGCAAGGAGCAGCATGGTTCAACAGCGCCGCCCCGGCATTGACACACCGGACTATCGGCCAGCTCCTCTCCGTGTAGACAAGTTAATTGATAAAAGCATTACTCCCCTGTGGTGCTTCGCGCTTTCTGACACAAAAGACACACAGGCACATAGTGCACACAGAAGAGTCCGTAGCACTACGCTCGTTTTGAGCTAACCACCTTATCTACCTCCATAAAATGCGATAACTCAATACGGGGATCAGGCCGAGTTGCAGCCGCTCCTCCGGCCGGTCGAGGAAAGCATCGTAGTAGACGTTACCGACGTTCTGCACACCCGCCACGTTCTGGATGTCGAGGGCCAAAGTCGTGGTGGTTTTCGTTCGCGTTTTGGTTTTGTAGAGGCGGAGGTCGGGGCGGAAGTAGGTGCCTAGGTCATTAATGAATCCACCAGACAGATCCTGTGGTGTGAAGTAGTCGCGAATATTGTTCTCACGAGAATCGGGCGGTGCAACGACTTCTCCGTACCGCTCTCCACCATGAGCAATCAGAGCGAGGTTAAGCCCATAGCTACGGTTCCGTTTTTTACGGTCTATTCCCGGCCACTCACGACCCAGCGTCAGTTTCGTGACAAAATCAACAGAATACCTGTCTTTCTCGTAGCCGCTGACTTGCTCAGTTTCTGCGCTAAGTAGCGTAAGACTACCCCGATAGTACCAGCCTTCTGATTTTTTTCCGCCACTGGCTTCCAGCTCCATCCCATACCGGCGACTTCTGGCTGTAGTGTTAAAGCTGAGGCTCGGATCAGGTTCCAGAAAGGAAGAACTACTCACCAAATAACCATCTGCTGTGGCGGCAAGATCATTATCTGAAAACTGGTAGAAAAGCGTTGTCCGGGTATTAATCCTCCCCAATTTAGTGCCGTAAGCCGCACTGAACTGGGTAGCTCTCACTGGCTTTCGGCTACCCTGACAATTATCGCAATTACTGGCTGCCAACAATGGTGCGCGGCTCAAAACTTCACTCGTAAGATTGAGTATCCCCTTTTCAAGCCGGTAATCAAAACTCAAGCGGGGAGCAAAAACGGTCCCTTCGATGGTCCCGGTGTAACGGTCGGCCCGCAGCGCACCGTTAATCGTCGTTTTACCAATGATTTTCTTTAACCCTACGAAGGGGCTGATTGCAGTGGATGTACTGAAGAAATTTAAAAACTCCGTGCTCCCGTGCAGGCCAAAGCTCGTAAAAGAAAAATTATTCCCGGCCGTTTGCTCAATCCATTCGGCTCCTATCCACACTTCGCTGTCATTGCTGATTTCCCTGCGATACTGAACGTTTCCATTGATGAATTTGTAGGTGGAAAAAAGTTCAGCGCGGTCCAGTCCGGAACTTCTGGAAGACTGAATTCTTTCCGGCTTTGTTTCTGAATAAGAAAGGCCAGCGCTCATCGTCCCACTACCAATTTGCTGCTGAAAGCTAAGCCCTCCGATGGTCAGGTCACTCTGAAAGTCAATGTCAAACAGTCCTTTTTGCTCCGTAAGCCCCTCTTCATCCGGCCGCGTAAATTCATTACTACTGCTACCATAAATACCAAAGAGGCTCAGCTCTCCCCCCTCCCATTCATGATGCAAATGCCCGTTTAAATCCGCAAAGCGAATTTCCTCTCCGCCAAAATCCACGCCCATATCAGCCAGCAGGCCGGTGAAGCTGTAGCGGCCGTTGACGAGGTAGCTGGTTTTGCCCGACTTACCGATCGGCCCTTCGGCCATCAGATCAAAGCCAATGAAACCGGTCTGGGCCTGGTATTTACGTTTGGTTTTGCTGCCGGGTCGCAGGCGGAGGTCAAAGGTGCCACCGGTGGCGTGGCCGTATTCGACGGGCAGACCGCCCGCCAGAAATCCGGAGTTGTCCAGCATTTGGGCGGAGATGGCGTTGACGCCGCCGCCGTTGAGGGTCGGGAAATCGTAAAAGGTACCGGCGTTGGCGGTGTGGTTGGGATTCACGATGGCCAGTCCGTTGATGCGCCAGAGGTTGGCATTAGGCGTGTTACCGCGTACGCTGAGGTGGTTGGCCTGGTCGTTGGTCTGCACGACACCGGGTAGCAGGGCTACCAGTCGGGCGGGATCATAAAAAGTACCGGGCAGTCGGTAGACCTCCTCAATCGTGAAGCGTTGAGCCAGTGGGCTTACCGGGGTATACTGTGCGCGGACCTCCGCGCCGGGCAAGTCGTAGATGCCGCCGAAGGAGAGGGTGTCCTGAGAAGAAAGGAGTAAGGGGAGGAGGAGTAAAGGAAAAAGGAGGAAGGGAGGAAAGGGGGAAAGGGGAAAGGATAAGGAAGAAGTAAAGTGTTTCATGATCGGGCGCAGAATTGAGGGGAGATGGTGCCTTTTAGCAAGCTCAGACGAGGCCGTGCTACAGAGCTTGCCAAATGTGCTGGTGCAAGGTAAGTTCTTTGGGGAGCAATGCATCGTCATCCACAACTTTGAGACGAAGGTTTGACATTTTCTGCGCGCGGGGTCCGGGGTTCGAGCCCTCACTGCCCCGGCATGATTCTCTGCCTGAGGCCGGTGCCGTTTTACGAAGCTTTAGAAGTTGTCAGATATTTTTTCATCAACGCTTGCACAAGTCCACAAACTTATCCTATCTTTGCGGTCCGTTAGGGGAAATGTCTCCGAAAAGGGCGGTTAGCTCAGTTGGTTTAGAGCACCTCGTTTACACCGAGGGGGTCGGGGGTTCGAGCCCCTCACTGCCCACACGTTTTCCAACAAAAGTTGGACATTTAAGCCGCAATCCTGCGTTTTCAGGGGTTGCGGCTTTCTTTTTGCGCTCACTTCGTCAAACTTTTTGTGTTTATATAGGCTTATTTGCTTATAATTGGGATGCTTTTCTACCCTATTTCTAAACATCCTAAGCTTTTCTGAGAATGACTGTTCGAGCGCTATTGTGGAAGCACTCCGTCCGGAAGGATGGAACTTCTAACATCAAAATTTACTCCTACCAGGAAGGAAAGAAGAAATACGTCAAGACAAAATTCTATGCTCTCCCAAAAGATTGGGACGAACGCCGGGGGAGGTTAAAGCCTCGTGCGCCGTTTGCAGCTAAAATTAACGCCATTCTTGGACGCCTGGAGATGGAAGCCAAAGGAGAGATGATGGGCGTCCGCTCTTCACTTATACGTTTCGTAGCTGAGTACGTCGAAGATTGTCGGGACGGCCGCGAAGGACTTAGAAAAGGTACCTGGAAGAAATTCATCAGCTTCCGGAATAAGCTTCAGACTTATAAAGACTCCAGGCAACTGGAGGATATTACCTTCTCGCAGATCGATCTTGCCTTTTATGCTGACTTCAAGAATTTCTTACGCGACTCAGGTACCGGCCGCTCCGGAGTAGCGAACCACATCAAACATCTGAAGAAGTTCATGCAACTAGGCCTTGATCGAGGACTACATAATAATGTAGCCTTCAAAGCCAAGTCCTTCAAAGCAGAGCGCATACGGCCCAACGACAAAATTTATCTGACACCGGAAGAGATCTCGACCATGGCCAACCTTGACCTATCAGGGTTTCCAAGCCTGGAGAAAGAGCGTGATCGATTCCTCGTGTCTTATTATCTGGTTATGCGCTTTGGTGATAGCCTTCGAATCAATGAGGGTAGCATCAGCCAGCACAACGGCCGCTACTACTACAAAAACATTGCTGAAAAAACGGAGACAGTGAGCTTTGTCCCGATCAAGCCAGCGGCCTTAAAACTGATCCGGAAGCACAACTATGATTTTACCGGAGATACTAACCAGGAAGCCAACAAGAAATTGAAGAGGATTGCGGCAATGGCAGGCTTCTTAACCAATATGGCGGAACCTGGCGCTCCGCATCAACCTAAGTGTTCGTTAGTGACGACGCACACGGCGCGTAGGAGTGCAGCAACAAATATGCACCTGGCTGGCATGCCATTGAGCGAAATCATGCAGCTGGGGGGATGGAGATTTGAGGCAACACTGAAGCAGTATTTATTGGCGGGTGGTTTGGATCTGGCGCATATTAGTGCGGATCGGGAGTTTTTCCTGTAAAAAACTCCTTAATAGAATTCAATATACTTAGGCTATGTATATAACCCAATGCTTGATCCGTCTCCATTTATTGGAAACGTATTCTGAAGCGTTTCGCAGTAGCCAATACCTTGCAATCATTGTTCACCCCTAAAACATAGTATAATGGGTAAATCACAGAAGCCAAAGGTTAGCAAACCACGCAATTGGCCAAGTAAGAACCCCGGACAAAAGTCTGGCGGTAATCGAGACAACAACCCAAAGCAGTCTCGTTAGTATATTTACTGTAGGTACGGCGCTACTTTGAAGTGTCGTACCTACTCCTAAACACGAAATTTCATGTTCTTATTTATCTTACTCTATTTAGTCGTTTACGTTACAATCTTAACCTGGACCTTTACTAAAGCAGAGATCGCTCAAGAGTACGGTGTGACACGGCCTACATTAAGGAAATGGATTCGATACTTCAGTTCGCGAACTGATTATGAGACGTGGAAGCGACGAAGAAAATTTTCAGGCAAAGAAGTTTTATCACTCATTTGTGAACTTGGCTGGCCTAACAGCACAAACTGTCTCACTAAAGGGCAGATCAAAGAGCAGTGCGAAACTGAGTATCAAACTATAACTGACATGGTTCAGCTGAACGCGGCAAAGCTCGGTATTGATATCAACGCATATCGTAACGTTGATATATTTCCGCCTTCGTTATCACAGCGTATAGTCGCAGTAATGGGATAGCAGACCCAATCAAGATTACCAGACAAGTATAATTTAAAAGGCCTCTGCATTTTCTCTCGTTTCACATAGCTCACAAAAGAAGCCGCCTCCCCAATAAAGGAAAGACGGCCCACCAAAACGCATAACATGAAATAGTTGCTATGCGACCTGTAATGTCTATGCTGCGGCAATAGCGCGATCTTTCGCCTGAGCGATCGATTGAACCGTACGGGTACGGTTAAAGACTTCGATATCCGCCAACTCCTCAGCTCCTTCGGCTATACCTGTTTCCAGGGCTTCAAGAACGAAGGAAAGAATGATGGGGTCTTTGATCACGTTTTCAAGAACGGGTACCGTCAGGTCAGTAACAACGTACTCCTGGACTTCAGGATTCAAGATGAAAGCATCGAGGACTTCCTCGGCTTGCCCGGCGTTGTCAGGATCTTCGTCAGCCAATAACTCTGCAGCACCAAGCACAGGGACAGAGAGTAAAGTCAGACCACGCGAAAGGCGTGGGTTAACGATGCTGGCAATCTTTTCTTTGATCACACCTGCAGCCAGCGGAATGGCTTCTACGGAGAAGAAGGATTTTACAATGGCGTTGACCTGGCCACCGTTGTCTGGGTTGCTGTCTGAGATAGCGCGTACCAGGTTCTTACAACCCATCAACAGGGCCATGACCAGCGTCTGCAGCGCAGGTGAAGGAATAAAAGATATCAGCCGGGGAGCGTAGATATCAAGAGCGCGGGCAATAAGGCCACCGGCGAAGCCTGGGATAATACGAGTCTTCATGCGAAAAGCATTTTGGGTTAAAAAATGATCCGCAATCGGAAAGATGGAGAGCCAACTCCTTTGGGTTAATGCTATGAGAACTATCTGTTTTTGATCCAATAGAGCCCGGCGAATAGCATCACTCCGGGAATCAGTATTGAGTTGTTGTTTGTTGTGCCAACCCCGAAAAGCGTCTGCTCATTGCGGGCGTGTGCTTGTACTTCGCTAGACTTTGCACGAAGTCCCTGATAAGCTAAACGGGCATTTCTCAATGCACGTTCCAAGGGTGCTGTAATGTCTGCTACCTGCTTGGGAGTTGCTCCCTGAGCCGCTAGTCGACTTACTTTAGCCTTCAGCTCCTTATCGATGTCGAAAACGGTTTTTTTCGCCTCTTCGAGCTGAGCGTTGTACTGGCGTTCAACGGGGGAAAGCTGAACTGCAGATTGTATGTTTAAACGCTCCTCCAGCTGGCCGAAGGTGGTCCGTCTGTTAATGATCGATGCCAGGCGCTGCGCAAATTTCGTTTCGCTGTTAACCTGGCCAGATCCGCTACCGTAACCACTTCGGGTAACGAGCCATTCATATAACTCATCTTCGTGTGAATTAGTGAGCGCCGGCACTTTGCGCCGAGCGTTGCCAATCCATCGACCTACGTTATTGATGATCGTTTTACTGTCTGCCTGACCGTTTGACATTGCTTCCAATGCTCTCCAGGTCTTTCCGGTCGGAGAAAGAAAACTGAAGGCCAGGATGGTGTTTGCATTCCGGCCTTCCAGTCGTTTTGCGTTCGCTTGCATTGCACCTGCGTCCGCGCCTGATTCTCGTTGTCTTCTGTAGAAGGTCGCGCGTTCTAGGTCAGTTTCTTTTGTACTCAGGGTATTACTCTCCAGCGCTATCTTTTTCGCTGCAGCCAGAGAACCAGAAAACAGTTTGGCCGGAATAGAACAAAAGCCACGACTGCCTATTTTTTCACCCTCAGCGCAAAGCTGGGTAAATGCTTCAAAGCGGCTATGACCGGAAAGCACGAAGAGCCCACCAGCTGGGTTTTTCCAGACGGTAATTGCGTCCATATTCGCCCACCTAAAAGAACCTGACTTCACAGCCTCCATAATGTTCTGAACACTGCGCAGACTGTACGGCGCAGCGCGGTTCTGAAACCATTCATGAGCGACGCGAATGTCCTTCAATGGTATCAGGTCGATCCCCGAGCTCCTGCCCTTTCCGGCCGGACCAAGTTTTACACCATCTTTGCTTTTCAAGCCCTGATGCCAATTACAGGCTCCGCGACGCTTGTGCGTCGAGTAAGTCCCATCTTTACAGGGATAGATAACACGGGGCTTTTTACGTAAGATCATGACAAGAGTATGTAAGTCAGTGCGGCAATCGTGACGGTGGCCAGGACGTTTCCTCCTGACGTAGTGGGCATTCCTTCAACGTAAACGAAGCTATCAATTCGGCGCAGCCAACCACGTAGGAAAACGTTCTGGGAAGAGTCGTTGGCTACAATATGATGATAGTATTGGCGGCGCCGATTTTTATACGCATCGTGTACTGCCCGGGGTGGCGCTGAAATCAGTGCTGCATGGGTATTGGGGCCATATCGGTTATCCGGAGTAACGCCAAGAACTTCCTGCATCAGGCGAACGCCCTGGCCATGATTAATTATCCCGTCCAAGAAGATATTCGCCACTTGCTGGTCTGGAAGCTGATCGCCGGAGATGCGATCCCAATACAGCCGCTTAAAAATGGATATCGCTGTACTTCTGGGCATGGTGCGCATATCACTTTCAGATGGTGGCCGCCCGAGGTGTATTTCGTAGACTTGTGCATTGATGCCCCAATTGGTTCCTACCAGTTGCCTCAGGGAATTATAGTTTCCTCGATCCTGTGGTAGTTTCTGATAGCCCGCTTCATGATCGGCTACGATGTTATAGGCAATTTCAAAATTAGCCATTGGAATCGGGGTTGTCTCTTCCTCTCCTGGCATGGAATGGGGAACAGGAGGAGGGGTGGCAGGAATGGTGTCACGAATAATTTCAGGAACCGGTACAGGGACAGCAGGAGCGACTTTCTCCCTTATCAGAAAGTAATAGGCGAGCCCTACGACGATGGCCAGTGCGACAACAATTAAGAAGGTATTCATAGGGGCTATTTGTGGGAAAGAGAAGCGCGGCAGAAGGCCATCATTGATGCTCGTGCTTTTTTCAGTAGTGCCTTGTTTGGGTATACAGGGTGACCATACTGTGAACTGGCAAGGAACCGATTTCTCTTTCCTTGCTTTTTTAGCTCTTGGTTAATCATTGCCTCGAAAGCACGCGCCCAAATTTCATTATTGCGAATCCAGTATTCAGGTGCATCCTTGATCCTCTCTCTGTAAGCATTCATGCTCCCATCTGGATTAAGCATAATCTTTGCCAGAGCGGTTTCCATTAGTCCGCGTGGCGTTTTCCGGCCACGCTCCGGTAGGTCAGTGCTGGTGGATCGCCACGCACGTAGATCACGTTGTCGAGGCCAAAGGTGGAAGTCTATTGCGTGACCATATTCATGGGCCAGGGTACCAGCTCCCTTAGTCCGAGTTAGGTTAATCAGGATGTAGCGGGAATTATAGGTAGCAGCGGCTCCACCACCTTTCCCTCTTGCGCCGTAGGCGATGGCCAGGGTTCCATTAAGACCAATTCTCTTTTGCGGTGTACGTAGAATTTGAGCCAGATCCGTCAGACTTTCATCGATGGCCACCAGGGCTTGCTGTCGTTCGTCCTGTGGCACCCAATTACCAAACTCAATACTGTGAAGTCCGAACCTCTCTACTATCGCCGGTGCATTGGCCGTGTACACCGTGTAGCGTTTTTTGCGTCCAGAATAGTCTTTCTCAGTAAGCCTCTTTTTCTCCAGCCAGTAGGAGTCTACCCGACTACCTGGTTTAATTGGCGTAGTATCGGTCGCCTTTCGAGCAGAGCCAATTGGCAACGCCCTCACCTCTCCGAGTGAAGGCAAGAGTTGGCGATCTTCAGCGGGAAGACTGTAGTACTTTGTCACGCCCATTGTTGCGATCGCTCCGTAGCCTAGTTGCCCAACTAAGGAGTTAGCATCAAAAGTCTTTTTCGCCGCGTAGGCAGTCCCTAATAGCAAAAGCCAGGGCGGAAGGCGAAACAGTCCCAGAAGACTATTCTCGCCTTCTCCTGAAGCTCCTGGCAGACTTCCACCTCCACAAGTAAAATCTACAATTGGCGGAAGATATTGAAGCTGGTTTAGGTGCCCAATGATTTGCGCCCTGGTGACACCTGCCCCAGAGAGCGTTCTCACCATCTTGTAGCACTTTTCCCCGTCAGGTTTTCTTCCCGTCAACGCCATAAAGACCAAAGAAGGGTAAATAGTAACTCCTACCGACTCCGGTGGCACTGAAGAAAAAGGGCTCCCTTTTACCTCCTCAAAAATGCTATCAACTGCCGGATGACGGTCGTAGACAAAACTTTGCAACATTGCGCTGAAAGCAACATTGCCATCATTGAACCCAAGGAGGAGAAATTTCATGGCTATTGATTTTCAAAAGGTAAAGGAACTACCAGCCTTCAGGCAGCAGCGAAACATCCGCGACCTCAAGAGAGGTATAGGTTGGGTACTTGTCTTTAGCTTCTTCATGAAGCAGGTCCAGCACTTTAGCTTCAGTAGGTGGCACAACCATCCCTTCCACTACATCATCCTCGATGCGAATATTCACGTACTGGTGAAAGCCGTGGCTGGCGGGCATGGCCACGCCGATCGTTGGCATACCTAAGCGGCCGGTGAACTGGTATTTTTGAGGCGTAGCATTGAGCTGAGCGACTTTCGCGCCTGCACACTGGCAAGGCTCCTTCAGCTTCGCCTCCAGCTCGCTAATGCGTTGGTGGGCGGCGGCGACGCTGCCTTGCTTTGGGGCTTTCTTTTGGTTCGTTTTGGTATTCATGGTTACTTAAGTTGAGGTTCAGAAATCTGGTCATCACGGACAGCTATGCCACCGACACCAGTAGTATTGTTGAATTGATCTTTGAGGGGATATTTCCAGCTGTGCCAGGCGATTATTTTGTCGCCCATTCGGGAATACTCGATGTTATAGATGACCCGGTCTTCTGTTAGAACTTTAAGGTCATTTTCCCGGTAAGTCCGAGCTAAATCCTTATCCGGCCAGATCTCCAGGTCTGTCCGGAATAAGATGGAATCCGGATTAATGCCGTTCGGGATGGCCAGGCTCAAATCAAAGGCCCGATTTTTATAGTTGTAGTGGCCCGTGCTAAACTTTGCCCACTCCGGTAAGGGGCTGGATCTTCGTGCAGAACTCAAAAACGCAAAGCCTTTCTGAAGTGCTTTTAGCTCTTTCGATTGTGTACTGATGGTTGCCTGATACGCTGCCTCTCTGACTTCTGCTCGTTCAATCTGATAATTGTAGTCCAGCCGGTTCTGGTCGCGCAGCTCCGTATAGCCCCAAACCAGTACCACCAGTACTGCACCAATACCGCCTTTAGCGACATTGGCCAATATCTTTTTCCAGTAATCGGAGAGGATTATTTGCGGGGTCATTACTTCAGGATTTTTACGGTGAATATTCCACCGGCGGGGTCAGCAATAGACGCCGAAGAGTTGGTTACTCGTACAGTGACAGTATTCGCAGATGATACCCAGGCGAAGTAGCTTAAATCAGGAGACACGGCAGAGTTCGGAACGCCAAGTGCGACGGCATCACCGAGGGCTGCACCCGCTACAGTGATAGTGAGATCTTCGTCTGACATGGAGGCAATGCCTGGGTAGTCTAGGGTGGCGGTGGCGGTTAGATTTCGAGATGCAATTAGAGCTTCGGTCTGTGACAAGGTTGTCAGAGAATTAGAGGACAAAGCAGGTAGAGCGTTCGTAGCTTCACGACTACCAAAATTTCCATTAAAATCAAATGAAACATGGCTACCTTCTGCTTGCGGGACGACGTTCCCTTCTCTTAGAAAATATAGATTACCTTCAGTTGAATTAAGTTCTTTTCGCGTCCTGACTTCTCTCCAATAAGACTCTGTCCCCTGACTTCCAAAATTAGTCACAAAAGCAAAGCGTCCTGGCCGAAAGAAGTAAGGATTATTGTTTTTGTGCGTAAGAGCTAAAGCCCCATCCACATAGACAGACATAGAGTCCAGTCCTATTTTTCTCCATTCGATTTCATGCTCTGTGTCTGTTGACAAAACGTTGCTTGCAGTCGTATAAAGTAAGTTTCCATTATTGATGTTTCGGAACAATCTTAGATCATTACCCCAAGCCAAAAGCATCACTCCTACTGATGACGGATGATTATCTAGACCCATAACAACTCCTCCACGGCTGCTGGTATTGATCCTGTCGTAAGTATAATTAATGGTCACGGAACTGTCTGGGTGAAAATAGCCAGCGTCAGTCCATTCGGAGATATAAACCGGATTACTGTTTTCGAGATACACAAAGTCTCTCTTCGTACCTGGCAAGACTTGGAGATACTTGTTTCCGTTACGCTCTGTAATTACTGGTGCAGCATCATACACCTCCCAGCTTACAAGGGTATCTCCCAACGATGTCTCTTCAATCGGGACAGAAAAATTTTCAATAGTATCAACTACACCTGAGATAGTTGTCCCCTGTTTCGGTAATGTTTTCGCAGCTGTAGTAAGCTGATCATAGGCAGCATGGAAGACTACATCGTGTCCTAGTGTGTTCGGGTGTACTGGATCGCCCAACAAGGCGTTACCTCCATTCGTAGACATTGCAGACTTCGGGTCAAACATCCTGACGCCATACTCTGAAACCATCGCTACCATTGAATCACGAAACTCCTGTTGTATTTCGAGGGTAGCAGCTGTATCGGTAAAACCTGTTGAGATTGTTACCTCATAAGCGGCAGGAATATCATACCAGTAATCAAGTGCCACAACTATATTTTCAGGAGGATAGCCCCTATCAAGAATAATTGAATCAAGAGATTCGCGGTAGTCATTTATGAATGTACTAACGCTGTAATTACCTCCAATATCCCAACGGAAATCATTTGTCACGTATGCAAGAAAAAGAGGATTGAATTGAGAGTCAAAGTCAGGCACTACACCCGCTGCAATACGGTCAATAAAGTTATCTGGGTGAGGTAGGCCAGTAACAGTGTTAATTGTGTTTTGCACAGTAGACCCACCAACAGCGCCATTTGATTCAGACGCATTAAACGCATCTGCTAATTTCCTAGACCATCTATTTTCCTCGCGGGGTGTTGCTACCTGTCCAAAGGTTATGCTGTTTCCATAATACCGGAAAACGCCACCTTTCAAGTCGAAGGGGTAGGTTTTACCTGTTGGCGGCTCATAAATAGCGAACAATGTGTTTTCATCAATAACACGGAAAGCAGGAATTACAATTCTGTCGGGAACGGTGTCAGTTAGGTATCGATTTACATAATACATCTTACCTACTGCGAAATTGTGTCCAGGTGCCTCTACAATACCTGTACTAATTACTTGGAAGCGATCTTGATCAATCAGTTGTACAATTCCTGAATGTCTACCTGTATAATGCGCATCACTGTAGGTGAAATAGTTATTGACAGCTCCTACGGCATCTCCCGAAACGAACCCATGCAGAGGTTGATAGTACGTGCGTGTGCGTATGTATGCCTGCACTGTATCTCTTGCCACTGATTGTGCGTAGGCCTGGTCAGTCAGGCTATTGGCTGTAAGTTGCGCCTCAGAAACTCCTCCAGCCAGCAACGTATCACGCCCCACGACAACCCCATCCCGCCAATACTGCAAAATAGAGTCCTGAACTAATCGCGTACTATCCACCATCCCAACGGTCCCAGGCGTAAAACCCTGGCCCGCAGACTGCCCAAAACCAGCCACCGAAACCAATACCAGCAAAAGGATTAAAATTTTCTTCATCGGACGTAGGATATTATAGCCTCCGCACCAGTAGCATCGATGCGGATTGAGTTCTGTAATAGTTTGCCCTCGGCTGCACTCCAGGCAGTAGACCAGCCGGTTGGATAATTGATCCGCTCACCATCCAGGACGACGCCAACCGGGCCGCTGGTCACGTAGATAGAAATACTGTTATAGGTGGCAGCTGTGAGCGTCGTGTCTACGTCTGCAGCTGGGAAGTGACCAGGCAGGTTTAGTACATCGCTGCATATATCCACGCAGTCGCTCAATATGACAGGATCCGGCGTGAGCTCGGCGCAAATAGCTGGAGACACATCACAGAAAGCCGTTTCATTCGAGTTCTGAGCTCGCAGAGAAGTATTGATATCGAGCTCAGGCTGAAGCTCCAGGGGAAACAGTCTGTCATAGCCCACGTAGATGGCAAATTCGCTGGTGAATATGCCTTCACATTCTTCGTTGTAATTGTTGGTGTTGGTAGTCGCTCCGATGGCGGGAGTATTCAGTCCAACCAAACCATTGGGCGTTGTGGCCGTGATCAAATAGTCCGCGTCTCCTGGTCGTGGCTGGGTGACGTAAGGGAAAGCAGGTTCATGTAGCAACTGCGTGAAAATCGAAACGTTATTCCCAAAACTGGCAGAAGTCGTAACCGCGTTAACCGTTGATGGTACTGCCTCATTCAAGACAAGAAGGAAAGCCGCTGCCATTTCCGTAGCGTTACCTCCGTCAAATTCAAAATCATCTGGGTCGAGCGTAAGTGCAGGATAGGACGCCTGAACGGTTTGAGGATTCAGATCTATACTGATCACTGAAGAAGAGGAACCAGAATTGTAAAGCCGTAGGTCTACCTGATCAACGTATTGACCAGGAGCCGTGAAAGTCCATAAATACTGCAGTCGGGTATTTGCGCTGATCGCTTGCGTATGGGTTAAGGTGTCACGGTGTACGGTAACGCCATTAACCTGGCCCTCACAACGTCGCCGGACAACCTCTTGGAATTCTACATCGAATTCCTGATCTACCCCTCCCCTTATTGCTGTCACTCGGTGATTCTCCTGGGTAATGGTATACTCACACTGACAATCTTCATATAGATCATCGAGAGGGTTACGTAATGAGGTGCGCAAATCAAAATCCTCACAAGTGAAGAGAGTGCCTGTAGACGCATAAACATTACCCAGAACCGGGTCAATATCAATTACATCAAGCGTAGCCATATTCATCATTCGCTTGAACCGCACCAGCTGGCCAGGTGCAACACTGTCCACCATGCACCAGCTTACGTACTCAGCATCGATCCGGTTACCCACTTGGGCGCGGACGCAGGTGCAGAGTATGCCGATAAAGAGCAATGTGAGGAGTATGCGCATGGTGTAAACTCAAAAGTTTAGTTTTCGACGATCACCGTCAGGATGGTTCCGGTTGCATCCCAGGACACCGCCGGAGCCGTTCGGTATTGTTGAGTAGAATGATTGTAATTCGCCTTGAACGAAGTGCAGCTCCCAGGGATTAATATTGACGCAGCGGCATTGATGGTCACGACTGCATTAGAGGTGCCATCATTACATATTTCATAGCTGAAAGCTCCTGCGGCAAAAGTCCCCGTGCCCGTAGAATTGGTTCTGCTAATGGTACTCGTTATTGAAGTCGTACAAGGCCCCGTGTAAACCGTTCCGGCGACTGTGTAGGCGGTGGATAGGTCAAGCCCGAAATCGGCCGTAGCGGTCGCCGTAGAGGTATTGTCCGTAAAGACAGCTACCCGGTAAAAAGGCGTTCCTGAATCACAGAGTGAGAGAACCGAAACCGTATAATCAGGGCCACCGCCACCACTGCCACCATCACAAGCGCCAGCCGTTGGGGTGCCGGTCAGCGTATAAGCGGCACCAGCAGCGTCTACGTAGCCCAGGGAAGTCGGGGTTGCTACACCGACGACATACTGCAGAACCTGAAAGGCAGTAGTCCCATCATCACAAACAGGAACAAGTTCGATGTCTACGATGGGACCACCGACCTCCCCTACCTGTGCAGAAAGGTTGAAAGAGAGTGCGGCCAGTAGACAGACCGCAAAAAGGAGTTTTGCAAAAAACTTCATATCGTGTTTGGATTGAAGGTGGAAGAGGATGGATAAGCGACGTCAAGCCAGAAAGTCTTTCCGTCCGGGTTATTGATGATGACTTCAGGGACGAAGTCTTGTTTCAGGTTTACACGGTCTGTTTGTGCCTCCTTTGCGAAGGAGCCACCGTAAGCGATTGCCTCACCGTTGACGGTGATCTGGCCGCCCGTAGGATCGGCGTGTCTCAGGTATACGCTGTACGCACCAGCGGGTAGTGTTAGGCTTCCGTTGCGGTCGCCGCGAAACTGCTTTTGCACTCCGGCCGTAACCGGAGCGACATTCACAGCGATATTATCCAGGGCGACGTTTATCATAGCGGCCGCACCTTCTTTTCTCATTTCAGGCATGGCTTAGTGTTTGCGCCGCATAACGCGGATATCGAGATAATTACCGGGCAGGGTAAAGGGTGGATCAGCATCCGCTTCAGCTGGTAATGGAGTCTTTGTAGGCGTTTCGGTGAGAAAGCGAATTTGATATGCGTGATCGATCCCTGGGCCCGCCGTGTCGCCTTCAATGAAGGCCTCACCCGGAAGAAGTATTTGCTGATCGTCAATCAATACCGGAGCTTGTCCACGGTTGATAAAGCGAACGTGCACCATACCGTCATGCCGAAAGCTTCGGTCATCCTGGTATTTCACTTCCCGGACGATCTCCAGCTTTGCGCCGGTGAGTCGCTTCAGCAGTAAAACCATACCGCGAAGATTTCCAAGAACATCATGGGTCGGTTTGATCACGTTCATTTCACCTGATTTATGAGCATGGAGAGATAGGTCTTCGCCTGGCCGGGGTCGGACTGCGCGAAGAGCACAACTGCCCGAAGCGCGTCATTCGGGTGAATGTCAGGGATGAGCTGGCCGAGAGCAAACAGGTCGTTGTAAGCCTGATCCATGCTCAGGGAACGAGAAGCGGCCGCGCTGCCTGCTGGCGGAGATGCTGGTACTTCGTTAATCGGCGGTGCCGGGGTTTCCCCCGCGCCCATCGTCCCGAGCTGAGGAGTAGGCTTATTGACTAATCCTTTCAGAATGTCAATGCCACCAGCTAAAAGCTGCTGTTGAATGCCGGGCTCCATGAGCCCTTCAATCTCCGCTTCTTTCTGGTTAACCTGTTGCGTTAGTTCCATGATATCTTTCATATCACGAATCCGGCCCTCGAACATTTCCCGCTGAAGGTTCAGCATCGCCTGAGTTTGTGCGTCAATGCCAGCGGTGGAAGTTCCTGAGCTACCAATACCCGCCACTGCACCTGCGGTTGCGCCCCATTGCACGTAGTAGGTCGGGCTATTACTGGTGTTGTCCGAAACGTTGCGTTTCAACGTCACCTTCCCTACCCCACCGGGAGACTGCTCGACGAACATCTGAAATTGCATCCAGCTGTATTCGAGCAGCTCCTCTTCGGAGATAACGCCGTCCGCATCGGGGCGAAACTTGGTCATGAGCTCACGCGACCGCCGGGCATTGTGAATCGTCCAGTAAGGCGATTCCTCAATGAAGAAGCGGTGCATGAATTGCTCAACGGTAAGGGTGGAGAATGCTGCCATTACTGACGGACGTATTCAATTTGAATTTCGAGAACGGTGTTGTTTTGGATACTCGCGCCATTCTGTACGACCATCGCACTATCTGACATCGTGATCTTTCCAGGGAGGCTGAGCTCAAAAGGACAGCCAGCTTCATTAGCCGCGAGGATCTGGCTCAGGTAGAGGTGGGTAACCACCTCATCAGAACCGTTTCGGAGCGTGATGTAAGCCGTGTCAAAAATTGCTTTGGCTGCAGTAGTGCTACCGTCACGCAATTGAATAGCGGGCGGCGTCACGTAGAGGCCAACGGCATGATGACCTTCCACCGTAGAGCGCTCCTCCAGCCGGTAATCTTTCACGTTCGCCTTCAGGGGAACGATGATGTTTTCCCGCCAGACGGCCGGGCCGTTAGCACCTTCCCTGAAGGCACCACGGGGGATGTTTTCGTAAGCCATTGCTTCGGATTAGAAAAAGGTCCGGACCAACCGGAGCCAGCCCGGACCTTTTCAGCGATTAAATTGGTTTGCGGCCTTGCCTACTTCGCAAAGAGGAAGTTGTTGGCACCTTCCAGGATGGCCCCGTCAAGGATCACATACAGGAAGTTCTTACGGTCAGCAGTACCGGCAATGAGGCTGCGGTCCTGACCATCTACGCGGAAAGTGAGGTTGCTCTTATCCGCACCGGCAAAGCCGATGGAAGCCCCCAGGGGAACGATCTCACAACCGTTACGAACGTTCTTGGTGGTGCCGGAAGACTGTGTCTCCGGAACGCGGCAGAAAGGCAGCGTGGCGTGGTCCTCAATGCGCTTATTCGTACCGCTGGTGAGCGTGAACTTGGACATGAAGACGAGATTCACCTGCTGCGCTTCAGTCAGCTCTCCGGCATTAGCTGCGGGGCCGTCAAAAATGGCAGCGTCAGCATGACTTACCGGAAGAGCAGCGGACAAAACAGGAACGCCATTGACCATCGGAGCTCCCAGAACGCCAACGCTCATTCCGACAGCCAGGAAGCCGTCCCGATCGCTCAGACCGATAGAAGGGAAATACTTCTGGTCTCGTTCGTTGATCGAAACCAGGTATTCGTTTTTATTGGGGTCCAGCTCAACGATGAGGTGAAGCTGGTGAGGACGGGCTACGTCCTTGCTCATTCCCATGGAGACGGCCATTTCCTGTGCCATCTTAGTGGCAATACCACGATTATTATTGGGGTACATTATTCTTGATTATGGAGTAAGGAGAGGGAGGAAGAGCCAACTTCACAAGGTCATTCCGTGGGAAACTGCATCGCCTAAAGCGTTGCCATTTCCAAGTTCTCTACGCCAAGCATGGCGGGGCTGTCATAATTACTACCACTGATGCTCAGGGGGATTTCCGTCAGGCTGGTGCCGAGGCCACCAAGACGTTGGTAGATATCACCAGCGGAGCCAATCGCCACGAATTCCGGTGCGAACTTCTGGCCAAGCTCAATGGCTCCCGTGGCAGCCATACCAAGACCTGCCATCTTCAGGCGGCGGTCTTTTACCGTTGTTGCCAGGTAGGCACCTCCGGCCGCTTTCAGGACGGGAATTACCTTACCAAGCATATCAGCTTGCCCTTCCGGGATGTAAGAGTTAATTAATTTGTTGGCCACTACACTAGCGAGAGCGCCAGCGGCGACGGCCAGGCCGTCTTCCATGGTGACCTTAGTAGAGCGGGAGGACGATTTACGACGTGCCATACCTGATACTTTGGATTTGCAACCACACATAATTAAGGGGGGTTGTTGAGGTTTAAGAATCACCAGGACGCAAAGCGCGGCCGGTGGGTTGGATTACTTTTTACGACGTTTGGTAAGCTTGCGCTTTTTCTTCGTTGTGCCGATACCAGCACTACAGCCCCGATTGATAACCTTGTTGGCTGAAGCGGTTGCCTCTGTTCGTGTCTTGTTGCCCTTTTTTACGGCGTCATCTATGTAGGCTTTCTTTGCCTTGTTAAGACTCGCCTTAGTAGTGCGCCCAGCGCAGTGACTGGCTTTGGCTTTTTGCAAGCGCTGGTATTTTGTGGTCTTTGCCATGATGGGGGAGATTGATTTTGATTAGTGATTAAGCCAAGGCTTTAAGCAGCAGGAGTCCACCACCACCCAAAAGCAATGGCGAAAGGCTCCCCCCACCCTGCCCGGTGGCGTTGGCCTGTCGTTGTAGACGGGCCTCTTCCTCGAAGAGTGTTGGATCTGACATTGTAGATTGATCGACGGTACCAGCATCAGCGGGAGATTTTTTGAAAATGCCCGCTATCTTCTCCACGATCTGAACTACCACCGTAATGGCGGAAACAATAGCCGTGATGACGGCTCCAACTTGGGGCGCTCCACCTTCAATAGCGATCTGCTGGGGTGTTTTACCGGTTTGCTCCAGGATGCCGTTCAGGGCAAGTCCTTTAAGCTGCTCGGGATCGAATTTACCGAGCTTCTGGATAAAGTTGAAAGTCTTGTCTTGCGCCTTGATTCGGTTTTTGATAGCCGGACTTTTGACCTTATTCCGGCCCTTCAGCAGACTAAAAATGAAGAATGGCCCCATTTTCTTGCCAATGCCATTAAAGACCCAATTCACAAACTTTTTGAAGACGCTGGAAATCGCCTCTCCCACCTTCTTAAACCAGTCTTTCACCTTACCAAAAAGTCCGCTTACACCTGCTGGTGTTGGGATGGCAACGCTAAAGTCGGGGAAAGCTGGCCGGCGCTTCTTCGTGCTGTCCTTCAGGATGCTTAACACTGTTTTCCGGAGCGTTAGGTTTTTCACCGAACCGATACCGGAGATATCACCGCGACGCATCGCGACGGCAGCGGCCCGGAATTCAGCCTTATTTCCCTTTTCTGGCGTTACCCTTTCCAGGATATCAAAGCGATCCGCCCAGAGCCATTGGTCCAGCTCTCCAGCCGTCATTTTCGTGACGTCGGTATTCGGGTTGATAGAGGGAAGCTCACGGCCTATTTTTTCAATATCCGCAAGCGTAGTTTTGAGTTGTCCGATGATGGCCTCTTCTGAAGCATTCATATTGATGTTGCCCAGGGTCATAGTAGAGCCCAGCTGGTAAAGACCTGCTTTCACTTTGATGTCTTTTTTCTTGGTGTAGCGCTTCTCCGTTCCGAAGCGGCCACCGTGTTGAACTTTATAGACGACGTCTACCGGTATCTCCTGACCATTCAGGATAGCGACAGGGTAAACGTGACGAAACTCTCTCGTCCCGTAGGCGGCATATCGAATCAAGTGATCCACGCCAATGTTTTGCAGCACTGAGCTGATGAAAGCCGTGTAGCTTTTGCAGTCCCCTACCCTCTTATTGTTGAGGTAGGCCGGTGTTTGCACCCACTGGCTGCCTGCTGGATCTTCTTTGTAGGTGAAATGCCGCTCCACCCAATTGAACAGCCGTTGCAGACCGCGACGAGTGGGCTCAAACTGCCGCGAAAAGGTTTTCGTTTCGTGGGCGTAGCCCTCCACCACGTCTTGCACCACCTGCACAATGTCTTTCGTGCGGTAGTCTTCTTTGCGAAGCGTAGGCCCCTTGGCCGGAGGTGGGATCAATGTGGTGGCTCTACTCATGAAAAGCTGAAGAAGTTCATGGTGAGCCGGACGGGCAACTCCCGCCCATTGGACAGAAAGAGCGATCCGGAAATATCAATCGGTGCCAGCGCTGCCCCTCTGCCACCTTCCAGTAATCTCTGTAAGTGAATCAGAAAAGAACCCGCCGGAACCCGCAAACGAAGAGGCACCTCAACCGTTCGGGCATTGGGCAACAACACATTTTGGTTGGCCCTGATATTTCCCAGGTAACCGCCTTGCTGCGAGAAATTGAGACTAACCGCCGTAAGTCGGATATCCGGTCCCAGGGTTTGCTTCAGAAAAAGCCGAATATCAATAGTTGCCAATACCCGACCAGCTTCAATACGCATAGCAATATCCTGCCGACGAATACCGGCAAGATCATACGTAAAACGGTCTAAGATTGCTCCGGAGACCCGGCTGCCTACCAACTGGTAGAGCAGGGCCAGGCCGCCAGCAACCTTGAGGAGTTGGCTCATATCCTTCTGATTGCGAATCCGAATATGAGGGCAGTCCAGCGGTCACGCTGCAAACAACCGCAGCCACCGCGAATTAGGAATAACCAGCGCAGCACAAACTTTTTAACGCATCAAATATCCTCCGGTGCCCGCTCTCCGATGGCCATTTCTTCAGCCTGGGGCAACTCCTCCGCGTCGAGGTTGGTGATGTTATAATGGCGATATATGTGGGCAGAAAGGATAGGATCGAAGGTCCGGGAACGCTTCAGGTCTTTCTCGTAGCTGTACCCCCACCCTTCCAAGAGCTCGTCCGGTAATATGCGGGACCAAAGCACCCGGTAGGAGACTTTGAAGTACGAAACAAGATCAAATTTGGTGAGGCAACGAGGGCGACGCGGCTTACGCGGCGCATTAGTGAAAGCTGACATACTGAATACAATGAGGATGACTTGGCAAATTCGCCTAAAACAACCTCCGTTCACGCTCAACTTTAGCTTCAATTTAGCCTAACTCTGGCCTTAATTTTGCCTGGGATATTATTACAAATATACATGTGTAAGAACCTGCATACAAATAGCTCCAAACACATATCATTTTTTGCACTATCTTCGTGATGCAATGAGAGCTATGTACACAAGCGATACAGAAGCCCCGCACTACGGCCGTAGTGCGGGGCATTTTTTATTTAGGGTTGCGCTTCTAGGTTAATCATTATCAATTACTAAAAAAGCCGCTGCTGCCTCTGCATCGCTGACACTAAAGGATTCAACCAAAGCATCTCCGTAGCCTTCGCCGTTTTAGCCCCACCGCAGAATGCTCCAGTCTGTGCCGTTTTCGTTCTCTTCTCCCACCCTGCCCTGCCATACCAGTCTTCATACTCCTGGCACTGGTAGCCGGATAGAATGACCATACCGGTTAGCTTATTTGCCCAATCAAATAACTCTTTGTGAGCATCCATTCCCCGGAGTTCATGCTTGTAGTACTTCCCTTTACTGGAACGTGTAGCTCCAGGATAAGGAGGGTCCAGGTAATGAAGTGTATCCGGCCGGTCGTGCTGCTCACAAATTTTCTGGGCAGGATGGTTTTCAATAATCACTCCTTTCAAGCGATCGGTTATCAGTTCCAAAGCCTTTGTATGCTCCTTGAAATCACGTGTTATAATATGATGACCTGCTGTAGAAGATCGCCAGCCATTAGCTTTCCTATCCAACGACTTCGCCGGATTATGTGCCTGCATGGCTAATACAACGGTCCTACGTGCCTGCTCAATCGGTAGCTCGCTAAGCTCGTAGCAAGCTAAAAATTCATCCCTTGAATATGGCGTAAGGTCTAACAATCGTCGAAGCTCTGAAGATGATTCTTTGTCTCGAAGAACCTTAAATAGATTTACGATCTCCTGATTCAAGTCATTATAGATCTCGACACGTGCTGGTTTTTTCTTCATCAATACTGATCCGGCTCCTCCAAAGCCTTCAACGTAGCATCGATGCTTTGGAAAGTGCTCGATTACCCAATCAGCTAAACGCCACTTGCCACCGTAGTAGCGGATTACTGGTCTTGTTGGCACTCTATTCATCATCTTACGTTTTTAAAGCCACCGGAGGACAGCAATCCCACCCTCCGGCAACCACACATTAAAATTTTAGTTAACTGACTGTCAGCACCCTTATCCGTCGCACGTTAACCTTTCGGTTGAAGTTCTTTCGGCAGCGGGGCGAACAGTGTTTCGCGTTGGCCCTGCGGTGGCTTATATCGATGCCACACGCAGGATCAGCGCACCGTCTTACCCCGCCGCCATATTCAGATTGTTCTCCTGGGCGGCCTGCGCGTTTCCCCTCAGCTCCTCAAATTCGATGTAAGCGTCATCGGTGAAGGGCTTGGAGACTTCGGCGAGCTTTTCCTCGTCAGTGAGGGGTCGGTTGCTGTCTTGGTCGTCAGCAGGAGGGGCGGGGGGCGGGCCTTCATTGCCTTTCACCTTTGCTTGCACCTGCGTTCGCGCCTCCATCGTCATTTCTGCCTGCCCCATGTTGGTAGTGATCCGCTTCCATTCGCGGGCGGCTTCCGCTTCGGCGAATTGATCGATGTTATCGATCATACGCTCCGCGACGCGCTCCGTCACCTTCATGGCCAGCTCCGTGCGCTGCTGCCGGTACATGGCCGCCAGGGTAGACTGCAGTTCTGAATCAATGCGGGCCTCCATTGTCTCCGGGGAAGCATTTTTGTAGTTGAAAGCCGTGACGAAGTGAGACGCCAGTAAAATCGTACTCAGCGCCAGCGCAGTCATCCCGATGCCGTCGTACATGGACGACAAATCAACGAGGGGAGTAGTAAGCGCCAGCTGCACCGCACTGATCGCCGTGCTGGACCACATACTGAAGCCAGACATATTCTCCGACATCAGGCGTTGCTCCGGACTGATACCGTCACGCCGGGCAGCAGCATCCCAGCCGAAGGCGGCCACGTCGTAGATGAGTGCGAAGGCAATACCACCCAAGATGGCGGATGCCGTAGGGTGTCCCGTGGGGATCATGTACGCACCGTAGGTGAAGCCAAAGGCGAAGGTGAGCCCGCCGTTCAGCAGCCGCATCAGCGTGCTGAAACTTCGCCACTGACCATTGGCACTAATGGCCGCCGTGCTGATTGAAAACTTATTAGAAAATAATCCCATAACTTTGATAATGATTAGGGGACCGCCGCTCCGTCAAGTTAAGCGGCCCCTGGTTTGAGAAATGGCTCCACTCCCTTCATTGGGGGCGGGGCTGTTTTGATTTAGAAGCGTACTATGACGTTGAGTATGACCATGAGTACGATAAGGCCAATTAGCACCTTGTTGAGGGTCTTATAATTATTCATCTTTTTAATTTTAAGCCCGGACGATCATCAAACAGATCATCATCAGGCAAGTGAGCAGGACCGTAATGATCAGTGATTCGACTACCCGAGGGTTGGGTTCGTATTTCATCGGATGCCTACGGTTAGTTGATCGAGTTTTGCCAGGATCGTTTCTGATTCGTGCTTCCAGGCAGTCGGTACTTCTGTATTCAGGAGTAATCGTTTCAGGGCAAGTAATTCGGCAGTAGTCATTTTCAGCTTACAGGCTTGACCGTCTCTGAATTTGTCCTGCTTTCTTCGGAAAAGCTCCTGCACGTTGCATAACTCCAGGAGCCGGTTGGCTTTATGAGCTTCGGAAACCATGACGCCCGGAATGAAGTGATTGAAAAACCACATTTCGTGCGCCGTGAAGGAAACTTTGTAACTGAGCTCCAGCCGGATATTGTGCGGGGTAGCGGGGACCGGCTTCATCAATGATTGTTGTGATAATGCCATTGGCCCTGCTTGTAGGTGGCCAGGGTTGGCCCGAAGCGGCTGGCGGAACAATCATAGATTTCTGCCCAGGCTACTTTGCCCTTGAATTTGGGCTTCTCGATGACGCCCAGCAGCTGAGCAAGGGCGGCGTCGAAGTTGCGGTTGAATCGAGTGTCTGAAAAGATCGTCCAGGGGCCGTCGAGCTGGTGATTGTGAAAGCGGACGGCCAGCTTCAGCTTTCCGTCGCAGCTACGCCGGTCCTTGCTGCCGCGCTTCGCTTTTCGCTTTGCAGCGGCGTCCGGTGGTGGGGTGGGGGTGGGTTGAACCATGAGAAAAATGATTTAGGAGGCGACCGCGTTGATGGTCGCCTGGGTGGATAATTTGTCTTTGAAAAGTTGGAAGAGCGCCGGACCTCCTTTTTTCTGGAGGCGCTGACGGATAACGCGGAGCGTTTCATCTACGTCGCCGGTCTTGCTGTCGTTGGCCCGCCAGTAGATTTTCAGGCAACGCCCAATCTCCTGGTTGATCGCAGCTTTCTTCAGCTGGTGTTGTTGGGTCTTGTGCCAAGACTTGGAGCGGCGGAATCCGTTGGGGTTGCGAACATCAAACCAGACGGAAGGAATCGGCACGAAGGCCTTTTTGCCCGCCAGGAACCGCCGTTCGAGCCAGCCGCCCACCAGATCGATGCGGTTGACGAACTCCAGCGCCGCCGCTTTCCAGGTGTTGGGATTGCCGTAGACGAAGAACTCCGCCAGGGCAATGCGCCCGCGCTCTTCTTCGTCAGGGGTGAGGTAGCCGGGTTGAAACTGATCGAGCTCGCTCATGGCGTGATCCCACACGGTATCGAGCAGACGGTCCAGCTGCTTGCGCTGCGGCGCGGTGAGCTCACTGGTGAGTTCCTCCATCGTGTCCGGACGGGTAGCCGCGGGAACTTTTTTTCGCGGAACTTTTTTTGAGGGTAAAGTGTCCGGCGGGTTAGTGGCAGGGTTGTCGCTGCTGGGGTGGTAACCCGTTCCGGTATCCGGTTCGGTAGCTTGTTCGGTACCCGGCTGCTGCTGGTCGGCGTCAGCTGGTGCGAACGCATTAGCGTTCGTATCGCTGGAAGCCGTGCCGCTTAATTCATTCAATTGATTGGTACCCTGTCTGGTTACCGAAGGTGATAGGGTATCCGGCAAATTTTGCCGCATAGCGGCCGCTTGGGGCCGCAGGGCGGGGAGGGGGTTACGGAAGATCGAAACAACGTTTCCCGCGTCCCTGGCCGTCGTTTCCTGCAAGTACAGAAGGTCCGTGTTGAGCTGAATTTCAAAACTGGCGTTACTACCGTGGAAGATCTTTTTGAGGAAGCCAGCGGCGCTTAAACGCTTAATGAGGTTGCGCACCGTCCGTTCACACCGGCGTAGCATTTTGGCCAGTTGCACGTTGTTGGTCCTGATCGAGCGAATAAGATCACCCTGCGGACCAGGACGCTTACAAGATTGATAATGGCCCGTTTCCATTTTCAGGAGGCGTACCAGCACTTTCATGGTTTCCAGGTGCGCCCCTTTCAGGCGTTGTCCGCAGCTGAGAGACTTGTTGTGCTGGTCAAATAGTTCCTCCATGAGGATATAAGACTTCGCTGGGTGAATTACTAACATTTTACGCTTGTTGCAATGAGTATGGAAAAAAGGTGACCGGCCCGCGAGCCGGCCACCTGGTTCAACCCGGCCCGTAGGCCGCGCTGCTGAGGTATCTTGAAGAATCCGAAGAGAGAGAATGGGGCCAGAAGACGACAACCAGCCCCCTCAGTAATCTCTCATGAAAACAAATTCTACTCGTGCCGGGGGAAGGAATCGAACCTCCTGAGAACACGCTTGACGTCATGACGTGGCCACGCCCATGCGTGGAAGACCCCGGCTAAAAGCCCCGACCCACACAGGCCGGGGAAAACACACTATTACACCTATTTCGCGCCAGGAGAGGGAATCGAACCCTCCGTTGGGGTGATTAATCTTGGTACTAGCTGAGATCAGTTTAAACCCCGGTTGCCGTCCCTGGCAAATGCCCCTGGTCAATCATAGCCAGGGGCCGAACATCCCTATGTTGAAAATGAAATGAGGTAAGTCTTTACCAGGGGAGTTCTCCGACCTCAATCATCAGGCCGTGTACTCGATCCAGTTCTTTTTTGTTCTTGATTTCCTGCAGGTAGGTCCGCACCATGTAGGGGGCCAGGATCGGCTTCCGGTCGGTGCCGCCAATTCGGATGGCCCGTCGTTGCTTACTGCAAGTCGTGCTGTGCGCCCGGTAAATCGTATAGCCCTTTTCGCCGTTGGCATAAAGGATATCGCCGTCTTCAATTTCGGTGGAGGAATAAAAATTCATCCGCTTACCCGTTTCAATCTGAACGGGCGTGATGAGGGAAAGCGTTGGGGAAACAAGGTCAATGATTCGCATGAAAAAAGGGGTGGGCGCTGAACGCCGGTGCAATGAGAAGTTGAAAAAGCAGAGGGGAGGGTCAGAGTAGGTACACGTCGCCAGCTTTGACGCGCACGGCCAGGGTTTCGACTTCCTGGCGGGAGTAAGTAAAAGGCTTGCACTGTCCGAAAATGGTCAGGTGGCCATGGTCCCGGCACCACTGCAAAAACTTGTGATGGCCCGACTTATTCGGGCGCTTACCGAGAGCAATCGCTACTTCATCGCCGGTCATCCAATCGGATTTCTCTTTCCGGTTCGCCAGTAGCTCGTTGGTACGGCGTTGCTCTTCCAGCAGCTGAGCGTTTACTTCCATCAGCTGCGAGAAGGCTTCTGCCAGCGTGGGCGGTAGGGGAGCGTTTAGAACAAGTCCCATTAGGCGGCAACATTTACACGGCCCAGCTGGCAACCCTGGGGGTGCAGCATCTTATCGAATTCAGAAACGGTGCATCCGTCCAGGCCAGCGCCGAAGTTGATCACCAACTCCCCAAACCAATCTTTGATCTTTAGCAGGTCGGCAAAAGCTGCTAACTCATCAGCCGGAAAATCCCGGGGAGTGTTAATCCGTCGAGTAAGGCGGGTAGTCGTGTAATCCATCCCTAAACGGTGGCCCATTTCGTTGGCAAACTGGCTCCGGGATTTCCCTTGCTCCCTAAGTCGGTCCTCAACGAACCGCTCCAGGGTAGGGGTCACTAATTGTTTTGTCTTTGCGGTAGGAAACATGGCAATGAGATTGTAGTACCCGTCTGCCCGGGCATGGGATGCCCCGTCCGCCCATTAGCAACTTTTACGGGCAAAACTCAAACTTTATGGTACTGATGTTATACTTTTGGGTTAGTATCTCTAACTTTACAGTACAAATATGTGCAGTTTAAATCAACAAGTGCAAATAAAATTGAACATTTGTAGATTTTTACAAAACGTTTCGCTCTTGTATTTGGATTAAACCTATGTATTTAGCAAAGAACCTTAGCCATTTAAGTCATGAAAAGCGAGTAAACAATGCCGCCTTGGCTAAAATGTTAAATATTTCTAGATCGCAGGTTGGTAACTATATGACGGGTACTTCAGCTCCAAAAATTGAAACTTTAATTCAATTAGCCGAGTTCTTCGACGTCAATCTCGACGACCTCATTCTGAAGGATTTGAGCCAGGAAGCTGGCCGTCCGTTTGGCGCTGAGGGGGAAGGTCAGGAAGAGGCTGATTCTACGCTGAAGCGGATGAATGAGCTTCTGGAGCAGCGGGTAAAGGTTGTTGAGATGGCGCTGAAAGAAGAAAACCCTGAACTGGCTAAGCGGCTGGGGATAGAGTAGATTTTTTAACCTAGCCTTTTGGCTTGAAAACCTATACCCTATGAAACATAAAGGTGAAATACTTGATACTAGCGGAGAGCTCGTAGGAAAATATGAGTTTGATGATGATGGCATTATGCCCTTTATTCTCGTGAATAATCAACAGAAAACTATTAGTATAAGTACGAGCAAAGCGGGGATGTCATCGTCCCGACGGAATACTTCTCAGTCTAAACAATCCCCTGTAAAGTCTTGGGATGAAGCCAAAGAATTTATCTACTCTTGTTTTGATCAGGAGGTGGAAATTAAGCAGGGTTGAATACTGGCCACATGACCGTCCTGCAACGCCTCCGCTACCTCCTATGCCTACCGATGAACCTGTTTTGGGTTCCGGAAAATCCTAGTGAGAATGAGCTTTATAGCTTTGTGGAGATTGCTGGGTTTTATGGGGTTTGGGGGGTGTTGATTTGGTGGATTTTGGACCAGTACAAATAGCAAATATGACTAAGGATAATAACCAGCCTAAAGAGATCAATGCCCCTGATGAAGATACCATTGTAAATTTCAAACTTAAGCAGCTATACAAGATAGGAGCGGCCGTAGTCGTAGTCATAGGTCTAATTACTGGCGGATATGCCGTCTACAGTAATATGGAGAACAGATTAGCAAACATGGAGGCTGATAAGTCTCGTTTCCAGTCTGTTGTGAGGGCTGAATTGCCCGAGTTGGTCGAAAAAGAAGTCCGTAAAAGACTCAAACGTGACAATCAAATCGTTACTTTGTTGAACGACTATACATGTGATGAGTTAGCTCTTCACGTGTCAGATCTCAAAAAGATCATCGATTTGAAAAACTGTCCACAATGACGCTTCAACTCTTAGAATCAATTCTGTACTGGCTAAAGCTACTCTTGGTAGTTTTGTGCTGCTCTTTGGTAGCGGCCGCCGTGGCTGCTTACATATCTCTTAATGCTCGTTTGGATCAGTTGGAATCTGGTCCAACAATAGAATTATCGGATAATCTAATTTGGTCGCTTATTCAGGATACCACAATTGAGGAATCTTCTGAATTAGGAGGCTTTAGGGAAAACCTTACAGCCGCTTTAGTAGTCTATGACGAAGCAAACATTGTGCCTGAGTTGAGCGAGATGGAAATCATTAATTTCAAACGGGCAATAGATATGTTAAACCCCAGAAATATCAACTTTAAATTAAAGCTTGTTGAGTTTTTGGAGGGCCCAATGGACGTTCAAAAACTAATGGCCATTTTTGATAAAGACCCACTACAATTTGATTTGATTTTTGCTTTGATTCCTCAATACGGTTCTGCTGAAGAGCCTTTGTTCCTGGTCAATGGCTTGGACATAAAGCAAAAGCTCAGTTTAATTGATCAAGTGCCTCGAAATTTACCAGCCACCCACCTAGTCGCCAGAAACGAACTGGATAGTCTATGGAATGTAGAAAAGCTGGCTTTAAGCATTGGTAATCTTGGTCGAAGGCATGACTAAAGCCATACCGTAATGATTTGTATAGCAATCAAAAGGCCCCGATCGCTCACCAGCGGCCGGGGCTTTTCCATGTCTAAAAACTTTAATGTGTTTCAAAACTTGCACAATTAAAAACAAAGTGTTTGTTTTACATTCTCTCTTGTTGCAAACTTCAAACACAATTGAATCCTACTAAAGAGGCTAGAATCCGGCGCATCCGCGCGGAGCTGGCCACTGCATGCCCAGCACGTCGTTTCGTGCTAATGATCCAACTGATCGCCCTTTATGGGCGAAGCTGATGCTTTTGTTTATCTCTGCACTGTTTCCTGCTGCTTGGCCTTTTGAGTCCATATCGAAACATACTTGTTTTGTGATGAATTCATACTGCCTGGTGGTTTGTCTCCTAGGTGAGTTTTTTACCGGTCATTTAAAGTAGAACTAACGGGATCTAAGAAATAAGAGATTATAGCAATTATTATCAGTGTTAAGAAGAGTAGCCCATAAAAAACATAGTATTTATTCCTAGAATGAATTTTTTTATCCTTGTAAAAACTATGAGGACTTTCTTTACCAATTGCATGTGTAAGTCTCATCTCTGGAAGCTTATGTGCCCACCGATCCTCAATGTAAATACCTTGTTTCACTGCCCCAATCAGCAACTTATGATACCAAGCCCTATCCATATAAAAAAAAGCAAACATGATAAATAAGCCTGTAACAGCTACGCCGGTCGACAATGGAATTTCCAACTCTGAAATTTTCACTGAAAATCCTTCTTTAATCAGAAAACCAATAGCTCCAATTATAAATGTAAAAGTAGTTAATGCTATGTTTCTTATTCTGAGTTCAATATCATTAAAGTGCTGTTGGACATCAATCGTCTTTTGCCAGATCGTAATAACATGACTAACATTCTCATGGTAATTAATCTCATCAAATGGGAAAAATTCAAAATGATCAAGTATTTCCTCAAAGGATTTTTCCAACCTAAGGCTTGGAATTGGATTATCTCCATTATCCTTGTTATACTTGGCTTCGCGTAGAATATCTTCATCAGTCCAGTGAGAAACTTCCTTTAGCAGCTCGTATATTTTAGAGTCTGTATTACTACCATAGGCCGCATGAATAGAGAATACATCAGCATCAATTGCCATGGATACGTCTTTATCCAGCTTATCTCCTATATACAAAGTGTTTTGTTTAGAAGCATTGAAATCTTTCAAAATAATTTCAAGTATCTCTGGAGCTGGCTTCAAAGTACCCTTAGAAAGGTATCTAAACTGAGTATGCTTTGGTTCCCAGTGGTCTTCTGGGTAAAATCGATCAACACTTGTTGGTTTACCGTTATCAATAGGAGAATAAACAAAATCAATTAAGCCGTCTAATTTAAGATGTTCTAACCTTTGCTTTGTGAAGAACGCATTAGACTCTGTAAATGCTATGACTAAGACTCCATGCTTTTTAAGTTTTAAAAGGGTTTCGTATACGCCTGAATAAAGTTCTAAGTTGTTTTTCTTAAGGTGATAATACTCGTGCAAAATACTCATGCCTTTAGCATTTCTCACATCAACTTTAGACTTTTGCTCTTCGGTTAATGAAGTCAACTCTTTATACACGTATGAGGATTCGGAGGTACCGTAACGTTTGTGAAGGTTCCTAAAATCTTTTTTGAGTTCTGGTAGTGGAATCGAGAATTCAGAGCTTATACGATTTAAGTATGGCTCAAATGAGGCATGCCACATCCGTAACCAATCCCATAGAGTATTATCCAAATCTGTGACTACTACATTAACTCGCTTCATATTCATAAATTTTGCTGTTGCAAGATAGCGATTAGTTACTAAGGTGCTCCTTAAACCACTTATCCCTACTCCTTGATAGGAACGTAAGCATCTTCTTATTTTTCAGAGATTATGCTAACTATAGTATGTGGCCTGCTCAGCTAAATAGAGGTAGTATTGCACACCCTGAGAAAATGAAGAGTAAAACTGATATTCTAGTTCATTTTGGCTTGAGAGTTAGAGAACTAAGGACGCAAAACGGAATGTCTCAAGAGCAACTGGCTTTCAAAGCTGGAGTGCATCGTACCTACATCGGTATGATTGAGAGAGCAGAAAAAAACGTCACGCTCATTAGTATTGAAAAGTTGGCTAATGCCTTAGGGGTTTCAATCACTACCTTATTTGAATGACCCTATGGCTTTAGAAGATCATCTTCCCCCTGAAATACTAGCAATGTATGAAGTGTACGAATGGCGACATGCCGCTGCCGTTCTTCGCTATGAGTTCCCGGCAGAATTTGAGGATGTACTGGGCCTACTTAACACATTTAGGCTGACTAGGACAGACATACTAACCAAGGGAGGGAGAAAGAGCCCGATGGCAATAAAACTTGACAGCTATCTTTATGAACGTGAATGGATAGAGAAGGACTTCGATACTAAAATTGTGGTTGATGGTGTCGTCAATGAAACTCCTACTCATAAAGTAGATTGTTACAGAAACAGAGTTGCATTGGAAGTTGAATGGAACAACAAAACTGAGTTCTACGATAGAGATCTAAATAACTTTAGGCTCTTACACGATCGAGAGGTTATAAGCCTTGGCATCATTGTTACGAGAGCGACTGAATTGCAAACAATTTTCAAACGGTTAGGGAAAGGCTCCTCTTATGGAGCCTCTACAACACATATGGACAAGCTTGTCCCTAAGATTGATGGAGGCTCAGCAGGAGGCTGCCCAGTGCTAGTCTTTGGAATAAAAGCAGCTCTTTACGTAGAAGAGTAGATAAAAAGTTGTTTCTTCGTGCCAGCTAAAACAAACTTAAGTATGGTTAAGAGCTTGACACCTGACATGCCGCATATAATCAAGTATATGGGGTCAAAACGCAACCTCCTTGATTTTGTAGTAGAATCTATTGACAGTGTTCGAACCGGTAAAGATCAAAGGCTTTACGATCTATTCGCAGGGTCTTCTGTTGTTGGTGGGTCGTTTAGAAATAAAATGCCTGTCACTTGTAATGACGTTCAATCTTACTCTGGGCTAATAGGAAGAGTTTATTTAAACAACTACAACTGGGAAGCCTTCCCTGATAACGTATTGTCACGAATAGTTAAAAAAGCTGAAAGTCATATAAAACGTTTTCACAAAGCTCATCCAGGTTTTGAGCTCAGTTATCCTGAACTTCCTAGTCTCAAGGAAACACTAATTCTTGAAAAAAAGCAACAGCAACTCATTGACCTTAAGTTCGACACTAAGGATCATCTTTTTACAAAATATTTCAGTGGTACTTATTGGTCTTTTGACCAGTGCCTTTGGATAGATGCTTTATCTTCAGTGGCTAGGTCTAAACCTTACAAGAACACTTTCTTAGCGGATTACATAATCGGCTGCCTCATGTTTTCAATGGCATATTGCTCTCAAAGTACTGGACATTATGCACAATACAGAGATGTCACAAAGGATAATCTTTCAGATATTCTGATGTATCGAAAAAAGAAAATTTTGCCACTTTTTGAAAGCAAGTTTAAATCTTTGGCCCAATACTTCAACGGCTGCAACAATACTGAACACGATCACCAAACAACGAATTACGACTTTAGAGAAGCTCTAAAATACATCGAGCCTAATTCAATTGTTTACGCTGATCCTCCGTATCAGTTTGTTCACTACAGCCGGTTTTACCATGCTCTTGAAACTTTGGTAAAGTACGATTATCCTGAAGTCAAATTTAAAGGTCGGTATCGCACTGATCGCCATCAATCAGATTTTTGCATTAAGTCAAAAGTACGAGGTGCCTTTACTGACCTTTTTGCAAATGTCGCAAGTGCAGATTCATCACTAGTTTTAAGTTATAGTGAAACAGGAATGATCTCTTTTGATGATCTTTTGAGGCTTGCCAAAGAGACTATGAAAGGGTACAAAGTAGAGGTCAGAGAACTTGATTATATTCATAGCACCATGGGCAGACAAAAAGACAAAAGTCGAAAGGTCGTAGAAGTAATGCTTATTTGCAGTAAATAGTCCAAGCTAGTTACTTACAGTTTCAACACCTTTTGTCCTAGCCCATTGACCATTAGAATGTAGAACCCACTTTCTAGTCTAGAGAAGTCTATATCTACTGATTTTATGGTTTTTTTTTCGTAAACTATCTTGCCATAATGATTAATCACTATCACATTTACTATTTCTTCAGTCCGAAGAAATAGAACATCTATTACTGGATTGGGAAAAAGCTTAACCTCTATTGCTGACTGATACTCTACCCCCGTTACCCCTTCACAGTATGTCCTCTCCACTAAAGTACTATCCAAGATAAAAGGGTTAGGCAAATCATCCTGATATTTTGCAATCATAAACGTCCGTTCCCATTCTGCTTCATCCACCGGATCTTCCTGGTGCCAGCGGCATAGTGTTTCCCGCTGCTCTTCAAAAAAATCCGGATCGGCGGCTAGTGCTTCCTCCTTATACATCGTGTAGAAATAGATCATGGCCCGGGCGATGTCTCCCTTCTTTGATTCTCTGGGCTCAAAGGCACCGTTGATCCGTTCACTATAGAGATCAACATCAACATTTGGGGGGCTGCTCTGGCTTTCGTTCAGATAAAACCAGGAGGTAGTTTCCTGGTCGTTGATGTCCTCGAAGGGAAAGTTGTTCCTTGAGGCGTTTACGGCCGTCCTGGAGGGAAAGAGGTGGTGCATATCGGAAAAGCCGTTTCCGTTCCTTGCTCCCTTACTCCTGGGGTAGGTGTGTTCGGCGTTGATACCATCAGAGGCACCATCCATAAATAGATGAATCGATGGATCAACACCAGGCGGCAGATAGAGCTTGTGGCCGGTGTAGATGCCACTCACGCTGTCGTTCTTGATGTCGATGGTGCCGTAGAGAATATCGCGGGCGGTGCCGTAATCAAGTACAGAGGTTGTCTTGTAGCTGGCCACCACTTGTTGCATTAGCTCTTCGCCTGTGAGCTCAGGGAAAACAGGAGTGTGATTTTGGGCATTGAGGTGGTAAGTCAGCAATAAACAGAAAATTATTCTCAGGCCGTGCATCATTTTTTCTGCAAAGGTATCTATTGGTTTCTCTTACGATAGTTTTTAGTGACCAGTGCTAAATTTTTTCTAAAAATTTCCGCTACCTCATTTGACTATCAGTCACTTACAAACTTAAAACAAGCCCCTCACTGCCCACTTATCACAGCGCCCATCTCTACTTCGGTAGGGATGGGCGTTTGTGGTTTTAGGATTATGCGGTTTGCCCTGTTTTCAAGTCAAGCGATTCGCCTGAAGGGATTTTTTGTTTCTTTTTTGGACTTTACGGCACTGATGTGATACTTTTAAGAATTAAGATTGACACTAAACTCTTAACTAGTTTTTCCGCGTACTAAACATCACTTAATGCAATGGTAGCCATTTCTGTACTCAGCGTTATCCCTCCTCTTCACTTCTGAAAGGATTTAAGCTAAAAACAAGTTTCTTGCTTTGTGCTGCTACCGTTTACTAATGTGTATGAAAAGTCATTAACAATCTATCTTTTGACAAAAACTAATGTATGACACGTCTTTTAACCCTTATTCTACTTTCCATGCTATTTATGACGTGCGAAATTCCCCATGACAGCAACACCCAAGAAAACGTTGTGCCCCCCTACACCATCGTCGCCTCCGTTGCTGGTTCGAAAAACCAGGCTAATATTCAGCGAATAGTCCACACTGTCTTAGTCGACAGTTCTTATTTAGATAAAATTGAATCTGACATCCTGCCTTCCCTTGCCAAGAAGTACGATGATAGAAACATGAATCAATTTCTATTATACTCAAAAGATCCAGTAGATATACTTGCTTTAAAAGAGAAAAGCATAACGGATATCTATAAAGCCGCAAAGAAAGGTTCTATTGCTCTAATCAATAAGTCGAGTGTAGATGACGGAATTTTACTCTATGAGTATTGACCTAGCAATAGCTTAGCAGCTTCTTCCACAGGCAGGAAGTGCTGAAGGTATTCGACTTCACAGTTGAGGGGCAGCTTCATGGTGGTTTACTTTTACATGCAGGTAAGATAGTCTGCTATTTACCAGATTCGTCCGACCGCCTTCGTCAGGTGCTTTCACGCCGACGACGAGCGTTCCGACGAGTGGGAGTAAGCCAGCAGTCCGCCGAACTCGTCAGACCAACTTTTCAGCATTTTTCCCAGCTTCGCAGGCGAAAAGTGGTAAAAAATGGTCGAACAAGCGGCTCTCAGCCTTCAGCTCTCCCTTGCTCCTTTACCCCTTGCCTGCACCTGCGTCCGCGCCCAACACCTGCCCCTTCCGCCGCGCGGCGGCCACTACCTTACTACAATACTCCCCCCCTACATTACTACCTCCCTCCCTTCACCAGGCGTCGACTAGCCACCGAAGCGCCAGCCTGCAGTCGTACGAAGTAAGTGCCCGTCGGATACTGGTTCATATCCAACTCAAACTGATGTGTACCCGCAGGCAGCGTCCGGCTGAAGATTCGTTGGAGTAAACGACCGGAGACATCGCTGAGGCTTAACTCCGTGTGCCCGCCTTCTACCTCAAAGCTAATCTGCGCCCGACCGGCCGTAGGGTTGGGCCATAGCTTTACCCGCAAATCTTTGATGACCTCGTCGTTTGTGCTCACACTGGCACAGCCCTCTAAAATTGGTAGGCGGACATAATCATGGCCGAGCACCGAACGCACCCGTTCGGGCTCCAGCCCAAACCAGTCTTCAAAGACCGTCCCGTAAACATCGCGGAAGTCATATTGCAGCGGCACCCCTTCATTGACGTCAACGTCCGGGCTTACCTCTGCATTATCTCCCAGAACCCCGGCATTAACACAACTCCCCATCAGGAAAAGGGGGGCGGCCGTTCCATGATCCGAGCCCAGGCTTAGATTAGACCGGATGCGACGACCAAACTCTGAGAAGGTCATTGACAGCACCCTTTTCTCGAGGCCCTGAGCCGTCAGGTCATCATGGAAAGCCTTAAGGGAGCTGCCCAGCGACTCCATTAACGTGGCATATTCGCCATTGGAGGTGTCGTTCGGCAGCACCTGGTTAGCGTGGGTATCAAAGCCGCCAAGGTTAACAACGTAGACATTCGTCTGCAGCCCCCCGCTAATCATGTAGGCGACGTTTTTGAGCTGCTCGGCGAGTCGGTTATCCGGGTATTCCACCAGGCTCTGGCCGCGCGCGGCAATTTCCTGCACAGCGGCACCGTAGGCATTGGCCTGTACGATGCTGGTCCGTAGAAAACCAAGTTCATCACCGTACTGATCGTCCGGCAGCGGAGTGTCGTCTCCGCCAGCCAGTGCCAGCAGGTTGAACGGATTACTGATGGCCATACTGAAGTTCACGCCCACTCCCTGGCAGGTCTGGGTAACCTGATTGCCCAGGGCAATGGCAAAGGGGTGTGGATGCTCCTCGTTGGGATAATTATCCGGGAAGTCAGCAAAGTCTTCCTGGTAATTGCGCCCCAGCCAACCACTGGTCACTACCTCTCTGGCGTCAGAGGCTGACGTCCAAATATCTGTGGAACGGAAATGCGAGCGGTTCTGATCTGGGTAGGCGACGCCCTGTACGGCGACCATTTTCCCCTCCTGATACAGCTCATGCATACCGGCAGCAGAAGGGTGGAAGGCGAGGTTATTATCAATGCCCAGCAGACGATCTTCAGGGACCATCAGGTTCTGCCTCACCTGCATCAGGTTGGCGTACTGATCGAGGGGAACCAGCGTGCTCAGGCCGTCATTACCGCCATTGAGCTGAATGAGGACGAGCACCCGGTCAGAGTCCGGGTCCACCAGCGAACGAAGCGTTCGCGTCAGGTGAGCACTCAGTGGGTTGTTAGCTAATAAAGGGAGGCTTAGAGCACCACCCGTGCGAAGAAAATTTCGGCGATTCATACTTTTGAAATTGCTCCTTGGCGGAGGGTGGTGAAATTAAACGAGTTGGAATTCGGCCAGACTAAAGACGGCCCGGAAAAGATCACGCAGTTTAGCAGCCACACTGGCGGCCAGGTCTTCGTCATTCGGGTTAGCCAGATGGTCTCCGTATTCAACCGTCCACTCAAAGTCGGGCAAACCAGGAATGAGGGTTTCTTTTAAGTTGGCCAGTTGCCCCGCCGAAAGAGGCCGTGGGAGCAAGCGCTCCACAATACCGGTGATGAGGGCATTCGGTTCCGTTGCGTTGGGGATTTGGGCGATCCACGCCAGGTAATCGTAAGTGGCGCGTACACCATCTCCTACCCCGAAGCCATTTATACCGGTCATGGTCCGGGTAAATCGAGTCCGTTCCTGCAGCGTGCTGCCATTGATCCAGATACGGTAAAAAGAGGGCTCCTGATAGTAGGCTTCCCAGCCGGCGACGGAAGGAGGGTTGAAGTACTCCATATCCATTAAGGTCGCACGGGCATAGTAGTAATTTAGCGTCCGCCGTTCCTGGTCGAAGTTGAAGTCAGCGAGCTGATGGTCGTGGTTAAAAGTCCGCATAAGGCCCGCTACGAGTTGAAGCGGGTTCTTGATCATCGGCCCCAGATTGTCCGCATTGTAAAAATGCTGGCTCATGAAGAGAGCACGAAGTACGGGCCGGATTTCAAAATCGTTCTGCGTCAGAATCCGGGCCATCGGCACGATGATGTCGGTTTCTACCTGATCCGGAATTTTATAGTAGACGAAATGGCGATACAGCTTCCGGCAGATGTAAAGAGCGGTAGCTGGTTGCTGAAAAATACGGTCAACCACATGCTTATACTCTTCCTCTCCGGCATCGGTGATGATGTCGTTGTTGAAGTGATAGCTGAGCTGCTTATCTGACGTATCGTGGAGGTTAGCCTGAAAGTAAACTTCGGGCTCCTGGCCGGGAACAGTGCTGTAAAGATAGCGCGTACGCCAACCGGTGAGCGCCCTTGCGAGCGCCCGCACGTCTTCTTCCGTGTAGTTGCTATAGTCTCCGTCCCCAATCTGAGGTCCCTTACCAACGGTAAAAAGTTCCAGTAATTCCCGGGCGAAGTTTTCGTTGGGGGATGCTACAAAGTTTTGGTTTCCATTGAGGAAAACCAACATGGCCTTATCTACCACGACCCGTTTGATCAACTCCCGAAAATTGCCAAAAGCAAAAGTCTCCAGCAGCATGTGATTATCGTAGCGAACCTGCGCCTGACCACCACCAGCAATGGCGAAATGGTTGGACCAAAATTCAACCATTCGCTCCCGGGCAGAGAGCCGTTCTTTACGGATATTATCCATCACCCAGGCGCGAAGGGACCGATTTCGGTAGGTATTCAGGTTGACACCTGCCGCAAGCGGCTTTCCGGGCCAGGGCCGGCCAAGGGGGACGTTCGGGTCCAACAAATAATCGTAGTTGATGGGCGGATCGGGAAGCGGCCGGTCTTCGAGCAGTAGGTCTACGGCGGAGGATAAATCCATCCCGGACAGTTGGTCAAGTTCTTCGGGCCGAAGACCGAAACCGGTTCGCCGTAGAAGGTGAGCGGCCTCTTTGGCGGTCCATTCACCGGCGTACGGCGCCAGGCTCATCATGCTGTTAATACGTAAGGTTGTTCCCATAAAGCAATGATTGCGGTTGGTTTATTGAAAGAACAACTGGGGAAAAGCAAAACGCTGGTAAGTTCCGTATGAATGACTTAGTACGAGCAAGAATATTATGCCAAAAAGCTGATACATACATCTGGTTACCAACGAAGTAAAAGCTTCAAAACTTGTCCTTCTACTTTTAAAGATCGGGAATTTAGTATTTACCCTACCTCAAAAGTGGACTTTTTTCACTCTCGAAGTAGCCGGACAGCCATGTATCATTATGTTTGCCTGAGGTACAGGCCGAAGGAGCGGCACGCCATTCGTTACTTACAACGCCCTCTTTTTGCGCGGACGCAGGTGCAATGGGGCGACCTTTAAAAGCAGGGGGAAGTACGCCTGAAAACATAGCTTCTCCAAAGCTCCCTGCACCTGCGTCTGCGCTGCCATCAGCAAAGCCTTCTCTACTTTCGTGCCATCATCGTCATCTTCTCCCAGCCTTCGGCAATGGGCAGCAGGTACAGTTCAGCCCCGGCCGAAGCACCTCCCCGGATAGATTGATATAAGGCCAGTTGTTTCGGACTGAGATAGTACGTTACGTCTTTCCCCCGGTGTAATCCTGCATTAATCTTCGTTTTCTGCACCTCCGTAAGTGGCAGGTAGACGAAGTCAGTTTTCTGCATCTGCTTGTAATGGTCTTTCTTCGCAATCCGGTACCCCGAGGTGCCCTCCGCTGGCTTAATGTCTTTTTGAGCGGCATAGTTAGTAAGCTGAAGGTCCGTCACAGTGGCGGGATCATAAACGACCTTAACGACTTCGTGCCCGCCCAGAAAGCCGGGCTCCGTGGTCAGCACGCCTTCCTTATTGCCCAGATGATGCTCCCCGCTCCAGAAACAGTACATCTGATAATACGCCTCCTTTACCGGAGCATCCGTAGCCGTCAGTTCCAGCTCCAGGGCTTTCATATAACCGGGAATCGGATCTCCACAATCTTCCAGCACTTGTTTCATCGCCGTGAAGAGTCCCTTTGGCGAATAATTCCCGGCTACGCGCTCCACCAGGTTTTTTCCTCTGGCATCGACGATGCGCACTACGGGGTTATTCCAGGAAGGCTCACCGTAGGCTTCCAGCACTTTCCGGTCAGCTCCGCCTTTGTTGTTAAAAATTGCCAGGGGCACAAATTCGTTCTCAATGGCCTCCACCATCAGCGGGTGGCTTAAAGTCGAGGTCCCGTATCGTTGGCATGTAGCACAGCCGGGAACCTCCTGAAAAAGGATCAGTACGGGCTTGTTGGTCCTGGCGGATTCTGCCAGTGCTTCATCATAATCACGGAACCAGCTAACCTTGCCTAACTCATCCCTTTGCCCTTCCACCTGCGTGCGGGTTTGGGCAAATAGCGTTGTCGCCATCAGGAAGGCAGCGATAATCAGTACGTTTTTCATAGTAAATACTTTTATGTGCTATGGAATGTCCGAAGGGTAAGATACGTTGTATCACCTTCTCTCAATCCGGTTTGAATGTGTGGGTGCGGACAGTTTGACCGGGGGAAAAGGCGATAAATACGCCCTAAAAGCCCGCCCATTAACTAACGTTAACCCTACCTAACCCTTATGCCCCGATAAAATGCTAGCTTTGCCGTGCTAATTTGGCCGCTGTAAGTTGGCGGCCTTGTATCAGACCTTACCTACCCATGGGAAAATTGAATCGCCTGCACCAATTAACCGGATGGCTCGTTTTTGGAATCGCCGCCATCGTTTATCTGCTTAGCGCAGAGCGAACCGGCAGTCTTTGGGACTGCGGAGAGTTCGTGCTCGGTGCCTATAAAATGCAAGTCGTTCACCCGCCGGGAGCACCGCTCTTCCTGCTCATCGGACGCATCTTCTCTATTTTCGGAGGCGGCCTCTCCGCCGAAGCGGGCAGCAACCCCGCCATGATTGCTTTTGCCGTTAACGCCATGTCAGGAATCTGTACGGCATTCGCGGCGGCTTTTGTGGCCTGGATGACTATCATGCTCAGCAAAATTGCCCTGTTGGGCCGTGACGAGACGGCTGAATTGGGTAGTGGGCAGAACGTAGCCGTAGCCGCCAGTGGGCTGGTAGCCGGCCTGGCGACTGCCTTCAGCACCTCTGTCTGGTTCTCCGCCGTAGAGGGTGAGGTATACGCCATGTCGCTGTTCTTCACCTGTCTTACGGCCTGGGCCATGATTCGTTGGTACGCCAAGCCAGACACTCCCGAAGCCGATCGCTGGTTGTTATTCGCTCTTTTTGCCTCCGGCCTCTCTATTGGTGTCCACCTTTTATCGATCCTGACGATCCCCGCCATGGGCATCTTCTACTACTTCAAGAAAAAGAATGATACCAACCTGGTGGGCTTAGGCCTCTCCGTTATTGCGGGTGTAGCTATCATCATCTTCATCCAGAGCTTCATCATTGTGGGCATCCCCACAATCTGGCAGTTTTTTGAGATTCCGATGGTGAATGGTGGAATGCCCGTACACTCCGGACTTATTCCAACGCTACTCTTGCTGGCAGCGGTTATGTTCTTTGGCCTCCGCTATGCGCACCGTAAGAATAATGCCGTACTCCAACAAATCATGGTTGGCTTCGGTCTTATGGTTATCGCCTTCAGTACCGTCGGGGTTGTTGTTCTTCGCGCTGAAGCCAAGACGCCGGTGAATATGAATAACCCGGACAATGTCACCAGTCTGCTGCCCTACCTCAACCGGGAGCAGTACGGCGAACGGAGTCTGCTTTACGGACAAACCTTTACCGCTGAAGTAACCAACACGGAAGTAACACCCCGCTACGGACTCGTGGACGGCAAGTACGAGCCAAATGTTACTCAGAAAATTACGCCGGAGTACAGCAAGAAAATGTTCTTCAGCCGGATGTACGACAACACCCAGGGAAGAGTTAGTCTCTACAAACAATGGATGGGCCTCGACCCCTCTCAACCACTACCGCGTGGACGCCCTAATCAGGGTGATAACATCAAGTTCTTTGTCAATTACCAGCTGGGCTGGATGTACTGGCGCTACTTCATGTGGAACTTCTCCGGCCGCCAGAATGGTGAACAGGGTTTCTACAGCTGGGACGACAGCTCCGGCAACTGGATCACCGGGATCAAACCGCTCGATGAAGCCCGTTTGGGCGATCTCGACGCTCTGCCCGAATACGCTAAAGAGGATCCGGCCAGAAACACTTATTTCCTGCTGCCCTTCCTGTTTGGCCTCATCGGTCTTTTCTGGCACGCCAGCCGGAGCAGTAAGGAATTTATCGGACTGCTAACGCTATTTGTCATTACGGGCATCGGTATTATCGTATACACTAACCAGCCGCCAAACGAGCCAAGGGAGCGGGACTACGTCCTCGTAGGTTCTTTCTTTGTCTTCTGTATGTGGATGGGCATGGCGGTACCCGCCATGTATGAACTCGCCCGAACGAAACTTAACCAGAAAGGCTTTGCCGTAGCCGGCGGTATTGGGGCCGTAGTTCTTATCGCTCCACTGCTGATGGGCTTCCAGAACTGGGACGACCACAGCCGTGCCCAACACAGCGGTGCCCGCGATTATGCAGCGAACTTCCTGAATTCCGTTGATCAAAACGCCATCATCTTTACTTACGGAGATAACGATACCTACCCGCTCTGGTACGCTCAGGAAGTGGAGAATATCCGTCCGGACGTACGCGTCGTCAACCTGAGCCTCATTGCGGTGGACTGGTACATCGACCTGCTACGCTACAAGATGAACGATTCGCCACCGATTAAACTTGGCCTGAGCCAGGACCTCATCCGTGGTCGTCTCCGCAACCAGGTACCTTACCTGAACCGGAATAACCAAACGGGGAACTGTGCCGCTGACCGGCCCACCAGCCTCGATCAGCTGATGCAAACCATCGCCAGCCGAAACCCCGTGCCACTGCGTAGTGGCTCCAGTCTGGAGACGCAGTACGCCAGCTGTAATGTCGGCATTCAGGTAGACCCTCGCCAGTTGAGTCGGGCACCATGGCTCGTCCCTGAAGGGGAGCAGGCTCAGCAGCGGATCCCCATCCGGATCAGCAACAGCCGACTGCTAAAGGACGAGATTGCTATTCTCGACATCATCAACTCCAACCTCTACGACCGTCCTATCTACTGGGCAGTAACCTGCCAGCAGAGCAAGCTGATGGGCCTGGAGAACTTCCTCGAACTGGAAGGACTCGGGCTGAAGTTAACCGTCACCCACAACCCCAGTGACAGCCGCAACTACGGCATCATCGGCAGTGGTGGCATCAATACTGAGAAAACCGCAAACCTCGTCATGAACACCTGGCAGTGGGGTAACTTCGATAAGGTAGACACCCACATCAGCAGCAGCTACCAGCCAGCGGTACAGTCTATGCAGATCGTCATTATGCGTACCATGGAGGCCCTGATGGCTGAAGGAAAAACCAATGAAGCTCTCGCCGTTGGAGACAAATACTTTGCGTCTTTCCCGGACATGAACTTCCCGTTCTTCTACCAAACCTACCTGATGCTGCAGCCCTATTTCCAGGCCAACCAACTGGAACGGGCACAGCCCATTCTGGAGCAACTGGCCCGCAATACGGCGGACCGCCTGGATTACTACGACACCCTCGACGAGACCCGCAAGCGCAATAGCTACGAAGGCGAGGTGGTCCGTGCCGAAGCCATCGCCCGCGGCATGTTGCAACAGGTGCGTGCCCGCGGAAGCGAGGAAATAAGAGCTTCCATTGAGCAGATCCTGGGCAATCACCTTTATTTGGCGCCGGAAGCAGGACCGCAGAACCCCGGGTAGGAGGCCAGGGTCCAAGTTGCAGGTTACAGGTTGCGGGTTGCCAACCTGTAACTTGCAACCTGCAACCTATCTTAGCCCCATGCAGGGATTAATCGACCGAGCCTACGGGTTTACTGAGCGGCAAGCCATCGTTTCTGATGGTCAAATTTTCACTTACGGGGAGCTGCTGGAGCGTTCGGGCAGCGTTGCGGCGGCCCTACTGGCCGGCCGGGAAGACCTGGCCGAAGCCCGGGTAGCCTTCATCGTGCCACCTTCTTTTGAATATGTGATGTGCCAGTGGGGCATCTGGCGGGCGGGCGGTATTGCCGTGCCGCTTTGCGTAGACCATCCCCTGCCCTCCTTACGCTATGTGTTGGAAGATACTGCGGCGGAGGTCCTCATCGTCCATGAAGCATATGAAGAGCTATTAAAAGAAACCGCTGAAGAGTTGAAGATACAGCTCCTGCCCCTGCGGGAAATTCCACACGAGAGCCCCAGCGCGTCCTTACCCACCCTTGCACCTGCGGACCGCGCCCAACTTCGAGCGAAGCGATCGCGCAGAGCGCAAATCTTGTATACCTCCGGCACGACCAGTCTCCCGAAAGGAGTCGTTACTACCCACGCTAACATCGAGAACCAGATTAAAACCCTGGTGGATGCCTGGGAATGGAGCGCTGATGACCGGATTCTGAACATTCTGCCATTACACCACGTCCACGGTATCATCAACGTGCTGAGTTGCGCACTTTGGAGCGGCGCGAGCTGTGAATTCCTGCCCCGCTTCAACGCCCATACCGTCTGGGAGAAAATGGCCAGCGGAGCCATCACCCGCTTTATGGCCGTGCCAACGATTTACTATAAATTGATCAGCCACTGGGAAAAGCTTGACGAGAGCGATCAGACCCGCCTCAGTGCTGCTGCCCGCACCCTGAACCTGATGATTTCCGGCTCCGCAGCGCTGCCAGTGCCCACGCTGGAGCGTTGGCGGGAGATCACCGGCCACACCCTGCTGGAACGTTACGGCATGACCGAAATCGGCATGGGCCTTTCCAACAGCTACCGGGGCGAACGCCGGCCGGGGCACGTCGGCCTGCCCCTTCCCGGCGTAGAAATGCGGTTGGCCGATGCAGAAAACAATACCATCCACCTGGCGAATGTGCCCGGAGAAATACAGATTAAGGGCGATAGTGTTTTCCTGGAGTACTGGCAAAAACCAGAAGCTACGGCTAAAGCATTTACTGAAGACGGCTGGTTTTTAACCGGTGATGTCGCAGAACTCAACGACGGCCTCTATCGCATTTTGGGCCGGGACTCGGTGGACATCATCAAGTCCGGCGGCTATAAAATTTCCGCGCTCGAGATTGAGGCCGTGCTACTACGACATGAGCTGGTGGACGAGTGTGCCATCGTTGGTCTGCCCGACGAAGAGTGGGGAGAAATCATTGCCGCCGCCATCGTATCTTCGGCAACACCAGACACTACGGAACTGACTGCCTGGCTTCGGGAACGCATCCCCGCTTACCGTTTACCCCGCCGCTGGCTGCAACTGGACGAGCTGCCCCGCAACACCCTCGGCAAGGTGACTAAGAACGAACTCAAAAAAATATTCTGAGCATGGATTTCTGGACAAGCTTTCCTTACTGGGGCATCCTCCTCCTGATCGGGATCAATACCTGGCTGGTGATCCGGCGGGATATTGAGGTGGAAGAGCGGGAAGGCGCGGAACTGGATCACTGATCTCATGGTCGGGGCGTTACACTCCGGGTCATCAATTGGCGCAGACGCAGGTGCAAAGGGAAGTTATCCGGCAAGGGACTCACCATTCCAGTATTAACGCCCCATCCTCCCCCGTAGCGTGGATTTCCCAGTTAAGACGCTCACCCAGTCCTCTCCACTCCGCCAGGCGGTAGGTAGGGTTACTGCCATCCACCACCAGCAGCGGAGTGCCGGACACTTCCGGCAAACGATCCGGGCGGTAGCCGTTACGGACCAGCAGGTGGGTAAAGTCTCCACTGGGTACACCCTCCGTTGGTAAGTTTTTATCAAGAATCAGCCAGCGGGTATCGCCCGCCGTCAGTATCCCGTTGCTCAAGGCGAGGTCTCCCACAATGGTATCGGCGGTAAACGGAAGCGTGAAGGCGGGTTCGTAGCCGTAGTGCTCACGATTGGGGCCGGCGGTCCAGGCGAGGTCGTCGGGTGCAGGTTCGGAACCGAGCGCGAAGGCGGTTTCGCCGCCGAGGCGAATATCCATCAGTCCACCACGGGAAACGTGGTAGAGGGTGAGCGTGGCTCCTTTAACCTCCCCTGGCACCTGCGCACGGGCGCCAAAAAATGTTCCCACAAAAACGACTATGCCCGCCAGCAACGTCCACCAATTCCGCCAGCGCACCCAGATGGCCAGCAGGCCGATGCCAATGGCCAGTGATAGCGCCCAGTACCAGCTCAACTCGGGAACTTTAATGAGCGAGCCCGGTAACTGTTGAAAGAAAAAGATGAAGGCGTTCTGTAAACCAATCACTGCTCCCAGCAGAGCCCCCGTCAGTGAAGCTACTGCACTTTCACCTCCCAGAGCAACTACCAGGCCATGGAACAGCCCCAAAAACATCGCCCCGAAGGCTGACACAATTACCGCCGTTCCACTGACCAGAAAGTAAGTTGGGAATTGGCCGAAGTTGTAGAGCGACAGCGGCAATGTCCCCAACTGCGCGCCCGTGCTGGCCGCGATGGTAGACCAGGCCGCCCGCAGTAATTTCGTTGGCCAGCGAATCAACCGGTCAATCGGCGAAGCAAACAACACGATACCAATAATGGCCGTAAACGACAGCTGAAATCCCACCCGGAACAGTTGCCCGGGATCCAGCCACAGCATGAGCAGTGCCGCCGCCGCCAGCGTGTTGAAAATGTCCCCCTTGCGGTGGCTAATGCCACCGATCGCCAGAATGGTAAACATGATCGCCGACCGCTGCACGGATGGACTAAAGCCCGACACCAGCGCAAATAACCAGACCGCAACTACGCTCAGGCCTGCCACCAGCCAACGCCCGGCTGTAGTCCGGTCAAGCCGAAGCACCGTCACCAACAGAAAACGCAGGATCAGGAAGATAATACCGACGTGCAGCCCCGAAACCGCCAGCACGTGGATGGCTCCAGTCTCCGTATAAGCCGACTTCACCTCCTGGCTGATGCCGTCCCGCTTTCCCATCACCAGAGCAGCAGCAACGGCTAACTCATCACCGGAGAGGTACGCCTGAAAAGTCTGAAACCACGCATTACGCCAACGCTCTGCCCGGGCGCGCAGTCCGCCCCGGGCCGACTGGCTCACCCGCCAATCCGCCCCTTCCCGCAGAAAAACCTGGTGGTAAATCGCCTGACGATGCCAGTAGGCCCGCAGGTCGAAGACGTGCGGATTGAGCGGTTTTTTGAGTTCGCGTATCTCTCCCTTAAAAACAATCTCGTCGCCTACGGAAAGCGTACTCGTTTTCTCGTCTGGCGGCAGGTACAACAGCAGCTGGCCGGTTACCGATCGGTTGCTGGTAGAGTCGTTGAGCAGCGCCTTTACGGTAGTCTCCGCCCGGATGCTTTTCCGGCCGGGTCGCAGGCTGTTAATGGTCACGGCCAGCAGGTCCTCCGCTTCTAACTGTGAGGCGAAGAAATCAGCTTGCTCCGGGAGGTAGGTAGCGTTATTGCGCCAACCTCCCAGCGTAAAGAAAAGCAGTAAAATAAAAGCACTTGCGCCTACGGCCTTCCAGCGCTCCGGACCGGGGAAAAGCACGCTCAAGATTACGGGAAGAAAGCAAGCCATCGCGACATACCACCAGGCTGCGGAGCCGGTATAGCCCATGGCATCCGCCACAAAAACGCCCAGGCCAAACCCCACGACGGCGGGCACCAGCGGTACCCTACCCCAGGCGGGTGGTGGTGATGGTTTGGTCTTCGTCTTAGTCACCTCGTGAAAGTAGGAAAATTTTCGGGCTTAGCTTGGTTGGTTGGCATCTATACGGCCATTCCGGATAAATACGAGGAATCAAGGCTTACCGCCTTGCGTACGGCATTCGCCGTCCTTTGCCAACCTCATGATAGTTATCCAGGCCCGCCACGCTCATCGTCTGCAATAGCTCGTGATCCACGTGTCCGGTTTCGGCGACTGCCTCGTCCGGAAGGAAAATCTCCTGCACACGGCCAACGATAAAGTAAGTCTCAATGCCACTGATCTTATGTTCCTCTTCGAAGGTGAGTCCGATGCGGATTTTACTCTCCGCCACGTAGGGTGCTTTACACTTGTCGCTGTATTCCGGTGTCAGGCCCGTAGCCGCAAACTCAGATTCCTCGAGTTTGTAGTTGGCGCTGGTTTGGTGGGCTTTCTCCAAAAAATCAGGATGCAGCGTATTGATCGTAAACCACTTATTCGCCTTCAGGTGATGGTAGGTGTGCCGGGGTACCGTGAGGGGCCGCATAATGAAGCCCAACAGCGGAGGTGAACTGGCACTGATGTGCACGAAAGAACTGAATACCCCGAGGTTCTCCTGCCCGCGGTAACCGCGGGTGCCCACCAGATGCACACCGCGAGGCCCCGGCAGGGTATTCATAAAATGGCGGCGGTACATGGATTCCTGCGCGAGGATGTCTTCCAGACTTAAGTGCATAGCGTACGAAGGTTTACCCGATAAATGCCTTAGCCCGGTAAATGTTCTGCGCTGCAGCCTCTACCCAAGGTCCTTTACGGTAAAGCCCAGTGTTTCCAGGTCCCGGTAAAAATCAGGGTAGCTCTTACCCACGACCAGTGGGTCTTCGATCCGGATGGGATGCTGGAGCGCCAGCGGAGCCAAAGCCATTGCCATACGGTGATCATGATAGGTAGCAAAGGTGGGCGTTCCGGCGGAGAAATCCGCCTTTTCTTCCTGCCCGAAGAACTGTTGCCCTTCCTGAGCGCCACTCATATGAGCGGGGATTTTGTAAAGGGTGATCCCCAGCTTACCGAGTTCGGTCTTCATTGCCTTCACCCGGTCGGTTTCCTTAATGAAGAGGGTCTGCAAACCACTGTAGAGCCCCTGCACACCCATACCGGCGCAGCTCGCCATCAATGTCTGAGCGATATCGGGGCACTTAACGAAGTCCTGCTCAAAGAAGGGAGGAATCAAGGCCTCGGCTGACTTTTCAATACGCAGACCCGTTTCGTTGAAAGTAGTGGTAACCCCGAAGCGGCGATACAGCTCCGCCACAACGGCGTCTCCCTGTACACTTTCTTCGAAGAGGCCGTCAATCTGCAGATCGGCCGAAGGAGCCAGGGCCGCCAGACCGTAGTAGTAGCTGGCCGCTGACCAATCGGCCTCCACGGTGAATTCCCGGGGCTGATATGCCTGAGCGGGCACAACGATCGTCTGCCCGTCCCACTCATGCTCCACGCCAAAGTAAGCCATGAGCGAGAGTGTCATATTGATGTAGGGGATGCTGACAATCCGGCCCTCCAGCGTGAGGCGCAGCCCTTTGGGCAGCGTGGGCGCCAGCATGAGGAGGCTGGAGATGTACTGGCTGCTGGTGTCAGCGGCAATGCTGATGGCGTCCGTAGCATCCAGTGCACTCTGCCCGATTTTCAGCGGGGGGTAGCCTTCGTTTTCGACGTAGGTGATATCCGCGCCGAGTTCCCGCAGTGCATCAACGAGAATACCGATGGGGCGTTCTTTCATCCGTTGGCTACCGGTCAGTATTTGGTAACCGGCGCGGCGACTCAAAAAGCCCGTAAGGAAACGGAAAGTGGTTCCGGCCGGTCCGGCGTCCAGGATTTCGTCTTCGCTGGCGAGCAAATTTTGCAGGCGGACGGTATCATCAGCTTCGGCCAGGCGATGAATCGGAAACCCACCGGGCGTCAGTGCGCAAATGATGAGCGCGCGGTTAGCGATGGATTTGGATCCGGTAAGCTGGATGCGGCCGGTAAGAGGACCGCCGGGATGGCTGAGTTCGTACATTTCTTGAGTCAAGTAGTCAAATAGTAAGGGAGTCAGATAGTAAGGTTGTCTTTGGCCAGCACTATTTGACTGCTTGACTCTCTGACTGTTTGACTCTCCAGGCGCGGACGCCGGTGCAAAGAAAGGGATTAAAGAGCAAGGGGGTAAAGCATCGGCCCTAGTTCTGATATTCCACCAGTGCTTCCAGGCTGATTCGGCCTTCGTAAATTGCTTTACCCACAATCACCCCAAAACAGTCGATAGCCTGCAGGGCGTCCAGATCACTGGTATCCGTCACACCTCCGCTGGCAATAAGCTGTACACCGGGCTGTTCCCGGCGAATCCGGCCGTAGAGTTCACGGGCAGTGCCTTGCAGCAGGCCATCCTTACTTACGTCGGTACAGATCGTATAACGAACCCCTTTTGCTACGTAATCGGCCAGAAACTCAAACAGTTCCCGGTCACTGGCTTCCTCCCAGCCGGAGACGGCGATCTTGTCTCCATGCACATCCGTCCCCAGAATAATCTTCTCCGCTCCAAAGCGTTCCAGCCAACCCAGGAAGACTTCTGGTTGCTTCACGGCAATCGTTCCTCCCGTCACCTGAGCTGCACCGCTTTCAAAGGCGATGCGTAAGTCTTCATCGCTCTTCATGCCGCCGCCCCAGTCGATGTGCAGGCTGGTTCCGCCAGCAATCCGCTCCAGGACTTTATGATTCACGATACCTCCGCCCCTGGCTCCGTCCAGATCAACGACGTGAAGCCGCTGCAGGCCCGCCGCCTCAAACTCCCTGGCTACCGCCAGCGGGTCTTCATTATAGATCGTTTTCTGATTGTAGTCGCCCTGGGTGAGGCGGACGCATTTTCCGTCGATGAGGTCGATGGCGGGGATGATGTGCACGGAGGTTAGTATTTTAGTGTTTTGGTGGGTTGGTCTTTTGGGCTACCGCACGTTGAAAGAGTGGCATTGAACTCAACCCTGAGTAGGCATACAGGAACGTCCTATTACATCATCAGTTTAATTTCCCGGAATAAACTTAATGCTCAGCCGCCCCTTACCGTCTGCCCAAAAGACCAAAGGGCTAATTCTATCCCATCCAGCCCAACAAGGCCTCAATCAAATCTTCGGGGTCGGAGTAGGACACGGCACCTTCAACTTCCTTTGCACCTGCGGTATCGCCCGCATTTTCCGCTTCTACGGGCTTTATTTCTTCTTCCCGAACACCTCCCTTCGCCAAAGAGAGTAAACGCTTCCGGTCAAAGGCGCTGAAATCCGCAAAGGTCCGCCGCAGGAGCGGCAGCACCGTCTCAAAGTCTTCCCAGTCCAGTTCCGAGACCCAATCATCCACCAGCGCCCAGAGCGGCGGATAGTGGAACAGCAACTGCCCGCTGCCGTGCAGGAAGCCCCCCAGCCACTGCGCCACGGGATGAGCGCCATTGGCCGTAGACAGCGCCCGCGAGAAACGCCTGGCCGCCTCCGGGTCATCGATCATACCGTGATCGTACAACAGGCGGACGCCATGTCCTTCGAGGAGCGGGTTCACCCCACCGGCGGAGACCAGCCGCCACAGGCCGGAAGTCCAGATGTCCGTGTGTTCGTCATTGTCCAGTTGCGCCAGTGCGTAGTTGGCCGCCGACAGGTGCCCGAGTAAATCTGTCGCCTGTTCGTCATCAATATTGGTCGCTGCGGCCGGCAGGCCCGCCGCCAGGCGAGGCAACAGCTCATCAATAACCAGCAGTAGCGCCGTCGTGTCCGTCTTGCGGCTGTCACCATACCGGCTCGTCTGTACCAGCGTTGGCAAAGCCGCCAGCAGAGAAGCGACGTCGGTTGTCTCTGCCGATCGCTCCCGCAAAGACTCCATGAGATCGGGCACCACGTCGGGCAGGTCGGCCCGCAGGCAGTCGAGTGTCAACTGGGCCAGCGGCCGGATGGTTTTCATCTCTGCCGCCCGTTCCGTGGCGTAGCGGCCCGCCGCCAGGGGCAGCGTATTACCGTAGCTGGCCCGTTCGATCAGGTACAGGCTGTATTCCGGCTGCCACTCCAGCAGCCAGATTTCTTTGAAGCTGCTCAGGCTGTCTGGCCCGCTGGGTTGCAGACGACCCCAGTTAATGTCCAGCAAATTCAGTCGGTGCAACAGATGGCTTTTGCGCAGGTCGTTGTTCGCCCGCAGGTCAATGCCTCCCCGGGGATTAGCTTTCGTTGCCTTCAGATATTGCTCACCCGCCGTTTCCCAGAGCTTCGCCATGCGGGTGCTTTTCAGCTCCCGGTTCAGGTCTGCGACCAGGGGCACCGTCGTTACGCCCGGCGGTACGAAGCCGACGGTTGTTCCTACGGTAAGCTTCCGGTGAATTACCGCCAATCGTTCCTCCCGGCCAGCCGCCAGAGTACCCAATAGCGCCTGTTCCAACTCTTCAATTCCGGGCTTTTCGTGTCCCCGCATCGTGGCTAGTGTGTTAGCCAGGCCAACGCCTTCGGTTGCCATGGCCGGGCTGGCGTCAAAGCCTTCTTCCCGAAGGAGCTTGGCGGCTGTTGCCATCCAGCGATCGGTCGCAGTGTCGGGGAAATCATGTAACAACTGATACCAGCTCGGGCTGCTAACGCCCGCTCCATACCCTGCCGCTTTCGCCAGTCGGGGGTAAGACCAGGGCACCCAGGCGGCGGCAATCTTTACCCGGGGCAAGCCCTTCAGACGGGCCTTATCGGCCGTTGCTTTGAACTTATGCACATCCTCTACCGCCGGTCCGTGCCAGGCTCCTACAATGATGGCCATGCGTTCGGCGCCGGACTTGAGCGCCTTGCGGATTTCCGTTCGCATGAAGGCCTCCCGCCGCTCGTTCTCCGCATCGGAGGCGGAAGGGAAGGTTTCCCGCAGTTCCCGGACCATCCCGAGCAACGCATCGAAGGTTTCCAGCGGGTCGTCCGTGCCCCGTTCCAGGGTAGCATCCCACCAGCCTTCGCTGTCCGTGTAGCCAGCGAGTTCGCCCATCAGGGAGAGGGGGTCACGGCGGAGCTGCGCCCGGAGTTGCTTTTTCGTTTTCCCCGGCAAGACGGATGGCTCCTCCGGCGGTGGTTCTTCGGTGGCGAATAATGTGGGGGGCACGTGAGGGGCTTTCTCCGCTAGATAATGCCGCGCGGGCAGATCTATGGGCCACACCTTCACCTTGCGGTCCATCGCCCACTCAATGGCCTGGTATTCGGGGCTGAAACTGGCGAAGGGATAGAAGCTGGCTCGCTCAATGTCTTTCGCGTCGTAGAGGACAAGGGCGACGGGAGGGCGCAAGCCTTTACTGACGACTTCGTGCAACTGCTTATCCGCGTCCGCCGGCATTTCGAGCAGGATCAGATCCGGGGCGTAGTCGTCCAGCGCCGCCCGGAGGCGGCGGGCGGAGCCAGGGCCATGATGCCGGATGCCGAAGGTTTTAGTTTGCATTAGGCCCGCAAGGTACAATACAGCAAGGAGTGAGTTAACGAAGGAAGTAATGAGTGAATATCCTACATAAGCCCGACCTTTAGCTCTCCGGTTCATTCATTCACTCATTCTCTCATTCACTCATTCACTCATTCTTCCATTCACTCATTGGCTACTAGAATCCTCATCATCGGCTGCTCCGGCTCCGGAAAATCCACCCTCGCCCGACAGCTCTCGGAACGGACGGGACTGCCAGCGATCCACCTCGACCAACATTACTTCGGGCCCGACTGGAAAGAGCCCACTACGGAAGCCTGGATCGAGACGGTTAAGGCTCTCGCTGCCCGCGATGAGTGGATCATGGACGGGAATTACTCCGGCACCTTTCCCTACCGGATGCCACGGGCTGACACGGTCGTATACGTAGACCAGCCCACCTGGCGCTGCCTGTATCGCGTCATCAAACGAACCTTGCGGTACTGGCATCGCGTACGCCCGGGCTCCGCCCCGGGCTGCCGGGAACGTTTTGACCGGCATTTTCTGCACTACGTTGCCGTATACAACCTTACCCGCCGGCCTGGCATCCTGAAAACGCTGGAGGAACAGCGCAAAGCAGGGAAGGCCGTTTTCCATCTGTCGGGCTCCGCCGCCGTAAGACGGTTTCTGAATACCCAGCCCGGCCCGAGACTATAATATTATCAGGCGGCTGACGCTACTTCCCGGCAAGCAGCGGCACAAGCGCGACAGCTTTCAGCACAACGCTGACAGTGATCATGATCATGCGCACCACACTGCTCGGCGCAGTAGGTACAGATTTCGGCACACAGACGGCAGTAGGCTGCCGCCCATTGGCTGTCAGCGGCCATCATTTTCAGGCAAACCTGACAGCTTTCGATGCACTGCAGACAGCAATACGGGCAGTCGTTCATGCTTTCTTTCGTTGCCATTTTCGTCAGGCAGACCTGGCAATCAATCAGGCATTGTTGGCAGGCTTCAATGCAACGCACGTAAGAGGGATTGATCAGGGTACTCATCTTGGATAGTTTTTGTTTTGGTAAAAAGTCTCTCTGCCCGAACCGGATAGGGTGAGCAACCATGAAGACTATCTTATATCGATATAATGGAAAGTACGGGGGGAGCTGTTCGCAGGGCCCACAAAAAAGTTGAAATTCTGCTACCTTGCTGCTATGCATTTTTCTCCCCGATTACGGTATTTCATTATTGGTGTCACCTTGCTGGCCACGCTGCTCTTTGCCGCCTTCCTCTGGCTTCGGCCTCTCCTCAACATCGGCGGTGGCTACGCAGCCAAACACGCCTGTAGCTGTCATTTCCTACAGGGGCGAGAGCTGGCTGAGATCAGTGAACACGATCTCAACTTCTCTGTCCTGGGTTTTTACGGACTGGAAGCGAAGGGCAACAGCGTCTATTCCTCCTTCTTCGGTCTCGTAAGGCGGGAGGCCCGCTTCCGGGAGGGCGTCGGTTGTACGCTGGTTAACAATGAAGAAAAACCTTTAGCCAAAGTTGTTGCCGCGGCCGCAGGTGCAAAGAAAGCCTCACCTGAAAGCATCGTCGCCGAACTACCAACACTGGCCTCCGCCCTCGATTTCGGGATGCAGCCCGTGCCGGGTGGAGAAGCAAGGGGCCTCGTCGTGATGCAGAACGGTCGCATCATTGGTGAACGCTACGCCGAAGGCTATGACGAAAACAGTCTGCTCCTCGGCTGGTCCATGACGAAAACGCTGACGGCGCTGTTAACGGGCGGGCGCCGCCCGCCAGCTCTTCTTGAGAACGGCACAGTGGACACCAGCTTACAGCACCTCGTCTCCCGCAAAAACCTCTACCCCCACTGGTCCGCTGACGCCCGCGCCAACATTTCTCTCGCTGACCTCCTGCACATGAACTCCGGCCTCGGCTGGAATGAAGCCTACGGCAGTATCTCCGACGCCACCATCATGCTGCACGAGCACGCCGACATGGCCGCCTTCGCCGCCGGCATGCCAGCACTAAAGGCACCGGAAGATGAGTGGGCTTACTCCAGCGGCTCCACCAATATCCTGATGGATCTCCACCAGCGGCAACTGCCGGAGGGACAATCCATCCAGCAGGAGATTCACGACCTTTTCGGGCAGGTGGCTCCGAGCCTGATCATTGAACCCGACCAGAGCGGCCGCCCCGTCGGCAGCTCCTACGGCTGGGCAACGGGCCGGGACTGGGCCCGCCTCGGGCAGTTCATGCTCCAGGGCGGCGTCTGGAACGGTGACACCCTCCTCTACCCGGGCTGGATCGACTGGATGCGCCAACCTGCCGCCGGCAGCGAAGGCACCTACGGCGGGCAGCTGTGGCTACCCGGTCCGGATATGCCCTCCCTGCCAAAAGACGCTTTCCTGATGCGGGGATTCCAGGACCAGCGGGTGTTCATCATCCCCTCTCGTCAACTCATCATCGCCCGCCTCGGGCACGGAGAGGATAAGGTGACGGATTTCGACTCTTTAGTGAAACTAATTCTCGAAAGTGTGCCTTCCGGTCAGTAGACTCGTCAAACTTTAACAAGACCATGTCACCCTTCCGGCCCTCATCAGCCTTTAGCTTTTGACGAACTAAGCGTCCTTCACGATGGAAAAATATCTCTTCCTCTTCCTCCTTCCCCTATTAGCGTTCGGCTGCAAGCCAAAACCCGTTGTGGCCGATTTCATCCCCGAGCTCCGTGAAGACGAGCCCTTCACCTATCAGGATTACCGGCCGGAGGACGTCCAACGTCCGGAAACCTACGAGTTCATCAAGGAAAGAAACCCCAACCCAGAGCACTACTTCCCGGACACCACCAACGAGCGCTACCTGCCCATCCGTTACCTCCAGCTGAACTTTCACATCATGAATACCAGCGACACCCTCTTCCCTTTTTACGGAGAGAAGGCGCGCAAGTACGTCAAGGAAGTTGTCTTTTACGCCAACGAGCTCATCAGGAAAACCCCGGAGATCTGGCTCAGGCCAGACAGTATGGAGGTGCCCGCTCTGCCCCGTCGGCTGGGGTTTAACCTCGCAAAAATCCCCGGCACCGACGAACACGCCATCTACGAACATTACGACGATGAACTCTACTGGTACCTCCACAACGGGCGAAAGCGCAACCGGGCCAGCCGGGAAGTGATCAATAAATATGCCGTTAGAAAAGATTCTATCCTGAACATCTTTGTCATGGGCCCTCCGCGAGACAGTGTGCTGAGCAAGAGCTTTCGCTTATCTGGCGTAGACGGGATTTACCTGGGCGATGCCATCAAAATTACGGGCTTGCTCTCGCGCGACCGCCCCCCCTGGGAGATGCGTAACGTGCTGGCGCACGAGATCGGTCATGCGCTGGGCCTGGGCCACGCCTGGACCCGCAATGACGGCTGTGACGATACTCCGGTCCATGCCAACCGGGCCTGGAGCCTTGCCTCCGGCCAGCGCGGCCCCGGCAAAACGAGTAATAACCTGATGGATTACAGCCCCCGCGAAGAGTCCCTCACTCCCTGCCAGATCGGGCGCATGCACGCCCGCATGAGCGACATTACCGGTCGACAGCGCAAGTGGCTACTGCCCTACTGGTGCCGCTACAACCCCAACGAACCGGTGCGGGTCACCAAGGACCTGAACTGGGAAGGCGCCCGGGATTTTAACACGGACATTTACGTCCGGCGGGGTAGCACCCTACGGATCAACAATCGACTTCACCTGCCGGAAGGAGCGGCCATTCACGTCGACCCGGGAGCAAGGCTTTTGATCGGGCCGGCAGCCGTCATTCACAGCGACTGTGGCGGGCAGTGGGCGGGCATCCGCCGGGGTGTCACGGAGAGTGGTATTGGCGGAGAGATCGTCATTGACCCGGCCGCCACCTTCCTCAACGAAAAGATATGAAAGGTCACGTTTTGATTACCGGTGCCACCAAGGGCATTGGACGGGCCTGCGCGATGCGCTTTGCGCAGGCGGGCTGGTCGGTAACCGCCGTAGCGCGGACAACTGAAGACCTGCAGCAAATGCAACGGGTATGGGCAAAGAATTACCCGAACAGTGTGCTCCACACCCATGCGGCGGACCTCTCAGATGCGAAGGGCGTGTCCTCCGTTCCCCAGGGAGATTACGATGTCTTGCTATTGAATGCTGCCGCTTTCGCTCCGGGTCAGCTTCTGGATGAAGCGGACCTCTACACTGCCATGCATCAGCTGAATGTGCTGGCTAATCACCGGCTGGCCCGGCGCTTATTGCCGGGTTTCGTGGCCAGGCAGCGTGGGCATTTGGTGGTCATTGGCTCTACGGGCACCGATCACTGGAAGAAGTATATGACGGCCTACGTAGCGACGAAATACGCGCTCCGGGGCTTGTATCTCGGCTGGGAGGCGGAGCTGGCGGGCAGTGGTGTATTGACGACACTGGTGGCCCCGGGGGCCACCTTGACGGCCAGCTGGGAGAACGAAACCCCGCCGCCGGACATCCTTCAGCCAGAGGAGGTGGCGGAGGTCGTTTTCTCAGCGGTGACCAACCAACGAACGGGCCGACTTTTGGTATGAGAAGCGGGCGCGGGACCGCAGGAGCAAAGTCTGGTTTGAATAGCCATGCTCCTCATCCCCTCCCTTGCACCTGCGGCCCCGCGCCCGGAAATTGCCCTCCTAGACCAACAAAGCCCGACGGAGAAACTCCGCCGGGCCTTGCCGATGTGGGGGTGCTGAAACAGCAGATTAAGCGTAAACGCTTTCTTTGCCGAGGTTCTTCACTACGAGGTAGTAGAATACCGGGCGGTGCTTGCTACGCTCAGTGTACTGAGCACAAACCTCAGCAGCGGCTTTTTCACCGGCAGCCTGATCAACACCAAGCTTCTTAACGCAGAAGTTCTTCACCAGGCGTTCCATCTCTGATTTTTGGCTACAAGCAACCTTGTTACTGTCGTTGTTGTAGATGGATGGGCCAAGGCCTTTGGTGACCTTACGAAGCAGATCCATATCTGCTTTGGAATCAATTTTTTTCAGGGCCGCTTCGTAAGTAGCTAGTTTCTCATCGAACTTGCTCATAATTGGGTGGATTTATTGATAGTGCCACAATACATGGCACCAACGGATTTAGTAGTTAATTTCCGTAGCAATAATGCGAAAATTTGGTGGAATGTTATAGTTACAACCAATAATTCCCAAAATAAGGTGACACAAGAGAAGTTTCTGCCTCTTAGCGCTGTGCTGCTTATCTTCATGCTTCCAAAATGATCTCATTTTCACCTACACGCAGAGCCCTTTGTTTCTATCCCGTTTTCACGGCTGGTGGCAGGATGATTGTTTTATTTTGTCTTCTCCTGATTTCCGGCGGGCATACGCTGGCCCAAAATGACAAAAGCCCGGTATTCCCGGAAAAGCGGCATCAGGAATTAATGGAGGAAATTTCCTTTTTACCAGAAGATGAGGAGGAAAAAGAGGAAGAAGAACCACCGGAGCCTGATTGGGACTTCAACTGGGATTTCAACCTTTCCAATACGACCACGATCATCATTTTCTCCATTCTCATTGCCGCACTCGGCTTTTTGATTTACCGGATGCTGGGCGACGTAAATATGCGTAAGCGCACCCGGGAAGAAGGTGATGAAGATCAGGAATTCATTGACCTGGAAGACCTCGAGGAAGAAAAGCTCGTCGCCACCGGAGTATCGCTCAGTTTACTGGAACGCGCTGAAGAAGCCGGGCAATTCGACGTAGCGGTTCGCTTACTCTATATTCAACTTCTAAAAGAACTGCAGGACGCTGGTTTGATTCAATACCGTCGGGACTATAGCAACCGGGATTATCAGAATCAACTGCTTGGCAAAGAGGTGTTGACGGATTTCCGGGAAGTTACCATTGACTACGAACGCTACTGGTACGGGAAGTATGCCATCGAAAAGCTGGGCTACCGGCTGGTACAGCGAAAATTCAATGTCCTGAGCAGCCAGATTGCTTCTTCATCCGCTAAAGTATCGCCCCATGCTTAAGCGAATCCTTAGCTACCTGCTGGCAGGAGCAGCGCTCCTCAGCTTTTACGGTTGCCCCACTAACTGGAGTGAGACCTATCGTTACGACGATCAGGAGCCATACGACATTTACGCTTTACATCAGCTGCTCGACGCCCGCCCCGAAGGCCTCACGATGCTAAGTGATAGCCTGGGCACTCTCCGGGAGCATGAAGGCGATCATGCGAACTATCTCTTTGTCGGTCGTTACGCCTACTACAACGAGCGCGGAATTACCCACCTGCTCGACTTCGTCGAGCGGGGTAATACTGCCTTCATCGCTGCCAACGACTTGCCGGAAGATCTGGCTTCTCACCTCTTCGGAGATGATTGCTACTACGGCATCTATGATCTGGACCAAATCACGCCCTACCTTCAGACAGATACCGTTCAGCTTCAGCTTACGGACGGTGGGCAAAATTTTGAACTCGTTCAGGTCTATGATCATAAGCCTTATTTCCGGGCCACCCACTATGTCAACGAAGAACTGCTCTGTGACCCCAATATCGATAATGAAGTCATTGGCACCCTGGATACGGTGTTCATTAATTTTGTCCGACTTAGCTGGGGGGAGGGCAATTTCTTCTTTCTGACCAATCCTATATTCCTGACAAATTACTTTGTTACGGACAGCTTGCGGCACGAGTATGCCGAAGCGAGCCTGGCGGTGTTGGGCGAAGGGCCGGTTTATTGGGACGAGTACAGCCGGGTGCCACCATCCGTGGCGAGGCAGCGGGACAATCGTCGTAACCGGGCAAACAATACGGGTTACAACGGTGGCCGGAACCTGTTAACGGGCAACGAGGCGCTGAGCTACATTCAGGAACAAGGGCCGTTGGCGCTGGCCTGGTATACGCTGATTATTGCAGCTCTGCTGTATGTCATCTTTCGCGGCAAACGCCGCCAGCGGATCATCCCTCCCATTATCCGGCGAGAGAATTCCAGTAAGCGCTTTATCGATACCATCAGCCGATTGGTGTATCAAAAAGGTAATCACGCAGCCATTGCCCGGCAGGAGTTGGGTAACCTCAGGTTTCATTTACAGGAAAAATACGGTATCCACTGGAAGGAGGGCCAGCCTCCGCCAGAGAACCTGGCGGAGCTCACGGGAATTGCTCCTGAGATAGCCGAAAAAGCCCTGATCGAAATACGGGTAGTACAGGGGAAGATCGAAATTGAAGAACTTGCTCTTATGCGTTTTTACCGGGCGATAGAACCGCTCTACAAACTTTAAATTACCTTACCCTCTCAGACCATTGCTCAATGATGCACGAAGACGATACCCCAGGGCCGGAAGAACAGCAGGAATTTCCTATGCCGGATGATCAGATCATTAGTTCAGAGGCAGCTGCTCCGGCGGAGGGCTTTCCTGATGTTCCTGCAGTACCCGTTTCTAATGCTAACCTCGCCCCTACTGACCGGATCGACCTGGAGGAGTTGCGGCAAGCTGCCGTTGCCGTCCGGGCAGAAATAGGCAAGCTGATTGTTGGCCAGAAAGAATTTATCGATCTGCTGATTGCTTCCCTATTGGCCGGAGGGCATGTATTGGTAGAAGGAGTACCGGGCATTGCCAAGACCCTGATCGCTAAATTACTCGCTAAGACGGTTGATGCGGATTACTCCCGGATTCAGTTCACCCCAGACCTGATGCCCAGCGACGTTACCGGAACAACCATCTTCAACATGGCCCGCTCTGAGTTTGAATTTACCAAGGGACCCGTTTTTAGCAACCTGGTACTCATTGACGAGATCAACCGCGCACCGGCGAAAACCCAGGCAGCCCTTTTTGAAGTCATGGCCGAACAGCAGATAACCGTTGACGGTACGACCTATAAGATGGAATCCCCCTTCTTCGTTATTGCTACTCAGAACCCCATTGAGCAGGAAGGGACATATCGACTCCCGGAAGCCCAGCTCGACCGCTTTCTGGTTCGCGTCATCATTGACTATCCCAACCATGAAGAGGAAAAAGAAATCCTGTATCGCTTCCGTAACGACTTTAAGCAAGTCCAGCAGGAAGAGGTGAAGTCCGTTTTCACGCGCGAACTTGTTGCTAAATACAGTGCACTCGTTGAAAAAATCTACATCCGGGAAGAATTGCTGGACTACATCGCTTCTCTGGTTCATCGTACGCGAACACACCCAGACCTTTACCTGGGGGCAAGCCCCAGAGCTTCACTGGCGCTGCTCCGTTTATCAAAAGCTGTAGCTGCTTTGGCAGGGCGCGACTTCGTCACCCCTGACGATATCCAGCAAGTGGCCTATCCCGTGCTTAATCACCGCATCATCCTGACTCCGGAACGGGAAATGGAAGGCTTTGGCTCGCGGGACATTATTGAGGAAATTGTAAGAAGCATTGAGATTCCTCGCTAGAGTAGCAAGGGCTTTTTACTCACCAAACAGAGAATACTGCTTACCATCCTTTAGCAGACGGAAGCTTTTCCGATGATGCTCCGTTGCGCCATATTCCTCGATAGCATTGCGGTGTTTCGCGGTTGGATATCCGGCGTTGGTATCCCAGCCATACTGCGGGAACTGCTCGTGTAAGACACGCATGTGTTCGTCCCGATGTGTTTTGGCTAAAATTCCGGCGGCGGCAATGGACTGATATTTACCATCTCCTTTAATCACGCAGGCATGGGGCATTTCTCCGTAGGGGATAAAAAACTTACCGTCTATTAGCAAAAACTCCGGGCGTTCGTCCAGCCCGTCCAGGGCGCGGTGCATAGCTCGATAGCTAGACTGAAATATATTGTACTTATCAATTTCTGCCACACTAAAGTTCGCTACACACCAGGCCAGTGCCTCTTCTTCAATCATCGCACGTAGTGAATTGCGATCTGCTTCCTTTAGCTTTTTGCTGTCATTTAATTCAGGGCTACTGAAGCCCGGAGGAAGAATAACCGCAGCAGCAAACACAGGGCCAGCCAAACAGCCCCGGCCAGCCTCGTCACATCCGGCTTCTAAACGATCAGCAGCAAAATAAGGTAATAACATGCTGCGAATATAGCAGCCGATTATTCTGTGGGCAATCCTGTAGGCAGGCCATCCAGGCTTTGTGCATTTTTTTTCTGATGATAGTCTTTTAACTCTTCTTCACTTTTCTTCGCCGACCATTCCCGCAACTGGTTCCTGTCCTCCTTAAAATCAAGATAAGGAACGGCCATGCCACAGCTCGTTTGCACCATATCAATTTGCAAGTCGAAGATCTGTCGGGCACCGGGGATATCAGGAAGGCGGTCAGAAAGAGCGTCCCATTCCGGGTCAGCTGGCTGAATCATTTTAGCCTTTCCATAGGCACGAAGGATCAAGGGGGGGCCGCTGAAGGCGCACCACATTAGCGTCATCCTGCCGTTCTCCAGCACGTGAGCGGCAGTTTCATTCCCGCTTCCAGTGACGTTCAACCATATTATCCGGTTAGGAGAAAGTACTCTTAATGAATCCATTCCTTTAGGAGAGCAGTTGACTTTGCCTGCTCCTGGTGCCGTAGCCACGAAGAATAATGGCTGGCTGCCGATAAAGTCTGTCAACTGATCACTGAGCTTAGAAAGTTGTTTTCCCATAACTCAAACTTACAGCCTTTTAATACGCTCGTACTCGACCAAAAGGCAAAAAAACACGAGACCAATACGTTATCTTGAGTTTTAACATATGTTCCGGCAATCTTTTTTTCCCATCGCCCGTTCCTTTATCAGTCTCACGAAAGATATTTGGGGTTTTTCGCTCCATTACTGCCCTTGTGGCTTTTGAGAAACGCCATAAACCGATATAGAGTAGTTTGAATCTTTGCGCGGCAAACCGAATCAATTCGGTTTGCCGCTTTTTTCTGGAATATTACCGATATTACGGGCATGGATCTTTCTCAAATACTTCAGCAGCAGCTTCAACAGCAGCTCGGTGGAGGCCTTATGGATGTGCTTACACAGCAGACCGGTGCCGACACCAAAACAACAACCAAAGCTTCTAGCGCAATTCTTAGTACTCTGATGGGTGCGCTTGCCCGCAATGCTTCCACACCCGATGGAGCAGCATCCCTTTCCAATGCGCTTGAACGCGACCATGACGGTAGCATTCTTGACATCATCGGAGGCCTCCTCAAAGGTGGTCGGGAAGCTCCTGGTAACGGAATGCCCACTGGTGGTGGTCTTCTGGATCTCATTACGGGTATGGCTCAGGGCAGTGGCCAGCAACAAAGCCAGCGAGGTGGCGGCGGGCTGCTAGGAGGCCTGCTTAGCACCATCCTGCAACAAGGACAAAGTCCGCAGGCGCAACAACCCCGTCAGGGAGGAGGCCTCGGTGGCCTACTCGGTGGTATTCTTGGTGGCGGAGGCCAACAGACAAGACAAACTAACACCGGAGGTGGTGGCCTGGGTAGCCTTCTTGAAGGCATGATGCGCCAGACGAAAGGCAATGACGGTGGCGGTCTCGGGGATCTACTCGGTGGCCTGCTCGGTGGAAAAGCTGTAGGCAATCAGGACCACATCCCTCCTCAGTTCCGCAAAACTTTCAACGGTGGTGGAATCCTGAAGCATGTTCTCGGCGAGCAGCAGGAACAAACCATGAAACAGGTAAGTGAAACCAGTGGCCTTAGCCTCGACAAGGTTGGCCCGCTGATGACAACGCTTGCTCCCATCCTCATGGGTATGCTGGGTAAAACCAAGCGTGAACAAGGACTGGACGCAGGGGGACTCAGCGGAGCTTTAATGGAAATGGCGATCAAAAGCCAGCAGAACCCAAGTCAATCGGCACCGGACCTTGGCCTCGCCGGAGCTATTTTTGACCGGGATGGCGACGGTAGCATCATTGATGACATTACGGGTATGGGGGCTTCTATGCTCGGACAATATCTACGGAAATAAGCCCATTTCGATGAGTCATCCCTAATTTTTGGATGAGATAACCATCGTCTCTGTCAAAGAAAAGGCTTTTAGCGATCAGCGGATAGCATTTAGGCAAAACGACTCTGAATGCTGTCCGCTGATCGCTTTTTTATACCGACCCAATAGATTCCGAACACAGAAAAGGCTGTCCGGGAAGACTCTACGTTTGTGGTATCGGGGTTGACTCTTAAGTGTGGCGCGGCCGCAGGTGCAAAGAAGAGTTTTGAAGCAGGGAGTAAACTCAGTTGCACTTACTTCCAGTAAAATTTCACCCGTAGCAAAATTGGGAGAAGGAAGAAAGATAATAATACGTAAGACAGAACAGCAACAGCATAAATTACTATTCCTACTTTATACAGGGCAAGAGAAATAATTGCACCAATTAAACAAGAAGCAGCCAATTTCAGAAGTACTCTATTTTGGTATTCATGGGGATGTTCTCCGTCAATAAAGTTTCCTATAAACCCTGACATTGATCCATCCTGACTAAAACTAAAGGATAGTTTCCAGAATGCGAAGTACAAATATGCGATAGCTAAGCTAAGTGGCAAACACAGCAAGAGGCTGATCGTAATTGGCTGAAGTAAGTAAACTACTAAGGATAAATTCACTCCTGACCATAAAGACAGAATTGTTAAGCGTTCTTGATTAAGTTTGTGAAGCTTCATGCTTAGCTTTTTATTGAGTTACAGGGAAAATTTACAATTCACATTCACTTTCACAAGAATGACATTTACCTTCATTTTGCCGTTGGCAATCATCAATAGCCCATCCGTTGTAGATAATCCCGCCTACTACTCCTGCTGAAATTCCAATTGGATTCATTCCAATAAACCCGGCACTAATTATTGTGACTGTCCATGCATTAGCTGTATCGACGCAATTATCTAAAAACCCACATAAGCTCGTCCTAACCAGGCACCATAACATCCTTCTACACCGATGATTTCCATTGCATAGAGCATCCGCACAATTCCCACTTTTAGTAACAAATGTATTTTCACTGTAGAAGTAGGCAAATTTTCGTTGAATATCAGCAGTAAAGGCATCCCTAAACTTAATATCTGATTCTCTCAAGAAATTAAATTCTTTTTTAAACTTGGACTTTAATCTTGTTTGAGCACCCTCTAGTTCGAGATCAAGGTTGACTAAGTACTCATAATCAAGTGTTTCGTAGTGTTTTGATAAGCCTTTAAAAAAGGCCTTCTTATCTCCACCAAATGATTCAGAGAAAGCAGACATATCTGATATCTGACTATTATCAGCCATTAGAACTTGGACCTCAATTATTTTTTCGAAAATAAGTTGCAGATCGTTATCTTTTGCAAGTTCATCTGACAAAGCATTTAAATCTAAAGAAGATAACTTTACCTCCTTGCTCTCCGAATTTAAACTTACCAAACCATCCTCACATGCATAAGAGCAAACGGCAAAAACCATTAATACTGCTACCTTAAAGTAGATTGAGGTTAAAGTATTGGGTATTGGGTATTGGGTATTGGGTATTGGGTATTGGGTATTTTCATAAATCAAATATAAATCATTTTTTGCAAAACAAAAAACATTCAACTCTTTCAGGGGGTATTGCTCCCAACGGAGAAAGCCCCATTCTGCAGGTGCAGAACGAGGCTTTCATAAATTGGCGGTGACCTACTCTCCCGGGATCGAGTCCAAGTACCATCGGCGCTGGGCAGCTTAACTTCTCTGTTCGGAATGGTAAGAGGTGATCCTGCCCGCAATAACCACCAAAGTCTTTGTAACCATAACCGCACTTTCATTCAAGCAGGTCATGATTCAGTTTCTTTAGTGAAACGATCAACAAGTGGGAAAAGAGATAAACGATAACTAACTCCTCA
>NZ_FOFB01000046.1 GCF_900110645.1 Neolewinella agarilytica
CAGCTAGAAGTAAGATCGTAACTTTTAGGTAGCTAACCACAATTTCCGATCCTGTCACAAACATACAAGCGTCCGGTGAGTATGCGTTAGCCCTGGTTCCCCCCCCCGGCGCAAAGCGCCGGAGGGGGAGCAGTTGAAGGAGCAATGGAAATAAGCCCGGATAGTTCCGGTGTAAGACAGCAAAACCGTTAAAATAAGCATCTGCTAAAATAGGTAGGTGAAATTATTCGCTGAATTCAGGTGATTTACACCTGAAACGAATGGGTATGGAGAAATTAGCCAGTAGCCGCGATAATAAGCGATCAATACCCAGCAGATACTTCGCAGCAAAACTTTTTTGACCTGGGTATATGCATTAACTTTAACGATAGCATCCAGTACACCCACACAACCCAATAAAAATGAGATACCTTTTTACCCTCTGCTTTTTAACCCTCCTTTGCACCTGCGTCAGCGCCCAAACGGAAGATCTTCGCCTGTCAACCTCGCTTTACTTTGCTTCGGCGGACTACGAGCCCAATAGCACAGAACTGGAAAAACTGGCCGACTTTGCCACCACCCTGAGCAGCTACGCTGCTTATACCCTCAGGGTGGAAGCCTTTACCGACGAAAAAGGAACCGAGGCCTACAACACCGCCCTGGCCGAACGCCGCGCGGCGGCCGTTACCGCTGCACTTGCCCGCCAGAACATAGTGCCCGCCACCACCGAAGTGCTCACCTACGGCGAGCAACGCGCCCGCCAAAACACCACTGACGATGCCGAACGCGAGCATGATCGTCGGGTAGATCTCGTCGCTACCGTCACCCGCTGGGAGAGTGCCGAGGCGGCCATTAGCAAGGCCCGGGCTGATCAATTGCAGTCCATCACCATTAAGGATCCAACCGTTCGCCAGACCATCTCCGGCGCTGAAGGCGGAACTTTCCTGTTAGAAGCCAATGCGCTGGTACGCCCTGACGGCAGCCCGACCATCGGTCCGGTCTCCGTTGAACTCATCGAGGCCTACGATCTGTCGGATATGCTGATCGCTGGCCTGACCACCACGGCTGCGGGCAAACGACTCGTGACCGGAGGCATGATTAGCCTCACGGCAACCGATGCCGATGGTGTCTCCCTTGAACTACGCAAAGGACGCTCCATTACTGCGGCTACTCCGACCGATGACTTCAACGAACAAATGCGGATCTTCTCCGGTACTAAGCACGACGAAAACGGGACCCCTACCGACTGGGCACTGACTACCGGAGGGGTTGCCAACTCCGCCGATGCACTCTTCGCCTCTTTAGGTCCTTTGCCAAGTCTTGGTTCCTTCCGCGTAACCGCTAATGCAAACATTGGCAGCCTGATGGCCCGGTGGCGGGAAGCCAATCCTGAACCTAAAGCGCCGGTGTTGGAAAAGGTAGACCATAACTTTCTTTCCCGTAAGCCCGTCGCTCCCGTACTGGAAGAGATTGTCTTTGAGCCGAAAGGGCTCGCTGGGGTCTTTACCTCGAAAGCCAAAATAGAAGAAAAAACAGCCGAGATGCGCCAAAAGGCACTGGAAACCTATCAGCGTCATAGCGAGCGCTACGAGCGGGCTCTCGTCCGTAATGAAGGGATGCCCGCCCGTAATGCGGCCCGCCAGGAAGCCTATAAGCAGGCACACCCTGATTGGCAGCGACGCCTGGAGGCGCATAAGGAGAGTTTGATGACCACCGAGGTACGTCGCCTGATGGCTCAGGAAACTGCTCGACGGGAAAAGTACATGGCCGCCCGGGCTGCCCGCGCCGAAATGCTGGGGGAAAAGCTGGGAGAGCTGGAGGACCTTAGCGGGCAGCAAAGCAATATTTCGCGCTACTTCTTTAGTATTAATCAGCTTGGTTGGACGAACATTGACATCTTTCACGTCTCCGGAGAAGAAAGTATCCAGTTACTTGTGGAGGTTCCTAATTCAAGCCCTAAAGCTACCGTTGTCATGATTCCCACTGACCGCCGCTCCGTCATTGCCTACCAACCTGACACGAAGGCAGGCACCTGGAAGCGAAGCGGGATACCCCGGGGGCTTGGCTACCACGTAATTGCTTATCAGGTAATGGACGGAAAGCTGGTGATGGCTCACCAATACGTAGAGGAGGCCAGCACCGTCCCCGCAAAAATGAGCTACCAGCCAATCGCAATTGATCAACTAAAGGATAGGATCGCGGGTATTCTGGGTAGCTAAAACAGGAATGGGCTTTTCCCTTCTTAAGCAGGTGATCTATTGAATACTACTTTCCAAAAAATAGCCCTCGGCGGTGGATGTCATTGGTGTACCGAAGGCGTCTTTGTTTCCCTGCGCGGCGTTGCGCGCGTGGAGCAGGGGTGGGTAAGCTCGCTACCGCCCAACGAGGCCTTTTCCGAGGCAGTGATCGTTCATTACGATCCGGAAATTATTTCGGTGGAAGACCTGATGGCCGTCCATCTGGAAACGCATGCTGCTACGAAGAACCATGGTTTGCGGCATCGCTACCGATCGGCGGTCTACTACTTCGCTGCCGGCGAAGCGGCTGCCTTCGAGCACATTCTCAACGGGCTGACCAGGGAGTACCCTGAGCCCATCCTCACGCAGGTCTTGCCCTTTGTCGGTTTCAAAGCCTCCCTGCCGGAACACCAGGATTACTACCGTAAGGATCCTGAGAAACCTTTCTGCAAGCGGTTCATTGCGCCGAAGCTGAAGGCCCTGCGAAAGACACGGCCTGGCCTGTTGGCCGGGCCGATATCGCCTCCGGCAGGGAGCTAACGCTTATTTCCCCCGGGAAGGGATTGAAGGACATGTTGGTTTTGGGCTAGAGTTGAGGAACTTTTTTCCGAAGGAGCAGGAGGAGAAGAGGAGCGGGGAGGAGCGGATGGTTAGCAATGGCCACGATTTATAGTGCTGGATTCACTCCTTTGTCTCCTGTTCTCTGCGCCCTCCGCGCCCAAATAAGTCGCGAAGCGACCCACCTAAGCCAACAAATAGTCCAACTCTTTCTTATCAAAGTCCAGTCCGCCGCCGGAGCCGATGATGTCTTCGGCCAGTTGCTTTTTCCGCTGCTGGAGTTTGTTGATTTTCTCCTCGATGGTGTCTTTGGTGAGAAACTTCCGGGCGAAGACGTTGCCCGTCCGGCCGATGCGGTGCGCACGGGCGATGGCCTGGTCTTCGATGCTGGGGTTCCACCAGGGGTCGAGGATGAAGACGTAGTCGGCTTTCGTCAGGTTGAGGCCGGTTCCTCCGGCCTTGATGGAGATGAAGAAGGTCTGCACCGAAGGATCTTCCTGAAAGCGTTTGACCTCATTGGCGCGGGTCTTTGCGTTGACGGAGCCGGTAATCCAGGCGTGCGGCTCGTTGGCCGCTAACAATTTCTCTCTGAAGAGTTCGAGGTGCTTCACCATGCTGGAGAAGATGAGGACTTTGTGTCCGGCCCGGCGGACGGTGTCCCACTGCTCCATCACTTCACCGAATTTGCCGGAGTCTTTTTCGTAGTCGCTTTCCATCAATACAGGGTGGTTGGCCAACTGCCGCAGGCGGGTTAGCGTTTGCACGACCCGGAGTTTATATTGCCCGTCGTTGGGGGCAAAGTTGCCCAGCAGCGCATTGCGGGCGGCGGACTTTTCTGCCTCGTAGAGCTTGCGCTGGGCACTGGTCATCTCACAGTAGTAGTGCTGTACGTCGAGCTCGGGCAGGTCAGGAGCTACTTCCTCTTTTGTCCGTCGCAGCAGGTGAGGGCTGACCAGTTTTCTGAGTTGTTCTTTTTTCTTGTCGTCGTCGTGCTGTTCAATCGGCGTGATGAAAGCTTTTTTGAAGAAGGCATAATGGCGCAGCAGACCGGGATTGATGAATTGCATCTGACTCCAGAGGTCTGACAGGGAGTTTTCAATCGGGGTGCCCGACAGGCTGATGCGGTGGACGGCATTGAGCTCGTTGAGGGCCTTGAAGACTTTGCTCTGTCGGTTTTTGATTTGCTGGCTCTCGTCCAGCACAACGTAGCTGAAGTCGATCTCCCGGAGAATATCAATGTCGCGCAGGGCCGTCTGGTAAGTTGTCAGCAGAACATCAAAGCGGCGCAGCACGCGGGGGTCTTTGTTACGTTGTTGCCCGGTGTGGGTTTGTACCGTTAACGAAGGGGCGAAGCGTTCCAGCTCGTTGCGCCAGTTGAATACCAGGGAAGCGGGCAAAACGATGAGCGCGCGGAGGGGTTGGAGGAAAACTTCGTCTTCAGCCGGTTGGGCGAAGAGGTCTAGTTGGGGAGCGGGTTGCGCCTGCTTAGTGGATGCTTTTGGTGCATTGCTGTTTACTCCTTCCTTTGCACCTGCGGGCCCCGCCAAGCCTGCCGAATCGTCAGCGCCCAAACGATCCTTGGCGTACAGCAGCACCGAAATGGTTTGCAGTGTCTTTCCCAGGCCCATATCGTCAGCCAGGCAGGCACCGAGTTGTTCGTGGTGATGACGGACGAGCCAGCGGGCACCTTCGAGCTGATAGGGGCGAAGCGTTGCCTTAAGTTTTGAGCTGGGCGTAAAGGCTTCGGCCATCCTTTCTGCCTGCTCGGCCATGCCGGTGTCGAGGCCCATTGGCGCCAGCAGCGGCGCCTGGCTACGTGCCATCCGTACCTTCTTGCCTTCCACCTTGGCGAACTGCAGCCCCGGCCGGTATTTGGCAAACCACTCTTCGGGAATCAGGAAGATGTCTCCGTCCGGCAACTCAAAGCGACGTTCTTCCCGCTGGATGTAGCGGACGAGTTTGGCAAAGGGGATCTCATGCGGGCCCACTACTACTGTTCCTTTCAGGTCAAGCCAGTCGTTTTCCTGCACCAGGTCCAGCGAAATAACGCCTTCATGACTGGTGAAGCGCTGCCCTTTTTCTTCGGGTGTGATTACTTCAATTCCTTTGGCCGTAAGCGCGGTCTCCTGCTCCAATAACCACCGCAGGTCGGCATAAATGCCAGCGGTTTCTCCGGAGCGAAAGGCATTACTTCCCGGAACCTGCTCCAGGCCGGCTTCCGTAAGTCCGGACAGTAAATCCTGCTCCGCCGCCGCATCCCGGAGGATGCGCGTCAGCCGGTAGGGCGTACGAAGGTTAAAGTCTACCACCGGCTTTAGTGGTGAGCCAACGGCAAAGGCTTTTTTACCGTATACGAACTCAGGGTAGAGGTAGTAACGCTCTTCAAAGGGGTGAGGGCGTGTGCTGATGCGCAATCTGTCCGGACGGCTAATCTCTTCTACCGTGAAACCTTCCGCCAGGATCGGGTTCCGCTCCGCGATTTTTACCACAAATTCCCGCCAGTACTGATCGGCTTTTTCCGGAGGCACCTGTACACCGTCGCGGCTGAGAAAAGGTTTTATGAGGTTACCACCCAGTTGCCCGAGTTGCAAGAGTTCTTTGTCGACGACCAGCCAGCCCGGCGTCGGGTGATTGGTGAGAACTTTGACGTCGTGAAAACGGACCGGACTGGACTTCCCCTGCTCGTCCACCAGTCGCATCTGATAGTTGATACCCGTTTCATCAATGATAAATTTGAGCTCCGGGCTGGGAGCTGCTTTCGCAAAGGGGGTTAGGAAGCCATCGGGCTCTTTGCGGACGTCAAGCCCTACCGTGACGGCCCAACCATGCTTTTGGCAGAGGGTGAGAATCTCTGCAGACCGGTGATGGAGGTAGCGGATGACGTTGTCGCGCTCCTTGCTTTTGTCTCCCAGTAAGCCCGCCAGCGTAGGAACTTTTTTGGCGCCCTTGCGGTGTGCTTCGGCGATGTTACTCTGCCGCAGGGCATCCACCAGGCTCAGCGCTCTGGCCAGCGGCTCCGTTAGCTCAATGTCGTAGATACCCAGTGCGCTTGCTTTGGCTGCGTGGTGAACGTGCACTAGCCGGCCCGCTTCGTTGCGGCCCACGACGTAGGCTTTCGGCAGGAAAATGCCGGTGCGGAATTCGTCGAAGTTAAAGAGGAGTTCTGCGGTTTGGGGCAAGATCAAAAAAGGTTGGCGGGGTGGCGGAAAGCGGCGAAGGTAGGAAAAACTTTTGGGTGCCTGATGCCGGGTGCCGGGGGAGTACAGGGCAATTGCAAACTCGGATAACGCGGACGCTCGAAGGTCCTTTCAGGACGCTTCGAGGTCCGCTTAGCCTGGCTCAAGGGACCTGTGAGCGCCCCTGCGTGGAGCTTGCGATTCCCCTGCGGGGGAGTAGGATTCATAGAATTTCATTCTGCAAGTCCTACTCTCCCGATTTGTGAGTCGCTGGATATCCGTTGTCTGAGCTAAACTTCAATCTCTCATTCCTCCATTCCCTCATTCTCTTCCTACCTTGCCGCCGTGTCCATCTCTCATCACCTCCTATTCATTCTGTTGGGAATCGTTTTACCAGCGGTTCTATTCGTTACTACTTACCGGCGGCGTAAAGCAGGCGGCGGGCGTATACACTGGACGCATAAGATGAAAGTGGGGCTTTATTACGGCAACGGAGGCTTGCTTTGGGGAATGGCTTTGTTGGTGCTGGCGGTCTGGTATTTCAGCGGCCGGCCCTTTACGGAAATCGGTCTGGGCTGGGGGATCTCTCCCTATGATGCTACGGCAGTATTGACCCTCTCGGCCTTCGTCTTTCTTTATCTGTTCGATTTATATCTGGAAGCCGGCAACGAAGAAAGCCGGGATGAAACCCGCCGGGAGTTCGCCAAACTCGGCTTTATGCCCACCACAGTGACGGAATTTTTGCATTTCATCTTCCTGGCGGTGGCCGCCGGAGTGGGAGAAGAGATCGTCTACCGGGGATTCATGGTTACCTATCTGACGGAGCTCTTGGGGCCGGGGGTGTGGCCGACGATCAGTGCCTTGTTGATACCGGCCATCGCTTTTGGCCTGGGACATTTCTATCAGGGCGGGCGGGCAGTGCTCAAAATTGTGGCCATGGCCGTCCTTTTCGGCTTTTTTTTCCTGCGGACGAACACCCTCTGGCCGCTCATGCTTCTGCACGCGGCGATCGACGTCTTCGGCGGTTTAATGAGCTGGTACCTGCTTGGAAGAAAGCTGGAGGACTGATTGGGCGGAGGAGCTGCAGCTCCGACCGCGAACGGGGCCGAGGGCTCCCGCACACTAGGGCCCGGACGCTCAAAGGACCATTTTATCCTACGCTACGCTCCGGGAAATGGACGCTTCGAGGTCCTGGACTTCCAGTTCGGAGCTGGAGCTCCTCCTCCCATATAGGGATCGGAAAATAAAGCTTTAGAAGTAGGCTATCTTTGTCCTGCGATAGCTCAATCGAATATCGCATATCAAATATCACTTATCGCATATCATTCCATGCGCTACTACCTCATCGCCGGTGAGCCTTCGGGCGACCTTCACGGTTCTTACCTGATTCGGGCCATCCGGGCCGAAGACCCGGCGGCGGAGATCCGCGCCTGGGGTGGAGACCTGATGGCGGCGGCAGGGGCTGAGCTCGTGAAGCACTACCGGGAGCTGGCCTTCATGGGTGTAGTGGAGGTAGTGAAAAACCTGCCGACGATCCTGAAAAACCAGCGGGCCTGCCAGGAGGATATTGCGGCCTTTGCGCCGGACCGACTGGTGTTGATCGATTACTCAGGCTTCAACCTGCGCATCGCGAAATGGGCAAAGCCGCAGGGAATGGACGTGAGTTATTACATCAGCCCGCAGGTATGGGCGTCGCGTTCGGGGCGGGTAAAACAGATCAAGGCCTACGTAGACCGGATGCTGGTGATTTTGCCCTTCGAAGAGGCCTGGTATGCAGAGCGGGGCGTAAAAGCCACCTTTGTGGGCCACCCTTTACTGGACGTAGTGAAAGAGGCAGAAGAAGCGGCGCGGACGCAGGATGCAGTGTCCCCCGATTGGCGCAACGCGCCAGCCCCCGAAGGGGTAGTTAAGGGGCAGGGAAACCCCGACACCTCCAAAGCTGGAAATCAAGAGCACGAAGTACTGCGCAGCAAATCGCTAATCGAGAATCGAGAACCGCCAATCAAAGTAGCCCTCCTCCCCGGCTCCCGCAAACAGGAAATAACCGTTGGCCTGCCCCTCATGCTGGCCGCCGCGGCTCTGCACCCGGAGCACGACTACGTAGTTGCCGGAGCGCCGTCTCAAACCCTTGCTTTCTACGAACAAATCATTGCCTCCTGCGGTAGCGCCCGGCCTCCCCACCTCAGGATACTGATGAACGATACCTACGGCCTGCTACAAACTGCTCACGCGGCTATCGTGACCAGTGGAACGGCTACGCTGGAAACGGCTCTGTTCGGGGTGCCGCAGGTAGTGGTTTATAAAGGTAACTGGATTGCCTACCGCGTCGCTAAATGGATGATCGCTAACCGGATCAAATACATCAGTCTGGTTAATCTGGTGATGGATGCTCCCGTCGTCAAAGAGTTGATTCAGCACGATTTTACCCCCGAACGGCTGGGGGATGAGCTGCAAAAAATAATTGCCGGCCCCGAGCGGGACCGGCAATCAGGTCAGTTGCAACAGCTGCGCGAGCGACTGGGCTCCGGGGGAGCTGCCGGCCGGGCGGCTAAGTTGATTGTTACTTCTTCTTAGCGTTACCGAAGATGACCAGCAAAGCGTAGATCAATCCCGGTAAGTATAACAGCAGCGTCAGGATTAATGCAATCCAGAACTTGGTGTTCAACTCTCCCTGATGGACAAGCACCGCCACAGGAGGAAGCAATACCGCCAGAATGACGAGCAACAGGGTGTTGGTATCGGTATCTCCGCTGGCCTTCCAGTCCGCAATAGCACTCTTGAGGCCTTTGCGTTGCTCACGCTTCAGCTGGCGGCGCTCTTTGGCAGACATGTCTTTAAGGCTTTCCTTGTAAGCGGCTACTGCTGCAGCAGCTTCATTTTCTGCTGCCGTGGCAGTTTCGCTGGCTACGGGAACGACGATAGCAGCCTGGGCTGGAACAGAAATGAAAAGGGAGAGAAGTAGGCAGAATAATGGAGTAAATATCTTCATAAGCGTAGTTAGTTTGCTTTATTACGCAAACGAAAAGCGGTGAGTTCGTAAGTTGAGAGAAATAAAAAGAGCGATGATGTCAGGGTACATCATCACTCTCGTTCAGTCGTGAAATAATCTCAGGCGCGGTGATACTTAACTGCCTGCAAATCTTTCCAAAACCACTTCGCCCACAAGAAAGCCAGCAGCGGAAACACCACCACACTTAAAGGGTGATGGTAAAGCGCTTCTGCTAGGTCTAAATGAATCAGGTGCATCATACCGCGGGTCATGCCGCAGCCGAAGCACTCCTGGCCCAGAAGAAGTATGGACAGACATTTGGGGCTTCCTTCGTCAAAGTAGGTGGCGGGTAGAATCAGTAGCACGATGGGAACAATGACCCAAAACGCCAGGCGGAAATATTTGAAGTAATCCGTCATTATAGTTCTGGGTCGTAAGCACTACCATCTGCCGGGCCGAGGTCTCCCAGAGCAATTCGGATGATGTCGATAAGTGTCCAAATGCCACATCCACCGAGCGTGAGCAGTTGGATGATCCCGATGGTGGTGTACCCGAGGTAGAAACGGTGAATGCCCAATGTGCCGATCACGAGGGAAAGAATCAAGGCGACAACCTGGCTTTTAGGCTTGTCGCTAGCGGGAGCCTTTCCTTTTTCGGCGGCTTTCATCTGCTTTTTGATCTGCTTCTGAGCCATCTTCAGGGCGATGGACTCTTTTAGCTTGAGCTTGCGGCCGGTTGTCTCCCGGATTTTCTTAGGGGTGAGGGCCAGAAAGTCTTCGGCAGAGAATGTCTTGTCCGTTCCGGTAAAGGTCCTGCTTAGAGCAGGATCCACGGCTGTTGTTTTAACCGGAGAGACGACGGCAGCCGTCGCTATGTTGCCAACAAAGAAGATGGCGAGGAGGAAAAGGTGAAATCGTTTAATCATGATATACTGGGTTAGATGAAAAACAGAAGAGGTTTTATTCAATTGGGTACTCAATTATAGGGATTAAACTACCTTCGGAGTAGTCGCTTAAGTTGCCTTAGACAATAATTAACGAGCTTAGTCAAAGCTTAACATTATTTAGCAAATCCCATTCATCAGGGTAGTAGGAGCAGAGACTTCTGGTCCTTATAAAAAAGAAGGGCCTGTCCGGAAATCGGACAGGCCCTTCAATGTCATATCACCTAAACCGGGATGGTGTAGGTTTTTAGCATTTTACAGCTCGGGGTTCCAGCTTCCGTCTTTAGGCTCCTGGCTGCCGATTGCGATGGTGATGATGTCATAAAGAATCCATGCAAACAAAGCGATTCCGGGAACGATCAACCAGCTGGTCAACAGTAAAAGAATCTGAGCGATTCCTTTGAGCGTTTTGCCCATGTAAAAGCTGTGAATGCCAAGGCCTCCGATGAAAATGGCGAGCAACAGGGCAACCAGTTGGTTTTTATCGCCACCGGCTGCGGGAGCGCCGGCTTTCTTTTCCTTACGGATTTGCTTTTTGATGGCGCGCTGAGCCATTTTGAGCGTGATGGCCTTTTTCAGGCCGAGGCGTTCGCCGGTTTTCTCGCGGATGCTGCGAGGCGTCATGGCCAGGAAATCGTCCATGGTAACCTGCTTACCATCGGCGGCAAACATTTCTACGAGGTCAGGATTAGTGAGAATATCAGTAGCAGTAGCTGCTGGTGGGGCAACGAAAGCTGCGGAAGCAGTGCCGACTACAAATAGTACGGCCAAGAGGGTGGTGTAAATTCTTTTCATTGAAGTAATGGGTAAATCAAGTGCCTACTCTGAAAGGTTTTCGGCTGCGCCTCCCTACTTATTTATATCGTGGATTTTCGGGATATTCCACATATCAAAAGAGCTGAAACAGATAGTTTGATATACTTGCAAGGTATTTAATATTTTGATAATACCAAATCTCTTTTAGCTTCCAGGGCTTTCGTTGTTGATACACGAAAATTGTTGGCGTCAGAACTCTTACTCATAAAAGTCTTCTTTGTCAGTACGGGCCAGGTCAATAAAGAGCTGCCCGAATTTTTCCGTCACATCTTTAAAGAAACGTTTACCTTTTTCTGCGGTGGATTTTCGGGGGTCGCCCGTTCCGGTGCTCTCCGTGATGGTTGACCAGGGGCGCTCGCGCCACACCCAACCTTCCTTAAAGGCTTTGATGCGTGGCTGGCGCTCCGCGCCATCACCTGCCTGGTCGAGCGGAAGCACCAGGTCCGGGCGAAGGTGAAGGACCAGGCTGGTTTCCAATTCACAGGCGTGGTCGCCACCTTCTTCCACATAATCGTAGCGATCGAAGGTTTTAAACCAGTTGGTCTCTACCAGCAGCATGTCCGGAAATTCAACGCCCAGCTCCCGGAGCATGGTCCGAAAGCTATTCCCTCCATGACTGTTGAAAACCACGAGTTTTTTTATGCCCTGCCGGTTCAGCACCGTGATCAGGTCCCGCAGGATGGCCAGCTGGGTGCTTGGCATCAGGTTCATGTCCAGCGTAATGTCCGTCTGGCCGGTATTAACACCGAACGGGATGCAGGGAAGGATGATTACTTTTTCGCCGGCCTCCCAGGCGATACGGCCCGCTTCGGCGGCGATGGCTTCGCCCTCAATGATGTCCGTGGCGTAGGGCAGGTGGTAATTATGGGCTTCGGTGGCGGCCCAGGGCAGGACCGCTACTTCGAAATTCGTGGCTTTAACGGCTTTCCAGTTGGTTTCGGCGAGGAGGTAGGGGCGGGGCATATGATTCTCGATTCTTGGTTCTCGATATTTGATTTTAGATTTGGCTGCCGCGAAGGAAGGTGTGGAAAGATATGTGATATTTGATTGGCGATATTTGATGGGTGATTTGACTAAGCTACATACCTCTCCTTAACGGTAGCGAAATCAAGAGCACGAAGTACTGCGAAGCAAATCAAGAATCGCCAATCGAGAATCGCGAATCGAGAATCTTTCCTACCAAACCTGATGCACTCCCGCCTTAATCATCTCCTCATAAATGGCGTTCATGCCATTTACCTGTTCGTCCATAAGCGGAGGGAGTTCGGGGGCGGAGAGGTTGGAGTAGAGGTGTTCCACTTTAGAGGCGCCGGGGATGATACAGCTAACCTCTGGGAAGCGGAGGATCCACTGCAATGCCCGTGGAGCGAGGTTTTTCTCCCCCGGAAAGAGGCCTTTCATCCGTTCCATGGCCTGCAGGCCGAGGGTATAGTCGACACCGCTGAAGGTTTCTCCCCGGTCGAAGCCGGCTCCGTCGCGGTTGAAGTGTCGGTGGTCCTCTTTGCCGAAGGTGGAGTTGGCGTCGAACTTGCCGGTTAGCAGGCCGGAGGCCAGCGGTACGCGGACGATGATGCCGACGTTGCGCTCCTGCGCTTCCCGAAACAAGAGCTCCGATGGCCGCTGCCGGAATACGTTGAAGATGATTTGCACCGTGGTTACGTTGTCGTACTGAATGCCCTTCAGGGCTTCCTCCACTTTCTCTACGCTGATACCGAGGTGACCAATTTTGCCTTCCTCCTTCAGTCGTTCAAAGAGACCGAAGATCTCCGGGCGGTAATACACCTCCGTCGGCGGGCAGTGTAGCTGGATGAGGTCGAGTTGTTCCAGCCCGGTACGTCGCAGACTATCTTCCACGTAACCGCGCAGCGCTTTTTCGGTATAGCCCTCATTGAGGTGGGGCGATATCTGACGGCCACATTTGGTGGCCACGTATACCTGCTCCGAGCGACTCTTGACTACCCGGCCGACGGCTTCCTCGCTCAGGCCGGCGGAGTAGACATCCGCAGTATCAATAAAATTCACGCCGGCATCGATGGCGGCATGAAGAATGCCTTCGGCTATTTTATCGCTAAAGGGATCTCCCCATTTGCCACCTACCTGCCAGGTGCCGAGGGAGAGTTCGGAGATGGAGAAGTTGGTTTTGCCTAGTTGTCGGTAGTTCATGATAAGGGAATTAAGGATTAAAGAGGGGAAGGGATTAAGGGGTAAAGAAAGTTAGACCCTTACGCTTTACTCCTTAAAACCTTTACTAAAACCGCCCCACATAAGTCTCCGGCCGGATCATCTTCAGCTCCGCCTTAATGGCATCGCTAACGGCCAGCCCGTCAATAAACGTATGAAGAATTTCTTCGTTGAATACGGTCCGCCCACGGGTTAATTCTTTGAGCGCTTCGTAGGGTTTTGGGTAGCCCTCCCGGCGTAGAATATTCTGGATGGCTTCGGCACAGACGATCCAGTTAGCCTCCAGGTCGGCCGCTAGTTTGTCCTGATTGAGCAGCAACTTGCTGAAGCCCTTGTCGATGGCTTTAAAGGCGATAAGAATATGAGCGATGGGCAACCCCACATTGCGCAGCACGGTACTATCGGTCAGGTCGCGTTGCAGGCGGCTGATGGGGAGTTTATCGGCCAGATGGGTAAGCAGTGCCCGGGCGATGCCGAGGTTGCCTTCGGCATTTTCGAAATCGATGGGGTTGACTTTGTGCGGCATGGCGGAGCTGCCGATCTCGCCGGCGATCGTCTTCTGGCGGAAGTATTCCATAGAAATATACTGCCAGACATCCCGACACAAATCAATCAGAATTGTACTGATACGGTTCAGGGCGTGAAACACAGCTCCCAGGTTGTCATAGTGTTCAATCTGGGTGGTGGGGTAGCTGCGCTTAAGGCCCAGGTGGTCGCTGACGAACTGGCTGGCGAAGGCGTGCCAGTCGTAGTCAGGGAATGTAACGTAGTGGGCATTCATGTTGCCGGTAGCACCGCCGAATTTGGCGGGCATAGGAATGTCCTGGAGCTGGCGGAGTTGCTCCCGCAGGCGATGCGTCCAGACGCTGAACTCCTTGCCCAGAAGGGTAGGGGAAGCTGGCTGCCCGTGGGTCTTGGCCAGCATGGGCACCTCGGCCCATTCCATGGCGTGGCGGTCGATCATACTGATCAGGCTTTCCAGACCGGGACAAATCACTTCGGTCAGCGCATCTTTAATGGTGAGCGGGATGGCCGTATTGTTGATGTCCTGACTCGTAAGACCAAAGTGGACGAACTCAAGGATGTCTTCCATACCGGCTTTGGTGAGCCGGTCTTTGACGAAATACTCCACGGCCTTCACGTCGTGATTGGTCGTCCGTTCGGTGGTTTTAATCTCTTCGGCGTCCGCTTCACTGAAACTGTGGACAATCTGATTGAGATCATCCATCTGGGTAGTAGTAAAGTGCTGTAACTGCGGCAGACCAAGCTGGTGCAGCGCTTGTAGGTAGCGGATTTCCACGAGTACGCGATAACGGATCAGGGCGTATTCGCTGAAGTACTCGCTGAGTTCACGGGTTTTGCTGGCGTAGCGGCCGTCGATGGGGCCAATGGCACGGAGTGCGGACATTTCTAGTAGGATAGTATGATAGTAATTGTAGTCTGATAGTGCTATCGCAAGCGATAGGGAGCGCGAAGATACAAAAGGGATTTGGGCGACGGAGCAAGCTCAGGCGCGGCCGCAGGTGCAAGGGGGAGTTGATGGGCACGCAAGGACCTCGAAGCGTCCCGCAGTATTGCGGGACTTTCGGGCGTCTGTGCTTTATACAATGATCCGCTACGGTTTTCGAATATTCAAGTACCGTACTATTGATGTCCACTTAAAGATAGCTTTCAATTCGGGCGTGTGTGTGGGGCGAGCCCACACATGCCCGAATTACAAAAACCCCGTGTTTTTATCGGAGAAAGCAGGTAACTGCCCCTTATTTTACACCGTTCCGCACGGGCTCGTACTTTTCAGAAGGAAAGTACCAAAATTCTTTGGCTGTGCCGATGTCTTATCGGAAAATAGAGAATTGAAAGCCTAAAATTGAAAAACTCGCTCAACGCTTCTTGCTCTGCTTACTCACTTTTCGGTTACTCAAATTTGGTGTCAAAAGATAGCTTTGTGGATGCTCATACAGTTTCAATTTTTTAACGGCTTTCAGCTCTCCATTTTCCGGAGACCGCCACCGGCGAAGCCAGCCGCGAAGCGCACCCGTCCCACCATAGTGCTCCATTTTGTTTTTCACTTTCCATTTTTTGGCTTGGAGGAGCAGGGGAAGCTATTGTGGCAAAGCATTCATTTTTGGCCTGAAGCCAGGCATTAATCGCGGTGTATTGCCCACTCAGACTCTGCTTCAAAGAATCCAGTGGTGTATTACCTCCGAGCTAAAGTAGCGTTGAATGAAACCCCAGACCCAGAGCTTTTCGGGGGACGGCCCTTGTCGTTCTACCGATTAGCCAACGACACAGGCCAAGGGTTTTGCTACTCATATCTTTGTTTCAGGTTACAGTGAGGACGAAAAGCTACGTCCCAAATACCGTAACTTACTCCTTCTGGTAGTGACTTCTT
>NZ_FOFB01000006.1 GCF_900110645.1 Neolewinella agarilytica
GACCAAGGTCCTCAGGGTATCCAGGGTGTAGCTGGAGCTGACGGCGAAGACGGCGCGCAAGGCCCCCAGGGTGAGCGTGGCGAGCAAGGCATCCAGGGAATCCAGGGTGACCAAGGCCCACAGGGCGAACGCGGACTACAGGGTATTCAGGGTGACCAAGGTCCTCAGGGTATCCAGGGTGTAGCTGGAGCTGACGGCGAAGACGGCGCGCAAGGCCCCCAGGGTGAGCGCGGCGAGCAAGGCATCCAGGGAATCCAAGGTGACCAGGGCCCGCAGGGCGAACGTGGTCTCCAAGGCATCCAGGGTGACCAAGGCCCACAAGGCGAACGCGGACTACAAGGTATCCAGGGTGACCAAGGTCCTCAGGGTATCCAGGGTGTAGCTGGAGCTGACGGCGAAGACGGCGCGCAAGGCCCACAGGGTGAGCGCGGCGAGCAAGGCATCCAGGGAATCCAGGGTGACCAAGGCCCACAGGGCGAACGTGGTCTTCAGGGCATCCAGGGTGACCAAGGCCCACAAGGCGAACGCGGACTTCAGGGTATTCAGGGCGACCAAGGTCCTCAGGGTATCCAGGGTGTAGCTGGAGCTGACGGCGAAGACGGCGCGCAAGGCCCCCAGGGTGAGCGTGGCGAGCAAGGCATCCAGGGAATCCAAGGTGATCAGGGCCCACAGGGCGAACGTGGTCTCCAGGGAATCCAGGGTGAGCAAGGACCACAAGGCGAACGCGGACTTCAAGGTATTCAGGGCGACCAAGGTCCCCAGGGTATCCAAGGTTTAGCTGGAGCTGACGGCCAGGACGGTCGTGACGGAGTTGACGGCGAAGACGGTGCGCAAGGCCCCCAGGGTGAGCGTGGTCTCCAAGGCATCCAAGGCGAGCGTGGCCCACAAGGCGAACGCGGACTTCAGGGTATTCAGGGCGACCAAGGTCCTCAGGGTATTCAAGGTCCTGCCGGAGCTGACGGCGAAGACGGCGCGCAAGGCCCACAGGGCGAGCGTGGCGAGCAAGGCATCCAAGGTATTCAAGGTGACCAGGGCCCGCAGGGCGAACGTGGTCTCCAGGGAATCCAGGGTGACCAAGGCCCACAAGGTGAACGCGGACTTCAGGGTATTCAGGGTGACCAAGGCCCACAAGGCGAACGCGGACTTCAGGGTATTCAGGGCGACCAAGGTCCTCAGGGTATCCAGGGTCTAGCTGGAGCTGACGGCGAAGACGGCGCGCAAGGCCCCCAGGGTGAGCGTGGCGAGCAAGGCATCCAGGGAATCCAGGGTGACCAAGGCCCACAGGGTGAACGTGGTCTCCAGGGAATCCAGGGTGAGCAAGGCCCACAAGGCGAACGCGGACTTCAAGGTATTCAGGGCGACCAAGGTCCCCAGGGTATCCAGGGTCTAGCTGGAGCTGACGGCCAGGACGGTCGCGACGGAGTTGACGGCGAAGACGGTGCGCAAGGCCCACAGGGCGAGCGTGGCGAGCAAGGCATCCAGGGAATTCAAGGTGACCAGGGCCCGCAGGGCGAACGTGGTCTCCAAGGCATCCAGGGTGACCAAGGCCCACAAGGCGAACGCGGACTACAGGGTATCCAGGGCGACCAAGGTCCCCAGGGTATTCAAGGTCCTGCCGGAGCTGACGGCGAAGACGGCGCGCAAGGCCCACAGGGCGAGCGTGGCGAGCAAGGCATCCAAGGTATTCAAGGTGACCAGGGCCCGCAGGGCGAACGTGGTCTCCAGGGTGACCAAGGCCCACAAGGCGAACGCGGACTTCAGGGTATTCAGGGCGACCAAGGTCCTCAGGGTATTCAGGGTCCTGCCGGAGCTGACGGCGAAGACGGCGCGCAAGGCCCTCAGGGTGAGCGCGGCGAGCAAGGCATCCAGGGAATCCAAGGTGATCAAGGCCCACAGGGCGAACGTGGTCTCCAGGGCATCCAGGGTGACCAAGGCCCACAAGGCGAACGCGGACTTCAGGGTATTCAGGGTGACCAAGGTCCTCAGGGTATTCAGGGTCCTGCCGGAGCTGATGGCGAAGACGGCGCGCAAGGCCCACAGGGTGAGCGTGGTCTCCAAGGCATCCAAGGCGAGCAAGGCCCACAAGGCGAACGCGGACTTCAAGGTATTCAGGGTGACCAAGGTCCTCAGGGTATTCAGGGTCTAGCTGGAGCTGACGGCCAGGACGGTCGTGACGGAGTTGACGGCGAAGACGGTGCGCAAGGCCCCCAGGGCGAGCGCGGCGAGCAAGGCATTCAGGGTATTCAAGGTGACCAGGGCCCGCAGGGCGAACGTGGTCTCCAAGGCATCCAGGGTGACCAAGGCCCACAAGGCGAACGCGGACTACAGGGTATCCAGGGTGACCAAGGTCCTCAGGGTATCCAAGGTGTAGCAGGAGCTGACGGTGAAGACGGTGCGCAAGGCCCCCAAGGTGAGCGCGGCGAGCAAGGCATCCAGGGTATTCAAGGTGACCAGGGCCCACAGGGCGAACGTGGTCTTCAGGGAATCCAGGGAGAGCAAGGCCCACAAGGCGAACGCGGACTACAAGGTATCCAGGGTGACCAAGGTCCTCAGGGTATTCAGGGTCCTGCCGGAGCTGATGGCGAAGACGGCGCGCAAGGCCCACAGGGTGAGCGTGGTCTCCAAGGCATCCAAGGCGAGCGTGGCCCACAAGGCGAACGTGGACTTCAGGGTATTCAGGGTGACCAAGGTCCTCAGGGTATTCAGGGTCTAGCTGGAGCTGACGGCCAGGACGGTCGTGACGGAGTTGACGGCGAAGACGGCGCGCAAGGCCCCCAGGGTGAGCGCGGCGAGCAAGGCATCCAGGGTATTCAAGGTGACCAGGGCCCGCAGGGCGAACGTGGTCTCCAGGGAATCCAGGGTGAGCGTGGCCCACAAGGCGAACGCGGACTTCAGGGTATTCAGGGTGACCAAGGTCCTCAGGGTATTCAAGGTCCTGCCGGAGCTGATGGCGAAGACGGTGCTGACGGTGAGCAGGGCGAACGTGGCCCACGTGGCTTCGAAGGCGCACCTGGTGTTGATGGCGTTGAAGGTCCTCAGGGCATTCAAGGCATCCAGGGTGAACGAGGTGTACAGGGGCCTGAAGGTCCTGAAGGTCCTCAGGGCATCCAGGGTGAACGCGGTGAACAAGGCGAACAGGGCATCAAAGGCCCAGCAGGTGACCAGGGTATCCAGGGTCTCCAGGGTGAAGCCGGTCCTGAAGGTCCACAAGGTCCTATCGGTCTTACTGGTCCACAAGGCGAACAAGGTGTCGCCGGTATTGCTGGCCCACAAGGTGAGATGGGTATGATGGGTCCTCAGGGACTAGCTGGTGCTGATGGCGCTCGTGGTGAGCAAGGCCCCCGCGGTCCTGAAGGTCCACAGGGTATCCAGGGTATCCAGGGTGCTGATGGAGCTGATGGTGAGCAAGGTCCTCAAGGGGAGCGCGGTCTTCAGGGTGAACGTGGCCTTCAGGGCGAACGTGGCATCCAGGGAGAGCGTGGCCCACAAGGCGAGCAAGGCCCACAAGGCCTCCAAGGTGTAGCCGGTACGGATGGTGCTGATGGCGAACAAGGTCCTCAGGGCGAGCGCGGCCTTCAAGGCGAGCGTGGTCTCCAGGGTGAACGTGGTCTCCAGGGCGAGCAAGGCCCACAAGGCATTCAAGGCCCGGAAGGTCCCGAAGGCCCACAAGGTCTTCGCGGTGAGCAAGGCGAACAGGGCCTCAAAGGTCCCGCAGGTGACCAGGGCATCCAGGGTATCCAGGGTGAAGCTGGTCCCGTTGGTCCACAAGGTCCTATCGGTCTTGAAGGTCCCCGTGGTCTTCAGGGTGTTCCCGGCATTGCCGGCCCGCAGGGCGAAATGGGTATGATGGGTCCGGAAGGTCCCGCTGGCCAGGACGGTGAAGATGGTGCTGAAGGTCCTCGTGGCCTCCAGGGCGAGCAAGGTATCCAGGGTATCCAGGGTCCACAGGGTGTACGTGGCCAGCAAGGCCCCGTTGGTCCTCGTGGCCCATCCGGAATTGCTCGTGCAGCTGCCAGCTATGCTGGTACCACTTTCACGGAAGTATATGACGCAGGTAGCAACCTGACCTTTACCGCTGAGGATGATGGTAACCCCGCTGAGACCTACCTCCGGGTAAGCCTCTTCGAAGAAGACCTGACGATGTTTAACAACATCTTCCAGGTTAACTCCAATACCCTCGGTGTAGTACAGACGATCACCTACGAAGACGGAGACGCGATCATTCGCTTCTTAGACTTAGATGGTAATCCAATTGATCTTGATACGCTCCAGATGATTACCCTCGTAATCTTCTAGGACGACACAGCCGGTTTTTCCGGCTACTGACTTGAACATAGAAAACCGTATCGCTCCAGTAGCGGTACGGTTTTCTTGTTTTACGGAGCTTCCTTCATGGCTCCTCCAACTTCCCCCTGCACCTGCGTATGCGCCAACTCCACTCTGATGTTCAGGCGCGGACACTTCGATAGGCTCAGCGCGTTCGCAGGTGCCATGGAACGCTAATGAGCAGTGGAAATACCTCCTTGTTTTTTGTAACCATTCATGCCACTTCCTGTTACGCTCTTCGATGACAAACGACAAGCAACACGATACGGGCAGCCCCGCCTGGATGCAAACCACCCTCCGCCTGGCGGCCATCTACAATATCCTCTGGGGTGCCTGGGTGGTTCTTTTTCCTCAGCATTTCTGGGAGCTCGTCGGCATGGAACCCATGCGCCACCCGATGGTGTGGCAGGGGATGGGCATGGTCATCGGTGTCTACGGTCTGGGCTATTGGTGGGCCAGTTACGACCCGATGCGGCACTGGCCGATCGTTGCCGTTGGCGGATTGGGCAAACTCTTCGGTCCCGCCGGCTTCCTGATGAATTACGCCACCGGGCTCGTCCCCTTCGGCTTCTTCTACACCCTGATCACTAACGACTTTATCTGGTGGATCCCCTTCGGCCTCATCCTCTGGCGCGTTCATAAAGTCTACCGATGGCGACTAACTTCCTAGAGCTCCCGACCCTCCATGCGTTGCGGCTGGTTTTCGATACCGCTGCCCTGGTCCTCATCTGGCTCGTACAGCTGGTTATTTACCCTTCGTTTCAACATTTTCACCGGGAGGGCTTCCGGATCTGGCATCGGGCCTATACCCGCCGCGTCACCTACGTGGTAATGCCCATCATGCTCGGGCAGTTAGCCGTTTACGGATGTTTACTGCTGACGGCCCGAAGCACTGACCTGTTGCTGAATACTATTCTGATTCTCCTCGCCTGGGCCATCACCTTTTTTCGGGCAGTGCCCCTCCACGCCGCCCTGGATATTGAAGAGAATCACCTTTCACTGTCTGCCCAACTCATCACCGTTAATTGGTGGCGAACGATCCTGTGGACGGGGTGCTGGGGGGTGACGATGATGGTGAATATCCAGCAATAACAAAACAGGGGGTTATAATGATAGAATTAGAGAATGGTAGAATTTCCTGGTCAAGTCATTCTATCATTCTCCAATTCTTCCATTCAACCCCTGCTGTGAAAAAAACATCGTACCCCACCCACCAAAACCCTACTCCAAAACGTCTTTATAAAAACACCCCCTGAAATGATCATTTCCAAATCACCTTATTTGTGGTTGGGCGTTAGCCTGACCTGTTGCGCATTAGCCCTCGGCTTTATCCCGCAAATGTTTCCCGCCACCGCTGTCTCAGGGCAAGACAAAACGACCATTACGGTCGAGTTGCCAGAGCAAGCCTCCGCTGATTTCACGGAGGACTACACGGAAGTAGCCGGGCGTAAAGTCTATAAAACGGCTGATCAAATGCCGCTGTTTCCCGGTAGGAAGTGCGGAGAGTTAATGAAGTACAAAAAGCGGAAGGCCTGCGCAGATCAAGCCATGCTGCAGTATATCTATCACAACGTTCGCTACCCCAACAAGGCGCGGGAGAAAGGAGTAGAAGGCCTCGCCGTTGTAAGCTTTGTCGTGGAGGCACACGGAGCTATTACCGAGATCAAAGTAGTGCGGGACCCTGGCGCCGGTTTGGGTAAAGCCGTGAACAAGGTCGTAAGTAAAATGAAGAAAGATAACATTCGCTTCGAGCCCGGCATAAGAAAGGGCAAGCCGGTTGCTGTTCAATTTATGCTACCCGTAAAGTTTGAGCTGAAAGACTAAGTAACCTTCCCTATCGCTGCGCCTTAGACACGAAATACATTGCTGCGGCGAAGAAGATGATGTTCGGCATCCACATGCCCAGATAGACGGGCAAATTGGCGCTCACGCTGATCGTGGAAGCAAAGCGGCTCAGGAATACGAACAGTGCCCCGATGAACATCCCGATGGCTAGCTGGACGCCCATCCCACCACGGGTCTTGCGGCCGGCGACGGAGACGCCAATCAGCACCAGAATGATTAAGGTAAATGGCTCGGCGGTTCGTCGGGCCATTTCTACTTCGTACTTACGAATGTTGCCCGCACCCCGTTCCCGTTGTTTGCGGATATGGGCCAGGAGCTCTGGGGTACTCATGGCCGACTGCTGCTCTTTGTAGTCCACAAAGTCTTCCGGGAAGAGGTTAAGGACGGTGTCCAGTTTATGCCCGCCGCCGATTTCAAGGCTTTCTTCCAGTCCATTGAAGGTGCGCACCTCGTAGCTGGACAGGCGCCAGAAGGCTCCCGTGGAATCCGTAGCGGGGATAAACTTAGCCGAGCGGGCCTTCGTCAGTTTTCGCAGCTCACTATCTTCAAAAGACTCAATGCGAAAATTTCTGGCGGAGCTGTCCCGTTTGCTGAAGTGGGTCATGAATACTTTCGTATTCGGCGCCACAAACATGTGTACGTTGGCCGTCCGGCCTTCGTCTTTATTTTTGCCGAAGTAGGTACGCTCCAGTTCCGTCCGGTGGTTGTTGGCATAGGGGATGACGTAGTGCAAACCGACGACGTATAGCAGGGTCAAAAACCCCGCCGTTACTAAATAGGGACGCAGGAGGCGACGGAAGCTTACCCCCGAGTTCAGGATACTGATGATCTCCGAGTTGTTTGCCATTCGACTGGTGAAGAAGATGACGGAAATCAACGTAAGCATCGGCCAGAGGAAGCCGAGAATGAAAAGTAAAAATGTAGGGAAATACTCAAAGGTGATCTCCATTTTGGAGATGTCACTCTCAATAAAACGCTCGATCTTTTCGCTGAAATCAATGATCAGGCTCACCATCGAGAAAATAAGCACCGTAAAGAAGAAGGTGCTCAGAAACTTACCAATGATGTACCAATCGAGTTTTTTTAGCATGCTTTTTAGCTGGTAGACGAGGAGGATGGTAAGTTGTAGAAAGTCCGACAGAAATAACAATGGGGAACCTTGGCTGAAATAACCACAGAGGATACACGGAGGTTGTCACAGAGGTTCACAGAAGGGTTTAAAGAAGCCTGTAAACAAAAACCGGCCGTATCTCCGAAGGCGAAGATACGGCCGGTTATCAGATGCGTTGCCTGGGGAAAAGACAGTGTGCGGTTAAAGAAAGTTTAAGGCGAAAGCTACAACTTGCCTTCTACGGCACTACCGTCTGCCCAACTACAATTTAGTTCCCTCCTCCGAGGATGAGAGGGAGACCGCCGCCACCTTCGCCACCTACGACGATGACTTTACTGTTGGGAGACTTCGCCAGTTCGAGGGTAGCCTCGATTCCTTTGTCCTGCAAAATCTTGTCGGAGAGACTGGCGGAAAGAATGGCGTTGGCATCGGCCTTGGCCTGCGCCTCGATGAGGCGACGCTCGGCTTCCTGCTTCTCGCGGGTCAGAATGTATTCGTACTTAAGGGAGCCCTGCTCCGCCTCGAGCTTTTCCTCGATGGCGGTCCGGACTTTCTCCGGTAGCTCAATGTCGCGAATCAAAACGGCCTGCAGGTCAATGAAATTAGTGGCGAGTACTTTGCTCAGATTTTCTGAAATGAGCGTCTCGACCTCATCGCGCTTCGTACTGTAGAGTTCCTCGGGTGTAAACTTGCCAATCACCTGCCGGACGGCGGAGCGTACTTCCGGGCGGACGAGTCGGTCGACGTACTCCCGGCCGAAGTTTTCGTGCAGATCACCAACCTGTCCGAAATTAGGTCGGATACGGGCCGTAATGTCCACCTTAATGTTCAGGCCATTGCTGGAAAGGACTTCCATTTCTTCTTCGAGCTGGCGTTCGCGGACCTCGTAGACGTACATGTCATTCCAGGGAGCCACCACGTGGAAACCGGGAGGGTAGATGTTGGCTTTGTCCAGTCCCGTGCTGAAGGGCCGGAAGATCACACCCCGCTCACCGGAGTCAATCGTTACGAACGTAGCGTTGCTGAACATCAGGAGCGCCACCAGCAGGAAAAAGCCGATGATGCCGTAAGTCATGAATTTCTTCTGATTCATATTTCTTCTATTGTTACTGGAAAGATACCCTTTTTCGCGTCCACCTGTTTTTGGGGCGCAGAACGCGGGTGCAATGGAAAGGTAAAATAGCAGGGAAGGGTTGTCTCCCAAAGGTCTTTTTCCGACGGAGGGAGGCCAGGGAGCGACTAACCTGGGTAGAGCCTGCTAAAAATGGTGATATTTCGCCGTTTAAGATCGAAAGGTCAGCATTCAGGTGGGGGCTAAGTCTTTCGGCGCCAAGCCTGTTTTTACCCGCCCTCCGCATTGCCATCAAAAAACGTTCTTTGCACCTGCGGTATCGCCTGAACTTGTCCGAGGCTGCCGCCCGCTAAGTGGTTGTTTGCCCACCAGCTTTCCTCATGGCCCACCAGCCACCGATCAGCCCCGCCAGCATAAAGCAAATGGCGATAATCTGTGCCTGGCTGAGCTCTACTCCCAGTAGGTTGTAGCGATCATTTACCCGGGCGAACTCGATGAAGAATCGTTCTACGCCGTTGAAGAAGAGGTAGATCGCGAACAGTAACCCGGGGATAGCCGTAAGCCGTTTGCGGAATGCCCAGAGCAGCCCGCCAATGGCAAATGCCATCAGGGTTTCATAAATGGAAGTAGGGTAGACGGCTTCGGCTAACCGGGTACAGTATTCCAGGTCGCAACCGGGAATTTTTTCGCCCCGCCCCAACACGTTGTGCGGGAAGTCAAAACGCCAGACCCAATCGGGTAAAAACCACCAGTCGGGAATGGCCTTTGCCACGATACCCCAGTCACCGTCACCACTCAGCTGGCAGCCTATCCGCCCCACGCCATAGGCAATGATCAGGGAAGGAGCTACGGCGTCGAGCACCGGAACGGGTTTGATTTTGTGCTTGCGCAGATAAAGGTAAACGGCCAGTGCTCCACCGATAAGGCCTCCATAGATGGCCAGTCCGTCACCACTCAGTAATACGCCCAGCGGATCTTCGAAGAAGCGGGGCAGGTATTCAATGATGGCGAAGAATTTTGCCCCCAGGATGCCCCCAACGGCGGCCATCATGGTGATGGGGCCTACCCGGTCAGAAGGGTAGACGTTCACTTCTTTTGGAGCCTCCTCCTGTTGGTTTCGCCCTAAATACAAGTAATAAGCCAGGAAGATGGCGCCGATGATCAGTCCGCTCCACCACCAGCCTTCCAGCGAAAGCAGTACCCCACCAGGATCGCGCTTCCACATCTCAATATTAGAGATGGCGTAGGGGGCTTTATAGCCAATTACAAAGCCAAGCAGGGCATTGAAGACATAATCATAGACGGTCACCGTCTTGCCGGGTACTATTGTCGTCCGGACGGGTTTTAGTTGCCCCAGTTTTTCTCGTCGCTCCAATTCCCACTTCAGTAGTCTGGCTGCCACCAGGAAGGCGAGCAGAAGAAAGAAACCGAAGGTTTTGAAAATACTCAACCAGTTATCCCTCGCCGTGCCGAAGAGGTCATGAAAAAGGTAGGATAAATCTGGGTACATATCGGAAATCCGTTAAGCGGTTAGTGAGGGGACACTGCTAAAGGCGAATGCGCACTTCGGCAGGCAACACGCCACGAAGGTAATTCCCGCTGTACGATAATCAGTACTTCCGGACTACCGTGCCTCTTCAATCCGTTTGATGAGACCATCTACGGCCCGGATGTAGTTGGCCTGCTTGGGGTCGAGGGCTTCTTTGGCCAGCCTGGCGAAGCTAAGCGCCTGTTCTTCTCTTCCCTGCTTAAAGAGGAAATCGGCTAGCCGGTAATATTTTTGAAATCCGCCCGTAGGGTCTCCGGCTGCGGCACGCGAGCCGGCGTCAACGGCCAGGTCAAGAATTTTTTGCTCGTGGATAAAGCGAGAAGTGGATACGACCTTGTAAACATCGGTAAGTTTATTAATGTCATCACCAACGGCCTTATCGAGGTATTTACTGGTCGCTTTGTAGAAAGCCTTTGAGTCGGTTCCCTTGGCGGCCAGTTCGTAAGCGCCCTGCAGGGCTAACTGCTTGCCGGCGGTCGGGTCTACGCTGGATAGCTTCTTCACGGCGGTCTTTAGCAAGCTCTCATCCTTGAATTCAATCGCACGGTCCTTGGTAGCATTAACGGCCGTTCTAACTTGCTGGTCGAAGGCTGACTGTCCGGACTGAGCAATGATGCCAGCTTTATTCTGCATCATCAAATCGAAGATCCGGCTATCGGCCGTAGTGGCCGCAATCAGCAGGATGTTCAGGTTGTCTTCGCTCGTCAGATCTTTTTGTGTCCGGAGATAGTCATTAGCAACCTTCATATGGGGCTCGCCGCGGCGCACAAGCGCACGGATGTAAGTGAAGGCCAGTTTGCTGTCGCGATCACCGCTTTCCCAGCGTTCTCCGAGAGCGGGCAGATCGTCCATTTTGGCCATGGCCGCTCCGCCGGCAGAAATCAGCCCCTGCGCTTGCTTACCACCTACTACCTGATGTACTACTTCATTCTTTCCATTGATGAAAAACAGTGTTGGGAAGGCACGAACGCTGTGTTTCTCCCTAAACTCGGTAGATTCTGCCTTTTCCATGTCGAACTTCATGTTGATGAAGTTTGCATTAAAATAGTCACCTACTTCCTTCAACGGGAAAACATTGGCCGCCATTTTTTTACAGGGACCACACCAGCTGGCGTAGGCGTCAACGAAGATCAGTTTGCCCTCAGCTTCGGACTTTGCCAGGGCTTCTTCCCAGCTGCCGTGAAAAAACTCAATACCCTGACCGTTGAGGCTAAGGGAAAAACACGCAATAAGGGCGAAAAGGGATAGCTTGGAGAATATTTTCATGGAAAGAATTTTTAAACAAGCCCTAAGATAAGGGTTTGCCGCGCAGCACTTCGTGCTCTTGTTTTTCGGTATTGTCGGCACCCGGCTTTTTGGGGACCGGGTCATGGCCGTGGCCACCCCAGGGGTGGCAGCTGCCAATTCGTTTGGCGGCCAGCCAGCTCCCCTTTAATGGACCCCACACTTTGATTGCCTCAATAGCATAATGGGAACAAGTAGGTTGGTACCGGCACTTGTTGGGACCGAGCAGGGGAGACAAAGTCACCTGATATAAACGAATGGGGAAGATGAGCAGCCACTTTAGCATGAAGATAAAACGACAGAGACCGCAGTCTGGTTGTTTAAAGGCTGTAGCTAAAAAAAAGAGAGGCCCGGTTATTATAAACGGGGCCTCTCGCAAAGGTCAGAACTTTCACTGTTATTGGGCTCAACGGGCGCCCATTTTCAGATGTTCGGTCTCTTTGAAAAAAAAGTAAATTTTTTCCGTTTTATCTCAGAAGCGGGCTTAGCCCACGGTAGTTCGTCCGATGCTGTCGTAGTAGAAGCCGGCCTCTACCATTCGGCGGAGATCGTAGAGGTTACGGCCATCAAAGATGACCGGCTTACTAAGAGCCCCCTTAAGCTTATCGAAGTTGGGGGTCCGGAAAACGGACCATTCCGTCATAATTGCCAGGCAATCGGCACCGGTAGCAGCTTCATACTGGTCTTCACAGAAAACAACCTTGTCTCCGTAGAGGGCTTCTACATTGTCCATTGCTTCGGGGTCAAATGTTCGCACCTGCGCTCCGGCGGCGAGCAATCGATCAATGGTATATAAGGCCGGGGCTTCGCGAATGTCATCCGTATTGGGCTTAAAGGCCAGTCCCCAGAGAGTTACCGTTTTGCCTTTAAGGTCTTCTCCGTAATAAGCTTCAATTTTATCTGCAATCCGCAGGCGTTGGTAATCATTGACGTTCATTACGGCATCAAGAATGCGGAAGCTGTAGTCGTGTTGCCCGGCCGTACGGGCAAGCGCCTGCACGTCTTTTGGGAAGCAGGAACCTCCGTAACCTACACCTGGGAAAAGGAATCGCTTGCCGATGCGGGAATCGCTGCCCATGCCCTTACGAACGGCGTCGACGTCAGCTCCTACGATTTCGCACAGGTTAGCGATCTCGTTCATGAAGGAGATACGTGTCGCCAGGTAAGAGTTAGCGGCATATTTTGTCATCTCCGCGGAGCGAACGTCCATAAAGATGATTGGATTGCCGGAGCGAACGAAGGGTTCGTACAAGCGTCGCATGCTTTCTTCAGCACGTGAGCTGGACGTGCCGATCACCACTCGATCGGGTTTCAGGAAGTCGTCTACGGCTACACCTTCGCGCAGGAACTCAGGATTAGAGACCACGTCAAACAGATCTTCACTCAGATGCTCAGCCAGGGCGGCGTGTACTTGTTCGCCGGTTCCTACGGGCACGGTGCTCTTGTCAACGACTACGGTGTAACGGGTGATCATTTGGGACAATTCCGCTGCTACGCCCAGGATAAAGCGCAGGTCGGCCGAGCCATCCGCTCCGGGTGGTGTCGGTAAGGCAAGGAAAATGATCTCGGCATGATCTACGGCTTGCTTGAGGTCGGTTGTAAAGCTAAGGCGCCCCTGCCGTTGGTTGCGTTCAAAGAGCACCTCAAGATCCGGCTCATAGATGGGCACTTCGCCCTGCCGCATCTTCTCTACCTTATCGGCATCGATGTCTACACAAATTACTTCGTTTCCGGTTTCAGCAAAACAGGTTCCGGTTACCAGGCCAACGTAGCCCGTTCCAACAACGGCAATATTCATGGGGATTATTTGGGAGCGCAAATATACAATAGCACGGGGGCGAGAGGAGGAGAATCAGAGCTCGATGACTTTACGGCGCAGCTCAAAGTTTTTACCGAGGTAGACCTTACGCACCATCTCGTCAGCCGCCAGCTCTTCGGCCGTTCCGGCTTTAAGGATGTTGCCCTCAAACATGAGGTAGGCCCGGTCGGTAATGCTCAGCGTTTCCTGAACATTGTGGTCTGTAATCAGGATGCCAATATTTTTGGTTCTCAGTTTAGCAACGATATACTGAATGTCTTCTACCGCGATGGGGTCGATCCCGGCAAAGGGTTCGTCCAGTAGAATGAACATGGGGTCCGTAGCCAGTGCTCTGGCAATCTCCGTTCGCCGGCGTTCGCCGCCGGAGAGTGTATCGGCCTTGCTTTTACGCACTTTCTCCAGGCTGAATTCCTCAATGAGGTCTTCCAGCTTCTTTTTTTGTTCTGCTTTGCTCAGGTCCGTCATTTCCAGAACGGCAGCGATATTGTCTTCTACGCTCAGTTTGCGAAACACAGAAGCTTCCTGTGGCAGGTAGCCGATTCCACGCTGGGCGCGCTTATACATCGGTAACTCCGTAATGTCTTCCTCGTTGAGGTATACACGCCCTTCATTGGGCTTAATGAAGCCTACTGTCATGTAAAAGGTGGTCGTTTTACCCGCTCCGTTAGGCCCAAGCAAACCTACGATCTCTCCCCGGTCTACGTAAAGAGAGACGCCTTTCACTACCGTGCGGCTTCCGTATTTCTTAATGAGGCTTTCGCTTCTTAATCGCATATCTTAGAATTACAATTCTGCTTGTTCAACACTATTCCTTTGCTGCTAACATCTTCACGATGACCTCCCGGACCAATCCGTTGCGCACAACCTTAAGATTTAACGTTTCACCAACCTTCGCTCTACCGATAAATTCGGTCAGTTCCGGCAGGTCCCGAATGGGACGCTCGCCGATGCCTATGATCAGATCATTAACCAGCAATCCTGCTGTTTCGGCGGAACCACCGGCAAAGATAGCGTCGACGACGACACCCTCCGTCCGGTTTTTCAATTTCAAGCGTTTAACGTCGCTGCGGGTAAGCGTGGAAATTTCCACGCCCAGGAAGGCTCGCTGGAAACTTCCATATTCGATGATGTCATCAGCAATACGCCGAACCAGGTTAATCGGAATGGCAAAACTGTAGCCCTGGAAGCGGCCCGTTCTGGATGCAATGGCAGTGTTGATGCCCAGTAGCTTTCCGTCAGCGGTAACGAGTGGTCCACCGCTGTTGCCGGGGTTAACGGCTGCGTCTGTTTGCAGAAAACTTTCAATGGCGTCCAACTCAGGAAACAACTGAATGCTGCGGCCTTTGGCACTAACGATGCCTGCCGTTACGGTACTGGTCAGGCCCAGGGGACTGCCCACGGCCAGTACCCACTGGCCGGGCTCCGCCGCGTCGGAATCCGCCAGTTCCAGAAACGGCAGATCATTAGCTTCAATTTTTAATACAGCCAGGTCCGATTTTGGGTCAGCGCCCACCAGACTGGCGGGAAAAGTGCGCCGGTCGGTTGTGGTAACGATTATCTCGGTGGCTGTTTCTACCACGTGGTTGTTGGTGATCAGGTAGCCGTTAGAGGTATAAATCACGCCAGAGCCTTCGCCGCCGGCGATCATCGGCTCATCATCGGCTCCCCGATTAAAAAGGGCTTTAACGGTTTCCCGCCGACGGCCACCGTTACGGGCCGTAATGTGTACAACCGCAGGAGTGGCCACGCGCGCCGCAGCGCGGAGGTCAACGGGCAGGGGAAGCTCGGGGAAAGCCTCCGAATCATCCGCAACCAGCATCGGTGTTTCGTTCTGAACAGACAGGGGCGCAGCCGCAGGTGCCATGTCCGTTGAAGTAGCAGGCTGAACAGCCGCCTTCCGGCCGCCAACGGCGGCCAGTACCAGCACCGCCGCCAGTATTCCACCGCCTAGCGCCGCCGCAAATAATCGCCAGAATGATTGCATGGTTATCAACTTGTTTTATACCTAAGGCGAAGTGATTTAAAATTATATCACTTGCTAGCTTCGTGCTAGCTACCCTAAACTACTTCGGCTTAGGTATATTAAACGACGAAGGCGATATGTGGTTGTCTTTTCGGAAGAGGGCTGCCCCGGTTACAAGTCAGTTTTTCCTTCGTTAGCGATAGTACCGTCGATTATAGTCAACTGTAAAACTACACCCAAAACCCATCCGACGCCACTCCGTCCGCCCGCATCCGTCCCTCCCGCGTAAGGCGATAGACTCCTTCGCCAATATTCAGGAACAGGCCTTCGGCCACGTTGGCTTGCTGGCTTTCGGCAAAAAACTGCGCCTTCTCCCGGCCAAATCGCTGCTCGATATCGGAGAGCTGCACCCCGACGTCTCGTCGCAGGCCCGTCATGATAAACTCGTTGTAGCGGTCGGTGGCGGAGAGGTGTTCTTCTTCGTAGAGGAAGCCATCGGCGGCGGCGAAGTCTTCGGCGGAATTAATCTCCGCCCAGGCCTTGGCGTAGGCGGCGTTGTTACTCACGTTCCAGCGCCGGGTATGCTGTCCGTCAAATCCGTGGGCGCCCGGACCGATGCCAAGGTAGGGCTGCCCGGACCAGTAACCGGAGTTGTGCCTGGAGGCGTGCCCCGGCAGGCAGAAGTTCGATATCTCGTAATGGCGGTAGCCGCTGGCCGTAAGATGATCCACCAACTTGTTGAAATGGCGGTTGAATTTGGCATCATTGGTATCCGGCACTTTGCCTTTGGCAACCTGTACCCCAAGGGCAGTCTTGGGCTCTACCGTCAGCGCGTAGGCGCTGATGTGGTTAACCCCCAGATCGGTGGCGATGCGAAGGTTCTCCGCCCACATCTCATCGGTGGTGGTTTGCCCGCCGTAGATGAGGTCAATACTCACGTCGTGGAAGCCGGCCCGGTTGACTTTCTCTACGGCAGCGCGGGCTTCCGCCGCGCTGTGTGCCCGGTTCATGAAGCGAAGATCCTCCTCGAAGAAAGACTGGATGCCGATGCTGAGACGGTTGACGGGAGAATCGGCCAAAAGCTGAATGGTGGCTTCGTCAAGGTCGTCGGGGTTGGCTTCTAAGGTAATTTCGGTTGCCTGGTAGTCTGGTCGCTCATCGGATGCATCTTTTTGCCTGGCAACGCCGGTAAAAAGTTCATCCGATGTGTCGGCAGGAAGCCGACTAATTTGCTCACCCGACACATCGGATGAACTGCCGTCCGACTGCGTCAGGCCGGAAAATACATCCGATGAGCGGGCTCCTTTATCCAGGTACCCTTCCTGAAACAAGACCTCAAAAATCCGCTTTAACTCTTCAGCCGTTAATATCGAAGGCGTCCCGCCCCCAAAATAAACGGAGGGAACCGGCCCGTTCGCCAGTTCCCCCCGCCGGGTTTTTAGTTCCTTGCAGATGCCGCCGATCACTGCCTCCCGCGTCTTCATGCTGGTGCTGAAGTGGAAGTTGCAGTAGCTGCAGGCTTGTTTGCAGAAGGGAATGTGGAGGTAGAGCATTGTTTAGTACTGTAGTCGGGTAGTTTGGTCGTACTGTAGTAGCTGCCGCGCGTTGGAGGCGGTGTACATTACGGCAGAATTCAGCAGCGCCTCCAACGACGGCCTACATTACCACAAAACTACAGTGCCACACTACTTTCTTCATAAAGCGGGAAGGCCTGCATAAACGCATGCACTTCACTACGCACGGCATCAATCACCTCCTGGTTTTCCACATCATTAATAATGCGGTCGATCCATTCAACTGTCTTCACACAATCAGCTTCGGTGAAACCGCGGGTCGTAACGGCGGCCGTGCCGATGCGGATGCCGGAGGGGTTCATGGCCGTCTTTTTATCGAAGGGGACCATGTTTTTGTTGAGTGTAATGTGGGCAGCGTTCAGCGCGTCTTCTGCCTGGGTACCGTTCACGTCCTTATTGCTCAGGTCGATGAGCATGGAGTGGTTGTCCGTGCCACCACTGATGATATGGTAGCCTTTAGCAACGAGGGCGTCGGCCATAGCCTGTGCGTTGGCAATCACCTGCTTACCGTATGTGTTCCAGCTGGGCTGAAGGGATTCGCCGAAGGCGACAGCCTTGGCCGCAATGACGTGCTCCAATGGGCCACCTTGCATTCCCGGGAAGACGGCACCGTTGAGGATGCGACTCATCTTGAAGGGCTTGCCGCTCTTCTTGAAGACTTTGCCGAAGGGGTTGTCAAAATCTTTGCCCATCATGATAATGCCACCACGCGGGCCGCGGAGAGTTTTGTGCGTCGTTGACGTAACGATGTGGCAGTGGGGCAGCGGGTCGTTGAGTAGTCCGGCGGCGATGAGGCCGGCGGGGTGGGCAATGTCCGCGAGGAGGATAGCGCCGACTTCGTCGGCGATTTCGCGGAAGCGGGCGTAGTCCCAGTCGCGGCTGTAAGCCGAGGCACCGCAGATGATCATCTTGGGTTGCACTTCACGGGCTTTCTCGGCAACCTTGTCCATGTCAACCCGTCCGGTAGCTTCCTCCACGCCGTAGAAGTGGGCTTCGAAGTGCTTGCCGGAGAAGTTCGCCGGGTGGCCATGGCTCAGGTGGCCGCCGTGGGCGAGGCTGAAACCGAGGGTCTTATCGCCGGGCTTGAGACAGGCCAGGAAAACGGCGGCGTTGGCCTGAGCGCCGGAGTGCGGCTGCACGTTGGCGTATTCAGCACCGAAGAGTTCGCAAAGACGGTCAATGGCAAGTTGCTCAATTTTATCTACGACTTCGCAGCCTCCATAATAGCGTTTGCCTGGGTAGCCTTCAGCATATTTATTGGTCAGGCAGCTCCCCATAGCGTCAATAACGGCCTGAGAAGTGAAGTTTTCAGAGGCGATGAGCTCAATGCCATTGCGCTGGCGTTCGAGTTCCTGATCGATAAGGTTGAAAACAGCAGTATCACGTCCCATATTTAGGTTGTTTCTTTGTTGCCCGAAAGCGAGTCGTTAGCGAAAGCACAAAATTACGTGAAAGAATGTCGGTACTGGCAATCCTTAGCCCATTAAAATTGTTAGTTGGTTACGATTTCCCGGCTATAAAGAGAGTATGGTTCATGCATATAACCAATTGGTTTTTTCACGCAGTACAGTTTTTCAGGGCGCGACCGCAGGTGCAAGGGGAGGGGATTGGAAAGCAGGGAATAGGAGTTAAGCTTCCCCTGGACCAAACTTTGCGCCCCCAAAACGTCGCCTGCATCCTGCGTCCGCGCCTGATGTTGCTGCTTTTTCTTCCCGTCTTCCTCTATTCCCTGAGTCTTGATGCGTCCACCCGCCGCTACCGCCTCACCTGGCGGGAAGACCCCGCCACCAGTATGGTTATCGGTTTTGAGCAACCCACTGGTTCGAGTGTAAAGGTGGTCTATGATACCCAGGACCACGGGCGGGCTACGGAAAAATATCGCTTCACGGCCAGCCCGTCCCGACAAGTCAATCATGCGGGTATGCGTAATGTTTTTGTACGTATCAAAGGGCTGCAACCAGGAACTATTTATTACTTTCTGGTGGTGGACTCTGATGGCGCCAGCCAGCGGATGCTGTTCGAAACACCGCATAACACCCCCGATAAACCGCTCAGTATAATTGCCGGTGGAGACAGTCGAAATAACCGCGACGTAGCTCAGTCTGCCAACCGCTTAGTGAGTAAACTGAAGCCCCATTTCGTTCTTTTCGGCGGGGATATGACCAACGGCGATACCGCTGCGGAATGGCAGGATTGGTTCGATGACTGGCAATTAACGATTAGTTCAGACGGGCGACTGACACCCATCGTGCCCGCCCGGGGCAATCACGAACGGTCCAACGCATCCATCTATAATCTGTTTGATGTGCCCAATCCGGATGTTTACTATGCACTCAGTTTTGCCGGCGGATTGTTACGTACGTACACCCTGAATACCCTTTTTCCGCCCGGCGGAGACCAGCTCGATTGGCTGGAGAACGATCTCTCCCGCAGCAAATCCAGTTGGAAGATCGCCCAGTATCATCATTCCATGCGGCCACATACAAGCGCTAAGCCGGAGCGCGACGAACTGATCACCCTCTGGGCTACGCGTTTTACGAAATACGGGATGAATCTTGTCTGTGAATCCGACGTCCACACCGTAAAACAAACCTGGCCCATTCGCCCGAGTCGTGAGTTGGGCGCAAGCCAGGGCTTCATTCGTGATGATCGTTACGGAACCGTCTATGTGGGCGAAGGCTGCTGGGGAGCTCCCCTTCGGGCCAATGACGATAATAAACCCTGGACGAGGGCCTCCGGCCGTTTCAATCAGTTCAAATGGCTGTGGGTAGGCCTCCGCCAGATCCAAATCAGAACGGTAGACATTGACCGCTCTTCCTACGTGGTGAACGAAGTAGACTACCTGGCCCGCTTCAAAAGCCCCGCCGGTATGTATTACTGGGACGCCGACAACGGTGGAGACGTGCTTCGTATTCAGCGCCGGGCGGCGGGAACGCCGCCGGTAGCACAAGGGCCTCTTCCTGCGGGCCGTCGACCAGGGGCAAGCATGCAGAGTGCGGATAAGAAACCTATTCTTAGCCGGGACGCACAAAACCGGCTACGGGTAAATTTCCAAATGCCCGCCGCAGGCTCACCAACCGTTTTAGTGTTCAATAGCCAGATGCGCCTGCTTTGGCAGAAGACACTATCTGTTCGGGGCCCTGGCCCTTATTCGGAAAACCTCCAACTGCCAAGTTTGCCCCGGGGAGAACGACTACAGATGGTCGTTAAGGGGGCTGGCCGGGTGCTGGGGAAGTTTGAGGTGAGGTAGGGGAGGCAGGTTGCAGGTTGTAAGGTGCAGGTTGCAAGTTGCAAGATGCGGGTTTCTCGATACACCATTGCTCAGTTGCGTTCACCCATGAAGCTACATTTCTATGATTTTACCCGACTCTGCAATCTGGAAGCGGCGGGCGGTGCTGTTGGAGGCCTTATAATCAAAGGTGCCTCCGGGGCTCTGGCCGCTTACCTGGTAGATCATTAGTGCTTCGGTAAGTACGGAGTGAGACTGGGTAACTTCTTCCCCGTCGTAGCTGGTGCCGGCGATAACCATCCGGTCGATCAATTCCTGGGTTTTCAGGTTGATCGTTACCAGGGTGTAGTGATACTGCGCCAGATCAGCCCGCCAATACACCAGGCCAACGTATTCGTCGGCATCGGGCAAACGGAGGCAGGCGACGAACTCGGTGAGTTCATCTGCCATCCCGGGCTCGAGGGGCAAGATATACTGCTCAATGACCCGCGGCGGTATCGGCGGAATTTCTTTGCTCATCGTCCGGGCGGTATCGTCGGAGAAAGTCATCGGTAGTTCGATCTGCGGAAATTGCTCGAGGAAATGATCGAAGCGAATTTGTGGTCCTTCCATATTGGTCTTTTGGTTCGTTGGTATTTTAGGGCTACCGCATTTTGGAGGCGGCGCAGTGTCGGCCTTTTGGTCGAGAACAAGCCAGTTGGCTAAAGGATGTCCGTTCTTTTAAATTGAGGATAAGAATTATTCACTCGCATATCTTAGCAGTTGTGATACCCACCCGAGCACGTGTCATCGGTTATCTGAACCTTCTCTCATGCTCCTGCTGATCTTATTCACTGCATTTAGCCCCGCCATTCTTATCATCTTTATTGGTGTCGCGATTGGGATGGAATAAAAAAGCTCTGTTCACACCGTGAACAGAGCTTTTTTAAGCTAATCTGATTGGGGTACTACACCGCAAAACTCTCTCCACACCCACATTCGCGGCTGGCGTTAGGGTTGTTGAAGGAGAAGCCCGTACCGTTGAGCCCTCCATTGAACTCCAGGGTGGAGTTGTGCAGGTAGAGAAAAGACTTGAGGTCACAGACGACGGTTTCTCCGTTGTCTTCGAAGACCTGATCTTTGTCCTTCACTTCATTGTCGAAGTCCAGGACGTAGCTAAGCCCGGAGCATCCTCCACTGGTGATGGTAGCACGCAGGAAATAGTCTTCAGTGAGGCCTTTGGTCTCCCGAATCGATTGTAATCGTTCTTTGGCACTATCGGCTACGAAGAGCATAGGGGTAGAGTTGTAGTTTGTAGTCTGTAGATGGTAGAAGCACGGAACTGATTTACCGTTCTACCGTCTACAGGCTACCGTCTAATTAATGTGCTGATTCCGTCACAGTCACTTCCAGGCCATTCTTTTCCTGATAGTCTTTGATGGCGCCCTTGATGGCGTCTTCAGCGAGTACGGAACAGTGGATTTTTACTGGAGGCAGTGCGAGTTCTTCAACGATAGCCATATTGTCAATGGCGAGGGCTTCATCAACGCTCTTACCTTTGAGCCACTCGGTGGCGAGGCTGGAGCTGGCGATGGCAGAACCACAGCCAAAAGTTTTGAACTTAGCATCCGTGATCTTCTGCGTTTCAGGGTCTACCTGAATCTGCAGGCGCATAACGTCACCACATTCAGGCGCACCAACGAGGCCAGTACCAACACCGGTGCTGTTCTTGTCAAGCGTACCTACATTGCGTGGGTTCTTGAAATGATCGAGGAGTTTATCGCTGTAAGCCATGGCTTTGGAATTTTCTTGGTTGTGATTGTTTAATTAAATAACACCTTTAGCAGGTTACTGGTTGCAGGCTTCAAGTTAGAGGTTTTACGTTGCAACCTGCAACCTGCAACTGGTCCTAATGCTCCGTCCACTCGATGGCATCAATATCGACACCTTCTTTGTACATCTCCCAGATTGGGCTGAGTTCGCGCATATGGTTCACACCGTCAGCGACTTGCTTGATGGTGGCATCTATATCTTCTTCAGTGGTGAAGCGGCCGAGTGAGAAACGGAGGCTGGAGTGAGCCAGGTCGTCTCCCAGACCCAGGGCAACCAGCACGTAGCTGGGTTCAAGGCTGGCGGAGGTACAGGCAGAGCCTGAGCTAAGGGCAATGTTTTGGTTGAAGGTCATCATCAGACCTTCTCCTTCAACGTGCTTAAAGCTGATATTTGTTACGTGAGGCATCCGGTGCTCCTGACTTCCGTTGACGTAAGACTCTTCGAGGAGTTCGAGCAATCCGTTCTGCAGTTTGTCCCGTAGTTTACTCAGGCGAGCGGCGTCTTCGTGCATTTCCGCCTTGGCAATTTCAGCTGCTTTACCGAAGCCAACGATGCCGGGAACGTTGAGCGTACCGGAGCGCATTCCGCGCTCGTGACCGCCACCATCCATCTGGCTGGTAACTTTTACCCGTGGGTTCTTACGGTTAACGAAAAGCGCACCTACGCCTTTAGGGCCATACATCTTATGGCTTGTGAAGGCCATCAGGTGCACACCCGTTTCTTTAGGGTCAACGGGGATTTTTCCTACAGCCTGGGTAGCGTCGGACATGAAGAGTACACCGTGCCTGGCACAGATCTCTCCGATTTCTTTCATTGGCTGGATAACCCCGGTTTCATTGTTAGCCCACATGATGGACACAAGGATCGTCTTATCCGTGATGGCTGCTTCCAGTGCTTCGAGACTAATGAGCCCTTCACTGTCTACTTCCAGGTAAGTGACTTCACCACCTTTCTTTTCAACTTTTTTACAGGCATCAAGAACAGCTTTGTGCTCCGTTGTTGCCGTGATGATATGATTGCCTTTACGGGCGTACATCTCAAAAACGCCTTTAATGGCCAGGTTGTCAGACTCCGTAGCGCCACTGGTGAAGATGATCTCACGAGGATCGACGTTAATCAGGTCAGCAATCTGCTCACGGGCTGTGTCGACGGCGCCTTCGGCGGCCCAGCCGGCAGGGTGGTTCCGGCTGGCAGCGTTGCCCGGGTTTTCGTAGAAGTAAGGAATCATTGCTTCCACCGCACGGGGGTCCGTAGGGGTCGTAGCATTGTTATCGAGGTAGATCAGGCGTTGGCCCATGAGTGTCAGATTTCTAAATGTTGGTAAAAGAGGCGCAAAGATAACAACTCCAGGGTCGTTTGGTTTTCGTCTAAATAACGAGCCAATGTCATAAAGCGCCAACTTCGGGCTTTCTACCTACTTTTTATCTGCTGAACTAAGGGCTAAATCTTACTTAATTGTCAGTTTTCCTCCTCCATTGATCATTTTACCAATCTGCTGCTGAAAGTCAATGGTCTTATTTTTATACGGAAATTCCTGCGCTGGAACGTCTACGCCCAGGAACCGGCAGATGGGCTCCCAGCCCTGACTGATTTCGTATTCCAGTAGTTGGTCAGCGGGGATAAATGCCCTCACCTCCTCATAGAATTGGTTGTACCGTTCCAGCGTAAGTTTCCGGTTGAGGAAGTCGCCCTGAAAGTATCGATTGAGTAAGTACTCGCCAACCAGCCACAGGGCATTACCGATGTTCTCAAAGCGAGGGTTATCCTCGCCACGCTTCCTGATCTCAGCCCAGCCTTCTGCTGTGTTGGGCACTACCGTATAGATAGTGCGTTCTACGCTGTCATACCAGGCATCAGCATCACGGGTGCCCAGAATGAATTTAGCGTTGGGGTACTGCTGATAGATTTCCCGATACATCAGGCAGCCGGGAAAGTCCGTACTGCTCTGAAAATCTGGAAAGAGTTGATCAAAATCTCCTTCTCCCTGCTCCAGGAACTGCCGCCAGGATTTCACAAGAGGAGGTGTATTGAACAGGTTATCCATATGCAAGCAGGGACCGAAACCAATGGATTCGAGCGCTGCCTTGAGTGAGGAAGTCCCCGTTCTGGGCATTCCTAAACCAACAACTTTAACAGACATACTTTATTTTTTTGTGGGAATAAGGTCATATCGCTCGCCGCGGAAAACGATGTCAAACTGTCCCCAACTTTTTTCTCCGGTTCCGAGCGCGTCTTTAAAGAAAAGCTTCGCCTCGAAGACCACATTGTTATCCGGGTAGGTAATCTCCACCAGTTTCGCATGGCCAGCGTCGGCCGATGCCCGGATGTTTCCAGAAGTGATGAGTCGATTTCCTGTGTTCGGTAAGGGATCAACATCACTTGTGATAGGTGACCACAGATCTTTGCCCCGTTCCTTACCGTATTGCCAAACCTGACGGATTGTTCTTTGCTTTTCGTCGATAGCATATTCTACTGCCCGGGAATAACTGGGCTTAGGATCGTAGTTGCGACGGAGGCCATTATCGAAGATCAACAGATTTCCGTTATCCAGCACGTTAATCGCATGCTGGCCCATCGGCCAGTCAAAGTCCGGGGCAGAGACTTTTCCCTGCTGTACTTCCGGAGGGTAGGGCGTTCCGTCTTTATCAACAGCGGTAAGCAGGTACTTCGGCGTAGCCAGGCCGCGCCCGTCAAAGCCTGCCTGCCCCCAGCCAACGTGTGGCCCAAGGATCCAGCGGGGAGTATCATCCAGGCCCATTTTTACGATGCCCTGGTTACGGCCGGAAACGTATATGCTATTGTCTGACAGGCCCTGAGCGATAGAGTTGACATGAAACCAGTCTGTAGCGGGGTCCATGCCGTAGTCTGCAGGAAAGATGGCGCGGCTAACGTCCAGCATGGAGCGCATATCCCAGTCTTTTACGGTACGGTTGTTTGCCCGGTCCCAGAGGACGACATGGTCGAAACGGGTAGGGACGTTCTCTCCGTTTCTGACGACGTAGCTATCCTTTTTCGAGCCGCCCATCAACAGCTGCCCGTTGGGCATTTCGATGATCTCGTGGTTGCCGGCGTTCCCCCACATCTGTTCTTCCCTGATGGTTTTACCCGTGTCATCTACTTCCAGGAGGTGAATCCAGTTGAGGTATAACCAGTTCCCGTTTCTCAGCCGGTGAGTAGTGTAGGTGATTTGCTCCTGCTCGCTCATATCCATGAACCAGCGAATGCTTCCCTGATCATCAAACATAATGGTGTAGGGCAAAAACTTGCCGCCGTTGGCCATCAGGAAGTCTACCATGTGAAGGCCTGGCTCCATCTGCTCCCGATTCAGCTCTGTAATTTCAATCTCCGGGAAGGTCGCAGGCAGGGAGGCCGTCTTCATGCTTGTCTCGGTAGTGTAAACCGTTCCACGGGCATCCGTAATCCGTACTTCGACTTTGTTTTCCACGCCGGGGTATAAGCCCAATACCGGCAGCTCATGAATTCTCCTGGGCTTGGGGAAAGTTCTTACTATCGGTGTTTCACCGGGCACGGTAATCTCGACGGTACAATTTTCCTTAGTGGTAAACTTAAGAATACCGGCCAGCGGTACACGCCCGTATGGATTCACCTCAGCTAAAAGCGGGGAAACAAGGATATCTTCAATGTTCGCAGGTCCCTTACTACAGGATGCGAAATAGAGTAACGCCATCAACAAAAGGGTTGACGGCCGAATAATTAGTTTCAACAGCTCAGGTTTAAGACGAGGGCAAAGATAAGTTCGTAAGACGGTAAGAGGAGCATTTTGCGCGTTTCCCCTCTGTCGTACACGATACGTTAGCCGGATTCATGACACAGCGTATTTCAGACTCTGGTCAGCTCAAAAAAAAAGCGTTCAATCATTTGCTTTAGGATTTTTCTCCTGAAAGCGAATGATTGAACGCCTGAGTTTTACTGCTCGGTTTAGGTGGGCAGCAAAGTTGCGGGAAAAGGCTTATTTGCCAAGTGCCGCTACCATAGTTTTACCGATCTCAGCGGGACTGCTAACAACGTGGATACCGCACTCGGCCATGATCTTCATCTTGGCCTCAGCAGTGTCTTCGTGTCCGCCAACGATGGCGCCTGCGTGGCCCATCGTACGGCCTTTAGGTGCCGTCTGGCCGGCAATGAAGCCAACTACGGGCTTGGTGCCATGCTCTTTGATGTAGTAAGCAGCGTCAGCTTCCATCGTTCCACCGATCTCACCGATCATTACGATGCCATCCGTGTCAGGATCGTTCATTAGCAGTTCAACGGCTTCTTTAGTGGTGGTTCCAATGATAGGGTCACCTCCGATTCCGATACAGGTGCTCTGGCCCATTCCGGCCTTGGTTACCTGGTCAACGGCTTCGTAAGTCAGGGTGCCTGAGCGCGATACAATACCAATACGACCGGGGTTGTGAATGAAGCCAGGCATAATACCGCATTTAGCTTCACCGGGCGTCATTACGCCCGGGCAGTTGGGGCCAATGAGGCGACAGTCGAAATCTTTGATGTACGAGCGTACTTTCACCATATCCTGTACGGGGATGCCTTCGGTAATACAGATAATCACTTTGATACCTGCCGTAGCTGCTTCCATGATGGCGTCGCCAGCGAAGGCTGGGGGAACAAAGATGACACTTACGTCAGCATTAACCTTTTCCACGGCTTCCTTGACAGAATTGAAAACCGGGACACCTACGGCCTCTTGTCCTCCTTTTCCAGGAGTAACACCTCCTACGAGGTTGGTACCGTATTCTTTCATTTGTCCGGCATGAAAACCACCTTCTTTTCCGGTGATACCCTGAACAATGATATTTGAATTTTTATGAACCAGAACTGCCATAAGCTAAATGGGGGATTAATGTTGAATTGGTAAGTATGCTGCAAGTTCAGGGCTCTTAAAAACAGCAGAATAGGATCGTTCCCTCTGCATTGCTTCTAAAAAGACCTTCGCCTGCACCTGCGTAAGCGCCCTGAAAAAGGTTGCCTAAGTAAGTAAAGCGCCGCAAAAGTAAGAATTACCAGCCGGACTATTGCTCTTTCTCTGCATCGTCTACAATGATGAAAACATCCTCGTCGTCCTTCTGCATGTAATAGCTCTCCCGGGCAAAACGCTCTTTGTTTTGCTCCATGTCCATTTTTTCGGCCTCGGCATCGTCGATGAGTTGGTCGTAATGGGTCAGATCATCTTCTAATCGGTGTACCGTCCGGTTGAGTTTAAACTGGGTCATGACGTCGTGCCGATCAATGAACACCATCACCACCGTAAAGGCCACCAGTGCCAGGAAGTACCGGTTCCGCACGTAGGGTGGGAGCTTGTACCATAGAGCAGCAACGGGGTCTTGTTTCTTCTTGCGGAGGGCCATGAGAACGAAAATGGGTGTTAAAAGCTGGATGACTGGCAGCTAAGATAAGGTAGATTCTCGAAGGGCCTTCTTCCAGGCGACTAAAACCGATGCTACCTTACGAAGCTCTGCGAGCCATTATTTATTAATAACAGCTCGCAGATTTATCGTTTAGCTGTTGATCTTCTTCAGCAGATCACGACCGGGGAAGTAAGCCGTGCTGCCCAGTTCCTCCTCGATGCGGAGCAGCTGGTTGTACTTCGCGATCCGGTCAGAGCGACTGGCGGAGCCGGTCTTGATCTGTCCGCAGTTGAGGGCAACGGCGAGGTCGGCAATCGTGACGTCTTCCGTTTCACCGGAGCGGTGACTCATCACGCTGGTGTAACCGGCGCGGTGGGCCATGGTCACGGTGTCGATGGTTTCGGTCAGGGAACCAATCTGGTTCACTTTCACGAGAATGGAGTTGGCACTGCCTTCGGCAATACCACGGCTGAGGCGCTCGGTGTTGGTTACGAACAAGTCGTCGCCTACCAGCTGGCAGCGGTCGCCGAAGCTTTGGTTGAGTGCCGCCCATCCTTTCCAGTCGTCCTCATCGAGGCCGTCTTCGATGGAGAAGATGGGGTACTTGTCTACCCACTGCTTCCAGTAGTCTACCATAGCGGCAGACTCGATCTTCCGTCCGTCAGATTTGTGGAAGTGATACACTCCTTCCTTGCTGTTGAAGAATTCGGAGGCAGCGGCGTCCATGGCGATCATCATATCGTCTCCGGGCTTGTAGCCGGCAGACTCGATGGATTGCAGGACAATCTCGATGGCCTCGTCGTTAGATTTGATGTTCGGGGCGAAGCCTCCTTCGTCACCAACGTTGGTGCTGTAGCCTTTGCTCTTAAGCACCTTCTTGAGGTGGTGGAAGGTTTCTACGCCCATCCGGAGGGCTTCGCTGAAAGTGTCAGCACCCAGCGGGATGATCATGAATTCCTGAAAGTCGATGCTGTTGTCTGCGTGAGAACCACCGTTGAGGATGTTCATCATCGGAACGGGCATCGTGTGAGCGTTCGTGCCACCGATGTAACGGTAGAGTGGGAGGTTTTGCTCCAGCGCAGCCGCCTTGGCGCAGGCCAGGGAAACACCGAGAATGGCATTGGCACCGAGCTTGCTTTTGTTAGGGGTGCCGTCAAGACCGATCATGATCTCATCGATGTAGCGCTGGTCGGTTACGTCTACACCAAGCAGTTCTTCGGCAATGCGCTCTTCCACGTTGGAGACCGCTTTCAGCACGCCTTTACCCATGTACACGCTTTTGTCTTCGTCGCGTAATTCAACGGCTTCGTACTTGCCGGTACTGGCGCCGGAAGGAACGGCCGCACGGCCAATGGCTCCGTCACCGGTTAACACTTCTACTTCTACAGTAGGGTTGCCACGGCTGTCGAGAATCTGGCGGGCTTTGATGTCAAGGATACTGCTCATTATATATTTTTTATTCTGTTAGTGTGAGGTAAAGTGGGCGCGGACGCAGGTGCAAGGAAAAGAGGTAAAGGGAGCAATTCATCTTTCACTCCCTTAATCCTTCATTCCTCTACTTTCGCTCTGCGATCAGATCAACGAATTGATCAAAAAGGTAAGCCGCATCATGCGGGCCGGGGCTGGCCTCCGGGTGATATTGCACACTGAAAGCCGGTTTACCAACGACACGGATTCCCTCGATGGTATCATCGTTGAGGTTCCGGTGGGTAACTTCCACTACGTCAGTATTAGCCGCAATGGCCTCCGGGCTTACCCCAAAACCGTGGTTTTGGCTCGTGATCTCGCTTTTACCCGTAATCAGGTTTTTGACCGGGTGATTGATGCCACGGTGGCCGTGGTGCATTTTGTAGGTAGGAATCCCGACGGCTCGCGCCAGAATCTGGTGCCCCAGGCAGATGCCGAAGAGTGGCTTTCCCTGCTCGAGCATTCCTTTGGCGGTGTCAACGGCGTAGTCCATCGCCCCGGGGTCTCCCGGGCCGTTGCTGATAAAGAGGCCATCGGGTTTGAAGCTCATGATTTCGTCCATGCCCGCTTTGGCGGGGAAGACCTTCACGAAACAATCCCGCTTCAGGAAGTTGCGGAGGATGTTTTGCTTGGTGCCCAGGTCGAGCACGGCTACGCGGTGCTTGGCGGATTCTTCTCCAAGGGTGTAGGCTTTGTCCGTCGTTACCTTGCTGGACAGTTCCAGGCCGTCCATGTCCGGGGCCTTATCCAGTATTTTTTTGAGCTTCTTCAGGTCGAACTCCTCGCTGGAGATAACGCCGTTCATCGCCCCTTTGGTGCGGATGTGGCGAACGATGGCGCGAGTGTCGACGTCACTGATGCCCACCAGACCTTCAGTTTCGAGGTAATCCTGAATGGAAGCATCGGCCAGTTGGCGGCTGAAGGGAACGGTGAAGTTCTTACAGATCAGGCCGGCAATTTTCACGCCTGCGGATTCCGTATCGGCGTTGGCCGTACCGTAGTTTCCGATGTGGGCATTAGTCGTTACCAGCAGCTGGCCGAAATAGGAGGGGTCGGTGAAGACCTCCTGATAGCCGGTCATGCCGGTGTTAAAGCAAATTTCTCCGGTGGTCGTACCGATCTTACCGGCGGCTTTGCCTTCGTAGCTGGTACCGTCTGCCAGCAGCAGAATTGCGCGTTGTTGACTCATGATTTCTTGGGAGGGTTGGGTCAGATTTGCGCAAAGATAAACAAGTCGGAGGCTTAGGCTAAGGCTGGCCGCGTTATGTTTTGGTTATGTACGATGGGGAAAGGATTTTAAAGTCAATCTCTGATCTTGCGATAGCGTTCTCCGCAGCCTTCAATGCAGGCGTAAATAATCGTAAACCGCCCGTTTTGCAGTTGATACCCCCGTATCGGATCAAAATTACAGTTAGCTACCAACATGTTGTTCGTGACCGGAACGTAACTGCCAAGACTGCCAGGCCCTGCATCCGGGGAAAAACCACAGAGATTTCCGTTAGAGGTCCAGGTCCCAATATCACTAAAGGTGATTTCCTTTTCGCTTTCTACCACCTGATAAGTGCCGGAGCCATCACCGGGGTCACTATAGAACTCCGTGAGTCGCCAGGTACCAATCAGTACAGCTGTATCGCAATTGTCACAGGTATAAGCAGGCTCTTCAGGGAGGAAAGCTTCGTTCTCACTGCTTCCACAAGCGATGACTAATAGCGGTAGAAAAAAGAGGATGAGATTTTTCACAGATTCGGGCTTTAGCTTTAAAGACGGTTAGCACAGCCTTACTGTTTGTTAATAATGCAAATTATCAAAATAATTTGCACACCCAAAAAAACGTAAAGATTTAGAATATTGAAACACACAAGGCATTTTCTGAAACCTGTGTTTCTGAAACCTATGTTTCAGAAACACAGGTTTCAGAAAATGATTATCTTTGAACCATGAAATTCTATGGACGAAAGGAAGAGCTATCTGTATTATCTGAAGCAAAGAAGCGCAGTTTTGCTAATAGCCAAATGACCGTTGTTATCGGAAGAAGGCGCGTAGGTAAAACCCGCCTGATACTGCAAAGCCTTAGCAAGGATGATTACCTTTATTTTTTCGTTAGCAAAAAGGCCGAAAGCTTACTCTGTTTAGATTTTGTGCAGCAAATCAAGGAGGTCTATGGGGAAGAACCAATAGGGAGGATAACTCAATTCCAACAGGTTTTTAAGTTTATTTGCCAGCTCGCCAGAAAGCACCATGTGAATCTTGTCATTGATGAATTTCAAGATTTTAGCCTCATTAACCCGTTTGTTTTCTCAGAAATCCAACGGGACTGGGACCTGAATAAAGAGGAAGTCAAACTCAACCTTATCATCTGTGGTTCAGTCCAATCTATGATGAACCGAATTTTTTTAGATTCGCGTGAGCCCCTTTTTGGTCGGGCATCTAGTATTCTAAAGGTCTCGCCTTTTACCCACGCCACTTTAAAAATGATCCTGATTGATCACTCGCCTAAAGCTCATCCTGAAGACTTACTGGCGCTTTATACTATTACCGGAGGAACGGCTAAATACATTGAGCACCTCGTTGAGCGTGACTCATTAACTTTTAGCAAAATCATAGCGACTGTATTCCATCCGCAGTCCTTTTTCTTACAAGAAGGGCGAAATGCTTTGATTGCAGACTTAGGAAAAGATCATACTGTCTATTTCTCCATTCTTTCTTTGATTTCGAACGGCTTTACTACCCGGCCGAAGATTGAGAGCGTGCTGCAAAGGCCTATTGGAGGTCACATCAACCGCCTTGAGCGAGTATACAATATCGTTAAACGAGAGAAACCCATTTTTAGTAAAGAAAACAGTACGACCATTCAGTTCTTTATTGCGGATAATTTTCTGCGATTTTGGTTTCGCTTCATCTTTAAGTACCAACACATGATTGAAGCTAAAAACTACAAGACATTAGTTGAATTGGTCAAAAGAGATTACCGGGGCTTTGCAGGACTCAGCCTTGAACAGTTTTTCCGAGAGCAGTATAGAAATAGTGGCGAATTTACCCGTGTAGGAAACTATTGGGAGCGTGGAAATCAGAACGAGATTGACCTTGTAGCAGTGGATGAAATCAATAAGAAAGCCATAATTGCCGAAGTCAAATGGCAAAAAAAGAGGGTTTCACTTCCCCGGCTCGAGGTAAAATCTGAAAATCTGATAAAAAACCATCTAAGGGGCTATGATATAAAGTTTGTTGCCCTCGGTGTAGAAGACATACCCCTCTGACAACTATCTTGCAGCCAGCCCATTACGCTCGAGCTTTGCTAACTACCAAAAACGTTTGCCTTCATGGTCTATTTCTCTGCCTTTGCCTGTTGGCAATCGGCCTGGGGACGCTGCAGGCCCAATCCGCCTACGAGCTCAAGCAAAAACGGCAGCGCTTACAACAGGAGTTGAAGAAGACGACCCGGAAACTACAAGCTACCCGCACCCGCCGCGGCGCGGCGGTAGGGCAGGCAGATCTCCTCCGGCAGCAAATAGAGCAGCGCACGGAGTTGCTGGAGACCCTCCGGGAAGAAGTGGCCCGTAATGCCACCCGCCTTAGCCGTGACTCCGGAGTGGTGGAATCTTTGACGGATGACCTGGACCGGATGGGCAAAGAATATGGCGCCGCCCTGCGGGCGGCTCACCGGGCGAAGTTGAGTCAGGGCTGGCTTACCTTTCTGCTGAGTGCGCGGGGCTTCAACGATGCTTTCCGCCGGGGCATACATTTGCAGCAATACCGCACCTATCGCCGGCGGCAGAGCCGGCTCATCCGCCAGACACAGCTTTCGCTGACGGACCGCATTGCCCGGCTCAGCGTTCAACGGATTGAGCAGGACTCCCTGCTCTTTGCCGCCGAAGATCAGGATGCGACGCTGCGGCAGGAGCTGGACATTCAGACGGAGATCGTAGATCAACTCTCTTCCAGCGAAAAAAGCTTGCTGGCAACGATCTCCAGACAGCAAAAGCAAAGTGAAGAACTCCAGCGGGAAATCCGCAAAGCCATCAGTCGGGTCGTGGCAGCCGAAGCGAAGCGGGCTGCCGCTAAACGCCGGACGGGAAACACTGCACCTGCGGCCGCGCCCATCGGCTCCTCCATTGGTAGCAGTCGGGGCAAATTGGGCTGGCCCGCTCAGGGCACGATTGTTCGTCGGTTTGGCAGCCAGCCCCATCCACAGGTGCCTTCGGTGAAGATCGAAAACTCCGGAGTAGACATCGATGCCGGCCCCAGCGCTTCCGTAGAAGCGATCTTCGAGGGTAAGGTGATTAGTGTGCGGGACATTGCTGGCTTAGGGACGGTCGTGATGCTAAGCCACGGTAGCTATTACACGGTCTATTCAAACCTGGAGTATCCCCGTATTAAAGTCGGTCAGGGCGTCATTGCCGGCGAACAACTAGGGCTCACCCGGTCAGAAGGTGGCCCGCTTCACTTTGAACTTTGGAAGGGGAAAACGCCACTGAATCCCGAAATTTGGTTGGGGGAATAACAAATTACTGACACTCGATAACCAAAAAGCCCCGATTCCGGCGAGGGAATCGGGGCGATTAATTTGGTATTTGGTTAGAACGGGTCTAGAGACTGTTGATCCAGTTCGTGACCTCTTCTTTGGTTTGTCCCAGTTTTTCTTGGAGGCGACCGATTAGTTGGTCTTCCTGGCCTTCCTCGTAAGCGAGATCATTATCGGTGAGTTCACCGTACTGCTCTTTCACTTTACCTTTAAGTTGGTTCCAGTTTCCGCGAATTTTATCATTTGTTGCACTCATAATATAAAGTTTTGGTTTGTCGATAGTACGTGAGCAGCGGGATGGATGTTCGGTCTCCGAAAATTTTGTGGATCAGTGGCCAGACGAGGTGGCGCCGGAGCGCAGGTGCAAAGCAGGTTGAAAAAGCAGTGGAACGCACTACCTTTGCCCCCATGCAACAACAGGGCCAGCACCTTGCGGAATTATCACCTTACTACCACGCGTTGCGTGGACCCTTCCTGCAGTGGGCGGCGAAGTGGCAACAGCCGGCCGGGGTGGCCCTGGGCCACCTGCGACGGGCACTGATCGGTTGGTACGAAGCCCGTATTGATGAAGAGGATGCCTACGTTGGGGAAGTGGACCGCTACGTGAAGACGGTTGCTAAAGCCTACTTCAACGGTAACCTGGAGGAGGCCGTGATGGCTGCAGAGCGACTTCCGCTGGTCAGTGACCTGGGGGTGGCCCCCCAGCAGAACCCCCTGAACCACCTGCCCAGACCCGTCCGCCTCAACGAGACCCAGCAACTGATGCTCCGCACCTTTCAGGAAATGGGCACGGGCTGCCAGGAGTTACTGCTTATGGCTGACTACCACCACCTGAGCGTGGGCCGCATGGCCCAGATACTGGAAGTAGACGGCCAACTGCTGGAAGTGGAAGAACGCCGCAGCAAGTGTCTGCTCATGATCCGGGAAGGCTGGCAATCCGTTGGCATCATCGATCCGCTCTACCTGCCCAGTCCGGCGGATGAAGACCTCATTGACCGTTATTACGAAGGTGAGTTAGACACTACCGAACGCTGGGACGTGGAAGCCCGCCGCCCCGGAGACGCCGTCTTCCGCCGCGCCATGGAACTGCGCGAAGACTGGCAACAGGTCGTCACCGTTGCCGGCCGGCAAGACCTCATGGAGACCCTGCTGCGGGAGGAAGCCACCTATGCTAAAAAGACCGCTCCTGCACCTGCGTCCGCGCCCAAAGACGTTAAGCTGTCTCCTCGTCGGGGGCGCTCCTTCAATTTTGGCACCTTTAAACTCCCTGCCCTGGAGACGGTGGTAGCCGTACTGCTGGCCGTCGTATTCGGCTGGTTGGTCTGGACGACATTCGGCGACGAGGCTCCGCAGAAGAAATCGGTTGCTCACTTCGAGCCCTTTCCTAACATCTTCGATAAATTCGATCCCCGCAACGAGCAGGAACGCGACCTGCAGCGCATCCTCTATTATTACGACCGGAAAGATTACGCCACGGCTTACGAGGAACTTCTGCCCGTAGCCCCTGCTTACCCTGCAGCCCCTCTGTATCTGGGGGTTTCTGCCCTGGCGCTGGAGCAACCTACCCGCGCCTTAGATTGGTTCGCCCAAATTCCCGAAGGGGATTATTACCACCCTTTCGCGGAGTGGTACGAAGCCCTGGCTTATCTCGCCGAGGGCCGCCGCCCGGCCGCCGAAGCGACGTTGTCCGAAATTGTAGAAACCCGGGGGCACCCTTATCGGGGGAAGGCGGAGAGGCTGCTGGCGGAGCTGTAGATTCTCGATTCTCGATTCTTGATTGGCGATTCTTGATTTAGCTGCCGCAAGGGGAGGACTAAATACGAGTTCCCCTTTTCTTTTTGTCTAATGTTCGGGCAATAGAGACGAAGATGCTGATCAGTTGATTGTTCTCGTCAAGGATACCGTTCAGACGTTCACCGGATAGGAAGCCTTTACGCTTTATGATTCTGAGGTTGATGTGAGTTTCCCGAAGCTCCTTTAGCGCAACGCTAATCTTATGCCGAAAATCGCTGTTGGATTCTGCCCCTCTCGCTTCTCCGTAAAGCAGTGCAGGAGCACTACCCGACCGCACAATCTGTTTGCAGAAATGCTGGCCAGCATAAGTGTTAGGAAGTTTCTCTGAGAGGTTAAGTATTCGGACACAAAAATCAATTAGCCGGTCTTCGAGCTGCGCCGCTCTTTCGTTAGGTGTCATGCTGCTGTTTTTGATTAATAAGGACACCAAATCTAGGTATTTTAAATTTAAAATACAAAATGTTTATCTTGTTGTTGTGACTAACTTGAATAGTTTTGTGTACTCGCGGTAGCCAAATCAAAAATCGAGAATCGCCAATCGAGAATCGAGAATCTTCTACCTTTGTCCCCATGAAGCCCAGTATCCCCAAAGGAACCCGAGATTTCCTCCCCGCTGAAGTACGCCGCCGTGACTACATTTTTGATGTAATCCGGAAGCATTTCCGTCGCTTTGGCTACCAGCCGATTGAGACGCCGGTGATGGAAAACCTGTCTACGCTGACGGGGAAGTACGGTGAAGAAGGCGATAAGCTACTCTTCAAAGTGCTCAACAACGGAGATTTTCTTGGCAAAGCCAACGCGGAAGATCTGGCGGCGAAAGACAGCGGCAAGGTACTTTCCAGCATCAGCAAGCGCGGCCTGCGCTATGACCTGACGGTGCCCTTCGCCCGCTACGTGGTGATGCACCAGAACGATCTGGCTTTTCCCTTCAAGCGCTACGCGATTATGCCCGTCTGGCGGGCGGATCGCCCGCAGAAAGGCCGCTACCAGGAGTTCTACCAGTGTGACGCCGATGTGGTGGGCTCCGACAGCCTCCTCAACGAGGCGGAGTTGACGCAGCTGCTCGACGGGGTGTTCCACGAGCTGGGCCTCAAGGCCGTGATCCGGCTGAATAACCGGAAAATTTTGGCGGGCCTCGCCGAGATCGCCGGCATGGCCGACAACATGATGGACATGACCATCGCCATCGACAAGCTCGACAAAATTGGCTGGGACAAAGTTGCCGAAGAGCTCACCAACCGGGGCGCGGCCGCAGGTGCATTGGAGGTCATTAAAAGCTTCCTCGACGCCAACTCCCTTGAGTCGGTAGCGCCGCTTCTCGCTACGAGCGAAGTCGGTAAACAAGGCATCGCCGAACTGCAGGAGGTGTTTGACCTGGTCGCTTCACAACCGACTAACAACCGCATCGAATTCGACGTCACCCTCGCCCGTGGCCTCAACTACTACACCGGCGCGATCTGGGAAGTCGCCGTAGACACCGACGCCCCCGGACAGGAAAACATCAAAATGGGCTCCATCGCCGGCGGTGGCCGCTACGCTGACCTGACGGCCATCTTCGGCATGAAGGACATGCCCGGCGTCGGCATCAGCTTTGGTGCCGAGCGCATCTACGATGTGCTGGAAGAACTCGACGCCTTCCCGGCTGATGCCTCCGAAGACCTGCAGTATCTGATCCTTTGCCTGGACGAAGAAACCCTCCACCACGGCTTCGGCCTCGTCTCCCGCTTGCGCGCCCGTGGCGTGCACGTTGACCTCTACCCCAAGGCAGCAAAGATGAAAAAGATGATGAAGTACGCCGACCAACGGGGGGTGCCAAAGGTGGTCATCATCGGCAGCCGCGAGGCGGAGAGCGGAGAATATTCGGTGAAGACAATGGCCAGTGGAGAGCAGGAGACGATGCGGGAGGAGGAGTTGTGATCCTGGTCGAGGAGTTGTACTCCGGAGTCAAAGCATACTCGGAGTGCAACTCCTCGACCGAACCTTACTGGTAAATCTTAGATTTCGCCAGCCCCCACTTATTCAGCCGGTGCATCATGCTCACCCGTAGCACGCCTAACCCATACTTCGAGCTCCGCACGAAGTTGATGCTACTCGCTTCATCGAAGTACTTCGTCGGGCAGGTCACCTCGGCGATGTCGAAGCCGTGGTAGATGATCTGGGAGAGCATCTCGTTGTCGAAGACGAAGTCGTCGTCGTTGGCGTTGAAGTCGATTTTTTCAAGTACCTCACGACTAAAAGCGCGGTAGCCGGTGTGGTACTCGCTAAGCTTGTAATTGACGAGGAAGTTCTGCGTAGCCGTAAGGAAGCGGTTAGCGACGTATTTGTACAGCGGCATACCGCCCTTGAGTGCGCCCTTGCCGAGAATCCGGCTGGCGAGCACGACGGGATAAAGCCCTTCGCCGATGATGTTGCACATGGTGGGGATCAGCAACGGCGTATACTGATAATCCGGGTGAACCATGATCACAATGTCGGCCCCTATTTCGAGGGCTTTATTGTAGAGTGATTTCTGGTTGCCGCCATAGCCGCGGTTTCGCGGGTGGGTGATCACGTGGTCTACGCCCAGTTGTTTGGCCAGGGCGGAAGTTTCATCTTTACTGGCGTCATCGCAGAGGATGACTTCGTCAACGAGGTCACGGGGAACTTCGGCGTAGGTTTTCTCCAACGTCAGGGCCGCGTTGTAAGCGGGCATGACGACGACTACTTTTTTGTCTTTGTACATCGTTGCAAAGGTAGAATAGGATACTTAGGTATAAAAAGGATTCGCAGGGATGTTTGGTCACACTGCTTCTTTATCCCGATCTTTGCACCCGCGTCCGCGCCGTATAAGTCAAACAGTCAAGTAGTCAGATAGTCAAACAGTGCTAGGACGACGGACTGCTTGACTATCTGACTACTTGACTATCTAACTACAAATGACCCTCGGAACCGTCTCCTTCTACACCCTCGGCTGCAAGCTGAATTACAGCGAAACTTCCGCCATCGGCCGGCAGTTTACCGAAGCCGGGTACCAGGAAGTGGGCTTTAAAGACGGCGCTGACATCGTGGTGATCAACACCTGTTCGGTAACGGACTTTGCGGATAAGAAGTGCCGCAACATCGTACGCCGGGCTTTGGGCGCGAACGCAGGTGCAAAGATTGTTGTAGTCGGCTGTTACGCCCAGCTCAAACCGGAGGAGATTGCTAACATCGAGGGTGTTGACCTCGTCCTTGGAGCAGCAGAGAAATTCCGGATACTGGACTACATCGACGGCATTGCCGGCGGGGCAACCAAAGGCATGGTCCGCGCCGGAGAGGTGAAAGAGGCCGATACCTTCATCTCCAGCTTCAGCTTCGGGGATCGAACGCGCTCTTTCCTCAAGGTCCAGGATGGCTGCGACTACAAATGCACCTTCTGCACCATCCCCCTGGCCCGCGGCAAAAGCCGCAGCTCTACCGTGGCGCAGATCGTCAGCGATGCAGAAGCCATCGCCGCCCGGGGCGTTAAAGAAATCGTTCTCACTGGCGTCAACATCGGCGACTTCGGCAACGGGACCTCCGTCATCGAGGGGCAGCGCCCGCGCAAGGAAGCACTCTTCAGCGATCTCGCCCGCGCCCTGGACGAAGTCGAGGGCATTACCCGTTTCCGCATCTCCAGCATCGAGCCCAACCTGTGTACGAACGAGCTGATCGACTTCGTCGCCGGCAGTAAGCGGTTTGCGCCGCACTTTCACATGCCGCTGCAATCGGGCAACAACAAGCAACTGGCGCAAATGAAGCGCCGCTACCGCCGGGAGCTCTACGCCGAGCGCGTAGCCCACATCCGACAGGTGATGCCGCACGCCTGCATCGGTGTCGACCTTATCGTTGGCTTCCCCGGCGAAACGGAGGAGGATTTTCTGGAGACCTACAAATTCGTGCAGGAGCTCGACGTATCCTACTTCCACGTCTTCACTTACTCCGAGCGTGCCAACACCCCGGCTGCCGAGATGGACGGCGCCGTGCCGATGCCCGAACGCAAGCGCCGCAACAAAATGCTCGGCATCCTGAGCGAAAAGAAAAAGCGGGCGCACTATGAGCGCCACCTCGGCGAAGTCCGCCCCGTATTGCTGGAAAAATCAAAGACCGATGGCATCCTCCACGGCTTCACGGATAATTACGTGAAGGTCTCCTTCCCAGCCGAGGAGAGCTGGGTGAATCATTTGGTGGAAATGAAACTCGGGGATGTTAATGAGGAGGGGCTGGTGACCGTGGAAGTAGTAGAACAGCTTCCGGCTTTACACACTTAAAGAGGCCTTTTTTGAACGCTCAAAAATGAAAGAATCAATCAAAAGAACGGCACAATCTATATTGAAACACTTTAATATAGGCGTTGTGAGTTATGCAGAGTTACAGATTCTGAGAGAGATGGATGCGAATAATATCGACCTTCTGAATCTTTCGAAAGATGAAATCTCTAAACTTTTGGTTGTGGGGGAGCATTCTCCTGCTCAGTTAAAGCAAGATGTTTTTGCTTTGCACGAACTTGGGTATAAAGAGCATGGCTTTTTTGTGGAGTTTGGTGCCACAAACGGAGTCGACCTGAGTAATACTTTCCTTCTGGAAAAAAAATATAACTGGACAGGGATTCTTGCGGAGCCAGCAAAATGCTGGCACGATGACCTGCGCAAAAACCGGCAGTGTATAATAGATACGGACTGCGTGTGGGCTGAATCAGGTGCTACGCTGACCTTCAATGAAACGCCGGCCAGTGAACTGTCCACCATTGACCGGTTTAGTCGCTCCGACGGCCATGCCAACAGTAGAAATAATGGAAAAAAATATAATGTAAACTCTGTCTCTCTGCTGGATTTACTGGATAAGCACCAAGCCCCCAGAGTGATCGATTATTTGTCGATTGATACTGAAGGGAGCGAGTATGAGATACTATCTAATTTCGACTTTTCGAAGTACTCCTTCAAGGTGATTTCGTGTGAGCACAATTTCAGCAAGAGCAGGAGGAAAATCTTTGAGCTGTTAAGCCGGAACGGATACAAACGAAAGTTTGTTGGGCTCTCAAGATGGGATGACTGGTACGTTAAGTTGTAGTTAGGACTGCTTTTACAGAAGAGCTATAGCACTGCCTACCCCGGTGCGTTTTCGGAATATTTTTTACCTGCTCTGTCGTGGAGTCATTGGGCCGGAGAACTTGCGCCTCACTCCATCTTCTCCCGTATCACCTCAAACAACCATAAATACCCATTATCCCACTTCCGCCCCTGGCGGACGATGACAAGCTCCTTTGCGGGGTCAACGTAGATGAACTGGTTAAGGATTCCCTGAGCGTAAAAGGCTCCGTTGGTGGACTCGAGGTACCATTTACCGGGGTATCTGTTGGAGGCCAGGATAAAGGAATTGTCGTTGTCCATCTCCGCGTTTGCAGCGGCGGCAGCCAGTGAATCCGGGAAGTACATCGTTTTGCCGTCGTCTCCTTTATGTGTTTCCGTTACGCTGTACCATTGATATTGGTAGGCGTCGTTGCCCATATCGGGGGTGATGGAAGCTTTTACCCATTCGGGAGAGACGATCTGCCGGCCGCGCCAGCGGCCGTTGTTGGCGTAGAGTGCGCCAATTTTGGCCAGGTCACGAGCGGTGGTGTTGAGGCCGGAGTAGCTCTTGGCGGAGCGATGGCGCTTATCGTCCAGGCTCCAGGTAGCGGGGAATTCCATGCCCATGGGCTGCCAGACTTTGGCCTCCAGGTATTTACCCAGCTCCGTGCCGGTGGCGCGTTCCACGACGATGCCGAGCAGGGCGGTGGTGCCGGACTGGTACCGGTGGTAGGTGCCGGGCTCGTGGCTGAAGCCGAGCTTGCTGAGCTGCCGAAGCTGGTTCGTACCGTAGTAGAGTTTCGCCATGTCGGCGAAGGGGTTGCTGTAAGACTCTTTGTAATCGAGCCCCGATCGCATGTCGAGGAGGTGGCGGATCGTCAGCCGCTGAAAGCGCGGGTCCCCCTCCAGTAGTTCGGGAATGTATTTGGTGACGGGGTCATTGATGTCTTCGATCTTGCCTTCATCGACGGCGATGCCCGTTAGCAAAGACGTGATGGATTTTGAGACGGAAAAGATGGTGGAGATCTTGTCGGGCGTGTAGCCGTCAAAGTATTGCTCATAGAGGATGCTGTCGTGCTGTATTACCAGAAAGGCGGTAGTAGAGGTCTTCTCGTCCAGCCATTCGGTAAGCGGCAGTTTTTCTCCTTTTTCGGTCAGGGTCATGTTGGCGAGCGGTTCGCGCTCGCTGTAGGGGAATTGATAGATGTTATCGCCGGTATTTACCTCGGTGTAGGGAAAAATTTTATGGTCGGTGATGTTGGCGAAGTTCCGGGTGAAGAAACGGGGAACGTGGCAACCGCTTAGAAACAGAAGTCCCGGAAAGATTAGGTGCTTGAGCATAGATGATCACTAGTTAAATGAGAGAAGCTAAGCTAAGGGAAAGAAACTTAAACAGGAGTGGTGTGAGGTACTGCCCGTTAGCCCAGCACTCCCCGAACTCCGTCAATAAACATTTGTACAGAAAGGATCAGTAGCAGCATCCCCATCAGGCGCTCCAGGGCAATGAGGCCCTTTTTGCGTAGGACCCGGTAGAGGAGAGGGGCGGAGAAAAGGATGATTGTTGAGACACCCCAGGCCAGCAAAAGGGCGGCGAGGAGGCCATACTGATTATTGGGGTTGTTATGCGAAAGCACGAGCAGGGTTGCCAGGGCGGAAGGGCCGGCGATCATAGGCAGTGCGATGGGCACGACGAGCGGTTCCTGATCAGCGGGGAATAAGGGCGCGTCAGCAGAGGGGAAAACCATCTTCAGGCCTATGAGCAGGAAGATTAGCCCGCCAGCGATACGGACTGCTTCCGTCTCAAGGTGAAAAACACTCAAAAAAGTGTCTCCACCGAAAAGAAAGGCAACCAGAATGACAAGACCGATCAAACATTCACGGATCACGACGCGTTGGCGGCGTCCTTTGTCCATATCCTTTAAGAGCGTAAGTACCAGAGGGATATTACCCAAAGGATCAAGAATGAAAAAGAGTAACAGGGCAGTAGAGAGGATGCTGAATTCCATAGTAGGTAAGCGCTATTGAACCCAATCCGTTCGGACTTGGGAGTAAGGAAATTTAAAGGGGCCGTAATGGACGGTTGCAATTAACACGCAACGATCCAAAAATGTACAAATGAGGAATGATTAATATTTGCAATGTTGAAAAAGGGCTTTCCACGGGGCGATTGAGCTTGCTTTCCAGGCTTCCTCGGCACCTGCGTCTGCGCCCCCTGCTTAGCTTGCTGGAGTGCTTCGGGATATACGAACCGGGCAGGAGTATTACTGAGAGCGTAACCTGCTTTTTTAATAATCCGCTCAGCCACTACTTTTCTTGCTTTATACCGAAGGATTGTACCTTAACGAAGGTCAAACCACCGATTAAGAAACATTGATGCCGCAAACTACCGATCATGAGCTGCTCGCTGCCATTGCCAACCGCAATGGAGAAGCCCTGCGCGATCTCTATGGCCGGCATGCTGACCGGGTATACAACACCGCTCTCAGCTACCTCCAACGGGAAGCGGATGCTGAGGAGGTTACGCAGGATGTCTTTACGAAAATCTGGCGCTCGGCCGCCGGCTTCAAGTCGGAAAGCCAGGTAACTACCTGGATATACCGGATAACCGTAAATACGTCCCTCACGGCGATCAAGAAACGGGATCGGTACCGTTTTCTCAGTGGTGCACCATCGCACCATGATCCACCAGATTTTAGCCACCCAAGTGCTAAGATAGAGGATGCAGAAACGAACCAGACCATTTTTTCGGCGATCTACAGCTTAGCGCCCCGGCAGAAAACGGCTTTTGTGCTCAGTTACGTTGAAGAATTACCCCGGCAGCAGGTTGCTGACATTATGGGCCTTTCCCTTAAGGCCGTAGAGTCGTTACTGATGCGAGCCAAAAAAGGCTTGAAAGACAAGTTGAAAAATGATCATCCCCATCTCGGGAAAAGTAAACAGTAAAAGATGAATACAGACGGACACGATGAATTAGATTACGCCATGGAGCACCTGAAGGGGCTCAGACGAGCCAGCCCTCCGCCGGGTCTTCTGAGTCGGATTGAAGACCGGATCGCTCAGGTGGATGCTTCGATAATTTCCATGCCGCAATGGCGAATGATTGCCGCGGCCGCAGTTTTAGTGCTGGGGGTTAATGTTTATGCCCTGGTCAATTTTTCGAGTGGCAATAATGCCCTGTCAATGGGAGATGGATATGCCGCAACCGAGCTGGTGTCTAATTATCAATATTACGAATGATGAATAAGCTGAAAGTCTACCAAATTGCCACGATCGGCCTGCTTTTGCTTAATGTAGTCTTACTGGCATTTATCATTTTTGCTCCAAAGCCGGGTGGAAATGGCCGCCCGCTACGGGTAATGGAGCACTTTGGATTCGATGCCGCTCAAGACGAAAAATTTCTTGATTTGGCGAAGGCACATAAGGCACAAATCAGAGCGGCTAATGACCAGCAGGCAGAACTGCTGCAGGAATATTTTTTGCAATTGACGACCGATGAGGCGGCTAATCCAGGGCCACTGCCTCCGGGCATCGGTACATTGGAGCGAGAAAAAATTAATAGTACTTACGAACATTTCCTTGATATTAAAAAAATGCTCCGGCCAGAACAGCAGGCTGCTTTTCCAAGCTTTGTTGAAGCTGCTCTGCAGCGGATTCTTTTGATGGAAAATGAAGAAAGGCCACGTCCACCGAAGGATAGATAGAAGAGCATCGTCTAAGGAAAAAAAGCTATCAATGAATAAATTTTTTCTCCTCCTTCTTCCCCTCTGTTTGTTTATCCTGGGCTCCTGCCAGGACGATGATGATAATGGCACCGGCATGGATACTGATCCTGCAGAACTACACGCAGCATTTGCTGAATTCGATACGGATAATGTAAGCATTACCCTCAGCGGAAACGAGGTGAACATTGAGTCCAACGGCCTGCCCAACCACACTTCTCCCTACTGGTCCAATACGACGGAACGATCTGCGGTTGACCCCATGGGGAATACGCTGGCAACAGAAGCTGCTGCCTCCAACCATCCCTTATTCGTAGCGCCAACATTAACCTCTTTTGAGGATATGGCTCCGGGGAATATTGACGATTTCAACGGTTCCTATTCGCTAACCGTTCCGGCCAGTCCGGAGTTAGCCTCAGCGTCTTCTGCTACCGGGCTTGGTGCCATCGGCATTGCCGTTAGTGGTGCCATGATTTATAACGATGAGGAAGGCCCCAACGTACCACTTGATAATGCCGTTGTTTCGCTGGATTATACCGCCGCACACACCGGCCCGCAGAGCTACCACTATCATTTGGAAACCAAAGCGTGGTCCGAAGACGATGATAAACTCATCGGGATCATTGCCGACGGTTTTTTCCTCTACGGCCGTAAGTGTAGTGCTACCGGGACTTACCCCACTGATCTGGACGCATCTGGCGGACACAGCTCCACTACGCAGCACACGACCGAGTCAGAGTACCACTACCACATCCAAAATGATCTTTTCCTGGGGGCTTACTACATTCTCTTTCCGGGGGATTATCAGGGAACGCCTAATGCGATTAATTAAATCAATGACAAGCTTTTGCCGTATCCTTCAAATGAACGCTTTATATCCGCTGCTGGCGCTTTCCCTGTTAATGACAGGCTGCCACCCTGCGCCAGTCAGTACGGCTGTAATCCGTAAAGAGCTGCTTACTCATGCACCCACTGAAGGAATCACTTTATATAAGGGAGAGCCTTTCTCGGGTATGGCGGTGGAAGAATATGCAGACGGAACCCCTGCCGTGGCTATTGATTATGTTAAGGGTAAAAGAGAAGGGTATTACCGTAAGTGGTTTGCGGATGGTTCCCTGAGTTTTGAATCGCAATACCTTGCTGGCCGCCAGCACGGAGAAACCAGAAGTTGGTGGAAAAACGGTAACCTGCGGACGCATAACCGAATGGAAAAAGGCATTGCGAATGGCCTGCAGGAACAATGGTATAAAAGCGGGGCTAAATTTAAAGCGATGCAACTGGTGAATGGCCAGGAGGAAGGACTCCAGCAATCCTGGCGGGAGAACGGCAAATTATACAACAACTATGAGGCCCGCGACGGGCGCATTTTTGGCTTGAAAAGGGCTAACCTGTGTTTCAGCCTGGAAAACGAAGACCTTGTTTATGTGGAATAAGTTCCTTCTTTTTAGTTTCTGTTGCGTTTGTCTGGCGGGCTGTTCGCCTGATGAGCCAGCAGGCTATGACCTTCCCTATTATGCGGACGCGTCCTTCACGCCACACTGGCTGGATGCCGGGGACCTTTCTTTGGACGAGTTCCACCAGATAAGCCCGTTCAGCCTGCTTAATCAACTGGGGGATAGTATTACGGAGAAAAACCTGACGGGGAAGGTTTATATAGCGGACTTCTTTTTCACGGCCTGCCCCGGTATTTGCCCTAAGATGACCACGAACATGGCCGTTTTGCAGGATTCTTTCCGCTTTAACCCGGAAGTAATGTTATTGTCCCATTCCGTTACCCCAAAGTATGATTCGGTGTCCGTATTGATGGAATATGCCGAAGCCAAGGGGGTGAAGGCGGACAAATGGTGGTTGCTGACGGGGGATCGCGACCAAATCTACCGTCTGGGACGAAAGGACTATTTTGTAGAAGAAGACCTGGGGCAGCAGAAAGAAAAGGACGATTTTTTGCACACGGAAAACTTCGTGCTGATTGATCAGAACCGACACATCAGGGGCATTTACAATGGCCTGAACAAAGCCTCCGTCAATCAATTGATTCTGGACGTTCGTACCTTACTCTCCGCTAAATAAATCTGGATGTATCGAGGTCTTTTATGGCTGTGCTTTCTCCCGTCACTACTGTTTGGGCAGCGGACGGATAGCTTGCGGATCGACTTTCGGCCACTGCTGAATGGAGTGGCTTTAGAGCTTGAAGAAGAAGGCGGCGCCAGCGCAGGTGCAAGGGAAGTTGAGGTGCTGCGTTTTTACCTCTCCGAATTACAATTGTTAGAAGGCGAAGAGGTCGTCTTCGCTGAAGAAGATCATCATCACCTGATCGATGCGGCGCAGGTGGCTTCCCTGCAACTGCCACTTACCTTGCCGCCGGGGCTTCGTTACGATGGGCTACGCTTCACCCTCGGTGTTGATAGCCTGACAGCCGCCAGCGGCGTCTTCGGCGGAGACCTCGACCCTACGAACGGAATGTACTGGACCTGGCGTAGCGGCTACATCAACTTTAAACTGGAGGGGACCTCGCCGGATTGCCCGGCGCGGAAGCAGCGCTTCCAGTTCCACGTCGGGGGCTTTCAGGCACCGTTTAATTCAGAACGACGGGTGACCCTTGCCATCAAGCCCGCCAGAAGCATTTCCATCATCATCGATCTGGATAGTTTCTTCGCAGCCACTGACCTTAGCCAGCAATATCAGGTTATGAGCCCGGGCGAACTTTCAATGAAAGTGGCCGACCGGCTAACGAGGATGTTTCGGGTGGAATGATGTTGCTTGCTCTTTTTTAGTCGGACCACAGGCTTTTTATCTGCGCGCAAAGGATTTTTAGCCAATAGGTGTCAAAAGAGTATTCTACACATCAAAAACACCACGCTGGTGAAACACATATACTACTCTTTATCTCTCCTTTTACTGGTCTCTTGTGCGCAAAATCCTTCGGGTAAGCAAAAAGCAGAAGGGGATTCCGTCACGGTTGATCAGGTCGTCATAGACGTAGATCCCAAACTTTTTCTGGAGCCCAGTTTAGCAGAAGCGGTCTCTACCGTTGCCTGCACACTCTCCGACGGAACAAAAACGACCTGTTATAAAATAGTCTCTTCCTCGTCTCCATCGGATCATCAGATGGGCCCCTGGTGCCCGACCAATATCAGTGATGGTGCCGATGCCGGCGGTGTCTGGATTGAAGGAGGGGAGATTTACGATGTGGACGGTGCTTTCATCGAAAATCTGGCTGCTTTCTATGATGATGATACCTGGCAGATGTACGACGCCAATGGTGATATCTTCAGGACGAAAACTAAAGAAGACTGTGCCAACGCCGCTAACCCTAACGTTGGTGCTGAGTACAAGAATTTTTGCGTGGAGTGTCTGCCATCCTATTTGTCGGATGTAACCCAGGAATACCTGATCCCGGTAACACCGGTACGGACGGGAACCACCCAGGCCTTTGGCGGCGGCGGTCGTCCGGGTGGCGGCCCTGGCGGCCCTGGCGGCCGACCCGATGGTCCACCACGGGAACGTCCGGCAGACGGCGCTGGTGGGCGTCCGGGCGGCGGCATGATGGTGCGGGGAGTGGCCTTTAACGGTATTCGCTTCGACGGCCCGGCGCCAACCGATGCCATTCTTGGAGCTTACACGCTGGCTCCTTTTGATGACGCAGGTGGGCATATTAACCTGCACGCCGGTTACCACTACCACGCAGCAACGGGCGTGTCTACTAAAATTCCCCAGGCCGATGGTCATGCCGCCATGATCGGATACGCCATGGATGGCCACGGAATTTACGAAAGGCTGGACGCCAACGGGAAAGAAGCTACTGACCTGGACGATTGCCGGGGCCACTACGATGAAGTCCGGGGCTACCACTACCACGTGGATAAAGCCGGAGCTAATAATTTTATCAACTGCCTGAGCGGCGCTTACGCTGAATAAGCCGCCATTCACCATGAAAAATTCCACCCATGAAACCGCTCTTCCTGCTCATTATCGTTTTTGTTAGTATTGCTGCTGTTCTCTTCCTGAAGCAGGCTGATGAAAACGAACGCTTGCCACTAACGGAGAACAGTGTTTATGCCATTAGCCTTGAGCCAGAGGAGTCCGGGTATCAACTGAATCAGCCGGAGGACGTTTCTACGGGGGTGGTCATATTCTCTTTGCTTACGGTTACGGTACTGGCAACGGCCCTTACTTTTGGCGGACTGAAATATTTGTTTAGCAGCATAACTGTATGAGGCAGGGAGTGATCTTGCTGGTGGTGGTAATGATGAGTGGACTGGCCTTTACGCTGTCGTCTCCCCCTGGCATTGCGTATCCGGATCACTTTCCAACTACGGCCTACGACTTCAGGGCGCATCCTCTCGATTCGGCAAAAGTTCAGCTTGGCCGTCGACTTTTCTACGATGAGATTCTTTCCGCTGACGGGACGATCTCCTGCGCAAGTTGCCATTCCCCTTATAATGCTTTTGCCCACACGGACCACGACCTGAGCCACGGGATAAATGATCAGATCGGTACACGTAATGCGCCCGCCCTCTTCAATCTGGCCTGGTCTACGTCTTTTCACCACGACGGCGCTCACCACAGTATTGAACTTCAGCCGTTGGCGCCCATCAGTCATCCCGCTGAAATGGGAAGTAGCATCGGCGATATCGTCCGCCGGCTTAGTGAGCACGCGCAATACCGGCAAGCCTTCTCAGAGTCCTTTGGGGACAGTCTCGTAACCGGAGAGCGGGTGCTCAAAGCACTGGCGCAGTTTCAGCTTACCCTCGTTTCTGCCGGGGCCAAATACGATCGGGTGCAGGCGGGAAAGGATACTTTTTCGGTGCAGGAGCAAAAGGGCTACCAGCTATTTCAGACCTACTGTAATGATTGCCACTTTGAGCCCTTGTTCACAACCGGCGGCTTTGCCCGTAATGGCTTGCGGGTGGATACGACGCTGAATGACTTCGGGCGCATGATGATCACGGCTCTGCCGGAAGACAGCCTGCTGTTCAAAATTCCAAGCCTGCGCAACCTGAGCTACACCCATCCGTATATGCACGACGGCCGGTTCCGAAAACTTCGGCAGGTGCTTAAACATTACGCCAGCCGGGACGTCAGACCCATGCCGATATCTGCCAACGAGCAATCAGACATAGTCGCCTTCTTGTTGACACTTGATGATCGGGACTTTGTCTTTAACCGTAATCATGGCTTCCCTCACTAGTTCGTCCGCCGGGTGGGTAGCGACCTTTCCGAAGGTTTTTCCTAAAGAAGCAGTCCTATCAAAAAAAACACACACTTACATGCTAAGATATTCCACCCTCCTTTTCACTTTGCTCTTTACTTCCTTACTCTGCACCAGCGTCCGCGCCCAACTCTCGCCCGCCATTACGAGTTGGCTGCAGAACAATACGGAAACGGGGACCTACTACGTGGCGGGTAATTCCGACCTTATTGAGAATAATATCCTGGTCAACTGCCAGCAGGTAGCCTACGACGATGACTTCGTATACGTTACGGCAACGGGCGTTCCTGCTTATCCTACCGGCCCTTTTCAGGACCGTAACCCTTCTCAGGCCGCCAACCAGAATGGCGTCTATAAAATCCCACTCGTCCCGGTACTAAACGAAGGAGAACCAATTACGACCACCGGTGGCAATATTGGGATTTTTATTAATGGTGTGGCTCTGTTTGATTACCGCGACGGAGTAGCCTGGAACCCACAGACAAATGCACTGTGCGGCGGCCCCGGTAACGCCACATGCCCGGGTGGCCCGCGTGCGAGCCAGGCCTGGAACCGGGACGCCGTTCCCGCCGAACGCGAAGGCTTCGACTGTGCCAAAGGGCACCCGGCTAACGGTAATTATCATCACCATCAGAACCCTTCGGCCTTCAAGCTGGACCTGAACGTCACCTCCGAGGTTTGCAACCTCTACGACGCCGAAGGCCTCTATGCTATCGACAGCACGAAGCACGCCCCCTTGATCGGCTTCGCCTACGATGGCTTCCCGATCTACGGGGCTTATGGCTTCAAAAATGCAGACGGAACGGGCAAGATCACCCGCATTAAATCCGGCTACCGCCTGCGCGATATCACCGAGCGGACCGAGCATGCCGATGGCACCGATGTGGATGACGGGCCGGCGGTCAGTGATACCTATTTCCTCGGCTATTTCCGGGAAGACTATGAATTCATTGCCTCTGATGATGAGGATGTGCTCGATGAGCACAATGGCCGCTTTTGCGTCACACCGGAATATCCGGAAGGAACCTATGCATACTTTGCGACGGTAAACGAAGACTGGACCTCCGCCTACCCTTATGCCGTGGGGCCCACTTTTGCCGGGGTGAGTGAAAACCGTAGCGGAGCAACGGTGCCTGCCGGAGCAACAGTTTATGAGGGAACCACCTCCGTTGCCGGTTTTGCTGAAGGCGCCAACATCAGCGTTTTTCCCAATCCGGCAGCGGACCTGATAGCAGTGCAATTGCTCGGCCTGGCCGAAACAGATTATACCGTGCAATTGGTCAGCAGTGATGGAAAACTGGTGGAAGAAAAAAGTATTCGGTCCGGACAAACGATCGCCTACTTTGATACGCAAACACTTTACCGGGGTGTCTATTTTGTACGTATTTTGGGCCAGAGAGGTGAGGTGACGCGCAAGGTCATCGTAGAATAGTATGATCGTCGCTACGGCATGTGATACTACTATTACTGTTTTTCCGGCGCTACCGCAGGTGCAATGAAGTCAGCTTCGGTGAAACCATCCCGGGTGAAAAAATAAACCAAACCACGTATGAAATTTACCGGCCTCTTATTACTTGCTTTTTTCTCTTTTGCCGGTGCAAGAGCCCAGGAGCCCCCGAATATCCTCCTCATCATCGCTGATGACCTTGGTGTTGATCGTCTGAACGGATACCACGACGGAAATCTGATGGCCATTACACCAACTTTGGATAGCCTGAGAGCTGCTGGTGTAACGTTCACCAATGCTGCGGCTTCTCCCGTTTGCTCGCCTACGCGAGCGGCGATTATGACCGGAAAGTACGGGGTTAAAAACGGTGTGCTCGGGGTGCCGGGAAATCTGGTAGATACGGACGAGTCCGTTTTCGATGAATTAACCGCCCGAACGGGGAATGCCTATGCTGATGCACTCATTGGGAAGTGGCATTTGTCCAGGCGTGCCAGTAATAACGTACCACTAACTTTTGGGCCGGATACTTACGACGGATACCTGAGCGGGGCCCCGGCAGACTACTACAACTGGGCACGAATTCAGGATGGGATGTCCGTGCCATCAACGGAGTATGTTACTACTGCACTGTCTAATGCGGCAGGTGAATGGATCGCTGAACAGTCGAGCCCCTGGTTTCTCTGGCTGGCGCACGCCGCACCTCACAGCCCTTACCACGTGCCGCCTGCCGGCACCTATTCGGTGGGGAACCCTACGAATAACATCCGCCAATACGTGGCAATGGTGGAAGCCCTGGACTACGAAACCGGCCGCCTGCTGGCCGGGCTCACACCTGAAGTGCGGGAGAATACACTGGTCATCTTCGTCGGAGACAACGGTACGCCCGGAAACGTAATGCAGGATTATCCTACGGGCCACGGTAAAGGCTCCGTCTATCAAGGCGGCGTTCGGGTCCCTCTCATCGTTGCGGGTAAGGGAGTGGAGCGCGCCGGAGAGCGGGAAGATGCCCTGGTGCACGTTACTGACCTGCACGCCACCATCCTGGAGGCTGCCGGCGCGGAGCTGCCGGGCGGGCGGTTTAACAGCCTGAGCTTTTACCCTCTCTTAGGCGCCAACCATGAGGAAGCAGAAAGCAGGGCCTACAATTACGTCGAGGTCGAAAATACCAACGGTGGTTCTGGCTGGGCCATCCGCAATGCGCAGTATAAGCTCCTCCGTTTTGAGGATGGCCGGGAGGAAATGTATGACCTGCTGGTGGATTCCTTTGAGGTGAATAATCTGTTGGCCGGAACGCTAACTGCCGAACAGTTGGCCGCTGAGGCTGATCTGGAGGCGGAAGCTTCGGTCATCCGCACGGGCTGGTCTTGCCGGGATCTGATCCGGAACGGCGAAGAAACAGGTATTGACTGCGGGACGATGGACTGCGGCGCCTGCACGACCAGCGCCGGAGAGCCGGATGTTGCTGTAGACCTCTTGCTGTACCCCAACCCGACGACGGACTTTTTTGTGGTGGATGCTTTAGGGGAGCGCATCGAGTCCGTCCGGGTCTTTAACGCTGGCGGGCAGTTACTACGGCAAGAAGAAGGCCACGGTATGCGGCTGTTGGAAGTGTCCGTTACTGGCTTGAAGCGAGGGCCTTTACTGGCGGAAGTTCGTACGGTGGATGGTGGGAGCCGGGTGATGAAGGTGGTGAGACGGTGAGGGTGGAGGAAGAGTAATTGCTCGAAAAAGTGATGGTGGTAGCTTCGGTTTTGGGGAAGATAGTTGTGTAAATGCATTAGTATAAGAAAAGGTAAAAAACATCTTCTTATTAAGTGTTCAGTTAATTATTATTATTAATAAGGGGTTAAACGAATAGCAACCGCTTGCTAAATCATGGTCAGACGGTAGAGGGCTCTCCGGCTGCACCTTTGTATTAATCAAAATACAAGGTGATGATTTTAAAGACATTTTTTACTATTAGCGTTTACTTCTTTCTTGTAGTAGTTTCAGGAGTTTGTGCTCAGGAGTGTTTCCAACCGATACTAGCGAACGATGACGAAATATACTGCAGCCTTCCTTCCGAATACGAGGAGGTAAATCACACATGTCGCCGCCAGCTACAGGCTATCACAGACGAGTTAAGCAAGTTTGCCGGAACGGGCCTGGGGGACTTTATTGCAGTTCCAATCACTACCCGGGACGGAAGTACGCTTATCAATGCTATGACCTGTCCTCTTCGTCGGAAAATTTGGATCGGCCTTGAGGCCTGGTATCGCTTGGAGCAACGAGAATCTTCACTGGCGTATATGATTGGGCACGAAATTTCTCACGCTTATCATGTGGAACCGGAGACGCTTGTCAATGCCGCTCGTTATCCAGAAGAACTTCAACTATTGGCTAAAATGAACGATAGCCAGTTGCTGGAAATCGCTTGTGATCAGGGTTCGGCTAACTTACTACTAAAGGCAGGTTATCAGCCTTGGGAAATCATTGATGCTGCAAAGTTCATTGCTTTTCAGTCTGAACCAAGTGATTATCAATCTGTATCTCTTTCTCACCCTACGGATGAAGATCGTATTACCCTACTTAGCTACTATCTGTTGGGAAGATAAATCTCGGAGCCCAAATGTTCTGTACCCCCCCCCCCGACTTAACCATTGTTAAGTCGGGGTTTTATCTTTTGTGTATTTGACACCTAATCCTTTCTCATCTTTGGTGAAAATTAACTGCCATGGCACTTCTCTGGAAGAGAGAATTCCTGATTAACGTGATTTGGATAATGATACTACTCATTATGGGGCTAGCTTTCAATATCTGGAATATTAATCGGCAGATTAATGGTCTGACAACTACCGCGGGGCGAGGCGAATACTTCAAGGCTAACACGGAGACGGCAATGAAGAATACTCTTCAGGAGATCTTTCAAGAAAAGCGATTAACAGAGCTACGCAAGGTCGCTGCGGCATCAAGAATCGGTCTAGAAGGAAAGCTGTTTTTCGTGGATAGTTTGGATGGCACAATGCTCGCCAGCCCCGACCCCGCGCTCAATGATAGTACTAATTTGGGTGTTGGAGGAGAGCGACAGCAGCAGGCCTTTGAACGCATTAAAAAGGCAGTAGAAGCTAATCGCGGTGAAACGGTAGGTGCGAATTACATACTACGCGATTCTGAGCGGGACACAACGAACATGCGATTTGGTGTTTATCGTCTGGATGATGAACTTGGCTGGATTTATGGAGTAGTTGTCAAAGATGAGTACTTTGAATCGATTAAAAATAAGCTTTATGTTAGAATAAAAAATTCTTCATTAGTTGTAAGTGTCGTTTGTCTTTTGAGTTTGATGCTCTTGTATTTGCTATTTCGACAATACCTTGGCAAGCAACAAGATTTACAAGAATACAAAGTAGCGATGTCTTCCACTCTGGCAGGGGTAGCCTTGTTGGAGGAGGATAGTACGGTCAGAAGTACCAATAAGCGCTGGAAAGAGTTGTACGGAGATATGTATGATGGTAGGAAATTAGTAGATATAAGCAGCTACCCCTTTATAAAAGAAAAGTTTGATGAATGCAAGAGGGAGAATTTTGCCAGTTACAGGAATCAGGGCCTTAAAGATGGAGAATTAATCTCAAGCTCGGTTACCTTGACGAAGTATTCAATTGATGAAGAAACAAGAATCGTTCTGGTTTCAACGGATGTTACCCAGGTAGTTGAAACTTACCGTGCAGTAGCGCATGATTTTATTTCCTCTTTACTTGGTCCTCAGCTTGTAATTGATTCTGCTCTCATGGAAGCAGCTAAGGGTAATCTTAGGCCAGAGGAAACGGAGCGTAAGCTCTACGAAATACAAGATCACATTATTGCTAGTCAAAATTATGCCCTTGCCATTTACAGTTGGGGAAAACATGAAGCTGGTGATATTTTGGATAAAGTTGAGAAAGTGGCTCTAGGAAACATAATTACCAGGGTCGTCCAACTGTTAAATTCTACTTTTATCGCTCATGGAGTAGAAGTTTACCTCAATATTCACGAAGAGATCATCATACAGACAGGCTCTCGTAGTCTGGAAGCGGTATTACGAAACTTGCTGACGAATTCGGTACGCGCTTTCAATGAGACAACTAGGGATCGACGCATAACAATAACTCTTGAACGTTCAGGTCGCGAAGCTATAATTCGAGTGGAAGATACTGGAAAGGGAATGACTGCTGCTGTTCATGATACTATTTTCGAAGAAACGAATACACAGGTTGGATTCGGAGCCAAAATTATTCGTGCTTATATGGTAAGGGTAGGCGGCTCTGTATCGGTAGAAAAATCAATAATAGGCGAAGGAACCACCATCGCTATAACAATGCCAATTGCTTAAAAGAATGAAGAAAATTATTTTTGTTGATGACGATCATCACTACCTAAAAGCGCTGGAAGAAAACATTCAATTGCGGGCACCGGAGTTTACGGTAGTTCAAAAAATAACGAACCCCGCCGCCGGTGGAAACGTCGAGGGGGGAGAGTTGGTCCGCTATCTCGCTAATGAGTCTGGTCTGTTTGACGATGGACCAATCATAATAGTGCTAGACATTCGCTTTGGGGATGACTCGATGCGTAGGAGGCTCGGTGTAAAAATCGCGAGGTACTTACTATCTTCTAATTGGAGTAGTCAGGTGAAAATTATAGCGGTTACAGGGGAAAACGATCAACTTCTCTTTGATGATCTAGTGGAAATAGGAGTTGAGCATATTGTACAGAAAACGAATTTGGCTCACTTTTTGGCCCCTGCTCTGAAAAATATTAAGCTCGGTAAGCCTTTTCTTGGAGATATTACCGTTTTGCCTAATGAAACAGGGAATGATGTTTTGTTGCAAAATGAGATAGCCCGAGAAGTCGCTCGTGGTTATCGGAACAATGCTTTAGAAGCCCAAGGGTATGATGCCGTTGGTGTGCATAAGAACAATTTCCGCAAGGCAAATTTTGATTCTTTGCCAGTTAGTGGAATCGTGGGACATCGATTACCTGGTCCTACAGAATGGAACGATGTGTGGTATCTTCTTCATCACCTAAAAAGCCGAGACCGTGATATTATTGACTATGTTGAAAAAATATGCGGAATCCGGATTGAAGTTCCCGCTTAGATGAGTAATACGCGACTTTATTTATAATCATTTTCAACCGATCATATGACCGAAAAAGCTACTGCTAAGGATGATCAGTTGAGTTCGTTTTAGGGGGAGCTTCAATGAAAAATCCTGCGACCAAGCTGATGATTTTCAGGCGAAGCCGCAGGAAGCAATAAAGGTCTTTTAAGTAAGGCTCTAATTCGCATCAATCACCCGACTGGCCCCCGAGGTGCTAATGTCCAGCGCAGGATTGCCGCGGAAGCGGAAACTGGAGGCATCACTCACCCTGCCTTCCAGGCGGTCATTGACGGTTAGCCGGACACTGCTGGCATCATTTACGTCGGCGGTGCATGCCTCGGTAGTGAAGGAAAAGGCATCCAGATTGCTGGCATCATTAATGTCCAGGATCAGACTGGGGGCGGAGCCGCTCATGTCGAGCCTGGAAGCATCGTTGAGCTCGACCGTCAGCGTTTCGCTGGCCGTAAAGTTTATCAGATCGCCGTTGACGGCATCATTGAAGTTGATGCGCTCCAGCGTAGGTACCGTCACCTCAATGCTGAAGTCGACATTCCGGTAGCTGCCACTTTGCAGGCGGGCGGTAAACACTCCATTCGAAACGGAAGTAATGATTCGGGTGATGAGATTGTCATCTCCCCGAACGATGACGCGGTGCTCGCTGCCCTGGTTGATGGTGACGTCAAGCGCATCGCTAACGTCGATGGCGGAGAAGGAATCCCCCGAGCGGTCGTCGCTGATGATATTACCGGAACCTTCGAGTTGGTCCTTGTCGCAGCCGGTGGTGAGGAAGAGGCCAAGGGCGAGGAAGAGAAAAAGGAACTGTTTCATGCTGGTGTTTTGGTTGGTTTAAAAAACGTGCAATTGAAAAGAGAGACGGAAGCATTAGGAGAAAGGATGCATATAGACCTGATAAATGCCCCGATTGGGAAAGCTCAACTCCACGGCTTATGCTGACTTTCCCCTGCAACTGTACACTTGGCGAGCTCAGTAACCACGTGGGCACTGAGCTCGCCGAAATGCTTCGTGTCAGCTGTTTTTCAAGGCTGTTGGCTTTTGGTTTTATTCAATTTATTGCCCAGCGAAATCTTTCCGCCATATAACATTGCCTCTGAAAAGCCATACATTTCACCCGCGCTCCGGCGCCATTGCAGTAGCTCCATGAAACCCCATCATGAAGACTGCTTGACTTTCTGACTCTTTGACTCCCTGACTACCCATGTGGACCTGCCCCAAATGCCAACGCTCCTTCAGAATCACTAATCAGTCGCATATGTGTAACGACCTTACCGTGGAAGACCTCTTCGCCGGTAAGCCCGACGACCTCCAACTGGCTTTTGATGACGTGTTGTTGGCGGTGATGGACTGGCAACCCAATGACGTTGGCGCCGCCGCAAAAGCCGTCGTCTTTACGAATACACGCGCCTGGCTCATCGTCCGGCCTATGAGTAAATTGCTGGAGCTAAGTTTTTACACGGACAGTATTCTCAGCGGCCCGATGATTCATAAGTCCGGACCGAATATGAACAGTAAAACCAAATTCCGGCATTCTATCCGGATCAGCGGCCCCGGGCAAATAACTCCGGAGATCGTGGATATGCTCAAGCTGGGCTATGACTACGGGCTGCGATGAGTCAATAATGTATACAGGTTCATTTATTAACTTAATCTGTCTTTCCCTGGCGTAAATAAACATCTCCATAAGGTGCTTCACACTTCAGCAACGAGCCTCCGGTACCAAGACTACCAATCACCCGTTCGTAGAAGTTCTTTGCTTCACTCATACTTTTATCAATGCTGATGTCCAGGTCAGTCATCAACTCTCCGTAGCGGGTCAGCAGGTCAAGAGAAGCGCCGGCAGTAGCAGGGAGGGTTACGTCTACGGCGCCATAATTGCTGTAAAGATCGAGGTCCGGCACCTGATTTCCATCGGTATAAGCGATTTCAACTTTGCCGTATCTAGCCCGGGCGCTGACGAGGCCCGCCACGTTGGTGGCCACAATGCCGCCGTAGATCGTCTCTACTCTGACTTTGATGCCTTCGGGGACAACCACCTCCAATAAAGAGTTGACCATTACGTCGTTAAAAATCCCTGCGCCGCCTTCGCGGGCGCCGGTTAGCATTCCTCCTTTGTGGTCGGGGAACTCTTTATTCATAGCCGCTGCAGTAGGAAGTACTTCAATGATGGTCAGGACGCCATTTTCCCGCTTTAGCCGGAGCTTGCGCAGGTCTGCACGACCTTCATTGTCAACTTCCAAAACGTGGTTGAGGGATACTTTGTCAATACTGCCGGTACTTACCGAAACGGAACTAAAGGAGGCCTGGATGAGTACCTCCAGGGCACCTTCCAGAGCGATTTCCTGCTGGTCGCTTTGGGCGTGAGCAAAAAGCCCCGATAGAAGAAAAAGCGTGATCAAAATGGAACGAAGCATGATGGGGTAGGTTGTAGTGAATGGTGATAGTGTGGGGAGGTCTCTACAGCGATGCCGTTGGCGGGAGACGGTTTGTTACAGGTAAACCTGAAAAGTATTACGGTTCAATCCGGCCCTATTTCATTTTTCGCAGATAGATGTTCTTGTATTCCGAGTGTAGCGATATTCTTTCGCCTCCACCGTTGATGGTTCCTTTGAGCTGACCGTCAGAGAAAGGCTCCGGTCGGCGGCGTCCGTTTGATGTATTCGCTTTTATGGAAATGTCAAAATCAGTGTACAGACTACCGTACTTCGTGTCAAGGTCAACATTGGCCGTAATGCTGCCAGGAAGGGTCAGGTCAATGGATTGGTAATCGCTCTCGTAATCAATCGAAGCAATCTTTGCATCCGGGGCAAATACGATGGTAATGCTCCCGTAGCGGGATTTTGCCCTGGGCATATCTTTTACTCCCTTGACGTCAATGCTGCCGTAGAGGCTCTCGGCGGTTAGCGTCACATCGGCCGGAACCGTTACTTCCAGGTAAGAAACGACCTGAGTTCCACCGTGCTGTTCCCCTTTATAGGGGCCTGGGCGATGCCGAACGTTCAGGTTGCCGTAACCACGTTCTTTCTCCAGAGTTTGATTGTTAGGCTTGAGTTCCTCCAGGGAAAGCATACTGCCGGAACGGTCGATGTTTAACTCTCGCAAGTCCGGCCGGTCTTTGCCATCTACGGTTAAAAAGTGGTGAACCTTAATTTCGTCGTTACCCCCTATGTTGATGACGACGCCGCTCATGTCGGCCGAAAGGTGAAAGGCTTTTGTGCCGTTGAGTGGGATAGTCTGCACCCCGCCCTGAGCGAAGGCAAGAGAATGGCTGGCCGCCAGAAGGAGGCTGAGGAAGAAAGTCTTCATGGTTGATGTGAATTGTTGTGTGTGAAAAAGCCTGGATCCGGCGATTGCAGCGATTTACGCCCGCTATGTGCTTACTTCAATTTCCGCAAGTAGATATTCCTGTAAGTCGCCGTTAAAGAGACAAGTTTACCACCGCCATTAATCAGACCCGTCATACGTCCGTCCCCATGGCTATCGTTATTGGAATTGTCTGCCTGGTCCCCGTTGGCTTTAACCTCGATGTCAAAGTCCGTGTACATGCTACCGTAGCTGGTATTGAGCCGAAGATCTGCTTTGGTATTATTGGGCAGGGTCAGGTCAACGTTCTGGTAAGTAGAATGCAGGCGAATGTCCTGTGTCGGAGGTCCGTCAGAGAATGCCGCCTCGATGCTGCCGTAAATAGTGTTAATGGACAGCGGGCCGTAGGTGTTGGTCAGCTTTACTTTGTGGTAGTGCATGGTTACATCCAGTTCGCCGTCGAAGTTGGAAGCACTAAAATCACCGCCACGGTAGGTGGATTGAGTGACTTTGACGACAGATTTATTGGGTACATAAGCAATGATCTTGCCTTCACCTTTACCTACTTGCTCGATGAGTACCCGGTCGTCAAGCCCCTTAGCGGAGAGCCCGAGGCCCGTGTTGTCACTTCTGCCACTGGCGCTGATCTTACGCAGACCCTGCGCTCGTTCATCTGCATTGCGGTTGGCGTTTTCCTGAGTGAGTTTTAGCTCGTCACCATCATAGCCGACAATCATCAGTCGATCCAGTTCGCTGAATTCAATGATCTTATTGTCAACGGCTACTTTATGCTCCGGCTGAGCGGATAGCAGGAGAGAGAAAAGCAAAAGGGGAAGGATGGATAGATATTTCACATTGTATAATTTAAAGATGTTGACTAAATAAGTATTTCCGGCACCCGGCACCCGGCACCTGGCACCTGGCACCTGGCACCTGGCACCCGGCACCCGGCACCCGGATCAGATCAACTTAAAACTCGCCATCTGCGCCGCGTCCCGAACGGGGCGGGGCAAAGAGTCGGCATCGATCATGTCCTGGAGATAGGGCAGAACTCGTTTTTCATTGAAGCGGACGAGTGTTTCGATGAGCTCGAAGCGGACAACATCCGGTGGGCTTTCGTTCATGGCGGAGAGTAAGATTTCCCGCACGGCCGGTTCATTCGGGAAGCGGCGGAGCGCATCGAGAGCGGCCAGCCGTACGTTGGCACTTTCGTCAGTGCGGAGCATGTGGCCGAGGTCGGCAATCGTCTGCGGGTCCGCTGCGGGCAGGTCAAAAGAGACGGTTGTCGCCTGAATGCGGGCACTGGGGCGGCTGTCCTTCATCAGGTCGAGCATCAGGGTTCGGGTAGCGGCGAGCTGCCGGGCGGTAGCCCGGTCTTCGGCGCCGCCAACGTACCAGCCAGCGGCGAAGATGAGCAGAATCGCCGCGGCGGCAGCCAGCAAACGAAAGTAGCGCTTGCGCGGCGGGAGTGAGCGTACGGTGGTCATTTCTGTCGCCTGACCTTGCTGCTCCATGGCGGCAGCGAGCATCGTCTCGAAGCGGGCGTCCGCCGCAGCGGAGAGCGTGGGCTCTTCGGCTGATTTAATCTCCGCCATCAGCTCGCGCAGTTCTTCAAGTTCGGCGCGCAGCGCCGAATCATCAGCCACGGCTGCTTCAACACGGTGAGCCTCTTCTGCGGAGAGTTCTCCGCCCAGATAATCAACCAGATCCGTTTCGGTAATCGGTTTCATAATCGGTTAATTTTGGCGTAATTGATTTGTAGTTGTTTGGTGGCACGGTGCATGCGCACCTTGACGTTGGTTTCAGTAATGCCGAGCACTTCGGCAATCTCGGCGTACTTCAGGCCCCGTTTCCAGGCCAGGTCAACGACCTCGCGGTAGTTGGCTGGCAGAGCGGCCAGGGCTCGTTGTGACTGACCGCGGGTTTCGCGGTCTTCCCAGTCGGTTTCGGCGGAGGGCGTAGTGTGGGGCAATTGCCCCAGGTCCAGGCCATTCTTCAGGGGGAGCCGCCCGTCCAGCCGTTGCCGGTCGTGCAGCACGTTACGGGCGATGGTGTACAACCAGCCCTTGAAGGAGTTACCCTTATAAGAAGCCCGGTACTTGATTACCCGTTCGAAGGTCGTTTGCAGCAGGTCTTCTGCAGCAGCGGGTTTATTGGTCCGCTTCAGCAGGAAACCATAGAGTGGCTGCCGGTAGCGCCGGTAGAGCTCAGCGAGCACTTCCAGTTTACCGTTGGCCACGGCCGTCATGATGTCTTCGTCAGAACGCATTGAATGGGGGTTCGGTAGGGAATACCGGGCTTTGGGAGAATGGTTACAGCGGAGGGGGAGGTTTTTTCAAAAAATATTCCAGCCAGCCAGCGAACGGCTCAGCGGGAAGGTCAGGACCCTCAAAGGAACCCGGAACTCCGCTAGGCTTTGTGCCGGGCACCTTTGAGGACCTAACCTGAGCACTGGTCAAGGACCTCGAAGGTGTTGGCCGCGTAGCCGGAGGCGAAGTAGTCAACCCCTTTGAGGGTCCGGCGGGCATTGCTCCATTAACCTCCCCCTGCACCCGCGTCCGCGCCCAGCTCCCGCATCGCTTTGCGCACAATGATGACGAGCAGGATGGTGACCACAATGTCAATCGCCGTAGCGCCGTAGTATACTCCGGACAGGCCCAGGAAGCGCGGTAAGATCATCATCACCGGCACAAAAAAGAAGAGTTGCCGCGCCATGCCGATGTAGGTAGCGAATTTCGGACGGTCAATCGCTGGCAACCAGGTCAGGGCGTTAAATACCAGTGGAAAGATGGGCAGCATGAACATGTACAGGCGGAAAAACGTGATCTCCTGAGCGGAGAAATCAGCGTCCGGCAAAACCAGATGCAGGCTCTGTTCCGGAAAGAGATTCATGATGATCCAAAAGGGGAAAACGATGTAGAAGCCGGTGCGCACGAAAAGCCAGTAGGCATCCTTCGTTCGTCCATATTGCCGGGCGCCGTAGTTGACACCGGCGATGGGTTGCAGCGCGCGCATCAAACCAAAAAGCGGCGTCATGAGCAGCAGCATGATGCGGTTAGCGGCGGCGAAGAAAGCCAGGTCACTGTCCAGATCATTGCTGACGCCGACGATGGCATTGAATACTACGATGGCCTGCACCAGACCCATTACGGAGAGGATAAAACCGGGAAACCCCAGTTCCAGAATTCGCCGGAATACGCGCTTGTCGTATCGCAGCGAATTGATGTTGGCGGCGAAGGTTGCTTTGCCGCGATGGTAATACCGAAACTCCGCGATGCAATACACCAGCATGCCGGCATTGGAGGCCCAGGCCGCCCCGGTGATACCAAAACCGAGGTATCCGATCAGGATGGGCGTAAGGATCAGGTTCAGCACCAGCCCGTAGGCCATCATGCGGGCGGCAGTACCCATTTTGCCTTCGCCCCGGATAATGAAGTTGAGCGAAAGGCCATAGACCCAAAGCGGAGCGGCTAGCAAAACGACCCGAAGGTAATCTACGCCGTAGGTCAGAATCTCCCCGCTGCCGCCCATTAAGCCAATCAGTTCCGGCGCGAAAATATAGGCGGGGATGGCGTAGAGAAGACTGCAAGCGAGGGCAATCAGATTAGCATTAGCCATGATTTTTCCCTGGGTATCTTCATCGTCTTCACCGATGGCAATGCTAAGCAGGTTAGCCGCTCCGGTGCCCGACAGTGAGCTGAAGCCCATCGTTAAACCCGCCAGGGGATAAGCCAGTGAAATACCCGCCAGGGCCGTTTCATTCATGAGTTGGCCCACGAAGACGGTATCCATAAAGGCATTGAGCCCGTACAGGATCATGGCCGCAATGGCAGGGAGGGCGAGTTGCCACATCACCTTCGGTAATTCGCCGGTAAGGATTAAGTCTTTACGGGCGTTGGGCAGGGCCATGAGGAGAATGGATTTGAGCCGCGAAGATAGGTCGCTGTTTTTAGTCCCGCGCCCAGTAGTCCACTACGGTAACTTTATCCAGCGCAGGGAGCAGCACTTCCAGAAACTTATCCTGTGCCGGGTCGTCCAGGTAGGCGTCACGATCCGCTTCTGAAAGGAAAGTGAGCAGGAAGCTGTGGGTGAAGCCATGGTCGAGGCCTTCGTGGCTTACGTTCGCCCCCCATTCATAGCCGTGCACCAGGGGGATGGCCGCCGCCAATTCCCGGGAGGCCGTTTCTACGGAGTCAGCGCCACTCTCGGTTTTAAAGGAAAACAAGACGACGTGCCGAAGCAGGGAGTCAGGAGCGCTCATTGCCTCCGGTGTGGCTGCTGCTTTTTCCTGGGCGCGGTCGCAGGTGCAGAGTAAGGGTAAAAGGAGCAAAGGAATAAGGACGACCGGCATTTTCATGAAGCTAAGATAATGAGCGTGCAACCCTTCTGTCGGGGGGCTCGTCTTTTTTGTAGTTGTTTTATTAGTTCTTTTAAGACATTATCTTCCATTAAAGAAAAATCCATCACTATGCGCTCTTTATTCCTTCTCCTCCTGTTGGTTTCCTTCGTGTCTTTAACCGCCCAAAGCCGCATCTCCGGATCGGAAATCATCGCTATGCTCGATGCAGGGAAAGACGTCCGGTTGGAAAATGCTACCGTTACCGGCGACCTGGACTTTACGAAGCTCGCAGACCGCGAAGAAGAACAAAAAGAAGGCTGGAATAGTCGTGTCAACTACCGCTGCCACGTTCGCAATACGCTCTCTTTCGTCAATTGCACCTTCGAGGGTAAGGTGTTGGGCTATCTCAGCGAAGGCGATGGCTGGAACGGAAAAAACAATAAACCGCTCTACAACGTCGATTTTCACGATGCCGTTACCTTTCGTGACTGTAAGTTCACCGAAGACGCTCACTTCAAGTACTCCAGGTTTTATGACGAAGTAACCTTCGCTGATTCCCGCTTCAGTGAAGACGCCCTGTTTAAGTATACCGAGTTTGAAACACCGGTTGACTTTTCGAACACCAACTTCCGTGGCTCGGCAAACTTTAAGTACACCGACTTTGAAGAGGAAGTAACGTTTGCCAGCGCTGACTTTTCCGCTAACGCCGATTTTAAATACACCAAGTTCCCCGAAGGTGTAGATTTCAGTAAGGTTGTGTTCGGCGACGATGCCGACTTCAAGTACACTGACTTTAAGCGTGGTGTCACCTTTGCCGGCACTACCTTCGAAGACAGCGCCGACTTTAAGTATGCCAAATTTTCGGGTGATTCCGACTTCACCGGAACGGACTTCGGCCGGCACGCTGACTTTAAGTATACGAGAATCAACGGACAGAAGTGGAAGATGTAAGAACAAATCCGGACGTTTAGAGGATCGGTTTATCCCACCAAAGGACCTCAAAGCGTCCCGCAGTATTGCGGGACCTGCAAGCCTTCTGGCGGCGAGCTAGCGACCTGCAAGTCCTGGCCGAGCGTTCGCGATTACTCGGGCTTCTAACGCTAGCACCCCTACTTTTACCACACCAACCATTCCTCCACTATGAAAGCCTTCCTTCCATCCCTTCTTTTGCCCTTGTTGCTGCTTTTCGCCACAGCTGCCTCTGCCCAGCAAATCAAGACCGAAAAAGGTTACTCGCCACACATTGGTGTCGTTGTACAAATGCTTGATGACCTGAAGGGGCGTGTGACCCGCAGCGTCGTCAACCTCGATCAGGAAGGCACTGACTTTTTACTCGACGATAATGCCAATCGCATCGGGGCCATGATCCTCCACCTGGCGGCTACGGAGAAATACTATCAGCTTTACACCTTTGAAGGGCGCGGTTTTAACCGCGAGGAACAAGAGGAGTGGGGCGCGGCCATGGACCTCGGCAAGCGCGGCCGGGAAGCGCTGCAGGGTAAACCCATTTCCTACTACCTGGAGCGCTGGGACGAAGTCCGCGCAGAAACCCTCCGCCTACTGAAAACCCAGGACGATAAGTGGTTCGCCTCCAAAGTAAAAGGCAGCAGCATGAATAACCATTGGGCCTGGTACCACGTGATGGAGCATCAGGCCAATCATATGGGGCAGATCCGGCTGATTATCGGGCGTTTGCCATGAATCTATAAGCATGTCCCAATCCCCGCAATATCTCCACCACCTCCCGCTGCGTAGTGGCCATCTTGTCCCGCGCATACCAGGTGTGCAGGGCGACGTTGTAGGCGTCGTAGTCTTTTTCTTCTGCGGGTAAGGCTTTGTAGGCCATGGCCATTTCCTGGGCGGGTGCGGGCCGTGGGCCCCAATCTGCGACGACCTCCAGCGATTCGGCGTCGAGAAAAATAATCTTTGGAATACTGCGTGCGCCGTCCGTCAGGAACTGATCGATCAGTTCAGGGTGCTCGTCGCGGAGGACGAGCTTGAGCTCCAGCTTGTTGCTGGCTTCGGCCATGTGGTTGAAGAGGGGGACGGTTTGTGCGGCATCGCCGCACCAGCCTTCGGTGATGGCCAGCATGAGGTAGTTGCGGGTGAGCCCGACCAGAGCAGTTTCCATCTCTTCGCTGAAGCGTGCTTTACGGTCCAGGCGTTTCATCCGTGCCTGATTCTGGATGGCGGCGGAGAGGTAGGTTTCCGATTGGTTGGGGCCGGTGGTTTTGCCTTCGGCTAATAGCAGCGTGAGCATTTCACGGTAGGCAGGGTAGGGTAGAGCGGCAGCCAGGGCGGTGTGGAGGATGTCTTGCATGAGGAGAGAACACAGTGAGAGAGTGCAGAGTTTGAACCACGAATCCCGCTGATGAACGCGGATTTTGTCGCTGCGCGACGTTTTTTCTGGAGGAGCGGAGGAGAATAGGAGTTGTCTTTCGATATCCTACAAATCCTACCCTGTAATCCTAAGTATCCTACTCCCCCGGCCTCATTCTAAAATTCTCCTGTCCCATATTCTAATCGCCGCTTTTTTGCGTCATCGATGATTGATCGGCCCACCTCACGCTCAATACCTGATTTTCACCACCTCCAATTTTTCAGCCTTTCCGCCCATCCGGAAATCGGCGGTTTCTCCCGCCCAAAGTCCGCTAATCGCTTTAGCAATGGGAGCGGTGAAGGCAATCTTTTTTTCTTTGACGTTGGCTTCATCCACACCGACAATTTGAAAGGTCTGTTCTCTGCCGCTGCTTCCGAACCGGAGGGTGACGCGGGCACCGAAACGGACCTCCTCCTGCGGCTGCGCCGCAGGGTCCACCACCCGTGCGGAGCTGATGCGGGGGCGTAAGAGCGCCAGCTTACCGTCAATGACCGCAACGGCCCGACGATGCTCGCCTTCATGATCCGTGGGGAAGTCTGCTTTCTCGGCTTCCAGCGCGTTCAGCTCAGCGGTCAGGGCGGCGAGCCCCGTTGGGGTAACGTAATTGATAACCCCCGCAGGAAGCGGGGCGCGGGGCGGGATGATGGGAAGTTCCTCCTGATCAGACTCTTTGACGAAACCTCGGGACATAAGCTTTGCATTAGTGGTTCTTCTATAGACATATCATGGCTGCTTCTTGTTCGTCCGGCAACAGCCTCCCTGCCGTTTGCGGCAGTTAACCGTTGTAAGACGAATGAATTCGTCAGGCACACATTTTTTTGCGGAAACCATCGCGTTCCTTCCTTTTTCCTATCTTTCCCACTGTATTTACCTAATCCGCATTCATGCAAATCAAATCTTTGCTGCCATTGGTAGCTATTCTCCTGCTTTCTGCCTGTGGGGAAACTAACACTGCCTCCTCCGAGACGTCCACGGAACCTGCGGCCGCGCCCTCTGCTCCCGCTGCTGGTGAAATGGCCGCCGGCGAATGGACGAGCCTCTTCAACGGTAAAGACTTCACCGGCTGGCATACCTACGGCAAGGAAGGCGTTGGCGCTGCCTGGAAAATTGCTGACGGTGCGCTATACCTCGACGTAGCTAACAAAGACGGTTGGCAAACCGAAGGCGGCGGTGATATCGTTACCGACAAAGACTACGCCAACTACGAGCTCGAACTCGAGTGGAAGATCGGTAAAAACGGCAACAGCGGAATTATCTACAACATCACCGAAAATGGCTACGATTATCCTTGGCTCACCGGCCCGGAAATGCAGGTGCTCGATAACGACGGCCACCCCGACGGAAAAATCAAAACCCACCGCGCCGGTGACCTCTATGACTTCATCTCCGTCGCCGAAGAAAATGTCAAGCCCGTAGGCGAATGGAATCAGGTGAAACTCGTCGTTACTGACGGCAAAGCAGAACACTGGCTCAACGGCAAAAAACAGGTCGAATACGTCAATAAAGGCCCCGAATGGGCAGCCATGATCGCTGAGTCTAAATTCAAAGACTTCGACGCTTTCGGCCAAACCACCTCCGGCAAAATTTCTCTTCAGGACCACGGTGACGCCGTCTGGTACCGGAACATTCGTATTCGGCCGCTGAAATAGAAATGCGGTGTTGCGGTCATTATCTTTATAATCTACCGGTCACAACACCACCCTCTACTACTACACTACTACATTACTAATTCAAGATCATGTCCATACCCTCTTCTTCGACCAAAACTTTTGCCGACGTGCCGGCTAACCGCGACCGGCTCTTCCTCGCCAGTTGTTTTGCCCTCATCGTTACTTCCATGACCTTCGCCATCCGGGCGGGTATTCTGGGAGATCTGGCCGCTGATTTCGGCCTTACTGACGTCCAACTCGGTTGGGTAAACTCGATGGCTTTTTACGGCTTTCCGCTGGCTATGCTGTTGGGCGGCGCTATTTACAACGCCGTTGGTCCGAAGGTTTTACTTTGGCTGGCTTTCATCAGCCACGTACTTGGGCTGGTGCTTACGATGACCGCCGGCGGCTACTGGGGCCTGATGATCTCGACCTTCCTCATTGGCTTCGCCAATGGTTCCGTTGAGGCAGCCTGTAATCCGCTCATTGCGGATATGTACCCGGATAAGCAAACGGAGATGCTCAACAAATTTCACGTTTGGTTCCCCGGTGGTATCGTGATTGGTTCCCTGATTGCTTTCTTCCTGGGGGGCAGTGTTTCCTGGCAGGTACTCATCGCTACGATGCTGGTCCCAACGGCTATTTACGGAGTCCTGATCCTTGGTCAGTCTTTCCCTAAAGGAGACAATATTGTCAGTGACACCGGAGAAAATATTAAAGGCATTCTTACGCCACTATTTATCGTAATGGCTTTGATTATGACCATGACGGCAACAACGGAGTTCGGCGCTACGCAGTGGGTAGAGCGTATTCTGGGCAACGCCGGCGCCAATGCGATGATTTTGCTGGCCATGACGGCGGGCATTATGGCAACCGGACGCTTTTTTGCAGGTCCCCTCATCCAGAGTTTCAACCCCGCGGGTGTTTTGATTGGCTCCGCCGTGCTGGCTTGCCTTGGCTTGTTTATGCTCAGCATGGTGACCGGGCCACTGGTTTATGTTGGCACTGCCATTTTTGCGCTGGGTATTTGCTACTTCTGGCCAACGATGCTTGGCTTTACGGCGGAGAACCTGCCAAAGTCCGGGGCCTTCGGCCTTTCACTCATCGGTGGTGCTGGTATGTTAGGCGCCGCAATCTGGAATCCTATCATCGGAGGTTGGATCGATAGTGGCCGGGAAACGGCCCTTGCGGAGGGCCTGGTAGGCGACGCTGCGGAGCTGGCAACCGGACAGGCAGCGCTCGGGTCAATAGCAATTTTCCCTTTAATATTGATATTTGTATTTATTGGCTTATATTTGTACATGAAAAACAGGGCGAAGCCCGATCTTTCAACTTTAGACGCTGGCCTGCAATAAGCAAGCAGTGTTTAATCAGGGCTTCGGCCCGACAAAGGACTTAGTACACATAATGCTATTGGGCTCGTTCCTTCCGATTTGGAGGAACGGGCTTTTTTTATGTGCCTGCCGGAGTATGACTGGCGCGAGAAACAAACCATTTTTGCGCCGGAGCGCGGGTGCAGAGAAAGTTCAAGGGGCAATGCTGCCCGCTGCTTATGCAAGCGCCCGTCGCTTTCGCCATCGTTTCACCCCCGCATAACCGAATACGGCAATGAGAATGAGTAGCGTGCCCAGGTAAAAACTGGGCGAAAGTTCCTCTGCGTCGTTGAGCAAAAAGTAGGCCAGGAAAATACCGTATACCGGCTCCAGATTTACGGTAAGGTTGGCAGCAAAAGCGGAGAGCTTTTTCAGCGCCCGCAGGAAAAGGAAATTAGTAAACGTGGTGCAGATTACCGCCAGAATGAGGAGGTAAAACCAATCCATGGGCGCTGGCCAGAAGGTGCCGCCCAAAAAGGGTAGGAATGGAGTTAGAAATAAGGTGCCGGCGGATAGTTCGATAAAAGTTATGCGAAGTGGATCAGCTTTCTCTACGTAGCGTTTATTGAAGGAGGTGAAAATAGCCACCAGCAGCGCGGAAAGCAGGCCGACCATAATACCTGGCGTCATTGAAGGGTCTACGCCATCCACAATCAACCAGATGCCCGGCAAAATGAAGGCGCCCAGCAATAGCTCTGACCAAAGAAAAGGTCGTTTTACGATCAGCGGTTCCACAATACTGGAGAACAGGGATGTTGTCGCCATACAGATGAGCCCCACACTGGCATTCGCTAACTTGATCGCGCCGTAAAAAGTAACCCAGTGGAGCGCTACAATGACGCCCAGGCCGGCAAAGATGAGTATCTGCCGCCGGCCAAGGTCGGCCAGTAAGCGCCCCGCCTTCACGAACGCCAGCAAGCTCAGGCTGGTGAGCAATACCCGCCACCAGACGAGCGTCAGTGCGGAGAGCTGAATCAGGTCGCCCAGAATGGCCGTAAAGCCCCAAAGGAAAACGGCCAGGTGAAGCTCCAGATAAGCGCGGGATTCGGAGTACGTATCGTTGGAAATGGGGAAGATTTTAGTGGTGAGGCAAAGATAGCTTCCTTGGGGAGCTTGTGTGATTACTCTGTCACAAGGCGGCTCCCTAAAACATTATGGCAAAATTCGCGTATACTAAGGCATAACCAAAACAGAATTCTATTATGGCGCTCAAAGCCGGTGACAAAGCCCCCCTCTTTACCCTGCACGCTTCCGATACCAAAGAAGTCAGCCTGAGCGATTACGCCGGGCGTAATGTAGTCGTTCTCTTCTTCCCCCTCGCCTTTACCGGTGTGTGTACCGAAGAACTTTGTACGATGCGGGATGCTTTGGCAGAATTCAATAACATGAACACCGATGTTGTAGCCATCAGCGTAGACTCTCCTTTCACCCTGGCGAAATTCAAAGAGCTGGAAGGCCTGAACTTCCCTCTGCTCAGTGATTTTAATACTGAAGTCAGCCGTCAGTACGGCTCGCTCTATGACACCTTCGTCTTTGGTATGGAGGGCGTAAGTAAGCGGTCTGCTTTCGTTGTAGACGGTGAGGGAGTAATCCGTTATGCGGAGGTGCTGGAATCTGCCGGCGATTTACCTAACTTTACAGCAGTAAAGGAAACTTTGAGTTCACTCTGATCGTTTCCTAAAAGTAAATTATTGCGGATCAATATGTTATACGCACACGACGGACAAGAAGACGTACTATTAGAAGAAGATATTGACGTTGGCAGTGGTGAGCCAGCAGACCTCATCGTGTATAACGATGATCATAATACCTTCGATTGGGTAATGAAAAGTTTCGAGGAAATTTTGGGCCACTCCTCTGCCCAAAGTGAGCAGTTGGCTCTCCTGATCCATTTTAAAGGAAAGGCAACGGTTAAATCAGCCGCCTTGGCTGAACTCAGGCCCAAGCGGGAAGCTTTGGTCGATCGCGGCTTATCCGCAGTTATTGAGGGAAGGTAGTCGGGCTGATTAAGCTGAACACAAGTAGATCGGGCTCAAATTACGATATTGAGGCGGAGCTTTTACACACCGCTCTTTCTATGCGCCCGTAACCCTTTAACATCTTTTCGGACGACCCCTACTTCAATTTTCCCCGATGCCACTTTTTCGTCTGGACTCACGATTCCCTGAACTTTTCCCTGATCCTGCTAAAGTCAATGGCCGCGGCCCTGCTTGCTTTGGCGGAGACCTGTCTCCAGAACGCTTATTCGCTGCTTACAGATTAGGCTTTTTTCCCTGGTTCAGCGAGGGAGACCCCATTTTATGGTGGCATCCTGACCCACGCTTTGTGCTTTTCCCGAAGAACCTGAAGGTGAGCAAAAGCATGCGTCCTTATTTTAATCAGCAGAAGTATACGGTCCGCTTTGATACCCGCTTCGAAGAGGTGATGCGGGAGTGCCAGAAAAAAATAAGGCCCGGCCAGTGGGGGAGTTGGATCACGGAAGATCTGATTGAAGGCTACGTAAGCTTACACGAAAAAGGCATCGCTCATTGCGTGGAAGTATACGAAGGGGACGAGCTGGTGGGCGGCCTTTATGGGCTGGCACTGGGGAAGGTGTTTTTCGGAGAGAGTATGTTTCATCATCGCCCGAATGCCAGTAAATTTGGTTTCATCTCTCTGGTCCGCCGCCTGGAGGAAAGAGGCTACCGAATGATTGACTGCCAGCAAAAGACGAATCATCTGCAGAGCCTGGGGGGAGAGTCCATCAGTCGCGAATTTTTTATGGACGAGATTGCCCCGATTGACAGTGAAGATACAGAACGGGGTAAGTGGTGTTGAGCACAGCAGCATGCCCGCTATACATCGATGATGCTAAGGTTAATGACCTTTCACCGTCGATCAGAGGATAATCCGTATAACGCGGAGAATCATTAGTTCAACTTCTCCACTTAGGAGTCACGGTGGTGCGCAAACTTTGTCTGATCTGGTCTGAGCTGCCTGGCTACATCTTTTTCCGCATCTTCTTCCCAAACAGCTCGGATGATTTTCCTTTGGGCTTGCCACTCTTTTTCAACTTCGGTTTGACGGTGGTTTCGATGGCTGCACAGCCCGATTTTCGGGCGCAACTTTGCATACTTACCGTGCAGGTGAAGGCGAGAAGGAAGGCTAAAAGGTAAACACGAGACTGTTTCATACGTTGTAGTTGCTGTAAAAAGAGGTAAGAGAACGCGAAAATCGGCCTTTTACACACTATTTCTGCACTAATAACCATTTTTCACGGGGTAAATGTTGCAAGGGAAGTCCTCCCGACCAATCTTTGCGCCCTAATAATTCATATCCAAAATCCTGAACCAATGAATAAAGGAGAACTCGTGGCGTCAATCGCCGAAAAGTCTGGTCTAACTCAGAGCCAGGCAGAAGCTGCCCTTGCCGCTACCCTCGAAACTATTGGCGACGCTCTTAAGAGCGGCGACAGTGTAAGCCTGGTAGGCTTCGGTACCTTCTCTGCCAATGAGCGTCCAGCTCGTGATGGTCGTAACCCACGTACTGGTGAGACGATCAAGATCGCTGCCAAAACTGTTGCTAAGTTTAAGCCAGGCAAGAAGCTCAGCGAAAGCCTTAACTAAACAGACCTTTCAGAAGGTAGATCTTCTACCCGTTGAATAAACTATAGAAAGCGATCCATCCTCAGGGGTGGGTCGCTTTCTTGTTTGTAGAGCGCACCTCAACGAAATTGACGACTCAGCTGTTTTAAGCACATGTTACGAAATCTGTTTCGCGGCCTTTCTCTGCTCTTTGTCCTGTTGCTGGCATCCTGCGTCCGCGCCCAGACGGTTCCCCCTCGCCTGGAAACAGGCTATCCGGAACTGGACAAAAAGTTATCTCAACTCATCTCTGCCGATGAGCATGCGATCAGTGCCACCGAGGCCCGCAAGCTTTCAACGGCCATTTTTCTGGATGCCCGGGAAAAAGAAGAGTATACGGTGAGCCATCTTCCATCCGCTATTCATCTGGGGTACAACTCTCCGGACTATGATCAACTCGAAGAGATAGATAAATCCCGCCCCGTAGTTGTTTACTGCACCGTAGGGTACCGAAGTGAGCGGGCGGCGAAAAAACTGCGTCAACTTGGCTTTAGCCAGGTTTATAACCTTTACGGCAGTATTTATGCCTGGAAGCTTGCCGGATTGCCTCTGAACGACGCAGCAGGGAAGCCCACCGAAAAAGTGCATACCTACAGCCGGAAGTGGGGAAGTTTTGTGCCGGATTCCATCGGAGAAAAAGTCTGGTAATGTCCCTCTTTCCCGCTATCGTTTTATAAAGCGTTTTACGGCTACTCCATGATCAGTCTGTACGTTGAGAAAGTAAGTGCCGGCCATCAGGTGGCCTAGTGGCAGCGCCCCGGAAGAAACGCTCTTTGCCTGGCTATTGAAAACTTCTCGACCCACGATATCGAATACCGTCATGGCTCTGATCGTCACGCCCTCTGGTACGGCTACACTCACGATGTCATCTGCCGGATTAGGAGAAATGGTCGCGTAAACAGCCGTGCTGCGCAGATCATCGGTACGTACGAGACGGTTGACTTCATCCAAAGCTGCCTTAGCATCCAGTTTGCCGTGCCCCCAGGTATTATTCGGGGTGTTACCGGTGAAGTTGTCAGAGCGGGCCGTTTGCTGCAGAATGTCCAATACTTCAGCGGGGGATAGTGTAGGGTCGAGTTCGAGCATGAGGGCGATGACCCCGGTTGTAAGCGGTGCCGCTGCACTTACGGCGTTCTGAATGCCATACATACCATTGGTGCCGGCAATGGTGTTACTCACCGCTCGGCTATAAAATGATCCGGGACTGTAGGGGCCGAAGAGGACCTCGCCGGGGGCGCCAAAGTCGATGCCTAAGCGACCGTCATGTGTCGGTCCCTTACTACTGCCCACCCAAATATCTCCGGGAGCTCCCTGCCCGGTAATAGAAAAAGCGCCAACCGGGCTTGTCCAGCTGGGGTCCAGCACATAATCTGTAGGGGAAATTACGCCAGGGCTGGCACTGTAATCGTTGATGCTCCCTTCATTGGTCCCGAAATCCAGAAAGCGGTTGTTCAGGTTATAACGAGAGGGGTTCATGGTTGCGATAAAGCCTCCATCGTTGACAGTAATGCCGATCAGGCGTAGCGTGTAGACTCCGGTACCGCTGGCGATACGGGTAAAGACTTCCCGTCGGTTGCCCGTGGAGCCCCAGAAGTCTGCGTTAGAGCCATTGTGCCAGATAGTAGCATTCTCGCCAGTATCCGAGGTGCGGTTATTGTTATTGGGTACTCCCGGTGTAAGTGTTGTGCCACCTGGGGTGATCAGACGGGCCTCGAAGCGGTCACCGGCATCATACCAGAGACCTACGTCCATATTACCATCGGTTAACTTCTCAAAACGGATGTCAACAATGGCACCGTTCCCGGTCTGGGCAATATTGCCGCGCGCGACGTTGTCAGCTCCGCCGTCGTCTCCTACCCCGCAAACGAAGGCGTGGTTGGCCGCAAAGTCTGCAATGGCCCGACCAACCGTTCCGGTCCCGTCCGTTGGCCCGCCGATGCTGCCGATATTCATGAGGGTAACAGAGGGTAAGCCTAACTCCGCAATTTTGTCTGCGGCAAACTGAAGAGCGATAGCTATGTAATCGGGGTTGAAGAAACCCGCTTCGCCCGGGCTTCCGCCCGCAGCGGGGAAGCCGTCCTGTACGAGCTTAATACTGATGATGGTGGCCTCCGGAGCGACGCCGGTAAATTGATCGCTCCCGTCGGATCCGCCGCCATTACCCGCAATGATGCCCGTGGTGGCGGTGCCGTGGCCGTGGTTGTCGTTGCTCAACGGCGGCCCATCGGTCATCAGATCATTGTTGATGGCGGCGCGGTCAAGGATTTGCCCGACGCCGTAGGGATTGCCGTCGTTGCCATTAATCATATCGAATACGTAGGCCAGTCGGGTGGTTCCGTCAGCATTCAAATAGGCAGGGTGGTGGTAATCAATACCCCGGTCAATCATTACGACCAGTACGCCTTCGCCACTTACGTTATGGGCTGCATAGGCCTCGTCGAGCTTGACTTCCTGAGCGGCGCGGGTGCCCTGGGCGCTGACGCAGGTGCAAAGGGGGATTAATAAAAGCAAAGGGAGGAGGAATGACTTGTTCATGGGCAGGTTCTTTGTCCGTAAATGAGGGTAAGCCATTGTAAAATAAGAGTTAAGGGCTAAATTTTGTAGACTAACCAGCAAAAAACAATGCCAAGCAGGACCGAAATGAAATGAATCCGCCAGGGGGCCGGACCGCGCAGGAACTGATTTTCTCGTTGATGAACAGCATTCGCCCAGCCGATAAATGCATCGGCTATGGGTAGCTTGCCGAAGAGGTAGCGTCGTTTGCCGTTCCAGCTGAAGGCAAACCCGAAAGCCTGTTGGCTCCCCCGCAAATCTGCGAACAACTCACCGTCTCCGTTCATCCCCGCCGCCCGCTGACCCACCACGGAAGCAGCGCCGCCAATGTCCCAAATCACGGGGCCGGAGTCAATGTCACCACTCCCTTCCTGCCCTTTCGGGTACTCACGAATGCCCGCTCGACCGAGCCGAAAGGCAAGGAAATGCTCCCGGTAAAGAGCATATTGCGCTGCTGCAAAAACAGGGTCAATTTCCGGAAGGAAGGATAGTATCAGACTTTGAGAAGAGCCCCGCGCGCCCTCTCTGATGGCGCCGGTATCCGGGTCCGTAGCGTGGGGGATCAGGCCGGTCGCCGGGTCCAGCTGCTGTTTCACTTTCTCCAGCCATGTCGAGATGGTGGCCGCAAAGCGGGTGGTATGAAAATAACGGTCATAGGCGGCCAGGGAGGCTATGGCCACTACATTGTCCGCTGGCCAGGCGGACTCGGAATAAGACTCCAGCCAGGGGCTGGGGGCCTGATTGAAAGCTGCGGCAATTTCGTCAGCGTTACGCTGAAAATCGGCGATGTTTCGCTGACTGCCATTTCGCTGATTGATCTGTTTTGCAAGCAGGTAGTTTTGCCACCCCCGATAAAATACGCCATAGGGGAGGGGTAGGCCTTCGGTGAAGACTTGCTTCCCTTTAGTTGAATTTATCTCGTCGCAGGCCCAATCAAGCTCACGTAAAGCCACTCCTTCTGGTAAGTCTTCGTACTCCATAAAACCGTTTCCGAAGGTATCGGCATTTGTAGCGGAGGCAAAGTCCGCCGCGATCAAACCGTATAGCGCGTGAATAAATAGATGTCCTTCGGGGAAAAGTCCCTGCATTTCATCGTCCGCACCTGCTTGCAGAGACTGCTTCAGGAACTGTAGTTGCTCGTAGACATCCTCGTTCCATACTCCACTCTCATCACGGACAAAATCAGGTTGTTGATAGAAACGGAAGTTAAAAACGACCAGAATCATGAGCAGGAAAATGAAAAACGAGCGGGTCGCCCATTTGAAAAAAGTATTCAGGTAGTTTTTCACGATAAAATTTGTTAAACAACGGTCAGGACGCAACGAGTTTTGCCAGCGCTAAGTTATTTATACACCCCTGTGTTACACCACTTTACCATAACCCAACATCTTATTCCCATGAAAAACCCCGGACTCAACTCCCCTTATGCCCGTGTTGGCTTATTCTTCTGCTTACTAACTACGGTTATCGGAGGATACCTCGTTGGCCGGCAGCCAGAAGCTGCTCCCGTATCCTACACTTATGCATGGTCTTCTTCCTCTGCTCATGATACGGCAGTAGAAGAATTTTTTGATGCCATTCGCAGCCAGGATGAAAAAAACGCCATTGACTATCTGAACAGCATTAGTGCTGACCCCTGCTTTGAGGTAAAGATTGACCCGGAGCTTCTGGAGGATGCTGAGGTCAACCGCAGCGACTTATTCAACGGCGGAGAAATCGCCTCCTCGCGCGAATTACTGGTTTCCGAACTAAAGACTAAGCTCGCAGCCTCTTTCTCCGACGAGGTCTGGAAGCGAGACCCCAAGTGTTTCGATGGTTCCTTCGTCGTTAGCTTCGGTGTAAATGAAGATGGAAGCCTCGCTGAAAATATGCTCGTTCACCACATCAGAGGAGGCTCCAATATGGCCGGCGTAGCCGTACTGGACGTACTACTTAAGATGAACCGCGACGGGCACCGCTGGCACGATGGTACCCGGGGCGCAGGTGAGGTCCGCATTCCCGTTAGCTTTAAGCTGGTATAATGTAGATGGTTTTATTTTCCGGCACCCGGCACCCGGCACCCGGCACCCGGCCCTATCTCGGCTTATACCGGGCTTTTGCTAAAATTTCCTGCCCGTCTTCTATCGCTAATAGCTCCTCCATACTGGTCTGAGGGTTAGCACGGATGAATGCTTCGACAATTTTCTCCCCCAGATAATTCACTGCCCGCCCGGGAGACTCTGCCGGCATTCCCGGTGAACTCGGGGCTGGTTGGGTCAGCTTCCGTACCAGGTCAGGGCTTTCGTCAAAGAATTGGTTTTCTTTCTGCAGGGAGGCATAGATAGCGATTTCGTTATCGCGTAGCCAGTTCATCTGTTCTTCAGTGACTTCGTGGAGAAGATGATCGGGCGTCTCTGGTAATACTTTATTGAGCAGGTAGGCTTTTTTCCCTTCGTAGATAATAAAGTCGACCAGCCGGCCAGCCCGCGGTCGCGGAACGTAGTCGTCAATCAATACCTGCATTAGTTTGCTCGTCATGTGATCGGGGGTGTAAGCGCGGGCGAGGTAATCGGAAAAAATGGGCTCACGCGGGTCTACGGATTGGTAATCAAACTCCGGCCCCAGGAAAAAGTCGAGCCCGACGGCCATCTGGCCGTCACCATATAAAAAAGCCGCCAGCTCAAACTGAGCAATGAAGGCTACCAATGTGTCAGGGCGGGGAGCGTCGGGTAAGTAGTATTTGTAGTATCGCAGGGCTTGTTCCAGCTTTTCTTTTTGGCCATTCATCACTTCAGGGGAGAATCGCTCCGCTACCCGCTGATGAATTTCCTGAATCAAAGGATAAGTCAGAAAGGCCTTCATCGCCAGCGCCTGTTCTTCCGGGCTCAAATCGCCTCTCCGAAGAGGTGTGATATGCCGAAAATAAACATCGGAGAAGTCACCGAATTCTCCGTCAAGTCGCTTCATCCCGGAGGCGACGTCAGCGGTGTCGATGTCCATCATAACCTCATCAAAGCGGATTAATTCTACGGGAGAACGCAAGCTGCTTACGTCTGGCGGCGGCAATTCTGCCCGATCATCTGCACATGAATGGAGAATAAGTACGAGAAAGAGCGAGCGTACCGTTAATTTTGCAATGACTTTCATATTCAGCGAAACACCGGCCCTGCCGGCTCGTTTGAGAGTTTAGAAGAGGTAGCTGTATCTGTAGCTATTTATTATCTGCTTAAAACCAACGTTTGGTATGACCAAAAATTTCACTTCCCTCAAAGGCTTAATTCTCGGATTATCCCTCTTATTTACCTGTGCCGGCCTACAGGCACAGTTCGCCGGTGATCTCAAATTCGGGATTCAGTTAAGTCCCACTTTTAGTGGTATGACCACTAATGACAATCTCATTAATCGCGATGGCTCCAACCTCGGTCTGAAGCTGGGGGTGATCGGGGAATACTATTTCGCAGAAACCTACAGTATTCACACCGGTTTGGGTTTTCACTTCAACGCAGGAGGAACCCTGTTTTATGAAGACCAGTACCAAAAGGTAGACATTTGGGCAGAGTCACTCGATGGAGCGCTTACCACGGTACCTGACTCGATTGCTGGCGGCCTTGCCTATAAGTATGACCTGCAGTACCTCGAAATTCCGCTTGGCCTGACCTTGCGGACACGGGAGTTCGGCTACATCCGTTACTTCGTTCGTCCGGCCATCCATCTGGGAATCCTGACGCAATCACGAGGCAGTATCAAAAATGCTGGCTTCATTAGTGATGAAGAGAGCTTTGATATTTCTAAAGAGACTAATTCCTTTAACCTGGGCTGGAGCCTGGGAGGAGGCATCGAGTACAGCATTTCTGAAAGCACTTCCCTTATTGGAGGCATTGCCTTTCAGTCTGGCTTCGCCGACGTTACAACCGATAAGGGCACATCCCTGCTCCGCGAAGGGCGGAACCCCACTGAAGATGACAGCCGCGGGAAGATCAACTCTCTCGTAATCATGCTTGGGGTAATGTTCTAGTTTGTACTGCCGACTTCAGTCGGCGGATCATATCGTTTCCGTCCACTGAAGTCGGCAGCACAAATCAGAATCCGCGCACCCCGACGGTAAGCAGCGCCGTTAGCTGTGTCCGGTCTGTGTCGACAATGTTCCCGTCGAAGGCAAAGGTTCGGTAAGCAGCGTAGTAGCTGCTGCTGGCCTGGTAACGGACGGCAGCGTCAATGAAGAACTTTCCTGCACTCCAACCCGCGCCGGCGGAATAATTTAAGAGCGCGGTGTCTTCCTCATAACGGGTATCGATGGTAGGGAGTTGGCGGTAACCAACCCCGGCACGAAGTTGGAAGGGTTTCAGGTTAAGCTCTCCGCCAAGACGAACCCCCAGCGCACTGCCCAGCGTGGCATCTACGTCATTATTGGCAAATTCATCCAGGGTGGCAAAATCTTCCGTGCTGAAGGAATTACCGGCATAGTTCTGGTAATCTGCGTCAATGGAAATGAATCCGCTGCGGCCAATCAGGGCGCCGGCTCCCAGCATGAACTTCCATGGAGTGCGGAGGTTGAAAACGGCTTCACTGAGGGGGCTCAGTCCCGTACCTCCCTGTGCAATACCATTGTCGGTATAATTGTATTCCAACGTAGTGAAAAAAGTCTCGTTGATGGTCCAGAAGGTTGGCGTATGTACGGCACCACTGAAGCGCAGATTATCCGTAGGGCGCAGGATCAACCCAAGTTTGAAGTTTACCCCTGAACCATCCATTTCCAGGGTCTCATCGTAGCCTGCATCGTCGAAAAAAGTGATTTCATCTCGCGTGTCGAATTCATCATAGACCTTCGTCTCTGTGAAATTCATAAATGGAATGCCCAAGGTGATTCCCCAGAGCAATTTCTCTTTATAGTTGCCTCCGGCGCCTACGGCAAACTCATTCATGCCGCCGGTCCGGGTTACGGTACCCCTCCGGTCAATCTGCCCGCCCTGGCTGGTCTCCAGATCGAAATCAGAGAAAAAACCTAATTCATCTTCCTGGATGGCATTCGGGATGTCAAAGACCAGGTCCGCCCGAAAAGGATCACCTACACCATCATTTAAATCTTCTACGATGGCATCGATTACGCTGCCTTCACTACTACCTGAAAAGGAAATGGTCTCGTTGAAGTCCGCCAGCCGCGTCAAACCAATACCCCAGTTGAAAGTAGAGAAGTTGATCGATCGGGTATCACCCGCCCAAACGATTCCGAGGCTGGGCACCACGAAGGCTCCTTTATTCTCCCCTCCGGTGGCGTTGCCGGCATTACCCCGTAGCTGGGTGTCAATATTGCTGGTGGTGAAGCCTGGTGTGATCTGCGCGCTGCTGAAACGATTCCAGCCAATGCCCGCCGGGTTCGTATGCAGCGTCGTATAGTCAACGCCAATACTGGTCATGCTCCCGCCAGTGCCCGCAAAGCGGGCCGTGCCAAGCGGATTGCTCGTACTGATCCGCATCGCGTCCTCCACTCTTGCGGGTAGCACGCGAGGCGTTATCTGGGCATAAAGATCCGCTGCAAGGGCGGTAAGACAAATAAGGGAAGTCAGCAGAAGTCTGGTCATGATGGAAAGAAGATGTCTTTGAAATATCTGGTACTGAAGCGACCATTGCCAAAGGTCGACGTTAAAATAAGGTTTCTCCGGGGCTGAGGTTCACGCCCTGGCTGACAGGAGGCAAATGATAAGAGGATTTTAACCTGTAAATGGGAGAGATCGAAGGCTTTGTTAAGGGACACCGTGAGAATAAGATGACCCAAAACAGTAAGCTGTTTTTACAACTACCCTAAGCGAAACCAAAAAGGGTGGAAGCAGCTTCGCGCTACTCCCACCCTCCGGTATATTCCTACTGTACCCTTTTAGCAAAGGCTCAGATTAAAGTCAATTATTACTCACCACCACGGCCACCACGTGAGCTGCTGCTGCGGCTTGGAGCAGAAGAACTGCTACGGCTTGGGCTTACGCTTCTGCTGGAGCTGCGGCTTGGGCTGCTGCTACGGGTAGAAGAAGAACGGCTGGGCGTGTAGCTACGAGTGCTGCTGCGGCTCGGGCTTACGCTGCGGCTGCTGCTGCGGCTCGGGCTCACGCTGCGGGTACTGCTGCGGCTTGGAGCAACACTGCGGGTGTTAGACCGTGCACCACTGGTGGAAGGTCGAGCGCTGCTGCGGCTGCTCGTTGACGGGCGAACGGTCGTCCGGCTCCGGTCGATGCGACTGGAAGAAGAGCGTGTCGTCGTGCTGCGTGCTGCGGCACTGCGGGTCGTCTGACTGCGGCCAGTGGAACGAGTCGTCGTTGGGCGGTTAGCCGAACGGCTGGTCGCGCCACGGCTGCTGGCAGAACGGCCGAAGCTGTCTCCCTGGTTCGTAGACGTCCGGGTAGCCGTTTGTGTACGGGAGATACGATTCGCGATGGAAGTCGTGGAAGCACGGGGCGTTCTTACTGCGCTCCGGTTGGAAACGATGGCAGGAGCAGCCGTATTAAAACGGGCGGCAGATCCAACACCTCCGAAAGTGGGAGGGCAGGCATAAGCACCGGCAGCACCAAAGTTATTGAAGCCTCCACCAAAACCACTGTTGAAGCCGTTATTCCAGCCACCAAAGCCAACATTGTTGAAGCCATTATTCCAGGAGTTCCAGCGGTTATTGCCAAAACGGTTCCAGCGGTTGCGGCTGTTCCAGCGATTCCAGTTGTTGGCGTAGCCGAAGCGGTTGCCGTAGAAAGGATCACCAAAACCAACGTTGATCAGACGCGTACCGAAGGCCGTCCGGATCGGACGGTAAACGCTACCCGTGTTGTAGATCAGGATGGTGTTAGCACCACCACGGTAGAAGGGATCGTAGTAACCCGCATCAACGTAGTAGGGGTCAAAGTAATTGATGTTACCTACCGGACGGCGGAAACGACGAATACGGCTGCTGTAGTAGTAATCGTAATTGTCATCCTCATACTCATAGCTTTCGTCGTCATATGAAGCGTCAGCATCATAATCGTCGTTATAATCATCCGCATAATCAGAGGAGTACTCTGTCTGCTGGAAATCATCAGGATTATAATAAACGTCGTCGTACTGAGCAAAAGCCGGAGCCGAAGCCAGCAGGAGGGCCAGAAGGCCTAATAGGGGAGTGAAGAAACTTTGCTTGCGCATATTGATGTTAGTTTGGCGTAATCCGTGAGTCTGCCACTTATTACAAGGTCGAAAGTAGTACTTTTGGGCCTTCCTTTTGGTTAAGGCAAGCTTAAAGCCGTCGTCAATTGCGTTAAAACGCGGCAAGACGACGTGAATCTAAAGCTTTTCCGCTAAACGGATGACTTTTTGGCGCAAAACGCCGGTGCAATGTTAAGACGTGAAAAGCAATGTTTGGTAACAATCTCTGCTCCTTGTCTTTTCCTTTGCACCTGCGGTGAGCGCCCCTTTAAAACGTTGATTTACAACTAATAGTTCAATATGGCCCGTGCCGTCACTCCAAGAAAAGAAGACTATAGCCAGTGGTATCTGGACATCGTGAAAAACGCCAATCTGGCCAGCAACTCCGCCGTAAGGGGCTGCATGGTCATTAAGCCCTATGGCTTTGGCATCTGGGAACGGATGCAACGGCAGCTCGACGATATGTTCAAGGAAACCGGCCACCAAAACGCTTATTTCCCACTGTTCATTCCAAAATCGTTCCTCAGCAAAGAAGCCGCTCACATCGAGGGATTTGCTAAAGAATGTGCCGTAGTGACGCACTATCGCCTGAAAAATGACCCCAACGGGGAGGGCGTAATCGTCGATCCTGACGCTAAACTGGAAGAAGAACTTATCGTTCGACCTACCTCCGAAACCATCATCTGGAATACTTACCGAGACTGGATTACCAGCTACCGGGACCTACCACTGTTGGTCAATCAGTGGGCCAACGTCGTCCGTTGGGAAATGCGCACCCGCCTGTTCCTGCGTACGGCCGAATTCCTCTGGCAGGAGGGCCACACCGCCCACGCCACCGCCGAGGAAGCCCAGGAAGAAACCCTGAAAATGCAGGAAGTCTACGCCACCTTCGCCGAGGAATATATGGCTATGCCCGTCATCCGTGGGGTGAAGACCGAAAGCGAACGCTTCGCCGGTGCCAATAATACCTACACCATTGAAGCCCTCATGCAGGACGGCAAAGCGCTGCAGGCCGGCACCAGCCACAACCTGGGGCAAAACTTCGCCAAAGCATTCGAGGTCAAGTTCGCCAACAAAGACAATCAGGAAGAGTATGTACACGCCACCAGCTGGGGCGTCTCTACCCGTCTCATCGGTGGGCTCATCATGACCCACTCTGACGATGAAGGCCTCGTGCTTCCACCAAAGCTGGCCCCCATTCAAGTCATCATCGTTCCGATCCCGAAGCCCAACGACGAACTCGACGCCAAAGCCCACGAGCTGATGGCCGAGCTCAAAGCCCGCGGCGTACGCGTCAGCTACGATAACGACGATAAGAAACGTACCGGATTCAAATTCGCCGAAAGTGAATTGAAAGGTATTCCCGTCCGCATCGGTCTCGGTAAGCGCGACCTGGAAAAGGGACTCATCGAGATTGCCCGTCGGGACACGAAGGAAAAATCCAGTCTGCCGATTGAGGGCATCGTCGACCATGTTGTTAGCCTCCTCGACGAGATTCAACAGAACCTCTTTGACACCGCCGTCAAATTCCGCGAAGACCATAGCCATCACGTCGATACAATGGACGAATTCAAAGCCATCCTCGACCGCGACATTCCCGGATTCATCTACGCCCACTGGGATGGTACGGCTGAAACGGAGAAGAAGATCAAGGAAATGACCAAAGCCACCATCCGCTGTATCCCTAACGATGCCAAGCCGGAGGAAGGGAAGTGTATCCTGACGGGCGCCCCCTCCACTCAGCGGGTGATCTTTGCTAAGGCGTACTAATCAGCGGCGTTTTTCGGCTTTAGTGGAGTGTACGATTACTCCGTAAAACTTTTAGCGATCAGCGTACAGCATTCAGGCAAAACAGTTCTGAATGCTGTCCGCTGATCGCTTTTTTATGCTGATCGAACTGGATGCAGAGGAGAAAACACCGGAAATGTTATCCCTTGATTCGTATGACTCCTAAGCTTTACCCAACCTTTGCATTCATGATTACGTAGTACACAATTGGTAAATGGATAGTTAGAGCAAGAAAAAGAAGCCATCTTTCTGCCTCCCGATCGAAAATCAATTTCAGTACGGTGGCACAGAACAGAATAAATAGCCCCATGCTGGCCATGATAAAGACGCCTTCGACCAAAACGGCTATGGGCTCTCCTTCTGGCAAACCGTTCTTCCTCATATAACCGATGCAACCGATGATGGAGAGGAAACAAATGACCGTCCATACAAGTATGGAGCGGGCCGTTAAGCGTCTTTTGTCGGATAAGCTCACTGTAATAGAATCTTAGACACGCTTTTAATCTTTTTGTTGGTACTGAACAGCTTTCAGCGCCAATGTCAGGTTAGGGTAGATACCTTCCACTACTTTACCCCGGTGAAGCAGCACGTAGGTTGAGCCAGGGAAGAAGTCATAGTGATCCGCCAGCGGGTTGTCTCCCGGTGGGCGCCAGTAATGTAGCCAGTCAAATTTCTTGCCTTTGGTGTAACGGCTCCAGCGGGTTTTACTACGGTCGTTACTGATACTAATGACGGGGATATCCCGTAAAATGGAGTCCCGGACGGCGGGCATTTGTAGCGTCTGGTGGTCTTGCTCGCTGCTGGGGTCGTCAGAGCTGTAAAAATTCAGCAGGCTGAAACCTTTGCGGGGCAGTACGAACAGTTCGGAACTTCCGTCGGGGCGAACGTAAACTTCTTTACTCAGGCGTTTAGGGACCACCTCCAGCATCAGCTTTACCCGGTCAAACTGCCGGGTCATATATGGGTGGCCCTGAAGCCAAGCGACATTAAAGGGAAAGACACTCCGGAGATATTCTATATCCTTTCGGTCAAAGTTAGGTTGGGCCATGAATATATCAACAAAGGGGTAGGCCATCAGGCTACTGCTTACTTCGCTAATTAAATGACGTGAGACGGCTTTCAGGGCTTTAGGCCCCTGAACCTGGGTCAGCGCCGGCAGCAGGCTCCTGAAGTACCTGTTTACCGGCGACTGGCTTACCGAGTCGATCATATTCCTGCCGGCACTAATGGACAGGTGAATATCGGCGTAAGGAGGATCTACCCAACAGTTTTGTGGGCCGAAAGCATGCCCTCCGGCGAAGGTCTCGATGGTTAATTCATCAATGGGGAGAAAAATATCAAGATCCAGATACAGGGTGTCATCAGGGAAGGGGAAGCCGGCTGGCCCTTCGTCTAAGCTTGATTTTATCGAGATGCTGTCGATAATCTGCCCGTAAGGATTCTTAATGAGGGCAATATTGGTAGTACCTCGTTTTATATCATTTTGGGCGTGGGCACAGGTCCACGTAAAAAGCAGTAAAGCCAGGAGCAGGTAGGGTTTCATCCCGCTAATATAGTTTGGACTAATACGCTGAACTGTTACAGAATTTTTAAATCTTTTTCCTCTGAAGTCAGAGCTCCGCACAAGCTTCCGTTAGCCATTCCAGCTCTTCTCCTTCCAGTAAGGGGCTGACCCGCTCCAGTACCATGGCGTGGTATTCGTTGACCCATGCAATCTGGCCGGGCGAAAGCATTTCCTTGACGATCAATGCCCGTTCGATCGGGAATAAGGTAATCGTTTCGAACTCGAGGAAGCCTTCGGCGTCTGCCTCCCGGACGACAACCAGGTTTTCGACCCGGATACCATACTCTCCGGTTTTGTAGTAGCCAGGTTCGTTGCTGAGCACCATACCGCTGCGCAGGGCCAACTGGCCCTTGGCAGCCCTGGGGTTCTGCAGTATGCCCGCGGGGCCTTCGTGGACGTTGAGGAAGAAGCCAACCCCGTGGCCGGTGCCGTGGCCATAGTCCAGGCCCTCGCTCCAGAGGGGGCGACGGGCGAAAGCGTCGAGCTGCACGCCGGTGGTGCCGGCGGGGAAGCGGGCGGTGCCCAGGTCAATGTGCCCCTGAAGGACGAGTGTATGGTTGCGGCGCATCTCTTCCGTCACCGGGCCGATGGCGAAGGTGCGGGTAATGTCAGTGGTGCCGGTATGGTATTGCCCGCCGGAATCCAGCAGCAGGATGCCTTCGGCTTTTAGCTCGGCCGAGCCTTCTTCCGGCGCCCGGTAATGAACGATGGCGCCGTTGCCGCCATAGCCAACGATGGCGGTGAAGCTATCCGTTACGTAGTGGGAATGCTGGCCACGCAGCTCGCTTAATTTGAGCTCTACCTCGTGCTCGTTGATGCCTTCGGCGATGGCGCCGTCCAGCCAGCGGCGGAGCCGCAGCAGGGCTACCGCATCGTGGGCCATGGTTTCCCGCAGGTGACCGAGTGCGGTCTCGTTTTTGATGGCCTTCCAGCCGGGAATGGGGCTGGCCAGCTGAGTGGTTTTCGTCTCGCCGGCGTGCATGCAGAGCCGGTCGGAGATCGTTGCCGGGTCGAGGCCAATGTCGGCGTTGATGGCATTGGTGCGCCGCAGGTAGCTGCTGATTTGCTCGTAGGGGTGGGTCTCGAGCGTGTGGCCGTCCGGGGTCTTCTCCGTCCAGAGGCTGAACTCCAGGCGGGGAGCGGCGAAGAGGGCGTGGTCACCACGCCGGCCGGCGACGAAGTAAGCGACGCAGAGTGGGTTATGATCGATGTCGCTGCCCCGAAGGTTGAGAAGCCAGGCGACTTCATCGAGGGCGGAGACCACGTAGTAGTCGAGCTCGTGCTCCGTCATCCATTCCGTCAGTCGGGTAAGGCGCTCTTGCCAGGGTTCACCGCTGAAGTCGGGGGCGTGTTCGAAAACGGGGCGGGAGGGGACGGCGGGGCGGTCAGCCCAGATCCGGCGCAGCAGGTCGTCGTCTTTGACGAGTTTCAGCTGGTGTTCGCTCAGTTTTTTCTCCATGCGGCGGGCGGTTTGGGCGCTGATGACGCGTCCGTCAGCGCCAACGGTTTGCCCATCGAGCAGGGTGCTGCCGAGCCAGTCTTCGATGGAAGGCGTTTCCGGCAGGCGGTCTTTCATTAGCTCGATGCTGGTGCCGGCCAGTTCGGTATTGGCTTGCAGGAAATAGCGGCTGTCCGTCCAGAGCTTCGCTTCATGAAGGGTCACCACAAGGGTGCCGGCCGAGCCGGTGAAGCCACTGAGCCATTTTCGGGAGGCCCATCGGTCAGCGGGGTATTCACTTTGGTGGGGGTCAGTGCTCGGTACGATGTAAGCATCGATTTGGTTTTCGAGCATGGCTTTGCGGAGGGCGGAGAGTTTGTCTTGGACGGTCATGGCGAAAAATAGTCAATTAGTCTTTTAGTCAAGTAGTCAAACAGTGCTTATTTAAGACTGCGGGCTCAGATCAGGGTTTTTGAAGAGGCTGAACGGTATTGGGGCGCGGCCGCAGGTGCAAGGGGTGGAGTTTTTAGAGCAAAGAGTCTCCGAGACAGTCGATCCCAATAATCACAATATTGTTCTCCGAATAAAGTTCCCGAAGAGCTGCTAGCTTTTTTTCAAAATTCTTACGCTCCTCCTCTCTATCTAAAAAAATGAGGTAAATACCGTAATCACAGTGGGTTTGTTGTAAGTAGGCCAGGAACTTTTCTTTATAAGCAACTAGCTTCCCCGGATCTAGATCCCCGTTACCCATCCGCTTAATCTCTACCATCACCGAGCCAATGGCGCCGTAGGTGATTACTAGGTCTACTCGTTTATCATCGAGTAACTGGGCTTCCCGAAAAATTACTGGCTTGATCAGCGAAGTGTCGGAATCTCTGAATCCTCGTTTTAATAGGTGGTATCCTAATTGGGTGACGATTGTTTTCTGAATAAGGTCTTCCCTACGTACTGGCTCTCCCTTCAGCCCCAAAACGGTACCAATGAACCGGTAGGCCCCCTGCCGCACCCAATCCCTCAAGTCCTCGTTGATGACTTCTTTCACTAACTGAAACACCTCGTTAGCGTATGCTATATCCAGATACTGCTTACTTCGTATTTGTAAGTACTGTTTGACTGCGTCTCCAAAGGCAGTTGGCTCACCGCTACGCTCCAGGAATTTACGTTTGATTCGCTCGATGCGGCTGTAAAACCAGTGAATACTAGCATTATCAGGGTATGCAGCTACCATGCGATATAGTTCCGTAAGTGTCCGTTCTTGATCGGCCGTGGTCAAATCTGCTTCTACGAGGTAGGGTACGACAATGTTCCAAACTTCGCTTTCTGCGAAAACCTTCTTCTTTGGGTCTGTGGCCAAAATTTCGAAGGACTTCTCCAAGTAGGAGAGCATCTGAGGTAGGAATATTCGTGATTTGATCGTACCAAGTGGTCTGCTGAGGCCCTCGTAGTCAGGGACCCATCTGGCACCAGAAGCAACACTATTACTTTCTTCGCGATCGTAAGCATTTTCTAATACAAGGTCAATCCTCCAAGTAACGGCCTCAGCATCCTCTATTTTCAGCAATTCAAAGTTTAAAGACTGTAGTACCTCCTGTTGCTCTGGAGTATTATCTAGCGTTTCGTAATGCTCAAAGGTTGTGCGTAGCCAAGCAGTCTCTTCGCGTGCGGCAGCGAGCATATTAATGATACCAATCCTGTCGTAATGGTAAATAGATAGGGTCGTTGCCCAAGTTTTTAAAAGCGGAGTAGCTTGCTCTATTAAACCCTTAATATTCTTGCACAGAGTAGTGAATCTACGAACAGACTCCTGCAGGAGATCATCTTCACGCACCTCTGAGTAACGATTTGTAAAACTTCTAATCTCTGCGGGACTGATATTTGCTAGCAACTCCAGGATGATGTCTGTCTCTTCATCTTTGTAGGTAAACAGTAACGCTTGAAAGATTTTCTCTCGGTGAGGAGTTGGATCAATACCGAACTGAGGAATTAGCAGCACGGCATCCTTGAAATATTGTATTTTTCTAGTTTGAGTAATCGTTCGCGTCCGGTCTCCAGTTTGCTTTACGCTAACCCGACCATCAAGTGGTGCGAAATCATTTAGGGTCGTTAGAGTGACTTGTTTTAGCTTCTTAAGCTCAACAGGGGTTAATTGAGCTTTTTGGTCGTCACTTAGTTCTAAGTAAAAAGTACTTGTCACTGATGCTTTTTTCACTAGTAACTCTCGGAATCTGTCGAGTTGTGCATCTAGCCTGTTCGCAATCCTTCTTTCTTGTTCGGCCTCTGCTTTTGATTGGTCTTTGTTGTTAGCTGCCCAGATTGCTATCTGATCTGGGAAATATTTTTCAATGACAGGCGTCGTGTCAAATGCTTTGGTGTGTATCAAAGCTCTTCGAAGCATGTGTCTGTTCTCCTCAGTATCTTTTAGAAGGCCCGCTAATTGCTCAGCCTGTGTATTGCTACTTAGTAGGCGGGCAAACAGGAATCCGTAATTGTATGGGATGTCATTTCGATTTGATAACTGTTCCGGAATATTTTTTGCGATAATCGGAATAATATCTTCATGCTGTGATTGTAGAATAGTTACTATGCGGTCTGGTAGCGACCTTCCAAAGAGGTGCCTGAATCCTAACAGGGTGTTAAGCCCTGTTAGTAATAGTTGCTCGATTTCGTCATCGTATATAGCAATTAAATTCTGTACAACAACTTCGCTGAGCATCTCTTTATAGTTGCTGAGAGTCGCTTGATATAACTTCCGATCAATGTTTTTGTCAAATAACTGCTGGAATAGATACTGAAACCCTTTTTTAGTAGTGATTTTTTCAAAAGGAGAGTCATAGCTAACATTATTATTTGCTATAACTTTAGCGATGAAAACGTCAATCCCGTTTGTGCTATTGGGAGCTACCTCTTTATAAAATTGATGCGTGCCGTTAAAGACGTCGCCAACTGTTCGGTTGTGCTGTAGATCGCTTTTTTCAAACTCTGCCTGACTACAAATTAGGGGGAGGAGGTTGAAAATGACGCTATTCATCACCGTCCCAAAGCGGTTTTCAAGATCAATAAGCTCCAAGAAGGCCTTGCTCCAGTTTTTATCTAAATCAGCCACGCTTCCGCCTCGTGCCAAAAAGCTTCTTATTACTTCAGCAGCTATCGTTGCCACAGTAAAAACAAATAGTGTGAGTGGCTTCCCGTCTATTGCCTCAAAAAGGGGGCTTTCGTGTAGACCAGGATTAAAATATGCGCCTATCTTACTGAAGGAATGGTCAGTAAATAGTTGCTGCTTGTCAAGGTGATAATTGACTACCTTCTCGTAAATTTTTCCCTTCACCCCTTCGGAGTAAACTTGTACTGGTGCGTAATCAATGAGTTTGAATAGAGAAGTGTCTTCTGTTCTGACGCCCAAATTGACCATAGCCAGAAGTAGCTCTGGGTTCAACTCAATCAGAAAAGAAATAGGGTTAAACCAGGACTCATAAACCATCTGCAAACACTCATTGATGGCCAGATCAAAAATCACTTGCTCCGTACGCCCGAGTTGCGACAGCGCCATTGCTGCCAAGTATTCCTGAAATTCGGTATTGTCGAACTCTAGGTAGTCGCCATTGTCCTTCAGTAGTGTACCGTCATAAAAGACTTCAAGTAATAGCTGAGAACTGATGCCTAACGACGCATCCATGTCAAAGCTGGCCAGATCATTCTTTGAAATTCTGTTAGTTCGCTGAATCTCCATCACCAGCGCAATCCGCTGAAAGCACTGTTTTAGATACGGTATCTTACGTTGGTACTTCGCGCCTTCATCTATTGGCTTATTTGTCTCTACCTTAAGGCGAGCATCTATGAATTTTTCAAACAGTTCGCAGCGCGTCAAATCAGCAACGTAATCGAACGAATGTTCTTTAAGCAGTGCCCCGAAGTACTCCAGATAGCGCGGCGTATTCAACGTGCTACTCCAATCAAAAAAGCCGTTGCGGTGATAATGCTTGTCCAGCTTATCCATTACTTGTCTCGTAGTCAAGTCATCCAGTGTCGGACTACATAGCTTAAGGTAATCAGCTACTTGGTGCGGGCTGAAAGGACGGATCATGCAGTAGGTCAGAGTAGTTGACCGAAATTCTTTCAAGAATCGTTCCGCATGGTGTGTCCGGCAAGATAGTACTACGGTGTAGCTTGTTCCCGCACCAGCAAGGTGTTGCACCTCCCACAAGATTTTGGGGATTCGCTCTAACGCTACTTCGTCAAGCGCGTCCAAAAACAGAAACGCGTTTGCTAGACCATCACCGCCTAATTGTTCGCTGGATTTGAATGACCATTCACTTTTTTGGTAAGTGCCGCTGGCTGCCAACCTTTGCTTGATGTAATCAATGATACTAAAGCTTTCAACCTGTTTCAAGTCTACAAATACGCAAGGGACACCTTCTTGCGTCTTTAAACCGTACAACTCTTGAAGGAGACGCGATTTACCAAGGCCTGGCTCTCCAAATACACATAATGATTGCTCTTTAAGAAGCTCATTATAGGGCACTGGCTTTTGAGCTCTGAGGTAACTTGAAGTATGATCAGGCCAGTCTCCAATGAATTCATCAACAGATTGTTGGTTGGAGACAACGATGGTTGGAGATAAATAAGGTGTATTCACAGGAATTAGATGCTGACGACTTTAGGCCATCGGTTATCGGTTAATGGTAGGAGATGTCTAACCTGTTCTTGTCAATAATCGTGCCAGTATGTTAGAAGTTAGGTGAGGCATATACAGCAAAAAATAGTAATACTGATTAGGCATAAAACTAAGCATCATTGATTCAGGAAGTAGATAGCTGGCTGTAGGCATTTATTATGGCTGTTGAGATGCTTAGGTGAACAGTATCCTCTGCTACTTTAACTTCCACTGCATCCTGCGTGCGCGCCGCCAACTGAACTCTTTAGGTCTTTCTTCGCTTTACACCAAAAGACCAATACCATGTTTAACATCATGCATAACAGCGCGGACCTGGACGCTGCCATCGCCGCCAGTCACGAGAAGCCGGTGGTTGTTTTTAAGCACAGTGCCAGTTGCCCGTTCAGTGCCGCTGCTCAAATCGAAGTAGCACACGCCAAGCACGACCTGGACATTTACGGAATCGTCGTACAATACGTGCCGGAGCTGAAGATTGAAATCGCCGAACGACTGGACGTGGAGCACCGTAGCCCGCAGGCCATCATCTTGCATAAGGGCAAAGCCGTGAGCGATCACTGGCGCAGCGAAATCAATGAGCGAAAGCTAAAGGTGGCGGTCAAGGAATTAATGGCCGCGGAGTAGGTCAAGAACCCAATCGTTAGCCTTCATGTCAATAACGAGATGAATGCGATCCGGTCCTGCATTACTCACGCTGTGTGGATCGGACAGGCGCAAATACCAACATTCTCCCTCCTGCATGATCACCCGCTGGCCATTCAGCCGAAAATCTACGGCGGGGTTGGTGATGACCGGAACGTGAATTCTCACCGTTCCTCCGTCAGGATTAAGGTCATAGTCGCGGTGTTCTTTTATTTTTGACCCCTTTCCCAGTTTCATGAGCCGTGCCGAAAGCAGCGGTGCCTGGAAAGTGCCCAAAACACTTTTGAAGGTCTGGCTGGGTGCTAAAAAGGGAGTGTCTACGTATTCATCACTCGTGGGGTCTGAATAGATCATTTTGATGGGGTGGACGGCTCCCGCATTGGCCCGCAACGGGATAACGGACCAGGAACCTTCATAATTCTGTTGGACAAAATGATCAATCCAGTCAAGAGAAAGCGCTTCGATCAGATTTAAATCCTGTTGCATGGCTGGCACATCAAAACTGAAGGGTAGCCGGATCCGATCGGAGAGCGCTGAATTTTCCATATTACTTTACGGGGAGATTTGCCCCAAAATACAACCCCATGATTAAAGACTCAGAACTTATTCTTCGCCCTGATGGCAGTATCTATCATTTGCATTTGCTGCCGGGTCAGGTAGCGGAGACGATCATCACCGTCGGTGACCCGGAACGGGTGAAGGCAGTGTCTGATCGCTTCGATTCAATTGAGCTACGGGTGGAAGCCCGGGAGTTTGTGACGCACACCGGTGAACTGAATGGAAAACGGCTGACGGTAATCTCGACGGGAATTGGCACGGACAATGTCGATATCGTGATGAACGAGCTCGATGCGTTGTTCAATATTGACCTGACCACCAGAGTTCCGAAGGAGGAATTGACCCAGTTGAATTTTGTGCGCCTGGGAACGAGTGGAGCCTTTCAGGCGGACCTGCCGCTGGGGAGCTTTTTGCTGTCAGAAGCGGCGCTGGCGATGGACGGACTGCTGCCCTTTTACCTCCACAGCGGAGAGCCCGACCACGCAGCGATAACGCTGCAGGAGCACCTGGAGGACGCGGGCGTCCGGCTTCCTGTGCCGCCGCTGATTGTCCGGCCGGAGTTACCCTCTTTTCTGGAGCAGTCAGATTTGCCCCGGGGACTAACGATGACAGCGGCGGGTTTTTACGCACCGCAGGGGCGTAGCCTCCGGCTCGCTTCGGGCCTGTCTCCAGCGCTGCTGACCGCCCTGCGCAGCTGGCGGCACGATGATCTTCGCCTGACGAACATCGAGATGGAAACCTCTGGTATCTATGGCCTGGCAACGGCACTCGGGCACCGGGCGGCGTCCATTTCTACCTTGTTGGCCAACCGGGCAGAGGGTACTTTCCATAAGGAACCCGCCAGAGCGGTGGAAGCACTGATCACTAAAGGGCTGCAACTGATTACGGAAGGGTAGATTGGGCTGGGCCATCGGCCGTGTCTTTTGCCTTCCGCAGTCGGCAAAAGTTAACTTCGTTGCTACTCGTGGTCATCTGATATCTCGAGGCGCGTAAATTTTGTTATTCATAAACGCTGTCGCCCCATTTCAACGTTCGAGTGTCATGATACATACTGGTCGTTTTTTACTGTTCTCATTGATGGTGAGTAGCCTTACCTTTTTCTCTTCCTGTGGCGGGCCGGCGGAGACAGGTTTGTCGACTGAGTTCCGTGCTGCCATAGATGCTTTTCTGGAAGTCGATAATGCCGGCAAGGAGCCGGCCCAGCTGGCGACGGAGGTGAACGGGCCGGTCCGCATCGCCGAAGGCGATGGGTTGACCATCGTAGCCTCTTCACCCGACGGGAATACCTACGTACTAAGGCGGGAGGAAACGGCGGAGATCGACATGCTCTTGCCCAAAACTTTCGAACAGGCGACGCTGATTTATGCAGATCGCTCAGCGATCATTATTGATCATAGCGGGAAATATCATTATGTACTATCATTGGACGGACAGCCGGATTTGCCGAAAATACCGGAGGCGGAGTACGTTGTTTTTTCGGGGAACGGGTTGATCCGTTTCGGAGAGTGAGTAAGAACCTTTACCTCCTGGCCGGGTTAGAGGAAGAAACATGATCGCTATGTCTCACCGCAATTCCCGCTACCTCGCCCTTGGCGCAATGATTTTGATGCTGGTGCTTTACGGGCTTACCTCAGCGGAGATGATGGGCCCCAACCCTGTGGGAAGTACATCCAATGATACCGCCCCCATGATTGTTCCGGCGCCCTATGCTTTTGCTATTTGGGGGCCAATATATCTGGGGCTGATCATCTTCCCGGTCTATCAATTGCTAAAGAAACGGGATAACCATGATAACTGGATTGCTATTCGAAAATGGTATGCCGCTAACGTAGTTGCCAATGGTGTCTGGCTGGCCTTTGCATCTTATGACTGGCAATGGCTGACGGTTGGGGTAATTACCTTTATGCTCGTGTCGCTCTTCCGGATCAATCAGCTTTTACGGGAGATAGATGCTTCTGGCGTCGAACGCAGCTATTGGCTCGAGCGACTGGTGTTTAGCCTGTATTTTGCGTGGGTCACGCTGGCGACGGTCCTCAACGTCAGCTCCGCCCTGCACTTTTATGATTGGGCTGGCTTCGGCATCTCGGAGGTGACCTGGACGGTTATAATGATCATCATTGCTGCCCTCATCGCCGGCTTTACCAGCCGGCAATTCCGGGACTCCGCCTACGCTTCCGTCGTCGTTTGGGCGTTTATCGCCCTCGCCCGTAAACATTGGGAAACAACACCAACACTTGCTTACCTGGCCGTAGCGGTCGTTATCGTATTTGCGGGGATGATGGTCTGGAACTGGCCGGGGATGCGGAGAGAACTGGTGGGGTGAAGCGAGGCACTCCATCGCTGGCTTCGCCGCTCTTGCGAACCTCGCTAAGACGGCAGACCCGTTCCTGCCGGGACTGGAGACTGGCGGAGGAAAAAAAGCATCGTTCTTCCTGAAGCCTGGGCGTGGTCAATCCTGTTAATTCTGATTTTCTTTCCTGTTCTTAGCGTACCACTCCTTGAAGCTCTCTTCGGGGACTTCGGGCAATTCCCGGCTTTTGCCCCAGGCATTAAAGCGGTTATAGACCATGGCACGTGGCGCGAGCTTGAGCGCCGTTCGGGCCGCTTTACCCATGAAGTTGTACAAGCCGCCCCGGCTGAGGACGTTTCCCGCGCCGGCCAGCGGAAGTTTTTTGGAGGTCTCCATGTGGCCCTCTGAATTAACGATTTGCCGCCATTTGTAGAGCTGTTCGTGGATGTCGATCTTGACGGGGCATACATCCGAACAGCTGCCACAGAGGGTGGAGGCGAAGGGAAGATCTTTGTGCTTTTTGAGGTCTTTTCCGGGGGAGAGGATGCTGCCGATTGGTCCGGGAATGGTGTGGTCATAACTATGCCCTCCGCTACGGCGATAAATGGGGCAGGTGTTCATACAAGCCCCGCAACGGATACATTTCAGGCTGTTGCGGAAGTCTTCGCGGCCGAGTTGTTTGGTTCGGCCATTGTCAACGATCACGACATGCATTTCCCCGCCGGGCTTTGGCCGGTGATGGTGGCTGGTGTAAACCGTGATGGGCTGCCCCGTAGCGCTGCGACCCAGCAGGCGGGTAAATACCGCAAGGTGTTCCGCACGGGGAATCAGCTTCTCGATGCCCATACAGTGAATTTGTACCGGGGCCAGGTGGACGCCCATGTCGGCATTTCCTTCATTGGTGCATACCACTACGCCACCGGTTTCGGCAATGCCGAAATTGACACCGGTGATGGCGGCTTTGGCCGCCAGGAATTTCTCCCGCAAATGCTGCCGGGCGGCTTCCGTGAGGTACTGAGGGTCACTGGCTCCTTTCTCCGTATTCAACTGCTCGTGAAAGAGCTGGCCGATTTCTTCTTTCTTCAGGTGGATGGCCGGCATCACGATGTGGCTTGGTGGCTCATTCTTCATCTGAATGATGCGCTCCCCGAGATCCGTGTCAATTACTTCAATACCCCGTTCTTCCAGGTAAGGATTGAGGTGGCACTCCTCGGTTAGCATTGATTTGGACTTGACGATCCGGTCCACCTTATGCTTCTCCAGAATGCTGTGGACTATTTCATTGTGCTCCGCCGCATCCGCCGCCCAATGCACAATCACTCCATTGGCCTTTGCCCGGGCTTCAAACTGCTCCAGGTAGACGTCGAGATTACTCAGCACATTGTCTTTGATGTCAGAGCCTAGCTGGCGGATGGCTTCCCACTCCGGGATGTGCTGAATCAGGGCGTCCCGTTTACTCCTGACGTGCCACAAACTTTTGTTGTGCCAGTCTGTGCGGGCGTCGTCTTTCAAAAAATCAGCTGCTCGGGAGGCGTGGCTCATGATTCCGGTATTGTAATGAACGGACTGCTTGAGTCCGTACCGTAATAATACGATACCGGGGAGGATGTAGGCATCCTGTAGTGTGGGGTTTGCACTGGGAAGACTGCCTGATGTACAGCGGTTCGAACAAACACAAAAGCCCAACCACTCCGCAGGGGAATGGTTGGGCCTTCTAAGAGCCTGAAAAAGGCTTGGATATTCTTAGTTAATGCGACGCTCCTTAATACGGGCCTTCTTACCAACACGATCGCGCAGGTAGAAGAGACGGCTACGACGAACCTTACCGTGCTTCACGATAGAGATGCCATCGATAGCAGGAGAAGAAAGTGGGAAGATACGCTCAACACCGATGCCGTTTGACATCTTGCGAACGGTAAAGGTCTTGGTTTGACCTTCGCCCTTAATCTGGATTACGTCACCCCGGAAAGACTGGATACGCGACTTATCACCTTCGGTGATTCGGTAGTCAACGATAACCGTATCACCGGCACGGAAAGAGGGGAGATCCGACTTGTGAGCAACTTGCTCCTGAATGAAAGAAATAGCGTCCATAGCTAAATAAATTTTTTGACCGCAGCTTGCGGCCCGCAAAGGTACGTCTTTTGGTGGAAAGAGAAAAGGAGTTGGAAAATAAATAAACAATGAGCTGAAGCCAGGTGGGGCAGAAGCCTCCCCAACCCTGCACTATAAAAACGTTCTTTGCACCTGCGGCCCCTCGCCCCAATGACCGTTAAGAAGTGATCATTTGACCTCTACCGACAAATTGCTCATCAACCACTACGCGCCCTTCGCGTTATGAGATCGGACTAAAGCCAAGAAAAATGATGCAAGCGCTATGGAACGGCGAAATAATCGCCGAGAGTGAAGAAACAGTAGTAGTAGAGGGTAATCACTACTTCCCCAATGAAAGCGTTAAACAGCAGTTTTTGGAACCCAGCGAAACCACCAGTTACTGTGGTTGGAAGGGAGATTGTAATTATTACAACCTGAAGGTTGGTGACCAAACGAACCCCGATGCCGTCTGGTATTACGGAGATCCTTTCCCTAAAGCAGAACAAATTCGTGGTCGAATGGCTTTCTGGAAAGGAGTCACCGTTCGGGAAAAATAAAGGTAGCATGACCAAAAACATCGAAAAAGCTGTTGATACGAAAGCACACTATCGGGAGGTCCGGCAACAGTCCGTTGCCATCTGTGCTCCGCTGCGGCCGGAAGATTATGTGGTGCAGCCGCACCCGGACGTGAGCCCACCAAAGTGGCATCTCGGGCACGTCAGCTGGTTTTTTGAAAATTTCATCCTGGCGGAATTTGTGGATGGCTATACCTGCTTCGATGAGCGCCTCAACTGGTTTTTTAACAGCTACTACGAAAGCCAGGGGCCAAGAATCACCCGCTCCAGCCGGGGCAACATGACACGGCCGGAGCTGTCCGTAGTGCTGGCCTACCGGCAACACGTTGATGAAGCGGTTATTGCCCTGCTCGAAAGTGAGCACCCGGCCATTGACCGTATCCGTGAGCTGGTGGAGCTGGGGCTGCACCATGAGCAACAACACCAGGAACTACTGGTGACGGACATAAAATACATTTTGGGAACTAACCCTTATTTCCCGGCTTATCAGGGCGCGGGTATTTCGGCGGGGTCCGCAGGTGCAAAGGAAGTTGTAAAGCAAGGAAACGCCAAGGCTGAACACTACCCCTTCAAGACGATCAAAGGCGGTCTTCACACCATCGGCCATCAGGGAGATGGCTTTTGCTGGGATAATGAACTGAGCGTCCACCAGGTCTTCCTCGAAGACTTTCAGATTGGTGCCCGCCCGGTCACCAACGGCGAATACCTCGCCTTCATGAACGACGGCGGCTATGACCGCTTTGAGTTCTGGCAAATGGAGGGGATCGAATGGGCGCGCGGCCTGGAAGTGAAAGCTCCTCTTTACTGGAATCAGGACGAAGCCGGTAACTGGATGTGTTACCAGATGGACGGCGGCTTGCAGCCCGTTAATTCCTTGCTGCCCGTTACCCACATCAGCTGGTTTGAGGCGGATGCTTACGCCCGCTGGGCCGGTGGCCGGCTACCCACGGAATTTGAATGGGAGGTCGCCTGCCGGGAGCTGGACCCTGAAGTAAGCCCGCAGCACAATTGGTCAGATTCCAAACAGTTCCAGGCCTATGCTTCGGTTCGGGAGGAAACCCAGATGCTGGGAACCTGCTGGGAGTGGACCAACTCCGCCTACCTGCCGTACCCCCGTTACCCGCGCCCGGAGGGCGCGCTGGGGGAGTATAACGGCAAGTTTATGGTCAACCAGATGGTGCTGCGCGGCGGCAGCTGCGCCACCCCGATGAGCCACATCCGGCTGACCTACCGCAATTTCTTTCAGACGGATAAACGTTGGCAGTTTACCGGTATTCGATTAGCCAAAGACCTGTAAGCCCATAATTATCCCCAGACATGACTACTACCACTTTCGCAGAAGAAATATTGGCCGGCCTGCGGTCCAGCCCCAAGCAACTGTCCAGCAAATGGTTCTACGATGAAGTGGGGGATAAGCTCTTTCAGGCCATTATGGCGATGCCGGAGTACTACCTGACGGATGCGGAGCGGGAAATTTTTCAGTCTGCCGGGCCGGAATTACTGGCTGCCATTGGTGGCCGGCCCTTTGACCTCATTGAACTGGGCGCGGGAGATGGCTCCAAAACCCAGTACCTGATTGAGCAGTTTTTGGCGGCGAAGTCCGACTTCGTATACCGCCCGATTGACATCAGCGCCCACGCGATCTCCATTCTCGGAGAGTTGATCAAAACCCGCTGGCCCTTGTTGCCTTTCCAGCCCATCCAAAACGATTATTTCTCGGCGCTCGACCGCCTGGGAAGTAGTGGCGGCGACCGCCTGCGGCTGGTCCTTTTCCCCGGGGCAAATATTGGCAACTTCAGCCCTGAAGAAGCCCGGGGATTTTTGCGCCACCTGCGCGGATTTCTCCGCCCTGGAGACTTGGTGTTGATAGGCTTTGACCTGAAAAAAGACCCGGAAATTATTCTGGCGGCCTACAATGACCCGGCTGGCCATACGGCAGCTTTTAACCTGAACCTGCTGGAGCGCATTAACCGGGAACTGGGCGCTGACTTTAAATCCGATAACTGGCGACACTGGGAGACCTACAATCCACGAACGGGAGCCGCCCGTAGTTTTCTCGTGGCCGAAGGAGCCCAGACTGTCGAAATTGCTGATCTGGAAGAAACCATCGTTTTCGAACCCTACGAGGCCATTGCCGTGGAGATCAGCCAGAAGTACAGCCGCAATGAAATAAGCGAGTTGGCCGAGGCATCAGGCTTTGAACTGCTGGACAACCTGGAAGATGAAAAAGGGTGGTTTGCGGATAGCCTTTGGCGGGTGGGGGAGTAATGTAGTATTGTAGTCGGTAGTAATGTAGGGCTGCCGCACTTGGGCGGTTTTGGAGGCGGCGAGGTCTATTTTTTTTCTGTGTGCCACCACTTTAGTTTCAACAGGTCCAGGACCAATAGATTAGGCCGCGACCGACTGGCAAGGTAGTTCGTCATCCATTTTTCCGGCAAGTGTTTAGCTAATGCGGTCAGGCGCGGGTAGCGCTCCACGAGGTCAATCAGGCGCGTACGCAGGTGCAGATTTTGTTGTTTGAGCAGGGCGAGGTTCCGGATCGCCTGCCGTTGCTTGCTAAGGAAGACATCGTTGGGCTCCAGGCCGAGATGGATAACGGGGTTTTCCAGATGAAAAAACCAGAATTCTTCTTTCGGTAATGATTGTGCCCATTGCGTATCCTCATGGCCATACCCTTCAGCTTCTTCTGGGAAAGGGTGTCTTAGGAGGATTGATTTTGTGGTCAGGAAATTATTGGATTGAAATCCAAGAAATCTGTTTTCGTTTCTAATTGTTGCGGGCTTGGATTCTCGCTCATGTCCATAATGCCAATGGAGAGAATACTTCGAGGCAGGAGGTGATTTTTTGTAGTGACGGCCTCCGACGAATAAAAAATCGAATTTGTTCTTTGCTTCTAGTTGCCAGAGCATTTTAAAATAGGTGAGGAGGAAACCTTTGTTTGGCCAACCATCCGAGTCCATCATTAACAAGTATTTATTATTGGCGTCCCTCGCCATTTTGTTCCGGATAGCGGCGCGACCGAGGTTCTCCGATAGCTCAACGTAGCGAATGCCCGCTGTTTGGCGCAGCTCTTCGCGGCCCCAGTCCCCATCGTCCGGGCTGGCGTCATCGTAGACCAGGATTTCGATCTCTCCCGGAAACTCCTCCGCCTGCCGGAGCAGCTCCGCCACCAGCGGGCGGACGTCGTAGCGGTAAACGGGGATGCAGATGGATAGCATAGCATGAAGGTAGTTTGTGCCGCCGACTTCAGTCGGCGGACTCGCCGGCTGAAGCCGGCGGTACAGCCCGCATCTCCGTCAAAAAGGGATAGTAAACCGGCAAGATTTCCGCTCCACGCCCCGGCACCCACTGCGCCTCGAAGCTATTGGCCAGGCGGTAGGCATCTTCAATAATGTCAGCCTGCTGCTCGTAGTTGAAATCCTCCAGACAGGTGGCGGATTGCAGTGGCGCAAGACCACCATAGTTATAGCCCATCTCTGACCACTGCGCGCGCAAGGCCCGCGGGATATACACCGCACCCCGATGGGTATATTGCCAGACGTGTACGACCTCGTGCACCAGCGTAGCCGGGTGCATCGGGCCCCAGCTGTTGATGGTCAGAAAACTAACGTAACAGAAGCGCCCGAAGCGCGGGCCAACCCAGGCCCGCTCATCGATGCGGATGAGGGCGTAGGGGACGCTGTCACCGAAAATGGGTTTCAGCAGTCGGAGCTCTCTTTCCGTCAGCGAGCGAATGCCCGGCGTGAGGGTGTTGGACACGACTTCCCAAAAGTCAAATAATCCGACCAGGTCCAGGGCTGCGAAGCAAATATCGACGAGCAGGGGAAAGCTCAGTGACTGGGCAGACAATTGCCGTAACTTCTGCCAGCGGCTGCGGCGCCACCGGAAGGTCAATCGGGCCCGGGAAAGAATATATTGCCATCTCGTCATTCGTTATGGGAGACAAACGGGCTGGGCGAGAGGTTGTCTTTTTTCGTCCGAAAGAAAGGAAAGGTTTTTACACATCCCGCAACTATTGCTACTATTGAAGACCTTTCCCTGATGTCCTTAATCAGGATATGCAAATCAGGGATGATAGCGCGTAATTTGGTAGCGTCGGCGGTTGTAACCCGTCTGTCATTTGATCCTGGAGGTTCGAGTCCTTCTCATCCCACTTCACGGTAGTCAGGAACACGGGCTACTTCGGTTACGAATCGGGGGTGAAATCCCGATCGCTTGGTTCGACTCCAGGCAGGCCCACACTAGTTTTTTCTTTTACCAGGGCCTGTTTTTGTGATCTCTTTGATCACTACCCCGTACCGGTTTTCTCCGTGAAAAAATAAATTACGCCAGCGGAATCGTATATCTTCGCATGTGCCCATTACCATTCCCCGCCACCGCTACTGGCTCAGCTTCCTGAAAGAACAGGTGCTGGAGACCACCTCATCGGAGCATAACGACTTTTTGCAGGTCTGTCTCGTTCATGGCCGCCTGCAGCTAGTGGCCGAAGAAGCGATCTACAGCTTCGGGGATTATTACCTCAACTTCCGTAAGGTGTTTGAGGTCTTCGACTTTGATCAATTGCCAGAACAGAGTAAAGTGTTGGTGCTTGGCCTCGGCCTTGGCAGCATCCCGGAACTACTGGAGAAACATCTGTTTCTGGATTACGAATATACCGCCGTAGAAATCGACCCGGTCATCATTGAATTGGCTACGGACTACAGCCTTCCCGCCCTGCAGTCGCCCATCGAAGTGATTCAGGCGGATGCCTTCGCCTTCCTGCAGCTTGATCAGCGGAAATTCGATCTGATCTGTGTAGATGTGTTTCAGGACGCGACGGTACCCCAACATCTGAATTCCGCTGAGTTCCTCGACTTGCTGAAGCAGCGACTGACACCCGGCGGGGCTATCATCTATAACCGGTTGGCGGATACTCCGCTACACCAAAAGCAGGCTAAGACCTACTATGAGGATAGCTTCCTGCCGGCGTTCCCCGAAGCTACGCTGTATAATTCGGGCGGGAATTACATGCTCGTCAATGAGCAGCGGTTTGTGGAGGAATAGGGCCATTGCTTGTTCAACTTTTCCTGCACCTGCGTCTGCGCCGCATGGGTGGTCTTGTAGTTTGGTTATACACACTACAAGACTACCGAACTACCAGACTTTCCCTTAACTTGCCATCATGAAAAGGAACTGCCCGGAATGCGGCGAGGAATACACCGGCCGCGTTGATAAAAAGTTTTGCTCAGACGCTTGCCGCGCCAGCCATCACAACCGCAATAATGCGCAGGAGTTGGCCTTTCAACGCAACGTCAACAACATCCTGCGGCATAACCGCAATGTCCTGGCAGAATTGAACCCCGACGGCAAGGCCAACGTCCGGAAAGAACGCCTGATCGACCGGGGGTTCAAGTTCCGCTATTTCACGAATACCTACACCACCCGCAACGGAACCCTCTATCACTTCTGCTATGACTATGGTTACCTCGTGGATGAAGACCCGGATAAAGATTTTGTGCTGCTGATCAAGCGGCAGGAGTATGTGGAGTAGCCGGGGCAGACTAAAATCATCCGTTTGAATACCCTGAGCCCGATTACGACGTTTGCATTATCAGACTAACCCCTACGCTCCGTGATTTCCAAATACGATAAGATTCTCGTCGGCATACTGGCCGCTCTCGTCATTCCTTTTGTCGCCTACGCTTTACTGCTGCAGGCAGGTGATTGGTTGGGGAATGCTGCCGAACGGAGCATCACTTTCGAACCCCGCACTATCGCCCTGATAGCCATCTGCCTTAACGTGCTGCCGATGAATTATTTCCGCCGCGCCTACCACAACAAGAGCCTGCGGGGGCTGGTGATTGGTACGATGGGCCTCGCTTTGGTCTGGTTTGTTTACTTCGGCCGCGACCTGCTCAATGCCGGGGGGTAAGTTGATTATTCCTTTTGCAACCACTTCTGGTCCGGTGCACCCTGCCCTAAAAGAGAGAAAGCGCACCAATCCGAAGATGGTGCGCTTTCTGTGTAAATTTTCCGGAAGTAGGATGGTATGGGTGTCCTCATCTCTGTGAACGATCCGGAAGAGGGTAAAAAATTTGCAATACTCTCATGAGATAATGATCCCACCGAAGTGGGGTTTGTCTAAAAACTCATGGCCTCAACTGGCCGGTCACAGTAAATTTTCATTGAGATCGAAAGCAAAGGTAATCGGTCAGCGCATTAGTCCGCTATCCTGAAGGTCTTGCTTACGGAGCGGCGGCAACTACTTACTGAACGGTTGCCGAATGGGCTAAAACTGCTCCAATTGTTGCCCGGAGGTGGGCGGAGCGCTTGAATCGCCTGCAGTTTCGGGCTGAAGAAAGGATTCAATGAGTTGCAATTTCTTCAGCGCGGAGTGGTTCGTCAGGTCGTGATGGCTTGGCACCAGGCTTACATAACCATTTTGCAGGGCGTTGGCGTCAGTATCTTCTCGCTCGTCTTCATTGACGAACTTACCCGTTAGCCAGTAGTAGGGGCGCCCCCGGGGGTCTTCCCCGGCCTGATATTCTTCCACCCAGCGGGCTTCCGCCTGGCGGCATATTCTGATGCCCTGAATCTGGTTAGCCGGCAGGTCGGGGATGTTGACGTTAAACAAACTCCCTTCTTCCATGCCGTTGTCCAGCACAAATTGAGTTAGTTTCTCTACGTAGGGCCGGCAGACGGAGAAATCCGCCTCCGCCCGGTAATTCAGAAAGCTGAAGCCGATACTGGGAATTCCTTCCAGACTTGCCTCCATAGCGGCAGACATGGTGCCGGAGTAGATAATGTTAATCGCCGCATTACTACCGTGGTTGATGCCCGAAAGACAAAGGTCCGGGACCCGGCCCTTAAGCAGGACGCTCTTAGCGATCTTGACGCAATCAACGGGAGTGCCGCTGCATTCATAGGCCTCAATATCCTCCCCAAGAGCGGTGCTCTTACGCACAAAAATGGGCTGTTCAATGGTGATGGCGTGGCCCTGAGCCGATTGTGGTCCGTCAGGGGCAACCACGATCACTTCACCGTATTGTCGGGCAATGGAAACCAGTTCGCGAATTCCGCCGGCAGTGATGCCGTCGTCATTGGTAATTAGAATTAGGGGCATGAGCAGGGGAGTAAGGGGGTAAAGGAGTAAGGGGTGTAAAGATGTAAGGGAAAGGTAGTAAAGGAATTAAGAGACAAGAGGGTTCAGATTTTACCCTGCTCCCTTCTTCCTTTTCTCTTTTTCCTTTCCTCCCTTACCTTTAACCCATGGCAAAGCAGTCAAAAAAGAAGAAGGCCCCGGCTAAAAATTCAAGTATCGTTACGCCAACGACTCAAGCGTGGTACCGGAGCCTGAAGGGACAGACAGGGCTACTCTTCGTGTTTGCCGTTTTGCTGTACGCCAATACCTTCGGGCACGATTATGCCCTGGATGATGCCATTGTGATTACGGATAACGTCATCGTTCAGAAAGGGGTTTCCGGCTTGGGAGAGCTCTTTAGCCATGATACTTTCTACGGTTTTTTTCAGGACGACGGTAAGGCTGGCCTGGTAGCTGGTGGGCGGTATCGCCCGCTGACGCCAGCGATGTTTGCGCTGGAGCAAGAGATTGGCGGCGGGCCTTTTTTGCATCATTTGTTGAACGCATTATGGTATGGCGGACTGATTGTGGTCATATTTCTGCTGCTACGCGACCTGGCCAAAACCCGGGAGAATCTTCCCTGGTGGTTTGCCCTGGCGGCGGCGGCTTTGTTCGCCGCTCACCCACTGCACACCGAGGCGGTGGCGAACATTAAGGGACGGGATGAAATCGTGGCTTTGCTCGGCGCGGTAGCGGCGACCTGGCTGGTGTGGCGGGCAGCGGAACGAGAGCATTTTATGGGCGCGCTCGCAGGTGCAGTGTGTTTCTTTTTGGGGTGCCTGGCTAAGGAGAATGCGATTACTTTTCTTGCCGTCATTCCCGCAGTACTGCTACTGTTTCAAGCGCAGGGGAAAAAAGGAATGGGCCGGATGACTTACTTCATGCCCGTACTCGGTATGGCCGTGGTCTTCCTCGCACTACGCAGTTCCATCATTGGGCTCAGCCTCGGTGACCCCGTCAATGAACTACTCAACAACCCCTTCCTGGAGCTGAAAAACGGGCAGTGGGTGGACCTCTCCGCCGGGGACCGCCTGGCAACGGTGATGCACACCATTTTTGAATACCTCCGCTTACTCTTTGTGCCCACCGGGCTTGTACACGACTATTACCCCCGCGCCATCCCCGTGATGAGCTGGGGGAGCATCACTCCCTGGCTTGGTCTTGGCTTACATGTTTTGCTGGCGGGCCTGGCGGCCTGGAAATGGCGAACGCACCGCTTCGCCGCCCTGGGCGTGCTGATCTATCTGGCCTCATTATCCATTGTCAGCAATGTGTTCTTCAGCGTTGGCACTAATATGTCGGAGCGATTTCTGTTCATGCCATCTCTGGGCTGGGCCATTGCCGTTACGGCAGCGATTGTTTGGGCATCCCGGAAATACGGTGACAAGGTCGCCTACCTGCTTCCTGCTGTGGTCTTGGTATTTGGCTTGCTGACGATACTGCGGAATCCGGTTTGGAAAGATAATTTTACGCTCTTCACCACCGACGTGCTCAAGCAACCCAACAGCGCGAAATTGCTTAATGCTGCCGGTGGGGTCCGGGTAGACCGTTATCAGTCATTGCCCGAAACAAGCCAGCCCGCTAACCAAAGACTACTGACGGATGCCCGCCAGAACCTGACCCGCGCCGTGGAGATTCACCCCACCTACCGCAACGCCTATCTGCTGCGTGGTAACGCCAACCTCTTACTCAAAGATTATGATGCGGCCATTGCGGACTACGACTTCGCTCTGGAGCTGGACGGAGGCTACCAGCCGGCAGTCGATAATCTCCTCATCGGCCTTACGGCGGCCGGCAAGGCCGCCGGCGAAGAACGCAACGACCTCAACGCCGCCTTCCGTTACCTCCGCCGGGCGGAGCAACTCAAGCCTGACGACTATGAAACCCTCCGCCTGCTGGGCGTAGCCTCCGGCGTGTCCGGGCAAATGGAAGCCGCGCTCAACTACTTCCGGCGTGCCGCCGCCGTCAGACCCAACGATGCCGACGCGCTGTGGAACTACGGTACCGCGCTGTACAATGCCGGACAGGTTGACGCTGCGCAACAACAATTCAACAAGGCCGAAGCGATTAAGCCTGGGATACGGGCGGAGCGGACGGGTGGGTAGCAGGCAGTAATTTGTAAACGGTGAGTTTATTCCGGTCAATGTCAAAGGCGTTATCCTTAGCTGTGCTCGCTCTCCGCATTTCTCCTTTGCTCCTGTTCTCCGCGGAAAAAAAACACCGCGCAGCGGTCTGCCTCTTGCTGCTGCGCAGCTAGCTAGCGGCTGAAGCCGCTGCTACTCAAACAATCAAATTATCATTCCGCAGAATCTCCCGCATCTCCAGATCCATCACGCCGGCCCGGCGGCGAAACTGCTCGGGGTCGGAGCGGTAAGGCTCCTGCAAGACGAAGAAGCGCATCATCGTCATCCCTTGTTGCTGCATGGTGGATAGCCGTTGCAGGATGCCTTCTTTTTCGAAGTGTTTCATCTCCCGCTTAATAACGGTGAGGGGAAGGCCGGTGGCCATGATCAGGTCCTGCGGGGTAACGCGATAATCGTAGGCCTCGAAAATCTGCAGCAGGTCTTCAACGGTGAGGAAGGGATCATCGGATAAGTCCAGCGATTCGCGCTCGATGAGAGGAACATGGAAGCCGAAAAAACTTCGTCCCCGGCTATTGGAGCTCTTGTTCAGGATGCCGTAAGAGAAAAGTGCCGACAAGCGGGTACGGCATTGGTTGAGGGTCATGCCGGTTTTCTCCGCCATTTGGTGGGGAGACAAAAGCTGGTCTGGCTGAGCGGCGATCAGGCGGAGCAGATCTCGGTCGGTGATATTGCGTTGTGTGTCAGAGTTTGTCTTCTTCTGATACTGCCACATGATGAGCCCCAGAATAATACAAACCGCGACTATTGAAATAAGCGTTATTCCTACAATTGCGTCTTTTGACATAGCTGAATTTCTGGTGGCCCGCCAAGATAGCGGGAAATGGCTTTAAACCAACAGGTTTTCATCCAGTAAGATTTCTTTCATTTCCAAATCCAGGGCCATTGCCTCATTGGAAGATTCCGGTAAATCGATGTAAGGCTCTTTGAGGACGTATTGCCGATAGCTGTCTCCCGGCCGGGCGATGCGGAGGATGTCAATGACGCCTTTTTTCTTGAAGTGCTTCATCTCCCGGGCTAATATGCGCCAGGGCAGGCCCGTGGCGGCAATGAGGTCGATGGGGCTTACGCGGTAGTCGTAGGCCCGGAAAATTTTCTGGAGGTCGGCCACGGTCAGGAAAGGCTCGGGGGAAAGTTCGAGTTGGCCAACGTCTTCAATGGGAGCATAAAGCTCGTAGTAATACGCCAACCCATTGGAGCCCCGTCGGACGATCAACTGCTCAGCAAAAAAGCTGAGCCGGCTACGCGTTTGGGCCATCGTCAGTCCGGCTTTTTCGGCAATTTCCTTCGCCGTTAAGAGCCCGCCAGGATGGTTGTGTAGAAGGTGGAGAAGGTCTCGGTCGCTAATCTCCCGCTGGGTCGTATCCACTTTTTTATTACGGTTTAGGTAATAAACAAGGAGGAATACCAGAGGTAAAAGGATGAAAAAACTGGTGAATAAGATCGCTCCGGTTGCAGAATCCATGAAGCTAAAATAGGTTTATAAACCTATTAGCAAAAATAATACTGCCCGGAGGCGTGTCTTTCCCTTGCTTTTCAACGTTCTTTGCACCTGCGCTCCGGCGCCCAAAAAAGTTAAGCAGCCATGATCCAAATCTTCGTTACCGGAGGCACCTTCGATAAGGAATACAACTTCGTTACCGGTAAACTTTTTTTCCAGGATTCTAACCTGCCCGAAATGCTTGACCGGGGGCGGTGCACACTTGACCTCAACGTGCGAACCCTCATGATGGTCGACAGCCTGGAACTAACGGACCTCGACCGGGAAAACATCGTTAATAACTGCCGGGGCGTTGCAACGAATCAAATCCTTATTACCCACGGGACGGACACCATGCAGCAGACAGCGGAATACATCGCTAAAGCTGACATTCAGGGCAAAACCATTGTGCTGACCGGCGCCATGATCCCCTACGCTTTTGGCTCTTCTTCTGACGGGTTCTTCAATCTCGGCAGCGCGCTGGCCTTCGTACAGTCCCTGCCTCCCGGCGTTTATGTAGCGATGAACGGCCGGTACTTCAGCTGGGATGGTGTAAAGAAGAATCGTTCCACCGGCTACTTCGAGCCGGTGTAAATCGCCTGAGTATCCGAACTTTAAGAAGTTATGGGTAGTTCTACGCTCATAGTCCAAACCTTTCCAACTTATGCTTCCAGCCTGGCTCGCCCGTATTATGCTTCGCCTTAATGGTATGCGCGTAGTTGACCATAACAAAGGTGACTGGCCCAAAAAGTACGTGTTACCAGTAGCTCCGCATACTTCTAACCGGGACTTTTTCTACGGACTTTATTCCCGGCCAATTCTCGGAGAGTACATTAATTACGTCGGTAAGTCAACGCTCTTCAAAGGCTTGCTGGGGGCTTTTTTACGGTATACCGGGGGGGTGCCGGTAGTGCGGGAAAAGCGATCCAATTTTGTTGATTCCGTAGCACAAATTTTTGAGGAACGGGAGGAGTTTCGGCTTAGCATCGCCGTTGAAGGTACCCGCTCCAAGGTGACACATTTTAAGACCGGTTTTTACTTCATCGCCCTCAAAGCTAATGTCCCTTTGATCCTTACTCGCTTTGACTTTGGTAATGGCGTCATTGAGTTTGCTAAGCCTTATCATTTAACGGGGGATATCCGGAAGGATTTTGACCACATCTATCGTCATTTTGATGGCATTAAAGGGCTGGTGCCGGAGAACAGCTTTGAGTATGATCCGGAGGTGTTGGAGTTATTGCCGGTGGTGCGGGAGGTAGATTAACCACGGGATCAATTGCGCTACGCGCTGGGTTTACCACGGATTATCACAGATTTACACGGATTAGGGCACAGATTGCGCTGCGCGCTTTTGAGATTAGAGTACGTATCGTTTAATTCCGTGTTGCATGTTTCGAACATTGAAGTTCATCAAAAGACCAAGGCTAACTTTAGAAAGACGCATGTAAGTTAGAAGCTGAGCAGTGTGAATATCCTGCAACTCCTTTACTGATTTAAGCTCAATAATCACTAGGTCGTCAATTAGTAAGTCGATTCGGTAGCCAGCGTCAAGGTAAACCTCACCGTAAGAAAGTGGTAGGCTCTTTTGGGATTCTACCTTGTAGCCTATTTTACGTAATTCGTAAACAAGGCAGGCCTCGTAAGCTGACTCAAGTAATCCTGGACCTAGTTTCGAGTGTACTCGGAAAGCTGCCCCACGAATGTCATAGGATATGGTATTGTAACTTTTCATTTGCTGCTTTTAAAGTAAAAGTAGTGCAAATGAAATAAAGACACAGATAGTTTTTTTAATGAGGGTCTATGCTCTAATCCGTGTGAATCTGTGGTGAACCACGCTGCGCAGCAGCCCAAACAATAACTACGCAGCAACCTCTTAATAAGAATCTGTGCTCTAATCTGTGTTAATCCGTGTGAATCTGTGGTGAACCACGCTGCGCCGCAGCCCAAACAATAACTACGCAGCAACCTCTTAATAAGAATCTGTGCTCTAATCTGTGTTAATCCGTGTGAATCTGTGGTGAACCACGCTGCGCCGCAGCCCAAACAACAGCTGCGCAGCAGCCACCTCAACCTCACAACCGCTCCACCACCAAAGCCGAAGCCCCACCACCTCCATTACAAAGCGTCGCCAGTCCATACTTGCCGCCCTTCACTTTGAGCACATTCAGCAGCGTGACGATGATACGTGCGCCCGAAGTCCCCAGCGGGTGCCCTAGCGAAACACCGCCACCGAGGACGTTCATATTGTCACCACTAATGCCCAGTTCCTTAGCGAAGGCCATGGGCACCACGGCGAAAGCTTCGTTGACTTCGAGGTAGTCCATGTCCTTCATTTCCAGGCCGGCGCGCTCCAGCGCGCGCGGAGCAGCCAGGGTTGGCGCCGTAGTGAACCACTGCGGCTCATGGGCCGCATCAGCGAAGGAGACGATGCGGCCGATGGGCGTCAGGCCCAGTTCTTTCATTTTGGCTTCGGAGACGAGCACGAGAGCAGCAGCACCGTCATTAATTGTACTGGCGTTGGCAGCCGTCACGGTGCCGTCTTTATTGAAGGCAGGGCGAAGTGTCGGGATCTTCTCGAATTTGACCTTCTTGTATTCCTCGTCTTCGGTGATCACCAGATCATCGCCCCGGCGCTGTGGCACGGTAACGGGTACGATCTCGTTGGCGAAAGTGCCGTCTTCCGTAGAGGCTGCGGCCCGTTGGTAGCTGTTAATGGCGTAGGCATCCTGATCGGCACGGCTGAAGCTGTACTTCGTAGCCGTCGCGTCAGCACAAGTGCCCATTGCTTTTTGATCGTAGGCGTCGGTGAGGCCGTCTTTGCTGAGGCCATCGATGAGCTTACGGTCGCCGAACTTGGCTCCCCAGCGCGCATCGGGCACGTAGTAGGGGATGTTGCTCATGCTCTCCATGCCGCCGGCAACGACGATGTCGTTGTGGCCCAGCATGATGGACTGCGCGCCAAACATGACCGTCTTCATGCCGCTGCTGCAGACCTTATTGACCGTCGTGCAGGGAACCGTGTTCGGGATGCCGGCGCCGAGCGCCGCCTGACGGGCGGGTGCCTGGCCCAGGTTAGCGGAGACGACGTTGCCCATCAGTACTTCGTCTACCTGATCCGGGCTTACACCCGCTTTCTCCAGCGCACCTTTAATGGCGGCAGCCCCTAATTGAGGGGCAGTCAAAGACGCAAACATGCCCCCGAAGGAGCCAATGGGCGTGCGGACGGCGGAGCAGATGTAAACAGTTGGAGTGGGCATGGTCGATCGTTTTAATTGTCAGGACAACAAAGGTAGCAGTTTGTCCGGTAGTTTAACGCCATAATTAGCAATAAAGCTTAGTTCATTACTTAATTAAACCAGCAAAGGATTTACCACTTGACCTGAATTTTTTGCCGGGAGACTGTTTTTTGATTTTAAAACACTATAATTGTATCGTCTTCAACATGTGTACTTACAAATAAGTCTCTCGAGTTAAATAACCTACATCGCAACACAAATATGGATTTTGATTGTCTGGGCTAGCCTTAGATGATCGATGCTTTTGAGGACCGTTGAGCTGATGCTCGATGGTTAAGGGAACGTCATTGGAGTATAGTCCGTTTTAGGATCTGGTACTTTCGTCTCTGCCCTCTCAATCCTCACTGTTATTCCGTGAACCTTCGGCACCAACAGCGATTATTTGTGAGCGTAAAGGCAAAGTATAATGGTCAGAAAAGAGGATAGTTATTCGTGGCGCTGCTGAAACTCAGGTAGCCGGCTGCTGATCGCCGCCGGAAGGTCCCTGTTTGTGTAGTGGTGAATAACGAATCTATCATGTTAAACCAATTCTACACCACACTCATTTTCTGTCTCTCTTCATTGTTTGTTTCTGCCCAGTGTTACGAGCCCGCTACCCTTGAAAACCGAATGGGAGAGGCTACCGTTGCGGTTGTCGGCCGTGTTGTCAGCTCCGAACCGTTTTACAACAACTTTGGCGAAATTTACACTAAACACGTATTGGCGGTAGACCGGGCTCTGGCAACCGACTATGCCAATAATCCGGCTACGGAAATTGAATTCTTTACCCTTGGGGGCATCATCAATGAAGAACAGATGATTGTATCTCCTTCACCAAAGAAAATGAACGGTGCTGATGGGCTGTTCCTGCTTACGGAGTATACCGGCAACCGGGTGAACTCAGATACTCGAATGTTTCGTTTGGCTACCGTCCGGGAAAGCTACGTGGCCTTCCATAAAGAAACGGGGCAATTCACCGACGGAAGTACCGTGCTTGGTGACCTGCGGGATGTGGAGAGAATGATTGAGGGAGCGCTCGGGGCCGGTTTTGCGGTTGTGTCAGAACGAAGCTTTAGTCCTGAGCCCATTGCCGCCGGCCGGATGATGCCTGCCATCTCAAGTATTGCTCCCCTGTCCGTAAGCGCTGGCATTGGCGAAGTGCTTACCATCAACGGAAGCGGCTTCGGCGGCTCTACCGGCAGCGTATTCTTCGATAGCCCGGACGACGGAACCGGCGGCTCCTTTACACAAGTACCGGATAGCGAAATCATCAGCTGGAGTAATGTTCGTATTCAGGTAAGGGTCTCCTCCGGGGCGGGTAGCGGTAGTGTTCTCCTTTTCACGGCTAATGGGCAGCGGACCTTAAGCAGCCAGCAAATCAATGTTGACTTTGCCATTACCAACCTGAACTTGAGCAGTGGTGAAATTGTGACGCCCCGGCTGATTGACGATGAGGCGGACGGTGACGGCGGCTACCGCTTTCGCGTCAGCAACAATAGCGCTAACAACGGCCGCTCGCTTGCCGGAGATGCTCCTGCTTTTGCAGCGCTTAACCGTGCTGTATTTACCTGGCAGACGGAGGGCGACTACAACGTAGAACTGGAAGGAACTACCAGCATCCAAACACCCAGCCGTGACGACGACGTCAATATTATCTCTTACGGAAGCAGTGCGTTTGATTTTGACGTAGAGCTGGGGGAGGGTACCATTGGCATCGCTTATTCCTACTACAGTGCCTGTGGTACCAGCGAATATGAAGTGACCGGCCTTGACATTCTGTTCCGTCGCCCCGGCGACCCCAATGGATTCGGGGGATCGATAACGTATAATTTCGGCCCGGAAGAAGGAGAAGGTGTCGATTTTGAAAGCGTGGCCCTGCACGAGATCGGGCATACCCACCAGCTGAAGCATGTCGCGGATGAAAACGACGTGATGTCTTACAGTATTAGTCCAGGCGAGAATCATCGGGTGCTGAGCGCTGCAAACCGTTTGGGCCTGGAGGAGGTTGCTACTCTGGCCCTGGCGTACGATCCGCCGATCATTAATTGCGGTGGTGATTTTAACCAGGAACGGAGCTACGTCACCTTTAGCGAAGCCTTTAGCGCACTGCCCGTTACCTGGGCTGAATTCAAGGCCGTCTCCCGCAGGAAAATGGTTGATCTTAGTTGGAGCACTGCCAGCGAATCGGAAAATGACTTTTTCACCGTGGAGCGTTCTGCTGACGGGGTGAATTTTCGCAGCATTGCTTTGGTACCCGCTCGTAATATGGTCACAGGTTCGGTTTATGAAGCGGTAGATGAAGCTCCTCTGCCTGGCCTTAGTTATTATCGTATTACCCAAACCAACTTTGACGGGAGCCAATCGGCTTCGGACATCCGTCAGGTCAATCGATCTACTGCTGGCGAATTGGTGCTTTATCCTAATCCCGTGGTTAATCGGCTGACCATCGTAGACGCGGATGCAGAAGCTAATACGCGGTATGATATCTATGATGGCCTTGGGCGAAAGGTATTTACAGCTCAAGGAAGGGGTGTTTCTGACCGGACTACTCTGGACGTTGGTGAGCTGCCTTCCGGGCAGTATGTTCTGCAAAGCACAGCGGGGAAAACAAAGCGCTTCGTCAAGTGAGGCATCGTGTCGACTACATACGGTTTTGGGCGCGGCCGCAGGTGCAAGGCTAGTTAAAAAGCAATGAATCAGACATCATTCCACGCTGGAAAAACATCTGTTTTTGTAGCTTTTTAAATGCCTGGATTCCCTCGATAGTCATCATGTACTCTTGGGATTTGGGGTGCTCCGTGCCATTACGCATTCGCACATTACTACACTCGAAACAAATGCTGAAATAGTGGCTCACTCGGCCTTGTGCGTCGTAGAAGGTGAGCAGGAATCGTGGGAAGTGACAAAGTACTAATCCATTGTCATACTCCCGGCCAGTGTACGTTGCGTAAGCGGGCGTCATGTAGTGCAAGCCATCCAACTAAACTTCTAAGGCGGCCTGCGCTTTCCGGCTGTTTAGTGCTACACTATCACCGGTCTCGGCTGCAGTAGGGTTTGCCTCGTCTACCATTTCGATGTCAAGGTTCTCGTAGAGTCTGGCTGTTCCACTCATCACTTTATCTGTACCAAAATCGGAGATAGGACTGGGGTAAGCGGGCTGATCCAGGTATAATAGAGTGGCCGTCAGCAGCAGGCAAATACCGATCAATATGGATTGAAGTAAACTGGGGCGTAGGGTCATGATGGATGTTATTACCTCAATTTAGTCTTGCCTGGATCAAACTTCGCAGTGAAGGGTCGTCCGGTTTAGGACAGGCCCGGCAAATAACCTCATCATCCGGACCTAATAGTAAATATTGCGGTGCACCCAGGCTACCCATGCCCCGTCGAACAAGCCCCTTCTGCTGTTCAGGAATGTAAAAGAAAGCATCGGCCGGTGGCTGGTGACGTTTAAGGTAAGGCTTCCACTTGTCGATCTTTGTGCTGAAGGCGACGGATATTATTTCCAGATCAGTGTATTGCTTCCGTAGTTCCGCTTCGACGGGTTGGAGACGGAGGCAGGGGTAGCAGCCAGCAAACCAGAATTTATAGAGGGTAAGTGGTTTTTGGCGGACGTTCAGCAGATCGCCGTTGGCCAGGTTTCTGCGCTCAAAAGGGGTGGATAACAGGGTCAGTAACTGGCTGGTGTCATTCAGGCTATTTTGCTCAGTACGGAGTTCACTCAGGCGCTGATCAATTTGGTTGAGTCGCTTGGCATAACTAGCGGGCAGCACCTTCATCGCATTGTAAATCAATTCTTCTTTACCGGCGTAGTCGTGTCCATTACGGATTTCGTCGTCGATCAGTGCTGCCAGTATCGATGCTTTGTGGGAGAGCGTGTCGGGAAGTTGTTCGATGAAGTCGACAACAGTAGTATATCGTTCTGCTCTTGATTCTTCGATTATGCTGTCTGCCTCAGTGATTAAGCGATGTTGATATATAGCTGTGCTTAGTAGTATGTCCTGATGCATACTCCCGTCGAGAAATCCATCACTTCGAGCTTGTGCGTCAAGTTCCACTGCAATGGCGGGCGGAAGTTGAATTTTTTGCTGATAAAAGTATCGATAATACCCGGGATAGGTCGCAAATCGATGGAGCATCTTGTGCGTTAACCGGCGCTGTAACAGATTAACTACCCAGGCGGGCTGATTGGTTCGTGCGGCATAACGCTGTAGGCGCGCCACGGAAGTGTCCCGCAATCCGGACACGTGCTCGATAAATTCGTTAAGTGGTAACCCTATTGTACTTTGTCCTACGGAAGTCGGGTCCCAGGTTTCAACGGAGTCCGCCGGAGCGTAGATGTCAGCGTTGATGCCAACACCTGTATTCTTGAACGGCCCGTAGACGATCCGGCGATCCATACCGGGATACAAGGCGTAAAATATTCGTCGATAGCGGGCATCGATCACGAAGTCCTCTGGCCGGTACAACGAAATGTTGAAGAGAAACGAATCGCCCGGCCACAGTGTATCCGGGAGTTCCCGGCCAAGTAGCGGAAGCTCCCACTCATAGGTTACCCGAAGGTCAAGTGTGTCGGCCGATTGATTGATGAAGGAAAGTGTAGTTGGTATCGGATCAACAAAAGTGACGTCCGACCAGGGTAATTCTGTATTCTTCCTCTCCTCACCATCACTGCACCCTGCGGTCAGCGCCCCAAAAACCGATAACAATAGAACTACCCGCAGTATTTTCATAAACATTCTTTCACAGTGGATGCAACTGATGACCATTATGGTGGTTCCTAGCAATGTAAACCGCCCGATAGCCCGCCGAAGCCAAAATACCAAAGTACCAAAATACCAAAGTACCACCCCATGAAACAAGTCTCCGAACTCCTCTCCCTGCTTGATCTGGAACGCATTGAAGTTAATCTTTTCAAGGGCCAATCCCGTAGTGTCGGCTCGCCCCGCGTTTTCGGCGGTCAGGTAATGGCTCAAGCACTGAGCGCGGCCATGCGTACGGTGCCCGAAGACCGTTTCGTGCACAGTTTTCATGGCTATTTTGTGTTGCCAGGTAACCTGGAAATCCCGATCATCTTCGAGGTAGACCGAATTCGGGACGGTGGCTCCTTCACCACCCGGGCCGTCAAGGCCATCCAGAACGGTCAGGCTATTTTTCACCTGACGGCCAGCTTCCAAATCGATCAGGAAGGTTATGACCACCAGGTGGAGATGCCAAAAGTGCTCGGCTACGACGAATTGGTGAGCTACGACGGGATGGCCAAGCAGTTTGGCGATCAGTTGCCGCCAAACATCCGTAAGATTCTTAACATTGAGCGGCCCATCGAGTTCCGCCCCGTGGAGTTCCTCAATCCCTTCGCCAGCGAGGTCTACGAGCCCGTCCGCAACGTCTGGCTGAAGACCAAGGGCGAGATGACGGATGATCGCCGGCAAAACGCCCTCGTGCTTGCTTATGCTTCAGATTACAACCTGCTCACCACCGCCCTTTTCCCTCATGGCAAGGCCATCGATCACCGCAATCTCCAGATCGCCAGCCTCGACCACGCCATGTGGTTTCACCGCCCCTTCCGGGCGGATGAGTGGCTGCTCTACAGCATCGACTCGCCCTCGGCCAGCGGTGCGCGGGGCTTTACGCGGGGGAATATTTTTGATGTGGAGGGGAAGCTTGTTGCCTCCGTTGCCCAGGAGGGCTTGATGCGAGAGGTGAAGAAAAAATAGCTTACTCCCCAAAAACCTCCAGCCCCGGATAAAACGTCCCCCAGCTAAACCAGTAGCCCATCATCGCCGTCGGGGTGTTGAGTCGTTGACCAAAACGTGGACCCCGAAGGTGGCGGCCGAAGATGTCCCATACGTTGCCTTCCTGATCCGTTAAGAACTCCGTGTTGTCGGTGTCGATAAGGCGAAGGTCCAGCAGCGTACCGTCCGGTAGCTCCCGGTCAAATACTGCCATGGTTTCCGGGTTTTGGCTACCGACAACTAGCAGTTCCCGGCCCGCAAACGTATCATTGATCAACGACCAGCCATTGGGGCTGAAACTGCCGAAACGATAAGCCTTGGCTTCACCGTCAATGATGACGCCCATTACCCGTTCTTTATTCGGTAGCCGGTCGTCGGGAGTATCGATGGGGAAGATGATGCTGTTGTCATTTGTCCGGTAATCGCCGTAAGGGTAAGCGGTATAGTTTCTGCTCAGCCCCGTCTGTTCACTGACGACCGTGGCATTCGGGAATAGTTCCGATACGTCCTTCCAGCGGACTTCCACCAGGTTAGTCGTGGCGGGCGTTTCTCCCGCTCGCTCACCATTGACACATTCCATGCGTTGTTGAGACCAATTACTACCTGTTTTTCGGTCGTAGGGAATAATATTGGTGTTGTACAGCAGGCCGGAAACCCCGAAGGAGGTCGTCTCTCCGCCGAAAGTCCGGTCCCAGCCGATGCCGGTTCCCGTCAATGGGCAGTAGACAATGGCCAGGGCTTGGTTGTCCACTTCGTCATTAATGATCTCGTGCCAATCCAGAATGTTGTGGGGGTATAGTTTCACTTTTCCCAGCCCATCATCAGCAGCTAACAGAAGACTGTTTTCCGTGAGAAAGTTAATGGACAACTGGTCAGCGAATCGGGCATTGTCCAGAGACGGAATACCGTCACAGCCCGGTCCACCATCAAAAACATTGCTTCGGGGAATTAACCAATCGCCACCGAAGGAACAGGCACCGTTGCCATTGCCCGGATTTTGAATGCGAGGGTCAAAAACGTCATCGTCTCCACTGCAGGAAGCGAAAAGAAGGAACAGAATGGCAAATGGATAAATGGATAGTTTCATGCTGCATTACTGTTTTGTGGATAGGTGGTAAAGAAAGCCGGTGTTCAGGCGAAGGGTAGGGGCGACCTGTGTACCCGTTACTTTGGTGTAGACGGGGAGGTCAGCAGCCAGTTGCCAGCTTAGGGAAGCGGAAATGGTTAGCCCGATGGAGGGTTGCAGGAAAAGGAAGTCCCCTCCCGTACTGGGCGTTATTTCGCCATTCGTGCGGTCTCCTTCGGCGTGGCGAAAGAGCAGGCTTAGTCCGGGATTTATTAAGCGGTCAAAGAACAACAGTTGATCGCTTAGGCCAAGGGTAAGTTGTGTCTCTGTGCCGAATTGGTAAGTCTGCGCCTGCCGGACCATCGTCACCGGATTGTTGAAGGCCAGATAGTCGTCGTTGATTCCCCGCCGACGGTGTACTGCCGTCAGGAAAATACTGAGCGATGGCCTGGAGGCCAACTGATGACTAAGCCGATTCCAGAGAATAAGGTCCCAGGCTTTGCTGCCGGGCTGTAGATCTGCATTATAGGTAAAGCCAAATTCATTCTCCCGGTCTGCCGCCCCGTTCGGGAATTTGATGCCCGCCCCGCTGGCCCATTGCCAGCGCCGGCCAAAATCCGGTTGTATCCATTGGTAGCGCAATAGGGCCACCGCATCTCCCAGTCCGTTGGTTACGTCCGTTGCAGTGTTTCCCCGGTTGATAACCCGCTCCTGGCGGATGTAGGGCAGGAGGATGTCAATGGACCACCGATCATTGATGGCGTAACTGCTTTCCAGTAGAATGGTTTGGGTATTCCGGATGCGGCTGCCATCGTTTAACGCCTCGCTTCCGGTAAACAAACTTCTTAATCGGTTGAGGTCATAGCTGATGCCGACTTGCAGTTGGCCTGCCTCTCCGGCCGGCAACCCCAGATTGCCCGCCAGTGGAACCCCACCGGAACAACAGGTCTGGGCGCTAAGCGTCTGTACCACGAAAATCGCGAGGATAAGCTTGCACAAGCGCAAAAAAATAGTTGGTTCCCGGCTCCTTTTAACCATATCGCTTCAAAGAAACGGGCTTTAAAGTCACCACGAAACCCTCAAAATGTCGTTAAACGATACCGCGCCGTCTTTCTGGAAGAATTCTTCCTTTAGTGTCAATTTACGGACAGTCAGAAAACGGTTATACTCTGGATCCCACCGCCTTTTCTAATTGCCCGACAATGCGCCCACTTGTTGTACCAGACTCAGCTTTGACGGATCCCACTTCCCTTCCTGTACCTGGGCGACGATGTGATTCACAATGTCCATAATGCCAATGTCCGCCGGGTTCTCGCCCAGCTCCATTCGGCTCTGGTAGAGGTTACCGATTTCAAGAGTGAGGAAACCGGAGACAGCGGCCTGGGTGGCGCTGCCTAAGAACACCTTCAGCGGACTGAAAGAAGTCGCTACTGTGGAGGCAATCTCCGTCAAAATGCGCCCGCCAAGTGCCGTTACCCCCGTCGTAATCGCCGTTCGCAAAAGCTGATCGTCAATGTCAAAGCCATAAACATCAGCCATGTCTTTGATCATCTTGGTCTGCACTGCAGTAGCGGCAACAACATCAAGTCCAAAATTGGGGATGAAGCTCGTAATGGTGCCAAAAAGGGTATAGCGGCGAATGATAGCGTTGGCTTCCTGGCGCTTCGCTTCCAGCTCTGGTGTCATGACGTGCTTGGCAACTTCCGTTGCTTTTTCTCCGACCTGACCGGCGGCTTCCTTAAGGGCTTTTCTTGCAGTTGGCATGTATAACGGGTTTATGTTCTACTTTAGAACGCAGCTAGTACGGGGTAAGGTTCGTATCGCTTTCACACGCTCTTCAAAATTACTGGAGAGTGGATACGCTAAAACCCCAAAATACTAAAACCCCAAAGCACCAAAATACCAAAATACCAAAGAACCAAAGAACCAAAATACCAACTACTCCCCCTTCTGGTCCAGCAGCAGGCTGGCCAGTTCATCACTGATAATGGTGATCTTTCCCGTAGCCTCGTCTACTTCGATCTGTCCGCTACGGAAGTGATCTTTGGTACAGGTAATGGAAAGGCCCCCAAATCCGGCGCGGAGGTAAAACTGTTTGCGCAGGCTGCGTTTGTCAACCCGAAAGCCCTCATCCAGCGAGCCATCGCTTTCGGCCAGCATGTCCTGTAGTGGCTTTTCATTGCCGTAGAAGAATTCGTCGAATTCCTTAACGCGGATCGTCTGCTGCGGCTGTTTGGCGGCATACTTTACCAGGGCTTTTTCAAATTCGCCCTCGTTCATGGCGTAGCCGGTTTCCTTGTCTTTCGGCACGGGCAGCTCCTCCACCATTTCCAGGAAGGTGTGGGTAAGCTCCGCACTGGTTTCCGGCCGGTCCAGCCCCACCCAGTCGGTGAAGTACTGGCTGATGCTGCTCTGCGTCCGGGCGTGGCGGATCATCTGTACGGTTCGCCCTCTGCCGGAAAGGAGGCGGACGGCCATGGCCATATGGTCTACGTCCAGATACTGCGTGGTGGTGAGCTTCAGGGCTTCAGATTCTTCGTCGTTGACGAAGAGCATCCCCGGCGTCTCCCGGATCAGGTAAATGCCCAGCATCCGCTGTTCCTCCATGGTGTAGTCCGCATAGAGCAGGTAACCGCCCTTGGCACCAATCACGCCCTGCAGGCTCTGCCGCAAGACCTTCATGGTGTCGTTACTGAAGGTGATGAAGTGACTGCGGTCGCGGCCCTCCATCAGCCACTGCTGGTAGTAGGCGGGGAAGAGACTCTCGTCCGGTTCAGAGAGGAAGCCCTGCAGCAGGTCGTTCTTACGCTCGAAGATCTGGTCGAGCCGGGCAATCAGTTCAATGGAGTCCTCGGTAATCGGCAGCGGTTCTTTGCTCAGGATGAGCTCCGCTTCGGCCATCTCGGGCTGTTTCTTCAGCTCGTGAACGATGAGGTTGTGTACGATCAGATTATCCATAAAGAGGGAGGTTACTCGGACGCTTCAGGGTCCTTTTGAGAGTCTTAAGCGGTCCTCGAAGGACCTTCGGGCGTCCGCGTTTCAGCGAGTTCGTATCGGGCCAAATTGGCGATTGCCCGGGGAACTACGCCGAAAGTACGGCTTCGGCAAGTTTAATGAGCATGGCGCGGCGGGCTTCTGCGTCGAAAGGTTCTTCGAATCCCGCTTTGGGTAGCGCAGAAAATTTCACACGGAAGGCTTTACCCGCAGTAACGGAGAGGATTCGGCCGTCGTTCATCATCCGGGCTTTATACCCGCCGATCATCAAAGCGTCCTTGCCTTTGGCACCGGCCACTTCATCAACGATACTTTGTTTTTCGGTCGTGCCTTCGGGCATGTCGACCACCAGGGCGGCCGTCCATCCCGTTGCCTGCAGGTTATACTGACAGGTATGGAAACTGCCCGGTGCACGGGAGCCCGCCATCGGAATCTGTACGCCCTTGTCGAATAAGGACAGCACTTCCGCTTCGGTCAGGTACACACATACCGGTGGCGGTGGGGCTACCTGACTCAATCGTTCCGTGTTTTCAGCCTCCGATTTGGCGGCTACTTCTTCGGCGGTTTCAATGGTCGTGTTGCTGTCCGTCGCATCGCCACCACAGGCAAAGAGGAAGAGACCCAGCAGTGAGAGGAAGAGTACTTTTTGCATTCGTGTCAGGTTTTGCGCAAAAGTACGGTTTTGGGCGCGGTCGCAGGTGCAGAGGGGGTGATTTTAAAGAGCAGTGAAGGGTGCTCCCTGGCTTCAGCCGGAGGGTGTGAATAAACAGACCCTCCGGCTGAAGCCGGGGGTACAGGCCTCCTATTTCAGAATCACCAGCTTTTGCAGGTCGCTGTTCACCACGGTCGTGCCGTCTCCCCGCAAGCGAACCTGATAGAGATATACCCCGCGGGCGAGTTGGTCACCGTAGTCATCGAGCCCATCCCATTCGATGCAGTCGTCACGGCGGACGGTGCCGTCGCTGAAGGCGTAAGGCCGCGTCAGGGTTTTGACCAGCCTTCCGGTAACGGTATAAATCTGCACAATGGCTTCGACTTCCTGACCGACCAGCGTATGGTCAAACTGGAAGCAGGTCCGGTCCGTAAAGGGGTTGGGATAGTTGAGGATGCGACGGATCGCATCCGCTCCGTCGGCTGCGACGACGAATTCCGTTTTACCCTGCGCGGAGTTGTTCGCCACGTCCCAGGCGCGCACACTAACCGTGTGCAGGCCCGGCTCCAGATCGAAGAGCGGAAACCGAACTTTTCCGCTGCGGAAATCATCCGCGTTGGCTTCGTAATAATCGTTAAGCACGATGGTGTTGCGGGTGTCTTCGTCCAGTACCGCTTCCAGATCATGCCCGATGCTGTTGCCCGTAACGTTGATGCCTAGGTCATCGGTCAGATTGACGAGCAGGATGGGATCTTCAGAGGTCTCTCCACCGGAGATGAAGTCTTCATTGTCCATGAACACTTCCACCAGCGGACCTTCATCATCGCTGATGATCTCATCGCTGGTGCCACCGATGATGAGCTGGTTGTAGAAGCCCGCCGCATCGGTAAACTGGCTTGGGTCCTCGGCGTAGTAGCTGATTTTACCCGCACCGAAGGCATAGTTTATATCTCGGGGCACCACAAACTCAAAGGTGAACTTGCCCGCCGTCACCGTGGCGCGGCCACGGAAGATGATGTTGCGCTGTACGGAGACGGACAACTCCGGGCTGCCGGGGTCTTGCGCCAGGGTGGTTTTTTCCTGCGGCTTGTCGTAGATCGTCGGGAAGATCTGCCCGTTGAAGTTTTCCAGCAGGTTGCCGTCCAGATCCGTCACTTCTCCGCTGATTTTCATTTTCTGCAGGGCACGAACGGTATCCTGCCGTTCTTCACTAACGGGCAGGTCATCGATCATGGTGGTGCGCACCGAGTGACGGGGCAGAGCGATGGTCATTGCCGGGTCACCCAGCAGGGTGAATTTGCGGGCGTTCTCCGTCTGGTCGTTTAGCGTAGTGGCCGTACTGGGACGGGAGATGTCGTTTTTAGCAATCCGGATGATATCTCCGAGGGTTCGCCATTCTCCGTCGGGGCGGTCCAGCATCGCCTGAACGGTGTTGTTCGTCAGGGTGAAGTTGCGGGTGGCAAACACTGGCCGGGTAGTAGTGAGCAGCGCTGCAGCTCCGCCATTGGGCGTCAACAGCGCTTCTTCTCCTGCGGAGACGAATGCTGCATCATCATAGTTGGAAAACGTACAGGTGGCCGTGATGAATACCGGTGGCTGAATGGGGTCGATGTCATTGGCCGGCTTCGTCCAGTTTCTGATTTGAGGAATATCCAGCACCCGCTCCTGGGCCCAGCCACGTGGGCCGCCATGACCGAGGTAGGTGACGGCCAGTGCACCACGGAAAATGGCCCGGTCAAGGCCTTCGGTAATGTCCGGGAAGCGGTCTCCGGCGGAGAGACTCTGTTGGGGGAAAAGGTCAAAGTAGAGCTTGTCGAAGTTCAAGTCGGGTTTGCGGGCTTCCACGGCGTTAGCTACCCGGTTAACATCAATGGTATGGCGGCCGCCGTCTTCGTCGTCACCTACGAAGGTCATACGGGTACGCCAGTCTCCCAGCGTGCTGGGGTCGGTGTCGTAGCGCACGAGCTTAGCAACTACCTGGGTGGCTTCATCGGCGGTTTTGACCGGCAAACGGCCAACGGCTACGTTCAGGTCTGGCTCCAGGGGTTGATTGTTGCTGGCTTCGCCGAAGATGCCGAAGAAGTCATCCGCGGGGAAGCTGCCAACTTCGGTCAACTCTCCATCGTGTTCATAGACGGGGATGAAGGTAGTGCCTAATTCCAGGATGTTGCGGTGATCAAAACTTCCATCTCCGAACAATAGCAAAAAGCGAAGGCCTGCGTCTCGCTCGTAAACCATCCGGGCGAAATTGCGGATGGCCGCAGCGTCTTCCCGCCCGCTGCTGAATTCGTTGTAGATCTGCTCGGTGGTGACCAACTCCACCGTCAGCCCGTTGTGTGTTCTCCGGTGTTCCGCCAGGGTTTCTGCCTGGGTGAGAAACTCAGGATGGGTGATGATGATCATCTCCGCACTATTGATGGCGTGCAGGTTCTGTGTTTCTACTCGTTTGCCACTAAGGGGTTCCAGCAGTGATGCTCCGCTACGGAAAGCAACGTACTCGAAGGCCCGGCCTGCGGCCGCTGCGGAAAAGCTGCCTCCGTTAACGGCGGTCTGACGGACGTCTGCTCCGTCGATACGCCATACCCGGCCATCAGCGGGGAACTCACTCATGCGGAAGGAGACGGTGCCCTGATCCCGACTGCGGGTATCCCGGAAATTGAACTGTTCCAGCCCGGAAAAAGACAGCAGTCGGCGTGCGCGTAGCTGAATCCAGTCGAGCCAGGCCTCAGAGGTGCCGGAGTTGGCAGGGATCGGATAGTCAACCAGAACGTTAACGACGGGGTCGTTCAGAATGATATTGTTACTCACCGTTGCGGGAGAAGCTGCATTGCGTTGTTCCTGCTGACCGATACTGGTGCTGCTGGCGATGCTGCTCTGTAATCGTTCACCGTTAACTTCCAGGAAAAACCGGCTGCTGGCGTCGGTGCGTAGAGCCATGCGGGCGCGTACGGTGGCCGTCTCTCCGGCTACCAGGTCCGGAACCCGGAATAGGGCAGGATAGTTTTTCTCCCGCGAGATTTTGAAAAATTCTCCCCACCAGCTCTGGCCTGATCCGTGTGAATTACCACCCAACTCGTGCAGAATATTGAATTGGTCTTCTTCAAAGTGGTAGAAAGCATCATAGCTATCGGTGGCCTGGCCACCGCCCGCTGAGGGGAGCTCCGTTACCCGCCGGCCGGCGGCCCCGCCTATGCGGAGAAAGTAGGTGTTGCTGGTAGCGTAGATATTTTTCTCGTAGAAGAAACGATCCTGCTCCTCGTCATAGCGGAGGTTGTCCGGCCCGTTGGCGTAGAAAAGAATAAAGTCTCCACCATCAAAGCTGCCGTCATTTTCCCCATCGATGGTGATGGCCATTTCGGTGAGATCGTCCGGTGGTGTTTCATTAACGGTTTCGGGTAGTTTTCCGGCGAAGGGCTGGCCGTAGAGAGCGATGTTGCGCGGGTCGACGCCCTCGAGGTTAACCCCCAGCTTATCGGTCAGAAAGTCCCGGCTGATTTTATGCATACCGGCTTGATCAACTGTAATGCGGAACCAGTTTCCTTCGCGGAGAACGGAGTTGGTGGCGAAGGTCATCCGTGGCCGGGCCGCTGCGCCTTTGGGGACGAGTCGAATCTCCAGTTCCGTCAGCCGTTCCGCCCCGGTGGGGGTTTGAATGATGGCGGGAGCGGTAACCTTGCCCAGCCAGCCTTCCGGCTGGCGGCTGACACTGACGGCGAAGCGGAAATCCGTTGGTAACTCCGCCGCACCACGCGGCAGCCTGACGGGCTCAAAAACACTGCTGATGACCTCGACGGTGTAGTCCCGCCCGGGCTCCGCCGCAAAGGTCCGCAGGTAGGTTGGCAGAGGAGATACTTCCATTGCACCTGCGTTGGCGCCCTCTTCTCCTATCCGTTGAAAGGCAAATTCCACCAGTCGAATACCTTCCGTTTCCACGGCAAGGGGCTCTTCCCAGACGAGCTGGTCCTTCCACTGCTGCTGAGCAGAAAGCATTTGGGAAAGACAGCAGAAGAACAGCAGAAGGGCAAACTGGCGCATAGATATGTAATCAGGGGTACTCGTAAGATACATAGGGTAGGACAAAACGTTGTTTCACCGACGTTAATTATTGATCGAAGCACTCTGGCTGTCGGTTTGACGACGAGCACCCCGCAATTTAACATCCCAAATTTGGGGAAGGCGGACTATAGAATTAGCTTTAGGCATCCGGGGCAGGTCATAAACCTGCCTGAAGAGTATATCCTTTGGATCAGGTTTTTCGTTGAAAAGACCTGTCTTTCCCAGAAACGAGCCGATGAATTACCGTTACCCTTTAGCGCTTCTACTGTTAGCCTTGCTACTTCCATTGGGGGCACAGGATGCTGTTTTTTCCCAGTTTTACGCAGCCCCGCTGCGATTGAACCCGGCGCTGGCCGGCATTGGTACGGCCCCCAGGATTACGGCCAACTACCGGGCCCAGCATACCAGCTACCCAAGTGCTTTTACGACCATGGCGGCAAGTTACGAGCAGCCCATCGAAGGAACGCCTTCGAGTTTTGGGATTCGGATGATGACGGATAAGCAGCTGGAAGGAGCCTACAAGAATACGGAAGTAGCACTGGTGTACAGTTATGACGTGCGGGTAAATGAACACCTGGGAGCCCGCCTGGGCCTGGCAGCAGGTATTCTGAGCACAGCGATTGATTTTAACAGCCTGACTTTCGGAGATGTGCTGGACCCGCTGATCGGAGCGGATGGGGTAACGATGGAAACACTGGTGGGGGCTTCTAAAACCTCCGCTGACTTTGGCGCGGGTATCGTGCTCTACGGTAAGAACTACTATGGAGGCATTAGCTTCGAGCATATGAACCGGCCGGACGAAAGTTTGATCGAACTCAATGATAACCTTTATGCAGGCAGGCCGCAGCTGATAAAAGTGACGGGTGGTGCTCAGTTAAATGTGCGGCGCTACAGTAACCGCCGCCGGCCAAGCTACATCACACCTAATTTTCTGTACGCCTCCCAGGCAAAATTGCGCCAGCTCAACCTGGGGGCTTACTTCGGCTACGGACCAGTTGCCCTGGGAGCCTGGTACCGGCATGCTTTTGAAAACGCAGATGGGTTTATCGCTGCCGTAAGCTTCCGACAAGATGTGTTGAAAGTAGGCTTCAGCTACGATGCCGTTGTTTCTGATCTGCGTAACGTCCCCGGCGGGCTGGGCTCGACCTTTGAAGTGAGTGTAACCATTGATTTTGCGGCCAGCAAGGAGCTGCAGAGACGGCGCAAAGCGGATCGTTATAATGATTGCTTTGGCATGTTCAGGTAAAACAAATGTTTAAATTTAAACGCGTAAATAACAAATAAAAACACGTTTTTATCAATCATTTTTTTGGTTAAACAATGTCTTTTTGCTTCGTTTTCCACATTAAAATAATCAAATAAAGGATACTGTTGATAACTTTTTTCATGCATTCTTTCCTTACGGAGGGGCAATATTATACATTCGCGTTACTGAACGCAATGGATTAAGCCCCTGAGGTTCATGGGAATAAGACAACGGCTAGCCTTGAGAGAAATACCAACAGATTATTATTTAGCTATGAAGTTTTTTGCCGTTGTGATTTTAGGACTAAGAAATACTTTATGAGACGCGAAAAATTCGTCTTTAATCAGCAAACGCTGCAATACGACCGCGTAGTCGAACCGCTGCGGTACACCATTCTCCGAATTTTTGGTTTTTGTTGTGCTGCCATGGTTTCTGCCGTATTGATGTTGTTGGTTGTTCACCGCTACTTCCCCAGCCCGAGTGAGCAGCTGCTGATGCAGGAGAATGACATTCTCCGTAGTCAAATATCCAGCACAAATGATGAGTTGGAGAACCTGGCTTCAGTGTTGGAAAACATTCAAGACCGGGACGCCGGAGCCTACCGCATTATGTTCGGTATGGAACCCATCGATGAAGACGTTTGGCAAGGTGGCCGTGGTGGTCATGATGCTTACGAAAACCTGAGAGCACTGCCTAACAGCGGAGAACACATGGCTTCTCTGCGCGAAAAGGTTGACCGCTTCCGTCATCAGCTCGATCTTCAGAGCCGCTCGCTCGACGAGATCACGAACATGGCTAAAGACAAAGAGAAGATGCTGGCCTCTATCCCCAGCATCAAACCGATCCGTAGTGATCGTTACAGCCGGAAAATTGAAAACCTGTCGGGTTTCGGTTACCGGATCCACCCCATTCTGAAGGTAGAAAAGATGCACTACGGCATTGACTTCAACTGTGCTGCGGGTACCCCCATCCAGGCTTCCGGTAACGGAACGGTCAAGTGGGCCGGCAAACGGGGGCACTACGGAAACTGTGTCATCATTGATCATGGTTACGGCTACGAGAGCCTCTACGGGCACATGAGTGAAATTGATCCCGCCGTAAAACGTGGAAAAGAAATCAAGCGTGGCGTTACCATCGGTAAGGTAGGTAGCACCGGATTGAGTACGGGCGATCACCTCCACTATGAAATCCATAAGGATGGTGTACGCATCGATCCTATCCAGTATTGTTACGACGGACTGAGCACAGAAGAGTACGCTGCCCTGGTGCAGGCTTCTCAGCAGTCTAACATGAGTTTCGACTCTCACTAAGAAGCATTTCAGACTACGATAAAATCACACTCAAAACATTCAGGAACAGCTTCGCTTCGGCGGGGCTGTTCTTTTTTTAGTGAGGGAATGGAAGAATGAAAGAATCAGAGAATGGGGCCTGGAGAATTGAAGTTTTAGGATCTCGGGGCTGATGCCAGCCCGTATGATTCCTCCGAGAGTCTCTCCTCCAACTCCTGTTCTCCTCCCACTCCTCCGGAAAATGGCTGTCGTGTAGTGACCAGAACTCAACGTTCAGCCGTGTAATCCGCGACTGTTTGAAGAGGCTCCGGGACGATTAAAAGATCAGGGCATACACCTCACCGGGATATGTAAGCGTCCCGGTGGTATCTTCTTAACCACCCTGTCCGCGACGAGTGGCACCCTTCCCGAAATTTAGCGATTAAGCTGTCGCAGAATCTTAGTCCCCCGGCTTCGGAACCCCGGCGTCGTCCCTTCCGCGATCGTGATTTCGATCAGGCCCCGGAGTTCGTCTTTCAGTTCCGGAAAAACCTCCGAGAAATTGGCGACGATCTGCATACCGTAGACCCGGATGGCGACGGCTTCCGTCGGGCTTTCGAAGAGTCGAAAGGCGAGATCCAGAATTTCTCCCTGGTCCTTTTCCTCAATGAAGGAAAGAGGGAGTTCGGAGAAATACCGCAGCACGTTGCGCTTAACGGCATCATGGAGGGGAGCGTTAGCCGAAGCGATCATTTCTTTATGCCAGGGGGAGAGCCATGTGGGGTGAAGGCGGCCTACATCACCAACCACCATGGCCAGGCGCTGCACAACGCGGTATTCCTGCCCCAGAAAAAGCTCCATCAACGACATTAAGCGTCGTTTATCTTTCAGTACGTAGTGAAGAACCCGGTCAGCGTTTGCGCGGGAGTGTTCGGCCAGAATCTGTTCGCGGATGTCCATCGCTTCTATTCAAAGAAGCTATCGTAACCCGTGCCGCCTTTGCTCCTGGTCTGGATGTCCTTTTCCCGTTGGGGGATGGAGTCCAGATCGAGGCTTTCGCTGGCGGTGGAAGATTTGCCGGAGATGCCCTCGGCTTCGATGTGGCCGCCGGCGAGCATCAGTTCGCTTTTGCGTTCCCACTCTTCGAGCATACGCAGGCCCTCATCGGCAAAAACGCCGTTTTGCAGGTCGACGGAAGACATGAAGTCGTTGGAGAGTTCCATCATTCGTTCCATTTCGCCGACTTTGTTGGCGACATCCTCGGCGATGTTTTCCATCGCAGCGTCAAACATGGCTCGTTGGTCAGGGTTTCCGTTGATGACGGACATGGCCGAAGACATCGCACCATGGCTGGCACGAATGGTCTTGCGTTCCATAATCTTTAGTTCCACCTGGTCCCGGGTGTCTTCGAGCAACACTTCGGAGTTCTGGTGCATCCGGTTCAGAACGCGGTAGAGCACATCCATCTTAGCCAGCAACACATTGTACTTCTCGTTGCTTTCCTTCAGGCGTGCAGCCCGACGGCTGCTCAGGATCATCTGTTGCTTCTTGCCGCGCTCTTTGGCCAGTTTGGCCAGTTTCAGTTGCTTGCCGATCTCAGACTCATTGGTTTCTACCAGAGTTTTCAGGTGGCGGACCTGCCCGCGGAGCTTGCCGATCTGCTTGCGCATCTCGGTGAGGTTGCCTTCCAGTTCCTCGATGTAGCTTTTCAGAATCCCGATGGGGTCAATGTTGACAAAGAGGCCGGTAATGCTGCGCATCGCACTCTTGTACATATAACCGAACAGGGCGCGGGTACGTGGGTCAAGAACGGCAAAAAGAATCATCCCCAGCACCGCCAGGGAAACCACTATGCCAATGGTGGTAGTGATAAAGGGCAGAATTACGCCCCATAAAGAAGAGACCAAAAAAGCTCCGCCCGCCAGTAAGGCTACCAGAAAAAGGAGACCGGTAACGCCCTCAGGGCGTTTCCAGAAAGATTTTGTACTTGCTCCGTCGGAGGGGAATTCGGCCATCAGTTTCGTTTTAGCAGAAGGGAATAAGATAACGGTTAGAAAGGGGAGAGGTTTTAGTAGCTGCTGAAAACCATGGTTATCGGGCAAGAAAGCCGGCGGCCCGACCCCTCATTCCCCTGGAATCGAACCTAAACCCTGCAACTTGAACCCTGCAACCTGCAACCTGCAACTTGAACCTGCAACCTGCAACCTGCAACCTGCAACTTGAACCTGCCCCCTATCCCAACACCCGCGTAATATCCGTCACATCCTGCCGGATAGCGGAGGTAATTACTTCCAGCGCGTCATCAAACCCTTTTTGATTCTGGCTGGCTTTATTTTTGGCAGTATTGATGAGTTCGTCGGCAGATTCAATGCGGGCTTTTGCTTTTTCCACTTCGGCTTTGAGCTGTTCAATCTTAGCTTCCCAGTTGGCAATTTTTTTCTTCAACTCGCCGGTTTCCTTGGCTTTGCCCTCGACGTTGCTCATCAGGTGCTTCTCCATGGAGTTCATGAACTTAGACTTCTCGTCCTGCAAGACTTCCGTATAGTACCTCGCGGTCTTTACCAGCTTTTCGAGCGTAAGCCCGGCGGTGGAACCGGTCGCGAAGGCAGCTTTTAGCGCAGTGTCATGATCCATGCCGATTTCCATCAGCTTGGCTACCGACTGCTTGAATTCCAGATAGTCAAAGCCCTCCAGATTTTTATCTTCCAGGGCTTTCATCAATACATTAGCAAAGCGATCATCATCTTGAGACATAGTATCAAAGGCTTTAGCGAGTTTAGACATAGTAGTTTCTGTTCGTAGAAAACGCTAAAGTAACGAATGCGTTGCGCATCTGGTTTGCCTTTGGACGGATGAAGGCGTTTTGTCGACAGGTCGATCGATCTGAAAGGCTGTTTGCAGAGAATCGCGGAGGGGAATAACTGGTATCTGGGCGCTACCGCAGGTGCAATGAAACAACTAAGCGCAGTGTTCACGCTCTACGTCTCCCTCGCTTTTAAAAACCCTTGCCTGCACCTGCGGCCCCGCGCCTGATTCTTTTAGTCCGTAGTGTTGTAAACGTTAGTTGGTAGATTCTACCGTCTACCGTCTACAACACCACCTGTCCGCGCCAGCGAACCACCCCATAGAGCACGGCCATCCCCACCAGCATCAGCAGCATACAGAGCACCCAGCCACCGCCCAGTACGGAGGCCAGAAAACCAAGGACCAAGGCTACCACCCCAACGGTCAGCGCGTAGGGCAGCTGCGTACTCACGTGATCGATGTGGTTACAGTCGGAAGCCAGGCTCGAGAGAATCGTTGTGTCTGAGATCGGCGAACAGTGGTCGCCGAGCACAGAGGCCGCCAGCACGATCGAGATTACGTTGTAGAGCAGGCCCTGGGTTGCGTCCAGATCCCACCCCGCACCGGCGGCTACCGCCGCCGTCAGAGGAATAGCGATGGGATAGAGAATGGCCATCGTGCTCCAGCTTGAACCCGTGCTGAAACTGATCAATGCGGAGAGTATAAAGATGATCGGTGGCAGGAAGTAGGGGTTGAGGCTGTCGCCCAACAGGTCGACCAGGAAGGTTGCCGTGTGCAGCTCTTCCGTCGTAATGGCCAGCGCCCAGGCCAGGGTGAGAATCATAATGGCCGAGAACATGGCCTTGAAGCCAGAGGTGAGGCTGCCCATCGTTTGCTCCATATTCATGATGCCTTGACTGACGCTCAGGATGACGGCCATCACTACGCCGCTGATGCTGGCCCAAAGCAGGGCCACGTAGCTGTCCGCCGAACCGATCACCTCGCCGAGCTTGGTGAAGAAGCCACCGTCCATGGCTGCCCAGGTAGCGCCCCAGCCGTCGCTGCCGGGAGGGTTGGCCAGCCCGTCGTAAACGGAGGCCAGACCCGTGTCTAGCAGCCCGACGATCGTCATGATGATAACGGTGACCACCGGAATGACGGCGTTGCGGGCGCGCAGTGGCGCGCCTTTGACGGGCGTGAGATCTTCGGTTTCGCCGACTTCGTCAGCGCCTTCGTCAGCGGCCTTGACGAGCCCGGTCTCCCGCGCTCGTTTTTCGGCTTTGAGCATGGGGCCATAGTCGCGCTGCATCAACACCAGCATCAGGATGAAGGCCAGGGTGAGGATGGGGTAGAAGCTGTATTTCAGGCTTTCCAGAAAGATAGCGTAGGGCGTCAGGTCGGCCAGGGCGGCGGTGCCTTCGGAGGCGTCGCCGATGTAACCCAGCTCTGCGCCAATCCAGGTGGTAATGAAAGCAATACTGGCTACCGGCGCTGCGGTGGAGTCAACGATGTAAGCCAGCTTCTCGCGGCTGATCTTGAAGCGGTCGGTTACTGATCGCATGGTGTTACCCACGATGAGGGTGTTGGCGTAGTCGTCAAAGAAAATCGCTACCCCGAGAACCCAGGTGATGACCTGAGCGCTCTTGGGAGTGGTGGCGTATTTCGTCATCCGCTGTACCACCCCGGCCATACCGCCATTACGGCTGATGATGGCGACCATGCCTCCGATCAGGAGACTGAACAGGATGACGGAGAGGTGCCCTCCGTCGTTCAGCGCATCCAGGATGTAATGGTCCGCCGTTGCCAGCAAAGATTTGATGATGCCCAAAAAGCCCTCGAAGCGTAAGCCACCCGCTAAAAAGGCCCCCACCCAGACACCGGCGAAGAGGGAAATGAGCACTTCCTTAAAGATCAGTGCCAGCCCAATGGCAATTAATGGAGGCAGGATGGACAGCCAGAGCGGAATGCGCCGCAAATGATTGGGCGTGGCGCCCGCAGCATCTTTAATGTGATACAATGCCGTGCGTCCGTTGGCTTTGATCAGCTTGAGGCCGGGCTCAATGACGACGACTTTCTTTCCGCCGGTAACGGTTAACTCAATGGTTTCTCCGTTGATCTCGACGCCCTCGGCGGCGGCGGGGAAGGTGAGACCATCAGCAGTATATTCCAGTTCGTAGAGCCAATCTCCGTTGTCGGCCTGGGCCGCAAGCGGGGAGAAAGCAAAGAAAAAACCAAAGATCAGCGCTACGATTATAAGCTTATGGGAAGGCATAGTGGGTGGTTGGGTCGGGACAAGATAAGAGATTACTTATTGTTCTTAGTTGGGAGATGTATTGGCCCACTCCCGACCATCCCGCATCACATCCGCGTCAGCCCAATCGCAAATTCCAGGACGGTGTCTATTTCATTCAGGTAATCGTCGATGCTTTGGCTGACGTAGTGGTCCGGTAAAATGCCCGTCTCATCGGGCAGAGAGGTGGCCGTCGAAACGTGTGTATTGTTCGCCACGTAGTAAAGTACCTTGGTATTGGACAGTCGGCAAACGGTCTGCCCGGCAGAGCAAAATTGGTTGGAGCCCAGTTCTTCGCCGATGATGGTGCCCAGCTCCCACTTTTGGGCCAGGGACATAAAGTGGCCCGTCGTAGAATTGCCAATGCCGTCAATGAGAAAGTAGAGCTTGCCTTGGAAGGTGGTGTCAAAGGGGAGTTGTACACTTTCTCCCGCTGCGGGCTTTTGTTTACCTTCATATTCTGCCCTCGAGTAATAGGTGAAAGGCTTTTGCATCAGGTGGCGCAGCAAATAAATACTTGATTCCGACGAGCCACCGCCGTTATAGCGGAGATCAATGATCAGCTGCTCGATGCCGTCCGCCGCAATTTTTCGGAAAGTTTTGTCCATAAAAGCCTCGAAAACATCCAGATTGTTCCATGGGTAGAAGTTGAAGGACAGGACGGTGAGGACGGCGGATTTGCCGTCTTCCAAAACCTCGTAACAGAGGGGCTCGCCACAGCCCTTGATGGCAGGGTTTCCAAAGTGGTTACGGATTTCTTTCGCAGGGGATAAGACGATGGACGTCGACTTGCCCTTCACCGTCACCTCATAGGTCTGGGGGAAGTTCATTGCGTAAGCAATCATCCCTGTGCCCCAGAAGTTGAACTCATGCCTTTTGGTCGTTTCAACGTAGCCCTGAGAAGGAATCCGGCGGTAGATGTCTTTCAGCAGGCTGGCAACGGGGATATCATTAACACTTAGTATTTCGTCTTTTACCGCCAGTCTGTCGTCATTACCCATGGGGTCAACGACAAAGAGCTGCCCGTCGACCAACCGGGTTTGTACCGGGAATCTAAGCGCCGTCGGCAGCATTTTACTCTCCAGTGAAAAACGCCCCATGGAGGTGTGAGAGCAATTTACACTGGCGATGATCTCGGCGCAGTGCCAGCGGAATTCAGCGTAGGTCGTCTGGTCCGTCATCAGCGCTTTTTTCTGTTCGATGAGTGAGCGGAAGTCTTCTGCGGAGATGAACTTCAGGGCATTGGGATGTACTTTCAACAGCCTTGCCGCCAATTGATCCAAGTCGGCGCTGTATTCCGCAGCGGTGTAAACTTTGGCGAATTTTTCTTCGTCGGTTTCCGGGACGAAACCAGGGTGCCGGAGCCGGTAAACAATATCTTCGGCGTTGAAATTGTCGGGGTCCATTTTCAGTGCTTTCTGGTAGTTGACAAGCGCCTTCTCTTCATCGCCGTTGGCCAGATAGGCTTCCCCCAGACTGTCATAATTGTTGGCCGTGTTGGGGAATTCCGCCACCATCAGCTTGAATACCTCGATGGCCTCCGTTGTCTTCTCACCCCATAAAAGCCCGTAGCCATACATGGTTAGTTCGTCCTGATTCCAGAAGTTGTAGGCTTCTGGTTGCTCTTTCCTGAGCTGGCGGTACAGGGCAATGCGTTCTGCAACGGGCCGGTGGTCATTGGCTTTAAGTACTTCGGCGATGGAGGCCAATGCTGTAGGCTGTGATTCTACTTCCGTTACTGCTGCATCTGGTACGGTGTTTTGCTTGAGGGCACAACCCGGAAGGATGATCAGACTAAGTAGTAGGAGGGTAAGGTAGTAGTGGCGCATCATCAAATTGGTTTTGAATGGTCCGCAATGTATCCTTGCCGTTCGCCGAAGTGAGCATTTCAAGTGTAAATAGATGTAAAACTTATGGACTGAGGGGGGCGTCGGGACGCTATCAGGTCCCGCAATACTGCGGGACGCTGAGAGCTCCCTCCAGTTGGTGGGCGGGCGGCGTGGAGTTGCGAAGGGACTTGGGAGTATCCCCTTGCTTACTTCCTCTCCCGTCAGAAGGCAGACAAACGATTCGCGCCCCTCATCCGTTAACAGCGAAGAGAAGGGGTGTTTTGCTCTTTTTACCATATCCTGTACATTCGGCAAGCTCAGTAACCACGTGTGCGCCCGCAAAAGCTATCCATGAAACGTATCTCTTTCCGCTTTTTACTGTTTTGTTGCTTTTGTCTGTTGGCCGGGGCTATACTTCACGCGCAAACCATCGAGCTGAGTGCTTCCTATCCGGAGGTAACTACGGCCAGCGGCAACCTTGAGCTAGCCTGGTTTGGGGGGCTGAACACCCCGCAGCCACAGACCGTGGACCTGGACAATGACGGTACGGACGACCTCTTTATTTTTGATAAAGCCGGAGAGATCCATCTGGGGCTCCGTGGCCTTGGCGGCGATAAGTACGACGAAGCCCCGGAGCTGGTGGCCCACTTTCCCGAAGAGATTCGCGGGTGGATGATGCTCCGGGATTACAACCTGGACGACGTACCCGATATCTTTACCTACTCCACCATTGTAGACGGTATTTCTGTTTACCGGGGCCGTCGCCGGCCGGACGGATTGCTGGAATTTGACTTAGTTGACTTCGGCAACCCCCTTCCCCAACTTTATTTCCCCTTTGAAGGCAGACCAACCCCCATCTTCGTCTCCAGCATCGACTACCCGGCCATAGACGATATCGATTTGGACGGCGATCTGGACATCCTGACCTTCAGCGTCGGCGGAGGCTACATCGAGTATTACAGAAACATGGGGGTAGAGCGTGGATTTGGCGCAGATACCCTGCTCTACGAACTGGCCGATCAATGCTGGGGCGGCTTCTTCGAAAGCGGTCTCAGCCCGGCGCTCGATCTGGGGGGCGGACCGGGAGACTGCTTTAACAACCTGCTCGGCCCCGGTGGCGGCGGCCGGCCACGTCACTCCGGATCAACGGTGTTAACGCTCGATTATAATGGAAATGGCCTGAGCGACATTATGCTTGGTGATGTCTCCTTCGACGGGCTCGTGCTCGGCTTCAACACCGGTAGCCGGGAACAAGCCTGGATTTCGACGCAAGACTCCGCCTGGCAGGAGGACGGCGTGCAAGTGGATATACCCTCTTTTCCCGCCGGTTTTCACCTCGACGTAGACCAGGACGGCGCCCGTGACCTCCTGGCCGCTCCGTCTGTAACCCTTAATGGAGCCGATGTAGAAGTGATGTGGTATTACCGCAATGTGGGTAGTGATGCTGCCCCGGAATTTGCCTTTCAGCGACGCACCTTCCTCGTCGACGAAATGATCGATCTGGGTACCTCCGCCAACGTTACCACTTTTGATTACGATGCTGATGGCCGCCCTGACCTGGTGGTGGGCAACAACGATGAATTTACGGGCAGCAACTTTCTGGACAGCCGGCTTCGGCTGTTTCGTAACGTGACGCCAGCAGGCGGAGACATCGCCTTCGAACTGGTCACTGACGATTACCTGGGGCTGCGCGCCTTCGCGATGACGGCCTGGGCCTACGCGCCCGCCTTCGGGGATCTGGACGGCGATGGGGATGAGGACGTCATCATCGGGGAGCGTAGCGGTAAAATCGTTTTCGGCGAGAATACAGCCGGGGCGGGCCGGGAGGCGACTTTTGCTCCGCTACAGTTTGAATGGTTGGGCATTGACGCCGGGCAGTTCAGTAAACCAGCGTTGGCGGATCTGGACCGGGACGGGCTGCTGGACCTCCTGCTGGGTGGTTTTGACGGACGAATCCGCTTTTACCGAAACATCGGTACGGCGACTGCGCCGGCCTTCGATCCGTCCACTTCTGCGGCAGGCAATGTGCTGCAGCTTGGCGGCATCAATACCAACGCGCCGGGCGTAAGCACGGGGCACCCCACGCCGGCAGTGGTGCAAAACGATGACTTTACCCTGATCCTGAGCGGTAACCGCAGCGGAACCATTGAGCTGTATCGCTTTGGCGCAGACTCCGCTTACACGGAGCCGTTTACGCTGCTGACGAAAACTGTGGACAGCCTTGACTTAGGGGCGTTCACCAACCCGACACTTGCTGACTTTGACGGCAACGGAGTGCTGGAGATGGTGGTGGGCAATGAGCGGGGCGGGCTCTCCTTCTACGGCACGGACCTGCGCAATGACCTCTCTACCGGGCTTTTCTCCGCCGTCCGGCCAGCCTTTGATTTTAGCGTGTTCCCCAACCCGGTGGCGGATGAACTGACCATTTCGGGGCTGCCGGCCAGCGTTCGGGAAGTGGCTTTGCTGGATGTGCAGGGAAGGGTCTTGCGCTCTACCGACCTACCGTCTACCGCTCTACCGTCTACTCAAGGGGCGCGGCCGCAGGTGCAATGGCGGTTAGAGGAGCTAAGTGCAGGCGTCTACTTCGTGCGGGCCAGCGGGCCGGAGGGAATAGCTACGCGGCGGGTGGTACATTTGTAGCGCCGACCTGGGTTCCTGCACGCTCCGCGTGCAGGAATTACCGCACACTTAGTGTGCGGCTACCCGAAATCAGGATGCCAGTAATTCCCCGGAAATTCTTCGAACGAGCCTGCCAATTTAGCCTTTACTGGATTATTAAGGATGTACCAAAATACGGATCCAAACATTCCCTTTCGTACTCTTCGGTCAAAGGCCTTCTTAGCCCACACTCTACGACCTTTTTGTCCTTGGAGGGCATTTATTTTGGTTGCCGTAAATCGTTTGTGTTTTTCTAGTAAGATATTAAAATCAACAGAGCCATTAGGATCAGGGTGGCAGGCAAGTACGTGGACGTGATTGCTCATAACCGAAATTGCGTATACTGTAACCCAATCCATTTCTTCCATTTTCAGCCAGGAGTCGATCACGATTTGCTTGCAAGCATTATCACTAAGAAAAAACGGGCCGGATTTCACATCGTCCAGCAGTTTGTCATATCTCTTCTGAAATTTTCTCTGAAGTTCGTATCGCTCGTTTTGGTGTTGAGAAGACAAAAGTAGTGCCGAAGGAAATCGCTGCTTTAATTGAGCTGCTGCTAAGCGGTAATCTGCTGATAATTTGCTTAGGCTTGATTGAGGAAGACTATCGTAAAGACGGTAAATTATATGAACAGGATCATTTGATAATGGATCATTTTGAAATTTGTTGGAGGTGAGTAGTGTTGGAACTGCCATAGGGTTTTTGCTCTTAAATATAGTTTTTCAATAAAGATAAAACAAATATTTTTTTATGTAGGTGACCGCACGCTCCGCGTGCAGCAATTAACATACACGGAGTGTGCGGCTACCCGTTATCTTTGCCCTGCACGCGGAGCGTGCAGGTACCCAACAACCATGCAAAAGATAACCGAACAAGCCGGCCCCTACCGCCACCTGGAGCAGCAATCTACTTTGGAGCTGCTGACCAAGATCAACCGAGAAGACCAGAAGGTTGCCCTGGCCGTAGAAAAGTGCATCCCCGCGCTGACGGCGCTGGTGGACGACATTGTGCCGCGCATGCAGCGCGGTGGCCGCATCTTTTACTCCGGCGCGGGAACAAGTGGCCGCCTTGGCGTACTGGACGCCAGTGAATGTCCACCCACCTTCGGCGTGCCACCCGAGTGGGTCGTGGGCCTGATTGCCGGCGGAGACCACGCCCTGCGTCACCCCGTTGAATCGGCAGAAGACGCTGAAGGGCAGGGTTGGCTTGACCTTGAAGCCCACAACATCGGCCCCGATGATACGTTGATCGGCATCGCTGCCTCTGGCACCACGCCCTACGTTGTGGGCGGGCTGAAGGCTTGCCGGGAACGCGGCATCCTCACGGGCTGCGTGACCTGTAACCCAGGTGCCCCCGTCACTGAGCACGCGGACCATCCCATCGTTGCCGTCGTCGGCCCCGAGGTGGTCACCGGTAGCACCCGTATGAAGTCCGGCACGGCCCAGAAGCTCATCCTTAACATGATCACCACCACGACAATGATCCGCCTTGGCCGCGTGAAAGACAACCGTATGGTCGACATGCAACTCTCCAACGCTAAGCTGGTGGACCGGGGCACCAAGATGATCGTCGATGCACTGGACATTCCCTACGAGGAGGCGAAGAGACGGCTGTTGCTGAAGGGTAGCGTGCGGGCGGTGATTGAACAGTAGCCCGAGACTTCAGCCGCTGACATTAATTACTTGAAATCAACACTGAATGAAATTTCTATGGCCAGTCAGCTTACTATTTGTCATGCTAAGCTGCCAATCATCCCAATCAGAAAAGCAGGTTGTGACCGAAGGAACACCCGTTGAAAAAAAGGTTGGCAAGCTACTGCACATCGAAGACCTTACCCTCCAGCACCTGCTCGATTCTTTCAAATTAGACGGGACGATCCTGATCTTTGATGAAGAGGAGAACGCTTTATATTTCAACGATCTGGAAGGGGCCTACACCGGTCAACTCCCCGCCTCTACCTTCAAAATACCGAACACCATCATCGCCCTGGAAACTGGTGTAGCTTCCGGACCGGAACACCTTTTTCCGTGGGACGGCACGGACCGCTGGTTGGATGCCTGGGAGCAGGACCTGACCCTAAAGCAAGCCTATTCCGTTTCCTGCGTGCCTTGTTACCAGGAAGTAGCGCGGGCGGTCGGCCCGGAAAAGATGCGTTCAGAACTAGTGCGACTGGGCTACCCGGAAATGGTCTTCGACTCTGCTACGGTGGACAACTTCTGGCTGCAGGGCGAATCCCGTATCACGCCCTACCAGCAGATTCAGTTTTTGCGGCGCCTTTATCATGAGGAGCTTCCGATCAGGAAGACGACACAGACGGCCATCCGGGAAATTATGCTCAGGGAGCAGACGGAAGCTTACTCCCTGAGCGGAAAAACGGGCTGGTCAATAGACGGAGAGAAGAACAACGGCTGGTTCGTTGGCTTTCTAGAGCGAGGAGGAAAGGTCTATTACTTCGCCACGAACGTGGAGCCGGGGGCTGGATTTGAAATGGATGGATTTGCTGCGGTGCGGGTGGCGGTTACCCGGCTGGCCCTTACCCGGCTGGGTTATCTGTAATTTTTTGGGATGTCATCTAAACCGGGTCCGGGAACGTTAACGATGATATGCACAATGTCCTCCACACCGGCCAGGTCCTCTACGTCAGGAACTACGAAGCCTGTCTTGATTTCTACGGCAATAAACTTCAGTTGCCCGTCTATTTCGCCAATGAGATGCTGACTTGCTATGAATGCTACGGAACTTACCTGATGGTCGAGCGGGAAGATCGGCCGGAGTACCTGCATTTGCCCGCTGATCAACCCCGAACCTTCGCCTGCCTGCGGCTAAACGTGGCGGACGTTAAAGCCGCCGCTGAAGCCACGGCCGCCCGTGGCATCGACGTTGATTACCAGGAGCACGACTGGGGCACGGTGGCCAAATTCAAAGACCCGGACGGGAATTTGATCGCTTTTAAGGATGAGGCGGGTTTTTTGCGGCAAATCGCCGAACATTGTCATAAGCCTGAAAGACCTAAGCAATGACCGACATAACCCACCGCCAGGACATCGACCAACTCGTAGCGGCCTTTTACACCAAAGCAACGACCGATCCCACCATCGGCCACATCTTCACCGAGGTAGCGAAGCTCAATCTGGAAGCTCACTTGCCCGTCATTGGTGATTTCTGGGAAAGTGTCCTGCTGGGGAATATGGTCTATCGTGGGAACCCAATGCGGAAGCACCTGGAGCTGGCCCAGGAGACAGCCCTTCAACGGGAACACTTTGACGTCTGGCTGGGGTTGTGGGAAGAGACGGTAAGGGAGCTCTTTGCCGGAGAGAAAGCGGAATTGGCGATTTTCCGGGCGAGAAATATCGGTCAGTTGATGTTACATAAGATCAAGGTGATGGAAGAGTACCGGCGGTAGGGCTGTCTTTCCTCTTGCCCGAGTTGCCCGCTATGAGCGTCCGGATGCTCAAGGTGTAAGCCTCTGCTCTTTTACCTCTCCCTTGCACCTGCGGACCCCGCTAAGCCTGCCGAAGTGTTCTCGACAAGTCCGTATATTAGATTTATGAAACCTAAAATTGACTGGCCCAATCACCTCATCAGCTTCGTGCTGGTAGTGCTAAGTATTCTAATGGCTTTTCAGCTGGAAAAATGCTCGGATGACCGTCGGGAAGACAAGCTGGTGGAGGCCCACGTTAAAGAGATTGTAGAAGAAACCCGTTATAACAAGAGCAACCTGGTCAACCTGATCGATAAGCTAAAGGATGACCAATTTCAGCTGGATACACTATTACAATTGATTCATAGCGAAGAGGAAGATCTTCAAAGAATAAATAACCTGGTGTTTCGGATGATGAACGTTGGAGGCTTGTATTTGAAGAAGAATGCCTTCGTTTCCTTTACGGAGTCAGGAGATATTCGCTTCGTTGATGACTTTGAAGAAAAGACTAACCTGGTCCAGTTGTATGAATTCTATAAGTTAGCAGAGGTGCAAAATCAATTACTGGTAGAGAGCTTCAATGAACGCTATTTTAAACACGTTTCTGAAAAGCTTGATCTCTACCGCGCCCGGCCGCAGCCGATAGAAAATTATCGGGACAGGGTCTTTATAAATTCCATTTCTTCCTATCGTTATTTTCTGACTTCTTGTCTTAGGACCTACGAGCGATGCCTGGGGTATATGGATAAGTATATTCAGGAAAATGCCGAGAATGTTTAGGGAAACTCTTCTGCGTCCTCTCCTCCCTCTGTGTCCATCTGCGTGAAAAACATCCAGTCGCGCAGCGACCAATACCTCCACTTCAAAATGCGGCAGCCTACCAGACTTCCAGTACTGCTCTTGATTCGCGTTACCAGACTAATCATTCAACCTCCCCCGTTCCTCACTGGCCGAACTCCGCCGCCCCTCATTCTTCTTCAGGAAGCGGTTGCCGAATTTATAGGTGAGCTTTACGGACACCACTGGTGCTTCCCAGATGGAACGAATGTCGAGGTTCTGTTCCTGATAGCGGATGGTGCCGGTAAAGAATTTCTGAACAATGCCGTCGCCGCTGAGGATGAAGTTAAGCCGATCATCAAAGAAATCCTTTTCCACGCCGGCAGAAATCCCGTACAGGGGCTCGGAGCGGATGATTCCTTCAATGCCTTTGCCCTGGTACCAGCCGGAAACTTCCCCCTTCCAGTCGCCGGGTAGCTGAGCATTCACCTGAAAGAAACCGGTGAAACTCCATTGGTCCTGATCCAACTGGCCACCGAGGTAGTCAGAGGTATAGTCGTTGTAGAAAAGCATACCGCCGATGTAGCCGGAGATGGGCTTGGCGATGAAGTCAAGTGGAAGGAAAAGGCTGCCACCGTATCGGATGTAGCGGTCGAGGTTGACGGTGTTCTGGAAGGCGACGCCCGTCTCGGAGTCCTGTTCCGTAACATCAGCAATTACGTCGCTGGTATAGTCATAACTCAGGTTGAAGAAGGGTTGCTTCTCATAGGTCAGGCTGAACTGCCCGCTGTGAATAAGCTCCGGCCGCAGGAAGGGGTTGCCCTTCTCGAAGGTCAGCGGATCGAGGTAACTCACGAATGGGTTAAGGTCATAGTAACTCGGCCGTTCGATCCGGTAGCTGTAGGCAACGGATACACCAATGGGCCCGAAGGCGGGGGCATTGAAACTCACCGAGGGGAATAGCTGGCTGAAGTTGCGGTTGTTGAAGCTGTCCAGCGTTACGTTATAGCCTTCCATTTGGGTGTCTTCGAAGCGGAGGCCAAAGTTGGCACTCAGGTCGCCTTTTTCCCAGCCGATACTGGTGTAAGCGGCCTTGATGTTTTCGTCGTAGAGGAACTGATTACTCAGGTTCTCATCGATCACCATTTCGCCGGCTTGGCTGAAGCGGGCCAGCAGCTCATTGTCCAGTTCCGCCATACTGGCCTTGGCACCGGCTTTGAAGATAAGCGTTTGGCTCAGCGGCTTTTTGTAATCTACCTGGGCGGAGACAATGTCTGCGCTGGAAGGCTCCAGATTGACCCGGTCCGGGAAGTCAGCACCAACGGTTTTAAGTTCTACCCGGCCGTCGCGCGTGAAGCGGTTGTAGCTTGCGTCGAAGTTGATTTCCTGGCCGCTGGTGTCAAGTTTGATGCGGTAGAAGGCATCAAGGTTGAGACTGGTCCAGGGACGGGTACGCTCGGCGGAGGTAATGAAGGATTCCAGTAGTTCGTCGGTTTCCGGGCTGCGGATTTCGGTCATGTTGCTCGCCGAGCGCGGGCTCTGCCCCCAGTTGTAGCGGGCATTGAGGCCAACGCGCTGTCGGTCGGTCAGGTCGTAATCTGCACCACCACGCAGGCTGTAAGAATCGGGGATGCCGAAGTCGCGGTTGGACTGCACGAAAGTCCGGTCATCGAACCGGCGGATGAGGTCGAGACCATCGGTCCAGCTGCGGCGGTTCCAGGATGCGCCGCCCGTGAGGTTAAGTTTGCCCTGACGGTGGCTGAGCTGACCGCCCGCGCGGTACTTCGCCCGCTCGCCGTAGCCGCCGCCGACGTATACGGATCCGTTGGTGCCCAGCAAGCTGTTCTTTTTCAGTACGAGATTAATTACGCCGCCAGATCCTTCCGCATCGTACTGTGCGCCGGGCTGGCTGATGACTTCGATGGACTTGATGTTGTCCGCCGGCATATCGCGCAGCAAGCTCTGAATGTCCATGTATTTCGTTGGCCGGCCGTCGATGAGGATCGTCAGGCCGGATTTTCCGGCCATCTGGATGCGGTTGCCTGCAATTACGATGCCCGGCACCTTCCGTAACATATCAATCACGGTGCCGCCCTGTCCGGTGATGCTCTGGTCAACGTTAACCACTAGCATGCCCGCCTTTTGCTCCAAAAAGGGCTTGCGGGCCACGACCTCGATGGTTTCCAGGTTGGTGCCCGAGCCGCTGATCTGATAATCGGGCAGGGATAATTCCTGACCGGGGCTCAGGGTAAAGACAGGATGGTTTTTCTCTCCGTAACCGATGCCGGTGGTGCGGATGAAGTAATCCGCCGCCGGAACGTTGATAAAGGAAAAACGTCCGCTTTCATCCGCTAATTCCAGTTTTAACACGGCGCTGTCACTAGCCGTGAGGAGCAGGATGTTGGTAAACTCAGCGGGGGTCTGCTCATCCAGGATTCTGCCGGAAACGGAGGCGTTTTCGGGCGGCTTTGTCTCCTGGGCGCTGACGCAGGTGCAAAGTAAAAGAATCAAGGAGCAAAGAAGGGTGGGTAAATTTAGTTTCATTTGATGGGTGGATGGAGGTTCTTAAAAAGGGGGAATCAGGAGGGATGCTGTGTTCGGCAGCTAAAGTCAATATTGGTGGTCATTTGGGGTAACTACATTCTACCGATGCACCTTATTTGTGGATGAAAGGACGAACGCGCTGCAGTGAGGTTGCACCGTTGGATGCGGGATGGCTGAGACTAAAAAATTGTAGCTACTCTGTGGCCAGGCCTGTTTTTGCTTCTTAACTTTCCTCGCACCTGCGTGCGCGCCAGCTCTTTTGTTGCCCCTGCGGTCAATCGTTAGCTATTTTTTTCAGCCGCGCTTGTGCCTTCTGCCCGATTGGCCCCTGAGGGTCTAACTGTAGTGCCATCTTAGACAGCTCCGTAGCTTTCGCCTTATCGCCTGCTACTAACAGTGCCGCCGCCAGGTTGTCATAACTCACGGCAGATTCCGGGAAAAGCTGGGTGCAAAACTGGAAGATGAACAGGGCGGGCTGCAGTTGATTTTGCCCGAGCAGCATTTGCCCGGCATTATTCATTTTTCCTTCAAAGTCAAAGAAGCGGTAGTTGGGGTCGGCCACTAATCTCTGGGTTTCGCTTTGCAGCAGTTCCATCTTCCCGGCCTGGAATAACTCCGTCATATAATCCATCGGATTAAGGATGAAGTTCTCCGCATTAAATTGTAATGCTTTCTCCAACACGGGGTCCTGATTGTCGCGGTACTCGGCAAAGCTCATGTCCACCGCTACGTGCGGGGCCATCCATTCAGCGTTCTCCCACTGTGGCTTGTCTTGCCACCAGGCCCAGGATAAGCGGGCCTCCAACTGACTGTTGGGCAGCGTCAGCGGACGGTTGTCTCCGTAAAAATTAATGTTCTCTCCGGAGGGTTCACCGACAAAAATGGCGTTGGTGTAATTATCCAGCTCGTTGATGAGGTTCTGTGCGGCAGAGAAAGTTCTCCGCCCAATGATGACGAAAAATTTGCCGATCTGGTTGATCTTCTCCGTACGGATGATGCCCGTCACGACAGCCTTATTGTTATAGTTATTGCCGCCACCATTTAGTCGAACGTCCAGCACCAAGCGGTCCACTTCGTTCTCTTCAATAAAGTCAAACACGCGCTGGTAGAAAACGTCAATGGCTTCAGACGGGTCGGGCACTACCTGACTGTAGCGCACATAAACCGTCTTCTCTTCGGGTAAGTATTTGAAGTAATAGTGCTTGTCCAGTTCCTGAAGGTAGAGAGGGGCTGTTCCTTGTTGCCGGGAAGAGCGCCATTCTCCCTCTTCCTGAATGAAATCGTAGTGCCGGGGAACGGACAAACCCCGTTCGGCCCTGAAGCTTTTATCGAAGACTTTACCGTCCTTCTCCAGCGTGAAAACGATGTCTTTCTTTAATTCTTCCGTCAGCCCCTGAGCGTGCAATACCTCGGGGTAATTAAGGTATCGCATGCCAAAGCCCTTAGCGTATTGCTTGTTTTCTGCTGGGATGACAGGCTCAATGGCGCTTAAAACATCTCCGATGGGGACACCTTCTACCTTGAGCACTTTAGCACCGAGAGCTTCCAAATCGTCTTTACGTACGCCTTCCACGTAAACGCCGTCGTTGAAGTGGTAAAAATTGACTGGGAGCTGATGAAAGTTCGTGCTTTCTCCTCCCAGCCGCAGGGAGGTATGCCCGTATTCAAAAGAGGAAACGAGCCGGGCCAGGCCGACAATAATTTCATGCTCCTGCAGCCGGGGAATGGCTGCGTAGAGTTTTTCTACTTCGTCGTCAAAGGCCTCCGCCGTCGTTTTTTTGAAGAGAAAGGGATAGTCCTGATGTACCGTTTCTTGCAGGAAGCGCAGGTCCTCTTGCCAGCTACTCGTTGGTAAGTTGGGTTGTGCGTAAAAGGAAGCGGACAGTATCATCCATAAAACAAAGCAGTAAAACCTGGAGGTATAAAACGAAGGCATAATGGAATGTGCTGATTAGCGATTAATGATGTATTGCTATTGCTAAAGGCCTTCGTTTTTTGCTTAGGTTGCACTGGCGGGCTTTTGTTGGGACAGATGCTGCTGAATGTTCGACCGGTGGTATGCTGGGTTCGATGAAGGCTTTGGTGTTGAGCTAGGCGCAAGACTTTTCAGCGGAGAGAAATTACCGCTTTAAATCGGTAACACAATGAAAGCTTTGGTAATCTCAATCTTGTCTTGGCGGAAGATTTTCATTCGCGAAGCTAAAGGTAGGGCGGACGGATGTTTTGGGCGCGGACGCGGGTGCAAGGGGAAAGGACTAAAGAGCAAAGCGTGGCCAGATAGTGTCCGGCTAAAGCCGGTCCTGCGCTACAAAGCTCTCCGAGCTGGTGTGCGTTACAGCTCGTAAGAGCTTTGTAATACAGCACCGGCTTTAGCCGGAAATGAAATAGGTGGCGCGATTTAAATTTAAGTACATTAATATTCCTTACAAACGGGTGAATTTATTGGTGATCCATTGGCTGGAAAAAATCAGTACGACGCCCATTCACTACACAAGTTGGTGCCGAATGATGAATTCGAAGTCAGATTGTATTTACCGGTTACCGATCATTTTAGCGGGAAGCGTAAAAAGGTGCTTTAAAAGGGAATACCGATGAGCCGGAGGGAGGCATTAGAGAGGGAGCATTAATTTATTCCTTGTCGTACCATCTCTTCTCGAAAACCCTTTGTGCCTTCTGTACCCTTCGTATTGAAAGGCGAACAGCGCACGTCCAACGATGCGCAATCAGGGGGGGGGACGGCGCTGGGCGCCGTATTGACCGGGAAATAGCCCTTTTATCCCCGGGTTCGCACCCGGGGATAAGTACGTTAGACCCCATCCGGGGTCTAATGCCGCAGGAAGAATATTTAGCAATTAGAATTCGCCTCTTCTCGGATAGCGTTCGTGTAATAAGCGTGCGTACAGAGTGAAAAACTTGCAAAAGTCGCAGGAAGTATTTAGCTTTGTTTAAAATTTAAACTAAGTATGCCCGCTACTTCTCATCTCAGCAGCGTTTACCGCCCCGACTTTGGCCTCTGTACGGACCTTTACCAGCTCACCATGGCCGCTGGTTACTATCAGCAGGGAATGCATGAGCGTAAGGCGATCTTTCACTTGTTTTATCGCAGACCGCCCTTTGGGGGAGATTTTGCTCTGGCAGCGGGGCTGCCGCTGGCCATTGATTTGATCAAAGGTTTGCGCTTCAGCGCGGATGATGTGCAGTATCTCGGTCGGCTTAAGGGAAATAATGGCACCCCACTATTTAAAGAGCCCTTTCTCAACTACCTGCAACGGCTGAAATTTACGGGCACGGTACACGCTGTTCCGGAAGGAGAGATTGTCTTGCCCCACGAGCCGCTGCTCCGCATCGAAGGCACGCTGATCGAATGTCAGCTGCTGGAAACAGCTTTGCTGACCGTGATGAACTTCAGCACCCTGATTGCCACCAAAGCCGCCCGCGTAAAGGCGGCGGCTGGAGAGGATACCGTCATTGAGTTCGGCCTGCGCCGCGCGCAGGGCATTGACGGTGGGCTCACGGCCAGCCGGGCGGCCTACATTGGCGGCTGCGCCGCCACGTCTAACGTCTGGGCCGGCCGCTATTACGGCATCCCCGTGAAGGGAACCCACGCGCACAGCTGGGTGATGAGCTTCCCGGATGAAGAGGCGGCCTTCAGCGCCTACGCCGAAGCGATGCCCGATAATGGTATCTTCCTGGTGGACACTTACGACACGCTGGAGGGTGTGGCTAAAGCCATTGAAACGGGTAAAGAACTACGGCGGAAAGGCCACGAAATGCTAGGCATTCGCCTGGATTCCGGAGACCTGGCCAAACTCTCCATCGCCGCCCGTGAGCTATTGGATAAGGCTGGCTTCCCGAACGTAAAAATCATTGCTTCTAACGACATAGATGAGCACACGATCCTTTCCCTGAAAGAGCAAAATGCCCGGATCGATACCTGGGGTATCGGCACCAAACTCGTTACGGCCAATGACCAACCTGCGCTGGGCGGCGTCTATAAATTAGCGGCTATCCAAAACGAAAAAGGGGAGTGGGAACCCAAAATAAAGCGCTCCGACACACTGGCGAAAGTAAGTAACCCGGGGAAGCTAAACGTACGCAGTTTCCATTTCATGGAGCGGGGAACTTCCACTCCGCACGGACGGGTCCTTTACAATGAATTTGACGGCACGGATATGAAAAGCTACACGCTGGAGAATGGCGAGAAGGTCGCTCTGCACCAGCACGACGCGATGCGGGAGACTGATTTACTCGTTCCGGTTTTTGTGGAGGGCGTGCTAAACTATGCTCCTCCAACCCTACAAAGCACCCGCGCCAGCGCCCTGAAAAACTGGCGATGGTGGTCCGACGGGAAGGAGGGGAATCAATCTACGGCTTATCTGGAAAGCCGCCTCTACGACCTCAAGCAGTCTATGCTTGCTGAATAGCACCTTCGCCAGCACTTTCCTATCTTTGCTTAATATTAAAGTCAACGTATGTATAGCTACGAATATCCCCGCCCTTCGGTTACAGTAGATATTGTCGTCTACGGCTACGACGGTGGTAAGCAGCTTAAGCTGCTGCTGATCCGTCGGGGAAGCGATCCGTTTAAGGGCCACTGGGCTTTACCCGGAGGCTTCGTTGACATGGAGGAGGATCTGGAAGCCGCTGCTCTCCGCGAGCTGGAAGAAGAAACTGGCGTGAAGGACCTCTTCGTCGAGCAACTTTTTACTTTCGGAAAGCCCGGTCGGGATCCCCGGGGTCGCGTCATTAGCGTGGCCTATTTCTCTTTGGTCAATCTGCAGGATCACCCCGCCGTTGCCGCCTCTGACGCCGATAAAGCTGAATGGTTTTCCATCGATGAACTACCCGAGCTGGCATTCGATCATGCTGACATTATCAATATCGCCAATAGCCGCCTGGCGGCAAAAGTTCGATACCAACCCATCGGCTTCGAGCTACTGCCGGAGGAGTTTACCCTCGGCCAGCTACAGCAGCTCTACGAGACGGTGCTCAACGTTAAGGATGGCTTCAACAAGCGAAACTTTCGCACCCGCATTCTGCGCACCGGTATTCTTGAAGAAGTGGGGCGCCAGCAAAACGTCGCCCACCGTCCGGCCGTGCTCTATAAATTCAACCAGAAAACCTACGAAGACCTGGCTAAACAAAGAGACAGCGGGGTGCTGCGAAGGGCACTGGACTTTGAAATTTAGAACGGGTGCCCGTTGCGGGTTGCCGGGAGTGAAACCTGAATCTTGCAACCCTGCAACCTGTACCCTGCAACCTGTACCCTGCACCCTGCAACCCTACAACCTGCACCCTACAACTTGTAACTTGTAACTATGGTATCAATCATCATGGGGTCCGACAGCGACCTCCCCATCATGCGCCAGGCGGCGGAAGTTTTGACTGGCTTCGGCATCGAGATCGAAGTAACCGTCGTGTCCGCTCATCGCACTCCTGACCGTTTGTATGATTACGCAAAAAAAGCGGCGGATCGTGGCGTGCAGGTAGTCATTGCCGGCGCGGGTGGTGCTGCTCACCTGCCGGGAATGGTCGCCAGCCTCACGCCTTTGCCCGTCATTGGGGTGCCCATCAAGAGTCGTAACAGCATCGATGGTTGGGATTCTGTGCTCTCCATTCTGCAAATGCCGGGCGGAATACCTGTGGCTACCGTCGCTCTCGACGGGGCGAAGAACGCCGGCCTGCTCGCCGCCCGGATTTTGGGTGCGACGAATGAGGACATCCGCCAGAAAATGGCCGATTATCAGGAAGATCTCCGCGCTCAGGTGCAGGTCAAATACGAACGACTGGAGAAAAACGGCTGGCAATGAAAAAGAAAGCCCGGATGCGCATGAAAGCCCTGGCGACTGACCGCCTCAATTTTGCGGCGAAAGTGCAGGAGGAGTACGCTGCCGGAACACTCGTTCCCGAACGTGGCGTGGCGGGCATTGGTATTGCCATTCACGAAAAAGGAGACGGACCGGTGACGCGGAAAAACCGCCCGGTATCCGTCCACTACGTCGGGATGTTGGCCTCCGATGGATCTGTTTTTGATGAGTCCTGGAGCGACGGGCGGCCCTTCAAGTTTTTTCTGGGCCGGAAGGAAGTTATCTCCGGCTGGGATATCGGTGTCGCCTTGCTCGGCGTCGGTGACCGGGCTACGCTTTTTTTACCACCGGAATTGGGCTATGGCGCAGAAGGTTCTCCGCCGGATATTCCGCCACAGAGTGAATTGATCTTTTATGTGGAAGTGATGGAAGTGAATTAGTATTGATAGTAGTGGTAGTATGGTAGTAGCTGCCGCGCGTGGGAGTAAAAACTACTATCATACTACCAATACTATTTTACTACCATACTACCCCCTGCCACCCGGCACCAACAGAAACTCCATCCGCCGGTTCAGTTCCTTCCCTACGGAGGTGTTCTCATCCGCCCGGGGGCGCGTAGCGCCCCGGCTGATGACCTTGATCCGCTCCGGGGCGATTCCTTTCGAGACCAGGTAGCTCCGGCAGCTAAGCGCCTGTAACTGGCCCAGTCGCTGGTTATTCTCCTCGGTGCCATCGTTAGCGGTATGACCTTCAATGATGAGGTGGTAGGCGGGGTTATCCGTTAGAATATTCAGGAGGTCGTCTAATGCAGGGTAACTGTTATCGGTCATTTGGTGAGACCTGCCGACGAAGGAGACTTTATTAGTGATTCGCTCCAGACTGGCCTTTACGGCGGGTGATAGCTCCGGGCAACCAGCGTTTTTTCCGGGCTCATCCGGACATTTGTCTTCCAAATCATGAAAGCCGTCTTTGTCCCGGTCCGGGCAGCCCGTAATGAGGCTGCCGGCATCGTTGGGGCAAGGGTCGATGTCGTCAGGTACCCCATCGTTATCTGTATCCGGGCAGCCCTGAAATAACTTCTTTCCCGGTTGGGCGGGGCATTTGTCATCAGGGTCCGCAACACCGTCCTTATCGTAGTCAGGGCAACCGAGCATTTCCCGGGTTCCTGCCTGGTTAGGGCAACGGTCTTTTTGGTCTGCGGTTCCATCATTGTCCCTGTCGGGGCAGCCCTTTGTCTTTGGTCCGCCAGGGATTTCCGGACAGAAATCATCTTCGTCGATGACGCCGTCCAGGTCTGCATCCGGGCAGCCTTTGGTGGATCTTGGCCCCGGCTCGGCGGGGCAATTGTCTCGCCGGTCAGAAATTCCGTCTCCATCGGTATCTGAATTGTCGAGACCTCCGAACTGATAGACGTATCCGATGCCGGCCGTATTCATTTTTCGCTGGTCAGTCCCGGCCCAACGGCGCTCCAGTTGTATTTTCAGAGAGAAATTAGTGCCCAGACGAAGGTCTACTCCCGCTCCGAAAGGAAACTGACCATAGCTGCTTCCTTTATCGTTGAATACGAAGCCAAGGCCACCAATGAGGTAGGGCGAGAACTTCCGTTGGCTTCCAATGGGGTAATAGTCGCCCAAAATGTCAAACGCGATGATGTTAGCATTCTCCAACTCTCCCTGGTCAATAACCGCCATTTTTAAAGGAAGGGTAGTGCCGAACTTATCGTTAAACTGACGGTGAAACCCAAGTTCAATACCATAGGTAGTTGTCACCGAAGCCGATTTGTCAATCGCCGTCTGGTGCTGAATCAGCAGCATTCGGGTAGACAAAGAGTTATGGGCAGTAGAGTCCATAAACTGCCCGGATACGCCCAGCGAGGTAAACAATACTACAATGGCAGGAAGTATAAATCTCATGTCGATCATGGCGTGCCCGCAGGAGCACAGGCTGATTGTTAGGGTAGAACGTTTTGTCCGCTTACTACGATTCCTTCGGAGGCATTGGGCAAGGCCGCCCCGGACACGATAAGTACGGCAGGCTGCATCAGCAGTTGTTTTACCCCGACCGTTCAGGGTAAGTCAAAGATACGCAGAGCTATCCGCCTCTTACTACCGGGGTGAGAGGACAAATTCCACCCGGCGATTAAGGCGGCGGCCTTCGGCGGTGCTGTTATCTGCCGTAGGGAGAGACTCTCCGTAGCCAGCACTTCTGATCCGGGCCTCCCGAATGCCGGTAGCGATGAGGAAGTCGCGGCAGGAAGATGCTCGTCGTTGGCTCAGGTTGAGGTTCGTTACCTCAGAGCCAACATTGTCCGTGTGACCACTAATTGTCAGGTTGTAATCAGGGTATTGCCGCATGATGCCGGCAATTTCGGAAAGAATGACGTAGCTGGATTCTTTGAGCTTAGCCGAGCCGGTTTGAAATTGCACGGCGCGGGCGGCGTATTCGAGCCGCTCTTTCACTTCTTGTTTTATCTCCGGGCAGCCAGCGTTAGCGACATCGCCTGGCTGTGTGGGGCAGCGGTCTATTCTGTCAGCTACGCCGTCACCGTCAGTGTCCGGGCAACCCTTCAGGGTGCCGGCGAGCTCCGGGCAGGCATCGTCTTTGTCGGGGGTGCCGTCATTGTCCCGATCCGGGCAGCCGCCAGCCTTTGCTTCTCCTTCAGCGTCCGGGCATTGGTCTTCGGAATCGCTGATTCCGTCACCGTCCCGATCCGGGCAGCCGCCAGCCTTTGCTTCTCCTTCAGCGTCCGGGCATTGGTCTTCGGAATCGCTGATTCCGTCACCGTCCCGGTCCGGGCAGCCAGTAGTGGTGGGATTACCCGCGACTTTAGGGCAGAGGTCTTCGTGGTCGGGCACTCCGTCACCATCCGTATCGGGGCAGCCCATTTTGTCTGCCGGGCCAGCCACATCGGGGCATTGGTCTTTGTCATCCGTTACACCATCGCCATCCTGATCGGGGCATCCTTTGGTGGCAGCGGAGCCGGCCACTTCCGGGCAGGCGTCTTCTCCGTCAGCAACCCCGTCTTCATCGGCGTCCGGGCAGCCGTTCATTGCAATGGAACCAACTTCCGTCGGGCATTTATCGTCAGAGTCGATGATACCGTCCATGTCCGTATCGGGGCAACCACCGGTAGCTGCGGGGCCGGGAAGGTCCGGACAGCGATCATCCCGGTTGACAATACCATCTTTATCCGTATCAACGCTGCTAAAGCGATAAATATAACCGACGCCGGCCATGATGTTATCTCGGTTGTCCTGGTTTGAAATCCGATATTCACCCTGAAGGTTAAACCAGGAGTTGTCGCCGAGTTTGAAGTTGAAGCCCAGGCCGAGTGGAAGTTGAAGGTTGGAGTCGTCAAAGCCTTCCCCTACAATACCGTAACCGGCGTGCAGGTAGGGAGAGACTTTAGCGTTAACGCCCGCGGGGTAAAACTGTCCCAGCAGTTCAATGCCGACGATGGAGATGTTTTCCAGCTCTCCAACGTCAATGAGTCCAATCTTAAGCGGAACGGCTAAACCAAAGTACTTGCCCAGCTGACGCCGGTAACCCAGTTCGAGGGCAAAGGTGTAGGATAAATCCGTCAGATCTTCATTCGGAATTTCGTGATCGACGGCCAGCACACGGGCCGAGAGGGCATTAAATGCGTTTAGATTGTTGGACTGCCCACTTAAGCAGACGGTAGCCAACAGCAAAAAGAAGCTGCTGAAAAGAATACGTGTCATTGGGAATTATGATTACCTGGGGAAAATTAACGCGATAAAGATAGGTTGCGAAAGGGGAACGGTGGGTAAATATATGAGAAAGGTTCAATTGTTTTATGAAACGGTAGATTTTAAATGCTGCTAAAAGCACTTAAGTGCGAAAGATTGGCCAGGGACACCAGAGGCCGGGTGGGGGATGTGCGGGACTTGGGCGAGGCCGCAGGTGCAAAGCGGGGGGATGAAAAGCAAAGTGTATCCGGAAAACTATTCTGGTCTCTTTCTGGAAGAAGAAAAACGCTTGTGCGCTTTTTTCACGGTGTTTCCCTCTGCTGCCCTCAAGGAGAGGAAAGTAACGGGAGAAGTGCTGTAAAAATGACATTTCAGGCTCCGTTGGGTCAGGGATACCCGCCCGTAAGACGACTTAAATCGGGCTATTCCAAATCAAACCCCTACCTTGCGGCACTTTCATCAACCTCCTATTCATGAAAAAGCGCTGGTCTTTTTTTCGGGAAGCCGTCAAGAGTTTCCGATCAACGGGCGCCATTGCAAGTTCTTCTCCTGCCTTAATAAAAAAGCTGGTAGAGCCATTACCCGCAGACCGGCCGGTAACCATAGTTGAGTTAGGGCCTGGCGACGGCTGTGTTACCCGCGCCATCCTGAATAAGGTGCATCCGAAGAGTCAGGTTACCGCCTTTGAGATCAATGAGTCCTTTATCGCCCTACTCGCAGGCATTGAAGACCCCAGATTACGGGTGTTACCCGTTGGAGCTGAGACGCTCACCGACTATTTTGAAGCGGGAACCGTTGACTTCGTGGTCTCCAGCCTGCCGCTTTCGATGATTCCTAAGGAGGTGAAAGCCGAAATCTTGGAGCAATCCCGGATTGCCCTGGGCCCGAAGGGAGAGTTCTATCAGTACCAGTATGCCCTACAGGATTACGGACTAATGAAAGACTATTTCCATAAAGTATCCGTGAGCTTTACGGCGGCCAATCTTCCGCCAGCCTTTATTTATAGCTGCTTTATGGGGTAGACGCTGCTGGCTCCGGGCGGCCTATTGCTTCTTCCCCTTTCCACTGCACCCGTACCTCGGCTTCGCTCGGCATAAACGCCAACTCCGTTGTCCGCGCCGAAAGAAAAACACACGGTAAAGTCACAATTAGCCAGGAAGGAGAACCATTATCCCATTCCGAACGTAAGGCTATAGTAATCAACGCTTTTAATTATGCTACGCATCCTGTTGGTAGAGGACGAGGAGAACATCCGTGAGACGGTCAAGCTTAATCTGGAAATGGACGACTTCGAGGTCGTCACGGCCGCCGATGGCCGCCAGGCACTCAAACATGCCCAGGAACAGCATTTTGACCTGATGATCGTTGACGTAATGCTTCCCGAAGTGGATGGTTTTCAGGTAGTAGAGCAGGTTCGCCTGACGGACCGGGAAACGCCCATTATTTTTCTGACCGCAAAGGACCAGGCCGCCGACCGGATTCAGGGGCTCAAGAAAGGGGCTGATGACTATCTGACCAAGCCTTTTGTCTTCGAGGAACTCTTACTACGCGTTCGCAGACTAATCGAACGGACCAGTAAAAACCCCGACGTCAAACCCGACCTTTTCACCTTCGGGAATAATAAGGTCAATTTTGCCACCTACGAAGCTGAGGGTAATCAGGGAACGTTTACCCTGACCAAAAAAGAAGCCATGTTGCTGAAGCTACTGACGGACCGTCGGGGCGAGGTGGTGAGCCGGCAACAGATTTTGCAGTCCGTCTGGGGATATGATGTTTATCCCAGTACCCGGACGATTGACAATTTTATTCTCTCCTTCCGAAAGTACTTTGAGCAAGATCCTAAGCATCCGGCGCACTTTCTCAGTGTCCGTGGCGTTGGGTATAAGTTTGTTGATTGAACCGACTTGCTATAGTCCTGGAGGTTGTCACCATCATTAAATCCAGTACCTTGCACTTTTAAATGCTCCCGGATTAACTGGGGTGGTGTTTTTTTTCCTCAAGGACTACCCCAACGACTATTGCCCCCTTTCCAGATGCAAAACATTTCTTTCGAGTATCCGTCCTGGTTTCTGATTCTTTGCGCCCTTGCCGGTTTGGTAGTGGCTTTGCTGCTCTATTATCGGGAAAAGACTTTTCGAGACCAGCCCCGCGGCCTGGTCTGGGGGATGGGCCTCCTCCGCTGGCTGGGCTACAGCCTGTTGGCGGCCTTGCTGCTATCTCCTTTGCTGCGTTACTTGCAGACGGACCGACAGGAACCCGTGATCGTGCTGGCGCAAGACGTGAGCGAATCCATAGGCATGGAAACGGACACGGCTGCTTACGTTGCGCAATGGGAAGCCCTCAAGGCCAGCCTGAGTGAAAAATACCAGGTGGTGGATTACACCTTTGGTGCGGCGGTTACCCCGGGAGGAGCGCTACAGTTCAAGGACAAAAGGACCAACCTGGATGCGGTGCTCACTGAGATCAGTGATGTCTACGGCAGCCAGAATCTGGGGGCCGTGGTGCTGGCCACCGATGGAATCTATAATGAAGGGACTAACCCTGCCTACCGTAATCTGCAGCTTAAAGCTCCTGTTTATACCGTGGGGTTGGGGGACACGACCCAGCGCAGAGATCTGGTCATTCGCAGGGTCTTTCACAATAAGATCGCCTACCTGGAAGACCGGTTCAGCATCCAGATCGACGTTACTGCCCGCGGAGCTGCTGGCAGTAATACCCGAATGACGGTAAGTAGGGTAGGGGACAGCGGTTCAAAAGAACTGCACACGGAGAATATTTCCATCAACAAAAACGATTTCTTCACCACCCGCGAGGTGATTCTGGACGCTGACCGACCGGGCGTCCAGCGGTATCGCATAAGCCTGAGCACTATTGGTGAGGAAGTGAGCACAGCCAATAACCGACGTGACATTTTCATCGATGTACTCGATGCCCGCCAAAAAGTATTACTGCTGGCGGCAGCTCCTCATCCGGACATTGCAGCAATTAAGCAGGCGCTGGCCACCGGCAAGAACAATGAAATAGAGATTGGCTATGCGGGTAAATTTCAGGGCCGGATGGCTGACTTTGACCTCGTAGTTCTGCATCAGCTGCCCTCTTTGAAAAAGAACATTAGCGCCGAGTTGAGCCAACTGCAACGGGCTAAAGTCCCAACGCTGTTCGTTCTTGGCCCTAACGCTCCTGCGCGGGCGATCGGGCAGGCACAGGATTTGCTCTCCTTTAAAGGAACCTCTGGTGCGAAGGGAAATGATGTCAGTGCCCGTACGGTGCCGGGCTTCAGCCTCTTTACGCTCAGTGAGGAGCTCCGGCAGGCACTGCCTAAATTCCCTCCGATAACTGCGCCTTTCGGAGAATTCACCCCGGGGCCCGGAGCAACTGTTTTGCTCAAGCAACGCATTGGCCGGGTGGAAACGGATTACCCATTGATTACCCTTGGTGAAAGCAAAGGCGTGCGAACGGGAGTTATCGCTGGTAGCGGTATCTGGCAGTGGCGCCTTTTTGATCACCTGGAATACGGTAATCATGAGCGTTTTGATGAATTGATCAGCCAGGTAACTCAATACCTGACCATACAGGAGGACAAGCGGCGTTTCCGGGTGAGCTTACCCAAGAACCTCTTCGATGAGAACGAACCGGTCCAGTTAGATGCGGAGCTTTACAACAGCAGCTACGAACTGATTAATGAGCCGGAGGCGACGGTTCTGATCACCGGCCCGGAGGGGCGGGAGTATAACTTCGCTTTCAACCGAACGAGTAACGCTTACACCCTCAATGCAGGAACACTACCCGTAGGCAATTATCGATTCCTGGCCCGGACGAATTCCGGAGGCGAAGACCTTAGCTATAACGGCCGGTTTAGTATCCAGGCGGTAGAAGTAGAGCGGTATGCACTGGAGGCTGACCATGGTCTGCTAAGGCGCTTAAGTGATCAGTATGGCGGCGCCCTGCTCTTCCCCGAGGAACTGGCCTCTCTGCCGGGCCGCCTGGAAGCTGCCGGAACGGTGAAGCCCGTCTTATTTGAGACGGTGAATACCCGCTCGGTCGTGCACCTGAAATGGATATTTTTTGCCCTGCTTGCCCTCTTTGCCGGAGAGTGGTTTATGCGGAGATATTTTGGCGGCTACTAGAGCCGCTAAGCGTGGCCGCTAACCCCGTTTGGTATTGCTTCGGAAGAGGGATTTTGTTAAAGAAAAAAAGCAATTTGAAATACTCTGTTTTTCAAAGTACTTTTACGTTGTAATCGCTTTCCCTGCCTTGCGTGTTCCCACAGACTATTTCCTCGAACTTGTTAATAAAGCTTGAGTTTTTAGCTATCTTTGCCCGTCAAAATAATCCCTCTCTAAGCCCTATGGCTATTCGTATTTCTAGTCTTAACCACTGTTTAAGCGCTGCCTCAACGGGCAAGCTGGACGACATTCACCTCCGGGAGCGGCGGTGGTTTGCGGTCAGGACTTCAAGCCGCCACGAGAAAAGGGCTTGTGAGGAACTTCGCAGATCAGGCGTGGAGTGTTATGTCCCGCTACGGGAAAAGGTCTATAAATACCCTGGTAAGAAAGTAACGAGACAACTGCCTCTGATGTCAGGTTACGTTTTCGTGCGAATTCATAAGGGGGAAGAAATGACTGTTCGCCGGGCACATTACGTCTCGGGCTTTGTGACGATCGGTGAAGACCGGAGGATGATCTCCGAGCATGAAATTGACCTGCTGCGTAAACTTAGCACAGACCGAAAATTAGACTGGGACACCATCGAAGAAGCCTTTGACTTCCGGGAGGGAACACCCGTTGAAATTATCCGTGGCCCGCTTGCGGGAATTCGCGGATACTACGTGCGCAAAAAATCTAAAAAGACATTTGTTATTTCTCTTTCCGGCATCGGTGCCTGTTTGTCAACCTGCGAGATTGATCCTTGCTACCTCATGACACTCAGTGAAGAAGCAATGGTACCGGAAGAGGTAGCTACAACAAACGACAGTAAAGTACTCTGGTAGTAGCTGGATGTTCAAGACGGAAAAGCTGGTCATTGACGATGACTTGGGCTAAGCGTCTCCGACGCATGGACGCCGAAGGCCTGTCAGGCCCAATACATAAAATTCGAACTTGCGGATGACTAAAATTCTGGTGACGGGCTCCGCAGGGTTTATCGGCCATCACCTGGCCATCAAACTGGCTGAAGCCGGCCTTGAGGTGGTGGGTATTGATAACCTGAACGACTACTATGATCCCGGACTGAAGTGGAGTCGCCTGGCGGAGGCTGGTATTGCGCGGCAGGATGTAGAGTCCGGAGAGGAAGCCGTAAGTACTAAATACCCCGCATACAGCTTTAGGAAAATCGGCCTCGAGGATAAGCAGGCCATTGAAAAACTATTCGAGGATCACCAGTTCGCCAAAGTTTGTAACCTTGCCGCTCAGGCGGGCGTAAGGTACAGCCTGAGTAACCCGTCAGCTTATATCGATAGCAACATCTCAGGATTTGTCAACATTCTGGAGTCTTGCCGTAAAACAGGGGTTAAGCACCTGGTATATGCCAGTAGCAGCAGCGTATACGGGCTGAACGACAAGGTTCCGTTTGCAGAAGCAGATCCCGTTGATCAGCCGGCGAGCCTCTACGCAGCCACCAAGCGCAGTAATGAATTGCTGGCTCATGTCTACAGTCACTTATACCAGCTGCCGGTTACCGGGCTGCGGTTTTTTACGGTGTATGGGCCATGGGGACGCCCGGATATGGCCTACAGCCTGTTCAGCGACGCCATTCTGAATGATCGGCCGATAAAGGTGTTCAATCACGGAGAAATGTCAAGAGACTTTACCTACGTTGATGACATCGTGGAAGGCCTGTATCGTGTTTTGTGCCAACCTCGCCCTCCTCAGGAAGGGGTAGCCAGCCGGGTGTATAATATTGGCAAGGGCCAGCCGGTGAACCTGTTGACGTTCATCGAAATGATCGAAGAGTGCCTTGGAGTAAAGGCAAAGAAAGAATACCTGGGAATGCAACCCGGAGACGTCGAGAAAACGTATGCCGATACCTCTGCATTAGAGCGGGATTACAATTATAAAGCCAACACGACCCTGGATAAAGGGATTCCGGCTTTTGTCCGCTGGTACAGAGAGTATTATAATGTATAGCAGAACACTCATCAGGGCGCTGCACGCAGGTGCAAAGTTCTGATATAAACAGCAAAGAAAGATCTCCCGAAAAGTACTCATCATTACCTATTACTGGCCTCCCAGCGGAGGGGCAGGAGTACAGCGTGTACTGAAAACCGTGAAGTATCTGCGGGATTTTGGCTGGGAACCCGTCGTTTTTACCGCAAAAGACGCTGCTTATCCAGTCATTGATGAGAGCCTTGCCAAAGATATTCCCGAAGGAGTACAAGTACTGAAGGGTGACATTTGGGAACCCTATGAGCTCTATAAGCGATTTACTAACCGGGACAAAAAAGAGAGAGTCTACTCCGGGTTTATGACCGGAACGGAGAAGCCCTCCTTCACTCAAAAAGCTTCTGTTTGGCTACGGGGCAATTTTTTCATTCCCGATGCCCGCGCTTTCTGGCGCCGGCCCTCCGTACGGATGCTTACCGATTGGCTGGCTAACAACGAGGTCGACGCCATCATCTCATCAGGCCCTCCACATACGACCCACCTGATTGCAAAAGCTCTGAAGCGCAAGACAGGTATCCCCTGGTTAGCAGACTTCAGAGATCCCTGGACCAATATTGACTTCTACGATCAACTCATGCTAACTAGCTGGGCCGACCGCAAGCACCGTAATCTGGAGCAATCTGTCATTAAGGAGGCCGACAAAATGATCACGGTAAGCTGGAGCTGGGCCGATGACTTCCGGCGCCTGGGGCGAAAAGACATCGAGGTCGTGACCAATGGTTTTGACGAAGCGGACTTTCAGCAGCATCCGGTCTCTCCGGATCCAAAGTTTACGATCTGCCACATTGGATCGCTCAATCAGGACCGCAACAGTAAACCCCTCTGGGAAGTGCTGGCCGGGTTGACCACAGAGAATCCTGCTTTCAGGGAGGCGCTACGTCTTCGCTTTATCGGGAAAACGGACGAGATCACTTTCTCACAGCTCGAAGAGCTGGGCCTGAGCCAGAACGTAGAACGGGTGGAATACATTCCTCACAACGAAATTACCGGGGCCCTCGCCCGCGCCCGTGTGCTGCTGCTACTGACCAATGATACGCCTAACGTAATGGGGGTAGTGCCCGGTAAACTCTTTGAATACCTGGCGGCCAAACGACCCATTTTAGCCATCGGTACCACGAAAGGTGACGCTGCGCGTATCCTGAAAGAAACCTCGGCCGGGACGATGTGTGGCTTTGAGGATAAGCAAGCCATGAAAGCCTGTCTGCTGGATTTATTCAATAACTTTGAACAAGGAGAGGCGCCACAGGCCGGTGACCCGGAGGCAATCCGGAACTTTTCCCGTAAGGGAGCTACCGCCACCATTGCCCGGTATCTAAACGAAATAGCGATAAAAAAATGAGCGCGATAGAGAAATCAATCCTGGTTACCGGAGGAGCTGGCTTCATCGGGAATCACGTAGTTCGCCGGCTGGTGAACAACTACCCGCACTATAAGATCATCAATCTGGATGCGCTGACCTACGCCGGCAATCTGGAAAACGTAAAGGATGTTGCCGATGCCCCGAACTACAGTTTCGTCCGGGCAGACATTACGGACCTGGAGGCCATCAGAGTAGTGTTTGCTACTTATGCCCCTGATGTGGTGATTCACCTGGCGGCAGAAAGTCACGTTGACCGAAGCATTGAGGATCCACTCATTTTTGTCAAAACCAACCTTTTGGGCACCGCCACCATGCTGCAGGTCGCTAAGGAAAGCTGGAAGGAAGACTATGCCGGTAAGCTTTTTTACCACGTCAGTACGGATGAAGTTTATGGCTCCCTGGGCGAAACGGGGTTCTTCGTCGAAGAGACTCCTTACGATCCGCGTAGTCCTTACTCGGCCTCCAAGGCTGGTAGTGACCACCTGGTAAGGGCATGGGGCCACACCTTCGGGTTGCCAATCGTTCTGTCTAATTGCTCCAATAACTACGGTCCCTACCAGTTTCCGGAAAAATTGCTCCCGCTGTTCATCAACAACATTAAACAGGGCAAGCCGCTCCCTGTCTACGGCCAGGGGGTCAACGTAAGAGACTGGCTATACGTAGAGGATCATGCCCGGGCCATTGATGACATTATGCATAAGGGTAAGCAAGGGGAAACCTATAATATCGGCGGCCATAACGAATACCGTAATATTGACCTGATCCGCGTACTTTGTAAGTTGATGGACAAGAAGCTTGGCCGGGAGGAAGGCTCTTCCGAAAAGCTCATTACCTACGTTACCGACCGGGCTGGCCACGATATGCGCTACGCCATCGATGCAACGAAACTGAAAGAAGATCTCGGCTGGATGCCCAGCCTCCGGTTCGAAGAGGGTCTGGATAAAACCATTGACTGGTACCTGAACAATGAGGAATGGATGGCCGGAGTGACCAGTGGTGACTATCAAAAATACTACGAGAAAATGTACGGGAAGTAGGGGCGCATTGCCCTCTGACTTTCCTTTGCACCTGCGGGCGCGCCCTGAAAACCTGGCAACACAAGCTTCACTCTCATGAAAGGAATTATTCTGGCTGGCGGTTCCGGCACCCGGCTTTACCCCATCACGCGCGGTGTTTGTAAGCAGTTGATGCCTGTTTATGATAAGCCGATGATCTATTACCCATTGTCCATTCTGCTCCTTGCGGGAATCCGGGAAGTACTGATCATTACCACCCCTGAAGACAACGTCGCTTTCCGTAATCTGCTCGGAGACGGAAGCGACCTGGGTTGCACCTTTGAATATGCCATTCAGGAAGTGCCTAACGGCCTGGCCCAGGCATTTGTGATCGGGGAAGATTTCATCAACGGAGATAAAGCCGCGCTGATCTTAGGAGATAATATCTTTCACGGGGCAGGGCTGAGTCAGCTACTACAGGCAAGTGCGAGCCTTGAAAAGGGAGCGCGCGTTTTTGCCTACCCCGTCCATGATCCGGAGCGTTATGGAGTCGTCGAATTCGATGAGCATAAGCGGGCCATTTCCATTGAGGAAAAACCAGCAGAGCCCAAGAGCAAATATGCCGTTCCCGGCCTGTATTTCTATGACGAAAGAGTAACGGAGATTGCTAAAAACATAGCTCCCAGCGCAAGGGGGGAGTATGAAATCACGGACGTAAACCGTAAGTATCTCGAAATGGGGGAACTCGAAGTCGGGGTAATGCAGCGGGGCACTGCCTGGCTGGATACGGGAACCTTTGAAAGCCTGCACGATGCGGCGGAGTTTGTCCGCGTTATTGAAAAGCGTCAGGATTTTAAGATCGGTTGTATTGAAGAGGTTGCCTGGAGAATGGGCTACATTGGAGATGATCAGCTTAAAAAAATTGCGGACCCCCTTAAGAAGAGCGGGTATGGTATGTACCTGGAGCGTCTGCTACACTAAATAACGGCCTACTAGCCACCCATCGGGTGATACTATGAAAAAAGTCCTGATTACCGGTGCTGCCGGCTTCCTTGGTTCTCACCTGAGTGACCGCTTCATCGCGGAAGGCTTTCACGTGATTGGCATGGATAACCTGATCACGGGCTCGATGGATAACATCGCTCACCTGATGCCGAGGGAAGACTTTACTTTCTACCATCACGATGTCAGTAAGTTTGTTCATGTTCCCGGTGAGCTGGACTACATTTTGCATTTCGCATCGCCCGCCAGCCCGATCGATTACCTTAAAATGCCCATCCAGACCCTGAAGGTCGGGAGCCTGGGGACGCACAATCTGTTGGGCCTGGCCAAAGCGAAAAACGCCCGTATGCTTATCGCTTCTACCAGTGAAGTGTACGGCGACCCGCTGGTGCATCCGCAACACGAAGAGTATTGGGGCAACGTAAATCCCGTTGGCCCACGTGGCGTTTACGATGAAGCCAAACGGTTTCAGGAAGCAATGACGATGGCCTACCATACTTATCACGGGCTGGAGACGCGCATTGTGCGCATCTTCAACACTTACGGGCCCCGGATGCGGATTGATGACGGACGGGTATTACCCGCATTTATCAGCCAGGCCATCAGAGGCGAAGGCTTAACCATCTTTGGTGATGGTAGCCAGACCCGGTCTTTTTGCTACGTCGACGATTTAGTAGAGGGGATTTACCGGCTCTTGATGAGTGACTATGCACAGCCCGTGAATATAGGGAACAGTGATGAGATCACTATTAAGGCTTTCGCTGAAGAAATCATGGAACTCGTGGGTAATTCGAACGCCTTTCTTGATCAACGGCCGCTACCGGTGGATGACCCTAAACGCCGCCGGCCGGATACTTCTCTGGCAAAGAAAATTTTAGACTGGGAACCCAAAACAGACCGAAAGACAGGGCTGAAAAATACCCTGCCCTACTTTCAGCAAAAACTTTCTTCCGTCATCTGAAGGAAAAATGAAATCCGTGAAAAATACTGTGGACACTTTAGACGCTGACAGAGTCTTACAAGAGCTCAAAACCAGGAAAAAGTCAATATCGGTAACGGGCTTAGGCTACGTTGGCCTGCCTTTGGCGCTGGAACTGGCAACAAAGTTCAACGTCATTGGCTTCGATATATCTTCGGAGCGGGTGAAGAAAATGCAGCAGTCCATTGATCCCAGCAATGAACTCCCTGCTACCGCCTTCCACAACCGGAGTATCACTTTTACTTCCGATCCTGCGGAGTTGGCAAAAGCAAGCTTTCACATTGTAGCCGTGCCTACTCCGGTGGACGAAAGCCGGACCCCCAACCTCAAGCCATTGTTGGGGGCTACCGCCAGCGTTGGGCGCCACCTCCGGAAGGGGGACATCGTCGTTTACGAATCTACCGTATACCCCGGCTGTACGGAAGAAGATTGCGTACCGCTGCTGGAAAAAGAAAGCGGCCTGACTTTCGGAGAGGACTTTACCGTCGGTTATTCTCCCGAAAGGATCAACCCGGGAGATAAAAAACACACCATTACCAGCATTACCAAAGTTGTAAGCGCCAGCGATGAGCCCACGCTGAAAGTGGTAGCTGGAACTTATGGAGAAATTATTACAGCCGGCATTTACCCGGCCAAATCGATTAAGGTGGCGGAAGCTGCCAAAGTAATTGAAAACAGCCAGCGCGATGTTAACATCAGTTTCGTCAATGAGCTAAGCATCATTTTTCGGAGGTTGGGAATCGATACGCAGGACGTTCTCGACGCAGCATCCACGAAATGGAACTTCCTGCCCTTCCGGCCCGGGCTGGTGGGCGGGCATTGCATCAGTGTAGACCCTTACTATCTGTTGCATAAAAGCCTGGCCATGGGATATGACCCGCAGGTTATTGCCAGTGGGAGGCGCATTAACGATGGAATGCCGGCTTTTATCGCTAAAGAACTGGTGCAACTCCTGCTAAGAGCGGGGAAAAACCCCAACGATTGTAACGTGCTGGTGCTGGGAGTAACCTTTAAAGAGAATGTTACGGACATAAGAAACTCTAAAGTAGTGGATATGATCCGGGAGATGTCTGAGTTTGGCCTCAATGTAGATCTGGTCGACCCCTACGCCGATCCCGAAGAAGTGATGGAAAAGTATCAGCTGCCCATGACGGAAACCGTCGGGGAAAACTATGACGCCATCATTGTAGCGGTTGCTCACGAGAAATTCAGTAAATACTCTTTAGACTACTTCCGCAAGATCAGCCAACCAGAAATGGTCCTGTTTGATCTCAAAGGAATTTACTCAAGGGACGAACTACGGGAAGGGGAAGTACTCTGGAGGCTGTAAGCCGCTGGACTCAGCCCACCACGAGTTTTCAAACGAATATTTTTTCAATGAGGTAATTTTACCTCTCCACAGTAAAGAATGACAAGTGTATAAATATCTACTCTGCTTTTTTCTGCTGATTTGCGCGTCTTCTATGTTCGCACAAACCATACCAACAGAGGCACAAATCCGTCAGGAGTTAGCCTCCCGTGATATTGATCAGGAAGAACTAAATCGCCGATTGCTCGCTGAAGGCATTAACCTGTCGGCCGTCTCTCCGGAAGAAATACTACGGTTGCGCCCCCGGGTGGAAGCTATTGTTGCGGAAATGGAAGCAGAAAAAAACGCTGCCGAAAAAGCCGCTCAGGAGGCTGCCGCAAAATCTGCCGCTGAAATCAGCGAAGCCGTCGAAGATGGTGCCAGCGTGGAAGAAGCTATTTCGGAAGTAACTACCGAGGCCGTTAACGAAGTCCTTCCCCCCAGTAATATCTACGGGCATGATCTCTTTCGGGGTAAAAGTATTGAGGTCTTCCGCGCTACGGATAATGTTGTCCCGCCAGATTCCTATCCACTGAAACCGGGAGATGAAATCGCGATATCTATTTTCGGAGCCAGCCAGTCAGATTTTATCCTCACGGTCAACGATAACGGATTCATTCGACTGCCTAGTGGCTGGAGAATACCCGTAGCGGGCATCCCGCTCGGTGAGGCGCGCTTGCTAATTGCCAACCGTCTTAAACAAAACTTTACGTTTAGGGACGGTCAGCTCAATATCCGCATTCAGGCTGCGCGTACCATTAACGTCAATATTTTTGGTGAGGTAGAAAACAACGGTAGTTTCACGCTGTCCTCGGTCAATACGGCATTCAACGCATTAGTAGCCGCTGGTGGGCCCAATGAGAAAGGTACCGTCAGGAACATTCAATTGATTAATGGAAAAGACCGTAAAGAAATTGATGTTTACGAGTTCCTGAAGAGCCCCACGCAGGAATCTGATTTTTTTCTCTCTAATAACGCAACGATCTACGTGCCTGCCGCTAAGAAAGTAGTAAGCCTGCAAGGTGGCGTAGAGCGGCCTCTTCGCTATGAGCTAAAAGAGGGAGAGACACTTTCCGACCTGCTGAGCTTTGCCGGCGGAACCACTACGCGGGCTGAGACTAACAGTATTCGGATTACCCGCTATGTGGACAGCCAGTTGGAGCTCCTCACCGTAGATCTCTCCAAGCAGCCGGATTTCGCGCTCAAGAACGATGATCTGGTGAGTGTACCCGTTATCGAAAATCCAATTGAGAATTTCGTTTCCGTAGAAGGAGCCGTTTTCCTGCCCGGGAAATATCCGTTTACGGAGGGCGTAACGCTCGGTGATCTCGTCGAGCAAGCCCGCGTGCGACCAGGGGCCCGCCGGGACGTTGGCTTCCTGATGCGGCGTAACCCAGACGGTACAAAACGGTTACTACGCGTTGATTTAGGCGCGGCCGCAGGTGCCATGGATATGTTACTGAGCAAGGGAGATGCGTTAAGTATCCTTACGCAAACCCGGTTCATTGATCAAGGGAATATCCTTATCTCTGGCGCCGTACGAGACGAAGAGCTTGACATCCCCTTCCCACTCGATGGAGGCTTAACGCTGGAGGAAGCGATCCTCCTCGCCGGAGGAACTAAGGCGAATGCCCGGAACGAAGCCTCGATTATTCGAACGCCCCTTAACAATCAGGAAGAACGCGAATACCTGCGCATCCCACTGGCGGATGCGGCGACCCTTCAACTGGCCCCCGGAGATCAGATCACCATCTATAACCAAGAGCGATTTGCCGAACCCTTCATGGTGAAGATTAGTGGCGCAGTTCGCGAAGCAGGCCAATACCGCTATGACCCCAGCCTGGGGCTGGCGGACCTGTTGACCCTGGCGGGAGGATTAAAACTCCAGGCCGCCCGTAACAAAATTGATGTCTTCCGCCTGCAGATTACCCAGAACGAGCCAACCCAAACGCTGACCGCTACGCTGGAAATTGATGACAATTACAACATCATCAGCAGCAGTGCCCCGAATTTTGAACTCCGACCCTTCGATATTCTGGTGGTTCGCCAGGCACCGGAGTTTGAGTTGATCCAAACGGTTTTCGTGGACGGAGAGGTTCGTTACCCGGGGGAGTATGCCTTGGACGGAGACAACCTCAAACTGACAGACCTGGTCAAAAAGGCAGGCGGATTGACGCGGGAGGCTTTCCCTCCGGGAAGCACTCTTTACCGGGAACAAGACGGTATTGGTAACGTAGTTATTCACCTGGACGATGCCATGAAAAACCCTGCCGTAGTGACCAACGTGACCCTTAAAGAAGGTGATATTCTCACCATTCCAAAGGCCCGTGACCTGGTGAGCATCCGGACAGCTAACACCAGCGCCCGGGAAATTTATGTTGATTCCATCCTGGCTGATCAGAACATCAACGTTGCTTTTGACGGTAAGGAGTCTGCCCGCTGGTACATCGAAAACTATGCAGCCGGCTATAGTGATAATGCCTGGAAAAGAACGACTACCGTACAATACCCGAACGGTGAGATAAAATCCACTAAGCGGTTCCTGTTCTTCAAGAATTATCCGGAGGTACGGCCCGGCTCCATCGTAACGGTAGGCGCCAAACCACCCCGTAAAAAGCGTACAGATAAAGAAGAGAGAACACCCGTCGATTGGGGTAAGGTAGCCAAAGAAACCGTTGGGGCGGTAACCAGTGTCCTCACCCTTATTTTGTTATTGGACCGCGTAAACTAGTCATTGACGACCAAGGGCTGCTTTGTTGGAAAACAATTGTGTAGCCATGCACAGGATAACTGCTAATCGCAGAAGTAAGAATTAAAGCATGAGTGAAGAAATCAGGCAAGCGGACGAAGCCACGGGCTTGTCCCTGGCAGTACTACTGGCCAAAGCAAAAGAGTATTTCCTGGAAATACTCAGGTTCTGGTGGCTGATCCTACTGGTGGGAGCCATCTTTGGTGGACTACTGGGCTACCAGGCCAGCGTTAAATCAACCGAATATCCCGCAGAGTTAACCTTTATGGTGAACGAAAGCGGCGGCGGCGGCGGTGCCGCCGAAGTATCGGTCATCCTCGGACAGTTTGGCCTGGGCGGCGGTAGTGACTCTAACCTGGATAAGGTAGTCGCCCTGGCAGAATCCCGCTTCATTGCGGAGAAGATGTTCTTTACGAAAGCCAACTGTAACGGTGAACTGGATTATATTGCTAATCACCTCATGCAGACGCACGGGCTGTTTGAAGAGTTTGATGTCGAGCCAACTCAGGAAGGGCGAATGTTCACCCACGATAGCCTGCCCGCTTTTACGGACGATCAGAGAAGAGTATTCCTCCGGTTACATCGCTACCTCAAGGTGAACGGCGAGCAGGGTGTGCCACTACTGGCGATATCTTACGCAAAGGCAAGCGGCATTTTCACCTTTCAGGCCACCAGCCGTAATGAAGACCTCTCCATTGCCATGGTGGAGAGCCTTTACAAGAATCTGGAAGATTACTACGTTAAGCAGGCCACCGAACAACAGCAGCTCAACGTAAGCCGGCTATCGGAAAAAGTGGATTCGCTCCAGCAACTGTTGAGCAGCACGGAGTACCAGCTGGCCAGCCTGCAGGACCGCAGTGCGGGGCTCTTCCAGCAAACCGGCCGCGTGCAACAGGGGCGCCTCAGCCGGGAAGTACAGATTCTGACCATCGCCTACGGTGAAAGCGTCCGCCGGCTGGAAACCACCCGTTTCCTGCTCAATAATGCCACCCCGGTGTTTACTCCTGTCGATTTCCCCCTCAGCCCACTTTCTCCAATGGGTTCTTCTAGAATTTCCTCTGCCATTGTTGGCGCGCTGCTAGGAGGAATCCTTGTTGTGACCTTCCTGTTTGTACGGAAATTGTTTGCTGACGCTCTGAAAGATAGCTAGATGTCTTTAGTGAAAAATCTGGCGCAGACTTTCGGGTCCAAAATGATCGCCATTGCACTTTCTTTCATCACGAGTGTTTTCCTCACCCGCTTGCTGGGACCGGAAGGCAGGGGCGTTTTCGCTTACGTTAGCACGAATGTAATGCTGTTGACGATGTTGTTGGGTTTTAGTATGACTCGTACTATGGCATATTTCGCAGCTTCCGGTAGTGCAGAAAAAGGAAAAAATCTTAAACTGGGAGTAGGAGTTGGTATCACCCTGCTCAGTATTCTGCTCTTTTCCTCTGTTATCTATTTGCTCTACTGGCAGGAAAGCAAAGTGGTGAACTACCTGATTCCCAAAGATTACCAAACCACTATCCTGCTACTCTTTCTTGTGGGGAGCTTCGCCTATCAGTCGGTCAATAATTATCTCACAGGAGTCTGGCAGGGGTCAAAGCAGTTTTCTGTTTACAACTACACGGTTGTTAATGAGCGAGTTATATCCGTTGCTGTATTTGGAGTTATCTGGTTTTTTGGGTTGTTCAGTGAGAACGAAGTTATTCAGAATGTTTTTTTGACTTTGCTCGCTATATATGGCATTGATCTGTTAATAAAGATCTTCTTTTTCCTTAAATCAACCGTATCCCAAATTGGCTTTTCTTTATCAGCGTTCTACAAGGATCCCTCTCTGATAAAATCAGTTCTTGCTTTCGGGAGTGTGGGAATGGCTGCAGGAGTCTTGAATTTCGCTAATCGAAGACTTGATATTTGGTTCATAGAATATTACCAGGGAATGCAAGAGCTGGGGTACTATGCCTTGTCGGCAAGACTGTCAGATATATTATTGGTGGTTTTAACTCCCGCTCTTCAGGTGCTTTTACCTTACTTTAACTCTTACAGTGAAGAAAAAGGATTAGAATTACTGTCATTCTGTACAAGAATCGGCTTCTGGAGCATCCTTATCGCCTTTATAGTTTTGATTTTATTAGGGCCTTATGTAATTCCGCTACTGTACGGTGCAGAATTTATCAATAGTATTGTTCCGTTTCAATTGTTATGCATTGGTTTGTTCTTTGTGTTTGTCCGGAATATTTACACAGTATATAACGTTGCAATCAATCAGCAAAAGGTTAATTTATGGGGAAACGCCATCGGACTGTTGTTGACAATCGTCTTTGATTTTTTGTTGATTCCGGACTATGGTGTAATAGGAGCTTGTGTTGCTTCAATTATTGCATATTTCGTAAGCTTCGTTTTTATAGTTGGTTCCGTAGTGTTGCCAGCAAAAAAGGGAGTTGCATACTTTTTTATCCCTAAGCCTAAAGATTTCGCAGAGGTAAAGACATTTATTGCCAAAAAAATAGACTTGAAAAAGTAAGGGTTAATTAAAGGTGTACTACACCGTTTTTCCTCCGGTTAAACAGTAGGGAAAAAAGTAAAACATCTGCTTTGTTATAGTTCAATATGTTTTTTCTGGCTAAGTCGCTAATTACCTTTGATTGAGGCCTGTTACTAGTGGTGTTTTTGCTGTTTTGTTCATTGAAGCCTGCGGATGAAATTCCGGCTTTTAATTGCAGTGCACTGAAAAACGCTGGCAGCTGATCTTGAAAGCCAATCAAGCCGTAGTTTTTTTCAATGTACTTTAACGCTGCTTGAGCAGAAGATTCGGGGTTTTGATTGATCTCTGCTTTTGTTAATCCTGTAAAGTGATAGACGTACCAATTGTTTAATTCTTTGCCTAGATTAGTTGAGCAGTACTCCTCGAGTGAAACATCCTTACCCATTATTTCTTGGTGAAACTGGTGTTTGCTGTTTCTCTTCACATAGTAATAATGAGAAACAATTCTGTCCACTGGTTCTCTCATGACCGTCACGACTATTTTGTTTTCATCCGTAAATGGAATAAGTTGATTCGCACGATGTCCATAGATGAATTTGTAGCTTTTTTGTTTTGAGCTGTCTAGGTTCAAGAAATTTTGAACATAGTCCTCTTTTTTATTAGACTTAATGTGATAAGTTAATCTGTAAGGGTAAAATTTCTTTAGATAAGAATTAATGGTCGTTCCAGCGCATTTTGGCAGATGATCAAATAAGATGCTTTTTGGCTTGTTTTTTAAATAAAAAAATTCTCCGGAAAGAGCCTTTTTTATTGAAGATGCAATGTCCATAATTGGTTTGATGAGTTTGAAATATGTTAGCTTTAAGAAGTTAATGGTTTCTGTCTAAGAAACTTTAGTACATCAGGAGCTCTTAAGAAGCAAAGGTAAAGAAGATAGGACTTATTCGACAAAAAAACAATCGCTGTTGTGTAGTTGTCAAAAAGTTAAATTTTGTTAGATTTGTTTACTCCGACCTGTTTAGACCTTGGGTTCTAATAATAGAATAAGAAAAATGGCTTAACTGTTTGTAGGATAGGTGAGCTTTAAACCATGATTTCACATAATGATTAAAGCTTTTTTAAGCTAGTTTTTACTTAACTCAACCAATTTTTTTGACAAAAAAATAAAAAATGAAACTCGCTAGATTAGGTAACGTATATGCCGCAATGTCTTTTATCTTCAAGAAAAAAAAATTTGTCTTTGGAGATAGCCATACAGAAGTTTTTACATTTTTAAATAGTAAAGTCAGGCACAAATTTTATTATGATGTTTCTTGGGTTGGTGGAGCAACTGCAGTCGGGATGAGAAATCCCAATTCCAAAACAAATTCACTGAAAATTTTCAGAGATAAAATAGGAAACATAAAAAATAAAGACTCAGGGCTTATTTTTCAGTTAGGAGAAGTGGATACGGGATTTGTAATTTGGTATCGGTCTCAAAAGTATAATGAGCCTGTATCCAAACAGCTTAACCAGTCTGTAAATGCATATTTCGAATTTATAGACTATGTAATTGATAAAGGATTTAAAAATATTACCATTGTCTCAGCTCCTCTACCTACAATTCTTGATAATCAAGACTGGGGAGAGATCGCTAATTTGAGAAAAGAAATTATTGCGTCTCAAAAAGAGAGGACTGATTTAACAATGAGTTATAATAAGCAGCTTAGTCTGAATTGTAAAAAAAGAGGCATCAGTTTTATAAATTGTGATGATTTTTTGCTAGACAAGGAGACGAATTTGATTAAGAACGAATTTAGAAATAAGGATAAGAATAACCATCATTTAGATATTGATAAATATTCTTCTTTAGTTGAAAAACTACTACTAAGTAATGTTTAATAAAATTGTTTGTTTGACATAAAACGCATTTTATAATGATGAAGCGAGTTTACAAGAAAGTGCGCTATTTAATAAGGGTTGTCGCAGCAAAAGCTTTTATCCATAAGCATAAGGAGCAAATAAAAAGCTTTAGAATTCACCCTCTAAACGATGCCGAGATACTAGTGGTTCAGGGAATGTTTCGTTCAGGTACAAGCTTGACGTGTGATGTTATAAAGTCATTGGGAGTAGATTTTGGACCAGAGAAGTACCTGATACAGCCTGTTGGGAAGGCTAAAAAGTTGAATCCAAAAGGTTTTTTCGAAAACTATTTTTTCACGTCATTATCATACTATATACACTTTTTAACAGGGTCGAAGGGAGATGATCCGGCGGAAGAAATAGAAATTGAGAAAGTGAATTTCCGTAATTTCAATTGGGAGGACTTCGTGTTTCATAACTTAGTGACGATCAATGACCGCAGAGTTGAATGGAGGTATAAGGTCGAAATGTTTAAAGAGTTGTTTGACAATGGCTGGGAAGCATTTATCTCTAACAATTTCACCTCGCCCTTTGGCGTGAAGGTGCCAATGTTGGCATTGTATTCAGTATTGATGAAGGAGTTATTCCCCAACGCAGTTTTTTTGGTAGTTTTTAGAAACCCCAAAGCTGTATTGAAATCGGTAGAATCCATATCGTCGAGTTCGTCCTACGAGCTTTATTACAGATACAACCATTCTCTTTTGAATCTTGAAAAAAAATTGCCAAAAGATAAAATATTTTACCTTTCCTACGATATGTTAATCAAGGAAACGAGTTTAACGGTTAACAATCTGACGGCATTTATTGAGTCTGAATTTAAAGTTGTTCCTGACCTCGAAAGGGCAAAAGGTAAAATTGATGTTAATCTAATTAGGAACTCGCCACAAGATAGTGTGGAAGAGATGCCCAACAATATCTCAACTTTATATGATAGCCTTAAAAAGAAAGCCTTATGATGCATTTTATCAAAAAGAAAATTAAGAGCTTTCTTGCTAGAAGAAAAATTGCACAATACCAGGAAAAATTATCCATTGCTCCCTCAGCAATCCTAACAATAAAGAACCTGGATTTTCGTACTATCCCCGAAGAGAGGACCTACGTTTTAATTGGAGCGAAAAGCGTCGTTTCATTTGCTTCGTTCATTTTCGAAACATCAGATGGAAGCGTTTCGATCGGAGAAAATGTGCAAATAGGCCCCAGCAGGTTTATCTCCAAAAGTTCAATAGTTATTGAAGATGATGTAACGATGGCTTGGGATATTGTACTTTATGATCATGATTCTCATAGCGTTCATTGGAGTGAACGAAGTAAAGATAACGAGCGGTGCTACGATGACTTGGTGAAGTATGGTGACAACATCAGAAACAAAGATTGGTCAGTAGTCAAAACTTCAGGAATAAGAATTTGCTCTAAAGCCTGGATTGGTTTTGGTGTTACTATTTTGAAAGGCGTAACGATAGGAGAAGGCGCAGTGATCGGTGCGATGAGCGTAGTAACAAAAGACGTACCTCCCTGGACAGTCGCTGCCGGAAATCCAGCAAGGGTCGTGAAACAGCTAAAATAGAAATATGAAAATTCTAATCATCGGTTCCAAAGGGTTCATCGGCACCCACTGCCTGAATTACTTCCGCCAGAGTGGCTCGGAGGCCTGGGGGTGTGACGTAGTGGTAGATTATACCGACCAGCAGTACGTACAGGTGGATGCTACCAATGCGAACTATCTCAAGGTTTTTGAAGGGCGGGACTTTGATGTCTGCGTTAATTGTTCCGGGGCGGCGAGCGTGCCGGACTCTTTGCGCCGTCCTCTACGGGATTTTGAGTTGAACACTTACAATGTTTTCCGGATGCTTAATGCGATCCGGGAGACGACGCCGGGCTGTAAGTTCATCAATTTGTCGAGTGCGGCGGTCTACGGTAATCCGGACAGCTTGCCAATCGTGGAAACCCAGAATCTGCAACCGATCTCTCCCTACGGCCAGCATAAGTTACAGGCGGAGGCGATTTGCCGGGAATTCCGGGATCATTTTGACGTGGCGACTTGCTCGCTGCGCATATTCTCCGCCTTTGGGGATGGGCTGCGCAAACAGCTATTCTGGGATCTTTACCAGAAAGGGCGCTCCGGTAATAAAGTGACCCTGTGGGGGACAGGAATGGAGAGTCGTGATTTTATTCACGTAGATGATATCATCCAGATTATTGACCTCGTCATAAAAAAGGGTAGCTTTTCCGGCGAAGCCATTAACGTGGCTAACGGGAAGGAAATACTGATCAAAGACATTGTGCGCACTTTTTACGGTTGCTTTCCGGAAGAGATTGATTACGAATTTGGCGGCCAGGGCCGCAAAGGAGACCCCAATAACTGGGTAGCGGATATTTCACTGATTAAACAATTGGGCTACCGTCAGGAAGTTTCACTGAAAGACGGTCTTAAAAAATATTATGAATGGGCGCAGGAAGAATGACGCTTGGTATCATCTTTACCCACAACGAAAACTGGATCGGGGGAACGTATTACATCCTGAATCTGGTCAGCTCCATGACTCACCTTCCGGAGGAGCGTAAGCCACGGCTGAAGGTGTTTTGCTGGAAAGACTCGGAGTTTGAGCAAATTAGCCGGACGGGCTACCCTTATCTGGAGAAATGCCTGCTGCCGGCATCCGGACTGGTAGAAAAAGTAGCCAATGGGCTGGGGCGGAAAGTCCTGGGCCGTAACCTCGTTGGCCAGCGTTTTGCGGCGGATACTGTAGATGCATTATTCCCCGCTACGTTTGCGGCCGTTTTTGATAATATTAGCCGAAAAGTGTTCTGGATTCAGGACTTTCAGGAGTTCCACCTGCCGGAATTATTTCCGGCCTCGACGCTCACGCGGCGGGATAAAGTGCGGCGACGGCTGGCGATGGGCGATAACGAGATCGTCCTGAGCAGCGAAGATGCACATAATGACTATCAGCAGATGTTCCCCGGTAGTCGCGCCCGGGTACACGTTTTGCCCTTTGCGGTAACTCACCCGGATTACGGCACGCTGTCCATCACGGCATTGCGCGAAAAATTCAACTTGCCGGAGCAGTACTTTTTCTCTCCTAACCAGTTTTGGCAACACAAGAATCAGTTTGCAATCCTTAAGGCAGTAAAAGAGCTGAAAGAGGAATATCCGGAAGTCGTGGTGGCCTTTACCGGAAAAATGCAGGACAGCCGTAACCCCGAGTACATTCCTTCGCTGGAAAAATTCGTGGAAGACCATGGCCTTCAGCATAATATCCGCTTCCTGGGCTTCATTGACCGAAAGGACCAGCTGGGGCTGATGAACCACGCCGCGGCGGTCATTCAGCCCTCCCGCTTTGAGGGGTGGAGTACCGTGGTGGAAGATGCCAAAGCCATGAATCAGGTGATTTTTGCCTCAAATCTTGGGGTACATAAAGAACAATTGGGCGATAAGGCCTACTTCTTTTCCCCGCTACAACCCGCAGAACTGGCCGAATTGATGCGCCGGCTCCTGAACGAGCCCGGCGCTTTCCCCCGGCCGGAATTTCACTACGACCGCCGGGTGCGGGCCTTCGGGGAAAACTTCATTAGCATCATGGAACGAGTAGTTGGTAAGTGATGGAAGGCAATAAGAAACTGGTTTCTGTGATCACGGTCGTTTACAACGACCAGGCAGGGCTGCGTAAAACGATCAACAGTGTTGTTGCTCAGGGCTCAGAACTGCTGGAATATATCGTCATTGATGGCGGAAGCAAAGACGGAACTGTAGAAACAGCAGAAGAATTCAGTGCAAACATCGATCGGTTCGTTTCCGAACCGGATGGAGGCATTTATGACGCCATGAATAAAGGGCTTCGCTTAGCCACCGGCCAGTGGGCGATATTCATGAACGCGGGAGATACCTTTGCCGGGCCTGATGTGTTGAACGGACTTGCGGACAAATTTGACCCTGCCTACGCCATCGTCTTCGGAGATGTAGAGGTTGGGAATGGTCGGATAAAGAAACAGCAGGGGTTGTTTGATAAGCTGGGCCTTCTGACGATGATCTGCCATCAATCCCTATTTTTCAATCTTGCCCTGGTGCCCCGGGAGGAACTTCTGTACCGCCATAAAGAATACGGCCTTAGTGCCGATATGGAACTCTTACTCCGGCTGCAAAGGGATTATGGCGCGTCCTTCGGTAAGAAGGCGGATCTTGTCATCTGCAACTATGATAAAGGAGGAGTCTCTGATCAACAAGTGGGAAAGCGGCTGGCGGAGCGGGAAAGGTTGGTGAAAACCTACCTTTCCGGTAAGCCGCTATCACTGATGTTGCACCGATTGCAGGATTTGTACCTTCGGCGAAAATTGCTCAAATAACCAGGTAAGGGGGCAGCAGCATTGCTTTTTGAAAACAAACCCTGCACCCTGCGTTTGCGCCCGCTTTTTTCTCCTTTTTCAAAGCAAGAATCGGGCGCGGGACCGCAGGTGCAGTGGAAGGGGATATTGATCCATGTTACCCGCTGCCACCCTGCCTTTTTCATGGCAGCAAACGCTGACAGACAGTAAAAAATATGCTTCTTTCTCACGACAAGAAATTCATCTTTATTCACGTCTACAAGACGGCGGGTACTTCGGTGCGGCAGCAATTTTTGCCCTATTGCCGCCCGCTTGACCGCCTGGTATACGATTACCCCGTCAGCCGTAAGCTGGTGGTAGGCATGAATAAAATATTTGGTCTGCAAAATGATGGCAACCGAAAATTTACCGGCTTTCATAAGCACGAAGCTGCCAGTGTGGTAAAGGATAAGCTGGGGGATGAAATCTGGAACGACTATTATTCCTTCGCCTTTGTCCGTAACCCCTTTGACTGGCTGACGAGCCTGTATTTCTACATCCGGCAATCGCCCAGTCACGTGCACCATGCGAAGGCCAATGCACTTGAATTCTCGGACTGGCTGCAGTGGTATATCTTTGAGCATGGTTTTCAGCTGCAATCCAAGTATGTGGCTGATGAAAACGGGACGATTCTGGTCGATAAGCTCGGCCGCTTTGAGCGCCTGGAGGAGGATATTGACGAAATTTCCCAAAAGCTGGGTATTCCTTTTGAAAGGGTAAGCCACAAGAACGCTTCCCGACAAAAAAAGAGGGACTTCCGGTCTTACTATTCAGCTGCGGACCGTGCGCTGGTGGAGCAGAAATACGCGACTGACCTTCGTTTATTCGGTTATCAATTTGATTCGCCCCAAACCAAATAACGTCTAGTGAGTTACCAACTTAGTGTAATCATTATCGGTAAGAACACCGAAAAAATTCTGGCGCGTTCCATCGACTCTGTCATTGCAGCCGTAAATAAGGCTGGTCAATTGATAGAGGCTTTCGAAGTACTTTATGTCGATAGTAACTCTACTGACAGTTCTCTGCAGATCGCCGAAGGCTATGCTGAAGTACGAACAGTAGCCATTACTTCCTCAACCTTTTATTCCGCTTCTCTGGGTCGGCACTTAGGGCTGCAGCATGCCCGCTACGATAACCTGCTCTTTCTGGATGGGGACATGACACTCTCCCCGGATTGGTTTACAGAAACGGAAGAAGCTTATGCCAGGCATCGGGCCATTGTGGGGCAGTGGAACGAAAGAGAGCTGAGTATGGAGGGAGAACTGAACCGCGAGATCGCCAACTACAACGGCATAGAACAGGAGGAGGTGCTCATCAAACCCTGTGGGTTTCTCCAGATCAATCGTAAACTGATTGCGGGAGGGCAGTCTTTTCATCCGCTAATCGTCAATAATGAAGAAAAGGATTTTTACGCACAGTTCTATGGAGAAGGCAAAATAGTTGGATTACCAATCAAGGCATTTGACCACAACAATTTCAAGCGGAAGACGAGTTCGAAGTGGGCTGCTTTTCTGAGCCTCAACGGAAAAACGGGCTACCTGACTTCTTTTTACTACGCCATTAAGGAAGGATACGTAGCGGACTATTTTAGGATTCAATACGACAAATTTCTGAACGTGCTGGTTCTGCTTTGCCTGATAGTCGCTCTGTTGACCTGGAATGTTTTATGGGGGGTACCGGCTTTACTACTGCTGGTTTTTCCACTCGGCAAGCTCAAATCACGGCTGGCGGATCTTTTTTTCTTCCCCTATAAGCTTTACGCAACGGTTAGACTCCTGTCTCAGGAACACGCTGCTACCTATCAGGTAGACGGTAAAACACAGGAAGCGGACTTAAAATAAGTCATGGATTTTAGTTTTTTCTATACAGACTTTCCGTCTACCGCGTATACGGGAGATTTCTTCCGGAGCTTGCTCATGGGGCTATCTCTTCTGTTGTTTATTTTCTTGCTGTCGCTTTTCATTAAAGACAGGAAGCAACAGTTTTACTTCGCGCTGATTGCCGGTGGAATCTTTGCGTTTAAGATTCTGATCATTTTCCTGAATGAGCATTACCGGATACTTCCGAGGAAACCTGCGGGCAACTTTGTGCTGTGGTTCTATTGGTATGCGGAGAATTACAGTGCGACGCGAATACTGGAAGGCCGGGTACAGCCTACCTTCCTGGTTCAATTTCTGGTGAATTATCCCTTTATCTACCTATTTGGTATTGCCCGAGAGAATGTGTTACTGGTGAACGGCTTCTTTACCAGTATGGCGGCGGTTTACGCCTTTTTTGGGCTGAAAAACATCTTCGGTTCTCTGACTGCTTTTCTGGTCCTGATCTTCCTTACGTTTTATCCGGCAGCGATCAACTTCTCCATGTTTGGTTTACGGGATCCAGTGATATATCTGTTCATGACGATGAATATCGTATCGCTTATTCGCCTGTATCTGACAAAAAGTTACCTTCCACTTTTCGGAATTGTCTTCTCTGTTCTTGCCATCTTCAGCATGCGGCCGGAATTGTTCGCTTTCCTGTTCGCCCCTTATGGGTTCCTGATTCTATGGGGGTTGATCTCCTACTATAAAAATACAAAGACAATCAATAACAAGCTGTTACTGATGGTCGGGTCGTTTGTTGTCGTCATCCTTCCGGGGCTGATGGCCGCCTACCTCGCCTACGGTTTTGTAACCGCTAACATTGGCGCTGTCGGGGCTTCACCGGTGGATATTGTTACCACTTACGCTTCAAATCGTTATGACCGAGAGGCTGGTATTGGTGACGGAAGCCATATTGTTCCTCCTAACATTTATCACGCCATTCCATGGTACGCTCGTTGGGGCTTGCAGGCTCTGGGGATGATTATTTTACCTTTCCCCTGGCTGATTACCAGTGTGCCAAAAGTATTTGCGGCGGTTGATTCCTTCTTCATCATTCTTATGATTGTCGGGTTCTGGTGGCTGAGGAAAAAGTATCTCGTAACGGGCCTGATTAATGTAGGATTGAAGAGAGAACGAATTTTTATGGCTCTCTTTATAACCTTTTTTACCAGTGTGGGAGTAATGGGCTTCATCGTCAATAATGCCGGAAACGCCTTCCGTATGCGGATGGCTATTTTCCCTTACATTGCTATATCTACTGCTTTACTACTGGCAACGGTAATAGAGTATCGTCAAAAAAATAAAAACAAACTTAGCGCATGAGCAGCCAATTGGATTTCATCGTAATTGGTCCGGGAAAGTGTGGCACCAGCTGGGTCTACAAGATTCTGAATCAGCACCCGGAGGTTTGTGTTTCCTCCGCAAAGGAGACGCTGTACTTTGAAGAGTATTTCCATAAGGGAGACGATTGGTACAGTAAGTTCTTTAAGCACGCCGAAAGCGGGCAGTTGCTGGGGGAGGTCTCTAACACCTACGTCTTTTCCAAAGAGGTGCCGGCCCGGATTAAAGAGAAGTACCCTAATGTGAAGTTGGTGAGTACAATACGTAACCCGGTGGATAGAACGTTTTCCCATTATCTGTTCCTTCGCCGGAACGGAACACTTTCCTGTTCCTTTGAAGAAGCACTCGTTATACGGCCGGACTTGCAGGAAAGAGGGAATTACCACACCTTTTTCAAACAATACGAAGAACACTTTGATCGCTCCCAGATCAAGGTGCTTTTGATGGAAGACTTAAGAGTAGATAACCGCCAATATGCGGACGATCTTTTTTCTTTCTTAGGGGTAAAAGGAAGATTGTCTGATGAAATCCTCAACGAAAAAGTATTGCCGGCCAGTAAGGCCCGTAGTCCATTGGTTGCCAGGATGGTTAAAGCAAGTGCCGGCCTGGTACGTAAGTTGGGGCATCCGGAGTTGATCACTAAAATCAAATATAACAAGCGGGTGACCGGCGCACTATACGGAGAATACAAAGAAGGAGAGAAGCCTGTTCTCTCGCCTGAAACCCGCAAGGAGCTGGAAGAATATTTCTCGCTGGAAGTTGAACAGTTGTCTGACTGGCTGGGACGTGATCTTAAGAAGGTATGGCAGTTTTCTAAATAGTAACCGATATGAGACCTTTCGCAATTTACCTTTTCGCAGCCGCCCTTTTGTTGACCGTTGGATGTAACCGACCAACGAGTGGAGTGCTTAGCCCCGAATCAGAATCAGCTATGGAACTAAAGACTTTTGCTAAAAAATCTGTCAACCGACAAGAGGTCTTTATCAAAGGCAAAAACGGGGGATGGTTTCGGCAAACCACTCAACAAAAAGCAGATGGCACGCTCTATTTGAAGGACGGTGCAGGGAAGACATTTGTCCGGGCTGAATATGAGGACGGAGGTTATCTGATGCCGGAATGGTTTGGTGCCCGGGGAGATGGCGAAACCGATGACTACCCCGCATTTGAACGGGCCATCACTGCTGCCTGTGAGACGGGAGCAAGTTTCGTTACGCAGCGAAAGAAGTATTCATTGTCGCGCCGTATAGAGTTTCCCTCCTGCTTTCAGGAAGGAATGGTCTGGACCGGCAACGGGGCGGAACTGAACAACACCGTTTACGTAAAGTCTCCCGGAACGACCATAAGGGATGTCTCCGTAGTTAAAAGTCCGGCGGAAGGTTTTGTCTGGTACCGTGGGCAGGGAGGTCATTTTGAAAACCTGACGGCCAAGGGGTGCCAGAGTGCGGGCTTTCGACTTGGTGGTGAAAAAGGTAGCCAGGTAGCCTGGTCGACTTTTGTTAACCTGAAAGCAATTAACAATCAGGATGGGCTGGTACTGGATGGTTCTTTCCCCAAGTGTTGGGTGAATGCCAACACTTTTACCGGTATTTATTCACGGCTCAATTCCAGATATGGGGTCCACCTGAAAGGGAAAGCTAATTACAACACCTGGATGGGGCTCCACTGTGAAGGGAATAGCCGAAAAAATAAAGATTTACCGGCGATGCTGATTGAGAATTCTTCGGAAAACACTTTTATGGGAGGGCAACAGGTCACCCACCCTGGGAATCCATCTCCGGTGGTAGTGGATCGTGGCCGCCTCAATAATTATTTCGGAGGAAGGTACGTAGCGGATAAAGCGGCAGGGAGAATCATTCAGCAATCCAAGAGTAAAATTGAAGGGGCTAATCTGGTACCACGGAAAAGCAAGCAAAAGCCTAAGGACAAATGATATTACCTACAGCAATGATTGTCGGGCCCCAAAAAGCCGGAACAAGCTGGATATATGCTTACCTGCAGTGGCGGGACGATGTGAATGTAGCCAAAGGAGTGAAAGAAACTTTCTTCTTTGATAAATACTATCACAAGGGGATCCACTGGTATGCTAAACATTTTGAGGGGGAGGCGGACTTGCCCTGTATTCTGGAAGTAGGACCGACCTACTTTGAAAACCCAAAAGCAGGCGACCGTATTTTAGATGACCTGGGGGATATTCCCATTATTTGTACTCTTCGGGACCCTGCCAAAAGAACGTTCTCCCTGTATTTACATCGGGTCCGATATGGCCAGATAAAGGGAGGGTTTAGGGAGGCCGTTGAGAACCGGGAAGTAATTGACGGGAGTTTTTATCATCAATTGATTCTTTCCTGGAAGGCCCTGTTTTCTTCCGTAAACGTATTGTTTCTGGAGGATCTTGTCCGTGACCGGGAAGCTTACGTTCGCCAGCTGTGTCAATTCCTGGGAATCGCCTACGTTCCGGTGCCGGATCACCTGAAAGGGAAGTCGTTCGAGGCTGCCGTAGCGCCGAATTATTACGTCGCTGCTGCCGCAGATAAAGCAGGCAATATCTTAAGATCGCTCAGGCTGTATCCCATCATTGAGATGGCTAAAAAGGCAGGCCTTAAGGGTATGATCTTCGGGAAGCCCGGAGCAAAGACAAATTCTCAGGTCCCAACACTTTCTGCAGAAGACAGGGCTTGGCTTATTGAAAACTACTTTAAAGAGGATGTTCAGAAGCTGGAAAAAATGACCGGAAGAGAATTAAGCGATTGGCTGAAATGAAAAAAATGAAAATATTACAGGTAATCACCATTGGGCATGAACTCTATGGCGCACAAAAACACGTACTGGATTTGTGCGTACTGCTTAAGAAGAATGGTCACGAAGTAATGGTGGCAACGGGTACCGCAGGAACCCTGACGGACTTACTGGATGAAGAAAGCATTCCCTTTAAAATTTTTACCTCTTTGGTACATCCCATTAATCCGGGGAAAGACGTAAAATTCGTTAAAGATCTGATTTCATTCCTAAAGACTTACCAGCCAGATCTGGTGGCTTCCCATTCCTCAAAGGCTGGCCTATTGTCAAGAATAGCATGTCGAAGAGCTAAAATGCCCAATACGTTTACTTCTCATGGTTGGTCCTTTGAAGGCGGGATACCGTTCGTGAAACGAATGGTTTTTCTGACGGCTGAAAGAGCTGCTGGCCGAATTTCAGATGGCATCATCACGGTGGCCGAAGCTGGCAGGGAATACGGACTGCAAAAGAAAGTGGCTAAAGCAGCTAAAATTGTAACCATCCATAATGGGGTAGAAGATATTGCCGGTCAGTATGAGATAGTGAAAAACGATCGGTTTACCATTACGATGGTTGCTGGCCTTCGTCCACAAAAAGATCATTTCACGCTCATCGAAGCGCTGGGGAAGGTGAAACATCTTGACTGGGAAGTCTTTTTTTTAGGGGACGGACCGCTCATGGAAGTGCTATCCGAAAAAACAACTGCCCTTGATTTGACAGATCGTATTCACTTCAAGGGAGCAGTTTCAAATGTAGGTGACTATCTTTGCCGGTCCCATTTACTAACCTTGATTACAAATTGGGAAGGATTCCCGATTTCCATTCTGGAAGGGTTGTCTTTTGGCTTGCCAATTCTTGCTACGGATGTAGCCGGAGTAAAAGAGCAGGTGATTGACGATTACAATGGCATTACAGTTCCCCCAAAGGACATTGATGCCGTTGCCAATGCACTGGAACTAATGATGAAGTCACCGGAAAAGTTGGCGGAAATGGGAAGGAACTCCCGTGAGTTGTTTGAGCAAAGATTTACTCGCGAGGCAATGTATAAAAAAACAGTTGCTCTTTATTATAATCTCATCAACAAAGCATGAAACGAACCTTATTTACCGGAGCATCAGGCTTCATTGGGTACCATTTTCACCAAGCACTCGCATCGGAGGAATTCGGTAATATTGATCTTCGGGAGCCGGAGTTTGATTACCATTCGTCTTTCATTAAGGGAGATATTCGTAAGCCGGAAGATGTTGAGCGCGCCATTGCCTCCTTTCCCTGTGACAGAATCGTTTCACTGGCCGCTGAACATAAAGACTTTGGCCTGAGCGAAGAAGATTACTTTAAGACCAATGAGAAAGGAACCGAAGTGATTTGCGAAGCTGCCACCAGGCACGGCATCAAAGAAATTGTTTTTTATTCCTCGGTAGCTGTTTACGGCAACAACAAGGTGCCAAGCGACGAAAAACTGCCTCCTAATCCCAATCTTCCTTACGGAGCATCAAAACTCGCCGGAGAAAAAGTTCTCCAGCGATGGTGCAAAGAGCAAGATGATCGATCTGTATTAATTATCCGCCCAACGGTTGTTTTCGGGGAAAGAAACGTGGCCAACATGTTTCGGCTTATTCATCAGATTCGGGCAGGCCGGTATTTTCACATTGGTGATGGGAAAAACATTAAGTCGGTTGCTTATGTGAAAAACATAGTAGAAGCAACGCTGCACTTGATGGACAACATGGTGCCCGGTGTAAGTATCTATAATTACGCAGATGAACCTCAACTGACGAGTAGAGAAATCGCTACCCAGATTTCTAAATCTTTGAACAGAAAAGACCCGATCACGCTGCCCTACTGGGCAGTTTACGCGCTAGCACTACCATTTGATGTCTTGATTAAAATAACAGGCAAAGACCTACCGATTTCCACCAATCGGGTAGCTAAGTTCTGTACGGAAACTTTTCACAAGGCCGATAAACTGCTGGCCGAAGGCTTCTCGCCAAAGTATACTACTCACCAGGGGCTGCAGAATATGGTTTCCTGGATGGAGCAGGACTACAAGGAGGAAGAAAAATACTTCGATGTTTGATCACATGCTCTGCTGACGGCCTATTGGGCCATGGCGAGTACGATCGAATATGTCAATAAAAAAAACTAGAAACTAACTATAAATGTCAAAACGAGCCCTCATCACCGGAATTACCGGACAAGACGGAGCCTATCTTTCCGAACTCTTGCTTAGTAAAGGCTACGAGGTACACGGTATCAAGCGCAGAGCCTCATTGTTCAACACCGACCGGATTGATCATCTTTACCAGGATCCACACGTAGATAATCGCAACTTTGTACTGCACTATGGAGACCTGACGGACTCGACCAATCTGGTGCGAATCGTTCAAGAAGTACAGCCCGATGAAATTTACAACCTTGCGGCTATGAGCCACGTAAAGGTTAGTTTCGATATGCCGGAATATACTGCGGATGCAGACGGTATTGGCACCACCCGGCTTCTGGAGGCCATCCGTCTTCTGGGCTTGACCAAAAAAACTAAATTCTATCAGGCTTCGACTTCGGAGTTGTATGGTCTGGTGCAGGAGGTGCCTCAATCAGAAACTACGCCTTTCTACCCACGCTCTCCTTACGCGGTGGCAAAAATGTATGCTTACTGGATCACGGTCAACTACCGGGAGGCTTACGGAATGTATGCCTGTAACGGCATCCTCTTCAACCACGAATCTCCGCTGCGGGGAGAAACTTTTGTTACCAGAAAGATTACCCGCGCTGTTGCTAAAATCAGCCTCGGCCTACAGGACAAACTTTTCCTCGGCAACCTGGACGCTAAGCGCGACTGGGGGCATGCCAAAGACTACGTCGAAGGCATGTGGCGGATGCTTCAGCAAGAAGAAGCCGATGACTTTGTTCTGGCGACTGGAATCACTACTACAGTACGCGACTTCGTTATCATGAGCTTCCGCGAAGTAGGTGTTGAACTGGAATGGTCAGGCACCGGAGTTGATGAAGTAGGCACTATTTCCTCCGTTAGCAATCCTGATTTCCCGCTCGCAGCAGGTACACAGGTTGTTTCCGTGGATCCGCGCTATTTCCGGCCAACGGAAGTAGAACTTCTGCTCGGAGACCCCACCAAGGCGAAGACTAAGCTGGGTTGGGAAGCAACCTACACCCTGGCAGAGATGTGCTCGGAAATGGTGCGCGCAGATATTGAGACTTTCCGCCGTGATCAACTGCTGAAAGAGGCCGGCTTCTCGGTGAAAAATCAATTCGAGTAATACAGGGAACACTCCAATGAATACAACTGACAAAATTTATATCGCCGGCCATCGGGGCATGGTGGGGTCTGCTATTCAGCGGAACCTGGAAGCAGCAGGCTACCATAATATCATCACCCGGACCAGCCGGGAACTGGATTTACGGGACCAAAGCCTGGTAAATTCATTTTTTCAGGAGGAGCGTCCTGATTATGTTTTTCTGGCGGCTGCTAAAGTGGGAGGGATTCTTGCCAACAATACATACCGGGGAGAGTTCCTGTACGATAACCTCATGATCGAAGCCAATATTATTGAGGCCGCTCGTGTGTTTGGCGTAACTAAACTGATGTTTTTAGGGTCTTCCTGTATATACCCCAAGTTAGCTCCCCAGCCGTTAACGGAGGATGCCTTGCTCACAGGACCTCTTGAGCCAACCAATGAACCCTACGCAATTGCAAAAATTACGGGGATAAAACTATGCGATGCCTACCGGCATCAATATGGTTGTGACTTTATCTCGGTAATGCCCACCAATCTTTATGGTCCGAATGATAATTATGACCTGAAGACGAGCCATGTTCTACCTGCTTTGATTCGAAAGTTTCATGAAGCGAAGGTGAATAACGAAAAAGAAGTCGTGATGTGGGGAACCGGGCTTCCCAAACGGGAGTTTCTACACGCGGATGATCTGGCAGATGCTTGTGTATTTCTGATGGAAAACTTCAGCGACTACGGCTTTGTAAACGTTGGAACAGGAGTTGACCTTGCAATTATTGATCTGGCCCGTACTATCAAAGAGGTTGTCGGATATAAAGGAGAAATTACCCACGATTTGACTAAGCCCGACGGTACTCCCAGGAAATTAATGAATGTAGACAAGCTTCATGCTATGGGCTGGAAGCACAAGATTGATCTTCGTGAGGGGATTGAGAAGGTTTACGCTGCATTGGAAGCAGAGTCTTGGTTTTAAGCTGAAGTTAGAATAAGTTTAGGTTCTTTTATCTTGGTTTGTGGGCTGGTAAAGCCCCTTAAACCTGACGTTACACAGTCGTAAGAAGTAATGTGTCTTAGTTGCAATAGTAAATCTGAAGCATGTCTGTTTCGCCCCGTGATGTAATGTGGGAACCTGACAGGAAGGAGGATAAGGTGATAAAGTGGCTGCTGCTGGCCTTCTTTTTCTTTGTTCCTTATGTTAGATTATTTTATTTTCCGGTAGTATCGGCAAAGATTCAACCGACGGAAATAATCTTTCTTTTTCTTTTCCCGGTAGCTCTATATCGATATGGCCGTCGTTTAATACCTGAGTCAAATCTATTTAAGATAGCACTAGCTGTTTATTTGGGAGCTAATTTACTTTCTGGAGTAGTGGCTGGTAGCGTAAATTCAATTCTTGAGTCACTTGGCAGAGTTTACCTGGTAGTTCTGGCGTTAATTGTGGCTCAGTTTGTACAGTCCGGAAAAGTGGAAAGTCATAACGCTGAAAAGCTGGTGCAGGCCTGGTCCGCAGGGGCTATCGTAATGGCTGTGCTAACCATCATTGGATATGCAGCTGCTGTTAATGGGTACTTAAACCAAACAGTCGTTGTTTACGAAAACTATCCATACTTCGGAACGGTAATCAGAGCGAAAGGACTAACTGGGGGCGCTAATTCATTGGCCTACGTTAGTATGATACCTTTACTTTACCTCTACCGTAGAATCAGAAACGGGAAAAGTGGAAAAGGGTGGCTTGTGTTATTAGTAACGGTTTGTTTGTTGACTATCTCAAAAGAATTCGTTCTGATACTTCTCGGATGCTTCCTGATTGATCCCTGGGTGATGGATAATTGGCGAAAGTTAAGGCCGATGGCGGTTGTGGGGATATCCCTTTTTCTCTGGTTCGGGACTCACTTAATTGTGCAAAGACCCAATGACGTTAAAGGTTCCTATTTGGAAGGAACAGAATACACCTCGGAGAATGTTTTTTGGAAAGGAGATAATGTTCAACTCTTAGAAACCTCTTATCTGGCATTGAAAAAAGCGGGGATATCAGTAGGGAAAAAGCATCCTTTACTCGGGGTGGGGCCAGGAGAATTTAATAAGTATTTGCCCGAAGAAAAAGCCAAAGGCGTTTATCCTGATCATTTGCCGGACTATGATCCTCACTCTACCTGGGTCGGAGCATTTTCGGAAACAGGCTGGTTAGGTCTGTTAGGGATAATATTACTAACGGTTTCTGCCTGGATTTCTATTGTAAAAAACATATCGGTCAATAGCTGGACTCAGAATGACTATATGCTACCCGTTGGGGTAAGTATTTTGTTGATTCTCATTGCGTCAGTTAGTTTAGATATCATGAATTTTCGCTATTTGTGGGCCCCCTTCGGTATATTGATTGGTGTTATGGCACTCAATAAGCCAGGGCAGGTGGTAAGATAATTTGTAAAAAAAATCAATGTGCCGAATTGCTGGCGTGGTCAAGCTGAATAAAGGGACGGCTTTAGCCAAAGAAACAGACGTTCAAGCTTGTCGTATTCTTGACCGGATGAGGCATGGCGGACCAGACGCAGACGGGACCATGCAAACAGGGCCCGTTTCTTTTTTTCACTGTCGGCTTGCCTTACTTGATGCTTCTCCTACAGGCGCTCAACCTATGCGGCGCGGTAATACTGTTCTTTCTTACAATGGTGAGGTCTATAATTATTTGGAACTCAAAAAAGAGCTGACTAACGCCAGCGAAAAATTTAGAGGTAATTCAGATACTGAGGTCATTTTGGCCGCAATCGGTAAGTGGGGTAAAGCTGCATTAAACCGTTTTAGAGGGATGTTTGCGCTGGCACTTTGGAATGAGAGTAAAAAAACTCTTCTGCTGGCTCGTGATCCACTGGGTATTAAACCATTGTACTACAGTCATACAGAAGATCATTTTCTCTTCGCCTCGGAACTAAAGGCACTACTTGAACTACCTGGGCATGATGCTTCCATCAATCATGCAGCCTTACCTGAATACCTCCGCCGAGGGTATATTTCTGCGCCAAATACAATATACCAGAATACATATAAATTAGAACCAGGGGGGTGGGTTGAGTTTTCTCTACAAGATGGAAATGTTGCTAAAGGTGCTTTTTACCAACTAGAGGATAAAGTCAGTCAAAACAGTCAACGACAAAGTTTAACTCCTAAGCAGAATTTTAAAGCTTGTTTCGAGGAAAGCTGCCAAAGAAGGCTTTTGGCAGATTTCCCGGTAGGAGTACTTCTCAGTGGGGGAGTGGATTCCAGCTTAATTGCGGCAACGGTATCTGGCTTAACGGAAGAACCGGTCAAAACTTTTACGATGGGGTTTGACAACCCCGCTTTTAATGAAGCGCCACGCGCTGCAGCAATAGCCAAACACTTAAAGGCGGACCACACTGAATTTTCCTGTACGGCAGAAGATTTTCTACGGTTGATTCCAGCGTACGCCGAGATATATGACGAGCCATTCGGAGATGCTTCTGGAATTGCTACTCATCTCTTAGCTCAGGGAACCAGTCAGGAGGTAAAGTGCTGCCTTGGAGGTGATGGAGGAGACGAGCTATTTGGAGGCTATGCTAAATATCGGGCTACGCTGAATTTTGATCGCTACGCAAAATCTATTTCACCGAACTTGCGAAAGTTATTAGCCAAGGCTATCCGTACCGGACGGCCTGATCGGATAGGAAAAATGATCAGAAAGGTGAAGCCGGACTTGTCTAACCCAGAGGAGAAACTTTATAAATTGTCTGAGAGCATTTCTGCTACTTCGACCGAGAGCTTTTTTCAGCGTGCTTCCGATTATTCTGATGAAAGTATTTTATATCGTTTGGGAGTATTGACTCCAAAACGACCTGTCAAATACTGGGCAAGCCATGAGTTGCTAACAAAAATGGCAATAGAAGATTTGCAAAATTATATGGAAGGCGACCTACTGGTTAAAGTAGACCGAGCAAGTATGAATAACGGGCTTGAAGTAAGGCTGCCTTTTCTTGATACAGACTTAGTCGCGTTTGCGTTGAACCTGGAACCAAAATACAGGTTGTCGGGTCGTGATACTAAAGTTCTTCCCCGTCAATTGTTGGCAGAATATTTACCACAGAAACTAACCCGGGGTCCTAAAAAAGGATTTGCCATTCCCCTTGATCAATGGTTGAGAACTAAGCTGGTGGAACCTTTGAAAGATATGGCTGCCGATCAAACTTTCTCAGCCAGATTCCGATTCAGGCCAGGAGCGGTCGAAGGAATAGTCAATGACTATTTGAGCCCCCTGACGTATATCAACGTCTACCCTGTTTGGTTCCTTTTTGTCCTTCATCAGTGGCACATTCGTTGGGGAGAATGAAAGCATTGCAGCTCGCCTATTTCTATTTACCCAATAATTCACCTGGCGCCCGCCGTGCCTACTACGTCGGCCTTGAATTAGCCAGGGCTGGTGATTTATACGTTCTTTCTTCACAAGAATTAGTTACAAAGTTCGACCACGCAAAAGAGGCCATTTCGGTTAATGCCCCGGATCTCCGTTCATTGTCAGGGGTTAAGACCGTCTCCGTTCGGACGGCGAAGAGCACCGTTGTTAGTCGTTTACTTCCTCTCCGCCAGGCCTTTCCTTTCCTGTTTGTAACGGATGATGGAGGTCCCGTATATCGACGAAAGGCCTATCAGGAAGCCTGCGCACTAATTGAAAAACACGGCATAACTACCGTGTTTTCGTCGTTCAGGCCCTGGTCGGATCACCTTGTTGCAGCTAGATTGAAAAAGCGTTTTCCGGCCATACGATGGATCGCTGATTTCAGAGACCTGCCGGTTGATCCGGTCCATCAAACGATCTGGTGGCCATCTCTGCAACGTTGGTGGGGAAAACGGATTATACGATCGGCCGATGAGGTGTGGATGGTCTCGGAAGGGCAACGACAGCAAATGTCAGGGTGGCACCCAAATATTAAGGTCAGGTATAATGCTTTAGCAGATCTGCCACCTGACCGGACGGCCCCGTTGTCCCAGCATTTCACCATCGCCTATACCGGAAGTTTGTATCCCGATATGCGCACACCGGAAAAACTGGTGGCCGCCTTGAGGTCTCTATTGGATGCCGGTCGTTTGGATGAGAACAAAGTGAGGCTGGTTTACCGGGGGAAAGATGATAGCTATTTTCGTTCGTTTACCAATGGCCTTCCTGAATGTATGCTGGACGTTGAAAGCTCCATTACCGCTGATGCGGCGAAAGCAATACAGGCGAATGCTCAGCTACTATTACTGTTGACCTGGTCCGCTCCAGGCTACTATGGTGTCCTGACGGCTAAACTCTGGGAATACCTGTCAACAGGGCGTCCGATCCTTGCGCTTGTGAAAGGGCCCGGAGATCCCGAATTGAAAAAAATAATCGAAACGGCCGAAGCAGGAGCGGTGTTCTCCGATCAGGAATCAGCTTTGCTGGAAAAATGGTTGCTGGAGAATTATGAAAAATGGCTTGAAGCAGGCACCCTTCCCTGGTCAACTAACCGCTTGGGACTAAAACAGTATTTAGTGTAAATGGGCATTAAAAAAATTGTTACCATAGTTGGTGCTCGTCCTCAATTTATTAAAGCTGCTCCTTTGAGTAAGTATATAGCGGAGCTCGAGGAAATTGAAGAAGTAATTGTCCATACCGGTCAGCACTATGATGCTGAGATGAGTGATGTTTTTTTCAGGGAAATGAAAATACCGGCACCAAGATATAATCTGGCGATTGGTGGAGGCGGGCACGGTGAAATGACCGGGAGAATGCTGGAGGGTCTGGAGCGGATTCTAATAAAAGAGAAACCAGACTGTGTTCTTGTATATGGTGATACCAACTCCACTCTGGCGGGAGCCCTGGCCGCAAAAAAAATGAACGTCAAGGTCGCGCACGTTGAGGCGGGCTTGAGAAGCCACAATATGAAAATGCCCGAAGAAATCAATCGGATTTTAACGGACAGAATAAGCGATTTTCTGTTTTGCACAAGCGCAAAACCCGTCGCTAACTTAGAACGCGAAGGTGTGCAATACTGGAAAGCTAAAGTGGTCGTCTCCGGAGATATTATGAAGGATGCTGTAATGCTTTACGAGCAGCATGCAGTTGCCCCGCAGCAAGTTCTTCTTGCTGGTGAGCGCTACTGTTTGGTAACGGTCCACCGGGCTGAAAACACGGACGATCCGGTGAGGCTTAAAGCTATTTTCGGAGCATTGAAAAATATGGCAGGGAAAGAGAAAATAGTACTGCCGGTTCACCCGCGAACGAGAGACAAAATCAGAGAATATAATATTGATACGGCAGAGATACTATTAATTGACCCTGTTGGTTATTTCAATATGGTATGGCTGCTTAAAAATTGCCAGGTAGTCATTACGGATAGCGGAGGATTACAGAAGGAGGCTTATTACTTTGGCCGACCTTGCATTATCCTTCGGGACGAGACAGAATGGAAGGAGTTAGTGGATAATGATTTTAGTGCATTAGTGGGGGCTAACTCAGCTGCAATTCTTGATGCCAGATATAATTTTCGGTTTAACACAGATTACTCGTCGAATTTTTATGGCGATGGGAATGCTTGCAGCATAATTGTAAGAGAATTAACCGGAGTGAAAAAGTAATGGGGCTATTGATTCAAAACAGAGCTTTTGCAAATATGCCAAAAGCCGTTGAGCGAGTATACTTTGCCATTCAACCTTACCTTGCACCTGCGGAACCCGCTAAGCCTGCCAAAGTGCTCACGCAAGCTTGTCAATATTATGAAAAAGTCATAGGCACAGATGCAGGTGCAAAGTTTTTTATCAGGGAAGCAGCGTGGGGACAAAGACGGCCTTTGCAAGGCCGGCATAAAAAAGCTCTTCGAAGATTACAATGCTTAATCATCCAGCGGATACTATGACGGTCGCGATTGTTGCCAATACGGTCTGGAATCTGTCCAATTTCCGCATGCCACTCATTAAGGCATTTGTGCTTAATGGTTACCGGGTGGTTTTGCTGGCTCCTAATGGTGACGGCATAGAAAAACTGGAAGCAGAAGGCGCTCAGTTTATTCCCTTAAAGAGCCTCAGGCGGAAAAGCATCAATCCAATTACTGATCTACGGCTACTTGCTGAACTCCGGCGGCTTTACCGGCGGGAAAAAATCGATGCTGCCCTCCATTATACCATTAAACCCGTCATTTATGGTTCTTTGGCGGCTCGCTTGCTTGGCGTAAAGAGTATCGCTACGATCACGGGCCTGGGGTATACCTTTTTGGGAGGAAAGCTCAATACATTACTTACCAGCATGTTTTATCGTCTGGCTTTACGGAAGACCGAGGTAGTGTTTTTCCAGAACCCTGACGATAGGAAATTATTCATCGACTGGAAAATAGTATCTCCTTCGGTTTGCGAACTGTCACCTGGTTCCGGCATTGATCTGGGCTATTACGCCTACGTGAGTTATTCATGTGCCAGTCCTGGACGGTTTTTGTTCGTTGGTCGATTGCTGTCGGATAAAGGAATCAGAGAATTCGTTGAGGCCGCCAGACGAGCACGTGTGGTGCGGCCTGAGCTCAGTTTTCAGGCGATTGGAGGACTTGATGAGGGCAACCCCGCTTCAGTGTCTTCCGCAGAACTATCGACCTGGAAGAAGGAAGGAGTGGTTGAATTTCTCGGAAACCTTCCGGATGTCCGGCCAGCTTTGGCCGAAGCTTCTTTTGTCGTTTTACCCTCGTATCGGGAAGGTTGCCCCCGGGTATTGTTGGAAGCAGCGGCCACCGGCCGTCCGCTAATTGCATTCGATGTACCGGGCAGCAGAGAAATTGTACTGGATAAAAAAACGGGGTGGCTGGTGCCGGCACGGGATGAAATCGCATTGGGGGATACGTTCCTGCAAGCTGTGGCGGAACCATTCTCTGAAAGACAACTTATGGGAGAGCGCGGCCGGGCATTAATGGAGAGTAAATTCAGCGATACTTTCGTAGCGAAGCTTTATCTTGATAAACTAAGATCATTTTCGCAAGCATGAATGACAACTACTTTGCCCACCCCACTGCCGTCATCGATGAAGGATGTACCATTGGAGACGGAACGAAAATCTGGCATTTCAGCCACCTGATGACGGGCTGTGAGTTAGGAGAGAACTGTAACCTGGGCCAAAACGTAGTGGTCTCTCCGGGGGTTACTCTCGGCAGGAATGTCAAAGTGCAAAACAACGTTTCTCTTTACACTGGCGTCATATGTGCAGACGACGTGTTTCTGGGCCCTTCCTGTGTTTTTACCAACGTCATTAACCCAAGAAGTGCCATCAACCGTCGGGATCAGTATCAGACCACCCGGGTCGGACGCGGAGCCTCCATTGGCGCTAATGCCACGATTATTTGCGGTAACGATATCGGAGACTTTGCCATGATTGGCGCTGGAGCTGTGGTAACTAGGAGTGTGCCCGACTACGCTTTACTCGTCGGAAACCCGGCTACCCAACTGGGTTGGGTAAGCGAGTATGGACATCGGTTGCGTTTTGATGAAAACGGGAAGGCCGTTTGCCCGGAAAGTAAGCAGGAATATCTCCTGAAAAATGAGGCCGTAAAGAGGGTACAATAGCGGATGAATACAGTAGTTGATAAGGTGAGAAATTTTGCGCTGATTGGTGCTGCCGGATACGTAGCTCCCCGCCACATGAAGGCGATTAAGGACACCGGGAACAATCTGGTGGCTGCTTTTGATCCGTCAGACTCGGTGGGGATCATTGATAGCTATTTCCCCGAGGCAGACTTTTTTACGGAGTTTGAACGATTCGACCGCCACCTGGAAAAGCTGAAGCGTAAAGGCGTTCACATCGATTACATAAGCATCTGCTCCCCTAACTACCTGCACGATGCCCACATCCGTTTCGGTTTGAGACTGGGGGCGAGTGTAATCTGTGAAAAGCCGATCGTACTCAACCCCTGGAACCTGGACGCGCTGGTGGAAATGGAAGCCGAATACCCCGGCAACGTTTATAACATTCTTCAACTGCGCCTGCATGAGAGTGTGATTGCCCTGAAGGATCAGATTGAGAACGGGCCAGCAGACGAAGTTTACAATGTTAACCTTCAATATTATACTTCCCGCGGGAAATGGTATCATCATAGTTGGAAAGGAGATCTTGCTAAGTCTGGTGGCATTGCCACCAACATTGGCATCCACTTTTTTGATATGCTCGTGTGGATTTTCGGAGACCTGAAATCAATGGAGGTCTACGAGCATACCCAGCATCAGGCCCGTGGGCTGTTGGAACTGGAAAGGGCAAGGGTTAACTGGACCCTGAGTGTAGATTACAGCAATATCCCCGAAAAGATTCGTGCGGCGGGCGGGCGGACCTACCGATCCATAAAAATCGGGGAGACCGAGTTTGAGTTCAGCGGCGGCTTTGATGAGCTGCACACCAGAAGTTATCAGGACGTAATTGACGGAGGAGGATTTCGCATTGAAGAAGCCCGTAAGGCTATTGAACTGGTCCATGCGGTTCGGAATGGAGCGATGGGCTAGTACAGTGTAAACTAAGTATTCGCTGGCTCCTGCTTGGTCTTTTGCCCGCTGGCGTCATGAAAAAATAGGTCCGTCCCGCAATACTGCGGGATGCACCGGTTTTTTCATCTAGCCAGCAAACAAAATCCCGGAGCAAAAACCTATCTCAACTTAATTTACACTGTACTGGAGTGAGTACATTTGCTCCCTAATTGGTAAAAAGAAGGTATGATTAAGATTCTCTCCGTCGTAGGTGCCCGCCCCAACTTCATGAAGGTTGCTCCTCTTCACCGTGCATTTGTGGCCTCAGGTAAGATCGAGAGCAGAATACTCCATACCGGGCAGCACTATGACGCCAGGATGAGTGATATCTTCTTCAACCAGCTGGGGCTGCCGGAGCCGCACCACTACCTTGGCGTTGGGGGCGGAAGCCATACTTATCAGACGGCGAATGTGATGCTGAAGTTTGAGGAGGTATTGCGAGAAGAAAAGCCCGACCTGGTACTTGTTGTCGGGGACGTAAACGCTACGGTGGCTACCACCATGGTAGCGGTTAAAGAGGGGATCCCCGTCGCACACGTTGAAGCAGGCCTGCGTAGTGGCGACCGCGGGATGCCGGAAGAGGTTAACCGGGTAATTACGGATGGTATCTGTCAGTATCACTTCATTACGGAGCATTCCGGCCTGGTGAACCTGGCCCGGGAGAACACCCTGAGTAAGGGGATTCACTTCGTCGGTAATGTTATGATCGACTCGCTGGTCCACTTCCGGGAAAAGGCGGCTGAAGGGACGGCCCTGAAAGAACTCGGTCTTGCCCCGAAGAGCTATCTGCTAACCACTATGCACCGCCCTCATAACGTTGATAACGCGGAGGGATTAAAGGACATCGCTACGATCCTGAGGCGTAGTGCGGAGCGGCTTCCAGTGGTCTTCCCCATGCACCCGCGTACGCGCAATAATCTGACCAAACACGGCCTTCTGGATCAGGTGCTTGCCATTCCTAACCTCCATGTATTGGAGCCTCAGGGCTACCTGCAGTTCCTGCAGTTTATGGACAATGCCCGCCTGATCGTAACGGACTCCGGAGGAATTCAGGAAGAAACAACTTTCCTGCAGGTTCCCTGCCTGACGTTTCGGGATACCACCGAAAGGCCGATCACCGTTGAATTTGGGACGAATATTCTGATGGCGGACCTTAATCCGGAGACCGTCATGCAGGAGGTGGATAACATACTCGATGGCCGGGCTAAAACGGGGGTAGTGCCCCCGCTTTGGGATGGGAAAGCGGCGGAGCGTATTGCGGAGATTTTGATTGGGGAATTAGGGTAAAACTCCGTACCCGCCCATGGGAGAGCCTGTTTTCTCAAAATGAGAGTAGGTGTCATTCATGTATTTCTAACTCACTTAGCCATTTTAGCGTATGCTTGAATTCCTTCGTTCTTTCCGTAGAAAACTCAAAGCCCGCAGCCTTGGCTACGAGCCGCTGGCGAATTATGAGGCAGAGTGGTACGGTAATGCTAATGCCGGCTTTTTTGTTTGCCCGGAGTTGGTCCCCGAAAACGCTATTGTTTATTCCATTGGGACGGGTATGGACATTAGCTTCGACCGGTCAATGTTGGCAAAGCACAATTGTAAGGTGTTTGCTTTTGATCCTACGCCTAAATCTATCAATTGGGTCAGTCAGCAGGAAATACCGGAGGGCTTCACTTTTACCCCTTTAGGCATCGGGGACAAGAACGAAACGACGACATTCTTTCTGCCCGAAAACGACGCCTATGTTTCCGGTAGCGTTGTCGGAAATACCCAGGTTGATCAATCGAAGCGTATTGAGGTAGAGCTAAGAACTCTTCATCATTTAGCAGCGGCTAACGGACACCAGCATATTGATGTGTTGAAGATGGACATAGAGGGGTCTGAGTATCAGGTAATTCCTGAAATATTGGGATCAGGGGTTACCGTTGGGCAATTACTACTGGAGTTTCATCACCGGATGGTGGAAGGTGGAGAGGCTAAAACCAGAAAGACAATGGATTTACTACGAAAGCAAGGTTATCTTCCCTTTGCCTACTCTGACAGACTGGAAGAAGTCTCGTTTTATAAGCAGTAGCAATTTACACCTCCAATGGCGATGAAACGTATAATACGGGATCGTGAGCACTTAAGCAAAATGCCGGGAAATGCATGCGTGAGCAAAGAGAAATACACGATTTCTACGGTAGCCGAGCAGTACGGAACGGTGACCGTTATGAGGAAGAGCATTGGGCTGAAGACCGATGCCCGGGGCTGCGAGCGAAAGGTTCTGCCTGGTGCGGAGCCAGCGCTGTCTCAATTTAAGGTAATCCAAATGAAAACAAGCCTGCAGCCACTCTGTGGTCAGGGAGTGCAACTAATGGAGTCCTTAGTCAGCTTTCTGACTAGAGGGTACGAGCTCGTAGGGCTGGAATCCGGCTTTTGTAATAAGTCTGCCGGAGATCAGCTTCAGGCAGATGCTATTTTAGTGCGAAAATGAGACCGGTGATTGATGAAAGCCTCGCCCCGGTGGTGTTATTTGTATATAACCGACCAATATCGACCGGGCTTACTCTCCGCGCATTGGCGGCTAATGACCTGGCGAAATCAAGTCGGCTTTTTATATTTTCTGATGGCCCTAAGAAAGACGCTTCGCCCAAGGTATTGGAGGACATCAGTACTGTACGTTCCCTGATCCGCAGCGAGAAGTGGTGTGGGGAGGTCAACCTCATTGAAAGGGAAGAAAACAATGGCCTGGCCGCAAGCATCATCGCTGGAGTCAATGAAATCATTGACCGTTATGGCCGGGTGATCGTGCTGGAAGATGATTTGGTTACCGCCCCCGGCTTTCTCACCTTCATGAATGAAGGCTTGCGTAAGTATGAAAAGGAGCGCAAAATTTTTGGGCTTACCGGTTTTAAAGCCCCCAGCAAACGCCCCAAAGGCTACAATACTTTCTTTTTGCCGGTGATGAGCTCCTGGAGTTGGGCTACCTGGAAAGACCGATGGGAAACGGTTAGTTTTGACGGACCCGCTCTCTTGCAGGAAGTACTGCTGCGGGGGCCTGCTTCCCAACTCGACCTTAATGGCTATCCATTCGGGGAAATGTTAGAAAATCAGGTAGCGGGTAAGATAAACTCCTGGGCGATTCGTTTTTACACTTCCATGTATTTGCAGGAACGGTGGTTTATGTATCCCAGTTGGTCTTTAGTGCGAAACATTGGCTTTGACGGCGATGCCACGCACACCAGTTACAAGCACTTTTTGGAGCGGGTAAAGATTGAGACAGACAGTCTGGAAGTGGATGACCGGCCATTGGAGATCGACGTACGGGTCTTTCGAAGCTTTCGATTGGGCTATGGTTACCTTCGCGGGAAGGTTAATGGCTTGCTGCGGCTCTTTGGGCTTTATGGCTAATTTTTAACCTCTACTTTTAGCCGTTATATCCTTATGAACTTAAAAGAGAAGCTTCAGAAATGGCAACACTTGTTCGGCATGGCGGAAAATGCTGGCTGGCTGAGTATCGAAAAGGCCCTGCGGCTCGGCACAGGGTTCTTTATCGGTATTTATTTAGCAAGGTATTTTGGCCCCGAAAGATTTTCTCCTTTTGAGTATGCATTGGCAATTGTAGTAATCTTCCGGGCCTTAGCGGGTATGGGCCTAAGAGGGGTTTTTGTGAGAAATTTTACCAGTTATCCGGATAAGCGGTTGGTGCTATTAGGTAGCTCTGCCTTAATGATAACTGTTGCAGGAGCTTTTGCCTATTTGTTTGCCTTATTGGCCGTTTATTTTTTGGACGGCAGTGATTCGCAAGGACTATTACTTGTAGCGATTCTGGCGGGCCAGCTACTGCTCTACCCGACAGAAGTAATAAATTATTTTTTCGAGGCAAGAGTGCTAAGTAAGCACACCGTGATCGCCCGTATCATCGCTTACCTGATCGGTGCCGTCATCAAGTTACTCATTGTTTGGTACGGAGGGACCGTCGTGCACCTGGCCCTTGCCTATTTAGTGGAATTTTTGATTGTGGCACTACTCTACCTGCGTGCTGGCGCCAGGCATGGCATCAATTACCAAAAGTGGGAGGCGAGTAAGGAAGTAGTGACGGACCTGTTCCAGGACGGAAAGTTTTTGATTCTCGCTGCGGTAATGGTTTCCATCTATATGCAGATCGATAAAATTATGCTGGTAAACCTGGTTGGTGATCTGGAGAATGGTCAATACAGTTTTGCCGTTCGCCTTGCGGAAGCATTCTACTTTATTCCGGTAGTAGTTCAACAAAGTGCTTTCCCGAACCTGGTAACTGCAGATCGACGTGATCAAGAAGAGTTTAAACTGAAAATTGTGAAGCTGGTATGGTTGCTTACCACTACTAGTGTCTGTATCGGTATTGTACTTACTCTTATTAGTCCGTGGCTTATAGAATTTCTTGCTCCGGGTAAATTTCCGAAATCTGGGGTTATGCTGAGTGTGGTTATTTGGGCATTACCCTTTGTTGGCCTGGGCGTAGTGCAAAGTTCTTATCTGATAGCCAAAGGACTACTTCGCTACAGCCTTTATCTCACGACCATTGGAGTAGTCGTAAATCTTTGTCTGAATTACTACCTGATCCCGGCTTATGGAGGAATTGGTGCTGCGTGGGCAACGGTAATCTCCTACGCAACAGCTGCATGGTTAGCTGCGGCTTTGTTTCCCCAAACCCGCCCATTACTTAAGTTAACCATGCAGGCCATCTTTACTCCATGGCGATTTATGGGAATAAAACATAAATCATAAATCAGGTTGTAAATACGGCCTTAGATATGGCTGGTCAGGGTTTTAAAAGAGATCGTCATTAGACAGAGCTTCACGATAAGGTCGTACCTTTGCCCGCAAATCTAAATCAGATGGCTCGAGGCTACCGATATTTGCTAAGACTAATACTTACAGGAGATTGGCGTTACCTGAAAGAGTCTTACGGGCAGGAAGGTGAAGACCTTATTCTGGAGCGCTATTTTGGCAAAGATTACAGAGGCTATTACGTTGATGTGGGCGCTCATCATCCCAAGCGGTTTTCTAACACCTACCTGCTTTTCAACAGAGGCTGGACAGGTATTAACATTGATGCTAACCCAGATAGCATTCAGGGCTTTTTGAAAGAGCGACCAAAAGACACTAACCTGGCGCTCGGCATCGCTGAAACGAAGGGTGTTCTAGACTTTTATCGTTTCAAAGAAGGTGCTTTAAATACCTTTGACGCAGAGATAGCAGCCGACATTCGAGAAAGTGGAGAGCAGCAGTTGTCTGTTGAGAAGATTGTCACTTCACCACTGTCCGGTATACTCAATCAGTATCTGCCTGCGGGCCAACAAATCGACTACCTCAACATTGATGTTGAGGGCCTTGACTTTCAAGCTTTGCGATCACTTAATCTCGCTCAATACCGCCCTCACATCATCTCGATTGAAGACCGGGGTAACCGTTCCGTTGAAGCTAGTCTGGAGAGAGAAATTCCAATCTACCTGAAGAGGAATGGTTACGCACTTTTGGCTAAAACATACCAGACCTACTTTTTTGTAGACTCAAGTAAGAGAGATAATATGACCTAGCCGCCAATGATCAAATCCCTCATCATCAGCACCGGTTACGGAGGCGGCGCCGGCCGCGCCTGCCTTCGCCTGCATAAAGGCTTGCAGGAACATCCGAACGTCACTTCCAAAGTTCTGATCGGACAGTTCCTGCCCAAAGAGGCCATGGACGATGTTTACCCTGTAAACAATACGAAACTGGAACTCCTGCTCCGGCGGCGCTACACCAAGCTCATTGCTGCCAGTACGCTGCGCGGCCGACCCAATACGGAGCAAACCTTCCTCAATCCACGTACCGGTTATGCTATCCACCGCCACCCGCTGGTGAAAGAGGCAGACATTATTAACTTGCATTGGACCACTCGTTTCCTTGATCACCGCTCGTTCTTTGCCAATGTCGACAAACCAATTGTTTGGACTCTTCACGACATGAACCCCTTCAGCGGTGGCTACCCCTACGATAAAGATTTTCCGATTGATGCCTATCAGGATCTCATCAAGGCTAACCTGGAATATCAGATTCAAGCAATGAAGGACGTCAAGAACTTAACCGTAGTGACCCTCTGTAAGTGGATGTACGACTTGAGTAAAGCCAGTTCGCTGTTTGGCCGCTTTCGCCATGAACTAATCCCGAACAGCCTTGATGTAGATACCTTTCAGCCAGTGGATTCCGCGGCCACACGGCAACGACTGGGCTTGCCCGTTGATAAAAAAATCCTCCTCTTCGTCGCCAGCTACCTGAGCCATAAGCGCAAAGGTTTTCAGCACCTCGTTGCGGCCCTGGAGATTTTGCGTGACCGCATGCCAGTCAATGATATCTGCCTGGCCGTAGTCGGAAGTGGCAACCTGAGTGCTTTACCCGAAGGCTATGAGATTATTGAACTTGGCCACATTACGGAGGAGCGTGGAATGGCAGAGATTTATGGCGCAGCGGATATGTTTATCATTCCTTCTGAGCAGGATAATTTACCCAATACCGTTGTTGAAAGCCTCTCAACGGGAACTCCCGTAACGGGCTTTGCAGTAGGCGGTATTCCTGATATGGTAAATGCCCCCGAGCTCGGCCTCCTGGCCCCGCGCATTGACGCGGGTGAACTGGCTACTGCGATTGAAAAAATGCTGCATACGGATTTTGATCGGGAGCATATTCGGGCAAGTGCCATCCGCAGGTATTCCCCCAAGGTACAGGCAAACGCCTACCACGATCTCTTCGCCGATATGCTAAAGTAATGGCCGCCATGTCCGCCCCCCTTATCTCCATCATCACGGTTGTTTATAACCGTTGTGCTACACTGCCAATAACGCTTGATTCTGTGGAAGGGCAGACCTATAAGCAAGTAGAGTACATTATCATCGACGGAGGAAGTACAGATGGCACCCTTGAATTGTTAGAACAGCGGAAGTCTGAATTCTCCGTTTTAATCAGCGAGCCCGATGAAGGGCTTTATGATGCTATGAATAAAGGACTGGACCGCGCGACGGGAGATTTCTGCCTCTTCCTGAATGCAGGCGACGCTTTTTATAATAATACGTCCCTTACCGAGCTGGTCTCTCCCATCAAAGACTATGACACCTACTATTTTGGCACCGCTGTAATGACGGATGGTAAACACATTTACCGGCTTAATCCTCGAAAACCCGTACAAGGGAATTATCAGATCGGGCAAGGTTTACCTAATCACCAGGCAAGTCTTTTCCCCCGGTCTTTTTACGCCTCGAACAGATATGACACGGATTTTAAAATCGCTGCTGATGATGATTTCAAAATCAGAGCAATCCGGTTTTGCCCTGTTGTGCACATAAACGTTTGGGTGGTGATTTTTGAACTGGGTGGGCTCTCACGAGACCTTTCCCGGTTCTCAAGAGTAAGCGCACGGTATGCCGATACGCAACGTCTGATTTCGAAACATTTTCTCCAGGACCGCGGCCGTAAATGGGCGGCGGTAAAATTTCTTTTGAAGTCAGGAGGAATTTACGCGCTACAACTTATCACCGGTTATCATTGGCGGTATGAATACTATTTCAATAAATTTGAAAAAATACCTGAAGGGGAAGCGGCGAAATTTAAAAGCACTTTCGATCGCTAAATCATCAAAGGGGAAAATAAACGGTCAGAGGAAAATTAAAAAATAGTAAGCTCTCCTGATTTTTCAGTGAAGCAAGTGTAAGACGAACTATAAAATTCGTTTGCCTTTTCTCTTCCAAACACCAGCCTGGCAAGCCGCGCCTTATTACTTAGTAGTTGAGCAAGGATCCTGCGTTTGAGGCTCTTCTTTAGTTTCATATTTTCATACCAGTTAAATTCTAAAATTTCCTGAGGGGTGTTAGCATGGAGTTCTTCCGAAATGCGGAAGCCCTCGCTCATCAGTAAGAATTTAAAAATGGCAGGGGTGAAAATATTAATATGCCCGTAAGCAAGAAAGTGTTCCGTTTTTTGCGGTAAACCTTTGCCATAATCAAGCGGCACTTCGAAGACCTGGGCCTTGCTGATTCGCTTAATTTCCCGCAGTACAAGCCGGGGATGTTCTACGTGTTCAATGACGTGAGAGCAATAAACTAAGTCAAACTCATTGTCCGCATATTCCGTAGTGTAGCCGTCGAATTTTTTTACTTCGACCAGAGATTTGATGTCCCTCTCCGCAATTTGAGCAATTCCACTATCCGAAATCTCAACAGCATACAATTTTTCGAAAGCAGCATGATCATCAAGTTGCTTCAGGATGCTGCCTTCTCCCGCACCAAAGTCAAGGACTTTAGCGAATTTTTTCCCTTTGGTAACGGCTATAATATTACGGGACTTGTATCTGGCCCCTAGCTCACGCCACTGCGTCATACGATCATCGTATTGACTGTTGTAGGCTTCCTGAACGTTCTTCGTTACGGCTACTTTGTTCATAAATGTAGAGACTGAGATAGATGGTTTTATTATCGACCTGGTAAGCAGATAGCGCAAGGTACGGAGCATTAAGCGATGTCATAGCTGAAGGTAGCGCAGACAATGAACAAGGCTGCTGCGCGGTAAGCTTGCTATTGCCCCGGGGCAATGAACAAGTTACTTCTCATTGCTTTTAAGAAGACGTACTTTTGTACCTGCGCTCGCGCCCACAAAATCGTCGGCGTAAGTAATTCCCCAGGCTTGTGCTCGACTCCTTCATCCAATCTCCTTTGCTACTTCTTTTCACCGTCATTGCCATCGGCTATGGCATTGGAGAGGTGAGAGTCCGTGGCTTCAAACTGGGCGTAGCCGCGGTGCTTTTCGTTGGTCTGGGCTTTGGTGCGCTTGATCCGGACTTAAGCGTTCCCCAGTTCATCATTTTTCTCGGACTGGCGATTTTCGTTTATACGGTAGGGCTGAGCTCCGCTCCGGCCTTTTTCGCCAGTTTCCGCAGGCATGGTTTCAAGGACGTATACTTCGCCTTGTTCACCGTGCTGCTGTCAGCCGCCATGGCTTTCGGTATCGGGAAATGGTTAGGCTTTGATGCGTCCCTGACCGGCGGCTTGTACGCCGGAGCTTCAACCAATACGCCCGCACTCGCCGGTTTGCTGGACGCCATTCAGAAGGGCGCGGACGCAGGTGCAGTGGAAGCTTTTAGCAAAGAAGCAGTGGTGGGCTATTCTCTCGCTTACCCAATGGGCGTGCTCGGCGTAATGCTGGCCCTGTTCCTGCTGCAAAGAGCTTTGAAGATCGACTATTCCGTTGAAGCCAGGAGCCTGGCCAAAGACTATCCCCTGGGCGAAGAACTGACCAGCCGCACCTTCAGAGTGGAACACCCTGATATCATCGGCCAGAGTCTCCGCGAATTCCGCCGCCGACACGAGCTCAAAGTAGCCTTCGGCCGCATCCAGCACGATGGGCGAACGACCCTCTCCAGCTGGGAAACGATCCCCGAACGCGATGACCTGCTCGTCCTCGTCGGCACCGAAGAGGCCATCTCCGAAACGGCCAAGAGTATTGGCCCGGCAGCAGACGGACAACTCTCCCATGATCGCTCCGTCTTCGATGTACGGCGGCTTTTCATTTCCAACGACGACATCGCCGGCAAAACGATCGCCAGCCTCAACCTCCAGGAACGCTTCAACGTCCTCGTCACCCGCGTGCAACGCGGGGATATGGACCTCCTTGCTACTGGAGACACCACCCTGGAACTGGGAGACCGGGTGCTGCTCGTCGCGCACCGCGACGAGGTCCCCGAAATCATCAAAGTCTTCGGCAACAGCTACGAAGCACTCTCCAAGGTCAACCTTCTTTCTTTCGGCCTGGGGATCACCCTCGGCCTCTTGCTGGGCATGATCAACATCACCCTGCCGGGTGGGTACAGCTTCAGCCTCGGCTTCGCTGGTGGCCCGCTTATCATTGCGCTCGTCCTCGGACAACTCCGCCGCACCGGCCCCATCGTCTGGACGCTGCCCTATGGTGCTAACCTGACCCTGCGGCAAGTTGGCCTCATTTTTCTGCTGGCCGGCATCGGTATCCGCTCCGGCCAAACCTTTTACCAGACACTACAGACTGAGCTGGGCTACCAGGTCTTTCTGGCCGGAGGCGTCATCGCTATTCTCTCTACCATCGCCACGCTTTTGATCGGTTATCGGGTGTTGCGTATCCCCTTTAGCTTCCTCGGTGGAATGGTGGGCAGCCAGCCCGCCGTGCTCGATTTCGCCATCGAGCAGGCTGGCAACAAATACCCCACCATTGGCTATACCCGTATGCTCCCCGTCGTATTGATCGGGAAGATTTTGGCGGTGCAGATATTGTATAATTTGATGGGGTGAGGTGTTCAAGTAGCCTATAGCCTTCGGCGCCCTGTTTCAAAGGTGTCTGTTCTTATCATTATATTTGTCTAGCCCTAATTAACATCGATGAAATATTTTTACCTGGTAATTTGCCTGACCATTATTGGCTCCTCCCTGTATGCACAACGTAATCGACTTGCAGGCGTTTCAGGTGATAAGTTATATCTGATTAATCCTGAAACAGCCGAAACCGAAGAAATAGTCGAGATTAATGAAATCGGAGACAAAAGAATTCGCGACCTCATTTATGTAAGAGAAGATTCTTTGTTTTATGGAATCATTGATTCCAGAGATGAGCCTGGCCTAGTAAGCATTGATTGGGACGGGAATTTTGTTATGCTGGGTAAATTGGGGCTTCCTGAAGGGGCCGTTTATACCTGTGAAGGACTTGCCTACCATTCGGGGACGAATACCCTATGGGCTTCCGTCTCGCTTGACGGAGACGACTTTTTTTCAGAAAGTATCGTCACGGTTTCTCTTACGGACGCGTCCTGCGAATATATTGGAGAATTAAAAATGACAGGAAGAAGAGCAGATGCGGATAATCTGGAGTTTTTGGGCGACCGCTTATTTATTGACGATGGAATGCCAGCACCATTTAACAGGACAACCCTATATACTTTAGAGCTTTCAGTCCTGATGGATAATAATGGTGATCTAACGCCAATAATTGATTCAGAATCCGATTATCAAAGTTCTCAGGATCTGGCCGCGTTTTCGGTAGACAAAATGTACTACACTACTGCAGGCTCAGAGCTGGGTGAATGGCAATTACCCAGTGGCGATACCCGCAATCAGCCGTTTCCCTCTCTCGAGTCAAGTGATGTGATGACTGGCCTGGCTGTGGTGCCGGGTGAAAAAGGAACGACCTCCGTTCGTGCGTTTTCTGAAGTAGAGGTAGTGTTGTTCCCTAACCCCGCCTCTACCCATATAAATGTTCTGCCCAAGGCGAATTATTCCTGCCAGCTATTTGATCTGCAGGGGAGAATGGTGAGGGAATCAAGCGGTGATAGTGTTAATGTAATTGGCGGAGCCTCGGGAATTTACTATCTCAGAATTGACGGAGGCAGGCTGAGGAAAGTTGTGGTGCAGTCGAAAACTGTTTACCCATAAGGTTGCCTTGGACCGATTAAGTTAAGTACGGGACAATTTTCATCCCGCATATGCCGGAATAATAACACGGCAGCAAAGAATTTTTTTCAGGCTGAAAAGCCTGAACGTTGAATTCGCTTGCAGGGAGTGTCTAAAAATCAGAAAAATGGCTCATCCCGGAGTTTGGGCAGCCTTTTCTGTGTTTTCTCGGATGGAACCTGGTTCGGTCGGTATAAAAAAGCGATCAGCGGACAGCATTCAGAGCCGTTTTGCCTGAATGCTGTCCGCTGATCGCTAAAAATCCTATTATTTGCCAGAAAACACTGTCATCTAATCCGAAAATTAGGGATGACTCATGTTTTCATTTGGCACCATGGCCTTCGGGAGTTCGCCTTTGTTGATTAAGGTAAAAACCTCCACGGTGTCAATTCTCTGGTCCGTTGGGTGCAACCAATAAATCAGAGAAGGTGCTAAGGCTACTGCGCGCTGCCCGCGCACGGTAAGCCATTGTTTTTTTACTGGAGTACAATCTGCTTTTCCTCCACCATCTTACGCATATTGATCAGTGCGTAGCGCATCCGACCAAGGGCCGTGTTGATGGAAACACGCGTAAGCTTGGCGATTTCCTTAAAGCTCATATCAGCGTAGTGACGCAGAATAACGACCTCGCGCTGCTCGGGGGGCAGAGAGTCAACAAGCTTGCGCACTTTGTCGTGCGTCTGGCTGCGGATCATGTCTGCCTCAGCATTACGCTCGGGGCTCTGCAGTACGTCGAAGATGTTGAAGGTCTCCGTTTGCCCAACCTTGGGGCGGCGCTTGTTACGGCGGAAAGAGTCAACACACATATTATAGCTGATGCGCATCGCCCACTGAAGAAACTTGCCTTCGTGGTTGTACTTGCCGCGGCGAAGTGTGTCTATGATTTTAATGAATACCTCTTGAAAGATGTCCTCAGCCTGGCTGTGGTCTTTGGTGAAAAGGTAGATGCTGGTATAGATCTTCTGTTGGTGGCGTCCGAGAAGCTCCTCGAAAGCGCGATCTTGTCCAGAAAGGTATTGGGTGATCAGTTCCTGATCGTTCAGCGACTTGACGTCCATGACTAACGTGTTAAACTATGTAGGGATTATTCCCGAAGGATACCGGTCAAATCCGGTAGAAATAGTGTAGACGTTAGAATCTATAGAGTCGCTTTAATTTGAAGTAATGGCCCAATGAATTGGACCGGACGTGGATCAAAGATAAGTTCGATCTTTCCACATACACAAATTAAAAGTGTCTTGAAGGAGGCTTTAACGCAGTCTTAACGGAGATGTTTACTGCTAAACCACTGTTTTTTTAGCGATGCCCCCCGTAAATAGTGGCTTTGCGAGGAAAGCCGGAATTTTGTTCGGATACCAAATTATTTTGGTAAAAAGTTGATTTGACTGATCAAGCCTGTCTGCTTGCCTTGCTGGTAAGCTCTAAAGGTGATTTCCACGGCTTTTGAAACCATTCCATTGCACCTGCGGAAGCGCCGGATTATAATTTATGAAAATAAAAATATGTTAAGACTTTTTCCTATTTGGTAACTTGTTATTTGTAAATAATTGATGTACAGTATCTTATTTTGTCCCGTAATCCGTTCATAGGTTGTTTCTTTCATATGTCGAGTCGACTGAAAGCTGCTTCTGCGGGTACTTTTGGGTATGATTACCAGCGACCAATCCACTTTAGACCACCTGTCTGCCCCCGTACGGGATGATATTGAAGAACTGACCAACCGGATCTACGCTTATCAGCGTGGTCAGGAAGACGAAGACCGATTTAAGCATTACCGGCTTACGCGGGGAGTGTATGGTCAGCGTCAGATTGGTGTTCATATGTTTCGGACGAAGATCCCCTTCGGGCACATTACCCCTGATCAGTTGATTGCATTGGCGAATATCTCCGAAAAGTATACCAACGGCCGCCTGCACATTACCACCCGGCAAAACGTCCAGCTTCACTACGTAAAACTAAATGACAGCCCCGCTATCTGGAAAGAGTTGGCTGAAGCCGGCATGACGGCCCGGGAAGCTTGCGGTAATACGGTCCGTAACCTCACCGCCAGCCCGATGGCTGGCATCGACCCTGAAGAGCCCTTTGATGTAAGCCCTTACGTATACGCTTCTTTCGATTATTTCCTTCGGAACCCGATTTGCCAGGAGATGGGCCGTAAGATCAAGCCTGCCTTTTCGTCCAGTGAAAAAGACTCTGCTTTTACCTACTTCCACGATTTTGGCTTCATTCCCCGGATCCAGGACGGTAAAAAAGGATTTAAGGTGGTCATCGGCGGTGGTTTGGGAGCGGTTTCTATGATCGCCCCTACGGCCTACGAATTTCTGGAGGCCGACCGTATCATCCCCTTCATGGAGGCGGCGATCCGTGTTTTCGACCGTTACGGCGAACGTGAAAAGCGTATGAAGGCCCGGATGAAGTACCTGCTCAAGGATCTGGGGCTGGAACGATTTATGGAGCTCGTCGCCGAAGAGATGCCCGCCGTGGCGAACAAAACCTATTCCATTGATGAAAGCCTGGTACCTTCCCTCGGGGAGGTCCCGGCGGACAATTTCGAGGCAATCGAAGCTTTACACCCAAAGCTCTACGCCGAATGGCTGAAGACGAACGTTACCGAACAGAAGCAAGGTGGCTACCACGCTGTTGCTGTTCGGGTGCCGTTAGGGAACCTGGAGGCGGAACAGGCCCGCCTCCTCGCCAGCCTCATCCGGGAGTTTGCCTCTGACGATATTCGCCTGAGCGTTCAGCAGGGGATGATTCTGCGCTACGTTCCCCCAACGGCTTTGCCGCATCTCTTTAATGGCCTTTACGCCCTCAATCTGGGCTTGCCAGGTTATGATACTACTGCTGATATTACCGCATGTCCGGGAACGGATACCTGTGCCCTTGGAGTTACCAACTCCACTGGTTTGACCACTGTTTTGGAGGAGCTCGTCCGTGACGAGTTCCCCGAAATGGTCACTGAAGACGATATCCGGATCAAGATATCCGGCTGTATGAACGGATGTGGGCAGCACATGGCAGCCAACATCGGTTTCCACGGAAGCAGCATTCGCGTTGGCCAGCGCATTGCGCCGGCGATGCAGGTTGTGGTCGGTGGTGGTATTGCACCTGACGGCCGTGGATTCGTGGCTGAAAAGGTGATTAAAGTACCCACGCGCCGGATTCCGCAGGTTATTCGCGACCTCTTTAACGATTACAAAGAGAATGCCTCCGAAGGGGAGTACTACAATGACTATGTCGTCCGCCAGGGTAAGCGCTACTTCTACGATGTGCTCAAGCCGCTGGGGAATAGTAAGAACCTGACCGACGAGGAATTTTTCGACTGGGGGCAGGACCATGACTACCGCCAGGAGATTGGCGTAGGCGAATGTGCCGGCGTCAGCCTTGATGTGATCGGTGCCATTCTAAACGATGCATCCAACAAGGTGATCGCCGCTGGCGAATCCGTAAAGGGAGAAGCCTGGGCCGACGCTGGTTACCATGCCTACTCCGCGATGATTACGGCCGCCAAGGCTCTGCTCCTCGCCGAAGACGTTAAGTGTAACACCCACATCGGTATTCTGAAGGACTTCACAGAGCAGTTCGGAGATCGCTTCAGCGAAGCGATGCCCTTCCCGGAATTCGTCCTCCGGATCAAGAAAAACGAACCGACCCCTGACTTCGTCAATGCTTACCTGGCTGACGCCCGCGCCTTTGTCTCCAAGGCCATAAAAACCCGCGAGGCACAGCTGGATAAAGTCGTCGTTGGTGAATACTACAAAGCTTAAGGGAGACGCTTCGCTTTTAGTGCGTTCCCCAGGTAAGTCAAATTTGATAAAGATGAATCTACATAACTCCGATAGTCACTCTCTTGATGCCGCTACAAGCGCAGCGTCTACAAGGGAGCGCAGCGACCGTCTGCCAGAAAACAAGCGAAGCGCGTTTTCGCCTACAAGGAGCGTAGCGACGTCTGCAAGCGGCGAAGCCGCGCCCAAAGACCGCGCCCCGCGCGTGACTTTAGTTGGCGCCGGCCCCGGAGACCCTGACCTCATCACCCGCAAAGGCCTCAAAGCTCTGCAAACGGCAGACGTGGTTCTCTACGATGCTCTGAGCTCCGATGAGCTGCTGGAAGAGACCCCCGCGCACTGCCTCCGGGTTTTCGTAGGCAAGCGTGCCGGTTGCCATTATAAAAAGCAGGAGGAGATCAATGAAATGCTCGTGGCAGCAGCTCTCGAATATGGCCATGCAGTACGGCTGAAGGGGGGAGACCCTTTCATTTTTGGGCGTGGACAGGAAGAGAAGGCTTATGCTGAAGCGGCGGGCATTCCCGTTACGGTCGTACCGGGCATTAGTAGCTGCATCAGCCTGCCGGAATTGCAGGGAGTAGCCCCCACGAGCCGGGGTTACGCGGATAGTTTTTGGGTGTTAACGGCGCATACCCGCAGCGGAGGTCTGAGCGAAGACTTACTTTTGGCCCCGAAAAGCAATGCGACGGTCATCATTTTGATGGGCCTTGGCCGCCTCGATCAAATCTGCGCTCTCTGGGACGCGGAAGGAAAAGGAAGCCTGCCCGCCATGGTGATCCAGAACGGCAGCCGCCCCAACGAACGCGCCTGGGTCGGTACCGTGAACGACATCGCTGAGCGCGTAACGACTGAAAAAGACAAAGGTCCTGGCATCATCGTGCTGGGCGAAACGGTGTCTCAGCACCCGGACTTCAAGGTAAATGCTCTTGCGGCAGCCTCCCACGCGCGGTAGCCCAATCGCATATCGCCAATCGCATATCAAATATCGCATATCCCATGACCAACCCTCTCTACCCCGCCTTCTTTCGCTTAGACCGACTCCAGCTTCTGGTAGTAGGCGCCGGTGAGGTAGGGGAGGAGAAGCTTAGCTTTATTCTCAAATCCAGCCCGAACGCCCGGGTAGTGATTGTGGCCCCCTGGATGGGGGAGGAACTAAAGGCACTACTGGATAAGTGTAACGATGCGGCGCGAACGCAGGTGCAGAGCGAGTTGGACGAAGCAGGGTTTGGAGGAGCTACTCTGGAAGCCGCCCGCTTTGAGGCAGAGCCCGCAGCAGGAGAGTGGAGAACTGTTGCTGGTGGTACTGTTATCTGGTATGCCCGTGAATTTCGGTCTGCCGATGTAACTATTGCTGATCTTGTAGTTGCTGCCACCAACTTCAAAGACATTAACCTTGCCGTACACGCTGCTGCCAAAGCCGCCCGAAGACTCACTAATATCGCAGATACTCCCAGCCTCTGTGACTTCTACCTCGGCAGCATCGTCACCCGCGGACCGCTGAAGATTGCCATCAGCACGAACGGACAGAGCCCTACTTTCGCCAAACGCTTCCGCCAGTTTCTGGAGGCAGAGTTGCCGGAATTGGAGACGACTAACCTGCTGGATGACCTCAAAATCTTCAGAGACCGGCTAACGGGGGATTTTAAAGCCAAGGTGCGTCAACTCAATGCCGTAACGAGTAGTTTACTCTCCTCGACTGCTGGCGAAGCGGCCGGCTGCCGCTGCCCCGAAGGAGAATGCCTCGTGGAAGCGGCCGCCAACACTGCACCTGCGGCCGCGGCACCTGCTGAGCCTGCTGAAGTACCAGAAACCCCCGACTCAAACGAAAACAAAGCATGAGTAAGACCGTACTTAAAATTGACGTTAAGGCCCTGAACGCCGAATTTGCAGAACTGGATTTCCAGGACCGGATTAAACGGCTCTATGACTACTTTCCGGTAAATGAGGTTCTGTTTACCAGCAGCTTCGGTACCAAGTCCGTCGTGATGCTCACCCTGGTGAGCCGGGCTAATGCGGCTCAGAAAGTCCATATCCTGAATACGGGTTATCACTTTCCTGAAACCCTGGCGTACAAGGATACCCTGGCGGAGATCACGGGGCTGGAGATCGTCGAGATTCTCCCTGATCCTGCTCGCCATCAGCAGACGCTTGAGTCAGAAATGTGGGAGAATCAACCCAGCCGCTGTTGTCACTACAATAAAGTAATGCCACTCAAGGCCGTGAAGGAGGAGCATACCGTCTGGATGTCTGGCGTGCACAGTTACCAGACAATGAACCGGGCTGCGATGGAGATCTTTGAAGAAGTTGACGGGCTAATTCACTTTCACCCACTGATCGATATTACAGAAGGCGAGTTCCTGTACCTCCTCGAAAAAGACAAACTTCCGCGCCATCCGCTGGAAGCCCTGGGCTACGGCTCCATTGGCTGCCATCATTGCACACGACCCGGGCAAGGCAGGGCCGGCAGGTGGGCAGGAAAGGATAAGGATGAGTGTGGCTTGCACGTATCCTGATTCAGTTGCACGGACACCAGTCTACAAACGGCAAGCTCGCTTCATTTAATGATATAAATCAGCGTAACCAATACGCTCTCAATTTGTTAAAACCCCAAAGAAAAATATACAATGATCCAAACTGACATCCTCATAATTGGCGCCGGCCCGGTCGGTCTCTTTACGGTATTTGAAGCAGGATTGCTAAAACTCCGTTGCCACCTGATCGACAGCCTCGGGCAACCTGGCGGTCAGCTAACGGAGATTTACCCCAAGAAGCCTATCTACGATATCCCGGGTTACCCAACCGTTTTGGCTGGTGACCTGGTAGATAACCTGATGGAACAAATCAAGCCCTTTAACCCCGGTTTTACCTTGGGGGAACGTGCCGAATACGTGGAAAAGGTAGGCGAAAAGATGTATCAGGTAACTACTTCTAAGGGTACCGTTCACCAGGCTCCGGTGATTATGATTGCCGGTGGTTTAGGATGTTTTGAACCCCGTAAGCCACCTATCCCTGGTATTAACGACTATGAGGATAAGGGCGTCGCCTACGTGATCCGTGACCCGGAAGTATACCGCAACAAACGGGTACTTCTGGCTGGTGGCGGAGACTCCGCTCTGGACTGGACGATATTCCTGGCTGACGTCGCCAGCGAGGTGACGCTTGTGCACCGTCGGGATTCTTTCCGGGGAGCTCTGGACAGTGTCGAAAAAGTGATGGAACTCGCAGAGTCCGGCCGCATCAACCTGATCACTAATGCGCAGGCGGTAGGTATCTCTGGCGAAGGCAAGGTAGAAGGGATCACCGTCAAGCACAAAACCGGCGAAGAACAACTGGTAAGTGTTGATGACTTTATTCCTCTCTTTGGTCTGGCGCCTAAACTCGGACCCATCGCCGACTGGGGCTTGCAAATTGATAAGAATGCCATCGTGGTCGACACCCGGGATTATAGTACTGGCGTTGACGGTATATATGCCATCGGAGACATCAATACCTACGCCGGGAAGCTAAAACTGATTCTCTGTGGTTTCCATGAGGGTACTATGGCCGTTCAGTCCGCCTTCAGCTATATCTACCCGGATAAGAAACTGAGCTTCAAGTACACCACCGTAAATGGTGTGCAGGGACTTCCTAAGGAGGAAGAGGCTACTGCTTAGTAGTTGATTACCGACTAACCGACTATCTACTTATAAAGCAAGGCAGCTCTCACCATAGCGGGAGCTGCCTTTTATTTGTGTAAATACTTAGTGTTAGTTAAGTGCCTCAGAAAATATTAGATGTAAATGTACGTAAATCGTAAAAGACAACAAAGAAACCCTGATAACTGACTAGAATAGGACTTTTCTGGCCACCGAAAGTCCATCTCTCAATGGCAGTAGCACAACTTCGAAATCTTTCCTTCCTGCAAGCAAGGTATTGTATTGATGCAGGGCATTTACGTCTTTATCTTTCTTCCCGGTTCCGACCTTCCCATCCCAGAGAACATTGTCCGCCAGCAAGAGCCCACCGGGAGCCATCTGGTCTGCGATAACCGGAAGATAATCGGGGTAAGCTTGTTTATCTCCATCTAAAAAAACCAGGTCCCAGCTTTGTGTCAGGGTAGGAAGCAGGTCAGCTGCCTGCCCCTGGTGCAGGTGCAATTGCCGGTTAAAGGGGGACGCCGCAAAGTGCTGAGCGGCCAGCAGCGCTGTTTCCGGGTTTCCTTCAATGGTGTGGAGCTCGCCGTCCTGGGCGAGGCCTTCCGCTAAGCAAAGAGCGGAGTAACCGGTAAAAGTACCAATCTCAAGAATCTGGTGCGGGCGCAAAAGCTGAGAGAACATGGCCAGCAGACGGCCCTGCAGGCGACCGCTCAACATCTGTGGGGCCATCGTTCGGAGGTAAGTTTGTCTTTCAACTTCCAGTAAATAGTCAGGAATTGGCCCGGAAACGGATTCGGCGTAGTCGTATTCGTGATTGATATTGTCGCGCATGGGAGTAATGGTCAAATAATCAGTGAGTCAAACAGTACTTACTCTCGGATGGTAGGAAGTATAGCATTGCTGAGGTAAACATCCATCAAAGGGGAAGTTTGCTGTGCAGTAAGAAAGAGTTCTGGCCCTGATGAGGTTGGGGCTAACTTCTTAGCAGCGGCGCGGAATCGCAGCGAAGCCGTAATGTAGTGCCTCGCGCACCGTACCATGTGTACCGTTCCCGATTGGTGATACAGTGAAGGCTGTGAGATGGGGTTCCTGGTAAAATCATTGAGTAAGCATTCGTTCTACCTCTGAAGGCGGAATATCCACACCGATGACTTTTCCGTCGGGGTCAATTAAGAAATTCGTGGGTACCTGATTGACGCCGTAGAGGGAGGCTATTTCTCCACCGAGAAACTTCAGACTACCCGTTTGGTCCATTACCTGATGGGGCCAGTCTCTGGCGTCCTGAGTAATGGCCCGGAGCCAGGCACTACTGTCCCGCTCAATGGCAATACTGACGATGGTTAGTTGGTTCTGGGTCGTTTTATTCAGGGCCACCAGCTCCGGGCTTTCACGCCGGCAGGGGCCACACCAGCTTCCCCAGAAGTCCAGCAGGACGTGCTGTCCTTTAAGGTCGGAAAGTTGAAATGATTCCCCATCAGCCCGAATGGCCGTAAAGTTCGCCGCCAGATCCTCCTCCCCGAAGGCGGGCGAGAAATACCAAGCCCGGCCACCAAACCAGGCAGCGAGCAAAAATAAAGGGATCCAGAATTTTCTACCAGGCATCCTCATCGTCCAGGGTTTCGGGTTTAAACTGTTGTTTGGTTTCGAGCCGGCGGCATTGCCGCTGATACAGCAAACGGGCCAGGCCTATGTTAGCCGCCTCCGGTGCGGAAGGATGGAAGGCCTCCGCAACAGCTGCCTCGCTAACGTCCAGGGTGTAGCATAGGCTCATCAGCTGTTCCATTCGGTGTTGCATCCAGTAGTCTACTGCATCAGCTAACTGCTGAATAAATTGCTCCTCCGTAATACCTGGCCCCTCCGCTGGTTCCGGTAATCCAAGGGAGGCACTCAATAATTCTTGTGCGGTGATAGCGCTTGGTGGTTGGTTCTGGAGGGTAAACCCGCGGGAGAGGGCGGTGGTTTCAAGTTGCAGGTTTCAGGTTGCAGGTTTCAAGTTTCAAGTTGCAGGTTTCAAGTTGCATGTTGTGAGCGGCAACCCGCAACCCGCAACCTGCAACCTGCAACCTGAAAAAAAACGAGGCCCCGAACTTGCGTCCGGAGCCTCGTAATGGTTTTATTTGGTCAGCGAGAGGTTACTCTTCTGCTTACTTGAGGATTACTTCTCCTTCACCGACGAAGAAGCCCTTGTTGTAGAGTTCTGCGCGGTAAGTACCTTCTACGTACTGCTGGTTAGCAACGTTCCATTCCGCACAGTGGCTGGAAGCAGAACCGTCAAAGGCGAAATTCACGGACTTGGTGTAAGGAATTTGTTCTCCGCTCTGGGCGTCGACGAGAATACCACTGCCTTCAGCGTCAATCTGGATCGTTTCACCACTTGGGTTAACGATGCGTAGCTGGAAGCTTTCTTCACCAGCTTCGGCAACACTGTTGTCCAGGCTGTTGAAGCAGATGTAGAGCCGGTCTACGTTCTTTGCCGTCCGGCGATCTACCCACTTACCGCTGTTGCGTTGCTTCTGGCCGAGAACGGTTACGTTGTTGGCTTTGATGACGCTGGCGATACCGACTTTACGGCTCAGCTCCTGATTGGTGCTGGTGAGTTGCTCGCGCTCGCTAACGAGAACGGCGCGTTCGCTGTTCAGGCTTTCGTTTTGCTGGCGGCTGGACTGAAGGTCCGTCGTGAGCAGGTCGCGCTCACTGGTCAGGCGCTGGTTGTTTTCTTCCAACTCAGCAATGGCCAGGCGCTGCTCTTCGAGCTGCACCAGGTAGCCGTCAGTCTGGGCCTTCAGCTCGGCGAGCTCCCGGCGGGCAGCTACGAGGTTACGGCTGTCGCGGGTCAGTGAGGTAATCTTGTCTTTCTGCGTCCGGAGCTCTTCCTTCTGCTGGTCGATCATTGCGTTGAGCTCTTCGTTGCTGCCGCGCATCTCTTCCAGTTCGGCCAGAGACTCGTAGTACTGCTTCTCCGCAGTAGCTTTGAACTGCTCCATTTCGACGAGGTCGGAGGAGATTTCTGCATTTTCCGTTCCGCGGTTGGCATAGCCGATGCCCAGACCGGCGAGGGCCAGCAGCAGAACGGCAATGATGCCCGCCAGCAAAGGCGTGCGGTTAGGAGCCGGCTTAGGAGCTGGCGTGAACTTAGGAGTATTGGATGGATTATTCTGAATCGTTGCCATATGGCGTTGGTTTTGTGATGGCTCCCCGAACTACGGTTGGTGCAACAACCGGCGGTTTACCGAAAAAAGTATCTGAAGTAAAAAGTGTGCAAGTTGTTCAGACGGGGGTATAAACGCCCCAATCTGGATTAGTATTACGGATTTATGTTAAAGTTTGTTTTGTTTTTAGTCGATTTCGGGTAATCGCTACTATATAATAAGGTTTTGGAGCAAAAGTGCTTTTGGGCGTCCCGCAGTATTGCGGGACAGGTGCAAAGGGAGTTTTTAAGAGCAGCGTTTCATGGCCCTGGATGTAGGTTTAATTCTGGTAAAGATGGATTTTTTAGCTTCCTATACACCCGTTACGGCCCCCTCATAAACCTTCAGATACCCCTCCACCATCCGGCTAACCGGGAAGTGGGTCTCGATGTATTGCCGGCAGCCTGAGCGTTCCCTGCTTTTTAACTCTCCCAGCACCCGCGCCAGCGCCGCTACGTCTCGCTTAGCCACCAATGCGCCACATTGCTCATGGATGATTTCCCGGGCCGCCCCACTGTCAAAAGCCGCCACCGGCGTCCCACAGGCCGCCATTTCCACATAAGCGAGCCCGAATGGCTCATCCCAAACGGAAGTCACCAGCCCCACCGAAGACCGACCGATCAGAGAGGCCAGTTCCGGCTGGTTCAGGTGGCCGGCGTAGGTGATCTGCTCGTTTAGAAGAGGGGCTACTTTTTTGTCGAAGTAGTGCTGGTCGTAAATCGGCCCCGCCAGCGTGAGCCGGCAACCCGCCCGCCGGGCGGCCTCCATGGCATATTCCGCGCCTTTCTCCGGGGTGAAGCGACCAAACCAAACCGCCGTTCTGGGCACGGCCACCGGGCTGTAGGGCCACTCCGAGAGCTGAATGCCGTTGTGGACGACAGTGGACTTCCCGATCAGGCCTGACCACTTCGCCTGGATAAAATGGCTGATACTCACGTATTGGTGGGAAGCGATCCTGCGCGTCAACGCTGCCGTCAGCCGAAAAGACCGGTAGGGAGGCGTGTGGAGTGTAGTGACCATCGGAAAGGGAAGCGAGCCCGCCAACAACGGCGGTAAAAAGTGCAGACTATTGTTATGCACCAGGTCGAAATCTCCCTTGGCGAGCTCTTTCATCACCTTGCGGTAGGCGAAAGTTGTGGCCCCGAAGCCAGCACCTTCGGCCAGCGAACAGGGCACCAGCCCGAAATTTTTGTCGGATTCCGGGTGAGCAAACAGAGTAACCTCATGGCCTCTGGCCTGTAATTCTTTGGCCAACAAGTGGGAGTGCATTTCCACGCCACCCGCATAAGGTTGGCTGACGGGGAAGCGTAGGGGGGCAAGAAGGGCTATCTTCATTAGCTGGCTACACTTTCCGGATTTTCCTGCTCTACGAAGCCAAGGGCGAGTTCGAGATCTCGGGCAACAGCCAGTCCTGCCGCCAGCGAGGAGGTAGAAAGTTGGCTGGCGTAAGCTTCCGTCCAGTTTTCCAGAAAGGCATTCTGCGTTCGGTAGTAATTGGGCTTAAGGTCGAGCTTCCTGATGGCGTTTAGCAGGTAGTGTACGTCTGACCAGCTGGTGTCTCCGGTAAAAGCATTTTGGACCAAATGCTGTAGCCGTTGGGCCGCCGCTTTCTCCAGGTCGTCGGCTCCGTCCCAGTGATGATCCCAATGGGAAAAGTCCGCAACGATGCGTTCAAAACGAGCCTGATCGAGCGCTTCCCGGATTGACAGAGCATCGAACAGCCTCCGGTGTAGCGTAAAGCTGATGGCTGACTGATAAGCATCGGGCAACGGTAATCCGTTAGTCCGCATCGTACTCATCAGTTGATAGTTGTCGTAGTAGAAATCTTTGAAACTCTTGGAGGCGATGTCCAGCGTCCGGTCCATCATGAATAAGAGGATACGGCGTTTTTCGTCGCGGAATAAGGACCAGATGGAGAAGGTGTCCATCCCGAAATTAGTGTGAATCAGGGAGATGACGTCGCCAACGTGCCCTCCTCTGAATTCCTGTTCCAGGTCGGGGGCGAAAGATTCAAAGTCTTCCAGAGACATGTCGTCCCGGATACTGCCGATCATCGTCTGCTGACCCAAATAAAGGACCGCAAAGCTGAAAGTAGAGCGACTGTGGGTCAGGTTGGAAAGAATGGTCATCCGGCCCATCGCCAGGCGATAGCTCCCGGCGCGGAGCTGCCGGAGAGCGTGGATTTCTGCGCGGTAATTAAACAGTTCCAGATTGTGCATGTCGGCCTCAAAAAGGCTGGAAGCAGCAAAGTGCATCCCTACCCGGCGCAGGCCTACCCGGGCGGGCATTACGTGCTCCCGATAGGCGACCGCAGCATTTTGGGCCACGTTGCTGGGGACGTTTTCCAGGGCTTCCAGAAAGGCGGGGTGGTAGTCGTCTCCGGTAATTACCTCACAAAGGTGCAATGCCCGGTTAGCATATTGCAGCACCTGCAGGGTCTCGATACCCGTAACTTCGTTGAAGAACCAGGCACAGCTGGTATACATCAGCATGGCGTGGCGCTGCATTTCGAGGAGCCTGAGCATCCGTACCTTTTCGTCGGGGGTAATGAACTCTTTTTTAGCGTGACGGGCAACGAAGTCTTCTGTTTTGCCAGGTGCCCGGTCTAAGATAAGTTCAATGTAAGCATCTCTGGCGGCCCAGGGATCACGGAAATAGTGTCTTCCTTCGTTTTCAAAAACGGGAATGAGCTGCTCGCGAACCTGATCGAGGGCCGCGCGGAGCGGCGCCCGCCAGGCCTGGTTCCAGTGGGCTTCGCCGCCGGTTTTGCAACCACAGTCACTCCGCCAACGCTCAACGCCGTGTACGCATGACCAGGAGCTGTTGTCATGGATTTCTGCTTCCCAGCTGGGTGGGAAAAGCTCCAGAAACTGGCCGTAATTAATCAGCTCGAAGTAAGGGTTGTCTTCGACCTTGTTCAGGCAGGAGGCCATGGCCATTTCTCCTTTCCGGTGATGGTGGCCGTAGCTTTCCCCGTCGGTAGCGATCTGGGCTATTTGTACGTCGTCGTTGTCGCTCAGGGTGTTCATCAGCCGGCTGGCGAGTAGGTCTCCGTCATTGAGCAAGCCCTCGAAAGCGACGGCTTTGGAGACCTCGCCGTCGTAGAAAAACAGGTTAATGGATTTGCCTCCGGGTAACGGGCAGCGGTAAGCGCGGCGGGGGTCTACCCCGCCGTGAACCTCATGCCATTCGCCTTCGGAGCCATGCCGGACGGCCTTGCACTGCCTTGGGGCAAGTACGGTAAAGGTGATGCCGTTGTCTACCAGGTCAACGAGCGTGGCGGTGTCAACGGCGGTTTCGGCCAGCCACATTCCTTCCGGCTTCCGGTTGAAGCGGGCCTCGAAGTCAGCGATGCCCCAACGAATTTGAGTTACACGGTCCCGGTCATTAGCCAGTGGCATGATGATGTGATTGTAGGACTGGGCCAGGGCGTTGCCGTGGCCGCCGAAACGGGCGGCGCTGTCCTGGTCCGCCTGTTGCAGGCGGGCGTAGGTCGACGGGTCGTGTTCCTCCAGCCAGGAGAGCAGGGTAGGGCCCATGTTCCAGCTGATCCGGGCGTAATTGTTACTGATGGCGCTGATGTGATGATCCGCGTTCAATACCCGGGCCGTAGCGTTAGGAGCGTAGCATTCATCGTTGATCCGCTCGTTCCAATCGTGGTAGGGCGCGGCACTGTCCTGAATCTCGATGGTCTCCAGCCAGGCGTTCTCGCGTGGGGGCTGGTAAAAATGACCGTGGATACAGATATACTTTTTCGGTAGGTCTGCCATAGGGCGCGAAGATAGCTTATGCAGGGAACTGCCCGTTAGTGAAAATTACCCTTTAATAACCAGATTCTTGATGACTGAACGCAAATCCGGAAAGGAGGCAACTACCTCTGAGGGGCAGGGTAATCATAGTAGCCTGCAGGCCAATGCTGCAAAAACTTTCTCTTGCACCTGCGTCCGCGCCAACCCTCACCCGGAATTTCTGTTATACAACTAATACACATCACCAAAACAACGCTAATTCATGTTCGAATTACCCAAACTCCCCTACGACTACGATGCCCTGGAACCCCACATCGATGCGCGTACGATGGAGATTCACCACACGAAGCACCACAACGGATATACCACCAAGCTGAACAATGCCATTGATGGCACTGATCTGGCCGGGAAATCCATTGAAGACATTCTGAAAGACGTTTCCAAGCACAGCACTGCCGTGCGTAATAACGGTGGTGGATTCTATAACCACAGCCTTTTCTGGACGGTGATGAGCCCCAACGGTGGCGGCAAGCCTTCTGGCGATCTGGCTAACGCCATCGTTGAGGATCTTGGTGGATTTGATGCCTTTAAGGATCAATTCGCCGCTGCCGCAGGTAGCCGTTTCGGCTCCGGCTGGGCCTGGCTCGTTGTAGGTGAAAATGGTCACCTGGCGGTTACCTCTACGCCTAACCAGGACAACCCGCTGATGGATGTTGCCGACACCCAGGGAACCCCGATCCTCGGCCTCGACGTCTGGGAGCACGCCTACTACCTCAATTACCAGAACCGCCGCCCGGACTACATCCAGGCTTTCTTCTCTGTCGTTGACTGGGATGCGGTAAGTAAGCGGTACGAAGACGCGAAGTAGTCTGGTAGTTCGATAGTCTGGTAGGCTGCCGCATTTTGTAGGCGGCAATGTGCGATAATTTGATATTGCCTCCAACGCCTCCAACGCCTCCAACATGCGGAGCCTACAAGACCACTAGACTACCAGACTAAAACAGCCGGGTTGCAACACTGCATCCCGGCTGTTGCTTTTTCTCCTATACCCAAACCACTTTGATTCAGGTATAATCCTGTTGTAATGAAAAACTTCCTGCTTCGCCGCCGCGCTACTTTCGATCCACCCCGGTTTCAGGGCTGGGGCCGGTCGTCCAACTATTTTGAAGGATGGTACGTCAAGGTGGTGATTCCGGAGAAAAACCTGGCCTACGCCTTCATCCCCGGTATCAGCTACGGGGCGGACGGGGCGGGCCACGCCTTTTTACAGGTGTTGGACGGTGTAGCCGCTACCTCCGCTTACCACCGTTATCCCATTGAGGATTTCACCGCTTCCACAACGAGCTTTTCAATAGCACTGGGGCCACATCGTTTCTCCGATAAGGGGCTGCTCGTTCAACTGGAAGGGCTGGAAGTCGATTTGACATTTAAGCGGGTACAGGTCTGGCAAAAGAAAGCATTGGCTCCGGGGGTGATGGGGTGGTATGGCTTCGTTCCCCGCATGCAATGTTACCACGGTCTGGTGAGTCTGCACCATGAGTTGGAAGGCTACATCAGCGTCAATAACGGAAAACAGGAAGCAGCTGGCGGGGTAGGCTACATTGAAAAAGACTGGGGGAGCGGCTTCCCGGACGCCTGGATCTGGTGCCAGAGTAACCACCTGACGGGGACGAGCCAGGCCGTAAGCCTGATGGCCAGCGTGGCTAGTATTCCCTGGATGGGAAGCTCCTTTACGGGCTTTTTAGCAACCTTCCTTTTTGAAGGGGAGTTACACTACTTTACGACCTGGGCGCGGTCGCAGGTGCAGGCAAAGGTGGATGAAAGCAATGCGTTTACCATCAGCTTTTATCAGGAGGGTAAGCACCTTCGAATCAGCGGCCGGCCCGCTCCCGGAGGCGAACTCCTCAGCCCCGTTACCGGGCAGGCAATGACCGGTAAGATCAACGAAAGCCTCCGCGGGGAGCTGGACGTTGTTTTTTACCGCGAAGGACAAAAGCTTTACGCTGGCAAAGCCACCTGGGCGGGCGTGGAGGTGAGCCCGCGAGCGGGGGATTTACTGCAGACGGAGGAGATTAATTACCCGTGGCCGGAGGAATAGGCTGTTGGTTCGTTGGTCTTTTGGGCTGCCACACTTTGGAGATGTTGGAGGAGGGAATGCTAGAATGTGAGAATAGTGTCCAGTACTAACTAGTCATCTTCGCTTCTCATCCATAGCCCGGACCTGCGGCACAAAGCTCTCCGAGCTAGCTCATGTGTACTTCCAACACCTCCGACATGCGGTAGCCCAAAGCACCAAAATACCAACGGACCAAAATACCAACCCCGCCTCCAACGTGCGGCAGCCCAAAAGACCAAAGAACCAAAGAACCAAAGAACCAACGGACCAACGGACCAACGGACCAAAATACCAACCCCGCCTCCAACGTGCGGTAGCCCAAAAGACCAAAGAACCAAAAGACTAATTCACCTTCTCCCGCAAGTGCCGCCGTAAAATCTTACCGACGTTACTCTTCGGCAGGTCTTCGCGGAACTCCACGGCCTTGGGTACTTTGTAGCCGGTCAGGTTTTCCCGGGCGTAGGCGATGACTTCGTCTTCCTTCAGGGATTTATCCTTTTTGACAACGAAAAGCTTGACGACTTCGCCCGACTTATCACTCGGGATTCCGACGGCAGCGCATTCCAGAATTTTGGGATGAGCGGCCATTACATCTTCCACTTCGTTGGGGAAAACGTTGAAGCCGGAGACGAGGATCATGTCTTTCTTCCGGTCTACGATCTTGAAGAAACCGTCGGCGGTCATCATGCCGATGTCTCCGGTTTTGAGCCAGCCGTCAGCAGTCATCACTTCGGCGGTAGCCTCTGGCCGGTTGAGGTAGCCTTTCATTACCTGCGGACCTTTGATGTGAATTTCACCGCGTTCTTCAGTGGTAGCGATACGGTCTTCTTCCTCATTCCAGCAGCGCATATCGGTGTTGGGCAGTGGAATACCGATGTAGCCGATGCGCATGTTTTCGTTCAGTGGATTCATGCAGGCGGAGGGGCTGGTCTCCGTCAGACCGTACCCTTCGCTCAGCGGAACGCCGGTCAGTTTTTGCCAGGCTTCGGCTACGGGGCGCTGAACGGCCATACCTCCGCCGACGGTGATCTTCAGATGACGGAAGTCAAGTTTTTTGAAGCCAGCATTATTGACCAGGCCGTTGAAGAGCGTATTTACGCCGGTCATGCCAGCGATCTTGTTGTCTTTAAAAGCATCATTGATCGTGCTGAGATCCCGCGGGTTAGTGATCAGCACATTACAAATACCGTGAGCGAAGATGGCAACGGAGTTTACCGTAAAGGCGAAAATGTGATAGAGCGGAAGCGGGCACAGCATGCATTCATCACCACCTTCCTGCAGCTTTTGGGTCATCCAGGCTTTGGATTGAAGTGCATTAGCCACCAGGTTGGAGTTAGTGAGCATGGCCCCTTTGGAGACACCGGTTGTTCCACCAGTGTACTGCAGGGCGATCGTGTCTTCCGGCTTTCCCTCGAACTCCGGCAACTTGTACTTCGCACCTTCGGAGAGCGCTTTTTTGAAGTTTACGGCTCCGGGCAGGTTATAAGCAGGAACCATCTTCTTTACCTTCCGGACTACGAAGTTGGTGATACCGCCCTTAACAAAGCCCAGTAGCTCACCGATGCTGGTGGTGATCACGGTCTTGATGTCCGTCTCTCCGATAATCTGTTCCAGGTTGCTGGCAAAGTTTTCGGCAATGATGACCGCTTTGCAGTTGGCATCCGTAAACTGATGCTTCATCTCCCTTGGAGTGTAGAGAGGGTTGGTATTGACGATTACCAGACCGGCCTTCAAGACACCGTGTAAGGCAATAGGATACTGCAGGAGGTTGGGCATCATGAGCGCCACTGCCTCGCCTGGCTGTAAGCCGCGGTAATGAAGATATGCTCCGAAAGCAGTGGATTTAGCGTCTAGTTCTGAGTAGGAAAGCGAAGCTCCCATACACATGAAGGCTGGTTTCTTAGCATGCTTTTGCATGGCATCTGCCAGTAATGCTTTCAAAGTAGGGTACGCGGAAGTGTCGATATTAGCGGGGATGCCGGCAGGATATTGTGCGAGCCATGGGCGCTGGTCTGACATATTATGATCGTTTTTAAGCTTTATTTGGAGGCGTAAAATAGGTAAATAGTACGGCAGTCAAATAGTTTGCCCCTAATTTGTCTTTCAAGACCCTCTTCTCGGACGAAAGTCAACTATAACAAGCCTCGAAGCGTTTTAGTAGAGCTAGTTTTTTGGCATAACGTACGCCCGGTCGTACCTTGTCGCCTTTACTATTACACTTTCAATTTGGATTCAGCCACTATGGTTGCGCCCATATCATTCGACTCAAAACCACAAGCACCAGATGGAAAATGGTATCCTCACCGAAGCCCAACAGAAAGATGCAGAGCTTATTCAGTTGCTGCTCGACAAAATCGTAAAGAAAAAAGGCTTCGAAAACATCTGCGCTAACGCTGAAGGTTACGAAACGCCCGCCAAAATTCGCCGTGGAAAAGACAGTGAAGAGTACTTCATCCCTGATTGTACGGGAGAAGTAAACGGACGTAAGTCTTACTTCGAATTAGGCATGAAAACGGACGACGAGCGTCAGCTCGTTACCAAATGGCGCCTGCTCTCCAGCCTCGCTAACTACAAGCACGGTAAGCTTTACCTGGCGGTCCCCCGCGGGCACATGGCCTTCACTAACCGTATCCTGAACGATTACCCTATTCAGGCAGAAGTAGTGAAGCTCTAAGGCTCATTACAAATGAAAAGCCCCGACGTCAACTAAGATGTCGGGGCTTTTTTATTCGCAGAACTCAATTTGTACAGCAGTGGCAAAACAGCTGAAAAAATCATAGCCAGAACTTGAATTAGCCATGGAGATCGATTTTCTTAACCTGCAACCTGTCCCGCAGTACTGCGGGACAACCTGCCTAATGACTCCAACTATCCGACTCCCGCGCCAGAATATCGGCTTTCACCCGCTCACTTTCCAGTAGCCGGTCCCGGCCGTTAGGCAAATAATCGCCGATGCGGCGGTCATGAATATTGGACTCTTTAACGATGGCGCTATTGAAGTAGCGCATCTCAAAAATATCTTCCCAACTCTGGTTGGCTGCGTCATTGCCAACGGCGAAGGTCATTTCTGTAGCTAACATTTCCCGGGCGGCGGGGTAGTAGACCCAGAACGCGGGCTGTTCGTACACCAGGTTTCCATTCTCGTCGAAGACATCCCGAATGGGGGCGATGCCGAGAATACGGACTTTGGTTGTGCTGGTGGCTTTGTCGAAATACCAGATTTCCTGAAGGCGGTAGCGGGTGAACTCCGCTGGGTTCAGTTCCCGGGGAACGATTTCGTAGCTGACGGCCTGGGTGACGGGGTCGACGACCGCAACGGTGTCTGCCCCACCGGCGATGGCGGCGAGTCCTTCCGGCGAGAGCGGGGTTGTGAACTTATCGTCCAGCGTACCGTAGAGCTGAATCTTTTCGTCCTGGGCAGCTTCCATCAGAATCGTAATCAGCGGGCGTTCCGGATAGGCAAAGGTGAGGTTGATCTTCTCCCGGGTGTCAATGACCCGCCAAACGCGTTTTTGCCACATGACGTCGGCCGCCCGGAGGGGCGGCTGAGGCAGAGCCGAAGATTGTACGGAAGCCCGGTCAGTAACAATGTCGTTGACGGGTGTCGGGAAGGTTTTTTGGGCGCTGACGCAGGTGCAAAGCAGGCTGAACAGCAGGGGGAGGATTACTCTCATCAAAGGATCGGTTTTAGAGAGGGAACCAGGCTTTAACTTTTGGTATTTCCGGCTTTTTGAATTTTAACACCTGCTGCCCTCACCGAGCGCGTGGTGACCAGAACATTGCTCCCAAGCCTTCTCCCTGCATCCTGCGTCCGCGCCCATTTCCTTCATCGTCTTTTCGCCTTGGTTTGTCGACGGGAAACGTAAATTTTAGCCTGCTTGCTTATCTTACCACCATGAACCTTAACACCCTGAAATTTCAATATCCCTGGCGTGCCTACCAGGCCCGCGTACTGGAAAACCTGCCGCTTTACCGGGAGGATCAGCGGATTCACATTGTCGCTCCGCCCGGTGCCGGTAAGACGGTCCTTGGCCTCGAGATTGTACGCCAACTCGGTAAAAAGTCGCTCATCCTTGCGCCCAGCCTCACCATCCGCGCGCAGTGGGGGCAGCGCTTTCGTGATGATTTCTGCGCCGACCAGTCGCTCATCTCCCATAAACTGGAGGAGCCGGCGGAGCTAACCATTGTTACCTATCAGGCCGTCTTTGAATATTTCAAGCGAAACGGTACGGCGGGCCTCGACTGGGTGGAACTACTCGTCGTGGATGAGTGCCACCACCTGCGCAACGAGTGGTGGAAAGTGCTCGATGCCCTCAGAAATGATTTCAAACCCGAATTGGTCGCTCTGACCGCCACACCGCCTTACGACGTAAGCGGCATCGAGTGGCGTCGCTATCACGAGTTTTGTGGAGAGATCGACGAGGAAATCAGCATCCCCGAGCTGGTCGCCTCCGGCGACCTCTGCCCGCACCAGGATTACCTCTATCCGGTACTTCCTCCCCCGGGCGAGTCGAAGGTGATTACGGAATGGCAGAGCAAAAAAGACAGGCTGCTGGAAGAAATGCACGTACGCTCGGGCCTCGCCCTTTACCTGCAGGATCACCCCTGGCTGGCCGACCCCGAAAGCCACTATACCGAAATTTTTGAGCGGCCGGAATACTTCACTTCTTTACTGAGCGTCCTGCGCGCTCAGGGTAGTGAGCCTCCCGCTGCCGCGCTCGGAGTGCTCCACGGCGAGGTGACCCTCGCCCCCGAACTGGATGATAACTGGGCCACCATTTTTCTGCAGCGGGCGCTGCGGGAAGACCCTTACTTCGCTACCGAAGACGGAAAAGCACTGCTGCGCCCCTACCGCCGCATCATTACCACGATGGGGGCCTGGAGCCAGGGCAAACTCTACCTCGACCATGACTTGCCCCCTGGCAGCAAGAAGACCGATGCGGAGTTGGAAAGCCCACGGGCTAAGCTCGATGCACTGGTCGAAATTGCTAAGTTTGAAAGCGAAGATCTGGGCGGTAAGCTCCGGATGGTAATGCTGACGGATCACATCCACCATGAGCTACTCCCGACTACGGAGCACGACCGGACACCCCTCAACCTGGTGGGTACCGTCCCGGTATTCGAAACCCTCCGCCGTCAGACTGGTACACTCTACGAAGGGGATTTGTGCATCCTTACCGGTAGCCTGGTGGTGATCCCTAAAGCGGCCGAAAGCCGCTTGCTGGAAATTGCCTACGATGAGTTGCCCACGGAGCGGGTGATCAAAACCACGCCGCTATTTCCGGGCTCGAAGTACGTGAAGGTGAATACCGGCGGCCTGGCCAACAAGTACAGTGTTGGCTGGATTACCCAGCTGTTTACCGAAGGGAAAATCCGCATCATTGTGGGCACTAAGTCTCTGCTCGGAGAAGGCTGGGATGCACCGGTGATCAATAGCCTCGTGCTGGCGAATTCCGTCGGTAGCTTCGTACTCAGCAACCAGATGCGGGGTCGGGCCATCCGCACCGTGCGCGGTGAGCCGGATAAGACGGCTAACATCTGGCACCCCGTTGTGGTACACCCCGGCATCCGCCGGGGCGGGCCCGACGTGCGGCGCATGCGCCGCCGCTTCAAGGCGTTTGCTGGTCCCCGACTGGACGATAAGCCCGTCATCCAGAACGGTATCGGTCGCTTCGGCATCGACTGGGATAAGTCGTCTACTCAGGCGATGGAGCTCGTCCGAAAGCAGATACTCCATGCCGCCACCAAGCGCGAAGACCTGATCGCCGCCTGGAAAAAGGCGCTCTCTACCGGAACCCAACTGGTGGAGGCCATCAAGCCGCCAACCCCAAGGCACTACGAGCAGAAGGATCCGTTGACGCTGCACTATAAGGAAAGTATCGATCGCTACTTTGAGCAGGACTATCGGCTGTTCCTGTTGGAGATCAAGCGGGCAACGCTGGTGGCCTTCGCCGCAGGAGCGATCACGACCCTGCTGCCAGGTAGCTGGTTTAACTGGACGACCCCGACAACGGCGCTGATGTGCCTGATGATGGCGGCGGCCTTCCTGTCACTCAGTTACGTGTACAAACGTTTCAAAGCCATGTACGACCGGGCCGGGGAGCTGCAACTGGCCGAGCGCCACGAGGAGATTTACGCGCGGGAGCTCCACATCCCGCCTTACCTGATCTACCCGGCTTTACTGTCGATTCTTCCGGCGCTTTTTAATCCGCTGGCTTTCGCCGTTTTCTGGTTAGTGGGTCTGGGCTGGCTGGCCTGGTATCTGTTCCGCAACCCCGGCCGCCAGATGGCGGACGCTACGCGCCGCTTCGAGTTACTGGCTGACACCCGGCACCGCCTGATGACCTACGGAAAAGCTTTGGCCGAAAGCCTGGCTGCCGCCGGTCTTTTCCATAAAGCAACCCCGGACCAACTCCGGCTGGAAGAAGAAGGCGAAGAGATGTTCCTCTACCTCTCGGAGGCGGAGCACCACGATACCCACCTGTTCGCCGGGGCGCTGGCGGAGCTGATGTCTCCCGTAGAAAACCCGCGCTACCTGTTGCGGCTCGACTTGCCCGATGACTGGACAAAAGGAGAATACTTCCTCTCCGTACCCTCCGCCCTCGGGAATAAGAAAATGACGGCAGACCTCGCCGGCCGTCTGTCCGAAGTAGTCGACCATGACTTCGAGTCCATCTACACCCGTGAGCCAGCTGGCCGCCTGCATCTGCTCACCGCCCGGCTGCAGGCCAGCGGTAAGGTCGAAGAGGTGGCGGAACGGGATATGCTTTGGCGGTAGGCGGACAGGTTGCAGGTTGCAGGTTGCAAAGTTGCAGGTTAACAAGTTGCAGATTGCCAGGTAGTTGAACTTGGTATGCTATAGTTTTTCGTCTGAAGCCCTTTACTCCCTCCCTTTCTTCCTTTACCCTTTACTCCCTATTTCCCTTAACCATGATCTACCTTATCTTCATGATGGCTTACTTTGAGCGATTTATCGGTCAGTTATCCTTCTTTGACAGAAGGCGCGGCTGGCGGGCGATCATCATGTGGCCCGAAGCAGAAGGGGTTTTTCCGCATGATGAGGTTAGCTTTGTAAGTCACCGGGACCGGGACGGGAAGCAGGTGATCGTGTTAAGTGAGCCCTATACTTACTCCGTTCAGGGTAAGACATTTCGCAGCAGACAAATTCTACCGGAGCGGCTTTACTTCTCCCGGCCGAGACTTCGGCATTTGAACAAGATGTTGGTTGGAAAGCGGGGCTTTAGGGTGTACGTTAACCCGCATAACCCAAAAGAGGCCTACCTCTCCCCGGGCTACGCCCGCAAGGACTGGCTGGAGATATTACTTTTCCCCCTGGCCACTTTCATTGTCCCTCTGGGGGCTGTTTATATCGAGCGGGTATCGTCTCCGAATGCAGACCTGCTGACGTTTTTCTCGGACCTTTTATACCTGAACCCGCTGCTGCATATCTATTTTGCTGTTCTGTATTTAGTAGTGGCTGTTGCGATAAACTGGACGCCAATCTACGGTAAGCGCATTTTCCCGGTTTTGGGAACCCGTGACCTGGAAGAGGAGTACTTTCGCTCGGCGTCCGAATACTATGGCCCCGGACTTCAACTTGATGCGAAAGCGAAGGTCCGCCAGAAAAATATACATTACGAGTATTTACCCGCTGACCAATAAAACACCTCATCATGGTCTATATCTTCTTTCCCCTTATCCTGTTCGGCCTCGTCTTTTGGCGTTTCCGGCAACGGTACAATGCCGAGTTTATACGGCAGCGGCAGATCACCTGGCCGGAGGCAAAACCGGCCTTCGGGGTGGGGGAATTGCGGGTGAGAAAGGAACGGGGGGAGGAGAAAAAATACTACGTCTCCGAACTGGACGAGAACTACCACCTCTACACCCACGGGCAACGCTTTACGGGGAAGCGCCTCCTCCCGGAGGCGGTTATGATCAAAGAAGGAGAGCAGTTGGCTATCAATCAGGCCCTGAATGATAAGCGGGAAACGCTGATGGTGAAATTCAACCCGGACGATCCCTCAGATAATATGCTTAGCGTTGGCCACCCGGGTTTGGGCTGGTCGAAGGTGCTGGTTTATGCGCTGTTCGGGGTGCTGATTCCCGTTTTTATGCTGTACTCCATTTTCGCCTGGATGACGGACCCTTCAAGCTGGTGGTCTACCATCGTTTTTCAAAGCCCTGCGTTATGAAGCGGCAGCACAAAGCACTTACTTTTTTCAAAGGCCTTCTGGCGATACTGATGCTATTCTGGATAGTGGTGGGATGCGTAGCCGTAGGGACGTTTTGGCGGGTAGAACTGATTTCTAAAGAGCTATACGGATTCGAGCCCGTAGTTGCTGAAACCTTTACCGTCAGTGAGTCGGGCTCAAAGCCGCAACTGGACGTACGATACAGCTATGAATATGCTGGTGAAAAATACGAAGGTCATGAGTTAAGTCCCTACAATGAATTAACGGTTAAAGCCAGCCTGGACGGAGCGCTGCGCAAGTGGCTGACCCGGCCGGATGAGCTGAAGCTGATGGTGTTCGTTGATCCGAAGAACCCGTCACGCTCCAGTGTCGTAAGAGGGTGGGCGCGAGGCAATCGGATTGAGGGCCTGGCCTATGGAACGTTTTTGATTACGCTCGGACTTGGCTTGTTGTATCTCCTTTTTCGGCCCAGCCGGCGGGTGCAGGATTTGTTTTGACGTTCGTTGGCAAGGTTGATGTGGCGTAGACTCTTCGGTAGATTCGGCGCGGACGCAGGTGCGGATAAAGGTAGGAGAGCCATGTAAACGGTCGCGGAGACGGTCGGATCGGTCATTTTTCGGAGAAATAGAGCGAAGCGAAAATTTTTACCGGAAAATGTCGGTCCGACCGTTGGTAGCAGGCAACATTAGCAACCCAACCTTAATTCGTGCGTTATATTGCCAAACAAAATCTCTACCACTCATGGGTGCCGAATTCCAAATGAACACGCAATTTTCCGCCGGAATTCAGGCGATGCTTCCGCTGCTATATGCTGCCTGGGCGGATCGTCACCTTAACCTTAAGGAAATCAACGCAATACGCAAGCGAGCGGCCAGTTTGCCGTTTTTGGATGAGACGGACAAAGCCGTCCTGCTCGAGTGGTCTGACCCCGCCCGCCCGCCCGAGCGGGAGCTTTTTCAGCAATGGCAAACGATGGGGCGTAATGCTGCGGAGCAGCTGCCCGAAGACCGTGCCGCCAGCCTCGCTGAGCTCGGGGTCATCCTTGGTCATGCCGCTGAAGGCAATGCCGAAGACCGTCAGCAATTCTGGGTCGATCAACTCCCCGTGCTCACTGAGCTGGAGCTTGGCCTGGGCGGCGTGGAAGAGACTACCTACCGGGGCCTCTTCCCCCTGTACGATCAGCGTAAAAAGCTGACCGAATCCATTGAGGAAGCCACCGTTGACCCCGCCGCCCTGCAGGCGGTGCTGGACGGTAAGTACGCCGGCACAATCGCCCGGGTAAAGGAAATTCTACAGCGTCCTTCTTTTGAGCGGAACATGTTACCGGTAAAGGAGGACTTCCGCGAACTGGTACTCGCCTGGTGTAAAGAACTTGGAGAGGAGGGGATCGGCGCTCTGGCTTTTGACGAAGAGTATGGCGGGGAGGACGATATGGGAGCTTACGCTGCCGCTTTCGAAACCCTCGGTTACCACGACCTGAGTATGACCATTAAGTTTGGTGTGCAATTTGGTCTTTGGGGAGGAGCCGTTGCTAACCTGGGCACCAAACGGCACCACGATAAATACCTGACGGCAACGGGAAAACTAGATTTGCCGGGATGTTTCGCGATGACGGAAACGGGACATGGCTCCAACGTCCGTGGTCTGGAAACCACGGCGGTTTATGATCACGATACGAAGGAACTCATCGTCCACAGCCCCAGTGTCGGTGCCGGAAAGGAATACATCGGTAACGCTATGCACAGTAAGATGGCAGCCGTCTTCTGCCAGTTGATTGTTGGCGGTGAAAGTAAGGGCGTTCATGCCGTTGTTGTGCCCCTGCGGGACGCAGAGCATAACACGCTGCCTGGTATCCGGGTCGAAGACAATGGTTATAAGCTTGGCCTGAACGGCGTAGATAATGGCCGTATCTGGTTTACCCGTGTCCGCGTTCCGGTAGAAAACCTGCTGGACAAATTCGGTGGGATCTCCGCCGAAGGAACTTACCACAGTGAGATCGAGAACCCGAGCCGCCGCTTTTTCACGATGCTGGGCACGCTGGTCGGCGGCCGCGTCTGTGTGCCCCGTGCGGGCATGAGTGCGGCGAAATCGGCCCTGGCTATTGCCGTGCGCTACGGCCTGCGTCGCCGTCAGTTTGCCGCCGACCCGCTGAAGGCAGAAACGATTATTCTGGATTATCCGAACCAGCAACGCCGACTGATTCCGTTGGTGGCAAAAGCGTATGCTACACAGTTTGGCCTTGATTATTTGCTCGAGCGCTACGTTAACCGCAGCGAAGAAGACATGCGGGAGATCGAAGCGATGGCGGCGGGGCTGAAGTCTTACGCTACCTGGTTTACCACCGCTGCCATTCAGGAGTGCCGCGAGGCGACGGGTGGTAAAGGCTATCTGCGGGAAAACCGCTTTGCGGACCTGAAGGCGGACAGCGACATCTTCACCACCTTCGAAGGGGACAATACGGTACTGATGCAGTTGGTGGCCAAATCATTGCTCTCCGACTTTAAAAAATCCTTTAAGGAGGACGGCAACTTTGCCGTCCTGAAGTACATGGGCCGCAGGATGACGACCATCGTCACGGAACAAAACCCGATCTCTATCCGGCAGACGGACCGGGAGCATCTTACCTCCCGCGCGTTCTATCAGTCGGCTTTCGAGTTTCGTTCCCGCCGGCTTACCAGTACACTGGCGCAGCGGTTGCAGGCCTACATTAAAGGTGGCATGAACTCTTACGAAGCCGGCCTTCGCTGCCAGACGCATATGATCGAAGCGGCGGAAGCCTACGTGGAAGCCCTGGTGTTGGAAAAAAGTCTCGAACGGGTTGATGCGCTGGGCAAAAACCATCCCACTTACGCGGTCCTGAAAAAGTGTGTACAGCTCTACGCGCTGCACACCATTGAGGGGCACCGTGGCTGGTATCTGGAAAGTGATTACATCGCGGGAAACAAATCTAAGGCGATCCGTAAAGCAGTGGATGTACTATGTGCTGAACTCCGGCCGGAGGCCGGGGCGTTGGTGAATGGCTTTGGGATTCCGGATAAGCTGTTGGGGGCTCCGATTGCACTGTAGGGCCAAGTTGCAGGGGGCAGGTTGCAAGTCTCACCTTGTAACCTGCACCTTGCAACCCGTAACCTGCTCATTGCACCTGCGCCCCGGCGTCCTTAACTTTACTTTTGTGACCATAAAATTCCCCAGCGTCTAATACCTCAACCAACCTATTATGAAAATGAAGGATTTACTTTTTTCTCTGAGCTTCCTCGTGATGCTGGTTTTGGCCGGCAGCCAGGTGCTCACCGCTCAGGTTAGCACGGAACGTATGGCTATGAGCCGTGGCTCCAACGATGGTATCATTCTGGAACTACCCGGTGCTGATGACAAGATGGTCTCCAAACTCTGGCCAGACTGGGTCAAGGAAAACTACGACGTCAAGACCAAGAAGGTCAAGAAAACCAAAGACGAAATGGCGGCCCTCAACTTTTCTATCCCCGGCGTAAGTGCGGGCGGTAAAGTAGACATGTACAGTAAAGTGGCTTCCTCCGGAACCGGCAGCGAGCTTACTATCTGGATTGCCACACCCGATGGCTACATCAGCCCCGAGCTGGACCGTCGCCGCTACCTCGAAGCGGAAAAAATGCTGATGAACTTCGCGCTGGCCGTTAGCCGCGAGCAGATCAAGATGGACATCGAAGACGAAGAGGACGCGCTGAAAGACCTCGAAAAGGACCTCGATAAACTCCGTAAGGAAAAGGAGAAGTTCGAAAAAGACATCGTTGATGCTGAGCGTGCCATCGAAGAGGCCCGGGCGGCCATTGAGCGTAACCTCGATGCGCAAGGCAGCAAGAACAAGGAAATCGAAGACCAGATCGACAAAGTAGAAGCTACTAAGCGGAAGCTTAAGGATTTCTAGGTTGCAGGTTGCAGGTTGCAGGTTGCGAGTTGCAGATTGCGGGTTGCAAGGTTGCAGGTTGACCGCCACCGATTTTTGGAGAAATGCCCGGATCACTTTGTGTGGTCCGGGCATTTTGATTGGCGTACGCGCGCTCCGCGTGCGACCGGCCGAAGCGTGCTCCGCACGCGCGGCGAAAATTACCGGTAGCGCGGCTGGAAGCCGATCACACCGTTAATCGTAAGCCCGTAAAGTGAGCGAAACTCTGTTATCTATGAATTTTGTGTGGAGAGGTGGGGAGGTGTATTAGCCGTTTAGTTAAACCATCAGTACAAGCTATTGGCCCGCCAGCAGGTTTCTTAACCAGTCATTAGGAATGACATCGATGGTGAGGTTGATACGTTCTTCAGCGCTTTGGTTCAGCACTTTGTGTGGGTCCGTTAGCCGAAGGTACCAGCAATCTCCTGGCTTAAGTGGCACTTCTTTGCCATTCAGGATAAAGTGAACATCGTCGTTGCTGAGGATGGGAATTGTTAGCCGGACCATTGATCGCTCAATGTGGATTCCGAGTGTAGGGTCGCAGTGTTCCTTCACTTCAGCCCCTGGCTCGAGCCGGAGCAGGCGGATCAGGTTGACGGTGATGTGTTCTTTGAAAAAGTCGACGACCTCCTGAAGATAGGGCGATTGTTTCAGGTCACTGGTGTCTAGCCAGTCTGTCCAGGTGCCATCCGCATAATCGTCCGCAGGTGGAGGAAAAGGCAGAGAGCTGTCGACTAAGTGTGCCGGTCCTCTTAATTGGATAACGTTGTAGTAGGTGAAATTCTGGAGATTCATTTTCCGGACTTCCGCCAGCATCTTGTCGGCGTTGAACTGAAAGGGTAGCTTGATGCGATCGCTACTCATTGTTTCGGTTGAGGTGGCGTTTTCCATGGGTACTTCTATTGATGGGCGGGAGTTGATTAGAGGATAAGATACGGCTGTTTGGGGGGAGTTGTTAGCTCAAACGGAGTTCAGTGTGTAATCAAATGCCCGAATTGTGCCTGTGTTAGTTGTTGATTAGATTCCTGAGGGCCCTGGCCTGATTTCTCCGGGTCTATTCCTGCAAAATGAACTGTGCGCCAGCCAGCGCATGAATTTGCGTGGTATTAAAAATGGGGACAGACAGATCTCGGTCGTCGATCATTAAAGGGAATTCCGTACAGCCCAGGATGACCCCTTCGCAACCAAGGCCCACCAGAGATTGAATAGTACGGATAACGAATTCCTTTGAGGCAGGGACGACTTTTCCGAAGGTTAGCTCTTCCTGAATGATTCGATGCAGCTCTTCGATGATCTCCTCCCGCTCAGGTGTCAATACCCGGATGCCGTGGTCTTGAATTCGTTGAGTGATAAAAGTCTCCTTCATCGAGTATTTCGTCCCGATGAAGCAAACCTGTTGAAGCTGCTGCCGCTTAATGGCCTCTGCCGTTGCGTCTGCGATGTGGAGTATGGGAACGTTGATTTCGCGCTCTACCAGATTACAGACTTTATGCTGAGTATTGGCACAAAGCATCACCTGCTCCGCTCCGGCTCGTTCAAGGCTCTTTGCTCCTTCGACCACTAAGGCGGCTATTCCTTCCCAATTGCCCGACAACTGGTATTGGCGGATCAAAAAGTGGTTGAGGGTAAACACCAGTAAAGGCGGATTGGTATTGTTGCCAAAGTGATCATTGACGTGCTGGTTGATGTATCGGTAATACTCGATGGTGGAATGCCAGGAGGTTCCTCCGATCAGGCCTAGTGGGTTCATTTATGTTAGTGTGTATTAGGGCAGCTGCCGTAGTGCGCCAGTGTGAGACCTTTATTAGTTGTTTTTTAGCTTAGTAAGAATACGTCCAGAATGAAATCCAGAAGCCCGTATTTTTCATTTTTATCTTTTAGTTTTCGTTTTCGCTCTTCTTGTTTTCTCTCTCTTATTGTCTTTTTTAAGACCTCGATTTGATAAGTGGATACAGCTCTTTTCTGTAGAACCGATTTAGCGGACAGTCTCGCTTCCTTTTTTGTTTTTCTTTTGTCGAAATAGGCAATGCTGACTAAATCTTCGTTGGGCAGGCTTGAATGATAATCGCTGAACTCGTTCATAGGAGGAGTATTTCTATATTTTTGGCAACTTTACTATTCCTCTATTAGGGTAAGGATGTTCTGCCAGATTTCTTTACTGATTTTCATGCCATTTTGAGTGTTCTGCTTTCTGGCATTTGCTGACTGCTCTCCGGGGTAATAAGTTCTTTTTCCCGCTTCCATTGGGGGTGCATCATGAGTGTAATCAATTATTTCATTGATTAGTGAGTGCTGTAATTCTTTGTCAGGAAAAACTTCAGGGTAGATACAAAGGTATACCTGCGAAATGGCTGTTTCATATTTCTTTTGTCCAATTCTATAAGTAGAATTTCCTGCTGACAACAAGGTTGCCAGCATGTCCAGCACTATAGAGAAAGCTGACCCTTTCCAGTATCCAATCGGAAGCCCGCGTTCTTTTTTAAGGATTTTTTCCGGGTCACGTGAAAGCTTATTCTCTTCATCCCAGCCACCGGCAAAGGGGAGTTGCTCTCCTTGCAGTTTGTATTCATTTATTTTACCGAAGGAGAATTGTGACAGCGCCATATCTAATACAATGTGACCTTCTTTTCTTGGGATCGATACGACAAAAGGGTTGTTGCCGATTCGACTTTCTTTTGCGCCCCATGCAGGCATGTTGGGTTGGGTGTTGGTAAATAAAATAGCAATGCATCCTTGATTAGCCGCTTGCCAGCCGTAATAACCTCCTCTCATCCAATGATTGGTGTTTCGAAGAGCTACTAATCCCATTCCGCTGCTTTTGGCGAGCTCTATAGCCCGGTTGGTGCATTTAATGGCGTTAAGAACTCCCGGTCCCTGATGCCCGTCCCACCTTTCAATATTCCCAAATTCGGCTATTTTTTCGGCTTTTGCGTCAATTTTAACCACTCCTTTTTTTACATAGTCAAGAAAGCGTGGTACTCGGTTAATTCCATGCGAGTTTACGCCAAATAGCGTGTTCTGTGTGTGGACCTCGGCCAGTAAATGGGCCCGGCTATCGGTAAACCCATACTTTTTAAACAGGGCCTGGAGTACATCTTGCATTTCTTTGGAAGAGATGGTAAGCATAGTGGAGTGTTTGAAAACAGTGAATAATTCACGGCCTCTTTTTCGCTTGTAGCTAACAACACAATTTACGGTTGCTGATCGATATCAGGGGTTGTTGCTGTAACTTTTGCAGAGGGCTTACCATCAGGCTGCGGGTTGGGCGTTGGGTTTCGGGCTTGCAATTGCCCTACCTTCATTCTTCAATGACTGTAGTAAAAGCCCCAATCTCCTTACATTGCTCCCCTTAAACCATCCATTGCACCGGCGGCCGCGCCCGCATTATCTTCTACTTCATGACTTCGATCAAGCAAATTTTACCACTCTTTCTATTACTGTTTGTCCTTTCTGCCTGCGGCGGAAAAATGGAGGACGCCGTTGATGCAGCCACCGATGCCCTTCCGGAAATGGAGGCGGATCTGGATTTTGGCGGACTAGCCCTCTACACGCTGCGCGATACTCTGGCTGGAGACCCGAAGGGGGTGCTGAAGGAAGTCGCTGATCTCGGCTACAAATACGTAGAAGCTGCTGGCTATAAAGATGGGAAGTTCTACGGAATGACGCCTACGGAGTTCAAAAATTACCTGGCGGAAGTGGGCCTGACGCCCATTAGCTCTCATCATGGAGATATCACCATTGAAAGCACCGACAAGGTGGTGGCGGATCTGAAAGAGGCCGGTTTTCAGTACCTCGTCATCCCCGTACCGCCTATGGGCGCCTTTTCTTTCGACCCGGCTACCCGGATATTGAGCATGAACCAACCCATGGAAACGGTGATGGCTAACATCAATGCTATTGCCGACAAAGTAGCCGCCGGAGGCCTGAAATGCCTGTACCACAACCACGATTTCGAGTTTAAGCCTGATGCCGACGGCCAGGTTGCGATCGATTATTTTATCGAAAACTCTGACCCCGAAAAGCTCAACTTTCAGATGGACCTTTACTGGGTCACCAAGGCGGGGGCTGATCCGGTCGCTTACTTCGACAAGGCCCCGGGTCGTTTTATCGCCTGGCACGTGAAGGATATGGACGACCAGGGCCGCTTTGCGCCCGTCGGCGAAGGGAACATCGACTTTAAGCGCATCCTGGCTGCTAAAGAAAAGTCAGGCATGGAATTTTACCTCGTGGAACAGGATATGTGTTTCAACCATACAGCGCTCGAGGCAATTGCCATCAGCCATAAAGGGCTGAAGGAAATTGGGTTTGAGTAGTTGGCCTGGCCACACCTATTCTCCCTTTAAAACGATGACAGAGAAGGGAGGAATTTCCAGACTGATTGTTCCCTGACGGAGGCTTGCCCCCCGGAAAGTTTCTGTGCTGATCTTCCCTGGAGTGTCAAAGTCGTTGTAGTCTTGAATGGCTGCTGACGAGAGTATTTCACCACTCAGCTTACTGAGTTGCAGGGCTGCTGCTTCTATCTTGATGGTATGAGACTTTCTTGCATCAATATTGACCAGGGAGAAATGAACTTTACCGGAAGAATCCCGCGAAGCGGAGGCTGAGATGGCCGGGAGTTGTTCGTCTCCGAGGGTATATTTCGGAGAATCGAAAGATAAAGGAATCAGCGTAGCGTCCTGATGAACAGCGTACATTTTCATGACGTGATAGGTAGGCGTGAGCAGCATTTTTTCCGCATCGGTGAGGATGACGGCCTGCAGTACATTAACAGTTTGTGCCAGATTGGCCATCTTCACCCGGTCAGCATGATTGTTAAAAGTGTTGAGGGTGGTGCCGGCAATCATAGCATCGCGCATCGTATTTTGCTGATACAGCACACCGGCCTCATAAGCGGGTTCTGTGTCGTACCAACCACCCCATTCGTCTACAAAGAGCGCAATTTTCTTTTCGGGGTCATAGCGATCCATAATGGCTGCATGCTTCACTACGAATTCCTCCATTTTCAGTGCTTCGCGCATTGTGCCGAAATACTGCGTTTCGTCGAAGCTGACGGAAGGCCCTTTGTCTGACCAGTCCGTTACGGCGTAATGGTGCAGGGCAAGGGCTTCGACCAGGTCTGGTTTGATGTTTTTCATCAGAGTCTCCGTCCATTGGTAATCATCACCAGAAGCACCGGAAGCGATGCGGAAGACGGGCGTATCATCCTGTAGGTTCCAATCGCGCATGTAAGTGGCGAACTGCCGGTAGATGTTGGCGTAGTATTCCGCCGTCATATTGCCACCGCAGCCCCAGGCCTCGTTGCCAACGCCCCAGTAGCGGACGCGCCAGGGTTGCTCCCGGCCATTGCTGCGGCGAAGATCAGCCATCGGGCTGATGCCATCGTGGGTGGTATACTGTAGCCATTCTTCGGTTTCGCGCACCGTGCCGCTGCCAACATTGGCAGAAAGGTAGGGTTCCGTGTCGAGCAACTCACAAAGGTTGAGAAAGTCGTGGGTGCCGAAGCTGTTGTCTTCTGTGCTGCCTCCCCACCACTGATTGACGATAGTAGGGCGATTTTCCTTCGGGCCGATGCCGTCTTTCCAATGGTAGGTGTCCGCGAAGCACCCCCCCGGCCAGCGGAGGTTCGGAATTTTGAGAGCCCGGAGTGCTTCAATAATATCATTCCTTACCCCAACGGTATTGGGCAGCTTGCTGTCCTCTCCTACGTAGAAGCCATCATAAATGCAGCGACCAAGGTGTTCGGCGAAGTGACCGTAAATATGCTTGCTGATGTGGGGAGCCGCATCGCTTGGTCTGGCCTTTATGGTAACGGTCTGAGCGAAAAGCTGGCAAGAAAAAGCCAGTAATAAAAGCAGGGTGATTTTTTTTTGCATGATCGTTTATTAGCAGTCGAAAGGAGCAGTAAGTTGCCGACAATGAACCGCCGGCGTAATGCAATATACTCTTCTGGGGGAAAGGAAAAACAGCGGAAAGAAAAGCAATGGATTGTAATGGGGAAATTATCGGTCCGGCTACTGAAAAGAGCGTCTGATCAGTGCAGTAAGGAATGTTGAGAGCGCTGCCAACGGAGCTGCCGCATAGGCCGGGCACAGCCAAAGTACAGTTGCCAGGCGAGCCTGAGAGTACCGTAATGTGGCAGCTGTTTTCCCTCGGGTCGGCAGCATAGAAAGGAGAGACTTGGGAGCCGAAGAAATTTATTCGCCTGCTTTACCGGCTAAACCATACATTTGTTTACCATGCAAAAAATACTTCTGTTTCCAGTTTTCCTTTTTTTATTCGGCCTGCTAAGTTGTTCAGAATCAGTGCTATCGATTGCAGAAGCGCCCGGTGATGAAGTAGTGGCGCTTCCCGATACGCTCAGTTTCTCCCTCGGGCAATGGTCTTTCAACCGAGAGCTCTTCGCAGGAGAAATGAACACTTTTGATTTTATCGACGCGGCGGCCGCACTGGGCTTCGGTGGCGTGGAATACGTCAGTCAGTTTTTTCAGGACAAAGTGGAGGATACGGCCTTTCTGGATAGCCTGAAAGCGGCGGCGGCGGCCGCCGCCGTAGAGAATGTCATCATTCTGGTAGACGGAGCCGGTGACCTCGGGGCGTCCAACGCAACGGAAAGAGAAGAAGCTATTACCGCCCACCTGAAGTGGGTTAAGGCAGCCCGCCGCATCGGCTGTCCTATGATCCGGGTCAATGCTCACGGAGACGGATCCCCGGAAGAAGTTAAGGCGGCCTGCCAGCAGTCCATCCGAACCTTAGCGCAGCAGGCGCAGGAACTTGGCGTTCGCATCATCATCGAAAACCACGGAGGCATCTCCAACAACGGGGCGTGGCTGGCGGACCTGCTCTATCAATTAGAGGATGTGGAAGTGGGCAGTCTGGCTGACTTCGATAACTGGTGCGTTAACCGGGTCGGTGGCCTGCTCTGGGGAGCGCCCTGCACAGATCGCTATAACCGCTATCAGGGAATGTTGGAGCTGATGCCCTACGCCGCTGGTGTGAGTGTGAAGGCCTTCAACTTTGACGCGGCGGGTAAGGAGCCGGATATGGACTATAGTGTCCTGTTCGATATTCTGCACGCAACGGACTACGATGGCTGGTTGGGTATTGAGTATGAGGGGGATGATTTGCCCTCCCGCGAGGGCATTCGCAAAACATTGTCGCTAGCCAGGAAGAGCTGGCAACGGAAGCCGGTCGTAGACACCGCTGCCCGGCAGCGGCTGGAAACAATGCTCGCCGAATTCACGAAACCTGGCGGCGTGGCGGGTATCTCGGCCCTGGTCTACGAAAAGGGAGAAGAGGTGTATTTCGGCGCGGCGGGATTCGCCGATCGCAACGGGCAGGTCCCCATGGCCCGGAACACCATCGCTCAGATCTACTCCATGACTAAGCCGCTGACCGCCACGGCGCTGATGCTGCTGCACGAGGAAGGCCGCTTTTTTCTGGATGACCCCGTCGCCGATTTCATTCCGGAACTTGCCGGCGTACGCGTCTTTGATGGCGTGAATGCTGCCGGAGAAGTGAAGACCGTAGCCCCGAAACGAGCCATGACCATCCGGGATCTTACCCGCCATACCGCAGGCTTTTATAACGGAGGAGATACACCGGCACTGCGCCCGCTTTGGGAGGCTGCTGCAACAAGGGCTTATGATCATACGCTTAGCGGGCTGGCCGAAAAACTGGCCACTATTCCCCTGCTCTTTCACCCGGGGGAACAATGGGAGTACGGACCTTCGGTTGATATGCAGGCGCTGCTGGTGGAGCGAATCTCCGGACAGCCCTTCGACGAATACCTGCGGGAGCATGTCCTTGACCCGCTGGGAATGGAAGAAACCCGCTATTTCGTGCCAGAAGGTGATCGCCCCAGAATGTCCGCCGTCTATCGTCGGCAGGAGGATGGGACGCTGACGCAGCTGCCTGACGAGGAGGCCCATGCCTTTAATATCAACGAGCAGATGCTGACGCCGGGCGGTTGGGGGCTTACTTCCACTCTCGATGACTATATGACCTTCGCCCGAATGCTGGTCAACGATGGCACCCACGAAGGCCGCTCCATCTTACGGCCGGAAACGGTCCGCCTCATGGCTACTAACCACCTGGCGGATTCGGTGACCGAGCGCATCTGGCTACCCGGTAAGGGGCAGGTGGGCTTTGGGATTGACTTTGCCGTCAGAATGCGGCCGCCCGCCACGGCGGAAGAAAACAACGGCAGGGTAGGGGAATTCTTTTGGGACGGAGCGGCCAGCACCCTTTTCTGGGTAGACCCCGCAAATGAATTAACCGCTGTTCTTTTCGTACAGCTTTTCCCTTACGATCAAATTGGCTTGCACAAAGCATTTCGGGATGCAGTGTATGGCCCCTGGCAGCCCGGGGCTGACTACTGACGGTAAGAGATTTGCTATCATCGATCTTGAGGAAGTCGCAGTGCCGGAAACTGCTCTTCAGAGCGTTGCAGCGATTGTTTTTTACGCCATTGTTCTTTTCCACTCACCGTGTCCGCCGAACATTTTGCCACCCGTCTTTTATTTCCGATCATGCGATTGACTCCTGTATTTTCCCTCACAATATTTTTGCTGCTGATTACAGGGCCACTTGGTGCTGATGATGGCTATCGCCTCTGGCTCCGCTATGACGAAATAGCGGACAGTCCCCTACGGAAATCCTACGCCAAAGCGTTGCCCCGGGTATTTCGGGAGGGCGATAGCCCTCAGCTGTGTGCAGCGGAAGAAGAGTTACTTCTGGGGCTTAGTGGGTTGCTGGGCCACGGAGTAGAAAGTACCGCCGCCGCTCCCGCCAAAGGTCTTATTCTGGGCGTGCTGGGCCGCTCCACATCTCTGGATGGGCTTCTTTCCGCTGAAGAACAGGCCAGCCTGCCTGACGGGGGCTACGCATTGATCGGGCAGGGAAAACAATTCTACATTGCCGGAAAGGATGATCGCGGAGCCCTCTACGGGGCGTTTGCCTTCCTGCGCTACCTGCAACGGGGACGGCCACTGGATGATCTGCACCTGCTGGATGGGCCCCGGGTGAAAAATCGCCTGCTTAATCACTGGGATAACCTGGACGGTACCGTCGAGCGTGGTTACGCGGGTTTTTCCATTTGGAACTGGCACCAGTTGCCCCATTACCTCGACCCTCGTTACACCGATTATGCCCGGGCTAATGCCTCCATCGGGATCAATGGAGCTGTAGTGACAAACGTTAATGCCAAGGCGATCGTTTTTCGGCGGGATTATCTGCAAAAAGCCGCTGCGTTGGCGGAGGTGTTCCGGCCTTATGGCATCAGAATTTACCTGACGGCCCGCTTTAGTGCTCCTATAGAACTGGGCGGATTGCCTACCGCCGACCCCGAAGACGCTGCCGTGAAAAAATGGTGGCAGGATAAAGCCAGCGAAATCTATGCACTGATCCCTGACTTTGGGGGCTTTGTCGTTAAAGCAAACTCTGAAGGACAGCCCGGGCCGCGGGAATATGGTCGTACCCATGCCCAGGGGGCTAACCTGCTGGCGGATGCGTTAGCTCCCCATGGCGGTATTGTTATGTGGCGGGCTTTTGTGTACAGCAACGAAGAACCCGTGGACCGGGCCAAACAGGCTTATGATGAGTTCGTGCCGCTTGACGGAAAATTCCGGGATAATGTAATGGTGCAGGTGAAAAACGGACCCATCGATTTTCAGCCCCGTGAGCCGGTGCACCCCTTGTTCGGGAGTATGCCCCACACCCCGCTGGCGATGGAGTTCCAGATCACCAAAGAATACCTCGGGCAGGGGACGCACCTGGTAGGACTGGGAAAAATGTACGAGGAGGTCCTGCAGACTGATACTTACGCAGAAGGCCCCGGAACAAGAGTGGCGGATATCATCGACGGTTCCGCTTATGGCGACGATCGCTTGACGGCAATGGCCGGAGTGGCCAATATCGGTACGGCACGTAATTGGACCGGCAACCTATTCGGACAGGCAGACTGGTATACCTTCGGGCGACTGGCCTGGAATCCAACAGGGAAGGCAGAAGATTACTTTCGGGAATGGTCGCAAATGACCTTCCCCAACAGCCCGACCGTACAGGAAACCGCCCAGAATTTGCTTGCCGTCTCCCATGAAGCCTGCGTTAATTACATGACACCTCTGGGCCTGCATCACATTATGGGGCCGGATCATCATTACGGCCCCGGGCCGTGGATAAAGGATATGCCCCGGGCAGACTGGACATCCGTCTATTACCACAAAGCAGATGCTGAAGGGGTGGGCTTTGACCGTACCAAAACAGGAAGCGATGCCTTAGAGCAGTACACCAGCAGGTTTGCTGCCAGGTACGAAAGCCCGGACAGCTGCCCGCCAGCTTTTTTACTGTGGTATCACCATTTACCGTGGGATCATAAACTACCTTCGGGCAATACGCTTTGGGCGGAACTTTGCTATTCGTATCACGCAGGCGCTACGAAAGTGGGGGAAATGCTGAAAAACTGGAAATCGCTGTCTGGCCGGCTAGATCAGGAGCGCTACGAAAGTGTACGAATGCACCTTGAAATCCAGGAGAAGGAAGCTAAGTGGTGGCGGGATGCCTGCCTGGCCTATTTTCAGTCTTTCTCCGGAATGCCCGTTCCCGCAGAGCTGGAAAAGCCAACTCATTCTCTGGAATATTATGAAGGGCTTACCTTTCCTTACGCTCCGGGAATTAAAGCAAAGTGGTAGTCAGGTTGGGCAATCCCTTCCCTCCCAATGAAGGCAGTGGGGGAGCCAATCCAACATTGCCTGCTCATTTCAACAAGCGATCATCCACCATTTTTTTGAAGTCTCCCCGGTAAGTATCGCTCACGGGCACCAGCGTACCACCAACGAGTACTTCGTCCCGGTGTACTTCTTCCACCCACTTCATGGCCACAATGTAAGAATGATGCACGCGAATAAAATCCTTGGAAGGGAGTAGGTTGGTCAGCTTTTTCAAGCTCTGCAGTGTCGTGATTTTCTTGTTCGGGGTATGAATCCGAACGTAGTCTTTCATGCCTTCTATGTACTGAATGTCCGCAAAATTTACCCGGACGGATTTGGTGCCATCTTTGACGAAAAGATATTCTGACATCGTGCCTTCAGGTGCGGGCACTTCGGCAGATTTGGCGGGACCCGCAGGTGCAGAGGGAGTTAAAGAAGCAGAGGCAGGCAGGGCGTGTCCTTTTGCCTGGTGTAGTTTTTCCACGCACTTTAAGAAACGCTCGAATGTGATGGGCTTGAGCAGGTAATCCGTTACGTCCAGCTCGTAGCTTTCAATGGCGTATTCTGAATAGGCTGTGGTAAGGACGACCAGGGGTTTTTTCTGCAAAATTTTGAGCAGACCGATGCCGGTAATCTCGGGCATCTGTACGTCGAGGAACAGTACATCGGGGGAATGCTCTTTCAGAAATTCCAGGGCTGCCAGCGGACTGGACAACGCATCGAGTAACTCCAGGCCGGGCGCTTTTTCTACGTACTGAGTAAGCAGTTTCCGGGCCATGGGCTCGTCTTCTACGATTAGGCAGCTAAGGGTCATTACAGTTTGATTGTGAGTTTGACGCGATACCGCTCTTCGTCTTCCGTTGCTTCCAGCGTGTATTGATCGGGTTCGGGGTAACTCAGCTCCAGACGGCGACGGACATTTGAGAGCCCCAAGCCGGAAGCCTCCCGGACGGTCTTGTCCGTTTGTGCAACGATGCTGTTTGTTACGGTGTATTGCAATAAGCCTTCAACAATCAACAGGTTAACGGTGATCCAGGAGTCTCCCCGGGTGTTTCCGATACCGTGTTTAAAGGCATTCTCTAAAAAAGTGATTAACACCATTGGGGTAATGCGAACGCCATCAATAGCACCGTTTACCTCAAAGGTGATGGGTACATCCTCGTTGAGGCGAAGCCGTTCCAGATCCAGGTAATTTTCTATGTATTCTACCTCCTTTCTGAGCGGGACCATTTCTGTATTACTCTCATGAATCATGTAACGCATCATTCCCGATAGCTTGGCGATAACCTCCGGTGTCTGGTCGGATTTATTGATCGCCAGGAAATAGAGATTATTGAGAGTATTAAACAGAAAGTGAGGGTTGACCTGTGCCTTGAGAAAGCGTAGCTCTGAGGTTAGTTGGCGGTTTTCCAACTCCCGGCTTCGGGTTTCGAGCTCAAAGTAGTCTTCTACAAATTTTAATAGCCCCACAAAAGCCGTCACGAAAAATGCAGCCATGTAAACGTTGAGGCCGAAGCGTATGGAATAGACCCAGTCATCCTCATGGGTGAAACCATCGATGAGGTATTGTTTTCCCAGTAAAATCAAGAAGGAGAAAACGAGGAAAACTGGAACGAAGGTTATCAGGTAACGCCCGACTTTTTGTCCTTTCAGTAAGCGGGGCAGGAAATAAAAATAGTTGATGTAACTAATGATCAACAGCGAAATGATGTGGAACAGAAAGTCAGGAATTACGTGTTCCCAATCGGGTTCTCCCCGCCGGCCATAGCTGATGTTGTAGAAGAAGTAGGAAGCGTACATCGCCCAGAATCCGACGTGTAACAGGGGCTTCTTATTTCGCTGAAAGAAGTTTGACATTGGCAAAAACTGCCTGCGGCAGTGAAAAGATGAAAGCTTTATTACAACTAAAGGTAAGGGAGATACCGGCAGACTGCGGCTTGCTTCTACCGTTAGCCCTTTTCGATCTACCGTTAGCTGTTTTTGGATGGTATCAAATGTTTTCGGGGGGAATGCCGATCTGTCGATCTATTTCTCCCAGCGGTAGATAATGCTCATAGTGCCTGGTAAAAGCTCCGAAGTTTGTAAGCATAAAAGCACGGCATCTTTTTCTTCGTGCAGTAACCCCAATTAAATTATGCAACGATTTCTCTTCCTCTGCTTCTTAACCCTTCTCTTTACCAGCGTCCGCGCCCAGGGAGTAAAAGGCACTCTTACCGATGCTACTTCTGGTGAACCCTTAAGCTTCGCTAATGTAAGTATTTACGATAGTAACCAAAAGCTGATAAAAGGCACCAGCAGTGATCTGGACGGGCGCTATGAGATTCGTGACCTGGCCGCCGGCACCTATCGCCTGGAGGCCAGTTTCCTTGGCTATGCAGCCCAAAGCCAACAGATAACCCTGACGGATGATAAAGAGCCGATGGAGTTACCGGCCATTGCCCTGAGTGAAGGGGGCAACGATTTGGAAGAAATTACCGTTACCGCTGAACGGGCCGTGATGGAGCTGGGCCTGGACCGCAAAGTTTTCAACGTGGAGAAATCCATCGCCGCCGCCGGCGGCAACGGAGAAGACCTGCTGCGGGAGATTCCCAGTATTACGGTGGATCTGGAAGGAAATGTATCCCTTCGTGGTAGTGAGGGCGTTCGTTTTTTGATCAACGGTAAACCCAGCGCGCTCACGCAACAGGAGGGCTTTTTGCAAACCCTTACGGCGTCTAACATCGAGCGGATAGAAGTACTTACGAACCCTGGTGCGCAGTTTGATCCTGAGGGAACCGCCGGCCTCGTTAATATCGTCCTGAAGCAAAAGCGCGAAGACGGCTTCAACGCCACGGTTAACCTCAATGCAGGTACGGGAAATAAATTTGACGGTAGCGTGGATTTGAACTGGCGTAAAGGACGCTTCAACTCGACTCTTGGGGTCAATGGTCGTTATGATGAGCGGTACTTCCGGGGCTTCCGGGAGCAATCAGCCACTTTCGCTGATACTTCTTACAGTCGCTATTTTACCTTTGACGGACTGCGGCAGAGCCAGCGGCAGGGCTTTAACCTCGGTACAGAATATGAACTCAGCAAGCGGGGTAGCCTGGCACTGAGCGGCAGCTACCGTTGGGGAGAGGGAGAAAGCACTAACCTGCGGACGACAGACTTTTTTAACGATGCCGGCGAATTAGAACGGACAAGTTTCCGCAACGAAGCCGAACCACAGACGGACAACAACTACGAAGTCCGCATGGATTACCAAACCACCTTTGCCAAGCCGGGACGCAGCCTTTCCGCCAGCCTGCAGATGAGTGAAAGCAGCCGGGAAGAAGTAGAGAACTACGAAGAATTTATCTTCTCGGACACTGGCCTCGACCTCGGGGGTAACCGCCAGAACAGCCCTTCCGTTAACGGAAGCAAGCAGTACCTCGGCCAAATTGATTATTCTCAGCAGATCGGAGAAGACTTCAAGTTGGAAGCTGGATGGAGATCTACGCTGCAGCGACTGGATAATGTGGCCGATTTCAATGTTTTCGACGAAGACCTGGGGGCCTTCTATAAGGTCGATTCTAACAGTAACCGATTCCTTTACGACGAGGACGTCCACGCCGTCTACGCTACTTTTGGCGGTAAGGTGGACAAAGTTACCTTCAGCGGCGGTCTGCGTGCTGAGCAGGTGTACACCACCAGTGAGTTAGTGGAACCCACCGGTGAACTCTTTACGAATAATTATTTCAAAGTATACCCCAGTGTTTTCCTGGGCTATTCGCTTTCGGAGAACAGCACCCTTCAGGCCAGCTACTCCCGCCGTGTTAACCGCCCGAGAGACCGCGACCTGAACCCCTTCGTTGACCGGGGAGACCCACTTAACCTTCGTACGGGTAATCCCTTCCTGCTGCCGGAAATCATCAATAGCTACGAGCTTAATGTACAGCAGCGGCTGGGCCGCGGAACCTTTACCGGTGGGGTGTATTACCGCGCCAAATCTGATCTGCTGACCCGGGTGACAGAAACTCTGCCGGGCGGTGTTCAAATCGGTACCCGGGCCAACCTGGACTCCGGACGCGACTACGGTGTGGAGCTGATCGGTACCTTCCGACCAACCAAGAAGCTGGACCTGACAGCCTCTGCCAACGGATACCGGACGGAACTTGACGGAACACTCGAAGAGGGAACCGTACAAGCTGATGGCTTCAAGTTCGACGCCCGTCTGCAGGGCTCCTACGAATTGCCGTGGGATGTCAAAAGTCAGTTTACCTACTATTACCGTAGCCCCGGCGTTACGGCTCAGGGACAGTTTAACGGCTTCCAGGGCCTTGATCTTGGCTTCCGCAAGCCGATTCTGGACGATCTCGGAGCCATTACGTTGCGGGTGACGGATGTGTTCAACCAGCGCAAGTTTGGTTATTCCACGGAGATTGATGGCCTGGTGACCAGCAGCGAGTTTCAGCGGGAGAGCCGTATCCTGTACGTAGGCTTTCAGTACAGCCTGCGGCAGGTGAAAGGTAAGCCAAAGCGCAGCCAGAGCGGTGACCGGGGAGATGACGGTGGCACCGACTTTTAAGGCTTAGGGGGAGGAGACCTCAAGGGTAAACGCATCAAACTTTGTTTACTACGTTTTTGATTAGCTTGTATCCTTGCGTACCACGAAGTTAAGCTAGTTTGACGGCCAGAGGAGGAGCTTGTTTAGCTGGTGCTTGACACCGAAGCGAAGTTTTTCCC